>NZ_BAAAWD010000033.1:0-43395 GCF_039534895.1 Streptosporangium longisporum | reverse complement strand
CGGACCAGCAGGCTGAGCGGGATGGCCAGCAGCGCGCCCAGCGGGCCGAGCAGGAACGCCCACAGGATGAGGGACAGCAGGGTCACCGTGGTGGACAGGCCGACGGCGTCCCCGAGGAACTTGGGCTGGATCAGCGACTGCACCACGAAGTTGATCACCATGTAGGCCGCGATCACGAAGATCATGGTCTTGATCCCGCCCTCCAGGAGGGCGAGCAACGCGGGAGGGACCAGTCCCAGCACGAAACCGACGTTGGGGATGTAGTTCGTGATCAACGCCAGCACGCCCCAGAGGAGCGGGAGCGGCACACCGAGGAACCACAGGGCGCCCACGTCCAGTACCGCGCAGATCAGCCCGAACACCGTCGAGACCAGGAGGTAGCGGCGGGTCTTGCGGGCGAAGTTCCGGAGCGCCTCGATCAGCAGGGGCCTGCGCGCCGCTCCCGCCTTCAGCACCCCGGAGAAGGCCCGCGCGTCCAGGCACATGGCCAGGACCAGGACGACGATGAGGATCAGACCGGAGAACGCCCCCAGCAGGCCGCTGACGAACCCCTGGGCGAGCGCGAAGATCTTGCCGGGATCGAACGACTTGATCGCCTGGTTCATCTGATCGGTGCCGATCCCCAGCCCGGCCGCGAACTGCTGCGCCTGCACGACGAGCTCGCCGAACTGTTTCTGGTACGTGGGCGCGAGCCCCGCGAGCTGCGCGACCGCCAGGATGAGGATGGCCATCATGCCGAGCAGGATCAGCAGGACCAGCACCAGCGGGGCCGCGACCAGCGTCCATCCCGGGGCCCCGCGCCCGCGGAGCCAGGTTCTGACCGGGGAGACCGCCAGGACCAGGACGAGTGCGAGCAGCACCGGCCCGACGATCGATCCGACCTCCCGGATTCCCGCCAGGGTGACCACCGCGCCTGCGGTGCAGAGAAGCACGACGAGTGCCCTGGGCAACACTCTTTGGTCCGTCATGTTCGATCTCTACCCAGCAGGCGGAAAACACGTCCGCGCAGGGAGCGCACTTCGATTTGACGGACCCCGGCGTCGTACATAGAGTTCACAGGCCCGAGGGAGCCGGTGAAGATCACCAGCACTTCGGGACCATCCCTCTGATCATCTCCCTTCGTCGGGGCGTTCGCGTCACGACGGAGACCGGTTGGACATCGACCGGATGTTGGAGTAAGTTAGAGGGGTTGCCCTGGAAGCAGGGCGGTCGACATCCTAGCGGTTGCGACGGGTTCGGGTCGAGGGTCGGGAAAACCGACAGTTTGACACGAATCACGCGGATTCACTAGAATGGTAGTACGAAATGGAACGCCCCTGGCGGTCGGCCCGAACGGGTCCGGGTGGCCGGGTGTACGCGTCCGTTTCTTGAGAACTCAACAGTGTGTTAAAAGCCAGTGCATGAAGCACAACCCTGTCCTAACCACTCCTTTGCGGGGTGGGGGACGGATTCCTTTGGTTGAACATCCATCGCGTTCCCGGGCCTTGTGGTCGGGGATGGTGGTGGGCTTTCAGCCGGGTAAGGACTGTTCAGACATTGTTTGGAGAGTTTGATCCTGGCTCAGGACGAACGCTGGCGGCGTGCTTAACACATGCAAGTCGAGCGGAAAGGCCCTTCGGGGTACTCGAGCGGCGAACGGGTGAGTAACACGTGAGTAACCTGCCCCTGACTCTGGGATAAGCCCGGGAAACTGGGTCTAATACCGGATATGACACATGTCGGCATCGATGGTGTGTGGAAAGTTTTTTCGGTTGGGGATGGACTCGCGGCCTATCAGCTTGTTGGTGGGGTAATGGCCTACCAAGGCGACGACGGGTAGCCGGCCTGAGAGGGCGACCGGCCACACTGGGACTGAGACACGGCCCAGACTCCTACGGGAGGCAGCAGTGGGGAATATTGCGCAATGGGCGAAAGCCTGACGCAGCGACGCCGCGTGGGGGATGACGGCCTTCGGGTTGTAAACCTCTTTCAGCAGGGACGAAGTTGACGTGTACCTGCAGAAGAAGCGCCGGCTAACTACGTGCCAGCAGCCGCGGTAATACGTAGGGCGCAAGCGTTGTCCGGAATTATTGGGCGTAAAGAGCTCGTAGGTGGCTTGTCACGTCGGGTGTGAAAGCTTGGGGCTTAACTCCAGGTCTGCATTCGATACGGGCTGGCTAGAGGTAGGTAGGGGAGAACGGAATTCCTGGTGTAGCGGTGAAATGCGCAGATATCAGGAGGAACACCGGTGGCGAAGGCGGTTCTCTGGGCCTTACCTGACGCTGAGGAGCGAAAGCGTGGGGAGCGAACAGGATTAGATACCCTGGTAGTCCACGCTGTAAACGTTGGGCGCTAGGTGTGGGGACCTTCCACGGTTTCCGCGCCGTAGCTAACGCATTAAGCGCCCCGCCTGGGGAGTACGGCCGCAAGGCTAAAACTCAAAGGAATTGACGGGGGCCCGCACAAGCGGCGGAGCATGTTGCTTAATTCGACGCAACGCGAAGAACCTTACCAAGGCTTGACATCGCCCGGAAAGCTTCAGAGATGGAGCCCTCTTCGGACTGGGTGACAGGTGGTGCATGGCTGTCGTCAGCTCGTGTCGTGAGATGTTGGGTTAAGTCCCGCAACGAGCGCAACCCTTGTTCAATGTTGCCAGCAACATCCTTCGGGGTGGTTGGGGACTCATTGGAGACTGCCGGGGTCAACTCGGAGGAAGGTGGGGACGACGTCAAGTCATCATGCCCCTTATGTCTTGGGCTGCAAACATGCTACAATGGCCGGTACAGAGGGTTGCGATACCGCAAGGTGGAGCGAATCCCTAAAAGCCGGTCTCAGTTCGGATTGGGGTCTGCAACTCGACCCCATGAAGTCGGAGTCGCTAGTAATCGCAGATCAGCAACGCTGCGGTGAATACGTTCCCGGGCCTTGTACACACCGCCCGTCACGTCACGAAAGTCGGCAACACCCGAAGCCCGTGGCCCAACCAGCTTGTCTGGGGGGAGCGGTCGAAGGTGGGGCTGGCGATTGGGACGAAGTCGTAACAAGGTAGCCGTACCGGAAGGTGCGGCTGGATCACCTCCTTTCTAAGGAGCACCGGCCCTTCACCGATCCCTTCGGGGATCGTGGGGGTCCATGTCGTGTTCGTGAGCGAACGTCTCACGCTCGGCGCGCTCATTAGTGGAGCACTGGCTACTCAACCGGGCCTGATCGGCCGGATCTTGCTAGTACCGCCCCTTGGTTCGCTAAGGGAGTGGGAGCGTGAGAGTCGGGGGTCGTCCTGGGTTGAACACACTGTTGGGTCCTGAGGAAACGGACACCAAGGCTGGCCCGCTGAGGCGGGCTTGCTGTCTGTTTGACCCTCATGCAGGACCGATCATCTGCCAGACCAGCTCGTCACGCGTGTCGTGAGGGGTGTTGGTGGCAGGTTCGAGAGGTTGCTGTTTGTTGTTTGAGATTTGCATAGTGGACGCGAGCATCTTTGTGGCCAAGTTTTTTAGGGCACACGGTGGATGCCTTGGCATCAGGAGCCGATGAAGGACGTGGGAGGCTGCGTTAAGCCCCGGGGAGTCGCCAACCAGACTTTGATCCGGGGATGTCCGAATGGGGAAACCTAGCACCAGTCATGTGGTGTTGCCTCCGCCTGAATGTATAGGGCGGTTGGTGGTAACGCGGGGAAGTGAAACATCTCAGTACCCGTAGGAAGAGAAAACAAATAGTGATTCCGTGAGTAGTGGTGAGCGAAAGCGGATCAGGCTAAACCGTAGGCGTGTGATAGCCGGCAGGCGTTGCGTTTACGGGGTTGTGGGACCCTCTTACGGTTTCTGCCGAGACCGTGAACAGTAAGAAATCCTTCCGATAGTCGAAGCTTCTGGGAAGTGGCGCCGTAGACCGTGAGAGTCGGGTAGGCGAAATTGGTTGGACTGTTGGAGGGGATCCCAAGTAGCACGGGGCCCGAGAAATCCTGTGTGAATCTGCCAGGACCACCTGGTAAGCCTAAATACTCCCTGATGACCGATAGTGAACAAGTACCGTGAGGGAAAGGTGAAAAGCGCCCCGGTGAGGGGTCGTGAAATAGTACCTGAAACCGTGTGCCTACAAGCCGTAGGAGCGTAAACACTTTTCGGAGTGTTTGTGATGTGACTGCGTGCCTTTTGAAGAATGAGCCTGCGAGTTATGGTGTGTGGCGAGGTTAACCCGTGTGGGGGAGCCGTAGCGAAAGCGAGTCTGAAGAGGGCGTTTGAGTCGCATGCTGTAGACCCGAAGCGGAGTGATCTAGGCATGGGCAGGTTGAAGCGCGGGTAAGACCGCGTGGAGGACCGAACCCACCAGGGTTGAAAACCTGGGGGATGACCTGTGTTTAGGGGTGAAAGGCCAATCAAACTCCGTGATAGCTGGTTCTCCCCGAAATGCATTTAGGTGCAGCGTCGCGTGTTTCTTGCCGGAGGTAGAGCACTGGATGGCTAATGGGCCCGACAAGGTTACTGACGTCAGCCAAACTCCGAATGCCGGTAAGTGAGAGCGTGGCAGTGAGACTGCGGGGGATAAGCTCCGTAGTCGAGAGGGAAACAGCCCAGACCACCGACTAAGGCCCCTAAGCGTGTGCTAAGTGGGAAAGGATGTGGAGTCGCAGTGACAACCAGGAGGTTGGCTTAGAAGCAGCCACCCTTGAAAGAGTGCGTAATAGCTCACTGGTCAAGTGATTCCGCGCCGACAATGTAGCGGGGCTCAAGTACACCGCCGAAGTCGTGGCATTCACACTTTTAGTCTGGCAGCTTGTCTGTCTAGGTGTGTGGATGGGTAGGGGAGCGTCGTGCGGCCGGGGAAGCAGCGGAGTGATCCAGCTGTGGAGGCCGTGCGAGTGAGAATGCAGGCATGAGTAGCGAATCAGAAGTGAGAAACTTCTGCGCCGGATGACCAAGGGTTCCTGGGGCAGGCTAATCCGCCCAGGGTAAGTCGGGACCTAAGGCGAGGCCGACAGGCGTAGTCGATGGACAACGGGTTGATATTCCCGTACCCGCTACGATGCGCCAATACTGAATCCAGTGATACTAAGGGTCCTTAAGTCCCCTGTTGGCCTTCGGGCTTGGGGTGAGGCTGAACGCCTGGCCTGAACTGGTAGTAGGTAAGCGATGGGGTGACGCAGGAAGGTAGCCCAGCCCAGGCGATGGTTGTCCTGGGGTAAGCATGTAGGACGTGTTGTAGGCAAATCCGCAACGCATTAAGTCTGAGATGTGATGCCGAGCCGATTGTGGCGAAGTGGGTGATCCTATGCTGCCGAGAAAAGCCTCTAGTGAGTGTCGTGGCGGCCCGTACCCTAAACCGACTCAGGTGGTCAGGTAGAGAATACTAAGGCGATCGGGTGAACTGTGGTTAAGGAACTCGGCAAATTGCCCCCGTAACTTCGGGAGAAGGGGGGCCTTCGCTGGTGATCACACTTGCTGTGTGAGCTGGTGGGGGTCGCAGAGGCCAGGGGGAAGCGACTGTTTACTAAAAACACAGGTCCGTGCGAAGTCGTAAGACGATGTATACGGACTGACGCCTGCCCGGTGCTGGAACGTTAAGGGGACCGGTTAGTTGTTCTTCGGAGCAGCGAAGCTGAGAACTTAAGCGCCAGTAAACGGCGGTGGTAACTATAACCATCCTAAGGTAGCGAAATTCCTTGTCGGGTAAGTTCCGACCTGCACGAATGGCGTAACGACTTCCCCGCTGTCTCAACCGCAGACCCGGCGAAATTGCACTACGAGTAAAGATGCTCGTTACGCGCAGCAGGACGGAAAGACCCCGGGACCTTCACTATAGCTTGACATTGGCGTTTGGAACGTCTTGTGTAGGATAGGTGGGAGACTGTGAAGCTGTCACGCTAGTGGTGGTGGAGTCATTGGTGAAATACCACTCTGGTCGTTTTGAACGTCTAACTTCGGTCCGTGATCCGGATCAGGGACAGTGTCTGGTGGGTAGTTTAACTGGGGCGGTTGCCTCCTAAAGAGTAACGGAGGCGCCCAAAGGTTCCCTCAGCCTGGTTGGCAATCAGGTGTCGAGTGTAAGTGCACAAGGGAGCTTGACTGTGAGACCGACGGGTCGAGCAGGAGCGAAAGCTGGGACTAGTGATCCGGCGGTGGCATGTGGAAGCGCCGTCGCTCAACGGCTAAAAGGTACCCCGGGGATAACAGGCTGATCTTCCCCAAGAGTCCATATCGACGGGATGGTTTGGCACCTCGATGTCGGCTCGTCGCATCCTGGGGCTGGAGTAGGTCCCAAGGGTTGGGCTGTTCGCCCATTAAAGCGGTACGCGAGCTGGGTTTAGAACGTCGCGAGACAGTTCGGTCCCTATCCGCTGCGCGCGCAGGAGACTTGAAAGGAGCTGTCCCTAGTACGAGAGGACCGGGACGGACGAACCTCTGGTGTGCCAGTTGTTCCGCCAGGAGCACGGCTGGTTGGCTACGTTCGGAAGGGATAACCGCTGAAAGCATCTAAGCGGGAAGCTCGCCTTGAGATGAGGTCTCCCACCACGAGAGTGGGTAAGGCTCCCGGGAGACGACCGGGTTGATAGGCTGGAAGTGGAAGCGCAGTAATGTGTGGAGCTGACCAGTACTAATAGGCCGAGGACTTGACCACAAAGCAACATGGCTTGGTCTGTGCAGCGCTCTGTCCCTTCGCCGGGTCCGGAGCAGCGCCAGACCAAGGTATTGCTCGCGTCCACTATGCAATTCTGAGACAGCAAACAGTGTTTGTGTGTTTCATAGGGTTACGGCGGTTATGGCGAAGGGGAAACACCCGGTTACATTCCGAACCCGGAAGTTAAGCTCTTCAGCGCCGATGGTACTGCACCGGGGACGGTGTGGGAGAGTAGGTCACCGCCGGACAATCTTTTGAAGGCCCCCACCGTTGGTGGGGGCCTTCGTATTTCCAGGTTGCTTCATTTCCCCCGAGTAACCTTTCCGGGGTGATTCTTCTGGCCCCGGTGTGGCTCTTCTCCTGCGAGCTTCTGGCGTGCTGTCAGCCGTCAGGTCTTTCATCCGTCGGCGGCACCAGAAGGCACCAGGGACGCCGATTGAATCGATGTCAGGAACCGGCGCCGGTCACCGGCACATGAGTCTTCCCGCTGCGGCGATGGCCTGTCCCACCGCCGGGGAGTTGAGCTGGATCACCACCTGCCGGCGGCCGTCCTCGCTGGTCATCGCGATCCCGGAGTACCCGTAGATCAGCCCGGAGTGGTTCCACACCTGGGTGCCGCAGGTCAGCTTGTCGGCGTACACGCCCATCCCGCCCGCGCGCTTGAAGTCGGCTCCTTCAGGCAGGCGTCCCGGTGCAGCCACTTCGACCGTCCCCTTGCCGGGGGGCCGCGTCCGTGTGCCGGAGGAAGAGCCCGCACCCTTACCGGAGCCTGTTCTGAAGATGGCCTCGTAGAGGGCGCCCACGTCCCGGGTGGTCGACACCAGCCCTCCCGCGGCCCAGAAGATGGAGGAGCTCACGGTCGTCGACCCGGGGCCGTCGCCCTGCCTGCCCCGGGCGAGTCTCTGTGGCAGAAGCTCCCGGGGGAGCTCGGTGTCACGCAGCCGCAGGGGGCCGGTGATGCGCTCGGACAGCGCCTCGGAGTAGCTCTTGCCGGTGACCTTCTCTATGACCAGGCCGAGAAGGATGAAGTTGCTGTTGGAGTAGCGGTTGACGCCCCTCTTGCCGGGCTTTCCGCCGTAGCCGAGCAGCTCGCTTGGCGGCCAGTCACGGGTGTGCAGGCCACGGTCCACGACGGCGTCCGTGAAGCGCGAGTCGGTGAGGTAGTCCGGTATTCCGCTGGTGTGGGTGAGCAGCTGCTCGACGGTCACCCCGTCCGCGCCGGGAAGGACACCGGGGAGGAGCTTTCCGAGCGTGTCGCCGAGAGTCAGCCGCCGCTCGCGTACCAGCTGCAGCACGATCGCGGCGGTGAAGGTCTTGGTGACGCTCGCGATCCGGAATCGGTGATCGACCCGCATGGGAGTCCTCGTCGCGAGGTCGGCGAACCCGGCGGCGGCCTCCCGGATCCTTCCGTCGTCACGGACGTGCACGACGGCTCCGGGGGACCCGGCCGACACCAGGTCGTCCGCCATGGCCTGGACCTCGGGAGCCGCTCCGGGCGAGCCGGCCGAGGGGGAGCGTGGCGTGCCGGAGGGCTGTGGCGTGCCGGGGGCGGCGGTCGTGGTCGTACGGGTGGAAGGGGAGCAGGCGGTCACCGCGATCACGAGTGAGATCGCGCCCAGAAGGGCCGCACGCATCCGATGTCCCCTTCCCGTACCCCCGCACCGTCGAGGTCCTGACGGTACAAGCCCGCGGACCGGAAGGGAACATCGCGGTGGAGCGGAGGAGGGAACGGCTCCCGTGAACCGGCACGGGGCCTCCTCGCCGCGGAGAGACGGCAGGAAGGCCCCGTGTGATGGGGTACCTGGTAGAAGCCCTGGGGTCGCGGGTACAGGAACCTGAGGCCCCGGGCGCAGGGGCCCCAGGTTCCGGACGCGAACCCCGGAAGGCCGCGGTCAATGGCGAGCCCCGGAAGAGGCCGCGCCAGTGGCGCGAGCCCCGGGAGAGGCCGTCAGTGGGGAGCGAGATCCAGGTCCTTGATCCTGGGGTCGCCCTCGTCGGCGAAGTAGTGGTCGGGCTTGGTGGTGTCGTCCCCGTCGTGCGCCTTGGCGGCGCGCGCGATGAGCGTGCCGATCGCGGCGACGGCCAGGTTGACCGCCAGCGCGACGATGCCCGCGTAGATCGTCATCTTGGTGTCCAGGCCCAGCTTCTCCAGCGGGAACGCGGACCCGGCGAAGTGCAGCTTGCCGGTGACCGGGTTGCCGATGTTGTAGAGCATGAGCATCCCGGCCCCCATGCCCGCGGCCCATCCGGCGATCAGGCCGATGCGGTGGAACCAGCGGGTGTAGAGGCCGAGCGCCACCGACGGAAGCGTCTGCAGGATGATGACACCACCGATGAGCTGCAGGTCGATGGAGAAGCCGGTGTCCAGGAACAGGATGCACAGCACCGCGCCGACCTTGACGAGCAGCGAGGTGATCTTCGAGACACGGGCCTCGTCGGCGTCGCTCGCGTCCGGCTTGAGGTACTCCTTGTAGATGTTGCGGGTGAACAGGTTCGCCGCGGCGATGGACATGATGGCCGCGGGGACAAGTGCGCCGATGCCGATCGCGGCGTACGCGACGCCGGTGAACCAGTCGGGGAACATCTTGTCGAACAGCTGCGGCACGATCGTGTTGTTGTCCTTGCCGATGGGCGTGATGCCGGCCGCGATGGCCATGAGGCCGAGCAGCGCGATCAGGCCGAGCAGCAGGCTGTAGGCCGGCAGCGCCGACATGTTCCGCTTGATGACGTCGCGGTTCTTGGACGCGAGCACACCGGTGATGCTGTGCGGGTACAGGAAGAGCGCGAGCGCCGAGCCCAGGGCCAGCGTGACGTACTGGAGCTGGTTGTTGGCGTTGAGCAGGATGCCGTCACCGGGAGCGGGGCTGGCGGTGAACTTGGCCTGGGCGGCGTCGAAGATGCCCGACCAGCCGCCCTCGATCTGGGCGGGGATCGCGAAGATCGCGACCAGGATCACGATGTAGATCAGCGTGTCCTTGACGAACGCGATCAGCGCCGGGGCACGCAGGCCCGACTGGTAGGTGTACGCGGCCAGGATCGCGAACGCGATGATGATCGGCAGATGGCCCGTCACGCCCATCGACTTCAGCACGGCCTCGATGCCGACGAGCTGGAGCGCGATGTAGGGCATGGTCGCCACGATGCCGGTGATCGCCACCAGCAGCGCCAGCGTGGGGGAGCCGAACCGGGCCCGTACGAAGTCGGCCGGGGTCACGAAGCCGTGCACGTGCGAGACCGACCAGAGACGGATCAGCACCAGGAACACGATCGGGTAGACCACGATCGTGTACGGCACCGCGAAGAAGCCCATCGCGCCCGCGCCCCAGAGCAGGGCGGGCACGGCCACGAAGGTGTAGGCGGTGTAGAGGTCGCCGCCGACCAGGAACCAGGTGACCCAGGAGCCGAAGTTCCGGCCGCCCAGGCCCCACTCGTCGAGGCTGGCCAGGTCGTTCGGACGCCGCCAGCGCGCGGCCATGAAACCCATGCCGCTGACCAGCAGGAACAGCGCCGAGAAAACGATGATCTCAGTCAGATGCGCTTCCATCGGGTCACCGCCGCCGCTTCGTCATCTGGTAAACGATCGTGGTGCAGGTGACGCCGATCAGGATGAAGGCGAGCTGGAGCCAGTAGAACAGCGGAAAGCCGAGAAGCCGTGGTTCATCGGAGTTATACAGGAACGGCAACAAAGGTAGGATGATCGGTACGATGAGCAGCCAGTTCCATGGGCTGTGATCGCTCCGGCCACCGTCTGGAGTGGTCAACACGGTCTCCTCGTAGTGGAGAAGGGACGTCCGGACAGGATCGTCCCGTTCGGCTGACCGGCAGCGTAATTACACGACCATTTCATTGAGGTCACCGAGCGCCGAGCGGATCGGTTCACGCGACGAGCGGTAGGTGAGCCATCACATTCCGCCCTTTGCTGACGTCACGGCGACCTGTCCCGACGGCACCTGCAATTCGGCGACGGATTCTTACCGGTCACCGCGCGGGATATTCCACCTCTTGACACGGGAGCGGGCGCCCCGAAAGCGCAGGCCACACCCGATCGCGATCTTCCGCGCTACCTCCACCGGCCGCGACGGCGACACCCGGCCGTACACTCTCCGCGCGGCCGGCTCCCGCTCGGACGTCCACCCGGACGTCCTCCGCCGGCCTGGTCCCCGCCGGTCGTGCGGAGGCGCCGAGCAGGACCGCGCCGAGAACCCCGGCCGCCCCGGCGAGCTGGCCGGCCGACAGGGCCTGCCCGAGCACCGCCCAGCCGAGCCCGGCGGCCACCACCGGGCTGAGCAGCCCCAGCAGGGTGAGCCGGATCGGGGCCAGGGAGGTCACCCCGCGGAACCACAGGAAGTACGCCAGTGCCGTGCCGACGACGGACAGGTAGCCGAAACCGGCGAGGTTCGTCCCCGTCAGGGCGGGCGGGGGGCCCTCGACGACGAGCGTGGCGGGCAGCAGGAGCAGCCCTCCGGCGGCCAGCTGCCACCCGGTGAGGGCCAGCAGGGCGGTGCTCCGGTTCGCGTACCCCTCGGGGGTGCCCCAGCGCCGGCCCAGGACGGTGCCCAGCGACATGGTGACCACCCCGCCGACGGCGGCGGCCAGCCCGAGCGGGTCGAGGACGACGGCCGAGCGCAGCACCAGCAGGGCCACCCCGATGATCCCGATCACCGCGGCCACCATGGCCCGGGGGGCCGGGCGCTCCCCGAGCAGCGGGAACGCCATGGCTGCGACCGCGAAGGGGGCCAGGCCGCCCAGCACGGACGCGACCCCGCCGGGCAGCCGGTACGCCGCCACGAAGAGCAGGGCGAAGAACAGGCCGATGTTCAGGGTGCCGAGAACGGCCGAGCGCCACCACCAGGCCCCCCGCGGCAGCGCGAGCCGCCCGGCGAACACGGCGACGGCCGCGCAGAGGAGCAGCCCGGCCGGCAGTGCCCTGACCGCCCCCGCCAGCAGCGGGCGGTGGGCCGGCAGCAGCTCCGTGGTCACCAGGTACGTCGTGCCCCACACCACCGGGGCGACGGCGCTGGTGACGATCGGCCGAATGTCTCTCATGAATAAGTATCTTATCACTAAGCTAATTATCGGCAAGCTAACATGGCGGCATGGCAGGGGACACGGCCCGCGACGACGTCGACCGCATCGTCACGCAATGGGCGCGCGAGCGCCCGGAGCTGGAGACCGGGGCGATGGAGGTGTTCGGCCGCATCAACCGCCTCGCCCGGATCGCCGGCGACCTCCAGGAGGAGGTGTACGCCCGGTTCGGGATCAACCGCGGGGAGTTCGACGTGCTGGCGACCCTGCGCCGGTCGGGTGAGCCCTTCCAGCTCTCGCCCAAGGAGCTGTCGGCCTCGCTGATGCTGACCTCGGGCGGCATGACGGGACGGCTCGACCGGCTGGAGCGCGCCGGGCTCGTCACCCGCTCGCCCGACCCGGACGACCGGCGCGCCCTGGTGATCACCCTGACCGGCCGCGGGCGCGAGGTGGCCGACGAGGCGGTGGTGGCGGGCCTGGCGGCCCAGCGTGAGCTGTTCGACCGGCTCCCGGTCCGCAGCCGCGAACGGCTCGCCGACCTGCTGCGCGACCTGCTCGCGGCGGCCGGTCCCGGCTGACCGTGCCGGCCGGGGCCGGGCCCTGCCTTCCCGCTCCCGTCCGGCCCGCCTCTCCCGTGCGACTTGACCGGTAGGACATTTCCTACCTATTGTCGGCGCATGACGATAACCCATGTCCAGCTGCTCTCCCTGCCCGTCGCGGACCAGGACCGGGCGAAGAGCTTCTACGTCGACACGCTCGGCTTCGACCTCGTCTCGGACAACCCGATGGGCCCCGACCGCCGCTGGGTGCAGGTTGCCCCCAAGGGCGCCCGTACCTCGATCACGCTCGTGACCTGGTTCGACACCATGCCGCCCGGCTCCCTCAAGGGCCTGGTGCTGGAGACCGACGACCTCGAGGGCGACGTGGCCGCGCTGAGCGACCGCGGCGTGGCCATCGAGGGCGACATCCAGCGGTCGCCGTGGGGGCGCTACGTCACCTTCGACGACCCCGACGGCAACGGGATCGTGCTGCAGGCCACCGCGGCGGACGCGTCCGCCCGTGGCTGAGGCGGACGTGTTCGCCGCGGTGGCCAGCCCCACCCGGCGCAGGCTCCTCGGGCTGCTCCTGGAGAACGGGCCGAAACCGGTCCAGGAACTGGCCGAGCACTTCGACATGCGCCGCCCGAGCCTGTCGGAGCACCTCAAGGTGCTCAAGGACGCGGGCCTGGTGGTCGAACGCAGGGCGGGCAGGCAGCGCCTGTACTCCCTGCGCCCCGAGCCGCTGCGGGAGATGTCCGCCTGGCTCACCCCGTACGAGCGCTTCTGGCGGGAGAGACTCTCCAGCCTTCGCGACCTCCTGGACGCCGAGGACGACGACCTCCCGGACACCGAGGACGACGATGGCCTTTCGAGCACCGAGGACGATGACCGCGATGTCTGACCCCACACTGATCAGGACCGACCAGTACCTCGCCCACCCGCCGCGCAAGGTCTGGCGCGCGCTCACCGACCCCGGCCTGCTGGCGCGCTGGCTGATGCCCGGCGACTTCAAGCCGGTCGTCGGCCACCGGTTCACGTTCCGGACCGAGCCTCGGCCGAACCGGGGGTTCGACGGCGTCGTGCACTGCGAGGTCCTGGACCTCGAACCGGAGCGGCTGATGCGGATCTCCTGGTGCGGCGGAGGGCTCGACACCACGGTCACCTGGACGCTGGAGGCCGAGGGACGGGGCACCCGGCTCCTGCTGGAACACGCCGGGTTCGACCCGGACGACCCGATCCAGCAGAGCACCTACGTCATCCTCGACGGCGGCTGGCGCTCGCACGTCCTGAGCCGGATGGAGAAGGTGCTGGCGGACGCCTGAGTCCCTCCCCGCGGCCTCTCCTTCCGGGAAGCCCGGAAAACCGCCCTCCCCGGGAGCCGCGAAAACATGACAAGAGGTGTCCCCTTTTCCTGCCAGGCTCGCCGCATGAACAGAACGCTGGAAGGAAAGGTCGCCCTCGTCGCGGGGGCGACGCGGGCGACGGGCCGGGGGATCGCGGTCGAGCTGGGCGCGGCGGGCGCCACGGTCTACTGCACCGGCAGGAGCACCCGGCAGGGGGCCTCGGAGATGAAACGGCCGGAGACGATCGAGGAGACGGCCGAGCTGGTCACCCGCGCGGGCGGGCAGGGCATCGCGGTCCAGGTGGACCATCTGGAGAGCGAGCAGGTACGAGCCCTGGTGGAGCGGATCAGGAGCGAGCGGGGAAGGCTCGACCTGCTCGTCAACGACATCTGGGGCGGGGACCCGTTGACGGAGTGGAACGTCCCCGTCTGGAGCCACTCCCTCGACGACGGCCTGCGGATCCTCCGGCTGGCCGTCGACACCCACCTGATCACCAGCCACCACGCGCTGCCCCTGCTGATCGAGAACCCCGGTGGCCTGGTGGTCGAGGTGACCGACGGCACCCTGGAGTACAACCTCGCCAACTACCGGCTCTCGGCCTTCTACGACCTGGCCAAGCTCTCGGTGAACCGGCTGGCGTTCATCCAGGACCACGAGCTGCGCCCGCACGGCTGCGGCGCGGTCTCACTGACCCCGGGCTGGCTCCGCTCGGAGAGCATGCTGGAGGGCTTCGGCGTCACCGAGGAGAACTGGCGGGACGCTACGGTCGCGCAGCCGCACTTCGTGATCTCCGAGTCGCCCGCCTACACCGGCCGCGCGGTCGTCGCCCTGGCCACCGACGAGGACCGGACGCGCTGGTCCGGGCAGGCCGTGTCCAGCGGTCAGCTCGCCCAGGTGTACGGCTTCACCGACCTCGACGGCAGCAGGCCCGACGCCTGGCGCTACATCGAGGAGGTGGAGAGCAAGGGCAAGCCCGCCGACGCGACCGGCTACCGCTGAGCGACGACCACCCCCACGGGCCGGCCCCACCGGCCCTGCCGTCCCCGTCGATCTGACCGGCTCCGTCGACCCCACCGGCTCCGTCGCCCTCCGGCGGCCGCCACCGCCTCCCGGCACCGCAGGCCGTGACGGCCCCGTCAGCCGTACAGGTCGCGCAGGCGGGTGGCGGCGTCGGCGAAGCGGGCGCGCAGGGCGGGCGGGCCGAGGACCTCCGCCTCCGGGCCGAAGCGGAGGATCTGGCCGAAGGCGACCTCCAGTGACTCGACGGGCAGGCGGATCGTGACCCACCCCTGCCCGTCGGGCTCGCCCGCGGACGCCAGCGCCTCACCGAGGGCCGCGGGGTCGGCGAAGATCGGGAGCAGGCGGTGCCCGGCCGGGCTGAGCCGGACGACGACCCGCTCGGCCAGCAGGGAACCGGCGAACCGGGCGGCCCTCTCGCTCCAGAACGCGGCCAGGTCGAAGGTCTCGTCCCGCTCGAAACGCCGGTCGGAGTGGATCTCGATCTCGCCGAAGCGATCCACCCGGTAGATCGCGAACCGGGTCGCCAGGTACCAGACCCCCGCCTTGAGCACGAGCCCGTACGGCTCCATGGGCCGCCGGTCGGCCTCGGGGCGCCCGGCGGCCGTCGCCGGTGCGGCCGTCCCGTCCCGTACGGGACGCCGGTAGACGGCGGTGATCGGATGGTCGCCCCAGACCGCCCTGGCCAGCGGGGCCAGTGCCGCGGGCGGGGGCCGCTCGCTCACGAACCAGCCCGGGGCGTCCAGGTGGAAGCGCTGCGCCGCGGTCGCGGGGGCGTCCCGCAGGCCGGGGGACAGCGCGGCCGAGGCCTTCAGCCGTGCCGTGGCGGCCACCTCGCCCAGCCCCATCTCCCGCAGGGCCTCCGGAACGCCCGACAGGAACAGCGCCTCGGCCTCGGCGCGGTCGAGCCCGGTCAGACGGGTGCGGTACCCGTCCAGCAGCCGGTAGCCACCGCCGCGCCCGCGGTCGGCGTAGACCGGCACGCCCGCCTCCGACAGGGCCAGCACGTCACGGTGGACGGTCCGCTCGGAGACCTCCAGCTCCCCGGAGAGCTCCGCCGCGGTCATCCGGCCGCGCGCCTGGAGCAGCAGCACCAACGACATCAACCTGGCCGCGCGCATCCCCCGACCCTAACGCGGCGCGTCCCGCGCGCGAGCGGGGAGCACCGGGGCCCGTCCGGTACCGGAGCGCGGGACGGCGCGGCCATCTTGCATGATCACCGCTGACGCGGGTACCCTGGCCCCATGCGACACCCTCTCACCCAGCAGTGGTGGCGCCGCTTCTAGGCGGCGCAGGTTTCGCATTTTCGCGAGCAGACAGACGGCCGCCCGGAGAGGCGGCCTTTTCTGCGTCCGCTCCCTCTGGGCATCAGTAGATCAAAGGGGCGATACCGCAGTGGAGACGAGCCGATATACCACCGCCGGCGGCATAGGGGTCGAGGTCACCGCGTCCGACGTGCCGGAGACGGTGCTCGAGGACGTCGTCACGACCCTCGGGGAACGCCGTGGCGGCGTGCTCTCCTCCGGGATGGAGTATCCCGGCCGCTACAGCAGATGGCATCTCGCCTACGTCGACCCGTGCCTGGAGATCGTCGCGCGGGGGCGCAGGATCTCCGCCAGGGCGTTGAACGCCCGCGGCAGGGTGGTCCTCCCGGCCATCGTCTCCTGCCTGCTGGCGGCCGGAAAGCCGGTCGAGGAACCGACCGCCGACCACGTCGAGGTCCACGTGGCCGAGTCCGAGGAGATCCTCCCCGAGGAGATGCGCAGCCGCCGGCCCACGGTCTTCACCGCGATCCGCGAGGTCATCGCCGCCTTCCGCGGCGAGAACGAGCACCTCGGGCTGTACGGCTCCTTCGGCTACGACCTGGCCTTCCAGTTCGAGCCGATCCGGCAGGTCCTGCCGCGCGCCGCCGACCAGCGCGACCTGGTGCTGCACCTGCCCGACCGGATCATGGTGATCGACCGGAAGCGGGAGACCAGCAAGGAGTTCCGCTACGAGTTCACCGTGGACGGCGTCTCCACGCACGGGCTGGACCGCGAGGGAGAGGTCGTGCCGCTGCCCCCGGCGCCGTCCGAGCTCCCCGCCGACCCCGTGAAGGGCTCCTACGCCGAGGTCGTCGCGGCGGCCAAGGAGAAGTTCGCCCGCGGTGACCTGTTCGAGGTCGTCCCCGGCCAGGTCTTCCACGCCCCCTGCGCCGACCCGGCCGCCTTCTACCGGGGACTGCGCAAGGTCAACCCGGCGCCGTACGAGTTCCTGTTCAACCTCGGCGAGGGCGAGCACCTGGTCGGCGCCTCCCCGGAGATGTACGTCCGGGTCAGCGGCGACCGCGTCGAGACCTGCCCCATCTCCGGCACCATCGCCCGGGGCGGCAACCCGGTCGAGGACGCCGACGCGATCCGCACCCTCCTGTCCAGCGTCAAGGAGGAGTCGGAGCTGACCATGTGCACCGACGTGGACCGCAACGACAAGTCCCGCATCTGCGTGCCCGGCTCGGTCCAGGTGATCGGCCGCCGCCAGATCGAGATGTACTCCCGCCTGATCCACACCGTCGACCACATCGAGGGCCGGCTGCGGCCCGGATTCGATGCGCTCGACGCCTTCCTCACCCACATGTGGGCCGTCACCGTCACCGGCGCGCCCAAGACCTGGGCGATGCAGTTCATCGAGGACCACGAGGCCACCACCCGCCGCTGGTACGGAGGGGCGGTCGGCTACATCGGGTTCGACGGCTCGATGAACACCGGCCTGACCCTGCGGACCGCGCAGATCCGCGGCGGGATCGCCACCGTCAGGGCCGGGGCCACGCTGCTGTTCGACTCCGACCCCGAGGCCGAGGAGCGCGAGACCGAGCTCAAGGCCAGCGCCCTGCTCGGCGCCCTGGCGGCGGTCGGCGCGGCCCCGCAGGAGCAGGCCGCGCCCGCCCCGGCCGCCGAGAGGCCGGGCGAGGGCATGAAGGTGCTGCTCGTCGACCACGAGGACTCCTTCGTCAACACCCTCGCCGACTACTTCCGCCAGCAGGGCGCCGAGGTCGTCACCCTGCGCCACGGCTTCCCGGCCGAGATGATCGACGAGATCGACCCGTCCCTCGTGGTGCTCTCACCCGGTCCCGGCTGGCCCTCCGACTTCGGCCTGCCCGGCCTGGTCGGCGCGCTCTACGAGCGCGACCTTCCGGTGTTCGGCGTCTGCCTCGGCCTGCAGGGCATGGTGGAGCAGGCCGGCGGCGAGCTCGAACTGCTCTCCTACCCCGAGCACGGCAAGCGCGGCAGGGTGCGCAGGCTGGGCGCCAGCGCGCTGCTCGACGGGCTCCCCGAGGAGTTCACCGCGGCCCGCTACCACTCGGTCCACGCCAAGCAGCCGGGTGTGCTCGGCTTCACCGCCACCGCCCTGACCCCGGACGGCGCGGTGATGGCGATCGAGGACGTGGAGCGGCGCCGCTTCGCCGTGCAGTTCCACCCCGAGTCGATCCTCACCGCCGAGGGGGACGCCGGGGCGAAGGTCATCGCCAACGTCCTGCGGCTCTGCCGCACGCCCGGGTAAAGAACCCGTACAGCCCGTCCCTTCCCCGCCCGGCCCTCACCCGGGGCGACCGTAGAGTTCTCCCGGACGAGAGCCGGGCGGGGACGACGGGCGTACCGGCGGATCCTGCGGGATGCTGCGAGATGCGGCGGCGCGCCGCGGGCGGGGAGGAGCGGGCATGAGGCCGGACGGCGTGCTGCCCGTCGAGCTGCCCGACGTCGTCCGGGAGGCGCTGCTGGCGCCGCTGGTCGACCAGAGCTGCCACGGCGTGCGCCGCGACGACCTGACCCGGGCCCGGTTCGAGACGCTGCTGTCCGAGACGGGCGTCCCGGCGCCCCCCGGCACCACGCACTTCGACACCCCGGCCGGTGCCGCGGTCCGCCGCTGGTGCGCGCCCGTCCTCGACCTTCCCCCGCACGTGCCGCCGGCCGTCTACCTGGCCCGCCGGGCCGAGCTGGGAGCCGCCGAGGTGAACCGGCGGCTGCTGGGCGCCGCCGGGATCGCCACCTTCCTGTTCGACGACTCCGCAGCCCCCGGCGGGCCCGAGGTGCTGCCGCCGGACGAGATGGGCCGGACGGGCGGGGCGGGCACCGTCGCGGTGGCGCGGATCGAGCGGGCCGAGGAGGAGGTCGCCGCGAGCGCGGTCTCCGCGGTCGCCTACGTCTCCGCCCTCGCCCAGAACCTCGCCGCCCGCGCCGCCCGCGCCGTCGCCCTGAAGTCGGTCAGCGCCCACCGCGCCGGCCCGCACCCCGACGAGGCCAGGCCGAGCCGGGGGACGGTCATCGCGGCTGCCGCCCGCAGGCTGGCCCGTCCCGGGGAGCGCCTCACCGACCCGGTGCTGCTGCGCCACCTGCTGTGGACGGCCGTGGACGTGGCCAGGGAGTACGGGAGGCCACTGCAGTTCCACACCGGGCCCACCGGCTCGGGCACCGGTTTCGTCGTGGCCGTGCAGCCGATGGGCGTGCCCGTCGTCCTGCTGCGCTGCCACCCCTTCCACCGCCGCGCCGCCCACCTGGCGAGCACCCTTCCGCACGTCTACGTCGACGTGGGAGCCGCGCCGGCCCGCGGCGCCACCGGCTCGGCCACCGTGATGGCGGAGCTGCTGGAGTCGGTGCCGTTCCACCGGCAGGTGTTCGGCTCCGGCGGCCACGGCGTGGCGGAGACCTGCCACCTCGGCGCCCTGCACTACCGGCGCGGCCTGGCCGGGGCACTGGCCGCGCGGCTGGCCGACGGCGAGTGGAGCGTCGCCGACGCCGCCCGGGTGGCCCAGATGATCGGCTCCGGCAACGCCCGCAGGCTCTACCGGCTGTGACGGCTCCCGGGGGGAGCCCGCGGATCGCGGGGACGCGCGGATCCGGGGGTCTTCCCGGGCCCGCGGGCCTGCCCCGTTACGATATGGCGCGACCGACGACGTGATGAGGGGGACGCAGGTGGCGGGCGACGAGACGGGCGACGGCACACAGGCACGTTTCCTCGACGACGTGAGCGTGGAGCTGGTCAAGCACAGCGCCTCCGACTCCGACGTGCTCTGGGCCGCGCGGGTCTCGACCGCGGGGGAGCAGTCGCTGGAGGAGATCGGCAAGGACCCGGCGCGCTCGAAGGGCCTGATCAACTTCCTGATGCGCGACCGGCACGGCAGCCCCTTCGAGCACAACTCGATGACCTTCCTCGTCTCCGCGCCGATCTTCGTCTTCCGCGAGTTCCACCGTCACCGGGCCGGTTGGTCCTACAATGAGGAGAGTGGGAGGTATCGCGAGCTTCGTCCGTTCTTCTACGTGCCCGGCCCGGAACGCAGGCTCGTCCAGGAGGGCAAGCCCGGGCAGTACGTCTTCGTGGAGGGCGACGCCGGGCAGCACAAGCTCGTCACCGAGGTGATGGAGGGGTCCTACCGCGCCTCCTACGCCGCCTACCGGGAGATGCTGGAGGCCGGGATCGCCCGGGAGGTGGCCCGGGCCGTGCTGCCGGTCGGCCTGTTCTCCTCGATGTACGCCACCTGCAACGCCCGCTCGCTGATGCACTTCCTGTCGCTGCGCACCAGGAACGAGCAGTCGGCGGTCCCCTCGTTCCCGCAGCGCGAGATCGAGATGGTGGCCGAGAAGATGGAGGCCGCCTGGGCGGAGCTGATGCCCCTCACGCACGCGGCCTTCGTGGCCGCCGGCCGGGTCGCCCCCTAGGGTTCCGTACGGCGTTGGTAAGGAGAGTGGCGGGCCCGGTCAGCCGGTGGTCTCCTGGCGGCGGGACAGGGCAGGCAGGACGAAGATCTCGGCGGCGGGGGGCAGCGCGCAGTCGAGACCGCCGAGGTGAAGGGCGTTCTCGCCGCAGACGAACATGGTGATGTGGCGCCGGATGCCGCCGTAGTCGTCACGCAGGCGCTGTTCCAGGGACGGGTGGACGCGGCGCAGCGTGTCCAGGGCGGAGCCCAGCGTCGGCTGGCCCCCCTCCCGGTCGGCGACGGCGAAGACGCGGATCTCGGTGCTCTCGCCCGCCCAGTGCCGGAGCGCGACGGGGAGCACGAAGGTCACGAGCGTGACGGGGCGGGCCATCGGCTCAGCGCGCCGGAGCGGGCGGGACGGGTGACGGGCCCGCCGGGCGGGTGCGACGGCCGCGAGGCGGCGCGTACCGGGGGAGGGGAAGGTCCCGGTCTCGCGCGGGCCGTCGCCGCGGGGGGCCGGGGGCGGGCTCACGCGGTGGAACGCCTCCCGCCGGGACCCGGTGCGGGCGGCGGGATCCGTGCGGATGGCGGTCGTGAGGGGGACACGGGCTGGGAGGGGGGCCCTGGCGCATGACCATCTCCTTTCGGATTGGGCCTCATGCTGCCATGCCGTGCCGCGTCTCGCCGGGCTCTGCGAAATTTGCGTGAGTGATTCGCGGTGTTGATCCTGGTTGTCGCCTGGGACTCACGGTGCGGGGTCACCGCTCGGGGTCCGTCGTGCGTGACGTGTGCGGGGTCGCCGCTCAGGGGTCCGTCGTGCGTGACGTGTGCGGGGTCTGCTCAGGGTTCGTCGTGCGTGACGTCCCGGTGGATGTTCGCCGGTGGCATCCCGCCGCGTACGAGCCGCTGGACCGTCTCGCAGACCATCGCGGGCGGGCCGCAGACGTAGGCGTCGTGGTCGGCCCAGGAGTGGAAGCGTTCCATCGCCTCGGCCACCCGGCCGCGCATGCCGTCGTAGCCGGGCTCGTCCGAGACCACGGGGATCACCCGCAGCCAGGGGAAGCCCTCCTCCATCCGGGTCAGGTCGGTCAGGTCGTAGAGCTCCCGGGCGGTACGGGCGCCGTGCAGCAGATGCACGTTCCGGCGGCGGCCGGAGGCGATCACGTGCTCCACGATCGCCTTGATCGGCGCCAGCCCGGTGCCGCCCGCCACGCACAGCAGGTCACGGCCGGAGTCGGTGGGCACCATGGTGCCGATCGGGGGACCCAGCGTCAGGGTGTCCCCGATCCGGGTGTGCTGGACCAGCGTGGTGGAGACCCAGCCGCCGGAGATCGCGCGGACGTGCAGCCGTACGGTGTGGTCCGGCCGGGGCGCGTTCGCGATGGAGAACGTGCGCCAGACGCGGGGCCAGCGCGGGGTCTGCACCGTGACGTACTGGCCGGGCAGATAGGGCATCTCCTGGGCGAGCCGCAGGGTGATCACCGCGATGTCCGGCGTGCGGCGCTCGTGGTCGATCACCTCGGCGGGCCACCAGGCGGGTGACACCCCGGAGGCGGCCTCGGCCGCCTCGATCATGAGGTTGGCCGCGGCGGTGTACGCGGACACCCAGGCCGCCTCCACCTCGCTGTCCCAGACCTCGGCGGCGAAGCGCCTGACCGTGGCCAGCAGCGCGTTGCCGATGGCGGTGTAGTGCTCGGGGAGCACCCCGTACTTGCGGTGGTCGCGGCCGAGCTGGCCGAGGAACGAGGCCATGCCGTCCGGGCTGTCCAGGCTCCACACGATCCTGGTCAGCGCCCCGAACAGGCGGTCGCGCTGGACGTCCATCGCCGGCGGGAACATCGCCCGCAGGTGCGGGTTCTCGGCGAACAGGCGCCCGTAGAAGTACGCCGCGGCCTTGCTCGCGACGGGTTCGACGAGGGCGAAGCTTTCCTTGACGAGACGCGGATTCAATGACATTTAACGAACCCACCCTAATTGATCGGATCAGCGTCCGACCATGAAGATCCACCTCCCTGACGGTTCCGGGTGACGAGCGACCGGCGGCCCCGGCGCACCTGGTCACTCGATATTTGAGTCTTCCATCACCATGCGACTGTCACAACCGTTTCTCGTCAATATAGTGGGAAATCTAACTTTCCGTAATTGGAAAGTTATTTTGTGTCATTACCGAATCCGGCTCGCCCGATAAACTTGAAAAGGAATCACGTTCGCCTTTACAGGCGTCTTTACAGGTGGTGAGGGGATTCGTCGGCTCTGCGTTCCCGGTGGCCGGAGGGGTGAACGCGCCCCGCGGTGACGGTCAAGGGCTCCGGGCGAGACGACACTGATACCTCTGATACATGACATGACCGAAATACGGTGCGCCATGATAGGGGATCTGCTGGAGATGGGATCGGTACCGTCCGAAACAGGGGTGCCGGCTCGCGTACGGCCCTGGGGAGAACGCATGTCCCGACCCTTGATCGGTATCACCGCCCACCTGGAGGCCGCCCGCTGGGGTGACTGGGTCAGGGAGGCCGTGCTGTCGCCGGCGTCGTACGCGCGGGCCGTGGAGAAGGCGGGCGGCGCGCCGGTGCTGCTGCCCCCGCTCGGCCCGGCCACGGCCGACGACCACGTCCGCGGCCTGTCCGGCGTGATCCTGGCCGACGGGGGCGAGCTGGACCCGGTCCTGTACGGGGCCGGCCGCGAGGAACGCGTCGACGCCCCCCAGCCGCACCGCGACCGCTTCGAGCTGGCACTGGCCCGCGCCGCCGTACGGGACGGCCTGCCGCTGCTCGCGGTGGGCCGGGGCATGCACGTGCTGAACGTCGCCCAGGGCGGCACCCTGATCCCCTGGCTGCCCGACGTGGTCGGCCACGACCGGCACGCCGCCCCCGGCGCGCACCTCGTCCGGATCGGCGCCTCCAGCAGGCTCGGCACGGCGCTGGGCGACCAGATCGAGGTGACCGCCCCGCACCACCAGGCGATCAGGCGGCTGGGCACCGGGCTGCTCGCCGTGGCCTGGGCCGACGACCAGATCGTGGAGGGCGTCGAGCTCCAGGGGCACCCCTTTTGCGTGGGCGTGCAGTGGCCGTCCGCGCGCACCGGGGACGACCGGCTCGTCGAGGCGCTGCTGCGGGCCGCCCGTCCCTGACCGCGCGCGGATCGGGCGGGTAGGGTGCGTCCATGCCCTTGCACCCGCAGGCCGAGGCCTACCTGAACGCCTTCCGGACCGACCTCGGGGTTCCCCTGTCGACCCTCACCCCCGAGACGATCGCGCAGCTGCGGACGATGGACGCCTTCGCCGAGCAGCGCGGCCCGATCGTCCCCCTGGCGCGGGTCAGGGACGACGTGGCCGCGGGCGTCCCGGTCCGGGTCTACCGGCCCGAGGAGGGGGACCGCCCCCTTCCCGCGCTCGTCTACCTGCACGGCGGAGGCTGGGTCTTCGGGAGCGTCGACCGCAACGACGCCCTGGGCCGCGACCTCGCGGCGCGCACCGGCGCGGTGGTGGTCTCGGCCGACTACCGGCTCGCCCCCGACCACCCCTTCCCGGCCGCGGCCGACGACGCCTGGAGCGTCGTGCGGGACGTGTTCGAGCGCCCGGACGCCTACGGGGCCGACCCCGCCCGCGTCGCGGTCTGCGGCGACAGCGCCGGGGGCAACCTCGCGGCCGTGGCGGCCTGGCAGGCCAGGGACGCCGGGCTGCGGCTGGTCCACCAGGTGCTCGTCTACCCGATCGCCGACGTGGCGATGGACACCCCGAGCTACCGTGACCACGCCACCGGCTTCGGCCTCGGCGCCGACGAGATGGCCTGGTTCATCTCCTGCTACGCCGGGGACCCGGCCGATCCCCGGCTCGCGCCGGTCCGGCTGGCCGACAAGAGCGGGCTGGCCCCGGCGACGGTGATCACGGCCGAGTGCGACCCGCTGCGCGACGAGGGCGAGACCTACGCCGCCCGGCTCGCCGAGGCCGGGGTGCCGGTCGAGACCAGGAGGTACGAGGGCGCCATCCACGGCTTCTTCGGCCTGCCCGGCTTCTTCGACCAGGCCGCCGAGGCGCGCGAGTACGCCGCGGCCCGGCTGAAGGAGGCGTTCCGGTGAGGGAGTACGAGAAGCTCAAGACCGACTGGGCGGCCCCCGGCGTGCTCAGGGTCGTGATCAGCGAGCCGCGCAGGCTCAACGCGGTGGACATGACCGGTCACCGCGAGCTGGCCGAGATCTGGCGCGAGGCCGACCGCGACGACGAGGTGCGCGCGGTGCTCGTCCGCGGCGAGGGCGAGGCGTTCTCCGCGGGCGGGGACCTGTCCATGATCGAGGAGATGACACGCGACCACGCCGTCCGCATGCGCGTCTTCACCGAGGCCCGCGACATCGTCTACAACGTGATCAACTGCTCCAAGCCCGTCGTCTCGGCCATCCACGGCCCGGCGGTGGGCGCCGGGCTGGCCGTAGCCCTGCTGGCGGACATCTCGGTCGCGGGCCGCACCGCGCGCATCATCGACGGCCACACCCGGCTGGGGGTCGCGGCCGGGGACCACGCCGCCATCGTCTGGCCGCTGCTGTGCGGCCTGGCCAAGGCCAAGTACCACCTGTTGCTCTGCGAGCCGGTGACCGGGGAGCAGGCCGAGGCGATGGGCCTGGTCAGCCTCTGCGTCGACGACGACCTGGTGCACGAGCGGGCCCTGGAGATCGCGGTCCGGCTGGCCGAGGGCTCCGCCGAGGCGATCCGGCTGACCAAGTACTCCCTCAACAACTGGCTCCGCCTGGCCGGTCCCTCCTTCGACGCCTCGCTGGCCATGGAGTTCCTCGGCTTCACCGGGCCGGACGTGGCCGAGGGCGTGCGCGCCCTGCGCGAGAAGCGCCCGCCGTCCTTCGGCTGAGCCTGGAGCGCGTGCCCCGGGTCGTCTCCCCGGGGCCCGGTGGCGGGCCGCGTACCGGCACGCGCGGGGCCGGGGCCATCGTGCCCGGGGCGTCGTGCGGGACCGGGTCACGCGGGACCCGGTCAGGTGCCGGGACGGAACCGCCCGTGCAGAGCGGTCAGCCCGGGTTCGAAGACGCCCTTGACGATGACCCTGTTCATCTTCGCCACGTCGTCGGCGGCGAAGGTGGCCGACCACTCCACGAACGCCCGGCCGCTGTCGGTGACCGGCGACACCCGGTAGACCGCGCGGTAGTCGCTGACCGGCAGCGGCCCCTCCAGGATCTCGTACGTCGCCGAACGGGAGTCGTCGTCGAGGGTGAGCAGGCGCTCCCTGAAGACCCCGCCGAGCCCCTCCAGCCTGCGCACCGTACCGGGCCGGGAGCCGCCGCCCTCCTCGACCTCACAGCGGTCGATCCCCGGCAACCACTCGGCCACGTTGCCGAAATCCCTCAGATAACCCCACACCTCGTCGGCGGAGGCGTCGACCACCGTGCTGGCGTACGCGGACATCGGCCACTCCTTCGTGCTCGTCCGGATACCGACCGTGGTCATGCCCGCCCGTCCCGCCCGGCAACCGGTCAGAAGCTCCGGGGGAGCCCGAGCACCTGGGTGGCCAGGTGGTTGAGCAGCAGTTCCTCGGTCACCGGGGCGACCCTGCCGATGCGGGCGTCGGCCAGCAGCCGGGCCACCGGGTACTCCAGCGAGTAGGCCATGCCCCCGTGCGTCTGGAAGGCGTGGTCGGCCGCCTCCCACGCCGCCTGGGAGGCGGTCAGTTTGGCGATGTTGGCCTCGGTGCCGCAGGGCAGCCCGCGGTCGAACAGCCAGGCCGCCTTGTAGAGCATCAGCCTGGCCAGCTCGATCTTCGCCTTGACCTGGGCGAGCGGGAAGGCGATGGCCTGGTTGGCGCCGATCGGGCGGCCGAAGACCTCGCGCTCCTTCGCGTACCGCACGGCGACCCGCAACGCCACCTCGGCGCCGCCGAGCGCGGACGCGGCCAGCAGGATGCGCTCGGGGTTGAGGATGTCCCACAGCACCCGCGCGCCCTGGTCGACCTCGCCCACCACGTTGCGCTCCGGCACCCGCAGCTCGTCGATGAAGACCATGTTGGACGGGGTGGTGTTGGCCCCCATCTTGGGGATCGGCCGGAAGGACAGCCGCCCGGCGGCGACCGCCTCGGGGACGTTCACCAGCAGGACGGTCATGCCGTTGCTGCGCGGCCTGGCCTCGGCGGCCGGGACGGTCCGGGTGACCAGCAGCATCCAGGTGGCGCGCTGCACGCCGGTGATCCAGATCTTCTGGCCGGTGACGACGAACTCGGCACCGTCGCGGCGGGCGAAGGTGGAGATGCCCAGGGCGTTGGACCCGGCGTCCGGCTCGGTGAGCGCGAAGCAGGTCTCCAGCTCGCCGGTGGCCAGGGAGGGCAGCAGCTCGTCGCGCTGCCACGCGCTGCCGTGCCTGGTCAGGGTGAGCGCGCCGAACCCGGGGGTGAGCACGTAGGTGAAGGCCGACCCTCCGGCCGAGCCGGAGGCCGAGAGGGTCTCGGTGGCCACGGCCAGCTCCAGCAGGCCCTGGCCGCCGCCGCCGTACTCCTCGGGGACCGCCAGGCCGAGCCAGCCGCCCGTGGCCAGGTCCCGCCACACCTCCTCCGGCCAGCGCTTCTCGCTCTCGCAGCGCTGCCAGTAGTCGAGGTCGTAGCGGGCGCAGATGTCGCCCACGCCGCGCTGGACCGCCAGGGCGCTCTCCGGAAGGGTGAAGTCCACGGTGTTCAACTCCGTTCTCGTCGGGGCGCAATGATAGAACCAGATTCGGTTCCCTTCCGGGGACACGCCTCCCGTTCCGTCAGGTCCCCCGGGTCACGCGCCCGTCCGGCAGGCCCTTCACGGGCCGTCCCTTCACGGCCCGCCCCGCGCCGACCGTGAGCCTTCCCGTCCCCGAGCCCCGTCACCGCCCCTTCGCCGTCCCGCCGTCGCGACCCCGCGCCGTCCCGTACCGTCCCCGGTCCGCGCCGTCACCGCTCCGCGACCCCGCGGGGCTGCGGATCACCGGGTCAGGCCGGTGAGCCCGATGAACCCGGTGAGGCGGCCGAGACCGCCAGGCGGGGCCGGCGCGCGTGGTAGACGAAGGCCGGGGGCACGTTGCGCCAGACCGTCCGGCCCGGCACGACCTCCTCGAACGTCTCCGTCAGCCGCCTGCGGAAACGCCGCGCCGGGGGCAGGCGCTTGGCGAAGCTGTAGGCGAAGGTGGTGAAGGCCGTGTGCGGCGTCATGACCGCGGTGACCGCGTCCAGCAGCAGGGTCTGCGTCTCCTCGGAGAACGCGGCCCAGGGCAGCCCGCTCACCACCACGTCGGCGCCGGCCAGGCCGCGCTCCCGCAGCAGCTGCGGCAGCCGTGCCGCGTCGTCGACCACGACCTCCACCCCGGGGTTCCTGGAGGCCAGGAAGTCGGCCATCCGCGGGTTGATCTCGATGGCCAGGTGGTGGCCCCGCCCTCCCAGCCGGCGCTGGATCTCCGCGGTGAACGCCCCCGTGCCGGGGCCGAGCTCGACGATCACGGGGTCGCCCCGGTGCGGGACCGGTGAGGTCACCGTCTCGGCGAGCCGCCGCGAGCTCGGTGCGACCGCTCCGACCGTGCCCGGTGAGCGGATCCACTGCCTCAGGAAGAGCGCGGTGTCATTGGTCATGGTGTGAAGGCTAAGGGGTCGGACGGGAGATCTGGCGCGTCATCGGCGGTTGTTTCGGTCGTACCCGGAGGATCCCCTCCTTTCAGGAGGATCGGCCCGTTCCGCTTCCGACCTCCTGTTCCGCTCCCCGCCTCCGGCCCGGCGCCCGTCCCCGTCGCCGGCGGAGCCCTCCGTCCCCGTCCGTTCCGGGGCCGAAGCGGGGGTGGCCGTAGGGCCGTGCGGGCCCCGCACGGGTAGGGTCGGCATCAGGCGCGGGGGAGGGAGACAGCCGGTGAATCCGGAGGCATCGGGAGCCGAAGATCGTATCTGGACGGTTCCCAACGCGTTGAGCCTGGCCAGGCTCCTGGGCGTGCCCGTCTTCCTCTGGCTGGTGCTCGGCCCGAAGGCCGACGGCTGGGCCGTCGCGCTGCTGATGCTGGCGGGCTTCTCCGACTGGCTGGACGGGAAGATCGCCCGTGCCTGGAACCAGACCAGCAGGCTCGGGCGGCTGCTCGACCCGCTGGCCGACCGGCTCTACATCCTGGCCACCCTGTTCGGCCTCGCCATGCGCGAGATCATCCCCTGGTGGCTGGCCCTGGCCATCCCGCTGCGTGACGTGATGCTGCTCGGCATCCCGCTCATCCTGCGCCGTCTCGGGTACGGCCCGGCGTTGCCCGTGCACTTCCTCGGCAAGGCCGCGACCGCCAACCTCCTCTACGCCTTTCCCCTGCTCTTCCTCGCCTACCACGACCTCTGGTACGCCACGTTCGCCGGGATCGTCGGCTGGTCCCTGGCCATCTGGGGCACCGGCCTGTACTGGTGGTCGGGCGTGCTGTATTGGGTACAGGTGCGTCAGCTGGCACGCGAGGCCAAACGCCTTAAGAGGTGATCTGTGAAGGCCGTCGTCATGGCGGGCGGGGAGGGGACACGGCTCCGGCCGATGACCGCGAACCAGCCGAAACCCCTGTTGCCCGTGATCAATCGGCCGATCATGGAGCATGTGCTGCGCCTGCTGAAGCGGCACGGCTTCACCGAGACCGTGGTCACCGTGCAGTTCCTGGCCGCCCTGGTCCGCAACTACTTCGGTGACGGCGACGAGCTCGGCATGAGCCTCTACTACGCCACCGAGGACACGCCGCTGGGCACCGCGGGCAGCGTCAAGAACGCCGCCGACCGGCTCCGCGACGACCGCTTCCTGGTCATCTCCGGCGACGCGCTCACCGACATCGACCTGACCGACATGATCCGCTTCCACCGTGAGAACGGCGCGATGGTCACGATCGGGCTCAAGCGCGTCCCCAACCCGCTGGAGTTCGGCATCGTCATCGTCGACGACCAGGGCCGGGTGGAGCGCTTCCTGGAGAAGCCCACCTGGGGCCAGGTCTTCTCCGACACCGCCAACACCGGCATCTACGTGATGGAGCCCGAGGTCCTCGACGAGATCGCGGCCGGGGAGTCGGTGGACTGGTCGGGTGACGTGTTCCCCCGGCTGCTGGAGCGCGGGGCCCCGCTCTACGGCTACGTGGCCGAGGGCTACTGGGAGGACGTCGGCACCCACGAGAGCTACCTCAAGGCCCAGGCCGACGTCCTGTCGGGACGGGTCAGGGTCGACATCGACGCCTTCGAGGTCTCGCCCGGCATCTGGGTCGCCGAGGGCGCCTCGGTGGACGCCGACGCCGTCCTGAAGGGCCCGCTCTACATCGGTGACTACGCCAAGGTCGAGGCCGGGGCCGAACTGCGCGAGTACACCGTGCTGGGCAGCAACGCGGTGGTGCGGGAGGGGGCCTTCCTGCACCGCGCGGTCGTCCACGACAACGTCTACGTCGGGCCCAGCGCCCACCTGCGCGGCTGCGTGATCGGCAAGAACACCGACCTGATGACCGCGGCCCGGGTCGAGGAGGGCGCCGTCGTCGGGGACGAGTGCATCATCGAGGCCGAGGCGTACATCTCCTCCGGGGTCAAGATCTACCCGTTCAAGACCATCGAGGCCGGGGCGGTGATCAACAACAGCGTCATCTGGGAGCCCCGCGCCCAGCGCAACCTGTTCGGCCCGCGCGGGGTCTCCGGCCTGGTCAACGTGGAGATCACCCCCGAGCTGTGCGTACGGCTGGCCAGCGCCTACGCCACCACCCTGAAGAAGGGCGCCTCGGTCATCACCTCCCGCGACTCCTCCCGCGCCGCGCGGGCGCTGAAGCGGGCGGTGATCAGCGCGCTGAACGCCAGCGCGATCAACGTGCTCGACCTGGAGGCGGCCCCGCTGCCGGTGGCCCGCTTCCACACCGCCAGGGAGAAGGCGGTCGGCGGCATCGCGCTGCGCACCACCCCCGGCGACCCGCAGAGCGTCGACATCGTCTTCATGGACGAGAACGGCGCGGACCTGTCCCCGGCGGCCCAGCGCAAGCTGGACCGGGTCTTCTCCCGCCAGGAGTTCCGCCGCGCCTTCCCCGGTGAGATCGCCGAGCTGAGCTTCCCGGCCAGGTCGGTGGAGGACTACACGCACGAGCTGCTGCGCCTGGTGGACATCAGCGGGGTCCGCGACGCCGACATGAAGGTCGTGGTCGACTGCGCGGGCGGGACGTCCTCGCTGGTGCTGCCCAGCCTCCTGGGCCGGGTCGGGGTGGACGTGCTGACCGTCAACAACCGGCTGGACGACGCCTCGCCCACCGAGACCCTGGCCGAGCGCCGCCGCGACCTGCAGCGCCTGTCGGAGCTGGTCAGCTCCTCCAGGGCGGCCTTCGGGGTGCGCTTCGACCCGGTGGGGGAGCGGGTCGCGCTGGTGGACGAGATGGGCCAGCTGATCAGCGAGGAGCGGGCCCTGCTGGTGGTGCTCGACCTGGTCGCGGCCGAGCGCCGCGGCGGCCGGGTGGCGCTGCCGGTCACCACCACCCGGGTGGCCGAGCAGGTCTGCAGGTTCCACGGCGTTCAGGCCGAGTGGACCGCCACCGCGATCGACGCGCTCACCGCCGCGGCCAGGGGGCCTGAGATGATCTTCGCCGCGGACGGGCGCGGGGGCTTCATCGTCCCGGAGTTCGGGCCCACCGTGGACGGCCTGGCGGTCTTCCTGCGCCTGCTGGGCCTGGTGGCAAGGACCCGGCTCTCGCTCAGCCAGATCGACGCCAGGATCCCCGAGGCCAGGCTGCTGCGCCGTACCGTGCCGACCCCGTGGGCGGCCAAGGGCGCGGTGATGCGCTCGGTCATCGAGGCCGCCGAGCACCACCTGATCGACACCACCGACGGGGTACGGGTGGTCGCCGAGGACGGCGGCTGGGCCCTGGTGCTGCCCGACCCCACCGAGGCGGTCACCCACCTGTGGGCCGAGGGCTTCGACGTCGACTCCGCCCAGGCCATGATCGAACGCTGGGCCCGGGTGGTCGAGGAGGCCGCCGGGGGCTGACGGCCCCCGGGGCGTCCCCGGTGGGAGGCCTCAAAAGAAACGGACATCAAGAACGAAGAGCGCTTCAGCCCCGTTGTCGGGCGTTGTGGACCGAGCGAATGCGACAAACACAGCGCGGCACCATGGACCGGGGACGTACCCCGCTGTAACTTTGTCACCGACCGTACCCGCGGTTCAGCGTCAGCCTTGACCTTCGCGTCTCATCACTGTATGTTGCGGCATTCGCAGTCTGAGAAATCCCTTGAGAAGCGAAGAAGCGAGGCGCGCGCATCACTGAGCACCGTTGCCGCGTCTTCGCGGTAGGAGGCCGAGCCGATCGATGCCGAGCGTCTACTGCACGCAGTGCGGTCATGCCAATCCTGAGGATGCCCGTTTCTGTTCACGATGCGGGTCGCCGCTTACCAGGTCCGACACACCCGGAGACAGCACGTCGACGATCTCCCTCTCCGGGATCGAGGCCTACGAGGCGGAGACCGGGGAGACGCTTCTCGCCGAACGGCAGGCCGTGGAGCAGTTGCCTCCGGGCAGCGCGTTGCTGGTGGCGATGCGCGGCCCGAACGCCGGCAGCCGATTCCTGCTCGACAGCGACCTCACCACCGTGGGCCGTCACCCCGAGAGTGACATCTTCCTCGACGACATCACGGTCTCGCGCCGCCACGTGGAGTTCTACCGGCGCGGCGGCGGGGTCTTCACCGTCCGCGACGTCGGAAGCCTGAACGGCACCTACGTGAACCGCGAGCGCATCGAGGAGGTCCCGCTCTACGGCGGGGACGAGGTGCAGATCGGCAAGTTCCGCCTGGTCTTCCTCACCCGCGGCGCCGCTGGAGGATGATGAGCTCGCAGGCCGCTCGTGCGCACATGAGCATCGGGGAGGTGCTCGCCCTCCTTCAGGGCGAGTTCCCCGATGTCAGCATCTCCAAGATTCGCTTCCTGGAGGGCGAGGGGCTGATCGAACCGGAGCGCAGTCCCTCCGGGTACCGGAAGTTCACCTACGCCGACGTCGAGCGGCTGCGCTACATCCTCAGCGAGCAGCGGGACCGCTACCTGCCGCTGCGCGTGATCAAGGACCGGCTGGAGGCCGCCGACCGCGAGGAGCGCCCCGTGGCCCGGCCGCGGGCCGTCCCGGACGAGGGGCCCGGCGAGATCCGCCTCACCCGCGACGAGCTGTTGAGCGCCGCCGAGCTCGACGAGGAGACCCTGGCCGAGCTGGAGGACTACGGGCTGCTGGCCGCCGTGGCCCGCTACTACGACGCCGAGGCGCTCGCCGTGGCCCGCAGCGTCGGGGCCCTGGCCGCCTTCGGCCTGCGCGCCCGCCACCTGCGGGCCGTCAGGGCCGCCGCGGAACGCGAGGCCGGGCTGGTGGAGCAGGCCGTGGCGCCGCTGCTGCGCCGCCGCGGGCCGGGCGCGATCGACCAGGCCGACGAGACCGCCAGGGAGATCTCCGGCCTGTTGCTGGAATTGCACGCCTCGCTCCTGCGTTCGGGCGTTCGTGGGGCGCTGGGCCGGTGAGAACCTGACCAGGCACTCGTACCCCACGAGTGTTACGTTGAACAAACCGGTCGGAATCCAGCGAAGCGGAGCAGCCCGTGTTGCAGATGGAGGTCGTGGGCGTTCGAGTCGAGATGCCCTCCAACCAGCCGATCGTCTTGTTGAAGGAGGCGCAGGGAGAGCGTTACCTGCCCATCTGGATCGGCATGACCGAGGCCACGGCGATCGCCATGGCCCAGGCCGAGGAACCACCGCCTCGGCCGCTGACCCATGACCTGTTCCGGGACGTGCTCGAGGGGCTCGGCGTCCGGCTGAACACGGTCAACATCGTCGCCCTGCGCGACGGGATCTTCTTCGCCGACCTCGTCTTCTCCAACGGGGTGGAGGTGAGCGCGCGTCCCTCCGACTCGATCGCCTTGGCACTGCGCACCGGCGCACGTATCTTCGCGAGTGAGGAGGTGGTCCGGGAGGCAGGGGTGATCATTCCCGACGACCAGGAGGACGAGGTGGAGAAGTTCAGGGAGTTCCTTGACACGATCACGCCCGAGGACTTCGGCCGCGCGGGGTAGGAATTTCGGTGCATTTACGCTTCACGACGCGCCGGGTGGGGTCGTTGACTGGACTTGGCCCCAGTCCTACGGTGCAAGTGAAACCCACGGCCGTGCGTAAACCCCCAGATCAGGCCGTGGGATGAGAGAAAGCCGGAGGTCCGCGTGGCGGTCAGCAGCGGCGAGGGTAGAAACGCCGACCAGGATGACCCGGAACGGCGCCAGTCGGCACGTCAGCGCGCGGGTGAAGAGGGTCTGCTGTTCGACGGGGAACCGGTGAACACGCCCGCCGACCTCGGCTACCGGGGCCCGACGGCCTGTTCCGCGGCCGGGATCACCTACCGGCAACTCGACTACTGGGCCCGTACCGGCCTGGTCGAGCCCACCGTGCGGGCCGCGCACGGCTCGGGTTCCCAGCGGCTGTACGGCTTCCGCGACATCCTGGTCCTCAAGGTCGTCAAACGCCTGCTCGACACCGGCGTCTCCCTTCAGCAGATCCGCATCGCCGTACAGCACCTGCGCGACCGGGGGGTCAACGACCTCGCCGGGATCACCCTGATGAGCGACGGGGTCAGCGTCTACGAGTGCACCTCGCCCGACGAGGTCATCGACCTGCTCCAGGGCGGTCAGGGAGTCTTCGGCATAGCGCTCGGACGGGTGTGGCAGGAGGTGGAGGGCTCCCTCGCGGATCTTCCCGGCGAACGCGCGGAGTCGGGCGGGGGCCCTTTAGGCGATCATCACGCCGATGAGCTCGCCCGGCGTCGCAGAGCACGACGAACAGGGTAAACTCGGACTCGCCACTGACCCTGTGCGGGAGAGTCCCCGGCACGACCGGGGCGCCGAAGGAGCAACCTCCCCGGAATCTCTCAGGCACCCTGTACCGCACGGACGAGGCAACTCTGGAAAGCAGGCACACCGGCCAGGTGTGCCTCACCGACGGTGCAAGCCTCCCCTCATGGGCAGGTGAAGCTCTCAGGTCGCGGCCCAGGCCGCGATGACAGAGGGGGAGACTCCGGTCGCACGCCCGCGCCCGGCGCCGGTCTCCACCCCGTCTGGGAGGCTTTCCATGACCGATCTGTCCCCGCTCGGCGAGCTCGCCGCCCCGCCGTTCGCGACCCGTCACATCGGGCCCGACGACGCCGAGCAGACCCGCATGCTGGAGGCGGTCGGCTTCGCCTCCGTCGCCGACCTGGTCGCGGTGGCCGTGCCCGAGGCGATCCGCTCGGCCGAGCGGCTGAACCTGCCCCCGGCGGCCTCCGAGGCCGAGGCCCTGGCCGAGCTGCGCGTCCTGGCCGGGCGCAACACCGTGATGACCTCGATGATCGGCCTGGGCTACCACGACACGATCACCCCGGCCGTCATCCGCCGCAACCTGCTGGAGAACCCGGGCTGGTACACCGCGTACACGCCCTACCAGCCGGAGATCTCCCAGGGCCGGTTGGAGGCCCTGCTCAACTTCCAGACCGTGGTCTCGGACCTGACCGGCCTGGACGTCGCCGGCGCCTCCCTGCTGGACGAGGCCACCGCGGCCGCCGAGGCGATGACCCTGGCCCGGCGCGCGGGCCGCAGCCCCTCGAAGGTGTTCGTGGTGGACGCCGACGCCCTGCCGCAGACCAAGGCGGTGCTGCGCACCCGCGCTGAGCCGCTCGGCATCGAGCTGGTCGAGAGCGACCTGGCCGGCGAGCTGCCCGACTGCTTCGGCGTGCTCGTGCAGTACCCCGGCGCCAGCGGCCGGATCCGCGACTTCCGCGGTGTGTCCGAGGCCGCCCACGCCCGCGGCGCCCAGGTGGTTGCCGCCGCCGACCTGCTCGCCCTCACCCTGCTGGCCGCCCCCGGCGAGCTCGGCGCCGACATCGCGATCGGCTCCACCCAGCGCTTCGGCGTCCCGCTGGGCTTCGGCGGCCCCCACGCGGCCTACATGGCGGTCCGGGACGGCCTCCAGCGCCAGCTTCCCGGCCGCCTGGTCGGCGTCTCCCAGGACGCGGACGGCCGCCCGGCGTACCGCCTCGCGCTGCAGACCCGCGAGCAGCACATCCGCAGGGAGAAGGCCACCAGCAACATCTGCACCGCCCAGGTCCTGCTCGCGGTGATCGCCGGCATGTACGCCGTCTACCACGGCCCCGAGGGCCTGCGCAGGATCGGCCGCCGCACCCACCGCCACGCCGTGGTCCTCGCCGAGGGCCTGCGCCAGGGCGGCGTCGAGGTCGTGCACGACACCTTCTTCGACACCGTGCTCGCCCGGGTGCCCGGCCGGGCCGCCGCGATCGTCGCCACCGCCCGCGACAACGGGGTGAACCTGCGGCTGGTCGACGACGACCACGTGGGCGTCACCTGCGACGAGCGGACCGAGCTGCTGCACCTGGAGCAGGTCCTGGCCGCCTTCGAGGTCGCCGGCGTCGTCCCGGCCGACCTGGACGCCGCCGCGCACGACGCGCTGCCCGACGCCCTGGCGCGGACCGGCGAGTACCTGACCCACCCGGTCTTCCACGCCCACCGCTCCGAGACGGCCATGCTGCGCTACCTGCGCAGGCTCCAGGACAAGGACGTCGCGCTCGACCGGTCGATGATCCCGCTGGGCTCCTGCACCATGAAGCTCAACGCGACCACCGAGATGGAGCCGATCACCTGGCCCGAGTTCGCGGGCCTGCACCCCTACGCCCCCACCGACCAGGCCCGGGGCTACCTGGAGCTGATCGCGGAGCTGGAGCGCTGGCTGGCCGAGGTCACCGGCTACGACGCCGTGTCGCTGCAGCCGAACGCCGGCTCCCAGGGCGAGTTCGCCGGCCTGCTGGCCATCCGCGCCTACCACGCCTCGCGCGGCGAGTCCGAGCGCGACGTCTGCCTGATCCCCTCCTCCGCGCACGGCACGAACGCCGCCAGCGCCGTCATGGCGGGCATGCGGGTGGCCGTGGTGGCCTGCGACGACGAGGGGAACGTGGACCTCGGCGACCTGGTCGCGAAGATCGGCAAGCACCGTGACCGGCTTGCTGCGATCATGGTGACCTACCCGTCCACGCACGGCGTGTACGAGGAGACGATCGTCCGGGTCTGCGAGCTGGTGCACGAGGCCGGCGGCCAGGTCTACGTCGACGGCGCCAACCTCAACGCGCTGGTCGGCCTGGCCAGGCCGGGCGAGTTCGGTGCGGACGTCTCCCACCTGAACCTGCACAAGACCTTCTGCATCCCGCACGGCGGCGGCGGCCCCGGGGTCGGGCCGGTCGCGGTCCGCGCCCACCTCGCCGACCACCTGCCCGGCCACCCGCTGCGCGAGGGCACCACCGTCGGGCCGGTCTCGGCCGCCCCGTACGGCTCGGCCGGCATCCTGCCGATCTCCTGGGCCTACATCCGGATGATGGGCGCCGACGGCCTCAAGGCGGCCACCGAGCAGGCCATCCTGTCGGCCAACTACCTGGCCCGCAGGCTCGGCCCCCACTACCCGGTCCTCTACACCGGCCGCGGCGGCCTGGTGGCCCACGAGTGCATCGTGGACCTGCGCCAGATCACCAAGGAGACCGGCGTGACCGTCGACGACGTGGCCAAGCGCCTGGTCGACTACGGCTTCCACGCGCCGACCATGTCCTTCCCGGTGGCCGGGACGCTGATGATCGAGCCGACCGAGAGCGAGGACCTGGCCGAGCTCGACCGGTTCTGCGAGGCCATGATCGCCATCCGCGGCGAGATCGCCAAGGTCGCCTCGGGCGACTACGACAGGACCGACAACCCGCTGCGCAACGCCCCGCACACGGCCGGCAGCCTGACCGCCGACGAGTGGGAGCACGGCTACACCCGCACCGAGGCGGCCTACCCGCTGCCGTCGCTGCGCGAGGGCAAGTACTGGTCGCCGGTCCGGCGCATCGACCAGGCCTACGGCGACCGCAACCTGGTCTGCTCCTGCCCGCCGCTGGAGTCCTACGAGGACTGATCCCGCCCGCGCGGTCGCGGGGGACGTTCGCGGGGGATCCGGCGGCCCCGGGCGCTCCGCCACACGGCGCCCGGGGGGCGTTCCGGGCCGCGCGCGGAGCCGGTCCGGATCGCGCGAACCCCGTGCAGGCCGCAGATCCACGCGGAATGGGCCGGGACGGACGGTGCCCCGAGTCGTTAGGCTCGGGGCGTCTCCGTATCCGGGAAGGACCCTGCATGCCTGAGGTGGACACCCGTCCCTTGGACACCGCGCGAAGACTGGCCGAGTCCGGCGACCTCGACGCCGCCGCCACGATCTTCGCGGAGCTGGCCGCCGACCCCGACGAGCCCGACCGCGCCCAGGCGGCGGTGGGCCTCGCGGTCGTGCTCGAGGAGCGCGGGGACGTGCCCGGCTCCCGCGCGGCCGCGCGCACCGCGCTGGCGACCGGGCACCCGGAGTTCGCCGCCCAGGCGGCCTGCCTGCTCGCCGGGAGCTTCGAACGGGAGGGCCTGACCGCCCAGGCACGCGCCGCCTGGCAGGCCGCCCTGGGCGTCGGCCACCCCGACTACGTCCCCCCGGCGCACATGGGCCTGGCCAGGCTCGCCACCGACGCCGAGGAGGCGGAACGCTCCCTGCGCCAGGCCCTGGCCACCGCCGACCCGGAGATCGCCTCCCACGCGGCCCAGGAGCTGGCCGAGGGGTTCCTGGAGGAGGGCGACCCGGGCGAGGCCGCACGGGTGCTCATGGAGGCCCTCTCGGTGCCCGAGGTGATCGAGGCGGCGCGGCTGAGGGTGATGCTCGGCATCGCCCACCTGGAGCTGGCGTGCGCCGAGTTCTCGGCCGCGATCGAGGAGGGCGGCGACGGCGGCGACGGTGGGGGCGGCGGCGATACCGAGACCGGCGCGCTGGCCATCGAGCTGCTGGCCCGCACGCTCCCGCTGCGGGGGCGGGACGAGGACGCCGAGCGGGTCTGGCGCTACGGCCTCGACAGCGCCGACGCCGACCTGGCCGGGGAGGTCAGGCTCCGGCTCGACCGGGACCTGTGAGCCGGGACGGCGCCCATCGACATCGATCGGCACCGATCGGTACCGGCCGGTGCCGGTCCCTGCCGGTCGCCGGGGCGGGGCGGTCGCGTTCCCGCGGCCGTCCGCGGCGGGGGGACCACCGCGAGCGGGCAGGCGCGTCAGTCGCGTCCCCGCCAGCCGTTCACGGCGTGGGCGAAGTTGATCGCGACGATGCCGGCCCAGGCCAGCAGCAGCCCGGCGGTGCCCGCCTCGGCCGCCGCGACGACGGTCAGCGGGACGCCGATGCCCATCGACCCCAGCGCGATCGCGACCGACGGGTTCCTGCCCCCGCGCCGTGCCTTCGACGCCTCGGCGGCGTACACCTCCGCGTGCACCCGCTGGGCGATGGTCGCGTCGAGGCGCGACACGAACGACTCGATCAGCGCCGCCTCGTACTCCGGGCCGAGATCCCGGCGAGCCTCGACGGTGGCGCGCATGTCCTGGCGGATATCGTGATGATTCTGCACGCTCCGATTGTTCCCCCCGCCCGCCCGCCTGACATCGGTCGTTAGGACGAGATCCGTGTCCCTCTCCCGGCCCCGGTCCCCTGACGGGGTCCCTCCCAGGTCCCACGACGGCGTCCCCGGGGCCGCGTCCCTCCGGACGGTCTCCGTGGAGATCACGACCCCGCACGGGCCGGCCCGGGCAGAGATCGACGAGGTGGCCGGCCCGCGTTTCCTGTTCGTGCTGACCCACGGCTCGGCCGGGGGAGTGGACGCCCCCGACCTGCTGGCCGTACGGGACGCCGCGACGGCGATCGGCGCGACGGTCGCCCGGGTCCTGCAGCCGTTCCGGATGCGGGGGGCTCGCGCGCCCGGCTCGGCCGTCAAGCAGGACGAGGCGTGGCGGGCGCTGGTGGCGGAGCTGCGCGGGCGCTACCCGGGGCTGGCCCTGGCGCAGGGCGGCCGGAGCAACGGGGCCAGGGTCGCCTGCCGTACGGCGGAGGCGGTCGGGGTCCGCGCGGTGGTGGCGCTGGCGTTCCCCCTGCACCCGCCGAAGAAGCCGGAGCGCTCCCGTGCCGCGGAACTGCGCGCGGCCGGGGTCGACGTGCTGGTGGTGAACGGGGACCGCGACCCGTTCGGCGTGCCCGAGGCGGCGGACGCCGCCCGCCTGGTGGTACTGCCGGGCGAGGGGCACGACCTCGCGAAGGATCCCGCGGGCGTGGGCGAGCTGGTCGCCGGGTGGCTCGACGCGACGATGGGATGACGATGGGACGACGACGGGGGTGACGACGGTGTCCGGGGCGGGTGACCCGTCCCTGTGACCGGATCCGGCCGTCACGTCCCCCGGGGAGGGGCCTGCCGGGGCGGGCTCGGTGCGAACCGGCTCCCTCCGGCGGCCCGGCGGGGTGACCCGATGGTCAGCCGACGCCCACCAGGGGCCGGTGTGGCTCGATGACGGCACCGTCGGGGAGGAGCTCACCGGTGTCGTCGAACAGCACCACACCGTTGCAGAGCAGGCTCCAGCCCTGCTCGGGGTGGGCCGCCAGGGTGCGGGCGGCTTCGCGGTCCAGCGCGTCGGCGGACGGACAGGACGGCTCGTGCGGGCACATCGGCGTGCCTCCGGATCTCTCGTGTCGGCTCACCCGGGTCACATCGGGCATGGAGTGGGCATCGGACATCCGGCGGCACCGTCACCGATGGGACTCCGTTCCCACGTGTGACGGGGGACGAGCATCTGAATGTTGACATATGACCATACAGGCGCCCGTAACAGAACGAGGCCCGTACATCAAGCAGATCAAGTGTGCGATCGATCGCACCTTGGCGACATAGCCCGTTAGGACTGTTTGTGAACCGGAGGGGGCCAGTCCGTCGGGGCCGTATCAGGTGATGTGACCTATAACACAGCATGCCTGATATAAGGACATTCGACCAAGGGTGACACGCCGAGCGGAGAGTAAACGATCGATGACGGATCCCTGACACGCCGGGGAACCCGCCCGTGGCCCGTCGTCCGGCCGCTCCCCGCGGGTCCGGGCCCGCACCGGTGCGGCCGGTGTTCCCCGTCCCCGGGCCGGATCGGCGTGGTGCGGCCCCGGCCCCCGCAAGGAGTGGCAGGACGGCCGGGACGGTCCGGCCGGGGCGCGGCGGAGGGGTGGCCGGGACACGCTCATCCCCGGGCGCTCAGGCCGGCCAGCAGGGCCTCCAGCCCGTGCTCGAAGTCGGCGTCCGCGCCGGGGCTGCCGCCGCCCCGGGACGGAGGGCGCCAGGGCTCGTCGTCATCGTCGGCGGGCTCGGCCCAGCCCGACTGCTGCACCTCCACCGCCACCGCCCCGAACACGTAGGCCCGCAGCGCGCGTACCGCGGCCGGGGGCGTCGGCGATACCGGCGTCGGCCAGCTGGTCGGTCTGCTCCCTGATCGCGATCGCGGCCCGGCCCCTGGGAGGCTTGGTCAGGGCCAGCGCCAGCACCCCGGGGTGCTCCCTGAGCGCGGCGCGGCTCGCCGGCACCAGGCCCTCGCGCTCTCCTGCCAGGTCGCGGCGGGCTCGACGTGGACGGTGGTGACGTGCTCGGCCAGGGCGTCCATCAGGGCGTCCTTGCCGAGCGGCAGGTGGTGGTAGATGGCCATGGCCTCCACCTGGAGCGCGTCGCCCAGCCGCCGCATCGTCAGCCGCCGCAGCCCCTGTCCGTCGGCGATGTGCAGGGCGGCGTCGATGATGCGCTCCCGGGAGAGCGGTACGGGTGGTCGCTTGGCAGGCATGTGATCATCCTGCCCACCTTCACCTTACTGCGTAAAGGACGGCGCGCCGGGGAGTCCGGCCTTCCGTCCGTGCCGGTCGGGAGCGCGGGACCGGGATGATGGGCCGGCGCGGGACGGCGTAGGCTACGAGCGGTGATCTGCCGGAGAAGGGCCCGGCGGCCGGTGAGAGAGGGTGGACGATGGCGTTTTTCCGACCGCGCGTGAGCCGGGAGGCGGAGGTTCGTCACCACGCCGACCAGGAGGTCGGGAAGGGCTTCCCCGAGCTTCTGGAGAGAGGGCGCGCGCCGCCGAGGCGGAACTGCGCAGGGTGCAGGCCGCCGCGTCCCCGGTCGAGGTGGTGCGGGCGGCCGGTCTGGCCTTCGACAAGGCGCTGACCGAGGCCCTGCGCGCGGCCGAGGCCAACCAGCGCGCGACGTTCGGGGTCAGGTCCTACGACGACCGGATCCGCCGCCGCAGGGCCAGGGCCACCCCGAGGGGGCCGGGTGGACCGACGAGGTCAACCGGCTGCGCACCATGCGCGAGCGGAACCGGCTGACCGGCATTCCCCGGGTCCCGCGCCCGGTCCAGGCCTCGGCCGCTGACCCCTTCCCCGTCCCCCGCCGTCCGGACGGCGGGGACCGGGTCGTTCGCTCCCTCGCCGCCCGTCACCGCGCTCCGCGCCGGCGGGCGGCTTCGTCGTGCCCGGACGCCTGGACGTGGGCGTTTCCGGCACCGGGCGGAGGGCTGTGATCCGGCTCATGGCGGGGACGCTTGACATCGACGTCGATTCGGTCGATTTTAGGTAAGCCTTTCCTAATGACGGTGCGGCGAACCCGTGACCGCTCGCCCGGTGTCACACCGGAAGAAGCGGGCCGCGGGCCTCACCGTGCCGTCGTGTCCTTTCGCCATGGCGTGCCCGGGTCCTCTCCCGGGCGCGCGTCCCACGCTCCCCGGCCCGGCCGTCCGGGAGCCCGTCGCCGGAGGTACCCGATGACCAACCCCTTCGAGGACGAGGACGCGTCCTACCTGGTGCTGGTAAACGCCGAGGGGCAGCACTCGCTGTGTGGCCCGCGTTCGCCGACGTCCCCGCGGGCTGGGAGGTCGCCCACGCCGAGGACTCCCGCGCCGGATGCCTGTCCTACGTCGAGAGCTCCTGGGCCGACATGCGTCCCCGCAGCCTCGTCGCCCGGATGGAGGGCTGAGCCTCTCCCGGCACCCGGGCCCGGACCCCTGAGGGACCCGACGATCTCGAGGCCCGGGGTCCCTGGGGCACGGGAACCGCCGCAGGGAAGCCCCGTACACGACGAAGGGCGCCGTCGCGGACCGTGAGGTCTCGCGGCGGCGCCCTTCGCGACGGGTCAGGAGACCCGGGGGCCGGTCGTCAGCTGCGCCCAGGTCGAGCACGCGGGCGGGTGTTGCTGGGGTGACGGAGCTTGGACAGCGACTCCTTCTCCAGCTGGCGGATGCGCTCGCGCGTCAGGCCGAGGTGCTTGCCGATCTCGTCGAGGGTGTGGGGCTTCGCCGTCGACGAGGCCGAAGCGCAGGGCCATGATCTTGGGCCTCCCTGGGGGAGAGGTTGCCGAGCACCCCGCGAAGCTGCTCGCCCAGGAGCTGGCGGTCGACGACCTCCGACGCCTCGGGCGAGTCGACGTCCTCGATCAGGTCGCCGATGGTGGTCTCGCCGTCGTCGCGCGATGGTGGCGTTGAGGCTGATCGGCTGGCGGCTGGTGCGCAGCAGCTCCTCGATCTGGTCGGGGGTCTTGTCCAGCTCGACGCCCAGCTCCTCCGGCGTGGGTTCGCGGCCCAGCCGCTGGTGCATGTCGCGCTCGACGGCGCGAGAGCTTGGAGAGCATCTCCAGCACGTGCACCAGGTCAGCCTGATGGTGCGGGCCGAGTCGGCGAAACCGCGCTGGATGGCCTGGCGGATCCACCACATGGCGTAGGTGGAGAACTTGTAGCCCTTGGTGTAGTCGAAACTTCTCTCCACCGCGCGGATCAGGCCCAGGTTGCCCTCCTGGACCACGTCGAGCAGGGCCATGCCCCGGTCGGTTGTACTTTCTTGGCGACGGAGACCACCAGGCGGAGGTTGGCCTCCAGCATGTGGTTCTTGGCCCCGGCGGCCGTCCTCGGCGATCCACTCCAGGTCGTCGCGGGGCGGAGGCGGACAGGCCCGGCTCGGCCTCCAGCTTGGCCTCGGCGTACAGCCCGGCTCGATCGCTTGGCCAGCTCGACCTCCTGGGCGGCGGTGAGCAGGGTGCGGGCGGCCGATCGACTTGAGGTAGTGTGCACCGAGTCGCCCATGACCGAGGACTGGTCGTCCAGGTCCATCGCCGGCTCCGCCTCGAGCTCCTCCACGGCCTGCACGGCTTCCACGGCCTCCAGCTCGGCGGCCTCGGGCACGTTCAGCTCGTCCAGGTCGGCAGGGACGCCGTCGGACACCGTCGACGGTCTCGGCGGTCTTGTCCGTACCCGCGGCGGCCTTGACGGCGCGCCTTGGTCGCGGTCCTGCTCTTGGCGGGAGACGCGCCGGCTCGGTCGCGGTTCTTCCTGGCGGGGGGCGGCCTTGGCCTTGC
>NZ_BAAAWD010000032.1:0-218653 GCF_039534895.1 Streptosporangium longisporum | reverse complement strand
CGGGCGGACGCGAGGTCGCCCGTCTTCTCCAGCAGATGGGCGCGGACGGCGTGCAGGCGGTGGTGGCCGGCCATCCGGTCGTCGCCGTCGAGGGTGGCCAGCAGGCCGAGCCCGGCCTCGTGGTCCTCGATCTCGGCCAGCGCGATCGCCGGTTGAGCGTGACCATCGGGTTGGGCGCGACCCGTTCGAGATGATCCGTACAGGACGTGACCTGCCGCCAGTCGGTGTCCTCGGCCCGCTCCGCGCTCGCGTGGGTCGCCGCGATGGCCGCCTGCAGCCGGTACGGCCGAGAGGGGGCGCTCCATCGCCCCGGTGACGAGGTCGACGCGGAGTCGACACCCGGACTCATCGCGCCGGACCCATCGCCTCGGTGACGAGGCGAGACGCCCTCGGCGATCAGGTCGCCCGTCCCAGAGGGCACGGTCCTGGTCGGCAGGGGGACCAGGTCCCCGAGGGAGTGACGCGCGCCGCGCGGCGCGCGTCGTCAGGAGCATGAGGGCCAGCAGCCCGGCCACCTCGCGTCCCGGGCAGCGACGGTGGACCGTGCGGGTCAGGCGGACGGCCTCGTGGGACAGGTCGGTGCGGGTGCAGGGTCGCCGCCGAGGTGGCGGTGTACCCTCGTGTGAAGATGAGGTACAGCACGTGCAGCACGACGTCCAGCCGCTCCTGCCACTCGTGCGGCGCGGCATCGCGAACCGGCTCCCCGCGGCCCTGACCGCTGCTTGGCCCGGCTGATGCGGGCGGCCATGGTGGCCTCGGGGACGAGGAAACGCGTGGGCGATCTCGGCGGTGGTCAGGCACGGCCGCAGGTGAGGGCCGTCTGGGACGCCGGCGTCAGCGACGCGTGACAGCACAGGAACAGCAGCGCCAGCGTGTCGTCGACGTCCGGGACCTCGGGCCCGGTCTCCTGCGCGACGACCCTGACCTCGGCCCTGCGGGCGCTGTCGCTGCGGGCCGGTCGACCAGCGTGCGCGAGGCGATGGTGACCAGCCAGCCGCGAGGGTTGTCCGGGACGCCCTCGGCGGGCCACTGGACCACTGCGGCCAGGACGGCCTCCTGCACGGCGTCCTCGCACTCCTCGAACCGGCACGTGGCGGCGCACGAGCACGCCCAGGGACCTGCGGCGCCAGCTCGCGCAGCAGGTCCTCGGTCGCGTGTTCGCGGCCGTCACACGTCCAGCCGCCCCGCGGAGAACATGACGCCGCACCTCGATGCCATCCCCTCGACCTTGGCGTCGGGGATCAGGGCGGCCAGTTCGAACGCGCGCTCCCTGGTCTCGCAGGTCGATCAGGCGGCGAGTACGGGCAACCGGGCGGTCGCCAGGCCGATGGTGTCGCTCACGGCTGAAACAGCACTCAGTTCGACTGCCTCAGCAGGCTCTGTACCAAGGAGAGCAACTGGAACCACCGCGCCCGCAAACCGCTCTCGGGCGCGTACGGCATCCCGCAGGCGCTGCCGGCGGGAAGATGGCCAGCGCGGGACGCGACTGGCGCACCAACCCCAGGACGCAGATCAAGTGGGGGCTCGGCTACATCAAGCAGCGCTACGCTCACCGTGCCGGGCGTGGTCGCACTCGCTGTCGCGGGGTTGTACTAGATCAGGAGCGAGCACTCCGAAAACCCCATGGTGGGCTGATTTCATGCCGTCTCCGGGCATGGGGATTCGCCGGTCGTCATCGACCTCTCGCTGAATCACCCGTAGATCCCGAAGATCGGGCAAACACCTTTCTTCGCGTGTCCCAACCGCCGCCCGGCGCTCTCCGGCGTACTAGAAGCCGCCTAGAGAGACACGCCGCGGCGTCTCATGCCGGAAACAGGCCGGCGAGACCGCGCGGGCGTTCCCCGTCCGAGCCACGGGCGCCGGAATCGTCAGGCGGGCGAGGCGTCGATGCCTCTCGCCCGCCCCCGCACGCGGCCGAGGACAGGAAACATCGTGAACAGCAGCCACTCGCTGTCCTACGCGGCTACCGTCGTCACCGTTCTCGCCGCCTCGGCGATGGTCGGTCCGTCGACGGCGGGAACGAGCCGAGAAGCGCCACCGAGTCGTCCAGAAAGGGACGGCGCGGATGGTGCACCGCTTCACCTGGATGACCCAGGTGAAGCCCACGATGAAGGCGGTCGCCAGGACCGCCAAGAGCAGGAACAAGACGATCGCCTACCGCTCGTCTCCCGGGGGCGTGGCAGCACAGGCAGTTCCGCTGCTGGACAGCCTGTGACCAGGGAGAGCAACTGGAACCACCGCGCCTACAACCGCTCCTCGGGCCTACGGCATCCCGCAGGCGCTGCCCGGCTCGAAGATGGGCGGCAGCGGCGGGGACTGGCGGTACAACCCGATCACGCAGATCACTGGGGTCTGCGCTACATCAAGAGCGCTACGGGTCACCGTGCGGCGTCGTGGGGCGGCCTATCCCGACCCGGCGGTCGGGGCGGTCAAGGAGAAGTTCGAGTCCAACCCGCTCTGGGGCAAGCTCAAGGGGACCCGGCACGACGTCGACGACACCGTCTGGATGAGCGCCGTCGGCATGCAGGGCGCGCACGCCCTGCTGGACGACGTCGCCGAGATCTTCAAGGTCGACCCGGCGAAGACCTCCTGACCCTCCCGACCCCCCATGGGTCCCCCTGAGTCCCCGCCGTCCTCAATCACGGGAGCTCACGGGGGCTCATGAGGACTCGGGAAGCGTTCCCCGGCCGGGGCGGCCGTGCCAGGGGCCGGAGCTGCCGCGCACGACCAGCTCCACCGGCACCAGGTGGGTCTCGCCCGGGGCCTCGGCGCGGGTGCGGATCTGCTCCAGCAGGATGTCCACGCAGAGCTGGCCGTTGCGGTCGAAGTCCTGCCGGATCGAGGTGAGGCCCGGCCAGAAGTAGGCCGACTCCGGCATGTCGTCGAAGCCGACCACGCTGACGTCGCCGGGGACCGCGCGGCCCGCCTCGTGCAGCGCGCGGATCACGCCCAGGGCCATCTGGTCGTTGGCGGCGAAGACGGCGCTCACCTCGGGGCGTCCGGCCAGGTAACCGCCGATCAGGTGGCCCGACCCCGCGGTCCAGTCGCCGAAGAGCACCCGGGGGACCTGCCGCCCGGCCCGTTCCAGGGTCCGCCGCCAGGAGGCGTGGCGGTGCCGGGCGGAGTTGGAGTCCTGCGGCCCGGCCACGTGCCAGACGGTCGGGTGGCCGAGGTCGAGCAGGTGCTCGGTGGCCAGGCGCGCGCCGGCCGCCTGGTCGGAGTCGACCACGGGATAGCTGTGGCCGCCGTAGCCGTCGGAGAGCACGACGGGGACGCCGGGCGGCAGGCGCAGCGTCCGCATGTCGAGCACCTCGGACTCGATGATCACCACTCCGTCGACCGCCTGGGTGCTGAGCCTGGTGAAGGCGTCCCGGAACTCCTGGTGGGTCGGGGCCGTGATGCCGACGAGGTTGATGGAGAAACCGGCCGCGCGGGCCGCGGTGGCGATGCCGTCCAGGGTGCGCACGTTCCCGTACCGGCTGAGCGTGAAGCTGATCACCCCGATGGTGCCGAACCTGCCGGTGGCCAGCGCGCGGGCCGCGCTGTTGGGCTGGTACCCCAGTGCCCGCATCGCGCTCAGCACCCGTTCCCGGGTGGCGTCCTCGACGTTGGTGCGGTTGTTGGCCACCCGGGAGACCGTCTGGGGCGACACGCCGGCCAGCCGGGCCACGTCCGCCATGGACGGAGCGCCGTGGCCGCGTCCCCTGCCGGCCCGTGATCCGTCGTCGACCGCCGTCACCCGATCTCCCCTCTCCCGCAGAAATGGTGCCACGTCGCCGCGGCTCCCGATCCCCTCATGGCAGCGCTAACACCATAGCGCCCCGCAGTTCAGAGGCGGAGAGCGCACGTTACGGAAATGTTTCCTGCTCACGTCGGCAATCTATTGACGCCGTCGAGGGCGCGCTGTGATGCTCATGCCGTGCGGCCATGGCAGCGCTAACATGGACAAGGAGGGCAGACGTCATATGACAGACACGCCCGTCGGCGCAAGGGTGGCACGACCCCCCGCATCCCCGGCCTCCCCCACTCCCCCGAGGTCCCCGGGATCCCCGAGGTCCCCGAGCTCCGCGAGGTCCCGGACGCGCCCGCGCACCGGCTCGGCACGGCGGCCCTGGGTGGGCTGGGCCTTCGCCGCCCCGTTCTGCGTCGTCTTCCTGTTCGCGATCGTGACGCCCCTGGCCTACGCGCTCTACCTGAGCCTCTTCCAGGACCGGCTGGTCGGCGGCAACGTCTTCGTCGGCCTGGCGAACTACGCCGCCGCCTTCCAGGACCGGCTGTTCCACACCGGCCTGCTGCGGGTGGGGCTCTTCCTGGCGGTGCAGGTCCCGGTCATGCTCGCGCTCGCCCTCCTGGTGGCGCTCGTCCTGGACAGCGGGTGGCTCCGCTTCGCCGGCGCCTACCGCCTCGGCGTCTTCGTGCCGTACGCGGTCCCGAGCGTGGTCGCCGCCTTGATGTGGGGCTACCTCTACGGCGACGAGTTCGGCCTGCTGGGCGGCCAGGCGCTGTCCGGCTCGTGGATCCTGGCCTCGATCGGCAACATCGTCACCTGGGAGTGGACCGGCTACAACGTGCTGATCCTCTACGCCGCGCTGCGGGCGGTCCCCGGCGAGCTGTACGAGGCGGCGGCGATCGACGGCGCCGGCGAGATCCGCAAGGCCGTCAGCATCAAGCTGCCCGCGCTGCGCCCGGCCCTGCTGCTCGCCGCGATCTTCTCCATCATCGGCAGCTTCCAGCTCTTCAACGAGCCGAACGTGCTGACCACGCTGGCCCCCGCGGAGATCACCACCTACTACACGCCCAACATGTACGCCTACAACCTCGCCTTCAACGGCCAGCAGTACAACTACTCCGCCGCGGTCGCCGTGGTGCTCGGCGGCGTGACCATCGTGGTGGCCTACGCCGTGCAGCTGGTCACCGCCCGAAGGGAGCGCCTGTCGTGAAGCGCGCCGTGCTCACGGTCCCGATGCTGGCCATGCTGCTGTACTGCCTGCTCCCGCTGGTCTGGCTGTTCTTCAGCGCGACCAAGACCAACGCCGGGCTGTTCGACAGCTTCGGCCTGTGGTTCGCCGACGACTTCGCCCTCGTCGACAACGTCCGCCAGGTCTTCACCTACCAGGACGGCGTCTACGGCCGCTGGTTCCTCAACACCGTGCTCTACGCGGTCGCCGGGGCGGGCGGCGCCACCGTGATCGCGGCCCTGGGCGGCTACGCCCTGGCCAAGTACGACTTCCCCGGCTCGCGGGTGCTGTTCGCGGTCGTGCTGGGCGCGATCACGGTGCCCACCACCGCGCTCGCCGTGCCGACGTTCCTGCTGTTCACCCGGCTCGGCCTGGTGAACACGCCGTGGGCGGTGCTGATCCCGGCGCTGGCCAGCCCGTTCGGGCTCTACCTGATGCGCGTCTACGCCGCCGACGCGGTGCCGACCTCGATGATGGAGGCGGCCCGGCTGGACGGGGCCGGGGAGCTGCGCATCTTCCTGTCCATCTCGCTGCGCCTGCTGCGGCCGGGCCTGGTGACCGTGCTGCTGTTCACCCTGGTCGCCACCTGGAACAACTACTTCCTGCCGCTGATCGTGCTGAGCGATCCGGCGTGGTACCCGCTGACCGTCGGGCTGAACCAGTGGAACAGCCAGGCGGGCAGCGCCGCGGGCGGCCAGGCCGTCTACAACCTGGTGCTCACCGGGTCGCTCGTCGCGATCGTCCCGCTCGTCGTGTCCTTCCTCCTCCTCCAGCGCTACTGGCAGTCCGGCCTGTCGGCCGGTGCCGTCAAGTAGCACCCCCCACCACCGTCCCCGGAGGTTTCTCATCATGCGTCCTGCCACGCGGGCGGCCTCGGCCGCCGCGCTCTGCCTTTCCCTGCTCACACTGGCCGCCTGCGGCGGCTCACCCGTTCCCCCCTCCGGCGCGCCGGCCGCCGGGGCGAGCGCCGGGGCCGCCGACATCGACAAGGCCCTGCAGACCGACACCACGCTGACGTTCTGGTCGTGGGTGCCCAACATCGACAAGACGGTGGCGCTGTTCCAGAAGAAGTACCCCAAGGTCAAGATCGACCTGGTCAACGCCGGACAGGGCGCCGCCCACTACACCAAGCTCCAGTCCGCGGTGAAGGCCGGCAGCGGGGCACCGGACGTGGCGCAGCTGGAGTACTTCGCGCTGCCGCAGTTCGCGCTCTCCAAGGCCGTGGTCGACCTCAACGCCTACGGCGCGGCCGAGATCAAGGAGAGGTTCAGCCCCTCGGCCTGGGACCAGGTCAACGTCAACGGCGGCGTCTACGCGGTCCCGCAGGACACCGGCCCGATGGCGATGTTCTACCGCACCGACGTCTTCGAGCGGCTGAAGCTGGAGCCGCCGAAGACCTGGGACGAGTTCGTCACGGTCGCCGAGAAGATCAAGAAGGACGACCCGGGCAACTTCGTCACCAGCCTCGACCCCAGTGACGCGGGCGGCGTCGACAGCCTGATCTGGCAGGCGGGCGGGCGGCCGTTCGCCATCGAGAACGCCACCACCACCCGGATCGGCTTCCTGGACGAGGGCGGCAGGCGCTGGGCCGAGATGTGGTCGAGGCTGACCAGGGACAAGCTCGTCGACCCGGTGGCGGGCTGGAACGACGCGTGGTGGAAGGACATGTCGAGCGGCAAGTACGCGATGTGGCTGGCGGGCGCCTGGGCACCCGGCGCCATCGAGAGCACGATCCCGCAGTCCAAGGGCAAGTGGCGCGCCGCGCCCATGCCCGCCTGGGACGCCTCCGCACCCGCCAACGCCGAGAACGGCGGCTCGGGCGTGTCCGTGCTCGCGCAGAGCAAGAAGCCGCTCGCGGCCGTGGGCTTCGCCCGCTGGCTGAACACCGACCCCGAGGCGATCAGGTCGCTGAACACCGCCTCGGGCCTGTTCCCCGCGACCAGGGAGCTGCTGGAGAGTCCCGAGTTCCTCGACGCGAAGATCCCGGTGCTGGGCGACCAGCAGGCCAACAGGGTGTTCGCCGAGGGGGCCGCGCAGGTGGGCAAGGGCTGGCAGTACCTGCCGTTCCAGGTCTACGCCAACAGCGTCTTCAAGGACACCGTGGGCCAGGCGATCGCCTCCGGCACCGACCTGGGCGCGGCCCTGACCGCGTGGCAGCAGCAGATCGCCGGTTACGCCCGGCAGCAGGGCTTCACGGTCTCCGGCTCCTGACCCCGTCCCCGCACCCCCGCCCTTCATCGGAAATATCATCAGAAGGATGGACATGCCGCAGCGCTGGATCCGCTGGCCCAGGCCCACCGGCCTGGCCTACGGCGCCGACTACAACCCCGAGCAGTGGCCCGAGGAGGTCTGGCACGAGGACGTCCGGCTGATGCGCGAGGCCGGGGTCAACATGGTCAGCGTGGGGATCTTCTCCTGGGCCCGGCTCCAGCCCGCACCGGACCGCTGGAACTTCGGCTGGCTGGACCGGGTCCTGGACCTGCTCCACGAGGGCGGTGTCGCCGTCGACCTGGCGACCGCCACCGCCTCTCCCCCGCCGTGGCTGACCCACGCCCACCCGGAGATCCTCCCGGTGGACCACGAGGGCCGGCGCCTGCACCACGGCGGGCGCCAGGCCTGGTGCCCCAGCTCCCCGGTCTACCGCGAGCACGCGCTGCGGCTGACCGAGGAGATGGCCGTCCGCTACGGGGGCCATCCCGCCCTGGCCCTGTGGCACGTCTCCAACGAGCTGGGCTGCCACAACGCCCGCTGCCACTGCGACGTCTCCGCGGCCGCGTTCCGGGTCTGGCTGCGCGAGCGGCACACGACCCTGGACGGTCTCAACGCGGCCTGGAGCACCGACTTCTGGAGCCAGGTCTACTCCGACTGGGAGGAGATCCTGCCCCCGCGGCTGGCCGCCTCCTACGTCAACCCGACCCAGCAGCTCGACTTCGCCCGGTTCTGCTCGGACGCGCTGCGCGACCAGCTCCGCGCCGAGCGCGACGTGCTGCGCCGCGTCACCCCGGACGTCCCGGTGACCACCAACTTCATGATCATGGGTGAGAGCAGGAACATGGACTACGCCTCGTGGGCGGGCGAGGTGGACCTGGTCTCCAACGACCACTACCCCGTCAGGGCCAGGGAGCGGCCCGAGATCGAGCTGGCCTTCTCGGCCGACCTGACCCGGGGCGTGGCGGGCGGCGCGCCGTGGCTGCTGATGGAGCACGCGACCGGCGCGGTGAACTGGCAGCCGGTGAACGTCGCCAGGCCGGCCGGGGCGATGCGGCTGGGCAGTCTGGCGCACGTGGCGCGCGGCGCGGACGGCGCCTGCTTCTTCCAGTGGCGGGCCTCCCGCGCGGGCGCGGAGAAGTACCACTCGGGCATGGTCCCGCACGCCGGCACCCGGTCCAAGATCTGGCGCGAGGTGGTGGGGCTCGGCCGCGACCTGGGGGCGCTCGCCGAGATCGCCGGTTCCCGGGTGGTCAGCGAGGTGGCCATGGTCTTCGACTGGGAGGCGTGGTGGGCGGCCGAGCTGGACTCCCACCCCAGCGACCGGATCCGCTACCGCGAGCTCGCCCTGGGCTGGTACGAGGCCCTGTGGCGGGCGGGGGTGTCCGTCGACGTGGTCCCGCCCGGCACCGCCCTGGACGGCTACCGCCTGGTGCTGGCCCCCACCCTGCACCTGACCACCGACGAGACCAACCGCCGCCTGGCCGGCCACGTCGAGGCGGGCGGCCACCTGCTGACGACGTACTTCTCCGGGATCGTCGACGAGAACGACCACGTCCGGCTCGGCGGCTACCCCGGCGCCTTCCGCGACCTGCTGGGCGTGCGGACGGAGGAGTTCTTCCCGCTGCTGCCCGGCGCCACGGTCACCGTGCACACCGAGGCCGCCGGGCCCGCGTGGACGGCCACCGAGTGGACCGAGCTCCTGGAGACCTCGACCGCCACGGCCGTGGCCCGCTACGCCGACGGCCCGCTCGCCGGTGTCCCTGCGGTCACGGTCAACTCCCACGGCGCGGGCCGGGCCTGGTACGTCGCCACCCGGCTCGACCCGGGGGCCGTCGACGCGCTGCTCGCCCGCGTCCTGGCCGAGGCCGGCGCGGGCCCGGTGGCCGAGACCACCCCGGGCCTGGAGGTGGTACGGCGCCGCGGCCCCGCATCCGACTACCTGTTCGCCCTCAACCACTCCGCCGCCCCGGGGTGGCTGCGCGCGGGCGGCACCGACCTGCTCACCGGCACCGAGCACGCCCCGGACGGCTGGATCGAGGTGCCCGCGACCGACCTGGTGGTGCTGCGCGTCCCCCGCCCGTGACGCGATCCACGCGGGAGGGCCCCCGGGCCGCGTTCCGGTGCGACGACCGTCACCCCGGCGGGCGGCGCGCCGGCCGGGGGCCGCGGGGGCCGCGTCATGGGCGGGGTCAGGCGGTGATGTCCTTGCCGGTGAAGCGGGCCCAGGCGACGGAGCCGAACACGACCGCGTAGACGGCGAAGACCAGCAGTCCCCGCCCGAGGTCGCCGGTGGCCACCGGGTCGCGCAGCACCGCGTCGAAGCCGTCCCACCAGTCGGTGAGCAGGTACGGCCGGATCACGGCGAGCTGCGGGAGGCTCCCCAGCACCTGGGCCACGATCACGATGACCACGGTCCCGGCGATGGCCCCGATGGAGACCTCGGTCAGGGTCGACAGCGCCAGCGCCACGGCGGCCAGGGCCGCCATGCCCGCGGCGACGTACAGCACGACGACGCCGATCCGCAGCAGGCCGTCCAGGAAGGGGATCGTCCCTCCCGACAGCAGCGTGATCGGCCCCACCGGGAACAGCACCAGGCCGCTGAGCAGGGCGGCCAGCGCCACCACGCCGACCGCGGCCAGGCAGAAGACGGCCACGCCGGTGTACTTGACGGCCAGCAGCCTGCTCCGGCCCGCGGGCGCGGTGAGCAGGTAGCGCAGCGTGCCGATGCCCGCCTCCCCGGCGATCGCGTCGCCGGCGACGATCGCGACGACGACCGGCAGGAGCAGCTGCACCAGCAGGAAGAGCGAGGCGAAGGCGAGGAACATCCCGTTCCCGGTGACCTGCCCGAAGATCCCCGGCCCCTCGCCCTCGCCGGGACCGCCGAACGTCCGCAGCGCCACCCCGAACAGCACCGGGATCGCGGCGAGCACCGCGAGCATGGCGAGGTTCCTCGGCCGCCGGAAGATCAGGCCGAGCTCGGAGCCGAGCAGCCGCAGCCACGCCCGGGGGGCGCCCACCGCCCTGGCGGTGCCCACCCCCGCCGAGGCCGGCACCCGGCCCGTCACCGAGCCCGCCGTCGTTCCCGGTGCCGGTTCCCGCGTCCGTCCCGGTGCCGGTTCCGAGGCCGCCTCCGGGACGGGTCGCGGCGCCGGTCGCGGTTCCGTTTCTCCTGCCGGCTCCGCCTCCGTGCCGGGCACCGCCTGGCCCGCGTCAACCGTCGACATCGAATCCCTCCCCGGTCAGGCCCACGAACACGTCCTCCAGGCTGGGCCGCTGGACGACCAGGCCGCGTACGGCGACGCCGTCGGCGACCAGGGCGGCGCACACCCGTTCGGGCGCGGCGGTCCCCAGCACCGCGCCGACCTCCTCGTCGTCGGAGCGGACCTCCGTCAGCCCGAGCGCGGCCAGCACGGCCGCCGCCCGGACGGTGTCGGGGGTCCGTACCCGGATCCGCATCGCCTCCCCGCCCAGCAGCTCGGTGATGGTCCCCTGGACGATCAGCCGTCCCGCCCGCATGATCGCGGCGTGGGAGCAGACCTGCTCCACCTCGGCCAGCAGGTGGGAGGAGACGAACACGGTCGTCCCCTCGGCGGCGATCTCCCTGACCAGGGCCCGTACCTCCCGGGTGCCCTGCGGGTCCAGGCCGTTGGTCGGCTCGTCGAGGACGAGCAGCTCCCTCGGCCCGAGCAGCGCGGCGGCGATGGCCAGCCGCTGGCGCATGCCGAGCGAGTACGCCCGATAGCGCTTCCCGGCCGCGGAGGCCAGGCCCACCCGCTCCAGCGCGAGCCCGATCCTGGCCGCAACGGTACGCGGGTCGGCCGAGGGGTCGGCGGCGTCGTAGCGGCGCAGGTTGGCCTCGCCCGACAGGTAGGGGTAGAAGGCCGGCCCCTCGACCAGCGCCCCCACCCTGGGCAGCACGCCGTTCATCCCGCCGGGCATCGGCGTGCCCAGCAGCCGCCAGCTTCCGGCCGTCGGCGTCACCAGGCCGAGCAGCATGCGGATGGTGGTGGTCTTGCCCGAGCCGTTGGGGCCCAGGAAACCGAAGACCGATCCGGTGGGCACGGCGAGGTCGAGGGAGTCCACCGCGACCTGGCCGCTCCTGAACCGCTTGGTCAGCCCGGCGGTGACGATGGAGAACCCCTCGCCGTCGTCCGGGCCCGGCACGGCGGCGTCCCTGGCCCTCTCGGCGTCCCTCGCGCCCGGCGCGTCCGTCACGGCGGTCACGGCGCCCCCGTTCCCGTGTCCGTCCGGATGCCCGTCCGGATGTCCGTGCGCACGACCGTTCCCGGGCCCGTCCGCGCTCCCGTGCGCGGCCGTGGCCTCACCGGGTCGTCGTCCCGGACCGGGCCGGTCCCGGCGTTCTGCGTGATCGGCACTTCTCCCCCATCGCTCGTCGTGCCCGTCGGTCGTCCCGGCGGGGCAGGACCCCGGCTCCGGGGAGGGACACCGGCCGGTGTCCCTCCCCGGGGCGGGCTCACTTCTGCCCGGCCGCCTCGGCGAGCTTCTCCGGCGTGACGGCGCCGACCAGCAGACGGCCGTCGTCGGTCAGCAGCACGGAGGCCAGCTTGGTCCGGACGACCTGGCCGCTGCCCCACGGCCCGCTGATCGGCGTGGCCGACTTGCGCAGGGCGTCGGCGATCGCGCTGGCGTCCTGCCGGGGAGCGCCGTGCCCCAGGACGTCCGGTTCTCCCGCGTCCTCGGCCGGGGCGTCCTGTCCCGGCTTCACCACGGCCCTGAGGTCGTCGGGCACGGGCAGCACCGCGACCGTGGTCCAGCCGCCGCCGACGACCTTGACCTTCTTCCCGAGCCTCTCGTGGTCCTCGAACCCGTCCCTGCCGGCCCTGCCCTTCTCGGTGAGCTCGCCGAACGAGGTCTCGTCGACCTTGGCCCCGGCGGGCGGGGTGAAGGTGAAGTTCTCCGCGGCCGGCGGAGAGAACGTGACGGAGGTGAACCCCACCTCGAAGGCGGGCTCGGCCGCGCTCTTGGCGTACACCTGGACCCGCAGCGGGACCAGCGTCTCCCCGTCCAGGGCCAGCTTGACCTCCCTGATCAGGGAGGAGGGGTCCTTGGGTGCGAACGCGAGCTGGTAGGCGGCGCGGTCGGCCACCTTCTCGGTGCTGCTCACGCCGACCACGGTGTCCCGGCCGACCTGCTCCAGCAGCGTCCGGGCGAGCTGCTGGGGCGTGGTCGCCGGCAGCGCCTCCTGGGCCCGCTTGGCGGGCCCGTGCTCACCGGCCTTCTCGGCGCCGTCGGTCGTGACACGGGTGGCCTTGTTCACGTCGCTCTGCCAGAGCCAGACCTGGTCGCCGTTGACGATCAGGTCGGTCTCGCTCATCCGGCCCGGCATGGCGAGGCGGACCTTGTCGGCGCCGCCGTACCAGACCTTCAGCTCGTGCGAGCCCGCGAGCAGGGCGGCGGGCGAGGTGCCACTCATGCCCGTCACGTCGGGAAGTCCCGGCAACCCGAGCGAGGCGGTCTGCATGACCGTGCCCGACATCGGCCTCGGCTCGGCCTTACCGGCCTGCACGGCGCTCGCGAGCAGCTGCTCGGCGGTGCGCTCGGGCAGCACGGGATCCCCCTGGACGGCGGCGATGACCGGGCCCGCCCCGATGGCCCCGGCCACCGCCGCGATCGCGACGACCGGCACGCCCCATCTCATCGCGCGGCCCCGTCTTCCTTGCTCGGACATCTCATTCCTCCACGGTATGCCGTCGATCCCCATCGAAAGCAGCTTGCGTGAACGTCGCTGTGCTGACGCTGAGACAGACTGAGAGGGCTCACAGGATTCTCAGCCGCCTCTCAGCGCGGATGGCCGAGGATGGGCCGTTCCGGGTGACGGCCGGGCGGCGTCCGCGTGACGTCCGCGTGATGTCCGGGTGACGTTCGGTGACGGAGGGAGAGGGATGCGCATTCTCGTCGTGGAGGACGAACGGCGGATGGCGGCGGCCCTGCAGCGCGGGCTGCAGGCCGAGGGGTTCGCGGTCGACCTCGCGCACGACGGCGAGGACGGGCTGCACCAGGCCAGGCACGGCGAGTACGACGTGGTCGTGCTGGACATCATGCTGCCGAAGATCTCCGGCTACAACGTCTGCAAGCAGCTGAGGGCGGAGGAGAACTGGGTGCCGGTGCTGATGCTCTCGGCCAAGGACGGCGAGTACGACATGGCCGACGGCCTGGACCTGGGGGCCGACGACTACCTGACCAAGCCGTTCTCCTACGTGGTGCTGGTGGCCAGGCTGAGGGCGCTGCTGCGGCGCGGAGCGAACCGGCGCCCGGCCGTGCTGCGGGCCGGGGACCTGGCACTGGACCCGGCGCGGCGGCGCGTCACCCGGGGGGAGACCCCGGTGGAGCTGACGCCCCGGGAGTTCGCGCTGCTGGAGTTCCTGATCCGCCACCACGACGAGGTGGTGTCCAAGACGGAGATCCTGGAGCACGTCTGGGACACCTTCGACACCGATCCCAACGTGGTCGAGGTCTACGTCGGCTACCTGCGGCGCAAGATCGACGTGCCGTTCTCCAGGAACGCGCTGCAGACGGTGCGAGGCGCCGGGTACCGGCTGGCCGGCGACGGCGGATGAGCGCGGTGACCGAACCGGGAACGGGGCCGGACACCGGGTTGCGCGGCCGGGCGGGGGTGCCAAGCCCGGCGGCCGGGCCCGGTGGCACGGGCGCGCAGCCGGGGGGCCGCGCGGCCGGGCTGTGGCGGCGCAGGAGCCTGCGCTTCCGGCTGACGGCCGCCGCCTCGGCCGTGCTCGCGGTCGCGCTGGCGGTCTCGGCGTACGTGATGATCGGTGTGCTCGGCAACGCGCTGATCACCACCATCGACGAGTCGATCTACCAGCGGGCCCGGGACACGGTCTCGCTGGCCGACGCCGGGCGGCTGCCCGACCAGATGACCTCGCCGGACGGCACGCTCCTGCAGGTGCTCGACGCCACGGGACGGATCACCCACGCCACCCCCGGCACCGACCGGCTGGTCCCCCTGCTGGACGGGCCGGCGCGGGCCGCGGTGATCGGCGCGGGCCGGGCGCGCTTCCTGGACGGCAAGCCGTACGGAATCCCGCACCTGCTGCGGGTCCGGGTGCTCAGCGCCGACCACGGCCGGACGGTGGTCGCGGCCCGGCCCTTCAGCGAGGTGCAGACCAGCCTGGCCACCGCCGGGCACGTGCTGCTGATCGGCACCCCGCTGCTGCTGGTGCTGCTCGCCGGGGCCAGCTGGATGATCATCGGCAGGACGCTGCGGCCGATCGCGGCGCTGCGCCGGGGCGCGGAGGAGATCACCGACACCGCCCGGTCGCGCCGCCTGCCGGTGCCCGAGGCGCGCGACGAGGTGCACAGCCTGGCCACCACGCTCAACGCGATGCTGGCCCGCCTGGAGAAGGCCGACTCCCGGCAGCGGGCCCTGGTCTCGGACGCCGCGCACGAGCTGCGCAGCCCGCTGGCGAGCATCCGGCTGCAGCTGGAGGTGGCGCTGGGCCACCCCGGGGGGCAGGACTGGCAGGAGACGGCCGAGGGCGTGCTGGAGGACACCATGCGCCTGTCCCGGCTGGCCGAGGACCTGCTCGCGCTGGCCCGGCTGGACGAGCGGGGCGGCAGGCCGGCGCGCAGGGAGCCGGTGGAGCTGGACCGGCTGGTCCCCCAGGCCGTCGAACGCTACGGCGGAGGCGTCACGGTGAAGGTTCCCGACGGGCCGGTCACGGTCGCCGGGGACGCGCTGGACCTGGGGCGGGTGCTGGTCAACCTGGTCGACAACGCGCTGCGGCACACCTGTGCCCCGGTGCGGGTCGAGCTGCGCGCCGAGGGGGCCGACGCGGTGCTGACCGTCACCGACGACGGGCCGGGCATCCCCGAGCCCGACCGGGAGCGGGTCTTCGACCGCTTCACCCGGCTGGACAGCGCGCGCAGCCGCGACGAGGGCGGGGCCGGGCTGGGCCTGGCGATCGTGCGCGAGACCGTGCACGCGCACGGCGGCGCGGTCCATCTGGAGGACGCCGCGCCGGGTCTGCGGGCGGTCGTACGGCTTCCCCTATCTTGACCGAGGCTTGTCGATGACCTGCTTGGCCGGTACCGGCGGGGGATCTAGCGTCGCATGCATGACGTCCGGTGACGGTGGCCGCCGAGAGCTGATCCTGCAGGTGGCGACCAGGCTGTTCGCCGCACTGGGGTACGACAGCACGTCTGCGGCCCAGATCGCCGAGGCCGCCGGGCTGGACCCCGAGGCGCTGGGCGAGGAGTTCGGCGGCAAGCGGGAGCTCTACCTGGAGATCATGGAGCGGGAGTACCGGGCCGAGCGGGGGTTCCTGGAGAAGGCGCTGGAGGGCGCCTCCGTCGAGACCCCCGAGCAGACCGCGGTGACCGTGCACCGGATCGTCGACCAGTACCTGGACTTCTGCCTGGCCCACCCGGAGTTCCCCTCCCTGTGGATGCACCGGTGGCTCTCGGACGCCAGCGACGTCACCGAGCTGGAGCGCCGCTACATCCGGCCGCAGATCACGTTCATCTCCAACGTGCTCACCCCCGCGGTCGACGCCGGGCACGTCGGGGCGCCCACGGACATGAAGTACACCTTCTGGTCGGTGGTCTGGTGCGTGCACGGTTTCTGCCAGAGCGGGGTGCTGGACCGGGCGGGCGACCGGCAGGGCGTCGACGACCCCGTCGTGCTGGAGCGGTTCCGCGGCTACCTGCACCGGATGGTGCACCGGGTCGCCCTCCTGCCCGGCTCGCCGCCCTGACGTTCGTCCCCTCCCGCATATAAGAGAATTTTTCACCTTTCCCGGGAATCCGCGGCGTTCCCCCGCTCACGGCCGGTGCGATCCGTGTGATCCTGGCAGTCCCCCGGCGGTCCCCTGCGGGCCGCGTGTCCCACCGGCCTGTGCGGGCCGTACCCCCGAGGAGACCGATGAGCCTGCCCGACAAGGGCCGCAGCACCTCCGAGCTGCTCGCCGAGATCGCCCGCCTGCGGCAGGACGACCTGCCGGTCCGTGGCGGCAAGGTGACCGCGTACGTCTACGACACCGGCCGCCCCGAGGTGCACGAGGCCGCCGCCGGCGCCTACTTCGAGATGCTGGAGGTCAACACCCTGGACCCGACGGCGTTCCCCAGCGTCGTGGAGATGGAGAAGCAGGTGGTCGGCGCGGTCGCCGACCTGCTCGGCGGGGGCTCGGGCATCTTCACCAGCGGCGGAACCGAGTCGATCATGCTGGCGGTGAAGGCGGCGCGCGACGCCCGCCCGACCGCGGGGCGTCCCCGGATGGCGGTCCCGGTGACCGCGCACCCGGCCTTCCACAAGGCCGCGCACTACCTCGGGGTCGTGGTGGACGCCGTCGCGGTGGACCCGGTGACGTACCGGGCCTCGGCCGAGGGCGTCGAGGCCGCCGTCACCGACGACACCGTGCTGGTGGTGGCCTCGGCGCCGTCCTACCCGCAGGGCGTGATCGACCCGGTCGCCGAGATCGCCGCCCTCGCCGCCGCGCGCGGCGTGCCGTGCCACGTGGACGCCTGCGTGGGCGGGTGGCTGCTGCCGTGGCTGCGCGAGGCCGGGGCGGACGTGCCGCCCTTCGACCTGTCGGTCCCCGGGGTGACCTCACTCTCCTGCGACCTGCACAAGTTCGGCTACGCCCCCAAGGGCGCCTCGGTCGTGCTCTTCGCCGACCCGGCGATGCGGCGCAGGGCCTACTTCGCCTCGGCGTCGTGGCCCGGCTACACGGTGATCAACGCGACCGTGCAGAGCTCGAAGTCCGCGGGCCCGCTGGGCGGGGCGTGGGCCACCTTCCAGGCCCTGGGCCGGGAGGGCTACCTGGAGCTGGGCCGCAACACCCTGGCCGCGGCCCGCGCGCTCCGCGAGGGGATCGCCAAGATCCCGGGCCTGCGGGTGCTGGGCGACCCGGACTCGGCGCTGGTCGCCTTCGGCTCCGACGAGGTGGACGTGTTCGTGCTCTCGGACGAGGCCAGGCGGCGCGGATGGTTCCTGCAACCGCAGCTGTCGTACGCGGGCATCCCGGCCAACATCCACGTCACGGTGACCGGGGTGACCCTGCACGGCGTCGAGGCGATGCTGGAGGTGATCGCGGAGTCCGCCGACGCGGCCCGCGAGCGCGGACCGGCACGGCTTCCCGAGGGGTTGGTCGAGCTGATCGCGGACCTGGACCTGGACGCGCTGGACGACGCCGCCTTCGGCGAGCTGGCGGCCTCGGTCGGGGTGGACCTGACGGGCGGGTCCGGGCAGCCGGAGATGGCCGTGGTCAACACGGTGCTGGACGCCCTGCCCGGCGACCGGCGGGAGGCGATCCTGATCCGCTTCCTGTCCGTCATCTACTCCTGAGGTGGCGTCCATGGTCATTTTACTGATTTACTGACCTGAGTCACGATATTTCAGTAAATATCGGGACGCGCGGGGACGCCGCACGCAGACCGCCTGAAGGGCGAGGCACCCCTGCCTCGCGATCGGGCCACCCGTTCTCCCGCGGGTGGCCCGATCACTCCCCCGCGACCTTCCCGTACGCCGGGGTCACCGCCGGGCGGGACACGAGCCGGGCACAGGCCGGACGCGGGACCGGGCACGAGCCGTTCGCGGGACCGGGCGCGGGCCGGACTCGGACAGGTGGGGTGCGGTGCGGTGTCAGTGTCGCAGCGCGGTGACGGTGGCCAGCGCGGCGCGGGCCGAGGCGGCGTCGTGGACCCGGAAGACCCGGGCGCCCTGCCAGGCCGAGACCGCCAGCGTGGCCATGCTCCCGGCGTGGCGCTCGTCCACCGGCAGGCCGCCGAGGGTCTCGCCGACGAAGTCCTTGTTGGAGACCGCGACGAGCACCGGCCAGCCGGTGGCGACCATCTCGTCCAGGCGGCGGCCGACCTCCAGGGAGTGCCGGGTGTTCTTGCCGAAGTCGTGCGCGGGGTCGATGAGGATCGACTCCCTGGCCACCCCCTCGGCCACCGCGCGCTCGGCGAGGCCGACGGTGTAGCCGACGATGTCGGCGACCACGTCGTCGTAGGCGACGCGGTGCGGGCGGGTGCGCGGGGCGACGCGGCCGGCGTGCGCGCAGACCAGGCCGATGCCGTGCCGGGCGGCGACCCCGGCCAGATCCGGGTCGACACCGCCCCAGGTGTCGTTGAGCAGGTCCGCCCCGGCCTGGGCGACGACCTCGCCGACCTCGGCGCGCCAGGTGTCGACACTGACGACGAGCCGGGGGTGGCGTCTTCTGACCGCGTCCACCAGGTCGGACACCCGGCGGATCTCCTCGGCGGGGTCGACCTCGTCACCGGGTCCCGCCTTCACGCCGCCGATGTCGACGATGTCCGCTCCGGCGTCCACGGCCCCGTCCACCGCCTCCAGGGCGGCCGTGAAGCCGTACGTCCTTCCCCGGTCGAAGAAGGAGTCGGGGGTGCGGTTGACCACCGCCATGATCGCGAACTCGCCGGGCCGGAACTCACGGCCACGCAGGCGCAGGATAGTCATCGAGACCGAGCCTACATACGGCCCGGTGTCGGAGAGGACGGCGCTCCCACCTGCGCCGAACCTCTGGGGGAGAACGGACGAGCCTCGGGTCCTACGCGGCCGACCCACTTTCGGCCACGGACAGGAACTCCTGGGCGAGAGCGGGCAGCCGCCGTCGCGCGTGGACGAGGGCGATCACCCGGCGTACCGAGGGATCGAGGGTGCGGACCACCAGCCCGGCACGGGCGGCCTGCTCGGCCATCCCCCGGTACCAGAGCATCGAGGCCGTACCCGAACGGACGGTGTTCAGCCAGTTGCCGCGCTCGTCGAGCTGCGTCGCCACCACGGGTGCCACGCCGTGCTTGGCGAAGAGCGCGTCGAACTCCCTGCGCCGGGAACTGCCGGGAGCCGGCAGCACCAGCCGCATGCCGTTGAGTCTCCTCATCGGCACCGGGTCGGGCAGGTCCACGCCGGGCGGGGAGATCAGCACGATCTCCTGGCGCTCCAGCGGGTGGCTGACCAGATCGGTGGGGACGGGCAGGTCCGTGAGGCCGATGTCGGCCCGCTGGTCCCTGATGGCGTTGACCACGCCGTCCCGTCCGTCACAGCGGACGATGTGGATGCGTACCCCCGGATGCTCGGCGGTGTACGCGGGCAGGAGACGGCCCGCCAGCCCCGGTTCGAGGCTGGGGATCGAGGCGATGCGGAGCTCCGCCTCGGACGTCTGGCCGTTCGTGGACAGGGACTCGATCTCGTGGACGGCGTCGAGCGCCTCCCGGGCCAGCTTGACCACCCGGCGTCCCTGCGCCGTGACGACCACGCCACGTCCGGAACGGGCGAACAACGTCATCCCGAGCTCTCGTTCCAGATCCCTGATCGCACGGGAGAGAGCGGGTTGGGCGATGTACAGCGACCTGGCCGCGTCGGTCATGGTGCGATGCTCCGCCGTCGCGACCACATAGCGGAGCTGCTGCAGATTCATGCCTCGAAGCTAGGTCACGGGCACTGGATCGGTCCGGTACATCGCGGAGATCACCTTGGATGATTTCGGAATGTAATCGAATGCAGCGACATCCGTGACGGATGATAAATCAGTATGCTTACGCCCCAAATTCGGCAAAAGCCCGGTCTAGTCCTTCATGCCGGACGCGCGGATCAACGGGGAGACAGCGTGACAGGCAACGGTCATCACCCTCCACCTCGCGGGGAGCCCTATCCGGCACCGCCGCCCGGTGCCGCGGGGAACCAGTCGCCACCGCGGGGAGGGCCCGCGGGATGGCAACCACCCCCACCGCCGCACCCGCGGCCGCTCCCGGGGCAGGGGCACCCGCAGGGACATCCGCCGCAAGGACCGCCACAGGGGCAGGGCCCTGGACGTCCGCCGCAGGGACACCCGCCGCAGGGGCCGTCGCGGGGACACCCCCAGCCGCCCCCGCCGCCCCGGCCCATGGGGCATCCGCAGCCTCCTCCTCCCGGGTGGGGGCCGCCGCCCCCCCCGCCCCCGCAGGCGCCCCCGTGGCAGCCGGGGCCGGGCCGTCCCGGGCCTCCGCAGTGGGGTCCGGGTCATCCGCAGCGACCCGGGCCGCCCCGCGGGCAGATGCCGTACGGCCGTTCGGCCCCGCCCCCGCCGCCCGACCCGTGGCAGCGGCGGGCCGCCCATCCCCCGCCGCAGTGGCAGCCCCCGCGGCCCCGCTCCGGCGGTGCCGGGGTGGTCGTCGGCGTGGTCTTCGGCATGGTCGCGCTGGTCTTCACCGGGATCGTGGTCATCGGGGCGGTGGCCGCGAACCTCCGGCGCGCCGACACGGTCGCCGTCCCGGCCTTCACCGCGCCTCCGCGGCCCACCTTCCGCCCGGCCGAACCGCGGGACAGGCGCACCTCGGCCCCGGCGCGCACGGCGTCCTCCGGGGACGGCCGGAACACCGGCGACGCCGGGGACGCTGGTGACACCGGAGATGCCGGGAGCACCCGCGACACCGGGGACACGACGAGGACGCGGGTGCTCGACACCAGCCTGGAGGGCAACACGCTCTACCGGGCGGGCGGGCTTCCCCGGGTGCACTGCCCCGCGGGGTCGCCCAGCATCTACAGCCACGCCCAGCTCAAGGCGCTCATCCTCAGGACGTCCAAGTGCCTGGACCGGGGCTGGTCGCGGATCCTGCGCGAGCAGGGCATTCCCTGGCATCCGCCCCGCTACGCCCTCACCGCGACGAGGAGCCGCGGCGCCTGCGGCGACTTCCCCGCGCCGGGCAACATGGTGCCGTACTACTGCCCGCGCAACACCACCATCTACGCCTCGACCAGGGCGATGGCGCGCGGGGTGGGCAACTCCCGGGGGTACGGGGCCATCACCGAGTGGCACGGCGGGGTCATCAGCATGATGGCGCACGAGTACGGGCACCACGTGCAGCACCTGTCGGGCCTGTCCACCACCTGGTGGCAGAAGTCGCTGCGTTCGAGCGGACGCAACGGGAGGCTCGCGCTGAGCCGGCGGTTCGAGCTCCAGGCGACCTGCCTCGGCGCGATGTTCATGCGCTCGGTGTCGTCCACCTACCCGGTCACCCCGGCGCGGCGCCAGACCCTCTACTACTTCTACTCCCGGGTCGGCGACTGGCCGGGATATCCGCGTGACCACGGCTCGCCGGTGAACAACAACCGGTGGTTCCGCCAGGGCTACGAGAGGAACCGGACGCTCGACTGCAACACCTGGCTGGCCCCCGCCTCGTCGACGTCCTAGCCGACGTCATTGCTTAAGCGGCCATTCACCACAGATTGGTCATCTGTCTGTCATGTCCAGGTATGGGGACTAGAATCCTGGCAAATTATGTTCAATCCCGATCCCTGGCCATGTCTGCAGGTGAACCCGGGCAAAACGCAGTAGGAAGCGGTGTGACGATGCGCCTTGGGCAAGACTCGGGGGATCTCGCCGGCGAAAGCGGGAAACGGCGCACCCGGCGTCGCAGCGGGAGTCCCGGCGCACGCCAAGGCGGAACACCCGGCCGGTCCGGGTCCCAGGAGACGCCCCCGGCCCCCGCCCCGCCGCAGGTGCCGGGTCCGGCCGGCGGGCCGGAGACCCCCCTGGCCCAGGAGGTCTCCGGCGGACGGGGGACGCCCCCGGCGCGGAGCGACCGGCCCGGCCCACCCCCGGAGGCCCACCGCGAGCAGGGCGCCCTCCCCCCGCAGGCCGTGCGGGAGGGTCACCGCGAGCAGGGCCCCCCTCCTCACAAAGGGCGGCCTCCTCTCACGCCACAGGGACCGGCGCACCCGGGACCCGGCGGAGCCGCGGGAGGTCGAGCCACCGGGAACGGCGGCGGCAACGGCGGGGTCCCGAACCCGGCCGTCCCGGCCGGACCCGCCGGGGAGCCACCGGCCGGGGGGCCACCGGCGGGCGACCCGCCCGCGGAGTCCGCGACGGCACCCGGTGCACGGCCCCCCCGGTTCGCCAGGCCGCTGACGACCGCCGCGCTCATCGGCTGGACCGCGCTCTCGGCGATCCTGCCCGGCGCGGCGCACCTGCGGGCCGGGAACCGCCGGCTCGGCCTCATCCTGCTCGCGGCCTTCGGCGTGCCGCTGCTGGGCGGTGCGATCACCGCCGCCGTCGTCCACCTCAGCGGCAACACCGGCGTCCTCACCCGCGACGGCATGATGACGACCGGGGTGGTCCTGGCCGTGGTCGGGGCGATCGCCTGGTTCCTGCTGCTGCTCTTCTCCTACGTCACGCTGAGGCCGAACCGGCTCAGCGGCAGGGGGCAGATCGTCTCGGGAATCGTGGTGGGCGTGCTCTGCGTGTCGGTGATGGCGCCGTTCGCGCTGACCGCCAACACCGTGCTGACCTTCAAGCAGACGACCCTCGACATCTTCAAGCCCGCCTCGGCGAACCCGACGGCCGTTCCCGTCAAGCACGAGGACCCGTGGGCCGGCCGCAAGCGGGTGAACTTCCTGCTCGTCGGCGGTGACGGCGCCGGGAACCGGGAGGGCGTGCGGACCGACAGCATGAACGTGGCCAGCGTGCACGTCGCGACCGGCAACACGGTCATGTTCAGCCTCCCGCGCAACCTGCAGCACGTCCACTTCTCGTCCGGCAGCGCGCTCGCCAAGCGGTTCCCCGACGGGTTCATGCGCGAGTTGCCCAACGGCGGCCTGCTCAACGAGGTCTGGCAGTACGCCGAGGACCACCCGGAGGTCGTACCGGGCAAGAAGGCCGGGGAGCGGGGCCCGGCGGCGCTGATGGACGCGATCGGCCACACGCTCAACCTGAAGATGGACTACTACGCCCTGGTCAACATGTTCGGCTTCGCCAGGATGGTGGACGCCATCGGCGGCCTGAAGATCAGGGTCGAGCGGGACATCCCCTGGGGCGGCCTGTACGGCACGGCCGGGACGATCAAGGCCGGTTACCGCACGCTTTCGGGCGAGGAGGCGCTCTGGTACGGGCGTTCCCGCGTCGGCAGCGACGACTTCTCCCGGATGGCCCGCCAGCGCTGCGTCATCGGCGCCTTCGCCCAGCAGGCCACCCCGTCGGTCGTGCTCACCAACTTCACCAAGATCGCGGGTGTGGCCAGGAAGATGGCCAAGACCGACATCCCCCGCGAGCTGGTGGAGCACCTCACCGAACTGGCGCTGAAGGTCAAGGACGCCAGGATCACCAGCCTGCAGTTCGTGCCGCCGGAGTTCTACACCGGCTCGCCCGACTGGCAGAAGATCCGCACCGCCACCGCCAGGGCGCTGCGCCGCTCGGAGCAGCCCGCCCGCAGGCCGCAGGCCGCGTCCACGACCCCCTCCCCCGGTACGACCGGCGCGACGCCGGCCGCCACGCCCAGCCCGTCCAGGAACACCGCGCTGCGGCCGAGCCGGACGCCCACCCCGAACGGCAAGTCCACGGGCGAGTCCCTCAGCGAGCTCTGCGGGTTCTGACCGGGCCGCGACGCGGGCCGCTCACGGACCGCGTCACGGCGACGGCCCGGCGGATCTGCGCTCTGGCCGGCGTTACCGAGGTGGATCAGCAGGTATCGAGGTTCGTCCGCCTTGTCGCGGCTTCCCCGGTTTCTCGGAAGCGATCCCTCGCGTCGGGAAACCGGGGTCGATTCGCTGGAGGTGACGGGGGTTTCGGAGCCGGGGCCCGTTTCTGGTCGTCGATCGGGTTGTGGAGCCGGCGGCTCAGTTGCTTGTGGACGCACCGGTCGCGGCGTCGCGGGGTGCGCGAGAGGTGCCCCGGCTGCGCAGGAGCGCGGCGGCGACGGCGAGCTGCCAGATGACGATGGTGTAGACGGAGCCGCGTTCGATCGCACCCGAGGGCAGGCCGGTACCGAAGGTGAGAAAGAGAGCGACCACGGAGACCAGGCCGAATGCTCCGACGACGATGCTGACGAGGCCGATCAGCCGCGTCTCGGGAGACTTTCGCCAGTGGATGCCCAGGACGAGGGCGAGCACGTTCCCGCCGACGATCGCCAGCGTCGCTCCGGTGAAGTGCAGGGGAAGCGTGCCGTTCTGCTGCGCCTGCAGGGAACCGTGGAAGGTTCCGACAAGGATGTAGCCGATCATGGTCACCACCCCCGTCACCGCGGTGAAGCGGGACCGCCCGCTGATCGTCCGCGACAGCAGCACCGTGGCGATCCCGAACAGGACGCCCTGAACGATGAATCCGGAGTTCATGACGACGTGCAGCGGCGAGTTGAGTTCGCGGCCCTGGAACACGCCGGCCGTTGCGGATCCGAGGTCGCTGATCCAGTTGGTGGCGTAGCTGTAGCGAGGCGATTTCCACGCCGCGGCTGCGATCGCTTCGGCGGCGAGATAGATCACCGAGCCCAGGAGGAAGGCGGCGGCGGCGAGGGAGCGGAGTCGTTTCATGGTGTGTTCCATTTCCGGCTGGGTGACTGATCGGTCGGTCACATGTGAAGGGAGAGGTGTGTTCGGAGGGTGAGTCACGGGGTCCGGGCGGGGCTTACGAGCTCGACGGCTCCCGGGCGCACACCCTCACCCGCGACATCCGCCACCTCTGGAACCGCTGCCGGATCGGCCGCGATCATCGTGGCCACGGTCGTCGTTCGAACCAGAGGTGGGCCAGGACGATCAGGGCCAGGTAGACCACGAGCATCCGGCCGCTGACGGGGGTGGCGAGCAGGCCGAGCAGCAGTGGGGCCGCGATGCCTGTGACGACCCGTGAGATCGTCCTCGGCAGGTCGGAGCCGTGGCTGGCGACGCCGGTGACCACGCCGAGGGTGAAATAGGCCGCAACCGCGCCGCACAGCAGCCAGCGGCCTTGCTCGGACAGTGGGTCGGAGCCGTGCCCGACCACCAGGGAGAGCGGCACGGCGACGGTGGCGACGACGCCGGTGACCAGGCAGTGCAGGCCGAGGGCGGCGCGGATGGGGATCCGGCCAGCGCGCAGGTGCGGCAGGCCGGCGTATCCGAAGACGACGGACAGGCCGAACATGCCGGCCAGCAGAGCGAAGGACGCGATCGCGGTGGCCAGCAGGCCGATGTCGTACCGCGCCTCGCTTGCGGCGGCGACGACCTGCACCACCGATTCGCCCAGCACAATGATCACGAAGAGTCCCAGCCGCTCGGAGAGGTGGGCCGGATCGGCCGATACCCCGTGAATGACCGGTCCCATGCCGTCGGGGCGGACTCCTGATCGTGACCGACGCCGAGTGCGTTCCGGCGCGGTGAGGTACGACTGGATCCGCTGGAGGATCCTGCTGCCGGACAGGACCAGGATCAGCAGCAGGTCGAGGCCGATTCCTGCCGCCCAGAGCGCGAGCTTCCAGTGTTCGCCGGCCCAGAGCGACGCGAACCAGGGCAGCAGTCCCAACGAGTACTGCACCACCGGGAAGTCCAGCAACACTGCGCCGCGTTGCCACGACTTGGACCCGTAGACGCGCGTGGCGATGTACGCGATCGCGAAGACGTCGAGCGCAAGGGTGTCGCCGCCGTGTCCGAGCACGGTGTGCGCCACGCCCGGCACGGACGCGGCCATGACCCCGAGGCCGAACATGCCGACCATGAGCCGCAGCACCCGGGTCTGGCCGGCGGCGACGTTGCCGTACAGCATGAACGTCGTCCAGGACAGCCACAGCGCCAGGAACAGCAGTGTGTAGAGACCGAGCGCCGCGGCGTCCGGTTCGGACCCGAGCACGTGTGCCAGGGCGGCCACGCCGGCCACCGCCACGAGGTCGAAGAAGAGCTCGGCCCAGCTCGCGTGCCGCTCGATCCTGGTGTCCTTGGGCTCTTCGTCGATGTTCACCATCGGTGGCCGCCGGGTGGTGGTGTCCGGGTGATCGTGGGTGCGCGGGTGATGATGATGTCGGCCCTCCGGGATGATGTGGCCGGGTTCGTCGACGACCCGTCAGCGGGCGAGGGTGCTGCCGCCGGTGGCGGCGTGCAGGCCCTGGTCGAGAAAGTCGATGACCCAGGTGAAGCTGTCGTCGACGGATGCGTCGATCTGGAACCCGCCCGCTGCTTCCAGGGTCGAGAACCCGTGCAGGGCGCTGCGGAGCATCCGCAGGGCGTGAATCTCCTGGCCGGGGTCCAGGTGGTAGCCGCGCAGCATGGCCGCCCAGGAGGCGACCACCCGCTCGAGGGCGGGGATGAGCGGGTCGTCGGGTCCGGTCGGGCGGGCGGCGTTGGCGGCCGCGTACCGGTCGGGGTGTTCCCGTACGTAGGTCCGCATCGCCTGCGCGCCGGCGGCGAGGGCATCGCTGCCGGCCCGCCCCTGGATGGCGTCGCGAATGGCGTCGGCGAACTCGGCCATGGACATGATGGCGATGCGGTGGGCCAGATCGGCCTGGCTGGTGACGTGTTTGTAGAGCGCGGGGGTCTTGACTCCGAGCCGTTCGGCGAGCAGGCCCATGCTGAAGTTCTCGAAGCCGACCTCGTCGATCAGGGCGGCGCCGGCCTCGGTGACCGACAGCGGGGTGAGCCGGGCCCTAGGCATTCGCCAGCGTCTTGTCGAGGAAAGGCCGGGCCAGCGCGAGGACGTGTTCCGGCGTCTGGGCGTGTGCGTAGTGACCGGCACCCTCGATGACGGCGAGCTCGCCGAGGCCCCTGGGCAGATCGGCGATGATCTTCTCGCCCTCGGCGCGGGGGTCGGCCCAGTCGGGGTCGAGGCTGCCCTCGATGACCAGGACCGGGCAGGTGACGTTGGCCAGCTGTGCGCCGGCGTCGGCCGGGCTGGTCTTGCACATGGCCTGCAGGACCTTCATCCGGCCGGGCTCCGTCAGCTTCGCCTCGATACGCGTCAGTTCGGCGTCCCAGTCGGCGGGCTTGACCGGGTACGCCGCGTCGAGGTACTTCTTCCAGCTCGCCAGTCTTCCCAGGACCATGACCTGCGCCATCTGGCTGTAACCGGTCCGGAAGCGCTTCACCCGTATCAGCCCGCCAAGATCGAAGGGTTGTACGCGGGTGAACGGCGCCACCTCGATGATGCCGTTGATCAGATCGGGTGCGGTGGCTGCCGCGATGGTCGCCGCGCCGCCGCTGATCGACTGGCCGATGATCACGGCGGGGCCGCCGAGGTGGCGCACGACGGCGACGAGGTCGCCCGCGATGTCGGTGCGGCTGTAGCCGTCCCAGCCCAGGCTGGAGTCGCCGCAGCCGCGGATGTCGACGTTGGCGACCCGGTACCCGGCGTCGGCCAGGGCCGGAGCGAGGAAACGGTAGGAGTGCCGGCTGTCGCCGATACCGTGCGCCAGGACGACCAGAGGGCCCCGCCCGGACACCTCGTAGGCGAGGTTGTTGCCGGCGATGCTCAAGTACTCGGTCATGGCGACCTCCGCAAGATTGGTTAATGACGATATCTGTAGGTTAATGCCATTAACTACATGCGTCAAGCGATCTCCTCGGGGGGCGGAGCAGCCCTGTGCGACGACGGTGACGACGGGTGATCCGCAGAAACGACCCGTTCTCAGAGCAAGATCAAAAAGGGTGGTCCAGAGATCGCGACGTCCTGGAGCCGACCCTCGAAGGACTCGGCGCAGCGGCCCGCAAAGGCGAGCATGGCGGCCGTCCCAGGCGGAGGATCAGAAACCACCCCGCAAACGCTGTGAGCAGCCGCTCGTGCTGCGCCTCCTCCTGGCTCGGGGCTCATGACAGCGTTCTTACCGGCACCCCGGGTCAGGGGAACACCCGGGTTCCCGGGGCTCGGGAACGCCGGCTCCCGGGAGCACCCGGGAGCCGGTCTCCCGGGGCTCAGGCGACCTTGGCCGCCGTCCTGGGCAGCAGCGCGAAGGCGCCCAGGTAGATCAGGCCCGCCACGATCAGCAGCGCCTGGTAGCCGATGACCAGCGCCAGGTACTCCAGGCAGCCGCCGACCATCGCGCCCAGCAGGTTCGCGCCGAAGGACACGGTCGCGTCGGCGGAGTCGGCGAAGCGCTTGGCGAACACCACGTTGGCCGCGAAGATCGGCAGGAACGCCACGACCACGGCGGCCACCGCGCGCAGCGGCAGCGGCAGCCCCAGCAGCCAGGAGTTGGGCACCAGCCAGGCCAGGACCAGCCCGGCCAGCAGCACCCCGTACATGACCGGCAGGGACGGCACCCGGAAGCGGCGGGTCACCTCCACCGCGGCGAGCACGGCGACCAGCACCCCGGCGAACACGATCGCGTTCACCACCCAGGTGGTGCCGAACAGCAGCGCGAAGCCGGTGACGCTCTTGGTCTCCAGCAGCAGAAACGCCACCCCGAGCAGGAACAGGTCCGCGTACGGCCGCATCCTGCGGTACGGACCGGCCACGACCCGGACCGCCAGCAGGCTGACCAGGAGGATCAGCCCGAGCGTGATGATGTAGATCTGCGGGATCGTCCGGTCCTTCAGGTACAGGAAGGGCAGGTCGTCACTCGCGGGCGGCGGGGTCTGGGCGGTGGCTCCCGCCCACTCGGTGCCGCACCGCTGTCCCTGCGGGGTGAGGCCCGCGGTGATGACCGCCTGCTGGCCGGTCTGGCTGACGATGTCGACGCACGGCCTGTGCCCGAACGCGGCCTGCATGGTGGCGCCGAGCCGGTCGACCAGCCAGCTCTCCCGGTAGTAGTTGTACATCGAGAAGGCGCCACCGGGTTTGAGGTGGTCCCTGGCCGCCTCCATCGCCTGCTGCGTGAACAGGTAGCTCTCCAGCCGCAGCGAGCTGGCCCCGGAGACCAGGGTGAGCGAGTCGGGCAGCGCGAAGAGGATCAGGTCGTACTTCTTGGAGGTCCCCTCCAGGAAGGCGCGGCCGTCGGTGACGTGGGCGGTGACCCGGGGGTCGCCGTAGGGCAGGTCCGGGTGGTAGGAGCGGCCGAGTTCCAGCAGCTTGGGGTCGATCTCCACGGCGTCCACGTGCTTGGCGCCCTTGGACAGCGCGATCGACACGTCGGTGCCGCTGCCCGCGCCGACGATCAGCACGTCGTCCAGCCTGCCGGAGGCGGCCCGCTCGTACGGCAGGGCGTACTGGCGCTCCCACTCCAGGCGGCTCTTGGCCGGGGTGGCCTGCTGGTGCGGGATGCCGTTGACGTCGATGTTCATCAGCGGCACGCCCTCCCACTGCCCGCGCACGTAGGTCACCTTGTAGTACGGCGACCACAGCGCTCCCGCGGTCAGCGTCTCGGTGGCGAGGGCGCCGACGATGACCAGCGACGGCACGATCAGCGCCACGCGGGCCCAGACCCTGCGAGGCCACAGCAGCAGCGCGTAGGCGACCGCGGCGATCGTCCCCCACACCACCGGCGGCGCGCTGAGGAACGACAGCGCGGTGAACAGCGCGATGCCGCTGAGGCTGCCGATCAGGTCGTAGCGGTAGGCCTCCAGCCGGTCGAGCTCGGGGAAGCAGCGGCCGACCAGCTCGGCCGGGCCCATCAGCACGATCGCCGCCGCGGCGAAGATCACCGGCAGGATCAGCCAGGGCGGCGGCCCGCTGGTGCTCAGGCTCGTCCAGTACAGGACGCCCTCGGTCTGGCGGTCCACCGTCACCGGGAAGAACAGCACGACCAGGACCAGCACGGCCAGCACGATCGGCGAATAGTACGGCTGCCGGGTGGTGCGGCCCACCCTCAGGAAGCCCAGCCCGATACCGAGGAACGACCCCAGCAGGACGAAGTTGGTGAAGTAACTCAGGTGGACGATGTTCGACCCGGTCCACCGGATCAGGGCCAGCTCCAGGAAGAGCATGAAGCCGCTGGCCACGATCAGTCTGGGCCGGGTCGGCATCCAGTGAGCGTGCCGGACATCGGGTCGAGGGATTGGCGTCGTCTCCGCCGCTGCGGTCATGTCGCCCAACGTAGTGATCGATTCCGTCGCTGTGAAGGAAATCCACGCCGGTCGTTTGTACCGTTTGACGGGCGTGAGCGGTGTTCGAGGGGGTTTCAACGGCTGGACGCGGCCGGGGTGGATGAAGGAATGTGGTGGGGGCCCTGTCCCCTCGATCCCCGGTGGTGCGTCATGCGGGTCCTGCTCCAGCTCCGTCCCTCCCCCGACGTCGTCGCGGCCGTGGCCGATCCCGCGGTGAGCACGACGGCCGCCGACGTCGCCGACGCGCTTCCCGGGGTGGTGCTGGACCCGTCCTTCGCCCCGGTCGTGGCGCCCCGCCCGGTCCCCGCCGCCGGGGGCGACCCGCTGTCGCTGCACCAGCCGCTGGTGTTCTCCTTCGCCGACGACGAGGCCTCCGTCCTGGTCCGCGGGGAGATCTCCGACGACGAGGCGTCCACCCGGATCACCCTGCTGCCCGCGCTGCGCCGCGAGGTGGTGGGGATCTTCGCCGACCCGGTGATCCAGCCGGGCCTGACCTGCGGCGGCACGCCCCCGGTCGGCGACTGGCACGACGTGGAGCGGCTGCTCGGCGTCCCCGACCTGGCCGCGGAGGGCCTCGACGGGTCGGGGGTCGCGCTCGCGGTGCTCGACACCGGCGTCAACCGCGCGCACGTCGCCCGCCACCTGGGCCGCGACGTGATCCTCGACGTGGAGCGCAGCTGGAAGCCCGACGGGGTGACGGGCAGGGCGGGCGAGTTCCCCGTCGACCACGGCACGATGTGCGCCTTCGACGCGCTCATCGCGGCCCCGAGGGCGTCGATCATCGACATTCCCGTGCTGCTCTCCCGGCGTCCGGGCGGTTCGGCGCTGGACGGCCTGCTCTCGGACGCGGTGGCGGCCTTCGCCCACCTGCGCACCGTCCTGGAGGCCCAGCCCGCCGCCTCGCGCTCCCTGGTGGTCAGCAACAGCTGGGGGTCCTTCTCCCCGGAGTGGGACTTTCCCGCGGGCCATCCGGGCAACTACTCCGACAACCCGGCCCACCCGTTCAACCTGATCGTCTCCAGCCTGGAGCGCTCCGGCGCGGACGTGCTCTTCGCCGCGGGCAACTGCGGACGCGACTGCCCGGACGGCCGCTGCGCCTACCCGGACCGGCCGATCACGGGCGCCAACTCCCACGGCTCCGTGCTGTCGGTCGCCGGCGTCGACACCCGGGGCGAGCGGGTCGGCTACTCCTCCCAGGGGCCGGGCCGCCTGGTCGCCCGCAAGCCCGACGTGTGCGCCTACACCCACTTCTCGGGCTCGCGGGCGTTCGGCGACGACGAGCCCGACTCGGGCACCTCGGCCGCGTGCCCGGTCGCGGCGGGCCTGGTCGCGGCCGTGCGCACCCGCTGGCCCGCCGCCCGGCTCTCCCCCGCCCAGCTGCGCACCCTGCTGCGCCGTACGGCCGACGACCGCAGCGACGTCGGGTTCGACCACGACCACGGCTACGGGGTCGTCGACCCCTTGGGGGTACTCGCCTCATTGCGGCGCCGGGCGGGGCGCGTACCGTGAGGTGATGGTCCTCATCACGGTGCGGCTCCCCTCCGGCGCGACGCTCGCGCAGGCCCTGCGGCACCTGGAGTTGCCGGAGGAGGACGTCGACATCGGGTACGGCCTGGTGCTCATCGACCTCCTCGACCCCGGCCAGGGCCTGTACGGCCTGCGGGTGAGCGAGAGCGCAGCCCACCGCACCGGGCTCGCGGCGGACGGGGGCCCCTACGCCGATCCGCGGATAGAGCCCTACGGTCCCCCGGAGTGAGAACCGGACGGGCCGGGCGGGCCAGGTGGGCCCAGTGGGCAGGGCGAGGGCTCAGGCAGGCAGCAGCGATCCCGACTGCTTGATGTTGCGGATGATCGGGGCGGTCTCCAGCCTCTGGATGCCGTCGAGGCCCGCGATCCGGTCGGTGAGGTAGGCGTACAGCGCCTCGTCGTCCCGGCAGAGGATGTTGGCCGCGAGGTTCGTCGGGCCGGTGGTGGCCGCGGCGAAGGTGACCTCCGGGTGGGTGGCCAGGGCCTCGCCGACGGCGGCCAGATGGGACGGTGACACCGTCATCCAGAGCCAGGCCTGGGTGCGGAACCCGAAGTAGGGACAGTCGACCTCCAGGTCGTAGTAGAGCGCGCCGGACTCGCGGAGCTGGTCGAGCCGGCGCCGGACGGTCGACTCCGACCAGCCCGTGGCCGCGGCGAGGTCGGTGTGCGAGGTCCGGCCGTCCACGGAGAGCCCGGTCAGCAGGAGCCGGTCCTGGTCCGACAGCTCCACCCGGCCACCGGCGGGCGTCCGCGGCGGGCGCAGCGCGGCGACCTGCGCCTCGGTGAGCACCTCGAACATCCCGCAGCCGGTCGGGCCTCCGGCGTACATGTGCATCATCGAGTACGCGGTGACCGCGACGACGCGGTCGGTGCGCTGGAGCTTGTCGAGCATCAGGGCGTCGCGCTCCTGGTCCGACCCGGGATGGGCCGCGCAGAGCACCTCGGTCCCGCCCGACAGCAGCTGCACCCAGGAGGTGTCGGGCCGCTTGGCCAGGGCCGTGGCGATGGCGGTCCCCGCCCCGAGGACGCACTGCAGCCGCAGCCACCAGCGGGTCCCGCCCACCATCCGGCGGTCGATCAGCCCCACGACCCGCACGGTGCCCCGCGAGCGCAGCCGCCGGTAGCGCCGGGCGACGGTCTGGTCCGAGACGCCGAGGACCTCGGCGATCCGGCTGAACGGGGCCCGCCCGTCCAGCCCCAGCGCGTGCACCAGCTGCCGGTCGAGCGCGTCGGCCCTGACGGATTCCATCACCAACAACTATCAGATGTCGGTATTCGCCGTGATATCGCGGCTGGCTTCTTCTCATCGTCACTCACGCCCGATCCTGGTGGCCTACCCAAGGAGGATCATGCGTAAATGGTGGCCGCTGGTGGCGGTCTGCACGGGCGCCTTCATGCTGCTGGTGGACGTCACGATCGTGATGGTCGCGCTGCCCGACATCGCCGGGGACCTCGGCACCTCGTTCTCGGCCCTGCAGTGGGTGATGGACGTCTACGCGCTGGTCCTGGCGGCACTCCTGCTCGGCGCGGGCTCGCTGGCCGACCTGACCGGACGGCGCAGGATCTACGTCGCGGGCCTGGGACTGTTCGCGCTCGCGTCCCTGGCCTGTGGCCTGGCACCGAACATCGGCACGCTCATCGCGGCGCGGGGCCTGCAGGGGCTCGGCGCGGCGGCGATGTTCGCGACGACCATGGCCCTGCTGAACACGACCTACCGGGGCAGGGACCGGGGCGTCGCCTTCGGTGTCTGGGGCGCGGTCAACGGCGCGGCCGCGGCCGCGGGACCGATCGCCGGGGGCCTGCTGACCCAGCACTTCGGCTGGCGTTCGATCTTCCTGGTGAACCTGCCGATCAGCGCCGTGGCGATCGTCCTCACGCTGGCGGTCTTCCAGGAGTCCCGCAACCCGCGCGCCCGCGGGCTGGACGTTCCCGGCATGCTGACGTTCACCGCAGCCGCGGCGGCGATCACGTACGCGCTCATCCGGGCCGGTGAGGACGGCTGGGGCTCGGGCTCGGTCCTCGGCCTGCTGGCGGCGGGCCTGGTGGCCCTGGCCCTGTTCGTCGCGGTGGAGCTCCGGAGCGACGACCCGATGCTCGACCTGTCGCTGTTCCGCGACCGGGCGTTCACCGGGATCATGATCGGTGCGGCCCTGCTCACGGCGGCGGCCTTCGCCTGCCTGGCCTACGTCTCGCTGTGGCTGCAGACGGTCCTTGGCCTGGGCGCGGTCCAGGTGGGCCTGGTGATGCTCCCGATGAGCGTCACCGCCTTCATCGTGGCGAGCGTCGCGGGGCGGTTCCTGCACGACGCCTCACCCCGCCTGGTCGTCGGCGTCGGCCTGCTGATCATCGGTGCGGGCGCGCTGGCCCAGGCGGTGCTCACGGCCGGTTCCGGGTGGGCCGCCCTCGTCCCCGGCCTGGTGCTCGTGGGCCTGGGCGTGGGGGTGGCGAGCCCGTCCCTGTCGGCGGCGGCGATGGCGTCGGTCCCGCAGGAGCGCGGCGGCATGGCGGCCGGTGCCGTGAACACGTTCCGGCAGCTCGGGTTCGCGTTCGGTGTCGCGCTGCTGGGAGGCGTCTTCCGCACCGGTGTCGAGGGCGGCCTGGACGGCAGGGTGCCGGACGCGGGCTCCGCCGTCGACGCCCTGACCAGCGGCCGGGCGCACGTCCTGACCGGCCAGGGACACGGCCAGATCGTCCGGGAGTCCTTCGCGCACGGGCTCAACGTCACCCTGGTGGCCGCGGGCGTCCTGGGCATCGTGGCCGGCCTGATCGTCCTGGTGCTCGTGAGGACCGCGGCCCGGGGGCCGGTCGAACCGGAAGGAGCGGCCGTGTCCCGGTGAGCGGGCCGGCCGGGGGTGGTCGGGGATGAGGGGTGGGAGAGGTCCGCGGGGGGGACGGGGGCGCCGCCCGCCGCACCGATCTCGGTGCAGCGGGCGGGACGTCCTGGGGTTCCGGGGGTCAGAGATCCGGCCGGCCGGAAGTCCGGATGCTCAGACGTGCGGGTGGTCAGACGTGCGGGTGGTCAGGGGCTCGGGTGGTCAGGCGTTCTCGCGGTTGAAGACGCGGGTCCCCACCATGACGCAGACCACCGACAGGGCCACGGTCACGGCGACGCCCACCCCCACGGTCCAGGTCGCGTAGTGCCCGGCGAACAGCTCGCGCATGGCCTCCAGCACGTACCGGAACGGGGTGGCGCGCGAGAGCGCGTCCAGCCAGGCGGGTGCCATCGACATCGGCAGGAACGCCCCGGAGAGAAGGAGCAGCGGGACGATCGCCGTGCTCATGACCGGTGCGAACGCGTCGGGGTTCATGGTGAGCGCGATCGCGTTGGAGAGCGCGGCCAGGCTCACCCCGAGCAGGGTCATCATGAGCAGCGCGAGCACCACACCGGGAAGCGCGGCGCGCAGCCCGAAGGCGTACCCCACCGCGATCAGCAGGATCGACTGGATCAGCAGGGTGAGCGAGTTGGACAGCACCCGGCCGAGGAGCAGGGAGATCCGGTGCGCCGGGGTGACCCGCAGCCGTTCCAGCACCCCCGACTGGAGGTCGAAGACGATGCCGAACCCGGCCAGGCCCGCGCTGAACAGCCCCACCTGGACCAGCAGGCCGGGGATCAGTGTCTCCCAGGTCCCGATCGTGGCGAACAGCGGGCCGAACAGCACCAGGTAGAGCATGGGCTGCAGGACCCCGAAGACGATCCCGGCCTTCTGCCGCAGGGATATCCGCACGTTGTGCCGGAAGATCAACCAGGTCTCCCTGAGGACGCGCATCGCCCCGTTCACCGCTCCTCACCGGCCATCCGGGCCGCGCGCCGGTCATCGCCTGCTCCGCCAGCGCCCCCGCCACCCGCACTGCCAGCCGTCGCAGCGCTCGTCGCAGCGGTGGTCACACCGCCGGTCGCACCGTCCCGTACGCCCGTCGCGGCGGGCCCGTCCGGTTCATCGGACGGGCCGGCGGACGGATCGCCTCCCGGCGGGTCGTCCCTCATGGAGCGGCCGGTGATGGCGAGGAAGACGTCGTCGAGGGTGCCCCCGGTGCCGCCCTTGAGCTCGGCCGGGGTGCCCTCGGCGACGATGACGCCGTGGTCGATGACGAACAGCCGGTCGGCCAGCAGGTCCGCCTCGTCGAGGTAGTGCGTGGTCAGGAAGACCGTCAGGCCCGCTCCGTCGCGCAGGTTCCTGATGTGGTCCCACAGGCTCGCCCTGGTCTGCGGGTCGAGGCCGGTGGTGGGCTCGTCGAGGAAGAGCAGCGCGGGATCGTGGAGCAGCCCGAAGGCGAGGTCGAACCGGCGGCGCTGACCGCCGGACAGCGCCCCTCCCGGCCGGTCGCGCAGCGCGGTGAGCCCGAACCGGTCGAGCACCTCGGCGACCCGCTCGCGGGCCCGTGCCGGGCGCATCCCGTACAGCATGGCGTGCAGTTCGAGCTCCTCCCCCACCGGGTTCGCCGGGGCGATCCCGCCTTTCTGGGACACGTAACCGATGTGCCGCCGTACCCCGGCGGGGTCGGTGAGCAGGTCGTGCCCGGCGACCGTTGCACCGCCCCCGGTGGGGCGCAGCAGCGTGGTGAGCATGCGCATCGTGGTCGTCTTCCCCGCCCCGTTGGGGCCGAGGAACCCGACGATCTCCCCTGCCTCCACCGTCAGATCGATCCCCCGGACCGCCTCGACGCCGCCGGGAAAGGTCTTGCTCAGAGCTGATGTCTTGATCATTTGATCGCCTCCTTTCGTAAAGTAACACCAAACTTGGAGTCACTGCAAAATTTGTTCGGCACCTAGAATGTCCCCATGAGCGAAGGCCTGCGGGAGCGTAAGAAGCGAGAGACCAGGCAGCGCATCTCCGACATCGCCACGTGGCTCTTCCTGACGAAGGGCTTCGACAACGTGACGGTGGCCGAGGTCGCCAGGACCGCCGACGTGTCGGTCAACACGGTCTTCAACTACTTCCGCACCAAGGAGGACCTGCTCCTCGACCGCCAGGGGGAGGTCGAGGACCTGCCGAGCAGGGTCGTCCGGGAGCGCCGTCCCGGGGAGAGCGCGCTGCGGGCGCTGCGCCGGGACTTCCTGGACGCGATCGACACCCGCCACCACCGCTACGGGTTCCACGAGGGGGGTGACGCCTTCGCGCGCATGCTCATGACGTCCCAGAGCCCCTCGCTCAGCGCGCGGCTGCGGGAGATGAACGACGCGCGGGAGCGGGCCCTGGCCATGACGCTCGCCGACGAGGTCGACGCCGACCCCGACGACCTCATCCCCGCACTCGTCGCCGCACAGGTCAGCGCGGTGCTGAACCGGCTGATGACCCGCGCCGTCGAGCGCATGCTGGCGGGCGAGACCCTGGACGCCATCGCCCCCGACCTGCGCCTTCAGGCCGAACGGGGCTTCGCGATGCTGGAGTCGGGCATCGGCGACTACGCCGTCCGGCACGCCGAGGCCCCCGCGTCGTCGGCCCCGGCACCGGTCACGACCCCGGAACCGGTCACGACTCCGGAACCGGTCACGACTCCGGAACCGGCCTCCTGACCGACCTTCTGACCGGCCGACCGGGGCGATGGATCCGAGGGGCGGACTCGGACGGTCGACCCGGGGGCGGATCCCGGTGGCGGACGCGGGCCTTCATCAAGCCGTTATGATCTTGACCTGTCCTCGGCCATTCCGACCACGGGAGCCTTCGTGCCGGTGCGCGAGCGTCTCCGCGCCGCCCTTGAAACACCCGGTTTCCAGCGGTTCATCGTCACGGTCATCGTGATCAACGCGGCCACGCTGGGGGTGGAGACCTCGGCGGCGGCCGTACAGCGGTACGGCACGGTGCTCACGGTCATCGACCACCTGGCGCTCTACGTCTTCGTCGCCGAACTGGGCTGCAAGCTGTACGCGTACGGCCCGCGGTTCTTCCGCAATCCCTGGAACCTGTTCGACACCGCGATCGTGACGGTCTCGCTGCTGCCCACGGCGGGCGGGCTCTCGGTGCTGCGAGCCCTGCGGATCCTGCGGGCTCTACGGCTGATCTCGGTGGTGCCGAGCCTGCGCCGGGTGGTGAGCGCGCTGCTGACGGCGGTCCCGGGGATGACCTCGATCGTGCTGCTGCTGGCGCTGGTGCTCTACGTCGCGGCCGTGATGGGCACGAAGCTCTACCACGCCACCGCGCCGGCCTACTTCGGCGACCTGCCCACCTCGCTGTTCACCCTGTTCCAGATGATGACCGGCGACGCCTGGTCCGACATCACCCGCCAGGTGATGAACACCCACCCCTGGGCGTGGGTGTTCTTCGTGGCCTTCATGCTGGTCTGCACCTTCGTGGTGCTGAACCTGTTCATCGCGGTGGTGGTCAGCGCCATGGAGGAGGAGCACGCCGAGGAGTCCGTCCAGGCCACCGAGGACGTGGGCCGGGCCGTGCTCACCGAGCTGGCCGCGCTCCGGGCCGAGGTGCGGGAGCTGCGGGACCGGCTGCCGGCGGCGCGGGACGACGGCTCCACCGCGGAGAGGGCCGCTGGCACAGGGACCGGCACCGGCACAGCGAACGGCGCCGGCACGGGGCACGGCGTGGCCGGGAAGACCGGCCGGGGAGCGAAGAGCACCGGGGGCGGGAAGAACGGCGACGGGACGCGGGGGCGTACGGGCCCGGGGGCCGGGAAACGCCAGTGAGCCCGCCACCCGGGGGCGGCGGGCCGGCGTCGCGGATCGGCGGGTCAGCGCGAGTAGAACTCGACCACCAGCTGCTCGTCCACGGGCACCGCGACCTGCTCGCGCAGCGGGCGGCTGAACAGGGTGAAACGGAGGTCGGCGTGGTCGACGTCGAGGTAGGGGGCGATCCGGTCGTCGGCGTAGGTGCCCTCGGAGGCGGCCACGAAGGGCTGCATCCTGCGTGACTTCTCGCGCACCGCGACGACCTGGCCCGGCCTGACCAGGTAGCTGGGGATGTCGACCTTGCGGCCGTCCACGGTGATGTGCCCGTGGGCGATGTACTGGCGGGCCGCGTAGATGGACGGGGCCAGCCCGGAGCGCAGGACCAGCGAGGCCAGGCGCGTCTCCAGCAGCACCACCAGCTCGGCCCCGGAACGGCCGCTGCTGCGCAGCGCCATGTCCCAGTAGCGGCGCATCTGCCGCTCGGAGACGTCGTAGTACCAGCGGAGCTTCTGCTTCTCCATCAGCCGGAGCCCGTAGTCACCCGTCTGCCGCCGGTTGGTCTTGCGGCCGTGCTCACCCGGCGGGTAGGGGCGCTGCTCGAAGTAGCGGACCGCCTTGCGAGTCAGGGGGATGCCCGCCCTGCGGGACAGACGCACCTTGGGTCCGGTGTAGCGCATGCTCACTCCTGTGTGGTTAGGTTTACCTTAGTTAGGCAAGGCTAATCTTATACAGCAGTATCTCCCCCACCTCAAGGAGAGCCGGTCCATGCAGCCCGTCACCGCTCCGCCCGTCCCCGAGCGGGTCCGCACCCTCGCCGCCACCGCCGCTCCCACCCACGTCTCCATCTCCGGCGCCGACGGCCCGGCGACGCCCGCGCGCGGCGGGGTCGACGGAGCGGGACGACCGGTGCTGCTCGTCCTGCCGGGTGACCCGCTCTACGACGCCCGGGACGAGCCGGTGGTGACCGTGGACCTGACGTCGATGCGCTTCCTGGGCGAGCACGAGCTCTCCCGCGGCCTGCTCAAGGTGCAGGGCTGGGTGCAGGCCGTACCCGCGGACGAGGTGCGGGAGACGGCGGTGGAGATCGCCGAGCGCTGCCCCGACGAGGCGCTGTTCGAGGTGCTGGAGGGGACGCGGGGGCCTCGCCTGCTCCGCGTCGACGTCGGCAGGGTGATCTACCTGACCGGCCCGGAGTCGGGGGTGCTGGACGCCGAGGAGTACCTCGGAGCGACCCCCGACCCGCTGATGGGCGAGGCCGAGCGCATGCTCCACCACGTCAACGGCGCGCACCGCAGGCAGCTGGAGGCCGCCCTGAGCTCGCTGCTGGCCGCCCCGGTGCCCGGGGCCTGGCTCTGGGAGCTCGACCGCTTCGGTGCGACCGTGCGCTGCGGCATCGATGACCCGACGCTGATCCGCCTGCCCTGGCCCTCGCCCATCGGCGACGCCGGGTCCCTCGAACACGCCGTGCGCTGCCTGCTCTGCCACCATTGAGCCCACCGTGACGGCGGCCCGCCCGGGGGTGTCACCCGCCCCGTCATCCCGTCACCCGGTCGCCGTGACCGTCCGGCCGACCGCATGATCCGCGCCCCGGCCTCCCCTGCGCTCAGCCCCTGCCCCGGCGGGGGTCCCGTCCGGGCATGTTTACCTCCCCCGATGCAGGACAGGGGTTACCACTGCATGGACGAAGTTCCATCAACGGGAGGAATGACACCATGGGTACCGACGACAAGATCTCCAACAAGGCCGAAGAGCTCGGCGGCAAGCTCAAGGAGGGCGCGGGTCGCGCCACCGGTGACGAGCGCCTCGAGGCCGAGGGCAGGACCGACCAGAGCGAGAGCCACCTCAAGCAGGCCGGGGAGAAGCTGAAGGACGGCGCGGAGAAGGTCAAGGACGCCTTCAAGAGCTGACCTGAGACCAACCCCGTGGTGGGGGTCCCGGAATCTCCGGGACCCCCACCGCCGTGTCCGGGGGTCGTCGCGCCCCGGACACCATGGACAGAGGCCTCAGGACGCCGGGCCCACCTCGGGTTCGGCCGTCCCGCCGGAGCCGTCGGCGCCATCTGACCCCTCGGCGTCGCCGGCACTCTCGGCGCCACCGTCCGTGATCTCCGTGTCGTTCCCGTCGCCCTCGTCCGTCCCACCGGATCCCTCACCGGCGGAGTCGTCCTCGATCTCGGGGCCGTCCTCCCCGGGGACGCGGCGCGCGTCGTCCGGGTCGGCCAGCAGCGGGCGCGCCGGGAAGGTGGTGTCCGAGCCCGAGCGCTCCGCCACGACCCGGCTCTCCCCGTCGGCGCCTCGCGGCCCGGCGGGGGGCGGCGCCTGGTCGGAGGCATCCGCTCCGGGCGTCCCCTGCGGCACGTCGCCGTCCCGGGCCTGGTCCTCCGCCTCTTCTGAAGGGACCGTCTCTTCGCTGATCTCAGGGTTCTGGGTCATGCCGCCCCCCTCCCCCGGCAAACCCTAAATATGTCGCCGCCAGGCATGGGATCGGCCGATCGGGTTAGGGAACCACCGACGAAGGGAGTGAGGTCATGACGGTCACCCGGTTTCAGGACCTGCCGCTGGCCGACGGCGACAGGGCATGGGACGGCGACGCGGCCGAGAAGCGCGTCCGTTCCTGGGCCGACGCCGAGGAGGAGCCCAACGCCCGCTACCGCGAGGCGCACCTGTGGTACGACGGCGACGAGCCCGAGGAGTTCGGGAGTTACAAGCTGCCCATCGCCGACGTGATCGACGGAAGGCTGAAGGTCGTGCCGCACGCCGTACGGGCGGCCGGGGGTGTCCTGCAGGGGGCGCGCGGGGGCGTGAACGTCCCCGAGGAGGAGCTCGGCAGGATCAAGGCGCACCTGGCCAAGTACTACGCCAAGATGGGCGAGACCGCCCCCTGGGAACGCTGACCGCGATGACACGTTTCGCGTTCGACGTCGCCCCGGCCTGGCGGACCCCGCTCTCGCTGATCGGGGTGGGCCCCGGGCGGGCCTTCGCCGAGGTGGGCGAGGGCGTGTTCTCGGTCCGCTTCGGCCCCTGGTCGCTGCGGACCCCCGTGGCCAACATCTCGGGCACCGAGGTGACCGGCCCTTATACGGCCTGGAAGGTCATCGGGCCGCACCTGTCGCTGGCCGACCGGGGGGTGACGTTCGGGACCAACGCCAGGAAGGGACTGTGCGTCCGGTTCCGTACCCCGGTGCCGGCTCTGGTGCCCGGCGGTTTCCTGACCCATCCGGGCGCAACCCTGACGGTGTCGGCACCCGAAGAACTGGCCGAGGCCATCGAACACGCACGCGAGGTGTGAACCGGACACATGAGAGGGGCGCATCCGGGTAAAGGGTGCATTCACGAGCAAGGAGGGGAAAAATGACTTCCGAAGGACAGATGCCGGAGACGACCTCGGCGTCCGGCAAGCCGATGGTCAGGGGTACGCCCCGCGACGTCGCACACATCCGGTTCGGGTCGTTCGCGCTGGTGGCGGCGATCGCTCTCGGCGTGCTCGGGGTCGTGGCGGGCATCCCCTGGCTGACGATCGTCGCGGGCGTGCTGGCCCTGGTCGTCATCGGGGACATCGTGCTGGCGATGCGCCGCCAGTCGCGCACACCCTCGGGGAGCACGACGGAGGCCGGTTAGCGGCTTCGGGCGCGTTCCGCGTCCGGCCGCCCGCCCCGGCGACGGACACCCCGGTGAAGCGGCCCGGGGTACGAGCCGAGGGGCGGATCGCCCGGCGAGGAGCGCCGCCCGTACGACACGGGGCGTAGACACGTGACCTTCCGGTGGAGGACGGCCGGGAGCGCGTTCACGGCGACAGTGGAGCGGACAGCACGACGACCGTGTCCGCTCCCACCGCGCCGCCCCGCCCTCCCCGCACCCCGACGACGACGCCTCGGCACACCCCGCGCGTCCGGGGCGAGAGCCGGGACGCGGCGCGGTACGTGCCCGGAAGGCGACCCCATGCCCGAGCCCGTCCCGCCCCGATCGACCCCGGTGACCCCGGCGCCTTCGCCTGTCGAGGCCGTCCCGCGCGGGACGCCCGGCCCGGCCCGCGGGCCCGTCCCGTCCGGTGGACCCGCCCGGCGCGGCGAGCGCCGTTCCGTCCCGCTCATGCCGCCCGCGCTCCGCAAGACCGTGCTCACCCTGCACGTGGCGGCCTCGGTCGGCTGGCTCGGGCTCGACCTGGGACTGCTCACCCTCGGCGTCACCGCGCTGGTCACCGGCGACCCCGCCCTGGTGCGCGCCTCCTACCTCGCGATGGACGTCCTGGCCGGCACCCTGATCGCGCCGGTGGGCCTGACCGCGGTGCTGAGCGGGCTCCTGCTCTGCCTGTGCACGCCGTGGGGCCTCTTCCGCCACCACTGGGTGGTGCTCAAGCTCGTGACCAGCACGGCCGCGCTGATCGCCTCGGTGTTCGCGCTCCGCCCGCAGATCGGGGAGGTCGCCGCCGCGGTGTCGGGGACCGGCCCCCTGCCGTCCCCTCTCCCCGGCCGGGACGGGGTCGTCCTGGTCGTCGCGCCGGGCGTCGCCCTGGTCGTCTACCTGCTCAACGTGACCCTGTCCACGTTCAAGCCGTTCGGCCGGACGCCGTACGGCAGGCGCCGGGCGGGCCGCGGCACCGGCAGCGGCGCCGGCACCTTCGGCGGGGCCGCCCGCACCAAGGGCCCGCGGCTCGCCGCGGGGAGCTGATCCGAGCACTCGGCGATCATGTGATCGACCTCCCGGGGCGGGCTTCCGAGGCCCGTCCCGTCACCGTGTTACCAAAGCGTTTCTCAAGGGGGCTGAACTTTTTTCACATCTTACATTATCGTCCGTTGCACCCCCCATCAGGAGGAAGAAATGATCAGGAGAGTCACAGGGGCTGCGGCCGGTATGGCACTGCTCGCCGGACTCGTCGCCTGCGGCGGCGACACCGGAACGGCCTCGGAGGCCACGACGCTGACCTACTGGATGTTCCAGGACCGCACCCCCCAGGCGGGGGAGGTCGTCGAGAAGCTGCGGGCGGACTTCGAGAAGGCCAACAAGGTCACCGTCAAGATCGTCAAGATCCCCAAGGACGACTACAACACCAAGCTGGGAAGCGCGGTCGCCGCCGGGACCGTCCCCGACGTCGGCATCCTGGACCAGCCCCTGGTGGCCAGGTACGCGCTGGACGGCACCATCAAGGAGGTGCCCGCCGGCACGGTCGACGAGAAGGCGTACTACAAGGGCGCCCTCGACACCAACCGGGTGAACGGCAAGCTCTACGGACTGCCGCTGGACCACACCGCGGTCGCGCTCTTCTACAACAAGAAGCTGATCCCGACGCCGCCCAAGACCTGGGACGAGCTCAAGCAGATGGCCGCGAAGGTCCACCAGGACGACCCGAAGACCGCCGGGATCGTGGTGCCCAAGGGCGACGGCTACGGCGGCTGGATGTGGCCGGGCTTCGTCGCGGGCGCCGGTGGCTCCATGGTCGACGAGCAGGGCAAGAAGATCCTGTTCGACCAGCAGCCCGGGGTGGAGGCGCTCCAGCTCTGGGTGGACCTGCTGCCCTCCTCGCCCAGGGAGATCACCGACTCGGACAAGGCCTTCGAGAACGGCCTGGCCGCGATGACGATCTCCGGGCCGTGGGACGTGGCCAACATCAAGGACCAGTTCCCGGACCTGCAGTTCAGCACCGCCCCGCTGCCGTACAAGACCGAGCCCGGTGGCAACATCGGCGGCGAGAACGCGGTGGTCTTCAGCAAGGGCAAGAACGCCGAGCTGGCCTGGAAGTGGCTCGCGCACCTGACCAGCGCCGAGAACAACACCGCACTGGCGCAGGCGCTCGGCGGCTTCCCGACCAACGTGGCCGCGGCCGAGAAGGACGCCGCGACCTTCGGGCCCGACCAGGCGGCGTTCCTGGAGCAGCTCAAGGTCGCCCAGGCCCGGCCCGCCCTGCCGGAGTGGATCCAGATCAACGACGAGATCATCGCCCCCGCCATCGAGGCGGCGTTGAGCGGCAAGAAGACCTCCCAGGAAGCGCTCACCGAGGCCGCGGCCAAGACGCGCGCGCTCCTCGGCTGGAACGGCTAACCGAAAAGAGGCGAACGTGGCATCTCCGGTGCTGGCCGACCAGCCCACCGTGACGCCTGGTCCCGGGCGGCGTCGCCGCCGCCCGGGTCTCGGGCGGCGCGACCACGTCATCGGGTGGCTTCTGATCGCCCCCGCGATGATCTATTTCGTGATCTTCATGCTCTACCCGGCGCTGGCCGCGCTGTACTACAGCTTCACCGACTGGAACCTGCGGTCGGCGGCCGAGTGGGTGGGCCTGACCAACTACTCCGACCTGCTCTTCAACGACGCGAAGTACCCGCACTTCTGGAAGTCGATCCAGGTCACCCTGCTGTACACGGTGATCGCCGTCCCGCTGACGCTGGTCGCCGCCCTGGGCCAGGCCCTGCTGATCAACGTGATCCGCCGCGGCTCCAACACCTTCAGGCTGCTGCTGTTCCTGCCGGTGGTGACGGCCGAGGCCGCGGTGGGCGTCATCTGGCGCTGGCTCTACGACCCCCGCTACGGGCTGGTCAACGGGTTCCTGGAGCTGTTCGGCATCCCCGGGCAGAACTGGCTCAACAACCCCGATCTGGTCATCCCGGCGCTGGCGTTCATCGCGGCCTGGCAGTGCGGCATCTCGATGCTCATCTACCTGGCCGGGCTGAAGGGCATCCCGGGCTCGATCCGCGAGGCCGCCATCATCGACGGCGCCGGGCCTGTCCAGCGGTTCTGGAAGGTCGTCGTGCCGATGCTCCGGCCCACCACCTTCTACCTGCTGGTCACCGGGGTGATCGCGGCGCTGCAGGTGTTCGGCCTGGTCTACGTGATCCTGTCGGGCGGTGGCGGCAGGAGCGTCACCGGCGGTCCCGAGCAGTCGGGCCTGACCTACGTGCTGCACCTGTACCTGTACGCGTTCCGCTACGACGCGATGGGCGCGGCCTGCGCGATGTCGTTCATCCTGCTCGTCTTCATCATGATCATCACTGCGCTGCAGTTCAAGTTCGTCAGGCAGGAGGCGTCGTGAAGACGGCGAGGAACGCACGGCTCGCACCCGTCTACATCGCCCTGGTGCTGCTGGCGGCGGTGTCGGTCGTCCCGTTCCTGTGGATGCTGGCGACCTCCTTCAAGCACGGCTCGGACGTCTACACCAAGGTCCCCAGCCTGCTGCCGCTGGACCGCAGGACCGGTGAGTGGTCCCCCACCCTGGAGAACTACTCCTACGTCCTGGAGTACGGCGGGATGGGCCAGGCGTTCGTCAACAGCGTCTGGGTCTGCCTGATCCTGGTCCCGGCCAAGCTGCTGGTGGACGCGCTGGCCGCCTACGCCTTCGCCCGCATCCCCTTCCCGGGCCGGGACAAGATCTTCATCCTGCTGCTCGCCGGCATGATGGTCCCCACGATCACGCTCCTGGTGCCGCGCCTGCACGTCACCCAGTCGCTGGGCATGTTCGACTCCGGCTGGGGCCTGATCGTGCCCAACGTGGCCTCGGTGCTGGACATCTTCCTGCTGCGCCAGTTCTTCCTGTCGCTGCCCACCGAGCTGGAGGAGGCCGCGCGCATCGACGGCGCGGGCCGGATGCAGATCTTCTGGCGGATCGTCGTGCCGCTGTCGAAGCCGGTGCTGGCGGTCGTGACGATCACCAGCTTCATCTTCCACTGGAACGACCTGATCTGGCCGCTGGTGGTGCTCAACGACCCCGAGCTCTACACGCTTCCGCTGGCCCTGCAGCAGCTCGCCAGCGGCGAGTCGGGACGGGCCTACTACATGATGGCCGGTGCCGCGCTGGCGGTCGTGCCGGTGATCGTGGTTCTGATGATCTTCCAGCGCCGCATCATGGAGGGGATCGCGTTCACCGGGCTCAAGAGTTGATCCCCGCCGGGGCGGGGAGCGGGGCGCCGCGCGACCGCGAGGACGTGCGCGAGCTGGTGACCGGTCTGGTCGAGCCGCTGGTGCCCCGCCTCAGCCCCGGGCGGGCGCGCCTGCGGCTCGGGGTGAACGCGGCCCACTACCCGGACGCGGCGGCCGAGCTGGAGGCGTTCGCCCGGCCGCTGTGGGGGCTGGCGCCGCTGGCCGCGGGCGGCGGGTCCTTCGGCCACTGGGAGCTGTGGCGCGCCGGGCTCGCCGCCGGGACCGACCCCGGGCACGAGGAGTTCTGGGGGCCGGTGACCGACGTCGACCAGCGGCTGGTGGAGACCGCCGCGATCGGCCTGGCGCTGGCGATCGCGCCCGAGCGGGTCTGGGACCCGCTGACCGGTCGCGAACGGGACCGTCTGGCGGCCTGGCTGACCGGCGCGCTGACGGTACGGCCCGCCGACAACAACTGGCACTTCTTCCCCGTGCTAGTGGGGCTCGGCCTGGACCGGGCCGGGGTGCGCTTCGACCCCGCGCCGGTCCGGGCCCACCTGGAGCGGCTGGAGTCCTTCGCGCTGGGCGGCGGCTGGTACTCCGACGGCCCCACCGCCCAGCGCGACTACTACGTCCCGTTCGCGATGCACTACTACGGCCTGGTCTACGCCGCCCTGGCCGGGGACCACGACCCCGGCCGCGCCGAGCGGCTGCGCGAGCGGGCGGCGTCCTTCGCGCTGGACTTCCAGCACTGGTTCACCCGCGACGGGGACGCCGTGCCGTTCGGCCGGAGCCTGACCTACCGGTTCGCCCAGGGGGCCTTCTGGGGCGCGCTCGCCTTCGCCGGGGTGGAGGCCCTGCCCTGGGGCGAGGTCAGGGGCCACCTGATGCGGCACCTGCGCCGCTGGCGGGAGCGGCCGATCCTGGACGCGGCGGGGCTGCTCACCGTGGGGTACGGCTACGCCCAGCCCACGCTCGCCGAGCAGTACAACGCCCCGGGTTCCCCGTACTGGGCGCTGAAGGCGTCCCTGCCGCTGGCCCTGCCCGCGGAGCACCCCTTCTGGACCGCGGCCGAGGAGCCCGCGCGGCCGCTCGCCGAGGTCGGCGTCCAGCCGCACGCGGGGGCCGCACTGATGCGGTGCGAGCAGGGGCGCCAGGTCGTCATGCTGAGCGCGGGCCAGCACAACACCTGGGTACGGCACGGCGCGGCCAAGTACGCCAAGTTCGCCTACTCGACGCACTTCGGGTTCAGCGTGCCGGGCGGCTCGTGGGGCCTGGAGCAGGGGGCCTTCGACAGCACGCTGGCGCTGAGCGACGACGGGACGCACTGGCGGCCCTGCGAGGTGCCCCGGGACTTCTCGGTACGCGACGGGCTGCTGCACGCGCGGTGGTCGCCGTGGCCGGACGTGGAGGTCGACACCTGGCTCCTGCCGCACCCTCCCTGGCACCTGCGGGTGCACCGCCTGCGGACGGGGCGGAGGCTGCTGTCGGCCGAGGGGGCGTTCGCGGTCGACCGCGACCCCGCCGCGCGCCATGCCGCCGCGGGCCCCGGCCACGCCCGGGTCGACTCGCCCGCCGGGCTGTGCGTGATCGAGGACCTGACCGGGGCCAGGACCGGGGAGCTGGTCCACGCCCTGCCGGGCACGAACGTCATGGTCCCGCGCACGGTCATCCCCACGCTCCGCGGCGAGCACGGACCCGGCTTCGGTGAACACGGCTCGGACGGGCACCGGTCGGACGGGCCCGGCTCGGGCGGGCGCGGGCCCGGTGGGTCCCGGCCGGGCACGGGCGGGCCGGGCGAGCACTGGCTGGCCTGCGCGGTCCTCGGCCTGTCCGGCCTCGGCCCCCTCGAACCCGGGCCGCACGAGCCCGGACCGCAGGAACCCGGACCGCACGAACCCGGGTGGCACGCCCTCGGGTCGCACGAGTCCCCGGCCGGTGGTCTTCGCGGGCCCCGGCCGCCCGGCATCGAGGTCGTCTCGGCCCTCCTCCCGGACGGGCACCCCTTCCGGGTCCCCTGACGTCCCCTGACGTCCCCGACGCGCCGTCCCCAGAGCGCCGTCCCCAGAGCGCCGTCCCCGGCGTCCCGTGCCCCCGCCCGCCCCGGGCGAGCGGGCACGGGCGCCGATCCCCCGTCCCCAAAAAGGTGTTGAACCAGGTCAGAAGGGGAATTTTTCTCCCAGAACCACCGTCGCTCCCGGGAGCGCCCCGGTGAGAAGGGCGTCATCACGCCCGGGGGCCGAGCGGGACGCCGCGCCGTCACCGTGACGCTCGGCGATCGGACCATGACCTTTCGTCATGAGGGTTCCGGGCGCCCCGGCCGGACGGCGGGCACCGGGAACCCGCGGGAGCGGGCCGGATCCGCGAAGGCCGTGCGCGGCCCCGGAGACCGGGCGGATGGATCTGATCACTCATACCTGTGAAGCCGTAGGGGAATGGCGAGGGGGGACGGGGATGACCGGTCTCGCGACCGAGAACACGCTGGTCCGGGATGTCGCCGACGTGGAGGCCTTCGCGCGGCGCTGCTTCTCCGGCTCACCCGGCGACCTGCTGGGGGTGGAGCTGGAGTTCCTGGTCTTCGACCGTACGGCTCCCGCCCGTCAGGTCCCGATCGCCAGGATCGCCGACGCCCTGCCGCCGCTGCCCGGCGGCAGCGTGGTGACCTTCGAGCCGGGCGGACAGCTGGAGCTCTCCGGCCCGCCGGGCCCGCTGCCCGGCGCGATCGCCCGTCTCACCTCCGACGTCGAGGCCGTACGCGAGGCGTTGCGGGAGGTGGGCCTGGTGCTGGCCGGGGTGGGGCTCGACCCGCTGCGACCGGCCTGGCGGCAGCTGCGCCTGCCCCGCTACGAGGCCATGGCCGAGTTCCTCGGGGCCCCGTACGGGGCGCTGATGATGTGCTCGACCGCGTCGATCCAGGTCAACCTGGACCTGGGCCCGGACCCCGCGGTGCGCTGGGAGCGCGCGCACCTGCTGGGTCCCGTCCTGGTGGCGGCCTTCGCCTGCTCGCCCCTGAGCGGGAGCAGGCCGTGCGGGTGGATGTCGGGCCGCCAGGCGGTGTGGGAACGGCTCGACCCCACGCGGACGGCCGCCGTCCCCACGACCGGTGATCCGGCCGACGCCTGGGCGGAGTACCTGCTCGACGCCCGCGTGATGGCGGTACGCGAGCCTTCGGAACGCGAGGTTCCGGGAGCGGACGGGAACGGCTCCGGGAACGGGTCACGCGAGAGGAACGGGTCGCGCGGGGGAAACGGGTCACGCGAGGAGAACGGGCAGCGCGACGGGAACGGGCGCCACGGCGGGAGCGGTCCCGGCGGAGCCCGGCGCCGCGGGAACGCCGCGCACGACCCGGACGCGCACGGCCGGGACGCCCACGACGGCGGCGGCCACAGCCGGGACGTCCACGGCAGGGGCGACCACGACCGGGGCGGCCCGAACGGGCACGGCGGGCACCTCCCGGGCGGGGTCGGCGACCACGCGGACGGCGTGCGCTACCGCACCGTACGGGACGGCTCGACCTTCCGTGACCTGCTGGCCACGTCCCGGCGTCCGCCGACCCTGGAGGACCTGGCCTACCACGCCACCACGCTCTTCCCTCCGGTACGGCCGCGCGGCTGGCTGGAGATCCGCTACCTCGACGCCCAGGATCCCGCGGGCTGGCAGGTGTGCGCGGCGGTGACCCACGCCCTGGTGACCGACGACCGCGCGGCCGACGCGGCACTGGCCGCCGCCGAGCCGTGCGCGGGGGTCGCGGGGATGTGGCCCCGGGCCGGACGCCGCGGGCTGGCCGAGCCCCGGCTGAGGGACGCGGCCGACGGTTGTTTCCGTGCCGCGCTGGAGGCGCTGCCCCGGCTGGGGGCGTCACCGGAGCTGGTCCGGGACGTGGCCGCCTTCGCCGACCGCCACGTGTCCCCGGGCCGGTCCCCGGCCGTGGACCTGCTGGAACTGGTGAGAGGGCCGGAAGGACGCCTCCCGGCCTGGCTGGCCGGGGAGGGGCGGGCCTGACGTCCTCACGGACCCGGACCCGGACCTGGCCCCGGACCGCGCGGCCCCGCGCAGGAGGTATGCCATGAGCGACTTCAAGGAACGGATCGCCGCCGAGCTGACCGCCGCGCGGAGCCGGTCCATCGCCTACACCGACGCCGAGGACGACCTGCTGGTCAGGCAGCACTCACCGCTGATGTCACCGCTGGTGTGGGACCTGGCGCACGTCGGCAACTACGAGGAGCTGTGGGTGCTGCGGCAGGCCGGGGGTATCGCCCCGCTCCGCCCGGAGATCGATGACATGTACGACGCGTTCCGGCACCCGCGCGCCGACCGCCCGTCCCTGCCCGTCCTGGGGCCCGGCGAGGCGCGCCACTACATCGGGGGCGTGCGCGGCCGGGTGCTGGACGTCCTGGACGAGATCGACCTGCACGGCCCCGACCCGCTGCATCGGGACGGCTTCGTCTTCGGCCTGGTGATCCAGCACGAGCACCAGCACGACGAGACCATGCTGGCGACCCTGCAGCTGTCCGGCCAGGCGGGCCTGGTCCGCGACGGCGACCTGCCGCCCGCCGGGCCGCCGGGCCCCGCCGAGGTGTTCGTCCCGCCGGGCTCCTTCGTGATGGGCACCGCCACCCGGCCGTGGGCCTACGACAACGAGCGCCCCGCCCACCGGGTCGAGCTGCCCGGCTATTGGATCGACAGGCTCCCCGTGGGCAACCGGGCCTACGCCGACTTCGTCGAGGACGGCGGCTACGACGATCCCCGGTGGTGGAGCGGGGAGGGCCTGCACTGGCTGCGGCACAGCCGTGCCTTCGCGCCGCTGTTCTGGAGACGGGACGGCGGCAGGTGGTGGCGTACCCGCTTCGGGCGGACCGAGCCCGTGCCGATGGACGAACCCGTCCAGCACGTGTGCTGGTACGAGGCCGACGCCTACGCCCGGTGGGCGGGCCGGAGGCTGCCGACCGAGGCCGAGTGGGAGAGGGCCTGCGGCTGGGACGCCGAGGCGGAGCGGGCCCTGCTCCATCCCTGGGGGGACGACGCCCCCGGGCCCGGCAGGGCGAACCTCGGCCACCGGGCGGCCCGGCCCGCGCCGCTCGGCGCCTTTCCCGCCGGGGCCTCTCCCTGCGGGACCGAGCAGATGATCGGGGACGTGTGGGAGTGGACCGGCTCGTGGTTCCTGCCGTACCCGGGCTTCCGGAGCTTTCCCTACCCCGAGTACAGCGAGGTCTTCTTCGACTCCCGCCACCGGGTGCTGCGGGGCGGGTCCTGGGCGTCGGACCCTGCGGTGGTCCGCACGACGTTCCGCAACTGGGACCGCCCGGCGCGCAGGCAGATCTTCTCCGGGTTCCGCTGTGCCCGTTCGGCCCGGCCGGAGGAGGGCTAGATGTGCCGTCACGCGGCGTGGCTGGGCGCCCCGCGCACCCTCGCCTCGCTGGTCCACGAGCCCCGCCACGGCCTGCTCCGGCAGTCCTACGCGCCGCTCCTGCAGCGTCACGGCACGGTCAACGCCGACGGCTTCGGGGTCGGCTGGTATGACGGCGCCCGCGCCGAACCGGTCCGCTACCGGCGCGCGGTCCCCATCTGGACCGACGAGAACCTGCCCGGGATCGCGCGGGCCGCCAGGTCGGGCTGCCTGCTGGCCTCCGTGCGGTCGGCGACCGCGGGGATGCCGGTCGAGGAGAGCGCGACCCCGCCCTTCGCCGACGGGCCGTGGCTGGTCAGCCACAACGGGCGCGTCGCGCGGGAGGTGGTCAGGGAGCTGGCCGACGACGCGGAGAGCACGTGCGACTCGGCCTGGCTCGCGGCGGCGGTGTTCGCGCGACGGCGCGCGGGCGAACCGCTCGGCGAGGCCCTGGCCGAGGTCGTCACCCGGACCGGGGTGAAGGATCCCGGAGCCCGCCTGAACCTGCTGGCCTGCGACGGCGTCTCGGTGGCCGCGACCGCCTGGGGGGACACGCTCTTCGTCCATCTGGGCGACCACCCGCGCGACGGCGTGCTGGTGGCCAGCGAGCCGCTGGACGGCCGTCCCGGCTGGCGGGCCGTGCCCGAACGGACCCTCGTCCTGGCCTCGCCCGACGGCGTGCGCATCCGGCCCCTGTGACCGCGCACCACGACCGCACACCACACCCGTCCGCCACGACCGGGCACCCCGTCCGGACACCGGGACCGGACACCACGACCGGCCGCACCCGGGCACCCCGTCCGGGCACCCCGTCCGGACACCGGGACCGGACGCCATGACCGAACACCGTGACCCGAACACCGTGACCGGAGGTCCAGCACAGCACCGCGACCGAACGCTCTGACCGGACGACCCGGCCACCGGCCCGCGAGCGGGACGTGGCCCACAGCCCCGGGAGGCACCGTGTCCATCAGCCAGTCACCCGTACAACTGATCGATCATCTCGGCGGCGAGCACCTGCGCGAGGCCCTGGGCCGCGACGTCCGCGCCGGGATGGCGGCCACGCCCAAGTGGCTGCCGCCCAAGTGGTTCTACGACGAGGCGGGCAGCGACCTGTTCTCCAGGATCACCCGGCTGCCGGAGTACTACCCCGCCCGCCGGGAGCTGGCCATCCTGCGCAGGCACGCCCTCGACATCGCCGTCCGCAGCGGCGCGGACACCCTGGTCGAGCTCGGCTCGGGGACCGGCGAGAAGACCGTGCTGCTGCTGGACGCCCTCTCCGCCAGGGGCACGCTGCGCGCCTACACGCCGGTGGACGTCGACGCGGTGACCCTGGGCGACGCCGCGCGGCGGTTCGCTTCCCGCTACCGCGGCCTGACCGTGCGGGCGATCTGCGCCGACTTCGAGGCGCACCTGCCCCTGCTGCCCCGGACCGGACGGCGCCTGGTGGCCTTCCTCGGCGGCACCGTCGGCAACCTCGTCCCCCAGGCGCGCGAGGTGTTCCTCAAGGAGCTGCGCGCCACGCTCTGCCCGGGTGACACCTTCCTGCTCGGCGCCGACCTGGTCAAGGACCCCGGGCGGCTGGTCGCGGCGTACGACGACGCCGCGGGGGTGACCGCGGCCTTCAACCGGAACGTCCTGCGGGTGATCAACAGGGAGTTGGGCGCCCGCTTCGAGCCGGAGGCCTTCGAGCACGTCGCGCTCTACGACGAGCGCCGGGAGTGGATCGAGATGCGGCTGCGCGCGAGCCGCGCCATGCGCGTGCCGATCCCCGCCCTGGACCTGTGGGTCTCCTTCGCGGCCGGGGAGGAGATGCGCACCGAGGTCAGCGCGAAGTTCCGCCTGGGCGGGCTGCGGCGGGAGCTCATGAACGCCGGGTTCCGGGTGGAGCGTCACTACACCGACCCGACCGGCGACTTCACCCTCGTCCTGGCCCGCGTCTGATCGCACCCGCGCCGGCCCGCACCGGCCCGCACCGGCTCGTCCCGGCCCGCCCGCGACCCCGCCCGGACCTGCGCCGGCCCGTCGTGGTCCATGCCCGGCCGGTCGCGTACCGGCTCCTGGTGGCCCGTGTCCGGCCGGACGCGTACCGGCGCCGGCTCCTCGTGGCCCGTGTCCGGCCGGGCCCGCGGCGGGGCTCAGGCCAGGGAGCGGACCGGCCGGGCCGCCGTCCGACGCCAGGCCGCGTCGACGGCCTCGGGGGACAGGATGTGGTCCAGGACCATGTGGGCGCATCCGGCGATCCCGGCCTCCGGGCCGAGACGGCTGCGCTCGATGCGCAGGTTGCGGGTGGCCAGGGCGGTCGAGCGGCGGTGGACCACCTCGCGGACCCCCGACACCAGCGGCTGGAAGGTCTCGGCCACGTCGCCGCCCAGGACGACCACGGAGGGGTTGAGCAGGTTGACCGCGCTGGCGACGACCTCCCCGAGCATCCGGGCGGCGTTGCGCACCACGGTCATGGTCTGCGCGTCCCCCGCCCGGACCAGGCCGACCACGTCGTCGAGGGTCTTGACCTCGTACCCCAGGGCGCGCAGGTCGCGCAGGATCGCGGTGCCGCTGGCGACCGAGTCGACGCAGTCGACGTTGCCGCAGCGGCAGAGCACTCCCCCGCCGTCGCGGACGGGGATGTGCCCGATCTCCCCGGCGGCGCCCAGCGCCCCGCGCAGGATCTCGCCCCCGGCGATGACCCCGGAGCCGATCCGGGTGGAGACCTTGATGAACAGCAGGTCGTCGGCCTGGCCCGCGTAGACCTCGCGGTGCTCGCCGATCGCGATGACGTTCACGTCGTTGTCCAGGAAGACCGGGACGGGGAAGCGCTCGGCGATGATCGGCGGGATGGCCACGCCGGTCCAGCTCGCCATGATCCGGGTGCTCTCGGTGCGGCCGGCCGCGAACTCCACGGTGGCCGGGACGCCCAGGCCGACGCCGCGGACCGGCGTGCCGGGAAGGCCGTCGAGCAGCTCGCTCCAGGTCGCCATGACCAGGGGGAGGACGACGTCCGGCCCCTCCTCCACGTCCACCGCGAGCCCGGCCCTGGCCAGCACCCGGCCGCCGAGGTCGCAGACCGCGATCTGGGCGCGGCTGGCCCCCAGGGAGCCGACCAGCACGACCCCGCCGGAGGCGTTGAAGACCAGGCGGGTCGGCGGGCGGCCCCCGGTGGAGGGGCCCTCGCTGTCCTCCACCACGAGGTTCCGCTCGATCAGCTCGGTCACGCGCAGGGACACGGCGGGCCGGGACAGGCCGGTGACACGCCCGATGTCGGAGCGCGTGACGGCCTCTCCGGAGCGGATGAGGCGCAGCACCTCACCGCTGGTGGCCAGCGCGGCGGCGGGACTTCGAGGCATCGGCCAAGTGAATCACACCCACTTAGTAAATGAAACCTTCGCACTTTCTTATCTCAAATGACAAAACTCCGCTTGCGGAGAGCGCAAGGTCTGACTACTGTCCGATCTATCCAGATTCCGGTAGATCACCGTGGAGAGCCCGCCCCATGTCCGAGACCCCGCGACCCGCAGACCGGATCGTCTCCGGCCGACCGGAACGGCCGGACCCGGCCGCAGGCCCGGACGACGGCCGACACGATCATCACGACCGCGACGGAGGACATCGGATGCATCCCGTGATCCAGGAGGTCACCGGCCGCCTGACCGAGCGCAGCCGCCCCAGCCGCACCGCGTACCTGACCAGGCTGCACGCCGAGGCCGAGGCGGCCCGCCGCCGCGGACCGGCCAGGGCGAGCCTGGGATGCGCCAACCTGGCCCACGGCTTCGCCGGGGTCGGCGAGGCCGACAAGCGGGACCTGCGGGCGAACGTCAAGCCGGGCGTGGCGATCGTGTCCAGCTACAACGACATGCTCTCGGCGCACCAGCCGTACGAGACCTACCCGGCGATCCTCAAGGACGCCGTGCGCAGGGCGGGCGGCGTCGCGCAGTTCGCCGGCGGCGTGCCCGCGATGTGCGACGGCATCACCCAGGGCCGGGCCGGCATGGAGCTGTCGCTCTACAGCCGCGAGGTGATCGCGATGTCCACCGCGATCGCGCTCTCGCACGACATGTTCGACGCCTCCCTCCTGCTCGGCGTCTGCGACAAGATCGTCCCCGGCCTGCTGATCGGCGCCCTGCACTTCGGCCACCTGCCCGCGGTGTTCGTGCCGGCCGGGCCGATGACCTCCGGCCTGCCCAACAAGGTCAAGGCCCGCACCCGGCAGCTGTTCGCCGAGGGCAAGGTCGGCAAGGACGAGCTGCTCGACGCCGAGGCGAAGTCCTACCACTCCCCCGGCACCTGCACCTTCTACGGCACCGCCAACTCCAACCAGGTCATGATCGAGGTCATGGGCCTGCACCTGCCGGGCGCCACGTTCGTCAACCCGCGCACCGAGCTGCGCGAGGCCCTGACCCGGGCGGCGGGCAGGCGGGCGGTCGAGCTGACCGCGCACGGCGACGAGTACACCCCGGTCGGCGAGGTCGTCGACGAGAAGGCGATCGTCAACGCCTGCGTGGCGCTGCTGGCCACCGGCGGCTCCACCAACCACACCATGCACATCGTCGCCATCGCCGCCGCGGCCGGCATCGAGCTGCTCTGGGACGACCTGGCCGCCCTGTCGAAGGTCGTGCCGCTGCTGACCCGGATGTACCCCAACGGCCAGGCCGACGTGAACCACTTCCAGGCCGCGGGCGGGATGCAGGTCCTCATCGGCGAGCTGCTGGACGCCGGGCTGCTGCACGGCGACGTGCTGACGATCGCCGGCCGCGGGCTGGACCACTACCGCTCGGCCGTGGAGCTGAAGGACGGCGAACCGGTCTGGCAGGAGCGCACCGAGGGCAGCACCGACCCGGACGTGCTGCGGCCGGTCGCCGACGCGTTCTCCGCCGACGGCGGCATCCACATGCTCGACGGCAACCTCGGCCGCGCGGTCACCAAGGTCTCCGCGGTCAAGGACGAGCACCTGGTCATCGAGGCCCCGGCCAAGGTCTTCGACGACCAGCTGGAGCTGCTGCGCGCCTTCGACGCGGGCGAGCTGGACGGGCAGGACTTCGTGGCGGTCATCCGCTACCAGGGACCCAGCGCCAACGGCATGCCCGAGCTGCACAAGCTCACCCCGCCGATGGCGGTGCTGCTGGACCGTGGGCAGCGGGTGGCGATCGTCACCGACGGCCGCATGTCCGGCGCGTCCGGCAAGGTCCCGGCCGCCATCCACCTCTCGCCCGAGGCCGCCGACGGCGGCCCGATCGCGCGGGTGCTGGACGGCGACCCGATCCGCCTCGACGCCGCCGCGGGCACCCTGGAGCTGCTGGTGCCCGCCGAGGAGCTGGCCGCCCGGCCGTTGCTGGGTGCCCCGCTCAGCGACGCCCGCTGGGTCGGCACCGGCCGCGAGCTGTTCGGCGCCTTCCGCCGCGCCGCCGGACCGGCCGACCGCGGCGCGAGCGTCTTCGCCCTGAACGGCCGCGCCGAGGCATCGGCGGCCCTGGAGGCCGCCCGTCTCGCGACCGTCCCGGACGCGACCTCATGACCCTCCCCTGGCTCGTCGCCGACATCGGCGGCACCAACGCCCGCTTCGGGCTGGTCACCGAACCCGGTGGCCGTCCCGAGGCGGTGGCCGTGCTCGCGGGCGCGGAACACGACGGCCTACCCGGAGCCGTAGCCGCCTATCTCGCAGATCATGCGGGCGGAGTTCGGCCGGGAGCCGCGTGCGTCGCGATCGCGGGGCCCGTGGAGGGGGACCGTTACCGGCTCACCAACGCCGGATGGACGGGGTCGGTACGCGACCTGGGCATCCCCGACGCCTGGTTGCTCAACGACTTCGAGGCCCTGGCCATGTCCCTGCCGCACCTGGACGGTGAGGACCTGGCCGCTCTGGGCGGCCCGGATCCCGGTGACGGCGTCAAGGCGGTGCTGGGCCCCGGGACGGGACTCGGCGTGGGCGGCCTGGTGCCCTCCGCCGGCGGCTGGGTGCCGATCCCCGGGGAGGGCGGGCACGTCACCGCCCCGGTCCTGGACGAGCGGGACCACGAGATCGTCCGCGCGCTGCGGGCCGACGGCCTGGACCACGTGGTCGCCGAGCACCTGCTGTCCGGCCCCGGCCTGTCGCGGCTGCACCGGGGGCTGGCGCTGGTCCACGGCACGGACGCGCCCAGGCTGCCGGCCGCCGAGATCGTCGCCCGGATGGACGACACGCTCTGCGCCGAGACCGTCGAGGTCTTCTGCGCGATGCTCGGCACTTTCGCCGGGAACGTCGCCCTGACCCTGGGCGCCAGGGGCGGCGTCTATCTGGGCGGCGGGGTGCTGCCGCGTATCGTGGAGCGGGTCCGCTCCAGCGACTTCCGCCGCCGGTTCGAGGCGACCCCCACCCTGAACGACTACCTCTCCGGCATCGCCACGACGCTGATCGTGGCCCCCCAGCCCGCCCTGGTCGGCGCGGCGGCGTGGCTGGACCAACGCCTGTCAGACATGGAGTACGCATGAGCCTGCTGGACATCGCCCCGGTCGTCCCGGTCGTCGTCATCGACGACGTGGAGACCGCCGTCCCCCTGGCGCGCGCCCTGGTGGCGGGCGGCCTGCCGGTCATCGAGGTCACCCTGCGCACCGACGCGGCCCTGGAGGCGATCGCGCGCATCGCCGCCGAGGTCCCCGACGCGGTGATCGGCGCGGGCACGATCCGCGGCGCGGCCGACGTGGCCGCCGCCGTCGCGGCCGGTTCCCGGTTCCTGGTCAGCCCGGGGACCACCCCCGGGCTGGTCGACGCCATGGAGTCGAGCGGGGTGCCGTTCCTGCCGGGCGTGGCGACCGCCTCGGAGGTCATGGCGCTGGCCGACCGGGGGGTGAGCGAGATGAAGTTCTTCCCCGCCGAGGCGGCCGGAGGCCTGCCGTACCTCAAGGCGCTCGGCGGCCCGCTGCCGCAGGTCAGGTTCTGCCCGACGGGCGGCATCAAGCCCGACACCGCCCCGGCCTACCTGGCGCTGCCGAACGTCGGCTGCGTCGGGGGCACCTGGCTCACCCCGGCCGACGCGCTCGCCTCGGGCGACTACGCCCGGATCGAGAAGCTGGCCGCCGAGGCGGCCGCCCTGCGGTAGCCGGGCCCCTCGCCTTCCCTCCTCCGGCACCGCGCCCGGCCCCCGTCCGCGGCGTCGCGCGCAGGCCCCGGCCCGTGCCGGACCACGATCCCCGCGGGCGTGTCCGTCCTCCCTGGACCCGCCCGCGGCCATGAGGCACCGTGACCCGGTGTGACGTTCATGGATCCGGCCCGCGGCCGCCCCACCCGGCGGTCGCGGGCCGCCTCGTCACACCCCTCGTCACGCTCCCTCGGCCCCCGCCCGCCACCCGCCGTTCCCGGGCGGGCTGAACCCGGCGCGGGCCCCGCGCGTATCTCGCGGCGAAAGGCACTCCCTCACAGAGGAGCCATGCATGCGAGTACGCATCGTCACGATCTGCGCCACGGTCCTGGTCATGGGCGTCGCCGGTACGGCGTCCGCCGGGACACGACAGGCGCAGGGCGGAGCGAAACAGGTACCGGCCGGGATCGGCCTGGCGAAGACCGGGACGGGTCAGGCGAAGGCCGGGACGGCGCTCACCCGGAGCCGTTTCTCGGTCACCAACCTCGTCTCGGACGTCGGGGGACGAGCCGCGATCACGGACGCGACGCTCGTCAACCCCTGGGGCCTGGCGATGGGCAAGACCCTCTGGGTCTCGGCCGCGGGCACCGGCCTGGCCACGGTCTACTCCGGCGGCGCGGGCGGCGTGAAGCAGGAGAAGACCCAGGTCCGCGTCCCGGGCGGCAGGCCCACCGGGCAGGTCGTCAACATGGGCGAGGAGTTCGTCGTCAAGGGCCCGGGCGGCGCGGGACCGGCGACCTTCATCTTCGCCAGCCCCAGCGGGGCCATCACCGGCTGGAACGCCGAGGCCGACCCGGACGACGCGGTCATCAGCGCGTTCGTCAGGGGAGCCGACTTCAAGGGCCTGGCCCTGGCCCAGACCGACCGCGGGGCGATGCTGCTGGCCGCCGACTTCGCCGGCGACCGCATCCACGTCTTCGACGGCGACTTCGACCGGGTCCCGACGAGCCGACGGGCGTTCCGCGACCCCGGCCTGCCCGAGGACTACGCCCCGTTCAACGTGGAGGTGGTGGGCCGTTCGATCCTCGTCGCGTACGCCAAGCGCGACCCGCAGACCGGCAAGTCGGTGGCCGGGCAGGGCAAGGGGTTCGTCAGCCAGTTCAACGGCTCGGGCCGGTTCGTCGGCCGCTTCGCCGCGCGCGGGGCCCTGAACGCCCCCTGGGCGATGACGCTGGCCCCGAAGGGCTTCGGCGCCCACTCCGGGGCACTGCTCGTGGGCAACTTCGGCGACGGCCGGATCAACGCCTACAACCCGCGCAACGGCCGCCCGCTCGGGCCGCTGCGCTCCTCCGACGGCCGGCCCATCACACTGAGCGGTCTGTGGGACCTGGAACCGGGCACCGAGGCGGTCGGCGGCACCGACGCGCTCTGGTTCAGCGCGGGCAGCGACGGCGGCACGCACGGCCTGCTCGGCCTGATCAGGCCCGCGGGCGCCGGTGGGTCCTCGTCCTCGCCCAACGCCTCACCGTCCCCGAGGTCCTCGCACCCGAGCTCCCACAACTCCGGCAACTCCAACTCCAACTCCAACAACTCCGGTAACTCCAGCAACTCCGGCGGTTCCGGGTACGGCTACTGACCGACCACGACCGGACCCGAGCGTCCGTGCCCGCTCGTGCCCGCCATGCCCGCCTGGGCCTGACCCGTGCCTGACCCGTTCCCGGCTCGTGCCCGCCCCGGCCCGCCCGCGATCGGCCCATGATCCGCTCGCGCCCGGTCCACGGCCCGCCCTCACTCCCGTGTCCTGCCGCGGGCCCCGTTCCCGCCGTTCCAGGCGTTTCCACCGTTCCCCGCGTTCCCGCGTTCCCGCCCTGCCCGCGGCCCGTACAGCGGCGCCGGCACTCCCCCACCGAAGGTCCGTCAGACCGGCACGGGGGTGCCGGCGCCGCGGCACGTCCCGCAGGTCCCCCTCCGGGCCCTCCGGTGAGCCCTCCCCGGCCCCTCCCCGGACGCCCGGTGAGGCCCTCCCGGGGCCGGGCGCGGTGGCGCGTTCCCGGACCTGGAGCCCTCGATGACCGCGTCCGCCCTCCGTTTCCTTTAACCTTGAAGCAGCGAGGGGAGTACTTCCCAAGAATCGGCCCGGTCAGTACGGACGTTCTGCAACGTCCCCGGACGGTCGCCCGCGACGATGCGGGTGAAGGAGACCTCGGATGACGAGCGCATTCGAGGTGCGAACATGCCCGCCGACCGTCCCTCCCCGCTTCCGGGTGCCACCCGCCCGGTGCTCCCCCCGGCACGGCGCCGCACCTCCCGGCGGCGAACTCCTGTCCGCCACTGGAAGGGCGCCCGAAGCGTGACGAGCGACATTCCCCATCTCCGCGAGGTGCACGTGATGGCCACCACACCGGCAGGCCGTCCCCCGGACGGAGAGCTGCACTACCCGGCGGGGGCGCTGGTCCTGCTCGCGGGCATCCCGGGGGCGGGCAAGAGCACCCTGCTCGACCGGCTGTACGGGCTCAGCGGCGACGAGCGCGATCCGGTGCGGGCGGGCGACGTGCGGGTCATCGACTCGCGCCAGTCCCGCAACTGGTGGACCCGCTACCTCGGCCCGATCCCGCCGCGGGCCCGCGTCCCGATCGTGCACACCACCCACGTGGTGCGGATCGCCCGCGCCCTGCTCGGCGGGCACGGCGTCGTGGCGCACACCCGGGGCACCTGGCCGCACATCCTGTACGGCTTCGCCTGGCTGGCCCGCAGGGTCGGCAGCGAGGTCCACCTGATCCTGCTGGACGTGGACCCGGCCACGGCCCGGGAGGGGCAGCGCGCCCGCGGCCGGGTCGTCACGGACGCGACCTTCGCCCGGCACTGCCGCCGCTGGCGGATGCTCATGGACCAGGCCCGCGACGGCACGCTCCCCCCGGCAGCCGGTGTGACCGTCCTGGGCCGCCCGGATGCGGATATGCTCCGGGCGATCCGCTTCGACGAGCGGCCCGGAGCATCGCGGAGCCGCTGACTCACCCATATACGGTTCCGAGCCCCGTCCACCCGGGGCGCCGGAACGACCGGGAGGAAACAACATGATCGACATAACGGCGCTCGCCGAGGAGCACCTCTCCCTGGCCAGGCAGAGCGCGCACGGCCGCAGCGCGCACACCTACCTGGACGAGGGCACGCTCCGCCAGGCGATCATCGCGTTGACCGCGGGCACCGTCCTGGGCGAGCACGACGCCCCGCCGGCCGCGACCCTGCACGTCCTGTCGGGACGGGTGCGGGTCGTCGACGGCGAGCCTGCCGACGGTTCCGGCACCGGCCAGGGGGCCTCGCTCTCCGCGGGGCAGGCCGCCGCGATCCCGCAGCGGCGGCACTCGCTGGAGGCCGACGAGGACTCCGTGGTCATCCTCACCAGCGTCGTCAACATCACCACCACCTGAGACGGCCCCCCGCACGCGGCCTTCCCGCCCGCCGTCAGGCGGGCGGGAACGCGGGACGGGGACGGGTCCTCGGCGGGCTCGGCCGCCCCGGGGGGAGCACCTCGACCGAGGTCTTGCGGATGTGGTCGTAGACCAGCGAGGTGCGCACGTCGGCGATGTTGCGGTGCCGGGAGACGTGGTCGAGGACGAAGTCGCGCAGGTGCCCGGTGTCGCGCACGGCCACCTGGACGATGAAGTCGTCGCCGCCGGAGACCACGAAGACCGCGAGGGTCTCCGGGAGCGCGGTGACGTGGTCGCGGAAGGCCTCGACCGCCTCGCGCACCTTGGGGTGCAACCGGACGTTGATCAGCGCCTGGACCGGCCGGCCGATGGCGGCCAGGTCGACCTCGGCGTGGAACCCCTGGATCACCCCCCTGGCCCGCAGTGACCGGACCCGCTCCAGGCAGGTCGAGGGCGCGATGCCGATCCGCTCGGCCAGCTCGCGGTTGGTCTGCCGGCCGTCGCGCTGCAGCTCGGCCAGAATGGCCGTGTCACATTCGTCCACGGGCCCATCTTCGCAGAAATTCCTGAACTAAATTCGGAATCGCCTCGATCGAGTTGTGAGTCGTACGGAGAAGATGCGACCGTCCACTCACAAGTTCGAGGAGAGGATCGTGGAGATGACCGTGCGGACGACCACCCGGACCGCCCCCGCCACCCAGGACACCCAGGACGCCCCGGCCAATCGGGCCGGTCAGGACGGCTGGCCCGGCTGGGCCGGGGACCTGGAGCTCCGGACCGACCTGCCCACCCGGAGGCTCCCGGTGAAGTGGGTGATCGTGATCGACGGGGACCTGCCGCGCGGCCTGCAGGCCAACGCCGCCGCCTGCCTGGCCGCGTCCGCGGGCGGGGCCGTCCCGGCGATCCTGGGCCCGTCCGGCACCGACGCCTCCGGCCGCGCCCACGCCGGCCTGCCGTGGATCGGGTGCACGGTGCTGGCCGCTCCCGGTGAGACGATCCGCCGGGTCCGGGACGAGGCGGCCGGCGAGGCCGAGCTGGTCGTCACCGACATGGCGGCCATCGCGCAGCGGACCAACGTCTACGACGAGTACCTGGCCGGGCTGGCCCGTACCGCCAGCGCGGACCTCGCCTACTACGCGGTCAGCCTGCTGGGCCCGCGGGCGGTGGTGGAGCGCCTCACCGGCCGCCTCCCCCTGCTGCGCTAGGAGCCGTCCGGGGTCCGGGTCACGCGGCCGGGGTCCGGGTCACGCGGCCGGTCCCGAGCCGGTCGACACGCGGCACGCGGCCGGAGCGGTGGCGATGCTGACGGTCGATCGGCGGCCGGGGTCATGGGGTATTGACCGACCTCATACCGGCGATCACACTGATGTGACGCCGATGTGACCTCGGCCGGGCCGGGGCCTCGTACCGTGATTCCGGCGCGCCGGCGGTCACATGTCCATGCGACGGACGAATTTTCGCGACGCGAGATGTTAACGCTAACACCAGCGGGCCGGCACGACGTGGGACGCGCTCGTGTCCCCGCGACGCGGCCGGCCGTGCGGAGGTCGCCGAGGACGGCGGCCCCGTCCCGTCGCGCTCACCCCCCGAAGGAGAAACGCATGCTGAAGGCCCTGTCCAGGGTGGGCGCGGTGCTCGCCGCCTGCCTGATGTTCACGTCGTGGTCGCTGGCCGCGCCGAAGGCGGCGGTCGCCCTCGAACCCTTCACCGGATACCTGATGGCGCACTTCACCGGGGAGTCGGCGAACGGCGAGCAGATCTACCTCGCCCACAGCGACGACGGGCTGCGCTGGAGCGATCTCAACAACGGCGGCCTGGTCCTGCGCTCCACGGTCGGCACGCGAGGGGTCCGCGACCCCGCCCTCGTCCGGTCCCCCGCCGGTGACCGGTACTGGATCGTCGCGACGGACCTGCGCATCGCCGCCGGCACCTCGTGGAGCGACGCCGCGAACCGCGGGAGCACCTCGCTCGTCGTGTGGGAGTCGAGCGACCTGGTGAACTGGTCGGCCCCGCGGCTGATCAACGTCGCGGGCGCCATCCCCGGCGCCGGCAACGCCTGGGCGCCCGAGGCCGTGTACAACCCCGAGACCGGTGACTACGTCCTGTACTGGGCCACGAACTCGCCCCGCAACGGCGTGACCAAGCACCGCATCTGGTACGCGCGCACCAGTGACTTCCGCAGCTTCACGGCACCGCAGCTGTACATCGAGCGCGGCGGCAGCCAGGGCATCATCGACACGCAGATCGTCGAGGTGCCCGGCGCCGTCGGCGGCTACCGGTACTACCGGGCCTCGGCGGACGGCCACATCACGATCGAGGCCGGCAACTCGATCCTGGGAACCTGGACCACGCTGGGGAACCTGTCGCACATGGGGATCTCCAACGGCACGGGTGGCGGCAACGTGGTGGAGGGCCCGATGTGGGCGCAGTTCAACGGCCGCAACGAGTGGGCCCTGTGGCTGGACCAGTACGCCACCGGCCGCGGCTACATGCCCGTCACCTCCACGAACCTGGGCAGCACGCGGAACTTCCGGACGCGCTCCGACTACGGCATGGGCACCAACCGCAAGCGGCACGGCTCCATCCTCAACCTGACCGCCGCGGAGGAGAACCGCGTCCTGGGCCGCTGGGGCGCCACCGCGCCGGTCAACCGCATCCAGTCGTACAACTTCCAGACCCGGTACGTGCGGCACGCGAACCTCGACGTGCGCATCGACGCGAACGTCAGCCCGGCCCAGGACGCGCAGTTCCGGCTGGTGCCCGGCCTGGCGAACGGAAGCGGCCACGTGTCCTTCGCGTCGGTGAACTACCCCGGCTACTACCTGCGGCACTACGGGTTCGACTTCGTCCTGGCGCCCGACGACGGCACCGCGACCTTCGCGGCCGACTCCACGTTCCGCCAGGTCGCCGGGCTGGCCGACGCGTCGTGGTCGTCCTTCCAGTCCTACAACCACCCCGACCGGTACATCCGGCACTACGACTACCTGCTCCGGCTCGACCCGATCGGCGACGCGCAGAGCCGGGGCGACGCCACCTTCCGCGTGACGTCGTGACCCGCGGGGGGTAGCCGGGCGGCCAGGGAGGACGCCGCGGCGGTTTCCGATCGATCTTTTCGGACAGAGGGAGTCAGCACAAAACTCCCGAAACGGTCAGCTTTGCCCCGTAGGCTGACGATCACCTCACCCCGGACACCCCGCGGACGACCCCCCTTGGAGAACAGGTGCGAACACCCCCCTCGATCAACGGCCACAGGCCGTGGCCTCGCGTGCTGGTGGCCGCGATGACCGCGGTCGCCACCGTGGCCACCGCGGCCGTCGCGCTCGCCATGACGGTGGCGGCCGCGGCGCCCGCCTCGGCGGCACCGGCGACCGTGGTCGGCGTGGCCTCCGGCCGCTGCCTCGACGTGATCGGCAACAGCACGGCCTCCGGCACCGGCGTCAACATCTACGACTGCAACGGACAGGCCAACCAGTCCTGGACCTTCACCGCGGCCGGTGAGTTCCGGGTGTACAACGCCACGATGTGCCTGGACGTGGTCGGCCAGGACACCACCGCCCCGGCCGCGCTGCAGATCTACACCTGTACCGGCGGCGCCAACCAGCGCTGGAGGATCAACGCCGACGGCACCGTCACCGGCGTGCAGTCGGGCCTGTGCCTGGACGTGACCGGCGAGGGCACGGCGAACAGCACCCGGGTGGGGCTGTGGACCTGCACCGGGCGCGGCAACCAGAGGTGGACGACGTCCGCGGGCGGTGCCGACACCCTGCCCCCGACGGTGCCGGGCGGCCCGCGGGTGAGCAACCTGACGTGCGACTCGGTGACGTTCGCCTGGAACGCCTCGACGGACGACGTCGGGGTGGCCTTCTACGACGTCTACCACGACGGCCAGCAGATGAAGACGGTGAGCGGCACCACGCTGTCCACCAGCCTCACCGTGGTCCCCGGGGCCACCTGGGGCCTGTACGTCAACGCGCGCGACGCCGCGGGCAACGTCTCGCAGGCCAGCACCACGGTGACGATCACCCCGCCGCAGTGCCAGGCCGACACCCAGGCGCCGAGCGCCCCGACGCAGCTGGCCGCCTCGGTGTCCGGCACCACGGTGACGCTGAGGTGGACCGCCTCGACCGACAACGTCGGGGTCCGGGCCTACGACGTGTACCGCGGCGGCGCCAAGGTCGGCACGGTCAACGGCACCCCGCCGGCGACCACCTTCATCGACAGCGGGCTGGCGGGCGCCACGAGCCACCAGTACCACGTGGTGGCCCGCGACGGGCAGGCCAACGTCTCGGCGCGCAGCAACACCGTGACGGTGACCACCGGCGCGGCGTGCGGCAACCCGGTGTGCGCGGTGAAGCAGGTCACCACCGACACCGACATCCCGTGGGGCCTGGTCACGCTCCCGGACGGCACGATCCTCTACGGCCGCCGCGACGCCGACGACATCATCCGCCTCGACCCCGCCACCGGGGCGAAGACGACCGTGGGCACCGTGCCGAACGTGGCCGGCACTGACGGCGAGGGCGGCCTCATGGGCCTGGAGATCTCACCCACCTTCGTTAGCGACCGCTGGGTGTACGTCATGCACACCTCGCCCACCGACAACCGGGTCGTGCGGATCAAGCTGGAGAACGACAGGCTCAACACCGCCGGCGCCCAGGTCCTGCTCAGCGGGATCCTGCGCAACAAGTACCACGACGGCGGCCGCCTGCGGTTCGGCCCTGACGGCAAGCTGTACGTCGCCACCGGCGACGCGCAGAACGGTGACCACGCGCAGAACACGTCCAACCTGAGCGGCAAGATCCTGCGGATCAACGCGGACGGCAGCGTGCCGTCGGACAACCCGTTCGGCAACCCCGTGTGGAGCTACGGGCACCGCAACCCGCAGGGGCTGGCGTTCGACTCCCAGGGCCGGCTGTGGGAGCAGGAGTTCGGCAACAGCGTCATGGACGAGACCAACCTCATCACCAGGGGCGGCAACTACGGCTGGCCGGCGTGCGAGGGCACCAACGGCGCCTGCGGCACCGCCGGGTTCGTCGCCCCCAAGCGCACCTACCCCACCGCCGCCGGTTCCTGCTCGGGCATCGCCATCGTGCGCGACGTGATCTACGTGGCCTGCCTGCGCGGCACCCGGATGTACCGCTCGCCGATCAGCGGCACCGGCCTGCCCGGTGTGCAGGAGTACTTCAACGGCACCTACGGCCGGCTGCGCACCGTGGAGCCCGCCCCGGGCGGCCTGTGGCTGACCACCTCCAACACCGGTGACAAGGACAGCACGCCGAACAACAGCAACGAGAGGATCCTGCACGTCACGCTCGGCGGCTGACCGGGCGCCGTCGATCGCGGCGAGGACGCCCGGCGGTCCCCGGGGACGGCTCCGGGGCCGCCGGGCGTCCTGCTCTCACAGGGGCAGGGCGCCGCCGGTCTTGAGGGCCTTCATCGCGATCTGCGAGGTGAGCTTGTCCAGGCCGGGCAGGCGGCCGAGCCGCTCCAGGCAGAGCTGGCTGTAGGCGTCCATGTCGGGCACGGCCACCCGCAGCACGTAGTCGGGGCGGCCGAACATCCGCAGGCACTCGACCACGTCGTCGATCTCCAGGACGGCCGCCTCGAAGGCGGTGACCGTCTCGGCGTCCTGGCCCTCCAGCTCGACGTAGGCGACGACCTGGAAGCCCCGGCCCACCGCCGCGGGGTCGATCACGGCCCGGTAGCCGGTGATCACCCCGGCCTCCTCCAGGTTGCGGACCCGGCGCAGGCAGGGCGACGGCGTCAGCCGCACCCGCTCGGCCAGCTCCAGGTTGCTCAGCCGCCCGTCCACCTGGAGGTGGTTGAGAATTGCGCGATCCGTCCCGTCCATGACATCGGATGCTAACGAGACGGTCCGGCCTTGGAAAGATTGAAATCGAATTTTGTTCTGTCTGGCATAACCTTGCGGACATCGCAGGAGTGCCACAGACGGGACCAGGACCATGACGATCTTCGCCGACGCCCGTGAGATCTCCCCTGACGACCGCTACCTCCGCCAGGAGGGCCGGGTCTTCATGACCGGCACCCAGGCCCTGGTGCGGGTGATCCTCGACCGGATGCGCGCCGACCGCGCCGCCGGCCTGGACACCGGCGCGATGGTGTCGGGCTACCCCGGCTCCCCGCTGGGCGGCTTCGACCAGGAGCTGGCCCGCTCGCGACGGCACGCCGAGCCGCTCGGCGTGGTGCACCGCCCCGGGCAGAACGAGGAGCTCGGCGCCACCGCCGTCTGGGGCAGCCAGCTGGTGCCCACCCTCCCCCGCCCGCGCAGGTCCGGCGTGCTGGGCGTCTGGTACGGCAAGGCGCCGGGCGTGGACCGCGCGGCCGACGCGTTCCGGCACGGCAACTTCGTCGGCGCCCATCCTTCCGGGGGCCTGATCGCGTTCTGCGGCGACGACCCCTCCTGCAAGTCCTCCACGCTCCCCTCGGCGACCGAGAGCGCGCTCGCCGCGCTCGGCATGCCGGTCGTCCACCCCGGAAGCGTCCAGGAGCTGCTCGACCTGGGACGCCACGCGATCATGGCGTCCCGGGTCAGCGGCCTCTGGGTGGCGGTGAAGGCCGTCTCCAACGTCGTGGACGCCACCGGCACCGTGGACCTCGGGTACGACCGGGCAGCCCCGGTCGTACCCGAGGTCGAGTACGAGGGCAGGCCCTACCGGCACGTTCCCGACGCCACCTTGCTGACCCCGTGGTCGCTGGAGATGGAGCGCACCCTGGTCGGCCCGAGGCTGGAGCTGGCCCGCGCCTACGCCCGCGAGAACGGCCTCAACCGGATCACCTGCGACCCGCCGGACGCCTGGCTGGGCATCGTCGCCTCCGGCACCGCCTACCACGACGTGCGCGAGGGCTTCCGCAAGCTGGGCGTCACCCCCGAGGAGGCCGGCGTCCGGCTGCTGAAGATCGGCATGATCTGGCCGCTGGAGAAGGAGATCGTCCGCACGTTCGCCCGGGGCCTGACGGAGATCCTGGTCGTGGAGGAGAAGGCCCCGCTGCTGGAGACCTCCGTCAAGGACGTGCTCTACGGGACGGCCGACGCCCCCCGCGTGCTGGGCAGGCACGACGAGAACGGCGAGCGGCTGATCCCCGGGTACGGGTCCGTCGACGCCGACCTGGCCGCCAAGGCCATCGCCTTCCGGCTGCGCCGCCGCGGCCTGACCGGCTTCGGCGACCGGATGGACGCCGGGCTCGCGCTGCTGAACCGCCCGGCGCCGCTGACGCTGCTCGCCCCGAAGCGCACCCCCTTCTTCTGCTCGGGGTGCCCGCACAACCGCTCCACCGCCGTGCCCGACAACGCGCCCGTCGGCGCCGGTATCGGCTGTCACACGATGGTGGTGCTCAACCGCGAGGGCAAGGGCGAGCTGTTGGGCCTGACCCAGATGGGCGGCGAGGGGACGCAGTGGATCGGCCAGGCGCCCTTCACCGACACCCCGCACATCTTCCAGAACCTCGGCGACGGCACCTTCCACCACAGCGGCTCGCTCGCGATCAGGGCCGCGGTCGGCGCGGGCGTCAACATCACCTACAAGCTGCTCTACAACAGCGCGGTGGCGATGACCGGCGGGCAGACCATCACCCCGGCCCTGTCGGTGGCCGAGCTGACCCGCTGGCTGGAGATCGAGGGGGTGCGCCGGGTCGTCGTCACCACCGACGAGCCGGAGCGCTACCGGGGGATCAAACTGGCGGGCATCGCCGACGTCCGCGACCGCACGGCCCTGGACGACGCCCAGCGCGAGCTGGCCGCGATCCCCGGCGTGACCGTGCTCATCCACGACCAGCAGTGCGCGGCCGAGAAGCGCCGGCTGCGCAAGCGGGGCGAGCTGCCCGACCCGCCGAAGCGGGTGGCGATCAACCAGCGGGTCTGCGAGGGCTGCGGCGACTGCGCGCAGAAGTCCGAGTGCCTGTCGGTGCTGCCGGTGGAGACCGAGTTCGGCCGCAAGACCGAGATCCACCAGTCGTCCTGCAACAAGGACTACTCCTGCGTGGAGGGCGACTGCCCCTCGTTCGTGACCGTCCTGCCCGCCAGGGGCAAGGCCGCCGGGAGGCGCGCCGCCGTGCCGGTTCCCCCCGCGATGCCGCTGCCCGAGGCGCGCGCCGGGGAGGCGTCGATCAGGATGGTCGGCGTCGGCGGCACCGGGGTGGTGTCGGTCGCGCAGATCCTCGGCACCGCCGCGATGCTCGACGGCAGGCGCTCACGCGGGCTCGACCAGACCGGCCTGGCCCAGAAGGGCGGCACCGTCGTCTCCGACATCCTCATCTACGACGACGCCGACGGGGAAGGCGACGACGGTGAGCGTACGGCGCGGGGCGGCACGGCCAGCGTGGACGCCTACCTCGCGCTGGACCTGATCGGCGCCACCGACCCCGCCCACCTGGCCGCGGCCGACCGCGGCCGGACCGTGGCGGTGGTCTCCACCAGCCTGGCCCCGACCGGCTCGATGGTGCTCGACCCGTCCACCCACCTGACCGACCCGGCCTCGCCGATCGCGGTGCTGGAGACGCGGACCCGGCGCGGGCAGAACGTCTACCTCGACGCCGAGCAGCTGGCCCAGGCGCTGTTCGGCGACCACATGCCGGCCAACACCATCGTCATCGGGGCGGCCTGGCAGCGCGGCCTCATCCCGGTCGGGCTGGAGGCGATCGAGGGGGCGATCCGCGCGACCGGTGGCCGGTCCGCCGAGCGGACACTGGCCGCCTTCGCCTGGGGACGCGCCGTCGTCGCCGCCCCCGAGGCGGTGGCCGAGGCGACCCGTCCCGCGTCCCCGGCCGCGCCGGCCCCGTCCCCGCAGGCCGCGCGGCTCGTCGACGCGGTCGCCGGGCCCGGCACCGAGCTGCACCGCATCCTCACCGTCCGGGTGCCCGACCTGGTCGCCTACCAGGACCTGCGCCACGCCGCCCGCTACGCCGACGCGGTCCGCGCCGTCCTGGAGCGCGAGCGGGCGATCTCGGGGGATTCCTGCCCGGTCACCGAGGTCTACGCCCGCGAGCTTCACCGGCTGATGGCGTACAAGGACGAGTACGAGGTGGCGCGCCTGCACCTCGACCCGGCCGAGCGGGCCAGGATCGCCGCCGAGTTCGGGCCGGGCGCGCGGATCTCCTACAACCTGCACCCGCCGGTGCTGCGCGCCATGGGCGTGAAGCGCAAGATCCGGCTCGGCGCCTGGTTCGACCCGGCCTTCCGCGCGCTGTACGGCATGCGCCGGCTGCGCGGCACCCGGCTGGACCCGTTCGGGCTGGGAGCGGTGCGCGGGACCGAGCGGGAGCTCGCCGGCGAGTACACCCGCGACGTGCACCGCGCGCTGGACCACCTGCGGCCGGAGACCGCCGAGCGGGTGCTGGAGCTGGCCGGGCTGCCCGACCTGGTCCGGGGGTACGAGCACGTGAAGCTCCGCAACGTGACGGCCTACCGCGAGCGGGCGGCGCGGCTGCTGCACGACCTGTCCACGCTCTAGTTCCCCGCCCGTGCCCTGCCGGGGCCGGGCTGCGCAGGGAGCTCCCGCTCCCTGCGCAGCAGCGTCGCCTCGTCGACGGGGTCCTCGTGGGTTCCGGCCGACGTGCAGGCGTGGGCTCCGGCGACGGCGCCCAGCGGGACGGCGTCGCGCAGCGACCTCCCGGCGAGCAGCCCGTACAGGACCCCGGAGACGAACGCGTCGCCCGCGCCGTTGGTGTCGGCCACCGGGCCCGGCAGGGGTGCGGCCGGAACGTCGCAGAAGCCGTCCTCGTCGAGGACGCGGCAGCCCGCGGCGCCGTCGGTGCAGACGACGGCGCGTGCGCGGCCCCGGGCCAGGATGCCGCGCATGACCTCGTCGCGGCGGGTGCCCAGTGCGGTGGCCGACAGGAAGACCAGGTCGGAGGAGAGGGCGAAGTCCCTGTGGTGGTCGTCGTCGCCGTCCCAGTCGTGCAGGTCGGTGGAGACGAGCTTGCCTGCCCTGTCCTGCAGGTCGGGGTAGACGTGGCGGGAGAAGTCGTTGATCGACACGTGCACGTGCCGGGCGGCGCGCACCGCGTCCAGGTACAGCCGCACGGGCAGCCGCTCGCCCGGTGCCGCGCGCGGGTCGAACAGCGAGGTGCGCCGCCCGTCCGGGCCGACGAGCAGCACGCTGCGCCGGGTCCCCTGCGGGGCGTGCCCCCAGGCGGTGTCGATGCCGGTGCCCTCGAAGCGGTCCCTGATGAACCGGCCCTGCGGGTCGTCGCCGATCAGGTCGACCAGTTTGACGCTCAGGCCCAGGGCGTGGCAGCCCAGGGCGACGCCGCTGCCGGTGTTGCCGATCCGGTCGATCACCGGGGGCACCGCGTAGGTGTCGGCGTACGGCAGGGGCAGCGAGGGGACGTAGGCGGTGGTGTCGACGCCGGTCCCGCCGATGACGACGACGTCGACGGTGTCGTGGGCTGTGCTCATGCGCTCATGCTCGCACCGGTCCGGCGAGGCCGGTGCCACCCGCCCGTCCGTCAGCCCGCCCATCCGCCCGCGGAGGGTCACCGGGTCCGGACGCGCCGGTCGCGGGCGTCCGTACGGGAGGTCAGCGGTTGACCAGCGGGCCGGAGCCGGTGGAGCTGCGCACCACGAGCTCGGGCTGGAAGATCAGCTCGACGTGCTTGGCGTGCACCCCGTTGATCTCCTCCAGCAGGGTGGCCACCGCCGCCGAGGCCATCGCCCCGATGGGCTTGCGCACGGTGGTCAGCGGGGGGTCGGTGAAGGCGATGAGCGGCGAGTCGTCGAACCCCACCACCGAGACGTCGCCCGGCACCGTCAGGCCACGGTCCCGGCAGGCGCGGATCGCGCCCAGCGCCATCAGGTCCGACGCGCACACGATGCCGGTGCACCCCCGCGCCAGCAGCTGGGTCGCCGCGGCCTGGCCGCCCTCCACCGAGAACAGCGAGTGCGAGATCAGCTCGTCCACCTCGACCGCTCCGAGCAATTGGGACATCGCCCGCCGGTACCCCTCGATCTTCCTGATCACCGGGACGAACCGGCGCGGCCCCACGGCCAGGCCGATCCGCTCGTGTCCCAGGTCGGCGAGGTGCTGCACGGCCAGCCGGGCCGCGGCCCGGTCGTCCGGGGAGATGAACGGCGCCTCGATCCGCTCGCTGTAGCCGTCGACCAGGACGATCGGCAGGCCGCGGTCGGTCAGCCGGGTGTAACGGTCCATCCTGGCGGTGGTGTCGGCGTGCAGGCCGGAGACGAAGACGATGCCGCTGACCCCGCGGTCCATGAGCAGCTCGGTGAACTCGTCCTCCGGGGCACCGCCGGGGAGCTGGGTGCACAGCACCGGGGTGTAGCCGTGCTGGGTCAGCGCCTTCTCCACGGCCTGGGCGAACGCCGGGAAGATGGGGTTGTCCAGCTCCGGGGTGACCAGGCCGATCAATCCGTTGCTGCGCTGGCGCAGCCGCTGCGGTCGCTCGTACCCCATGACGTCCAGGGCCGCCAGCACCGCCTGCCGCGTCGACGACGACACGCTGGGCTTGCCGTTGAGCACCCGGCTGACCGTGGCCTCGCTCACCCCGGCGTGCGCGGCGATGTCGGCCAGCCGGATCGACGCGCCGTCGGGGCGTGAGCGCGAGGTCTGCGCGATTTCACCGTCCATCACGAGCCACCCCACCATGCGGCACAGGCGGGCGCGAGCCGATCGGCGCCCGGCGTCCCCCGTGCGGTTCGTTTCTGTAAATTTTCACAAACTGTAACATCTCAACCCTCACGGTGAGGTCGCCGTAAAGCCGTCCGGTCATGACCGTCCGTCACATCAGGGAACGAAGAAGTAACCATTAGATGAGCGATTTCTAACGACATCTATGGACACACGGGCAAGCGACGCGATGTACTACCTCATCAATCACACGGCTGGGATCCGGGCGAGATCGTCCGGGAGGAACGAGCGCGCATGAGTACCGTCGTCCTCGACAACGTGAGCAAGGTGTACCCGGGTGGATACCTTGCGGTTGATCGCATGAGCCTGCGTGCGGAGCAGGGGGAGTTCCTCGTCCTGCTGGGACCCTCCGGCTGCGGCAAGTCCACGTTGCTCCGGATGATCGCGGGACTCGAGGACGTCACCGACGGTGACCTCTGGCTGGGCGGCACGCTCGCCAACGAGCTCGCTCCCCGTGACCGTGACGTGGCCATGGTGTTCCAGAACGGCGCCCTCTACCCGCACCGGACCGTACGCGGCAACATCGCCTTCCCGCTGGAGATCGCCAAGGCCGACCCGGCGATGGTCAGGGAGCGCGTGACCGAGCTGTCGAAGATACTGCAGATCGACGAGACGCTGGAGAGACGCCCTGGAACGCTCTCCGGTGGCCAGCGCCAGCGCGTCGCGATGGGCCGCGCGATCGTCCGCCAGCCCTCGCTCTTCCTGATGGACGAGCCGCTGTCCAACCTGGACGCGGGGATGCGCACCGAGCTCCGGATGGAGATCTCCTCGCTGGTCCGCTCGCTCGGGGTGACCACGATCTACGTCACGCACGACCAGGTCGAGGCCCTGACCCTGGCCGACCGGATCGCCATCATGAACCGCGGCGTGCTGCAGGACGTCGGCACCCCCGGGCAGGTCTACAACGACCCCGCGACCGCCTTCACCGCCGCCTTCCTCAGCTCCCAGCAGCTCAACCTGCTCGCGGCGACCGTCCGCACCCCGCAGAACCAGTACATCCTGCTGGACTTCGGCCCGCACCAGATCATGATCCCTTGGACCGATCCCAGGGCCTACGTCATCTCCCAGCACGTGGGCCGTCAGATCATCGTCGGGCTGCGCCCGGACTGCCTGGCACCGGTTCCCGACAGCTTCGAGGGGCCGGTCTTCCTGGGCCGGGTCCGCGCGCTGGAGTACCACGGTCACGAGTGGCTCGCCTACGTCGAGAGCGGCCTGACCTCCGTGGCCGTCCCCGAGCCGCCCGACCCCCGCCAGAAGGCCCGCGCGCTGGGCGACCCCTCCCTGACCGGCGGCCGGATCCGCTCGGTGCTGCGCCGGCTGATGCCCGGCACCGTGGCGGACGAGGAGGCCGAGCCGCTGCGGCAGCAGGAGCACGCCAGCGGTCACCACCGCAGGGCGGACCTCATCGTCCGTCTCGGCTCCCGCCCGGTCTGGCGGTCCGGGGAGTCCGCCCGGGTCGGCGTGGACTCCACCCGCCTGATGCTCTTCACCATGGACGGCACCCGCGTCGACCCCCCGCAGCGCTGACGGTCCCGGCGGCGCGGCGTCCCCGCGCCGTGATGCCGTGATCCCCTGGTCCCCCTGGTCCCCCTGGTCTCCGTGGCCCCGGCACGCCCATACCCCGGCCCGGGGACGCGGCGTCCCCGCACCGTCGTCCGGCCTCGGGGGTACGGCACCGCGGCGCACCGGCTCAGGAGGTGCGGCTCATGATGGAGACGATCTCCAGCACCCGGACGGCGCGCTCCAGCTCCACGCGGTGGAAGGGCGGCCCGTCGGTGCGGGCCATGATCAGGTGCAGGCCCGTCTCCGGCACCGGGACGCTCATCATCCGGTGCCGGCCCGACCCCAGGACGGCCGGTCGCAGCGGGGCCAGGTCGGCCGCCTTGACGCCCGCCAGGCCGCCCGTCTCGTCCAGCGTCCGTGGCGCCTGCCAGCTGCGGTGGACCAGCTCCCCGCTCTCCGAGGACAGGATCGCCGCCCACTCGGCGCTCACCAGGTCGGGCACCGCGTCCACCAGCGTGGCGAAGGCCCGGCCGGGGTCGGCGGCGACGTGCTTCAGCAGGTCGTAGTCGGGGGCGGCTCCGGGAACCTCCCTGGTGGGCCAGACGCCCTCCACGCGCATCCCCGGCACGCCGGAGAGCCGGTCCCTGACCGTGTCCGCGTCCACGGTGCCCGGCCAGGAGACGGTGAAGTCGTCCATCGCCCGGCCCGACTCCCGTTCCAGGACCGTCACCTGGAGAATGTCGGCGCCCAGCGTGCCGAGCACCCGGGCCGCCTGGCCGAGGGCGCCCGGACGGTCGGGGAAGGAGACCCGTAGCCGCAACATCATCGTCGATCACCTCGCTCTGGTCCCCAGCCTGTCCCAACCAGGTTTCACGAGGGTTCCAGGAAGATGTCCAAAACAATGCTCAAAATCAGTAAATATCAGGATTGGTAGGCACCGGCGGCGGGGGTGGCGGAGAGCACGGCACCGGACACGTCGCGGGCCATGACCGCGCCTCCGTACCAGGCGGCCCCGAGCCGGACGCCCCGGCCCCGGGCCGGGGAGCCCGGCCGCAGGCGCAGGTCGGTGGGGCTCCGGAAACCGGGATCGGCCATGATCGACCGCGGGCCGAGCGTGAACCGCCTGGAGCGGCCCTGGTAGACGCCCGCGTCCTCGTCGGCCCCCTTGCCGTCCTCGAACCCCACCTGCCCGCCCACCACGATGACGTTGTTGCGCAGCTTCAGGATGGCCGGGGAGCAGCCGTGGTGGCAGGCCCAGCCGATGGTGTCGCGGGCCGGCAGGTGGACCGAGTTGTGCACCGCGACGGTGCCCTTCACCGGACCCACCACGTGGCGGGGGCCGCGGGTGACGAGGAAGGAGCCGCGGCGCGAGGAGGTCACCACGTTGTGCGCGAAGACGTTGCCCGTGGCGGTCCTGCCCTTCCGCGCACCCAGCTCGACGAAGGTCTCGTTGTTCCTGGCGATGTTGTGGGTGACCCGGTTGCGGTCGCCGTTGAACACCTCGACGGCGGCGCCGTCGGTGCCGTAGTCGCTGCTCTTCGCGTAGCTGCCGGTGATCACGTTTCCGGTGACGAGGTTGTCGTCACCGTTGAGCAGCACGCCGAAGGCGCCGGAGTCGTTGTCGCCGCCCTCGTCGTTGACGCTCATCCGGTCGTTGTCGGTCAGCACGCTGTTCTTGAGGACGTTGTGCGCGCCGATGATGTGGACCCCGGTGATGTTGCGGTCGGCGACGACGCGGTCCAGCTCGTTGCGGTTACCGCTCACCTCGAAACCGGACCACTGGCAGTTGCTCGCCCGTATCCCGGCCACCCGTACGTAGGAGCCCGACATCACCACGCAGGCCGCGTCCCTGCCGCCGATCCTGGGGGCGGCGCCCAGGCCGTACGGCTCGACGGTGATCGGGGCGGCGGCGGTGCCGCGGGCCGACAGGGTCAGCGGGCCCGCCCAGCTTCCGCCGCGCTTGAGGCGCACGACGGTGCCGGGCTGCAGCGTCGCGGCGTTGACGTTGTCGAGGCTGCGCCAGGGGGCCTTGACCGAGGTGCCCGCGGCCGCGTCGTCGCCCGCCTTGGAGTCGACGTAGTAGACGGTGCCGGCCATGCCCGCCGCACCCGCGGTGGCCGCCGTACCCGCCGCGCCCGTGGTGGCCTCGGCGGCGCCGGGGGCCGCGACGAGCGCGCTCGCCGCCACGAGCCCCGCCACGGGAACGGTCCAGCGCCTCGTCGAACTCATCGTGGCCACACTCCATCACCTTCACCGCGCATGTACAGGCGGCGATCCTCGCACAGCGGACGCTCGCGCGGTGATCCGCGGAGCGGACCCACAGCCGACCGTTACCTGGGCTTCACCGGCCCGTGTTCAACCGCGCGGGCCGGGGTCGGCGGCACGCGCCCGGCGGCTCCGCGGGACCGCGTGGAACCGCGGGCCCGCGGGCCCGTCAGGCGATCCGCGGGCCCGCCGATCCGCCCGGTCCTCACGCCCGGGTCGCGACGGTCAGGACGTGCGCCGGGGAACGCGTCAGGACGTGCCGTCGCGTCCCGGGACACCCCGCCGCTGCGAGCCAGCCGTCGACCGTCGCCGGGGAGTGCAGGCGCCCGCCCTGGGTGTGGTGCAGGTTGAGCTCGAAGAACGAGGTGAAGGCGCGCGCGACCGCGTCCCCCCGGTGGCCGGGGTCCCGTTCCAGGACCAGCGCGATCCCGCCGGTGCGCAGCGTGCCCACCGCGGCCCGCACCAGCGCCGCGGCCTCCTCCTCGCCGAAGCCGTGCAGCAGGTTGAACAGCAGCACGGCGTCCTGCCCCCGGTACGGCAGTTCGCCCCTGACGTCCCCGGCGAGCAGCTCGACCCGGCCGGTCAGCCCGGCCGAGGCCGTCGCCGCGCGGCCCGCCTCCAGCGCCGCGGGAAGGTCGACGACGCACGCGCGCAGGCCCGGCCGGTCACGGCAGTAGGCGATGCTGTAGCGGGCGTGGCCGCCGCCCAGGTCGAGCAGCCGCCGGGCACCGTCCGGCAGGGGGGCGGCGTCCACGATCTCCTCGCCCAGCCACTCCGCCTGCTCCCGCAGCAGCCGCTGGAAGCGGGCCAGCACGTCGGGACGCTCGCCCAGCCAGGCGTAGAAGTCGGCCGTGCGGCCACCGGAGCGCACCGACTCCTCCAGCCCGCCCCAGAGCCCGGCCGTGACCTCCTGCCAGAACAGCAGCGTGTTGCCGTACCCGCCGAGCAGAGAGCGTGCCACCGCGGTCGGCGCGTACCCGCCGGGCCCCTCCGTCAGGTACCCGGTCGCGGTCAGCGCGCCGAGCAGGACCCGCAGCCCGGCCGGGTCCGCGCCGAGCGCCGCGGCCAGACCGGGAAGGGGTACGGGACCGTCCGCCAGGGCCTCGAACAGGCCGAGCCGGAGCCCGGCCGCCGCGGCCTGCGCGGCCATGGCGCCGATCAGGTCCAGGTGGGGACCGGGCGCCTCGCCGCTCTCCAGGTAGCGGCGCGCGTCCTCGGGGGTCAGGTGCAGTGGCATGGGACCTCGTTCGCGGGTTTCACGGTGGGGCTCCGGGCGGGGATCTGGGTCGGGGTGCGGGGGGCGGAGGTCGGGGTCAGGGTGCGGGATCGGGGGCGGTCCGCGCGCGGACCGCCCCGGGCGCCTCGGGCACCTTGGAGGCCCCGGGCACGTCGGGAGCCTCGGGGGCCTCAGGCACCTTGGAGGCCTCGGGCACCTCGGGGGCCTCGTGGTCCAGGCGGCGGAGCCGGGGACGGGCGTAGGTGGTGATCGCCAGGACGACCAGGAGCAGGCCGTCGATCAGGAAGATCAGGGCGGTGCCCCTTCCGGGACCGGTGCCGATCAGCTCCCCGGCGCTTCCGGTCAGCACGCCTCCCGGCATGAGCCACGGGCCGGTGAGGTGTTCGGCCGCGGGCGCGGCGCTGAGGTAGGCGACGGGCATCGCGCACTGCCCCAGGGTGCGGGCGGTGGCCAGCACCCGGCCCAGCGCCTCGTTCTCCGTCCTGGTCTGCAGGACGGTCGTCACGCACCCGTTGACCACCGGCAGGACGAACAGGAACGCCGGGGCGGCCACCGCGATGAGCGCCACCGACGGGGACAGGCCGTGCGCGGCCAGCGCGATCCCCCCGATCCCCATGAATAGGCTCATCCCCGCGATCCTGCGGCGCGGCCCTCCCCAGGCGCCCATGACCAGGCTCCCGGCGAACAGCCCCGCTCCTCCGGCGAAGACGAGCACGCCGAGCGTGGCGGGCCCGGCGAACGACAGGATGAGGGGGCGGACCAGCACCCCCGCCACGGCGAACGCGAGGTTGAACGCGGCCGAGACCACCACCAGCGGGAGCAGCCCGCCCCGGCGCAGGTGACGCAGGCCGAAGAGCAGGTCGGCGCCGAGCGACGGAGCGACCGCGACGCCCTCGGGGCGGGTGACCGCGCGCGGCAGCCGGGTCGCCAGCACCACGGCCGTCGCGACCGCGAACGACAGCAGGTCCAGCAGGAGCACTCCGCGTACCCCCACCACCTCCAGCAGGGTTCCGGCGGCCACCGGCGCCGCGATCTGCAGCCCCCAGGTGGCCTGCATGAGCCCGTTGGCCCGTCCCAGGTGGCGCTCGGGCACCAGCAGCGGCGTCATGGCCTGGTAGACGGTGAGGTGGAAGGTCCCGCAGACCGCGCCGACCGCGGTGGCGAGGTAGACGTGCCACACGGCCAGGCCCTGCGCCTGTACGACGAGCAGCAGCGCGGCCGTCGACAGCGCAGCCCCGCAGTCGCTGAGCACGAGCACCCGCTTCCTGTCGAAGCGGTCGACGATCACCCCGGAGAAGGGCGTGATGAGAAGGCCCGGGAGGGTGGCGCAGAGCATGGTGAGCGCGAACTGCGTCTCCGAGCCCGACTCCTGGTAGACCCAGACGCTGAGCACGAAACCGGTGAGGCTGGAGCCGATCACCGACACCAGTTCTGCGGACCAGATGCCGGCGAACCTGAGCGCGTCGGCCCTCATCGGAGCCCTCCCGGCACGGACGTCCCGGCGGGGGCCGGGGCGGGAGCGGGCAGGAGCGTCGCCTCCGCGGGCGCCCGGGCGCCCTCCGGCGGGTGGATCGTCCCGGACCCGGCGAGGAACGCGAGGTAGCGGCCGATGAGGGCCGGGCCGGGCGGGGGGCACGCGAACGAGCAGTCGAACCGCAGGCGGCGCGGGCCGGGCGGCTCCGGCCCCGGGTCGGAGAGGAACGGCCCCATCGCGAGCGGCTCGCCCGCGGCCGAGCGGCGCAGGATCTCCGCGCGCCAGCGCTCCCAGGGAACCGTCTCCACGTCGTACCCGTGCTCGGCCAGGGCGCCCGCCATCCCCCGGTAGGTGATCCCCGCGGCGTCGGCGTAGTGGAAGTCGCGACCGGCCGTACCGGGGTCCAGCAGCCTCTCCGCGATCGCGGCGGCGAGGTGGTCGACCGGGACGACGTCCTCGGCCACCGGGACGTCCGGCACCATACGGAGCCTGACGAAGGTGGCGAGCAGCCGGTTGAGGTAGTCCCCCGGGTCGCCGCGACCGGTACGGCCGTGGCCGCCGACCCTCGCGGGGCGGTGGATCGTCACGGGCAGGCCGTACTCGCGGGCCCGCCGCGCCAGCGCGTCCGCGACCCACCTGGTCCGGTAGTACGGCGAGTCCAGGCCCGCCGGGTCGTCGGGGGCCTCGTCCTCGGTGACGGGACGTTCCCGTCCCGTCCAGCCCAGGTACACGCCGAGGGTGGAGACGACGTGCAGCGGGGTCGGCCGCCGGTGCGCGGCCAGCCGGACGACCTCGATCGTCCCTCCGACGTTCACCGGGGCGAGCGTCCGGTACGGCAGGACGAGGTTGACGACCCGCGCGGCGTGGCAGATCAGGTCGTTCCCGGAGGCCACGGAGTCGTGGACCTCCGGGGTCAGTCCCAGCCGGGAGGCCGCCAGGTCTCCCGGCAGGCCGATGATCCTGTCCCGGTAGGCGGACCGCCAGAGACCGTGCCCGGCCAGGACGTCGTGGACCCGGCGAACGGCCTCGTCCTCGCCGCCCGCCCGGACCAGGCATGTCACCCGGGCGACACCGCGGTCGAGCAGCGCGGCGAGCAGGTTCGCCCCGAGCAGGCCGGTCGCCCCGGTGAGCAGCACCCGCTCCGGACGCCCCGCCCCGCCGGACGCGGAGCCGGTGACCGGGAGCGCGGCCTCTTCCGTGCCCGGGGCCACGCCGGGGTGCGGCCGCCCCGGGTGCGGAGGAGCGGACGCGTCGCGCACCGTGCCGAGGAGTCCGAGCACGTCGGCGGGGAACACCGCCCGCGCCCTCAGGTCGTCGTCGCCCGGGGCGGGCTCCGGGACGGTCACGCGGGCGGCGAACCCGGCCAGGTCGTCCGTCTCGAAGAGATCGGCGAGGGACGGCTCGGTACCGGTCTCGCGGCGGATCTCCCCGAGCAGCCGGGCGGCCGACATCGAGGAACCGCCGAGGGCGAAGAAGCCGTCGTGGCGTCCCACCCGGGGAACGCCGAGCGTCCGCGCCCACACGGCGGCGATCGCCGTCTCCAGCGGACCGCGCGGCGGGACGTGACCGGACACGCGCCGGGAGACGTCCGGGAGCCTGGCGGTGTCGACCTTCCCGTGCGGCGTGCGCGGGATCGCGTCGAGCGGGACGAGCAGCGCGGGCACCAGGTGCCGGGGCAGCCGCTCGCGCAGGAAGCCCCGCAGCTCCTCCGCATCGACGGTGCCCGGAGCCACGTAGCCGACGAGCCGGTCCCCCTCCGGGGCCGCCGTCACGGCGGCGTCGCGCACCGCCGGGTGCGCCACGACCGCGGACTCGACCTCGGCCGGCTCGATCCGATGGCCGTTGACCTTCAGCTGCCGGTCGGCCCGCCCGAGGAACTCCAGCGTCCCGCCGGGCAGGCGCCTGGCCAGATCACCGGTCCGGTACACGCGGGCCTGCGCGCCTAGGGCGTGCGGGTCGGGCAGGAAACGGGCCGCGGTCTCCCCGGGCCGGGCGACGTAGCCCCGGGCCAGGCAGTCCCCGCCCAGGTGCAGCTCGCCGGGCGTGCCGGTCGGCGCCAGGCCGCCCCGGCGGTCGACGACGTACGCGCGCACGTGCGGCAGCGGCCGTCCGATGGGCAGGTGCTCCCGCCCGGCCGCCTCGGCGCCGTCGCGGGTGCGGTGCACGGTGGCGCACACGGTCGCCTCGGTCGGGCCGTAGTGGTTGAACAGCTCGACCCGCCCGCCGGTGGCCGCGGCCCAGGCGCGGACCGCCCAGAGCGGCACCCGCTCCCCGCCGACCATCATGGTGGTGACCGGCCAGTCGTCCGGCACCGAGCCGGGGGCCAGTTCGGTGGTCCAGCGGCGCCAGAGCGAGGCCGCGGTGTCGACCGCGGTGACCCCGTGCCGCGCGCAGAAGCGCACCAGCTCCGGGCCGTCGAGCAGGGCCGGGTCGGGGTGCAGCACCAGGGCGGCCCCGGAGCACAGGGCGGGGAAGAGGTCTCCCACCGAGGCGTCGAAGGTCAGCGGCGGCAGCATCAGCACCCGGCCTCCGGGCCCGAACCCGTGCACGGCGCGGAACGACCCGGTCAGCCGGGCGAGGGTCCCGTGCGTCACCATCACCCCCTTGGGGAGCCCGGTGGAACCCGACGTGTAGATCACGTACGCGAGGTCCTCCGGTTCCGCGGGAGGGACGGCGACGTCCCCGGTGGCCGCGCCGTCGTCCCCGGCGCCCCGGACGACCTGGGCGTCGCCGACGGCGCCGGTGTCGGCGTCGCGAAGGGCGTCGTCGGGGGCGTCGAGGTTCAGGACGGTGCCGGGGTGACCGGCCAGCGCGTCCGCGTACCGGGCGGAGGTGACGGCGACGACCGCCCCGGCCTCCCGGAGGATCCCGGCGAGCCGGTCCGGCGGGTCGGCCGGGTTGAGCGGCAGGTAGGCGGCCCCCGCCCGCAGGGCGGCGAGCAGGGCGACGACGGCGTCCGGCCCGCCGGGCAGGACGACGGCCACGACCGAGCCCCGTCGCGCCCCGGCCGCGCGCAGCCGCCCGGCCAGCCGCGCGGAGCGGCGCTCCAGTTCGCCGTAGCCGACCGTCCCGGCCTCCGACACCAGGGCCGGAGCGGCCGGGGTCTCGGCCGCGCGCCGGGCGAAGAGCTCGTGAACCGCGGTGAAGTCCCCGGACGGCGGGCCGCCTCCGGGGCCCGCGCCGGCGTCACCCTCGTCGTGCAGCGGGACCTGCCAGACCCGCAGGTCCGGCGTGGTGGTGAAGGCCGTCAGGAAGGCGGTGACGTGACGCAGGAACCGGTCGATCGTGTCCGTGTCGTACAGGTCGGCCGAGTGGTCGGCGTGCAGGTCGATCCGGCCCTCCCCCACGGTCACCACGAGGGTCACGTCGAAGCGGGCGCCCGGGGACGAGACGCTCAGCGGCCACGGCTCGACCGCGAGGCCCGCCGCCCGCCGCCCGGACCGGCCCGCGGACTCCATCACCAGCAGCGTCTGGAACACCGGGTTCCTGCTCAGGTCGCGGGGCGCCCCGGCCAGTTCGACGATCTCCTCGAACGGGATCGCCTGGTGGCTCAGCCCCCGGATGACCGAGCCGCGCACGGCGCGCAGCAGCTCGTCCAGGGTGGGGTCGGCCCGCAGGTCCGTCCGGACCGGGACGAGGTTGACGTAGAAGCCGACCGAGCCCTCCAGGTCGGGCAGGCCGTCGGAGAACCGGTCGACCAGGGCGGTCCCGACGACCACGTCCTCCTCGTCGGAGTACCTGGCGACGGCCGCGGTCATCGCGGCCATCGCCAGGACGAACAGGGTGGTGCGCCTGGTCCTGGCGAGGGCGTGCAGCTCGGGCACCAGGTCCGCGGGCAGGCCCAGGGAGCGCCGGGCCCCGTCGCGTACGGGCTCGCGCGGCCGGGGCCGGTCCTGCGGCAGGGTGCTGAGGGCCGGGGCGCCGGACAGGTGCTCGCGCCAGTGGGCACGCCCGGCCTCGCGGGCCCGCCCGTCCTGCCCGGCGAGCCAGGCGGCGTAGTCGGGGAACTGGGCGAAGACGCCCGGCGGGGGCTCCGCCCCCTCGGTGAGGGCCCGGTAGCAGGCCCACAGGTCGTCCTCCAGGATGCCGATGGAGGGCCCGTCGCACATGATGTGGTGCAGGCACCACACCAGGACGTGCTCCCCGGGGGCGATCCGGATGAGCACGGCCCGGTGCAGCGGGCCGCCGTCGAACGCGAACCCCCGCGCGAGCAGGCCTTCCGCCAGGGCGCGCGCCTCCGGCTCGCCGGGCAGGATCACCACGTTCAGCTCGGGCCCGTCCTCGCGCACCACCTGGGCGGGTCCCTCGACGACGGCCAGGCGCAGCGCCTCATGGCGGCGTACCACGGCGGTGAACGCCGCCCGCAGCGCGTTCACGTCGAGCGGCCCGGTGACGCGCTGGGAGGTCCAGCACACGTAGGACGTCCCGGCGTCCTGTCCGGCCCGGTCGAGGAACCACAGGCGGGCCTGCGCCGGGGTGAGCGGGACGGGCGCCGCGGGGTCGCGGCGCGCGATGGGCGTCATTCCGCTCCCTCCAGGACGGTCTCCAGGGCGGTGCCGGTCGCGGCGTCGCGGACGGCGCCGGTCACGGTGGCGGTCACGGCCCCGGCCACGGCGCCCGTCACCGCGTCGGTCACGGTGGCCTCCATGCTCCCGGCCTCGGTGACCGTCTCCCGCAGGTGGACGGGGATCCGGCCGCCGAAGCGGGCCAGGTAGGCATCGCGGTGGGCCGGGTCCAGGTGCAGGAACGGCAGGTCCGTGGCGACCATGTGGCGGATCGCGAGCAGCGGCACGGGCCCGGACAGCGGGCGCAGCAGCGGGTTCCACAGGCCGGGCTTGTCGGGCGGGCCGTCGTGGAACTCCCCGATCATCAGCCCCTCCTCGACGAAGCGGTCCTTCAGCGCCTCCTGCGCGGCGTCGACGAGCGCCACCCGGCCGGCGAGGCCGGGCAGCAGGATCAGGATCGTGGTGAACACGGCGTCGGGACCGCCCCGCGGGGCGAGCCCGGTGAACCAGGCCCGGTACGGCTCCACCAGGGCGACGACGTCCTCCACGGTGCGCGGATCCGTCCCGGGCACCGCGAGGTAGAACCTGCCCCTGCTCAGCGAGCCCTGGGCGTAGGGGCAGACCGGGCCGTTGCGGCCCAGGTCGGGGTGCGGACGGCACAGGTAGGTCCCGGCCCAGCCGATCACGGCCCGCAGCGCGTCCCGGTGCGCGCGCGCCTCGGGCGGCGGGTGCGGAAGGTCGAGGTCGGCCACCTCGATCAGGTGGAGCGAGGGGTCGTCGGGGTGCACGATCACGGGGAGGTCCTCCGAGCAGAGGTGAGCTTCACGGCCGCGAGGGCGACGCCGGCCGCCAGGGCCGCACCCGACCAGCGCAGTACGCGGTCCTGGTGGCGGGCCCGGCGCAGCGCCTCGCCGTACGGCATGTCGGTGTGCGAGACCATCGTGTAGAGCGGCCGCCACAGGGTGGGGAAGATGCGGTTCAGGGCCAGGTCGGCCTGTCTGCGGGCCAGCCGCAGCGGGGAGCGGGTGCCGTCGCGCAGGTCGGCGAAGTTGCGTTCGGACAGGTCGGCCAGGATGTCGGTGTGCGGCCTGCGCAGCCGCTGGTACGCGCCGAACGCCGCCGCCCGGTCGCCGGGGTGGCGGGCCAGGCAGTCGTCGAGCACCAGGCAGTCCTCCAGCGCCGCGTTCATGCCCTGGCCGTAGAAGGGGTAGACCGCGTGGGCGGCGTCGCCCACCAGGACCACCCGGCCGGCGTGCCGCCATCGCGAGGTGCGGATGGTGACCAGGGTGCCGACCGGGCCGGCGGCGTACTGGGCCGCCAGGTCGGGCACGAGGTCCGCGAAGCCGGGGAAGACCCGGCCGAGGAAGCGGACGGCGTCGCGGCCGCCGGTCAGGTCGTCGAAGCCCGGCGCACCGGGGACGCCGGTGCGGGGCAGGAAGAGCGTGGCGGTGAGCGAGGCGTCCACGTTGGGGTGGGCGACGATCAGGGCACCGTCCCCCGGCCAGACGTGCAGCGCCTCCAGCGGGACGCGGGGACCGCCACCGGGGGCGGCGGGGATCGTCAGCTCCTTGTACCCCCATTCCAGGAAGTCCTGGCGGTGGTCGGTGGGGAGCCCCCGCTGCATGGCGGCGCGTACCGCGGAGAACGCGCCGTCCGCGCCCACCACGAAGTCGGCGCGGACGCCGCGCGCCTGTCCGGTGACCGTGTCGGCCAGCGTCAGGCCGGCGTTCTCGCGGTCGAGTCCGGTGCAGCGGACGCCGAAGACGTGCCTGACGCCCTCGTGCGCCGCGGCGCGCTCGACCAGGAGGGTGGTCAGCTCGTCCCGGTCGACGGAGTAGAGGATCTGCGCCGGGTCGGTGCCGTACGCCTGGAAGACGGCCGACCCGTCCGGGCGGTGGACGACGCGTCCCCGCATCGGGACCAGCCGGTCGCGCAGCGTCTCCCACAGGCCGACCCGCCGCAGGGCGCGGATGCCGCGGGCCGACAGGCCCAGGTTGATCGAGCGCCCCTCGCCGTCGCCCTTGCCGTCGCGCGGGTCGGGACGCAGGTCGTAGACGTCGACCCGGTGACCGCGGCGGGCGAGGAGGATCGCGAGCAGCGACCCCGCGGGTCCCGCCCCGACGATCGCGGCCCGTCCGGCCGTCATGAGCTCTCCTCCCCCGGCGCCGTGCCGGAATCCCCGGCGACGGCGGAACGCTCCACCGCCGCCGGGCACTCCGCCGTGCCGGAACGCGGTGACGTGCCCAGCCCCGGCAGCGGCTCGTCCGGGTGCTCGACCGCGAGGCGGGCGTAGCGCTGGAACGCCTCGGCGAGCTCGGCGGCCGTGGCGGGGTCGTAGCCGTAGTGGTTGTAGACCACGGCCGCGAGCATGGAGCCGTCCCGCTGCTCCTCGACGATCAGCTCGGGGGCGCTGAGGTCGAGCTCGCCCGGGTTCGCGGCCCATTCGAGCCCCTCCTGCTCGCGCGGGAAGGGGAACGCCTCCGACAGCAGGCCGGGGAAGTGCGGGGCACCGAAGCTCTCGTAGTGGATCCGCGAGGGGAACGGCACCCGCATCCGGGTCTCCAGGTAGGAGTGGAACTGGTGCGCGACCGCCCCGACCGAGACCTCCCTGACCCGCTCGACCAGCTCGGTGTAGGCGGGCTCGCCCGAGGCGTCGAGGCGCAGGACGAGCGACTGCACCAGGCAGCCGATCAGCGCCTCGTGCTCGGGGGCGGTACGGCCGGGCACGGGGGACATCACCACCAGGTCCGTCAGGCCGGTCCACTGCCGCAGCAACCAGGTCCAGCAGGCGGCCACCGCCATGAACGTGGTCGCGCCGCGGCTCTGAGCGGTCTCACGCAGCCGCCGGGCGAGATCGGCGTCGATCTCGAAGGCGTGCCTGCGCCGGGAGAACAGGGTGGTGTCCCGCCGTCCGGGAAAGGGCGTCAGGTCGCGCGGCGCGCCGTCCAGCACCCGGTCCCAGTACGGCCGGTTGACCGGCCACCGCGCGCGGGCGGCGTCGCAGTAGGCGGCGTAGGTCGTCGGCAGCGGGCGCAGCCGGACGGGGTGCCCGGTGCGCAGCGCCGAGTAGGCGATGCCCAGCTCGCGAAGGAGGACGCCGAGCGAGAAGCCGTCGAAGGCGAAGTGGTGCACGGCCAGGGCCAGCACGTGGTCGTCCTCGTCCAGGCGTACCACCAGGGCCCGCACCAGCGGGCCGCGCAGCACACTGTCGAGGCGCATCCGCTCGTGCCACACGATGCGTTCGGCGTCGCGCTCGCGTTCCTCGAGGGTGTCGCCACGGGCCTCGGCCTCGTCGACCTCGGGGGGCAGCTCGTCCGCGACCATGACCTGACCGGAGGCGGTGACGACGGTGCGCAGCGGGTCGTGCCGGGCGATCACCGTCTCCAGCGCCCGGGTCAGGAGGGGGACGTCGAGGGCGTCCCGGATGCGGACGGCGGTGGCGCAGGAGCCGATGTCGCGGACGGGGTCGCCGGAGAACATCCACTCCAGGAACTCCTCCTGCTGCGTGCTGAGTGCCGCTCCCCCGCCCCCCGCCCCGCCCGCCGCGGCGGCGGGCGGCGGGGCGGCCGGGCGGCGGGCGCCGTCGATCCACCGGGCCTGGCCCGCCAGCTCGGGCCGGTCGAAGGCCAGCGCCGGGGTGGCGGGCACGCCCAGCCGTTCACCGATCAGGGAGGCGAGCTGGGCCGCCCTGAAGGAGTCCCCGCCCAGTTCGAAGAAGTTGTCGCCGGGGGCGACCTCGGGGACGCGGAGCACCTGACGCCACAGGGCGCCCAGCTCCGTCTCGGTGCTCTGCGCGGTCACGCGGTCTTCCAATCCAGGACGCTGGGGCCGTGCGCGGCGAGGTCGCGGCGTACGGCGTGGACGAGGTCGGCGCACCCGGCGAGGGCGGGCACCGACGGCAGCAGGTCGGCGGCGCCGGGATGGTTCCAGAGCAGGTCCTCCAGCAGGTACCGCCAGTAGGCCGGGCGCAGCTCGGGGAACTGGCGCAGCAGGCGCTTCTGGTTCCAGGTGTGGTGGAAGCGCCCGGCGTGGGAGGGCCCGTCCCACTCCTCGGTCTCCACGACCCAGAAGCGGTCGGTGAGCGGGCGCAGGTCCACGCCGAGGGAGCGGGCGACCGCGGGGGCCAGTCGCTGCTCGGCGAAGGTCTGGCGGACGATCGGCTCGGCGGCCGACGGCCCGGCGTTCCCCGTCATGAAGGCCATGGCCGCCTCCGCGTACTCGGCGCGGTGCCGGTCGTCGAGGAAGACGGACAGGGCCATGTTGGCCGCGGGGGTGTCGAAGAGCCAGCGTGACAGCTCCAGGCCGGCGGGCCGGGGGACCTCCTCGGGCGGCGGGTAGACGGCGTTGCCCACCGACTCCCAGTGCGCGAACACGAACCCGCCCCGTCCCAGGTGGCCGACGGGTGCGCGCAGGTAGAGGTCGGTGTCGACGACGGCGAACGGGGCGGCGTACAGGCGGGCCGTGTAGATCTTGCCCGCCGCGAAGTACAGCAGCGGGTCCACGTCCATGGCGTCCAGGTCGTCGAGGCGGGTGTCGACGCGGTCGTAGAGCACGTCCAGGCCCTGCGCCGCGGTGTAGGAGGCGCCCAGCTCGTCGGTCACCAGTGCGACACCGCCGTGAAAGGCCCGCCAGGCGTACGCGCTGTGCACGCAGGTGAGGATCTCCTCGACCGGCATCGTGTACGGGCCGTTCTCCAGGGCCCGGTCACGGTGGCGGCGCAGGCCCGCCCGGTAGGGGCCGGTCCAGTTGACGTGCAGCCCGGGCACGGCCGGAGGCGATGGGAGTGAGGGGAGGGTCATGGGTCAGCGCTCCCCGGTGAGACGTTCGACGGCGGAGGCGATCGCGGCGATCGTGGGCTCGTCGTAGTAGACGTGCAGCGGCAGGTCGGCGCCCAGCCGCAGCCGGACCCTGGAGGCGATCTGGGTGATCGTCAGCGAGTGGCCGCCCAGCTCGAACAGGTCCTCGTCGAGGCCGACGACCTCGACGCCGAGCACCTCCCGCCAGATCTCGTGCAGCTCCGCGGCCACCCCGGTCAGGACGGCGGGCGCGGTCGTGCCGGGCGCGGTGGCGCGGGCCCCGGGCGCGGGCAGGGCGGCCCGGTCGAGCTTGCCGTTGGCGGTCATCGGCAGCGCGGGCAACGCGACGACGTCGGCGGGGATCATGTACGAGGGCAGGGTGGCGGCGCAGTGCTCGCGCAGGCCGGCGGGTACCGTCGCGCACTCCAGGTAGGCGACCAGGCGCCGCTCCCCCTTGTCGTCCTCCCTGGCGACGACGGCCGCGCGGGCCACGCCGGGGTGCTCCAGCAGCCGGGACTCGATCTCGCCCGGTTCGATGCGGTGGCCGCGGAGCTTGATCTGGTCGTCCAGGCGGCCGATGAACTCGACGAGCCCGTCGGAGCGCCTGCGGACGCGGTCGCCCGTCCGGTAGAGGCGGCCGGGCCCGAACGGGTCGGCGGGGAAGCGTTCCCCGGTCAGCTCGGGCAGGCCGAGGTAGCCGTCGGCGACGCCGTCCCCGGCGATGCAGAGCTCTCCGGGCACGCCCACCGGGAGCAGCCGCAGCCGCTCGTCCAGCACGTGGACCCGGGTGTTGGCCAGCGGCGCGCCGATGGGCACGGTGGTGACGGGCTCGGCGACGAAGGCACTGGTGGACCAGATCGTCGTCTCGGTGGGCCCGTAGACGTTGAACAGCCTGCCGGTCGCGCCGAGGATCTCCCGGGCCAGCGGGGCGGGGCAGGGCCTCGCCTCCGGCCAGGGCGGTCGCGCCGGGCAGGCCGAGCCCGGCGTCCAGCAGCATTCGCCAGCCCGACGGGGTCGCCTGCACGTGGGTGACCCCGCTTCCCGCGGCCAGCCGTACGAGCTCGCGCCCGTCGGCGAGCGCCCCGTCCGGGGCGAGCACGACCCGTCCCCCGGTGACCAGCGGCAGGTAGAGCTCCAGTGCCGAGATGTCGAACGAGAGCGAGGTGAGCGCGAGCCAGCGGTCGCCGGGAGCCGAGCCGAGCAGGTCGCGCATGGCCAGCAGCAGGTTGGTCAGTGCCCGGTGCGGGATCCGCACCCCCTTGGGCCGTCCGGTGGAGCCCGAGGTGTGCAGCACGTACGCCGGGTCACCCGGCTCGGGCCACGGCGGCGGAGCCACGGCCGCGGCGGGGACGGCGGGCCGGGAACCCTGCCCGGTGGGATCGGCCGGGTCCGTGGGATCGGCCAGGTCGGCCGGGTCCGTGGGATCCGTCAGGTCGACCAGGTCGGTCAGGTCCGTGGGGTCGGTCAGGTCGGTCAGGTCGAGGGTGCGGACGCCGGCCCCGGCGAGGTCGTCCCGGCGTTCCGGGCCGGTCAGGAGCAGTCCGGCGCCGGAGTCCTCCAGGATCAGGCGCAGGCGCTCGATCGGATGGTCCGGGTCGAGGGGCAGGTAGGCGCCCCCGGCCCGGGAGACGGCGAGCAGGGTCACCAGGGTGGGCAGGGAGCGTCCCGCGCAGACCGCGACGAGCGTGCCCCGCCGCACCCCCAGCGCCCGCAGCCGCGACGCGAGCCCGTCCACGGCCCCGGCCAGCTCGGCGTAGCTCATCGTCCGCGCGCCGCAGACCGCCGCGACCGCCTCGGGGGTACGGGCGGCCTGCTCGGCGAGGAGCTCGGGCAGGGTCGCGGACGGGTAGGCGACGGCGGTGTCGTTCCACTCCGACAGCAGGCGCCGGGTCTCCTCCTCGCCGAGCAGCGGCAGCTCGGCGATCGGCAGGTCCGGGTCGGCGGCCACCGCGGCGAGCAGGGTGCGCCAGTGCTCCGCGACGCGCTCGGCGTCGTCGCCCGTCATCAGGCGCGGGTTGTACTGCAGGACGACGCCGAACCGGTCGGGCCCGTCCACGATGTGCGCGCGCATGGCGCCGCGGACGGTGTGGTTGAACAGCACCCACTCCACGTGGGCGCCGACGCCGTGGAACTCGGGCGCGGCCTCACGTCTGCGGTAACCGAGGGAGATCGGCGCGAGCGAGACGCCCGGCCGTACGCCGCTGACGGCGCGCGACAGCGGCACCTCCCGGACCCGGAAGAGGCCGCGCAGGTCGGAGCGGAGGCCGTAGGCGAAACGCTGGTCGCCCACGAAGCGCCGGAAGCCCCACTCCGGCCGGAGCCGGGCGGTGACGGGCAGCTCGTTGACGAACGCGCCGATCTGGTCGCGGGTCTCCGGCGAGCGGGTGCCCAGGTCGACGGCGACCGTCGGCTCGGCGTTGCCGTACCGGTACAGGAGGGCGTGCAGCGAGGCGAGGACGATCTCGAACCTGCTCGCCCCGATCTCCTCCGACAGCCGGGCCAGCGCCTCGCGCTCCGGAGCGGGCAGGTCGAACCGCACCGCCGCCCCCCGGTCCACCGCGGGCACCTCCCCGGTCAGGCCGGGCAGGACGACCTGGGCCGCCTCCCGCCGGCGCGGTCCCCAGAACTCGCGGGCGAAGGACAGGCTCGCCGCGACCCTGGCCTCGGCGCGGGCGGCGAGCTCGCGGGGATCGTCGCCGTAGGCTTCCGGCAGGCCGGCGGGGGCACCGGTGACCTCGGCCCGGTAGAGCGCGGCCAGGTCCCGCAGGAACACCGACGTCGACTCGCCGTCGAAGACGAGGTGGTGGACCACGACCAGCAGCGTCGCCCTGCGCGGGCCCTCCACGTACAGGGTGCCGCGCAGCAGCGGCCCGCGCGTCAGGTCGAAGGGGTGCAGGATCTCCTCGGTGACCGGTCCGCCGGGCCGGTCGGCGCCGGTCTCGACGACGCGCAGCCCGGGCGGTTCCGCGGCGGGCGTCAGGTACGGCACGCCCTGGCGTTCGGAGACCGCGCGGGTCAGCGCCGGGTGCCGCGCGACGAGCGCCCGCCAGGCCGCGGCCAGTGCCGTGACGTCGAGGGGACCGTCGAAGGAGACGGAGAACGGCATCGTGTAGACGGTCTCGGTGCCGCCCATCCGTTCGTTGAACCAGATGCCCTGCTGGGCGAGTGAGGCGGGGACGGGGACGGAGCCGATCAGGGAATCGGTCTCGGACGTCATGATCACTTCCGATCGGAGACGGGATCCGGGAGGGAAAGGCCGGGTGGTGCCGGAACGGACGGGTCGCACATCGGGGAGGGGCCCCGGGAGGAGGCGCTCAGGAGACGGACGGGTCGCACAGGCGCCGGAACTCCCGGGCGAGGCGTTCGGCGTCCGGGCCCGAGCAGACGCCGGACACGGACCCGTCCTGCTGCTCGGTGAGGGTGAGGGACGGCACGCCGTCGGCGGGCGGCACGGCGGGAGGCGCCCACGGCTCGGACCTCAGGCCCGGCAGGTACGGTCCCGGCGCGAGCCCCTCGAAGAGGAAACGGGCGTCGTACGACCCGGGCGGGCCGGGGGGTCCACCGGTCTCGCGCGTACCGGACGTATCGGATGGGCGGATCGGGACGTCCAGTGCGAGCGGCCCGACGAGGAGGGCGTGGGCGGGGTCGTCCCGCCCGGGTTCGCGGACGAGCACCACGGGATCGGGTACTTTCCGCACCCGGGACACCGCGGCCCGCCCAGCGGGCGAGCGCCGTCGTGCCGGCCGTGGTCCGTCCGGCGCGCGCCGCCTGCCGCATCCTGCCGGCCGTCTCCGGTTCCAGCCGGAACGCGTGCACCTCACCGGCACCCTCCGGACGGCCCGTCCCGGCCGGATCGAGCGGCCCTGCAGGATCGAGCGGCCCTGCAGGATCGGGCGGGCCGGGCGGGCCGAGCGGGCCGGGTGGGCCGGGTGGGCCGTCCTGGCCGGTGGATCGCGAGCGGCGTCCGGCCGCCCAGTCGGCGTAGGAGGCACGGGGAGCACGGGAGTCGTCGGCGGGGGGCACCTCGGCGGACGGCCCGCCGGAGAGCGCGGCGGCGTAGGCGGTCCCGAGCTCGTACAGGACGGTCTCCAGCGACCAGGCGTCGCAGACCAGCTCCGAGGCGCAGAGCACCAGCAGGCGGCCGTCCGGGGACGGGCCGGTGAGGATCGTCCGCCAGAGCGGCCCGCGCTCCACGTCGAAGGGCCTGACCGACTCCTCCTCCACCCGCTCCGGGACGCCGTCGCCGAGGACCGCGTCCGCGGCGGGGAACACGACCAGCTCGGGGTCGGCGCCGGGGACGACCTCGGCGGTACGGACCCCGTCGTGGCGGGGGAACGTCAGCCGCAGCGCGTCGTGGGCGGCGGCGACCTCCCGCAGGGCCCGTCTGAGCAGGCCGGGGTCCACCTCCTCGGTCACCCGTACGGCCACCCGGACCGTCTCGCCGGAGGCGAGCGGGCCGGACAGGCACCGCTCCTGCCCGGAAGTCAGGGGCACGGCGCGGCCCCGGGCGGCGAAGAGGGCACGCACCCCGGACTTGACGATCTTGCCGATGTCGTTGCGCGGGAAGGAGTCCACCAGCAGGATCCGGGTGGGCAGCTCGTGCCGGGCCAGCCGTCCGGACAGGAAGTCGCGCAGCTCGTCCACGGCCACCGGGTACGCCGGGCGCACCGCGGCGGCGGGCATCGAGCCCATCACCGGGTGGGGCACCCCGACGACCGCGGCCTCGGCCACGGCGGGGTGCTCGTGCAGGGCGGCCTCGATCTGGACGGTGGACACCTTCAGGGCGCCCGACTTGATGACGTCGCTCTCCCGGTCGGACAGGTGCAGGTAGCCGTCGTCGTCGAGGTGGCCGACGTCGCCCATCCGGACCCAGCCGTCGCGGAAGACCAGCGCGCTGCCCTCGGGGTCGCCCACGTAGGTGCGCGCCGGGGCCGGGGAGCGGAGCCAGACCTCGCCCGTCTCCCCCGGCGGCAGGATCCGCCCGTCCTCCCCGAGGATCCGCAGGTCACCGGGGTCGGTGGGACGGCCGAGCGAGGTGGGCCTGGCCGGATCGACGATCATGGTCGTCTGCGCGGGCACCGCCTCGGTGGAGGTGTAGTGGTTGACCAGCGTCGCACCGGGAAACGCCGCGGCCAGGTCCTGGGCGACGGCCGGGGGCAGCGCCGCGGCAGAGGAGCCCAGCAGCAGCACGCCGGACAGGTCGTGCCTGCGGTGCGCGCCGGAGCCGAGCAGCTCGATCGCCATGGACGGCACCAGGAAGACCGTGCCCACCCGGTGCGCCTCGATGAGCCTGCAGAACTCCTCGGGCTCGAACACGTCGAGGGTGAGCGCCGCCGGGTGCGCGGTCAGGCCGTCCATCAGCATCATCTGCGCGGCGTTCGTCCCGATGGGGAAGGCGTGCAGGAAGCGTTCGGAGTGGGTGTAGGCCCGGCGCCGCGGGCGGAGCGGGCGACCGTGGGTCAGGTTGGCGTGGGTGGCGCCGACGCCCTTGGGGGTCCCGGTGGTGCCGGAGGTGTAGACGATCTGGGCGAGGTCTCCCGGGCCGGCCGGGACGTCGACCGGCGAACCGTCGCCGGTGTCGGGCACCGTCGACCACCAGCGCCCGGCGCCCGGCCCGCGCGACGACTCTCGCGGGGACTCCCGCGGGGACTCCCGCGGGGACTCCCGCGGGGACTCGGACGGGCCGTGGAGCACGCCCGCGGCGCCGCAGTGGTCCAGGGTGTCGAGGATCTCGCGGTCGCTGAGCCTGACCGAGAGCGGCACCGCCACGCCGCCCGCCTTGAGCACCGCGCAGAAGGCGACGGCGAACGCCGCCCAGTCCCGCCCGCCGAACAGCAGGCCGACGCGGTCGCGGGGCCGCAGTCCCCGGGCGATCAGGCCGCGGGCGGCGGCGTTGGACCACCGTTCCCAGCGGCCGAAGGTCAGGTCCTCCGATCCGAGAGGGTCGGCACCGGCGAGGGCGGGCCGGTCGGGGTCGTCCTGCGCCCGCGCGGCGAGCAGCAGGGGAACGGTGAGCTGGGCGGTGGGCTGGGCGATGAGCGGGGCGGTGGACGGGGCGGTCGGCGAGACGGCGAGCGGAGCGGTGGACGAGACGGCGGGTGGGGCAATGAGCGGGGCGGTCGGCGAGACGGCGGGTGGGGCGGGATCGGGCACACTCATGCGGGCCTCCTGGGCGGGCACGCGAGGTAGGCGGATCGAGCGAGGGGGGCGGGCCCGGATCGGTGACGACCCGGGGACGCGCGTGCCGAACAGGAGAGGCGGCGGGGTGCCGGTCTCCGTGGCGTGACGGGTGCGTGAAGCGTGAGAAGGCGAGGGGCGGGGCCCGCCGGGAGGCCGGCGGGCGGAGGGTCAGCGCAGGATCTTGGGACCGGAGCCCGTGGAACCGCGCACGATGAGTTCGGGCTGGAAGATGAGCTCGGAGTGCCGCTGCCCGGGGGTCCCGGTGACGGCCTCCAGCAGGGTGTGCACGGCCGCGGTCACCATCGACTGCACGGGCTGGCGCACGGTGGTCAGCGGAGGGTCGGTGAACGCGATGAGCGGCGAGTCGTCGAACCCCACCACCGAGACGTCGCCCGGCACCGTCAGGCCCCGGTCCCGGCAGGCGCGGATCGCGCCCAGCGCCATCAGGTCCGACGCGCACACGATGCCGGTGCAGCCGCGCTCCAGCAATTGGGCGGCCGCGGCCTGGCCGCCCTCCACCGAGAACAGCGAGTGCGAGATCAGCCCGTCCACGTCGGTCACCCCGAGCAGCCGGGACATCGCCCGCCGGTACCCCTCGATCTTCCTGATCACCGGGACGAACCGGCCGGGACCGACGGCCAGGCCGATCCGCTCGTGTCCCAGGTCGACCAGGTGCTGCACGGACAGCCGGGCCGCGGCCCGGTCGTCCGGGGAGATGAACGGGGCCGGGACGTCGGCCGCGTGGCCGTTGAGCAGGACGATGGGCACGCCCTGCCCGATGAGCTGGGTGTAGCGGTCCGCGCGCGCGGTGACGTCCGCGTGCAGACCGGAGACGAAGATGATGCCGCTGACCCCCCGCTCCACCAGCAGCTCGGTGAACTCGTCCTCGACCGCGCCGCCGGGGAGCTGGGTGCACAGCACCGGGGTGTAGCCGTGCTGGGTCAGGGTCTTCTCGAAGGCCTGGGCGAACGCCGGGAAGATGGGGTTGTCCAGCTCCGGCGTGACCAGGCCGATCAGCCCGTTGCTGCGCTGGCGCAGCCGCTGCGGGCGCTCGTACCCCATGACGTCCAGGGCCGCCAGCACCGAGCGCCGGGTGAGGGCGGAGACGCCCGGCTTGCCGTTGAGCACCCGGCTGACCGTGGCCTCGCTCACCCCGGCCTGGGCGGCGATGTCAGTCAGCCGTGCGGTGCCGCCGACGCCGCCGACACCACCGGTACCGCTGACGCCACTGGTGCCGTTGCCCAGCGGGCCCGCGCTATGCGCCATCGGTTCCCCACCAGACGGCGGAGTCGGGGGCGAGCCGTGCCAGGCCGTCCTCGACTGTCGTCCCGGCGCTGGCCAGCAGGATCCGCCCGGGGGCGGGCAGCGCGACCGGCTCGCCGGTGAGGTTGACCGTGCAGGCGAACCCGTCGCCCCGGCGGAAGGCCAGCGTCCCCTCCGGGGAGTCGAGCCAGGTCAGCGGGGCGTCGTCGAAGCGGCGGCGCTCGCGCCTGATCCTCAGCGCCTCGCGGTAGAGGTTCAGCGTGGAGAGCGGGTCCCGCAGCTGGGAGTCGACGCTGAGCGGCCCCCAGGAGGCGGGCATGGGCAGCCAGGGGGAACCGGTGCCCGGGAGCAGGCTGAAACCGAAGTGCGGCTCGTCGGCGGCCCACGGGAGCGGCACCCGGCAGCCGTCGCGGCCGTCCTCGGGGTTGCGGTGGCGCTGCGGGTCGTGCAGGAACTCCTCGGGCAGGTCGAGCACCTCGGGAAGGCCGAGCTCCTCGCCCTGGTAGACGTAGGCCGAGCCGGGCAGGGAGAGCGTCAGCAGGGCGGCCGCCCGGGAGCGGCGCAGGCCGAGCTCGCCGCCGCCGTAGCGGGTCAGGTGACGCTTGACGTCGTGGTTGGACAGCACCCAGGTGCTGGGAGCGCCGACCAGGTCCGCGGTGGCCAGCGACTCCTGGACGACCGCGCGGAACGCGTCGGCGTCCCAGGGGGTCTTGAGGAAGTGGAAGTTGAACGCCTGGTGCATCTCGTCGGGGCGGACGTAGTTGGCCAGCCGCTGCGGGGACGGCGCCCACGCCTCGGCGACGCCGATCCGCTCGCCCGGGTAGGAGTCGAGCAGCCTGCGCCAGGAGCGGTGGATCTCGTGCACGCCGTCCTGGTCGAAGAACGGCACCACGTCGGCGCCGATCATCTTCACCTGGTCGGGGTGGCCGACGTCGGGCAGGCCCTCGGCCTTGACCATGCCGTGGGCGACGTCGACGCGGAAGCCGTCCACGCCCAGGTCGAGCCAGAAGCGCAGGATCGACTCGAACTCCGCGTGGACCTCGGGGTTCTCCCAGTTCAGGTCGGGCTGCTGGGGGGCGAACAGGTGCAGGTACCACTCGCCGTCCGGCAGCCGGGTCCACGCCGGGCCGCCGAAGATCGACTCCCAGTCGTTGGGCGGCAGCTCACCGGCCGCGCCCCGGCCCGGGCGGAAGATGTAGCGCTCCCGCGCCGCGTCGCCGGGGCACGCCGCCAGGGCCTCGGCGAACCAGGCGTGCCGGTCGGAGGTGTGGTTGGGCACCACGTCCACGATCACGCGCAGGCCGTGCCGGTGCGCGTCGTCGATCAGGGCCCGCGCGTCGGCCAGCGACCCGAAGATCGGGTCCACGTCCCGGTAGTCGGCCACGTCGTAGCCGAAGTCGGCCATCGGCGAGGTGAAGAACGGGGTGAGCCAGACCGCGTCGACCCCCAGGTCGGCCAGGTACGGCAGCCTGCCGCGCGCGCCGAGCAGGTCCCCCACACCGTCGCCGTTGCCGTCGGCGAAGCTGCGTACGTAGACCTGGTAGATCACCGCGTCGCGCCACCACCGGGTGGCGGTGCCGGTGCCCGATGGTGACGGGTCCGCGTGGACGAGCTCGGTCATGGTTGAATCCCCCGATCAAATGACATGTCAGGACGTGATAGCACGGGAGTGTTACGCCTTCGTGGCGCCGCTGGTGAGCCCGGCGACCAGGTGCCGCTGGACCAGCAGGAAGACGACCGCCGCGGGCACCGCGATCAGCACCGCCGAGGCGGTGAGCAGTCCCCAGTCCGACCAGTGCTGGCCGACGAACTGCTGCAGGCCGATGCCGAGCGTGCGCTTCTCCTCCTGGGACATGAAGACGGTCGCGTAGGCGACCTCGCCCCAGGCGGTCATGAAGGAGTAGAACGCGGTGACCGCCAGGCTGGGCCTGGCCAGCGGCAGGATGACCCGCCAGAAGGTGCCGAACGGGGTCAGGCCGTCGACCATCCCCGCCTGGTCGATCTCGCGCGGGATGGAGTCGAAGTAGCTCTTCATCATCCACGCGCAGAACGGGACCGCCACGGTCATGTAGGCGATGACCAGGCCGGGGATCTGGTTGAGCAGCTTCAGGCCAGCCATCAGGTTGTAGAGCGGGACGATCAGGATCGCCACCGGGAACATCTGGGTGACGAGCAGCATCCACATGACCCCGCGGTAGCCGGGGAAGCGGAAGCGGCTGATCGCGTACCCGGTGGTGGAGGCCAGGAAGACGCCGATGACCGTGGTCAGGGCGGCGACGATCACCGAGTTGAGCAGCCAGGTCGGGAACTGCGTCTCGGTCAGCACCCGGGTGTAGTTGTCCAGCGAGGGCTGGTTGAAGATCTCCAGCTCGCTGGAGAGCCAGCCGTGGCGCGGCTTGAGCGAGGTCAGGACCAGCCACACGATCGGGAAGAGCGAGACGGCGACCGCGGCGAGCAGGGTCGCGTGCAGCAGGACGGAACTGCCCAGGCCGCGGTCCCCCCGTCCCCGGGCGCGCCCGGCGCCCCTGATACCGGCGGTGCTCACCAGACCTCCCCTTGCTTGCGCAGCGAGCGCCGGTAGACCACGGCCAGCACGACGAGGAGCAGGAGGATGATCACTCCCCAGGCCGCGGAGTTGGAGTAGTTGCGGACGCCGGTGAAGGCCTCACGGAAGGCGTAGGTGACCAGGATCTCGGTGGAGCTGCCCGGCCCGCCCCCGCTGATCAGGTAGATCACCGGGAACATGTTGAACGTCCAGATGGTGCCCAGCAGGACCACGGTGCTCGACACCGTGCTCAGGCCGGGCAGGGTGATGAAGCGGAAGCGCTGCCACGGCGTGGCGCCGTCCACCTCGGCGGCCTCGTAGAGCTCGCCGGGGATCGACTGGAGCCCGCCCAGCATGGCGACCATCATGAACGGCACGCCCATCCACACGTTGACCGCGATGACCGCGATCTTCGCCGTGGTCGGGTCGTCGAGCCAGCCGACCGCACCCAGGCCGGCGGCCTTGAGCATCGCGTTGATCACGCCGAAGTCGCTGTTGTACAGGTAGCGCCAGATGAACGCGGAGACGAACCCGGGGATGGCCCACGGCAGGATGAGCAGCAGCCGGTAGGCCGAGCGGAACCGCAGGCGCCGGTTGAGCAGCAGGGCCAGTCCCAGGCCCAGGCCGTAGTGCAGCGCCACGCAGGCGACGGTCCAGGTGACCGTCCAGGTCAGCTTGTCCCAGAACAGGGAGCTGGTCAGGATCCCGACGTAGTTCTCGAGACCCACGAACTCGTAGGTGGAGGGGATGACGTTGACGCCGATCGTGCGGCCGATGTTGGCCTCGGTGGCGTCGGTCAGCGACAGGTACACGCCGCGGGCCAGCGGCCAGCCGATCAGCAGGCCGGTGACCAGGATCACCGGGGCGACCATGGCCAGGGCGTACCAGTGCCTGCCCAGCGCCCGCCGGAACGGGCCGCCACCGCCGGACCGGCGGCCCTGGCCGCGGGCGCCCTCGGCGCCCGCGGCCCGGTCCCTGGTCGTGCTGCTCACACGTCCAGTCGAGAGCGCCACGGCTCAGCTCCAGTCCTTGAAGATGCCGCGGTACTGGCCGTCGACCTTCTTGAGCATGTCCTCGGGGGTCGTCTTGCCGCCGACCAGCGACTGGTAGCCCTCCAGCAGCGGCTGGAAGAGCTGGCCGCCCTCGGGGATCCACGGCCGGGGGGCCGCGGTGTCCATGATCGGCTTGAAGACGGCGACGTCCTTGTTGCCCTGCACGTCGGGATTCTCGTAGGCGGAGGTCCGGGTCGGCAGGAGGCTGATCTCCTTGGCGACCTTGGCCTGGGCCTCGGGGGTGCTCATGAAGCGGACGAACTCGTAGGCGGCGTCCAGCTTGGGGGAGCCCGCGTAGATCGCCAGGTTCCAGCCGCCGGTGGGGGCGCCGGCCTTGACCGAGCCGGCCGGGACCGGGGCGATGCCCAGGTTCTCCTTGTCCTTGAACTCCTTGCCCTGGTAGATCTCGGCCAGCGCCCACGGGCCGTTGTAGATCATCGCGGCCTTGCCGTCCTTGAGGGCGGTCATCGCGTTGGCGTAGCTGTCCTGGATGGCGGGCTTGGGGGCGGCGCCGGAGGTGACCAGGTCGGCGACGGTGGCCATGGCCTTGACGTTGGCCGGGGAGTTGACGGTGATCTTCTTGTTCTGCACGTCGAGCAGGTCGCCGCCCTCGCCGTACATGAAGGGCAGCAGGAAGTAGGAGTCGACGTTGAGGGCCAGGCCGTTGACGCCGGTCTTCTCCTTGACGTCGAGCGCGACCTGCTTGAGCTCCTCGACGGTGGCGGGGGCCTTCTCGTGCCCGGCCTTGGCCAGCAGCTTCTTGTTGTACAGCAGCGCCAGCGTGTCGGTCACCTGCGGCACCGCGTACGTCTTGCCCTGGTACTTGGTGCTGCTCAGCGGGCCGGGCAGGAAGTCGGACTCGTTCTCCACGGCGCGGGTGCCGTCCAGCGGCTGCAGGTAGCCGAGCGAGGCGAACTGGGAGGTCCAGGCCACCTCGGAGCGGATCACGTCGGGCGCCCCGGCGCCGGCCTGGGCCGCGGTCTGGAACTGGTTCTGCGCCTGGTCGGAGGGGACGTTGACGTACTTGACCTTGATATTGGGGTACTTCGCCTGGAACTCCTTGATGAGCGCCTGGAACGTCGGCCCCTCGCTGTCCGGCCGGACCGTGTCCCACCAGGTGATCTCACCGCTGATCTTCGACGGGTCGGCCGCCGCGGACTGGGCGGGGGCCGCCGGAGCGGCCTCACCGCCACCGCAGGCGGAGACCGCCAGGGCGAGGGCCGCGACGATCGTCGCGGCAGGGAAGGCTCGCCGCATGTTCTTCTCCTCAGGTTCAAGGGGGGTGGCCGGACATCGAACTGAGCTGTCCGGCCGGTTCTGGAGTACGCCGGACGTTACGCCGACGTGAACCTGAGTGGAAGAAGTTTCTGCAAGAGTCTGCAAAGTCGTTACAAACGACCCCCTAAGCCGATGAATCACCGATCCATCCCGCAAATCCGTACACCCGTATTGACCCTTAAATAGCTGTAAGTCCTATTTGTACGGTTCCTTGCGGTGACGCATCTCCCTTCCGGCACCGTCGCCTTACCGGATATTCAGAAAATTGCCGCAAGGGATTGCACAGACGTGTCCCAATGAGTAACTTCCGGGCAATACCTCCGAAACAACCTCCGTGGAGGCCCCCCGTGGTCTGGCCACTTCCCCCACGGCGCGCGAGAACGACCTCGCTGGCGAGCGTCGCGCTCGTGACAGCCCTGATCACCCCCCTCGCCGCCACCCCGCCCCCCGCCGCCGCGTCCGCCTCCCCCGCGTCCGCCCCGTCATCGGCGTCCCCGTCCGCCCCGCGGATCTCCGGGACCACCGTCACCACAGGCACCGGTGCGCCCGTGGTCTCGCCGCTGAGCCGCACCGCCGAGCCCTCCGACAGGGAGCTGGCCCGGGACGCGCTGCGCGCCGACCTGAGCCGCGAGCGCTTCTACTTCGCGATGACCGACCGGTTCGCCAACGGCGACCCCCGCAACGACACCGGCGGCCTGTCCGGCAACCGGCTCGCCACCGGCTTCGACCCCTCCCACAAGGGGTTCTACCAGGGCGGCGACCTCAAGGGTCTGCTCGGCGGACTCGACTACGTCAAGAAGCTCGGCAGCACCGCGATCTGGATCACCCCCGCGTTCGCGAACCGTCCCGTGCAGGGCACCGGCGCGAACGTCTCGGCCGGCTACCACGGCTACTGGATCACCGACTTCACCAGGATCGACCCGCACCTGGGCACCAACGCCCAGATGAAGGAGCTGGTGCGCGAGGCCCACCGGCGCGGGATGAAGGTCTTCTTCGACATCATCACCAACCACACGGCCGACGTCATCGACTACGCCGAGAAGACCTACTCCTACCGCTCCAAGGGCGCCTACCCCTACGTCGACACCGACGGCAGGCCGTTCGACGACCGCGACCACGCCGGCAAGGACACCTTCCCCGAGGTGGACACCGGCTCGTTCCCGTACACGCCGGTCGCACCGAAGAGGGTCAAGACGCCCTCCTGGCTGAACGATCCGACGATGTACCACAACCGGGGCGACTCCACCTTCAGCGGTGAGAACGACCAGTACGGCGACTTCTTCGGCCTCGACGACCTGTGGACCGAGCGGCCCGAGGTCGTCAAGGGCATGATCGACATCTACCGGACCTGGGTGCGCGACACCGGCCTCGACGGCTTCCGCATCGACACCGCCAAGCACGTGAACATGGAGTTCTGGGAGCGCTTCTCCCCGGCCCTGCGTGGCTACGCCGCCCAGCACGGCAACAAGCGGTTCTTCATGTTCGGCGAGGTCTACTCGGGCGAGCCCGCCTTCACCAGCCGCTACTCCACCCGCGGGGGCATGAACGCCACCCTGGACTTCCCGTTCCAGGAGGCCGCCCGCTCCTTCGTCGGCGGCACCGCGGACGCGACCAGGCTGGCCCGGCTGTACGCCGGGGACGACCACCACACCGACGCCGACGGCAACGCCTCGTCGCTGCCGACCTTCCTCGGCAACCACGACATGGGCCGCATCGGCCGCTTCGTCGCCCAGGACAACCCCGGGGCGCCCGACGCCGAGCTGCTGCGCAGGGACCTGCTCGCCCACGAGCTGATGTACCTCACCCGCGGCCAGCCGGTCGTCTACTACGGTGACGAGCAGGGCTTCACCGGCTCGGGCGGCGACCAGGACGCCCGCGCGCCGCTGTTCCCGGCCAAGGCCGCCGACTACCTCGACGACGACCTCATCGGCACCGGCGCCACCCACGCGCGCGACAACCACGACCCCTCCCACCCGCTCTACCGCAGCATCGCCGCCCTGGCGGGGCTGCGCGACGCCCACCCGGCCCTGGCCGACGGCGCCCAGATCGAACGGCTCGCCTCCGGCGGCGTCTACGCCTTCTCCAGGATCGACGCGAGCAGGCAGATCGAGTACGTGGTCGCGGTCAACAACGCCGAGCAGGCGGCGACCGCGGCCGTGCCCACCTTCTCGGCGGGCGCCGCCTTCACCCGCGTGTACGGCGAGGGCCCGTCCGCGCTCACCACCGGCGCGGACACGAGGCTCGGGCTCACCGTCCCGGCCCTGTCCGCGGTGGTCTACCGGGCCTCGGCCAGGCTCGCCGCCCCGGCCGCGGCCCCGGCCGTCTCGGTCGCCCTGCCCGGCGCCGAGATCAGGGGCACCGCCGAGGACGGCCGGATCCCGGTCACCGCGACCGTGCCGGGCACCGGCTTCGACCAGGTCACCTTCGCCGCCAAGGCCGGCGAAGGCCCCTGGAGGGTCATCGGCACCGACGACGCGCCCAACGCGTCCGGTTCTTCCCGGGTCTTCCGGGTCTTCCACGACCTGCGCGGTCTCGCCGCGGGCACGAAGGTCGCGTACAAGGCCGTGGTGAAGGACTCCGCGGGACGGTTCGCCTCGGCGACGGCGACGGCCACGGTCGGCGCCGAGCCCGCTCCCGAGCAGCCCGGCACGGTGAAGCGCGACTGGCTGGTCGTGCACCACCAGCGCGCGGACGGCGACTACGACGGCTGGGGCCTGCACGTCTGGGGCGACGTGGAGAACCCCACCGAGTGGGCCGCGCCGCTGCCGCTGACCGGCGAGGACGACTACGGCCGCTTCGCCTGGATCAGGCTCAAGCCGGGCGCGACCAACGTCGGGATCATCGTCCACAAGGGGGACGAGAAGGACGGCGGTGACCGGATCGTCGACCCCGCCAGGAACGGCGAGGTCTGGCTCAGGCAGGGATCGGCCTCGACGCACACCTCCCGCGCCGCGGCGCAGGGGTACGCGACCGTCCACTACTCGCGGCCGGACAAGGCCTACGACGGCTGGGGGCTGCACCTGTGGGGCGACGGGCTCGCCGACGGGGTGCCCACCGAGTGGGCCGCACCCAGGCCCGCGGACGGCGTCGACGCCTCGGGCGCGTTCTGGCGGGTGCCGCTGAAGAACGCGTCGGTCCCGGTGAACTTCATCGTGCACAGGGGGGACGTCAAGGACCCCGGGGCCGACCAGTCGTTCACCCCGGCCGCGCAGCCGGACGCCCACGTCGTGTCCGGCTCGGCCACGGTCCACGCCACCCGCGCCGCGGCCGAGAACGTCGCGATCCTGCATTACCACCGGCCCGACGGGAACTATGACGGCTGGGGACTGCACCTGTGGGGGGACGTGGCGGCTCCCACCGAGTGGGCCACGCCGCTTCAGCCGGCGGGCAGGGACGCCTTCGGCGTGTACTTCCGCGTCCCCCTGACCGAGGGGGCCGCGAACGTGAGCTACATCATCCACAACGGCGACACCAAGGACCTGCCCGACAACCAGGCGCTGGACCTGGCCGCCGACGGCCACGAGGTGTGGCGGGTCGCCGGTACCGAGGGCCACCTGCTGCCCCAGCCGGCGGCGCGCGGCGCCGACGCCGACCTGTCGAAGTCCTCGGCGCACTGGATCGACCGCTCCACCGTCGCCTGGAAGATCGACTCCTCGGCGTCGAACCGCTACGCCCTGGCCTTCTCCGGCAAGGGCGGCATCGCCTACGCCGAGGGGGACCTGACCGGTGACCTCAAGCTGATCCGGCTGACGCCCGGCGCGCTGACCGAGGCGCAGAAGGCGAAGTGGCCGCACCTGGCCGGGCACGCCGCGTTCACCGTCGACCCGCGCGACACCGACCTGGTGCGGGAGGCCGTGCGCGGCCAGGTCGTGGCCGCCGAACGCGACGTCTCCGGCGCCCTGCTGACCGCCACCGGCGTGCAGCTGCCCGGCGTGCTCGACGACCTGTACGCCGCGGCGGCCGGCGCCGGCCTGGGGCCGTCCTGGCGTGGCGGCACGCCCGAGCTGTCGGTCTGGGCGCCGACCGCCCACAAGGTCGAGCTGGCGCTGTACCGCGACCCCTCGGGCGGGCCCCGCACCGTGCACGCCATGCGGCGCGACGACCGCACCGGCGTCTGGTCGGCGCGCGGGCAGCGGAGCTGGAAGGACCGCTACTACACCTTCCTGGTGACGGTCCACTCCCCGGCCGCGGGCAAGGTCGTCGTCAACGAGGTGACCGACCCCTACAGCCTGTCGCTGTCGGCCGGGTCCGGCCGCAGCCAGCTCGTCGACCTGTCCGACCGGTCGCTGCGGCCCGACGGCTGGTCGTCGCGGGCCAAGCCACCGGCCGTGCCCCAGAACAGGGCGTCCGTCTACGAGCTGCACGTGCGCGACTTCTCCGCCTCGGACGCGACCGTCCCGGCCGCCAGGCGCGGCACGTACGGCGCGTTCACCGGCGACTCCGCGGGGATGAGGGAGCTGCGCGCCCTGGCCAAGGACGGGCTCACCCACGTGCACCTGCTGCCGGTCTTCGACATCGCCACCGTCCCCGAGCGCAGGTCGGACCGGACCGAACCCGGCTGCGACCTGGCCTCGATGGCCCCCGACTCCGAGGAGCAGCAGGCCTGCGTCGCCAGGACCGCGGCGAAGGACTCCTTCAACTGGGGCTACGACCCGCTGCACTACACCGTGCCGGAGGGTTCCTACGCCTCCGACCCGGAGGGGTCGTCGCGGATCAGGGAGTTCCGCGAGATGGTCGGCGGGCTGAACGGGGCCGGGCTGCGGGTCGTGATGGACGTGGTCTACAACCACACCCACGCCGCGGGCCAGGACCCCACCTCGGTGCTGGACCGCATCGTGCCCGGCTACTACCACCGGCTCCTCGACGACGGCAGCGTGGCCACCTCCACCTGCTGCGCCAACACCGCGCCCGAGCACGCCATGATGGGCAGGCTCGTCGTCGACTCCGTGGTCACCTGGGCCCGCGAGTACCGGGTGGACGGCTTCCGGTTCGACCTGATGGGCCACCACCCCAAGGCGAACATGGTCGCGGTCCGCGAGGCCCTGGACCGGCTCACCCTCGCCCGCGACGGCGTCGACGGAAAGTCGATCATCCTGTACGGGGAGGGCTGGAACTTCGGCGAGGTCGCCGACGACGCCCGCTTCGAGCAGGCCACCCAGGCCGGGATGGCCGGCACCGGGATCGGCACCTTCAACGACCGGCTGCGCGACGCGGTACGCGGCGGCGGCCCGTTCGACGCCGACCCCCGCGTGCAGGGCTTCGGCTCGGGACTGGCCGGGGCGCCCAACGGCTCGCCCGCCAACGGCGACGCCGGCGCGCAGCGGGCCCGGCTGCTGCGCTACCAGGACCTGATCAAGGTCGGGCTGACCGGCAACCTGCGCGACTACACCTTCACCGCCTCCGACGGGCGGCGCGTCAAGGGCTCGGAGGTGGACTACAACGGCTCACCCGCCGGGTACACCGCCTCCCCCGGCGAGGCCGTCACCTACGTCGACGCCCACGACAACGAGACGCTCTTCGACGCGCTGGCCTACAAGCTGCCGCAGGCGACGGGCATGGCCGACCGGGTACGGATGCAGTCGCTCTCGCTGGCCACGGCCGTGCTCGGCCAGGGCACCTCGTTCGTGCACGCCGGCAGCGAGCGGCTCCGCTCCAAGTCGCTCGACCGCAACTCCTTCGACTCCGGTGACTGGTTCAACCGGCTGCTGTGGGACTGCTCGGCGGGCAACGGCTTCGGCGCCGGCCTTCCCCCGAAGGCCGACAACGAGGACAAGTGGCCCTACGCCAGGCCGCTGCTCGCCGACCCGGCGCTCAAGCCGGACTGCGCGGCGATCGGCGCGGCCCGCGCCCGCTACGGCGACCTGCTGAGGATCCGCTCCTCCTCCCCGGCGTTCGCCCTGGACAGCCTGGCCGAGGTGCAGAAGCGGCTGACCTTCCCGACCAGCGGCACCTCGGAGACCCCGGGTGTCGTGACCATGCACCTGGACTCCTCGGGCATCGACCCGCGCTGGAGGTCGATCACCGTCGTCCTCAACGCGACCCCCGAGGCGCGGCCACAGACCGTCGACGCCCTCAAGGGCGGCCAGGTGACGCTCCACCCCGTCCAGGCGAACGGCGACGACGCCGTCGTGAAGCAGTCGACGTTCGACCCGGCGACGGGCACGGTGACGGTCCCGCCACGCACGGTGGCCGTCTTCGTCCGGCCCTGACCCCGACCCCCCGTCCCCTTCTCCCCCGGGCGTCCCGGGCCGTGCCGGACGTCCCCGGACGTCTCCGGGCGGCCCGCAGGCGACCACCTGAAAAACCCGCCGGGCCGGGTGTTGCAGCACCCGGCCCGGCCAGGGAACCCGTCCACTGATCTGGAGGCCCCCACCCGTGAAACCCTACCGAGTCATCATTGCCACGGCGTTAAGCGCGCTGGCCGGAGCCACCGTTCTGGTGCCCGCCGTGCTGAGCGCCCCCGCCCAGGCGGCCCCGCCCACCCCCGGCCCGATCGTCAAGCTGTGGAGCTGGAACTGGAACTCCGTCGCCAAGGAGTGCACCGACGTGCTCGGCCCGGCCGGGTTCGGCGCCGTCCAGGTCTCCCCGCCGAACGACTCGATGTCCAAGGGCGGCACGGTCTGGTGGGACGTCTACCAGCCCGCCCGCTACACCCTCACCAGCAAGTTCGGCAACGAGGCCGCGTTCAAGAACATGATCAACGCCTGCCACGCCGCGGGCGTCAAGGTGCACGCCGACGCCGTCATCAACCACATGACCGGCCAGGGCAGCACCAGCTACGGCGGCTACACCTTCGGCAAGTACGACTACCCCGGGCTGTACTCGGCCGCCGACTTCCACTCCCCCACCTGCGTGATCAACGGCTCGGACTACACCAACGACGCCGGGCGGGTGCAGAACTGCGAGCTGGTCGGCCTGGCCGACCTCAACACCGGCTCGAACTACGTCCGCGACCAGATCGCCGGATACCTCAACAAACTGACCTCGCTGGGCGTGGACGGCTTCCGGATCGACGCCGCCAAGCACATCAACCCCGCCGACCTGGCCGCGATCAAGAGCAGGCTCACCGGATCGCCGTACATCCACCAGGAGGTCATCCAGGGCAACGGGGAGGCGATCTCGCCGAGCCAGTACACCGGGGTCGGCGACGTCCACGAGTTCGTCTACGGCCGCAAGCTCAAGGAGCAGTTCGGCGGCGGGCAGATCAAGAACCTGCAGTCGTTCGGGCAGAGCTGGGGCCTGTCGGTGCCCAGCGACAAGGCCGTGGTCTTCGTCGACAACCACGACACCGAGCGCAACGGCTCGACCATGAACTACAAGAACGGCGACGCCTACCGGCTGGCCAACGTCTTCATGCTGGCCTGGCCGTACGGCGCCGCGCGGGTCTACTCCGGGTTCGCCTGGGGCAACAGCGAGGCCGGCCCGCCCTCGGGAGGCGGTGGCTTCGTCACCGACACCAACTGCGGCAACGGGCAGTGGACCTGCTTCCACCGCCAGATGACCGGGATGGCCCGCTTCAACCGCGTCGTCAACGGCACCCCGGTCGCCAACTGGTACGACAACGGCAACAACGTGATCGCCTTCAGCCGCGGCACCAAGGGCTGGGTCGCGATCAACAACGAGGGCGCGAGCGTCACCCGCACCTTCACCACCGGCCTGCCCGCGGGGACCTACGCCAACGCGGCGGGCAGCGGCTCGGTGACCGTCTCCTCCGGCGGCACCGCCTCGGTCACCGTCCCGGCCAGGGGCGCGGTCGCCATCCACACCGGTGCCATGGGCCCCGGCCCGACCCCGACCCCGACCGTGACCCCGACCGTCAACCCCGGCCAGGTGGCCACCACGTTCAACGCGAACGCCACCACGACCTGGGGCCAGAACGTCTTCGTCGTCGGCGACGTCCCCGCGCTGGGCGCCTGGAACCCGGCGAACGCGGTCGCGCTGTCGTCGGCCTCGTACCCGGTCTGGAAGGGCACCGTGAACCTGCCGGCCGGCACGACGATCTCCTACAAGTACATCAAGAAGAACTCCGACGGCTCGGTGATCTGGGAGAGCGACCCCAACCGCTCCTTCACCACCCCGTCGGGCGGTACGGCGACACGTAACGACTCCTGGCGCTGACCTCTGATCCCGGCGGGGCACGGCCACCCCGTCGCCCCGCCGGCCCCGCCCCGGGCGCGCTCCCCCGCGCCCGGGGCCCGGCCACGGGCGTCCCGCACGCCCGGACCGCCGCCCCGGGCGCCCTCGCGCGCCCGGGGCCACTCTCCGGCCCCTCGATCAGAGGAACCCCATGCGCTCACCCGCCCACCGCACCGCGGGGCTGCTCGTCGCCGCCCTGCTGGCCCTCGTCCCCCTGCTCGCCGCGATCCCCGCCGCCTCGGCGGCCGGCAGCGCCACCGTCTACTACGCGACCGGCTGGAACACCGCCAACATCCACTACCAGCCCACCGGCGGCTCCTGGACCACCGTCCCCGGCGTCCCCATGGGCGAGACCGCCTGCACCGGCTGGAAGAAGAGGACGATCGACCTGGGCTCGGCGACCGGTCTCAAGGCCGCCTTCAACAACGGCTCCGGCACCTGGGACAACAACGGCGGCGCCGACTACGTCATCGGCACCGGCGTCAGCACGGTCAGGAACCGCGTCGTGACCGCGAACGCGGCGAACCCGTGCGTCCCCCAGGGCCCCGACACCGTCGCCCCCACCGCACCGACCGGCCTCACCGCCTCCGCGAACGGCACCGTGATCGCGCTGGCCTGGAACGCCGCCACCGACGACGTCGGGGTGACCGGCTACCGGATCACCCGCACCGGCGGCACCGGCGGCCCGAAGGTCATCGACGTGACGGCCACGGCGCACTCCGACACCGGCCTGGCCGAGAACACCGCCTACCGCTACACCGTCCAGGCCAGGGACGCCGCGGGGAACGTCTCACCGGCGAGCGCGGCGGCCACCGCCACCACCGGCCGCGGGCCCGCGCAGCCCGCGGGCGGCACCCCGCTCGGCGGCGACCCCCGCGAGGACTCGATCTACTTCGTGATGACCGCCCGGTTCGCCGACGGCGACACCGCCAACAACCGGGGCGGCAGCCAGCACGTGAAGTCCGGCAACGCCGCGAACGACGACCCGATGTTCCGCGGCGACTTCAAGGGGCTGATCGACAAGCTCGACTACGTCAAGGGGCTCGGGTTCTCCGCGTTGTGGATCACCCCGGTCGTGCTGAACCGGTCCGACTACGACTTCCACGGCTACCACGGCTGGGACTTCCACCGCGTCGACGCCCGGCTGGAGTCCGAGGGCGCCTCGTACCAGGACCTGATCAACGCCGCCCACGCCAAGGGCATCAAGATCTACCAGGACGTGGTCTACAACCACAGCTCCCGCTGGGGCGCCAAGGGCCTGTTCACCCCCAAGGTCTACGGGGTGCGCGACGCCCAGTGGAGCTGGTACTACGACCAGCCCGCCCCGGGCTTCACCTACGACGGCAGGAGCGTGGAGCCGGTCTCCGGGAAGTCGTACCACAACGGCGACCTGTGGTCGACGGCCGAACCGGCGGGCAACACCTGCCGCAACTGGGGCGTCCCGACCGGTGGCCAGAGCGCCGAAGGGTACCGGGTCTACAACTGCCAGTGGCCGAGCCCCACCTCGGGCATGTTCCCGGCGACCTATTTTCACAACTGCTGGATCGGCAACTGGGAGGGCGAGGACTCGCGCAGCTGCTGGCTGCACGAGGACCTGGCCGACTTCAACACCGAGAGCAAGGTCGTCCAGGACTACCTGATCGACGTCTACAACAGGTACATCGACATGGGCGTGGACGGCTTCCGCGTCGACACCGCCGTGCACGTCCCCCGGGTCACCTGGAACCGGCGGTTCCTGCCCGCGATCCGCGCGCACGCCACCGCGAGGTTCGGCGCGGCCAAGGCGAAGGACTTCTACGTCTTCGGTGAGGTCGCCGCGTTCGTGCACGACAAGTGGAACCGCGGCTCGGTCAACCACTCGGCGCAGTTCTACACCTGGAAGGAACGCAGGCAGTACAGCGCCGACGACGTCAGGGCGGCGATCGAGCAGTACGACCACGAGAACCTGATGGGCACCGGGAACCAGCCCGTCAGCACCAACGCCAGGCTGGACGGCAACGCCTACCACGCCCCCGACCACAGTGCCTTCTCCGGCATGAACGTGATCGACATGCGGATGCACATGAACTTCGGCGAGGCCTCCAACGCCTTCCACAACGGCAAGGACTCCGACGACAGCTACAACGACGCCACCTTCAACACCGTCTACGTCGACTCCCACGACTACGGCCCGAACAAGTCCTCGGTCCGTTTCGACGGCGGCACCGACGCCTGGGCCGAGAACATGAGCCTGATGTGGACCTTCCGCGGCATCCCGACGCTCTACTACGGCTCGGAGATCGAGTTCCAGCGAGGCAAGAGGATCGACTGCGGGCCGACCTGCCCGCTGGCCACCACCGGCCGCGCCTACTACGGCGGCCACCTGGCCGGGTCGGTCACCGCCCCGGACTTCGGGACCGTCTCCGGCGCCACCGGCGCGGTGGCGCAGACCCTGGACAAGCCGCTGGTCAGGCACGTGCAGCGGCTCAACCGGATCCGGCGGGCGATCCCTGCGCTGCAGAAGGGCCAGTACTCCACCGAGGGCGTCTCGGGCGACATGGCCTTCAAGCGCCGCTTCACGCAGGGGGCGACGGACAGCTTCGTGCTGGTCTCGGTCTCCGGCGGGGCCACGTTCACCGGCATCCCGAACGGCACCTACGTCGACGCGGTCACCGGTGACACCAGGGTCGTCACCGGCGGGACGCTGACGGTCGCGCCCGGCGGCAAGGGCAACCTGAGGGCGTACGTGCTCTCCCTGCCCGGCAACCCGGCCCCCGGCAGGATCGGCGCCGCCGGGCCGTACCTGAAGTAGACCCCTCACCGCCGATCCGCCCCGGGCCCCCCTGGCCCGGGGCGGATCGAGTCGGCTCTGCGCGGCTCTGCGCGGCTGGGCCGGTCCGGCGGGTCAGCCCAGGCGCCAGACCCGGACGGTGTCGTCGCCGCCGGCGGTGACCGCGACGGGACGTCCCTTCAGCTCGGCCACCGCGGCGCCGAACACGTTGTGGTCGTGGTCCTTGAACGCCCTGCCCGTGCGCTCTCCGGTGTCCAGGTCGTGGACCCGCGCGGTGGAGTCGTTGCTGCCGGAGACCACCACGGTGAGCGAGCCCACCCGGCCGACGGCCAGGGAGTAGACCCAGCCGGTGTGGCTCAGGATCGGCGGGCGCGCCTCACCGCCTCCGGCCGCGTCGTCGACGTGGATCTCCTGCGCGCCGCCCGCGGAGAGCACCACGAGCCTGCCGTCCAGTTCGGCCGTGGTGACGGCCGAGACCTGGCCGCGCTGGACGAGGATCGTCTCACCGGCCCCGCCGCGCAGCGGCCAGCGGCGCACCGTCCCGTCGCCGCTGCCGGTGAACACCACGGGCTCACCGTCGAGTACGGCGGTGGCCAGGCCGAACACCGGCGCGGTGGAGGCGCGGCGGGTCCTGCCGATCGCGGCCCCGGTCCTCAGGTTCCACACGCACAGGTTCCCGTTCCGGCCGCCGGTCACCGCGACGGGCTCGCCGCCGAGGTCGGCCACGGTGACCGAGAAGACGCTGCCACCGGTGGCGACGGGCCTGCCGATCGCCTTGCGGCTCGCCAGGTCCCAGCGGCGCAGGGTCCCGTCGTCACCGGCCGACACCGCGACCGCCCTGCCGTCCAGCTCGGTGACCGCGACGGACCGCACCCAGTCGGTGTGCCCGGTGAGCGTGGCCAGCGGCTTGCGGGTGGCCAGGTCCCACAGCCGGACGGTGCGGTCGTTGGCGCCGGAGACGATCACCGGCTCGCCGTCCACCCGGGCGACCTGCACCGTTCCCACGTCGTCGCGGTGGCCGCGCAGCGGGCCGCCGACGGGTGCGCTCTTCCAGTCCCCGGTGACCGCGGTGGGGGTGGCCGCGGGGGACGCGGACCCGCCGGGAGAGGGCGAGGCGTCGGCGGACGGGGAGACGTCCGGCGAGGAGGAACCGTCCGGGGAGGGGGTGCCGGAGGAGGAGAGGGTGCCGTCCGGGGAACCGGACAGCGCCACCGGGGTGGGATCGGCGGTCCTCTCCCCGGTCCCGGCCATCAGGGGCGGGAGCACGAAGATCCCGGCGGCCGAGACCACGGCCGCCGAGACGGCGACGGCGGCCCCGATCAGCCACGGGCGCGACCGTGCCGGCCCGCCCGGCCCGCCCGGCGCGGTCGTCTCCGGGGACCCCGCGCCGGGATCACCCGGGGGCCTCCACTCCCGGGGGCCGGCGCCCGGTTCGAGCGGGGAACCCCCGGCGTGCGAGGGCCGCGGGAACGGCGGGGACGGCGGACCTGCGGGAGGCGGACCGAAAGGGAACGGCCCGGACGCGGCCGGGGCGGACTGCGCCGGGCCGGGCGGGGCGGACCGCGGGGGCGGGAACGTCGCGTCCGGGACGGGCTGCGGGAACGGCCGGGACGGGGGCGGGGTGCTCTGCGGGGACGGGGTGCTCCGCGAGGGCGGTGCGGCCTTCGGGGCCGGGAGCGTCGCGTCCGGGACGGGCGACGGGGAGGCCACGGCGGACGGCCCGGTGCCCGGGGAGGGCTGGCGGATCAGCCGGAACAGCAGGTCCGAGGCGACCGGCCGGTCGGCGGGCGCCTTGGCCAGGCAGGCCGCCAGCAGCGGCCGCAGTCCCTCGGGGACCTCCGACAGGTCGGGCTCGGCGGTGAGGATGCGGTGCAGCACGGCCGGGATGCTGTCCTGGCCGAACGCCGGGCGGCCGGTGGCGGCGAACACCATCGTCACGGCCCAGCTGAAGACGTCCGAGGGGGCGGCGGCCGGACGGCCGTGGATCTGCTCGGGCGACATGTAGGTCGGGGTCCCGACCGCGCCACTGGTCTGCGCGAGCGCGGCGTCGAGCGCCTTGGAGATGCCGAAGTCGATGACGCGCGGGCCGTCGCGGCCGAGCAGCACGTTGGCCGGTTTGAGGTCCCGGTGCACGATGCCGGCCTGGTGGATGGCGACGAGCGCGGTGGCGGTGCTGATCGCGATGCGCTGCAGGGCGGCGCCGTCGCGCGGTCCCTCGTTCTCGACGGCCTGCTGCAGCGACGGTCCCTCGATGAACTCGCTCACCACGTACAGGTGGTCGCCGCTCTCCCCCGCGTCCAGCACCCGGGCGGTGCAGAACTCGGCGATCTGCCGGGCGACGCTGATCTCCCGCTGGAAGCGGGCCCGCGCGACCGGGTCGGCGGCGAACCTCGGGTGCAGCATCTTGATCGCGACGTGCTCACCGTCCGGGTCGCGGGCGAGGTAGACCGCGCCCTGCCCGCCCTCGCCGAGCCTGGCCTCGATCGTGTACGGACCGAGGTCGGTGGGATCTCCGGGCCGCAGCACCGTGCCGGCCATCGTGCTCCTCCCCCGGCGCGCACCCGCGCGGATCCGACGGGATCCGCCCGGCGGGTCCCGTGCCCCGCGGTCCGCGGCCGGGGAGCGCGCCACCCCGCGCGACGTCTTCCGCGAAAGAGCATGCCATCACCGGCAAGGTACGCCAAACCACCCACACGTCACCCCGACCGTCTCGTTCCCTGCCATGACAGGTGACGTGTCCGTGACAGGTGACGTGTCCGTGACGGGTGACGTGGCGTGCCGGCTGCCTGTGACCGCGTCCGCCAGCGTCAGGACACGGCCCGGCCGGTCTCGCCGACCCGGCGCAGGGCTCCCTCCAGAGCGCCGACCGCCGCCTGCACCAGGTGCTCGCGGTCCTCCTCCGGACGGCCCGCCTCGACCCAGGCCAGGCAGACCGCGTCGCAGAAGCCCAGGTAGCCGCGGAAGGCGTAGTCCGACGGTGATCCCGGCCCGGCACCGGTCGCGGCGCGCAGCATGTCGGCGAAGCGGTCACGGGCCCCCTCCTGGAGGGCCGCGGCCTCGGGGATCGCGCCGGGCCGCAGCAGGCCCGCCCATCCGGCGGGCTGCTCGGAGACGAAGTCCAGGTAGAGCCGCACGGAGGCGGCCAGCCGCTCGGCGGGCGGGGTGCCGGGCGGCAACCGGTCGGCCAAGTCCTGCTGGCGGGAGAGCAGGTCCCGCACACCGGCCCGTACCGTCTCCAGGTAGAGCTCCTCCTTGCCGGAGAAGTAGCGGTAGACCAGGGCCTCGGAGGCGTCCGCCGCCCGGGCGATCGCCGCGACGGTGACCGTCTCGTACGGCCACCGGGCGAACGCGGCTCGCGCGGCGGCGAGGAGTTCCTCTCGACGGTCGGCCACGTCAAGTCGTCTGCGTGCCATGCCGGGATCATAGCGACTAATGAGCCGATCCTCAGTAAGCTGTTATTGAGGACGAGCTCACTAATGGAGGGCCACACCATGATCTGGTGGCACGTATATCCCCTCGGCTTCCTGGGGGCCGAGGCCGAGGCGCTGCCCGCGTCCGCGGCCCCGGTGCCCCGGCTGGCGAGGCTGGAGCGGTGGCTGGACCACGGGGCCGATCTCGGCTGCGACGGGCTGGCCCTGGGGCCGGTCTTCGCCTCCGAGACCCACGGCTACGACACCGTCGACCACTACCGCGTCGACCCGCGCCTGGGCACCGAGGCCGACCTGGTCGCGCTCGTCGGGGCGGCCTCCTCCCGGGGGCTCGGCGTACTGCTCGACGGGGTCTTCAACCACGTGGGCCGGAGCTTCGCCGCGCCGCCGGGCTGGCTGAGCGGCGGCACGTTCGAGGGTCACGACCGGCTCGCCGAGCTCGACCACGGCAACCCCGAGGTCGTCGACCACGTCGCCGGCGTCATGGCGTACTGGCTGGAGCGCGGCATCGCCGGATGGCGGCTGGACGCGGCCTACGCCGTCCCGGTGGAGTTCTGGCGGAAGGTCACCGACCGGCTGCGCCCGCGCTTCCCGGACGCGTGGCTGGTGGGCGAGGTCATCCACGGCGACTACGCCGCGTTCACAGAGAAGGGCGGCCTCGACTCCGTCACCCAGTACGAGCTGTGGAAGGCGATCTGGAGCTCCCTCAACGACCGCAACCTCTTCGAGCTGGCCTGGGCACTGGACCGGCACAACGCCCTCCTGGAGACGTTCGCGCCGTTGACGTTCGTCGGCAACCACGACGTGACGCGCATCGCCAGCAGGCTCGACGAGCCCCGCCACCTCGGGGCCGCCCTGGCGGTCCTGTTCACGGTCGGCGGCGTGCCGTCGGTCTACGCCGGCGACGAGCGGGGCATGCGAGGCGTCAAGGAGGAGCGCGCGGGCGGTGACGACGCGATCCGCCCGGCCTTCCCCGACGACCCGTCCCTGCTGCCCGCCCTGACGCCCGGCGGCGAGGAGGTCCACCGGCTGCACCGGGAGCTGATCGCCTTCCGGCGGGAACGTCCCTGGCTGACCCGGGCCCGCACCACGGTCACCGCTCTGACCAACACCGCCCTGTCCTACCGGGTGAGCGACGGCGAGCGGGCGGTGGAGGTGACCCTCGACCTGGAGAACGAGCCGTCCTGGTCCGTGCGGCCCGCCTGAGAGACCGGCCGGCCGGGGCTTCCGGCCCCGTCCGGACCGTGAGATGGTCCGGATCATCACTTCTGCGGATCGGCAGGGTCTTCGTGCCGCCGGTCCGCAGGTCCGGTCGGCAAAAGGAGTGACATGTACTTGTTTGTTTCTCGTTTAGGGGGAAGACGGAGCGCACTCACTTTCAGGAAGAGGGCGAAGATGCCTGTTTCACGAGCAGGGCGTGTGGCCGCGGCGGCGATGCTGGCCGGTTCTCTGGCCGCGTGCGGAGGGGTCGGGGCGAACAAGGGACCTGCCGAGGGGAGCAGTGGTTCCGGGGCGGCGTCCCTGACCACCATGGGGTTCGGTCTTCCCGACGAGATCGCCACGGTCCGGGTGGACGCCTTCAAGAAGGCGTACCCCAAGGTCAACGTGACGATCAACCAGGGCCAGTTCAACGAGCAGGCGTTCCTGTCGGCGGTGGCCTCGGGCAACCCGCCGGACGTGGTCTACCTGGGCCGCGACCGGATCGGCGGGTACGCCGCCCGGGGGGCCATCCAGCCGCTGGACTCCTGCGTCAGCGGCCAGTCGATCGCGACCGGCGACTTCTACCCCGCCGCGCAGAAGCAGGTGCGCTTCGCCGACAAGTGGTACGCCATGCCCGAGTTCTACAACTCGATCGTCCTGCTGGTGAACAACAAGGCCGCGCGCGACGCCGGGGTCGACCCGGCGAGCATCGACACCTCCGACTGGGACGGGCTGGCCCAGCTCGCCAAGAAGATGACCCGGATCAAGGACGGCAAGATCGAGCGCTTCGGCTTCTACCCCAAGCTGCCGGAGTTCCTGCCGCTGTGGGCCAAGGCCAACGGCGCGGACCTGCTCAGCGAGGACGGCCGTACCGTCAACCTGGACGACCCGAAGGTCGGCGAGGCGCTGGAGTACGCCACCGGCCTGCTGGAGTCGCAGGGCGGCTGGAAGAAGCTCAAGGCCTTCACCGACACGTTCGACTACTTCGGGGAGGGCAACCCGTTCGCCAAGGACCAGATCGGCGCGATGCTCACCGAGCAGTTCGTGATCAGCGCGATGGCCGGGGTCACCCCGGACGCGGACATCACGGTGGTGCCGTTCAAGGACCGTCAGGGCAAGCCGGTGAACATGGTGGGCGGCAACGCCTGGGTCATCCCCAAGGGCGCGCGCAACCCGGACGCGGCCTGCTCGTGGATCAAGACGATGACCGCGGCCGACACCTGGGTCGCGGCGGCCCGCGCCCGCGCGGACAAGCGCGCCAAGGAGGGGAAGGTCAACATCGGCACCTACACCGGCAACGCCAAGGCCGATGAGGTGATCTTCTCCGAGGTGGTCAAGCCCAGCGGCAAGAAGGCCTACGACGACGCGGTGAAGACCATCCGCGCCGTGCAGGAGGCCGGCTTCGTGGTTCCGCAGTCCGCGGCCGCCGCCGAGTTCAACACCGCCTGGCAGGACGCGGGCACGAACGTGCTGCAGGGACGGCAGAAGGCGGCCCAGGCGCTGGCGGAGGCGGACGCCAAGGCGCAGAAGGCCATCGACGAGGCGCAGCCGTGAGCTGGCGTCCAGGCACGCCCGCGGGGAGCCGGCCGTGAAAGCCGCGCTCTCCCGCCCGGAGACGCGCTGGGCGTACGTCTTCGTGCTGCCCTGGGTGGTCGGCCTGCTGCTCTTCCAGCTCGGGCCGATGATCGCCAGCCTGGTGCTGTCGTTCACCGACTACGACCTGATCAGCCCGCCGCGGTTCACCGGCCTGGACAACTACGCCACGATGGCGCAGGACCCCAAGGTGATACGCGCCATCGGCAACACCCTGTTCTACACCGTGCTGCACGTCCCGCTCTCGATCGGGCTGGCCCTGGGGCTGGCGCTGATCCTGAACCGCATCACCGGCCGGGCGGCCGGGGTCTTCCGGACGATCTTCTACCTGCCGTCCATGACCCCCCACGTCGCCGTGGGCGTGCTCTTCCTGTTCCTGCTGAACGGCCAGGTGGGCATGGTCAACCAGTTCCTGGCCCTGTTCGGGGTGCAGGGGCCGCAGTGGACCAGTGACCCGGACTGGATGCTGGCGGGCATCGTGCTGATGTCGCTGTGGAACCTCGGCTCGACCACCATCATCCTGTTCGCCGCGTTGCGCAACGTCCCGCGGGAGCTGAGCGAGGCCGCGATGATCGACGGGGCGAGCACGTGGCAGCGGTTCCGGTCGATCACCCTGCCGATGATCGGCGGGGCGCTGTTCTTCGTGGTGATCGTCAACACGATCGCCTCGCTGCAGATGTTCGACCAGGTCTACACGATGTACTTCGGCAACACGCAGGCCCAGAACTCCTCGGGCGACGCCGCCCTGTTCTACGTGATCTACCTTTTCCAGCAGGCCTTCCAGTACCTGCACATGGGTTACGCCTCCGCGCTGGCCTGGGTGCTGTTCCTGGTCATCGCGATCATCACGGTGATCCAGGTGAAGGTGGGCAACCGGCTGGTGTACTACGAGGCCGAGGAGCGCAGCCGATGACCACCCTGCAACAGGCGCCCCCCGCCGCCGAGCCGGCCGCGCCGGTGCCCGACGACGCCGGCAGGCCGACCCGGAGGATCTTCTTCCTGATCGTGCTGGCCGTCGCCTCGGCGATCCTCATCTACCCGTTCGTCTGGCTGGTCTCGGCGTCGCTGAAGCCGCGCGACCGGACGTTCAGCGACCCGTTCCTGCCCTGGCCGTCGCCGTTCCAGCCGGAGAACTACATCTCGGTCTGGGACGCCGCGCCGATGCTGACGTGGCTGGTGAACACCCTGATCGTGGGCGTCGTGGCCGCCCTGGCGGTGACGCTGTCGAGCGCGTTCGTCGCGTTCGGCTTCGCCTACTTCCGCTTCCCCGGCCGGGGCCTGCTGTTCGCGAGCGTGCTGGGCACGATGATGCTGCCCGGCGCGGTCACGCTGGTCCCGACGTACCTGATCTGGAACTCGGTGGGGCTGACCGGCACGCAGGTGCCGCTCTGGGCGGCCAACCTGTTCGGCTCGGCGTTCTACATCTTCCTGCTGCGCCAGTTCCTGCTGGGCGTGCCCCGGTACGTCTTCGAGGCGGCGCGCGTGGACGGCGCCTCGTACCTGGACCTGTTCTGGCGGATCGCGCTCCCGCTGTCGCGGCCGGCGCTGATCATCGCGTTCGTCTTCGAGCTCAAGGCGAGCTGGTTCGACCTGATGAAGCCGCTGATCTACCTGCAGGACCCGGCGCTCTACACGCTGCCGAGAGGGCTGAAGGCGGTGGTCGACCAGTTCTACCAGGGCGGCGACCCCAAGTGGGAGATCGTGCTGGCCGCCAGCGTGATCACCACGTTGCCGCTGATCGCGATCTTCTTCCTGGGTCAGCGGTACTTCCTTCAGGGCATCGCCACGACCGGCCAGCGAGGGTGAGACCCGGTCCCCGCCCCGCGGGGACCGGCATCCGTTCCATCCCTCCGCCCGGAGGGAACCGGTCGGCCCGGGGGAAACCGGTCTGCCCGGCGGGAACCGGCCCCGGACGCGCCTCGGGCGGCTCCACCGTGACGGTGGAGCCGCCCGAGGCGGCCGGTCGCGTGCCGGGCGGCGGTCGCCCACCGCCCGGCGCGCCGGGTCAGTCGCTGGTCAGCGCGTCGAGAAGGTCACCGACCGGCGCGTCCGGCAGGGCACGGGCCACGTCGGCCAGCGCCACCATCCCGATGAGCGTGTGACCGTCGATCACCGGAAGGCGGCGCACCTTGTGCGAGGCCATCGTGCGCAGGATCTCCCGGGCGTCGTCGTCGGCGCCGATGGTGACGGGCTTGCCCTCGCCCAGCTCGCCGGCCAGACAGCTCTTGGGGTCCTTGCCCTTGGCCAGCACCTTCACCACGATGTCCCGGTCGGTGAGCATGCCCTGGAGACGGTCGTCGGAGCCGCAGATCGGCAACGAGCCGACGTCCAGACGGGCCATCTTCTCGGCCGCCTCAAGTACGGTCTCCTCGGCCTGCACGCATTCGGCACCCGCGGTCATGATCTCTCGTGCGGTGGACATGGTCGCTCCTTTCTTTCGGCTCCCCCGCCCTGGCGGGCGGCTGTGACGGGCTCGTCTACCCACGCTTCCGACCACGACACATCGACGACGAAGGCGTGAACGAACGATCACCTCCGGTTTGACGACGCCCGCGGAACCGGCCGCGCCCCACCCCTGGTACGGGGGCACGACATGCCCACGGGACACGGAGCCCGTCCCCGGCCGTCGTGTCTCAGGGGACCTGGAAACCGGCTTTCGTCAGCACGTCCCGGCCCTGTCCCGACAGCACCAGGCCGACGAACCGCCCGGCCGCCTCGGGGTCGGCCGCGGAGGAGAGCGCGGCGACCGGGTAGTCGTTGATCGCTTTCTCCGCCCCGGGGAAGTCGATTCCCCTGACCCTGCCCGCGGCCGCCAGGACGTCGGTCCTGTAGACCAGGGCGGCGTCGACCTCGCCGAGCTCGACCTTGGTCAGGGTGGCCTTGACGCCCTGTTCCAGGGTGACCGGGGTGACCGTGAGACCGGCGGCGTCCAGGACCTTGGCCGCGGCGGCTCCGCAGGGCACCTGCTCGGCGCACAGGGCGACCTTCACCTTCGGGTCGGCGAGGTCCGCCAGCTCGTCGATCCCCGCGGGATCATCGGCCGGGACGGCGATCTGCAGGCTGTTGCGCGCGAACGTGACCGGGGGCGCGGCGGCCGAGGAGGCGTCGGTGACGGTCTTCATCGTGGCCGGGCTGGCGGCGGCGAAGACGTCGGCCGGGGCGCCCTGGACGATCTGCTGGGCGAGGGTGGCGCTGGAGCCGAAGTTGAAGCGCACCGTCGTCTCCGGGTGCGCGGCCTCGAAGGCCCTGCCCAGCTCGGTGAACGCCCCGGTCAGCGACGCGGCGGCGAACACCGTCAGGGTCGTGGCACCGTCCGCCCGCGGGGCGGCCTGGTCACCGGCGCCGCAGCCCGCCGCACCGGCGGCCAGGGCGAGGGCGAGCGGCGCCATCAGGGCCCACCGGGAGAGACGCCGGGCCGTCACGCGGCCTCGTCGATCCGGAACATCGTCACGAGCCACCACGATACCTCGCAGATTCCGGAGGAGAAAGGCAGCCCTCATGGCAATCGTGATGGAATCTTCTGCTCTACCCTCGCAGATGAGGATCGCGTCGAGGTCAGGACCCCGGGCACCCCTCGGTCACGGGTCCGGCGGCCGGAACAGCACCGTCAGCGCCGTCAGCGGCCACAGGCCGGTGACGATCCGCCCGTCCGCCCGGCGGCCGACCGCAGCAGGCGTCCCCGCGCCAGGCCTCTCGGCCCTCCTTGACCGCCACGGCCGCGATCACCAGGGCCGCGACCGGATCCGCCCGCCCACCGGCCGAACAGGCCGGGTCACGGTCGCGGCCGGCGATCGCCTCTCTCCGCCGCGGCCACCTTCGCCGCCGCGTCGCGGAGCAACCCGGGGGCCAGCAGGCGATGGACGGCGGACAGCGGGGGCCACACGACCCGGCCCAGGGGCAGGTCATAGCGCACGAAGGTCGCCAGCGACACCCCGCCGTCGACCACCTGCACGAGAAGGTTGCCGCGCAGGAACCAGGAGGTGGCCTCGAGCCGGATCCAGTCGTCGCCGCGCCCGCCGATCCGCCAACCGGCCACCCTGTCCGGCGACCGCCTCCGGTCGAGCCGGAGACCGAGGAAGCCGCGCCAGATCAGCAGTTCGGCGGCGTCGGGGACGTCGCCGAACATCGCCCGGGCCCACCGCTCCGGCGTCGCCTCCACGGTCGTGGCCAGGACGAAGTGGTCGGCGTAGTCGGAATCGGGCAACGAGCTGAGAGCCCGGACGGACGGGGGGACGTCACGCGTCCCCGTGACACTGCCGACGACCATCTCACGGCCTCCATTCACATATACGCCACCGTATAAAATGAGGGTAACCCCGTTTATACGGTGGCGTATACATTGCGTAGAGGTGAGGCGGGACACATCGTGGGAGCGACGCGCACACCCCGTGACAGGTGGGTCGAGGAAGGGCTGCGCGCCTTGGCCGACGGCGGCCCGGACGCCGTCCGCGTCGAGACGCTGGCGAAGAGACTCGGCGTCACCAAGGGCGGGTTCTACGGGTTCTTCGCCGACCGCGCGGCGCTGCTGACGGAGATGCTGGACACCTGGGAGCGGGAGAGCACCGACGAGGTGATCGACCGTATAGAGCGCGAGGGGGGCGACCCGAAGACCAAGATCCACCGTGCGGGCGTCCTGACCTTCTCCGACGACCGCCTGCTGCCCATCGACCTCGCGATCCGGGACTGGGCCCGGCGCGACGAGGCGGTCGCCGAGCGCCTGCGACGGGTGGACGACCGGCGCATGGCGCTGCTGCGCGAGCTGATCGGCACCTTCTGCTCCGACCCCGACGAGGTCGAGGCCCGCAGCCTGCTGGCCTTCTGCGTGGCGATCGGCGAGCACTTCCTCGCCGCCGGCCACGGCGACCGGACCCGGGCCCAGGTCCTCGCCCGCGCCGCCGACCTGCTGCTCGACCGCCCCGGCGGGGACCGCGGCCACTGACCGGAACATCCGGTCCCACGGCCCCGCGGGACCGGATCAGGCGGAGAGGGAACCGGGGTCCACGACGGCGGTGTTCTGCGCGGCGGCGATGCGCCACTCGCCGTCGTCCTTGGACAGGACGTACATCGGGGTGCCCGGGAGGGCCTCGGGGTTCTCGGCCGCCAGGGCCGACGGGTCGGGGTGGCCGCGGAACACCTCGTCGAGACGCCGGCCGTCGCGGGTGACCGGCCGCTGGCGGACCTTGACCGCGGCGACGTCGGGCCGGATGAACACGATGTGCTCCACGTCGTACGTGGCGGTCGTCGGGTGGTCGATCGCGCCGGGCAGGACCCGGCGGGTGAAATCGCCGATCGCGCCGAGCCCGAACAGCCGCCTGCCGTGACCGGTGGTCCAGATGGCCTCCGGCCGGAAGAGCTTCAGGAAGGGGTCGGGCAGTGCCTTCTGCTGGGCCTCCTCGACCGTGGCGACCAGCGCGAGGATGGCGTCGACGTCCTCCCGGGGAACCGTGACGCCGGTGATCTGAAAGGTCATGATGTCTCTCCTTGACGGTACGGATGCGCGTGCACGACCGTCCACGTCCGGCGGGCGGAGCGGGAACGGGCACGAAAGCGGGTACCGGCACAGACTCCGACCTCAACCAAGGTCGATGTCAAACGGGTACGGTCGCGCGAACCGCCGCGCCGTACCAGGTGATCGCGGTTGACCTCGAGTCCGGTTGAGGTTGCATCCTGGGGCCGATACCGGCCGAACAGGGGAGAACGTCGTGCGCGCGGTGTGGTTGAAGGAGTTCGGCGGGCCCGAGGTGCTCGTACCGGGGGACGCCCCCGATCCCGTCCCGGGGCCGGGGCAGGTGCTGATCGACGTGGCCTACGCCAACATCACCTTCGTGGAGACCCAGTTCCGGTCGGGCGGCCCGGCGCCGTTCACACCGGAGCTGCCGATGATCCCGGGCAACGGCGTCGGGGGCGTCGTCGTGGCGGCCGGTGAGGGCGTCGGCCCCGGCCTGCTCGGACGCCGGGTGGTGACCTCCACGGGCGGCTCCGGCGGTTACGCCGAGCGGGCCGCGGTGGACGCCGCCGGGCTCTTCGCCGTTCCCGACGGCCTGGCCCTGGACGACGCGGTCGCGATCCTGGCCGACGGGCGTACCGCGACCATGATGATCCGCGCGACCGCCCCACGGCCCGGGGAACGGGTGCTGGTCGAGGCGGCGGCCGGAGGTGTGGGCTCGCTCCTGGTGCAGCTCGCCGCGGCGGCGGGCGCCACCGTCGTCGCGGCGGCCGGGGGCTCGCGCAAGACCGGGGTGGCCCGCGACCTGGGCGCCGACGAGGTGGTGGACTACACGGTTGTGGGCTGGGCCGACGGGATCGCCCCCGTCGACGTCGTCCTCGACGGGGTGGGCGGGGACATCGCCAGGGCCGCCTTCGGGCTGCTGGGCCCGGGCGGGCGGATGGTCAGCTTCGGGCTGGCGAGCGGGGAGTGGGCCGGTATCGGGGAGGAGGCCGCGGCCGCGCGGGGCGTCACGCTCGTCCAGGCGAGGCCCACCCCTGCGCTGATGCGCGAGTGCACCGAGAGCGCCCTCGCCGAGGCCGCGGCCGGACGGCTGAGGCCGCTGATCGGGCAGCGCTTCCCCCTCGACCGGGCCGCCGACGCGCACGCCGCCATCGAGTCGCGCGCGAGCGTCGGCAAGACCCTGCTGGAGGTGCGCTGACCGGACGGCATCTGAACCTTCGGCCGCTCACGGGGCCGCGACCGAAGGTTCAGATGACCGATGCACTTTTGTAGTAGATGATCGTCCTTCGGTGGCTATGATCGCTTCTTGGTGGATATGACCGGACGGTGGGCAGGCAACCGGTCAGCGAGCCGAATCGGCGTCCGAGCAGCTGGTTTCTCGGCGACGGGGGAAGGAGCCCGCTCCGGTGGGAAAACTTGATCTGAATCGTGAGGCGCTGGCCAAGCTGCGCGTCGCGGTGAACACCCAGGGGGGAAGGCTCGCCGCCGTCGGCGACGACTTCCCGGCCAAGGGCGGCGCGAGCTCGTCGATCTTCGGGACCCTGGCCGGCGCCCAGGAGCTGGCCGCCGCGATCGGCCGGGTCGAGACGCACGTGGACGGCGAGCTGGGCACGGTGAAGAGCCGCCTCGACGGCGTCGAACGGGCTCTCGACACGATCGAGAGCAACGTGACCGCGGCCGAGCGGAACACCACGAGCAGCCTTCCGGCCATATGAGCGCCGTGGACGCCGTGGCGGCACTGCCCGGGGGGCAGGCCCTGGCCGCGCTGGCGAAGAAGACCGACGGGGACCCCGGCGCGATCCGCGCGATCGCCGCCCGGTGGCGCAGGGCGGCCGGCTCGTCCACCGAGCCGTTCGCGCTCCTCAACAAGGCGGTCAAGCAGGTCGACACCGCCTGGAAGGGCGCCTCGGCCGACGCCTTCGTGGCGTACATGCGGCGGTACGACAGCGCGGGCACCTCCCTGCGGGAGGCGCTGGGCGACTGCGCGAGCTCCCTGGACACCGCCGCCGGCGCCGTCGAGACGGCGAAGTCGAACACCGAACGCGTCTGCGGCGAGCTGGTGGCCTGGGTCGCGGAGTACCGGCGGGTCAACCCGCACGCCACCGAGGCACAGCTCCGGCCCGGCATAGGCCAGCAGATCCAGACGACGACGTCCCTCGTGCAGGGGTACGTCGACTCGGCCGAGACGGCGCTGTCCACCGCGCGGGGCGAGCTCGAGAAGCACCTCGGCGACACCACGCTGTTCTCCGCCATCCCGGCCGCGGGCGACCAGGGCTTCGTCCCCGGCCCCGGGCACACCACCCGGTGGGTGCCGGTGCCCGAGGACGAGTTCCGCACCACCACGCTCGCCGGTACGGAGAACGGCGCGCAGGGCGGCAACGGCAGCGGCAGCGGTGGACAGGGAAGCTGGCAGGGCAACGGCGGCGGATCGTCGTCCGGCGGTTACACCGGAGGCGGTGGTGGTGGCGGCGGGGGCGGCGGGCAGGCGATCCCGTACACGGTCACCGGCAACGGCACCGGGGCCGACATCGTGGCCGCCGCGAGGAGCCACCTCGGCAAGCCCTACGTCTGGGGCGCCGACGGGCCCAACGCGTTCGACTGCAGCGGCCTGGTGCACGTCTCGATGAACGAGGCGGGAATCAAGATCGGGGACAACACCGCCGCCGGGTACCAGGCGAGCGGGCAGCCGATCACCGGCCCGCCGCAGCCGGGCGACATCGTCTTCTTCGGCAATCCGGCGACCCACTGCGCCATCTACATCGGTGACGGCAAGATGATCGCCGCCCCGCAGACGGGCGACGTCGTCAAGGTCCAGACGGTGGCCGGCGCGTCGCCCATCAGCTACCGGCGCTTCGCATGACCGCCCGTACGGGACGCGCACGACCTCGCAGGAGACCCGCGCGCCTGCGCACGAGGCCCGCACGACGATGACCGACATGAACGCCGTGGCCGCGCTGCCCGGCGGTCAGGCGCTGGTGAACCTCGCCGACAAGGCCAAGGGGGACCCGGCCGCGATCCGGGCGATCGCGGCCCGCTGGCGCAAGGCCGCCCCCGGGGTGGTCGCACCGCTCGACGCCCTCGGCTCGGCCGTCACCGGGGTGGACGCGGCGTGGAACGGCTCCTCGGCCGACGCCTTCGTGGCGTACATGCGCAGGTACGGCCGCGCGGGTGACGCGTTGCACGACGCGCTCACCGGCTGCGCCACCTCGCTGGAGAGGGCCGCGGGCGCGGTCGAGACGGCGAGGAGGCACATCGGCCAGGTCTGCGACGACCTGCTGGCCTGGGTCGCGGAGTACCGGCGCGTCAACCCGCACGCCACCGAGGCACAGCTCCGGCCCGGCATGGGCCGGCAGGTCCAGGCGGCGACGGCCCTCGCGCAGGGGCACGTCGACACGGCGGAGACCGCGCTGGCCACGGCCGCCGGTGAACTCGGCAAGCACCTCGGCGAGGCCGTCCCCGGCTTCGCCGCCATCCCGGCCGCGGGCGACGAGAAGTTCGTCCCCGGCCCCGGGCACACCACCCGGTGGACGCCGGTGCCCGCGGACCAGATCCGCCCCGCGCTGTACACCGGGGGCGGCGGCCCGTCCACCGGTGGTGGCGTTGGCGGGGGCGGCGTTGGCGGCGGCGAGAACACCGGGGGCGCCGGGAGCGGTGGCGGTGGTGGCTACGGGCCCAGCGGGGCCCCGCCGCCGGGCGGTGGACCGGCGCCCGAGGGCAGGGTCGCCGAGTGGATCCACCAGGCCGTCGAGATCCTCAAGGCCCAGGGCCTCCCGGCCGAGAAGATGAACGTCAACGACATCTGGATGATCATCAAGCACGAGTCGGGCGGGGACCCGCACGCCATCAACCTCTGGGACTCCAACGCGGCGGCCGGGCACCCGTCCAAGGGCCTGATGCAGACGATCGACCCGACGTTCTCCCGCTGGGCACTCCCCGGGCACCGCGACATCTACGACCCGGTGGACAACATCATCGCCGGGGTGCGGTACGCGATCGAGCGCTACGGGTCGGTGTCCAACGTGCCCGGGGTGGTGGGCAACAAGAACGGGTCGGGGTACGTCGGCTACTGAGCCGGCGCGTCTCACGACCCGGCCGGGCCACCGGCGAACCGGACGGCCTTCACCGGGACCGAAGGCTCGGGCGGGAGGCTCGGGCGGGGCACGACGGTCCGGCCGGGCGCCGCCGTGGATCGGGGTCCGGCTACGGTGTTCCGGGTGCAGGCGGTCATCGCGGCTTTCGTCCCCATATGGTTCATCGGTGCCCTCGGCTGGCTGGCCGCCCGGTCCGGACGGGTGGGGCCCCGGGTCCAGGAGGCGCTGACGGCGTTCGCGTTCACCGTCGCGATGCCCGCCGTGCTGTTCACCACGCTCAGCCGTACCCCGCTCGACCGGATCCAGCCCGGTCCGCTCCTCGCCTTCGCGATCAGCACCTTCACCGTCGGCCTGCTGGCGTTCGCGCTGTTCCGTGGCGGGCCGTCCGACCGGGTGATCGGCGCGATGTCCTCGGCCTACGTCAACGCGGGGAACCTCGGCATCCCCGTCGGCCTGTACGTCCTGAACGACGCGACGTTCGTGGTGTCGGTCCTGATGTTCCAGGTCCTGCTGGTCTCCCCGCTGATCTTCCTGGGGCTCGGGGCCGGGGGCTCGTCCTTCCTCGCCCCGCTGCGGACGCCGATCGTGGTGGCCTCGTTCCTCGGCCTGGGCGTGTCGGCCCTGGGACTGCGGCTGCCCGGCCTCGCGCTGAGGCCCCTGGAGATCCTCGGTGGTGCCGCGGTGCCCCTGGCGCTGTTCTCGCTGGGCATGTCACTGAACGGCTCGGCCGTCTCCTGGCGCACGACCGGGCCCGCGGTGGTCCTCAAGCTGCTGGCCCAGCCGCTGGTGGCCTTCCTGGCCGGGCGTTTCCTGCTGCGCCTCGACGGCCCGGCCCTCTTCGCGGCCGTCCTGTTCGCCGGGCTTCCCACCGCTCAAAATACGTATGTCTACGCCGCCGAGTACGGCCGCCCCACCGAGCTGCCCCGCGACGCCATCCTCGTCTCCAGCGTCCTGTCCCTGGGCACCCTGTCCGTCATCGCCCTGCTGGGAGCCCGCTGAACGTTCCGGCGGGCTCCCGGGGGGAGCGCGGCCCCTCTAGGCGGGGACCTCGGAGTCGTCGGCACCGCCCCTGCGGAGCCGCCGCATCTTCCCGGTGGCGATCACCTCGACCACGACCTGGTAGAAGCCGGCGACCGACTCGCCCTCCTCCAGACCGCCGCGGAACTGCTTCTCCACCTTCGAGAACGGGAAGATCGTGCTGCCCTCGGGGAGGACCACACCCCATCCGTGATCGTCCGACCAGTCCCAGCGGCCCCCGGTGGCGGCGACGATGCACTCACCCAGGAACGAGCCGAGCACGCTGATCAGCCCGCGGGACCCCTCCGGGTCGAAACCCGGCCGGGACCGCTGCCGTTCGATGAAGCCCTCGACCCACTCGACGGACTCCCGGTTCAGGCCGAAGTCCACGTCGCTCAGCGGCCCGAGCTCCTCGATGGCGAGGTCGACGTTCTCCTTGATCAGCGAAAGCTCCTCTGCACCCACCCGAGGATGATCGCACCGGCCGTGACGCCGGGCAACGCGATATCCGCTCAGGCGCCGCCGGGCGGCTCCTCCAGCCGGACGATCTCGCGGGGACGTGACTCGCGCTCGTCGTAGGCGATGTCCAGCTCCGCCGCCTGCACGGCGGTGAGCGAGGCGGCGAACGCCTCCTCGGACTCCCACCGCACGAACGAGACGACCGCGCCGTCGGCGTCGTCGGTCAGCCAGCACTCGGCCGAGAGGCATCCCGGCCCCCGCCGGAACTCCTCGGCGACCCGGTGGACGCGTGCGATGAACGCGTCGCGGTGGGCGGCGTGCGGATAGTGGTTCGCCAGCATGGCGACCTTCATGACGATCTCCTTCGCGTCTCCCGGCGCCGGGGCGTGTCCCGGACCGGGCGATCTTCTATGTTGAGCAACATAGGTTATGATTGTTAGCACAGAAGGAGGTGGCGTGACAACGCGACGAGAGCGGACCAGTCACGAGAGCCGCGAGCTGATCCTCACGGCGGCGTCGGAGCTGTTCGCCGAGAAGGGCTACAAGCGGACCACGTTCGTCGACGTGGCCGAGCGGTCCGGGATCAGCAGGGGTTCGATCCCCTGGCACTTCGACAGCAAGGAGGGCCTGCTGCTGGCGGTGTTCGAACGCGCGGTGGCCCTGATCCGCACCGGCCTTGCCGAGGCCCCGCAGGAGACCGGGGACGGGCCCGACCGCCTGACGCGGAGCGCCGACGCCCTGTTCTCGCTGCCCGCCACCAGGCTCTTCGTCACGCTCCTGGCGGAGGCGCTGGAGCCGGACTCCCCCATCCGCGACCGCTACGTCGAGCTCCACGACACGCTGCGCGACCACTGCAGGCGAGGGCTGGAACGCATGCCGCTGCCGGACGGGACGTCCGCCGAGGCGCTGGCCGTCGCGGTGATCGGCGCCGGGATCGGCGTCCACCAGCAGTGGCTCCTCGCCCCCGACCGGGTCGATCCCCGCGCGGCCCTGGCCGCGCTGCGCGCGCTGCTGGCGGGGACGGGGCCCGCGGCCGGGAGGTGAAAACGGGACCCCTCGGCGGGCAGGCGTGCCGCGTGCACGGTGACGAGGGGGGAGACGGCCGGTGCCCGCCGTCCCGCCGGGGGGCGGGGCGGCGGGCACCGGGTCGCTACGGGGTGGCCCTGTCGGGGCGGTCGGAGATGCGGATGGCGTTGAGGACGGTGTCACCGGACCGCTCGGCGAAGCGCACGTTGAGCTGGCCGTCGGTGACCTTCACCGTGTACTGGCGGGTGGTGGCGGTGTGGGCGCCGGTCTCCAGGGCCAGGTCCAGCGCGGGGACGGCGAGCTGCCCTTCGACGATGACGTCGAAGACGCGCTGCCCCTCCCGCTTGCCCCGGGTCTCGGCGAAGCCCAGCTCGACGGTGTAGGTGCCGGCCGGTACCTGGTCGAACCGGTACTCCAGCATCCCCTCGCGGACGCTCCTGAACAGCGCCTGCTCGGTGGTGCCGGTGATCGTCCTGCTCGTCGTGTTCGTCCTGGTGGAGGTCCCCACGTAGCCGTGGCCGCCCGCGGCGTACTTCCGGTCGGCGCTCCAGCGGTCGCCGACGGCGTCGACGACGTCCCTGGTGCCGCCCACCTCGACGGCGACCCGGTGCCGGGGCACCACGAGGGTGACGACGATCTCGATCTGCGGGTTGCGTCCGCTGGCCGAGCGGACCAGCAGCTTCCCGGTCCGTACGGTGCCCGGCTGGGCGCCCGCGCTGGAGGCGGTCACCGTCAGCGTCTGCGCACCGCCCGTGACGAGCCTGCCGGAGACCGGTGTCACGCTCAGCCAGCCCTGGGCGGGCTCGGTCACCACGGTGTAGTCCGTGGCGACGCCCAGGTTGGACAGCTCGACCGTGCCCGACCTGGTCGTCTCGGCCGGCTGCACCAGGGTCAGCTCCGCGGCCGAGGCCGTCACCCGGCCGGTGGCCAGGGCGGTGTCGGCCCGGGTGACGGCCCCGGCGGTGACGGTGACCTCCTGGGTGAAGGTCCCGTAGTTCTCCTTGGAGATCTCGATCCGGTGGTCGCCCATCGGGACCTGACCGAGGAACGTGCCGTCGTCGGCGGTGGTGAGGGTCACCAGGTCGCCCACCTCGACCGTCGCGCCCGCCAGCGGCCTGCCGTCGTTGGCGTCGGTGACGGTGCCGGTCAGCAGGCCGTGCCGGCTGGTGGAGAAGGTCAGGCTCTGGCCGTCGGACAGGGCGGCGGCGTTGAAGGAGTACTGCAGCGCGTCGGTGCCGGTCGCGTTCTCGACGCCGATCGTGGCGCCGATCCCGGCGTCGCGCTCGCTGTCGACGCTGTCGTAGCGGTAGCCGATCGAGCCGTTCTCGCCGAGCAGCGCCGAGAACGAGATGCGTTGGGCGGCGTCGGCGTAGAACCGGGCGTTGCGCCACTCCAGGACGAAGGTGCGGTTCGGCGCGGTGCCGAGGGTCGCGGTGTAGACGCCGGACTGGTCGTCCAGCACGAGGTCGTCCCAGAAGGGGTAGATCGCCGCGTTGGGGGTGGCGGAGGCGGGCAGGGTCACGTTGCCCGCCAGGGCGGTGCTTGCGGCGAAGGTCAGGAACCCGTTGCTGCTGACCCAGCCGGCCGTGTACCCGGCGCCGTAGAGGGGGAAGGTGAACGGCAGCGTGATCGGCTGGATCGCGTCGTCGCCGGTGAGCGTCGTCCTGACGGTGCCCGCGACGTACGGCTCGGCGCCGGCCGCGCAGGTGTAGCCGAAGGAGTCGGTACGGCGCGGCAGGTCGGCGTCCCTGGTCAGGTCCCCGTTCACGGTGACCGGCACGGTGAGGGCGTCCGCGCACCGCGAGCGCGGGGTGAACCTCAGCTGGTAGTCGCCGTCCGGCAGCGTGAGCCGGTAGCGTCCGGCGGCGTCGGTGACCCCGCTGACCGCGGTGCCCACCGCGGTCACGGTGGCGCCCTGCTCGGGCGTGCCCGAGGAGGTGACCGTCCCCGACACCGTGCCCGAGGGCAGCGCCGTCAGCGACACGTCCTGGGTGACCGTCCGGTCCGCCACGACCGTGACGGTCGCGGTGGCGTCCTCGTAGCCGAACCTCTTCACGGTGAGCCGGTAGTCGCCCTCGGGCAGGCGGGGCAGGGTGTACGTGCCGTCCTGCGCGGTGGCGACGCCGCGGTTCAGCGGCCCGGTGACGGCGACGGCCGCCCCGGCCACCGGTGAGCCGCCGGTCGTCACGGTACCCGCCAGCGTGCCGACGGCCTCGTCCGGAGCGGCCTGGACCGCCGCGAACGCGTCCAGGCGGCCCTCGCCCCAGATGTTGTTGTCGGCCGCGGTGCCGCCGCAGCGGGTGTCGTCGACGTCGATCGCGGTCCGGTCGAGCAGTTCCCGCGTGGCCGCGACGTCGCCCAGCAGGCCCGGGGAGGCCGACCACATCAGCGCCACGGTGGCGGCCAGGTGCGGGGCGGCCATCGACGTGCCGGAGAAGACGTCGTAGCCGCCGCCGGCCACCGAGGAGCGCACGTCGACGCCGGGGGCCGCGAGGTTGGGCTTGATCTCGCCGCCCTCGCCGGAGCCCCGGGTGGAGAAGGCCGCGATCGCGTTGTTCACGTCGAACGCGCCGGCGCTGTAGCTGGAGACGTACTGTCCGGGCGAGCCGCTGGAGGTGCAGCCCGCGTTCGTGAGGTTGCCGTTGGAGAAGACGGGGAAGATGCCCGCCGCGACCCACGCCTCCACGGTCTCCTTGTACCAGGGGTCGAAGCCGCTGCCGCCCCAGGAGTTGTTGACGATGTGCGGCGCCAGGTCGGGGCGGGGGTCGCCGCCGTTCAGGTCGGTGGGGGCGAGCACCCACTGCCCGGCGGCGAGCAGCGAGGCGTCGGAGCAGGTGCTGGTCTCGCACCCCTTGGCGGCGATCCACGTCGCGGCCGGGGCGACGCCGATGCCGTCGGCGCCGCCGGCACTGTCGCCGCCGCCCACCATGGTGCCCATGGTGTGGGTGCCGTGGTCGTTGTTGTCGCACGGCGCGGTGCCGGCGCAGATCCCGGCGGGGTCGAACCAGTTGTGGGCGTGGTCGACGGTGCCGTCGGCCTTCTTCCCGCGGTACCGGGCGGCCAGCGCGGGGTGGTCGAACTGCACGCCGCTGTCGATGTTGGCCACGACGATGCCCTCGCCGCGCACGCCCAGGTCGCTCCAGACCCTGGGGGCGTTGACCCGGTCGATGTTCCACTCGGTCGCGTTCACCCTCGCCGTCTGCCGGCCGGGCAGCGGCTTGGGCAGGGCCGCGACCCGGGTGGGCTCGATCCGGTCGACCTCGGGCCGTTTCGCGATCTCCTCGGCCAGCTTGGAGCCTCCGGTCACCCGGATGGCGTTGGCGATCCAGAACGGTGTGAAGTCGGCGCTCTCGGCGGTCAGGAGCCTGCGCAGGCCCGCCTGGGAGGACTCGGCCAGCTCGGTCTTGGCGCGGTAGACCTGCGCCGCCTTCTCTGCCTTGGTCCTCGCCCTGCGGGCCGCGCCGAGGTCGGCGCCGGCCTTGAGGCGTACCCAGAAGGTGGCCTTGTCGTCGGCCGCGAGGTCGGCCAGGACGGTCTTGTGGATCTTTTCGGGTTCGGGGGCGGCCTGGGCCACGCCGTGCGGGAGGACGAGCGCGAGCGCGGTGACGGTCCCGATCAGGATCGATCGCCGGCGTCGGGGGGTGTTTGACACGCGGTCTCCTTCACGCCGGACGGGAGTCTCCCGTCCGGCAGGGCGACGCGGGATGCACATGATCTTTACAACCCACGTGGAGAATCCTGAATAGACCGTGTGAAGTTTTCAAGCTTTCGGACGATTAAGACGCCATATGTCGTAAGAATTAACATGAACGAAGCAGGCCAGAACGGGGTTCCGGGTCCCCGCCGGCCCGTGGCGGAACATCGCCGGGGATACAGGGTGTCGCGGCGTGTGGGTTCACCGGATCACCCGGACGCGGGAGTATTGATGATGTGAACCGCACCGCTGCTGTACGCCTGGGAGTGTTCCTGCTGGCCGCCTTCGCGCTCGTGGCGGTGCTGCTCGCCCTGCTGCCGCCGTCCACCTCCGGCCGGGGGCCCGCGCTCGGCGCCGACGGCGCGAAAGGCGCACCGGCCCCGGCCTTCACGGTGCGCGAACTCGGTGAGCGCGACCACGAGCTGACCGTCGCCTCCGCCGCGCTGGGCCGCCAGGGCAGGGTCCGGGTGCTGCTGCCCGAGGGGTGGACGCCCGGCTCGGGGCCGTGGCCGCTGCTGTACCTGCTGAACGGCTGCTGCCAGAGCGACTACGCCGCCTGGATCACCAAGGGGGACGCCGCGCGGCTCACCTCCGGCCACCGGGCGATCGTGGCCGTCCCCGAGAGCGGTGCCGTCGGCTTCTACTCCGACTGGCGCGAGGGCCCCGGCTGGGAGACCTTCCACCTCACCGAGGTCAGGCGGATCCTGGAGCGCGACTACGGCGCCGGCGACCGGCGGGCGGTGGCCGGGCTGTCCATGGGCGGATTCGGCGCCATGTCGTACGCGGCCCGCCACCCGGGCATGTTCCAGGCGGCGGCCTCCTTCTCCGGCGTGCTGCACACCCGCGACGGCAACGGCGGCGTCGACTGGCTGCTGGAACGCAACGGCGAGCACTCCGTGAGGCTCTGGGGCCCGCCGCAGGACCCCGAGTGGGCCGCCCACAACCCGGCCGACCTGACCGGCGAGCTGCGCGAGGTACGGCTCTTCGTCTCCTGCGGCGACGGCTCCCCCGGCCCGCTGGACGCCCCCTCCACCGGCCGGGACGAGGGCGAGGCCTCCCTGCTCGGCCAGTCCGTGACCTTCGCCGAGCGGGCCAGGGCGAGCGGGGCCGAGGTGACCGCCGACTTCTACGGCCCCGGCACGCACACCTGGCCGTACTGGCGGCGCGGCCTGGAACGCGCCCTGCCGATGCTCATGGACACCATCGGCGCCACCGTCTGAGCCCCTTCCTCCGGCGAGCACCCTCGCGGGGCCGCCCGGGACCGCGCCCGCGGCCCGGAACGCGGAAAGTTAATACGGGCGACTTTGGGCGTTCAGCTCGGGCACCCCTGTCCGGTCACCCTCGTGGCTAGGTTCCTTTGACATCCCCGAACCGGGGCGTTTCGCCGTATGTCATGAGGAGCCACCTTGCGAGTCCTGGCCGTTGTCCCCGCCCGTGGAGGTTCGGTGGGCGTTCCCCTGAAGAACCTGGCCGCGGTGGGCGGCAGTCCCCTGGTGGCCCGTGCGGTACGGGCCTGCGTGCGCGCCGAGCTGATCGACGAGGTCGTGGTCAGCACCGACCACCAGGGCATCGCCGAGGCCGCCCGCGAGGCCGGGGCGACCGTGATCGACCGGCCGGACGACCTGAGCGGCGCCACCGCCTCCAGCGAGTCCGCCGTGCTGCACGTGCTCGACCACCTCCCCGAGACCCCCGACGTGGTCGTCCTGGTGCAGTGCACGAGCGCGTTCATCGACCCCGCCGACCTGGACACGGCGATCACCCGGGTCCTGGACGGCCACGCCGACGTGGTGTTCTCCGGGCTGGAGACGCACGAGTTCCTGTGGAGCGCCGCCGGCGACGGGGTCAACCACGACCCCGCCCACCGCCCGCGCCGCCAGGACCGCGAGCCGCACTTCCGCGAGACCGGCGCGTTCTACGTGATGCGCGCCCAGGGGCTGCGCGAGCAGGGCCACCGCTTCTTCGGCACCGTCGCCGTGCAGCCGGTCTCCCCCCACCACGCCATCGAGGTGGACACCCCCGAGGACCTGGAGATCGTCCGGGCGCTGGCGCCGTTCGTGGACCGGCCCGAGCCGATCGACGTGGACGCGGTGATCACCGACTTCGACGGCGTGCACACCGACGACCGCGCCTACGTCGACCAGGACGGCCGCGAGATGGTCGCGGTCAGCCGCTCCGACGGCATGGGGATCTCGCTGCTGCGCCGCTCCGGCGTCAAGCTGATGATCATGTCCACCGAGCACAACCCGGTGGTCGCCGCCCGCGCCCGCAAGCTCGGCGTGCCCGTCCTGCAGGGCCTGACCGACAAGCGGACCGTGCTGCGCGACTGGCTGGCCATCGAGGGCATCGACCCGGCCCGCGTCGCCTACGTCGGCAACGACGTCAACGACCTGGGCCCGATGAACGACGTCGGCTGGCCGATCACCGTCCCCGACGCCCACCCCCGGGTCCGCGCCGCCGCCAGGACCGTGCTGACCAGGCCCGGCGGCGCCGGAGCCGTACGCGAGCTGTGCGACCGCGTCCTGGCCGCCCGCCCGGTGGACCAGGTCGAGCTCGCCACCGCCCCCCGGGCCGAGCTGCGGCTCACCCCGAACGCCAGGCCCGTCCAGATCGGCGAGGCGCTGGTCGGCGCCGGGCAGCCGGTCTACATGATCGCCGAGATCGGCATCAACCACAACGGCGACGTGGAGATCGCGCGCCGGCTCATCGACGTGGCGGCCGAGGCGGGCTGCCAGGCGGTCAAGTTCCAGAAGCGCACCCCGGAGATCTGCGTGCCGCTGGAGCAGCGCGACCAGATCCGGCAGACGCCCTGGGGCGAGATGACCTACCTGGAGTACAAGATCAGGACCGAGTTCGGCCTGAAGGAGTACAGCCAGATCGCCGAGCACTGCCGGGAGCGCGGCCTGGACTGGTTCGCCTCGCCGTGGGACGTGCCGTCGGTGGAGTTCCTGGAGAACATGGACGTGGTCACCCACAAGGTCGCCTCGGCCAGCGTGACCGACGTGGACCTGCTCCGCGCGCTCGCCTCCACCGGCAAGCCGATCATCCTGTCCACCGGCATGTCCACGCTGGAGGAGATCGACCGGGCCGTGGAGATCCTCGGCACCTCCAAGCTGGTGCTGATGCACGCCACCTCCACCTACCCCCTCCCCCCCGAGGAGGCCAACCTCCGCACGATCGTCACCCTCCAGGAGCGGTACGGCGTGCCGGTCGGCTACTCGGGCCACGAGCGCGGGCTGCAGATCTCGCTCGCGGCGGTGACGCTGGGCGCGGTGACCGTGGAGCGGCACATCACGCTGGACCGCACCATGTGGGGGTCCGACCACGCCGCCTCGCTGGAGCCGGCCGGGCTGGAGCACCTGGTCCGCGACATCCGGATCATCGAGACCGCGCTGGGCGACGGGGTCAAGCGGGTGTTCCCGGGCGAGGAGGCCCCGCGGGCGCGGCTGCGGCGGGTGGCCGTATAACTGCGACGCTGTGTAGAAGGCGACGCTGACGCGTCGCGGTGAGCCCGCTTGGATCCGGCTCCTTCCCTCGTCGAGGGAGGTCGTTCGTGCCTCACGACCTCCCTCTCCTCGGTCCAGTCGCCGGCGCGGGCTCACGGGGGTCCCCGGGGGGGAAAGTAGTTGGGGCACGGTCGGATGGGGGGCTCCGGCCAGGGAGCTGGGACGGGTTTGAAATGGAGAGAATTAGTTGATCACGTTGTCCGTGGTCGTCCCGGTGCGGGACGCGGAGCTCTACATCGGTGACGCGCTGGCCTCGCTGGCCGGGAACGCGCGCCGGGACTTCGAGTTCATCGTGGTGGACGACGGATCGGTGGACGCGACCGGGCAGATCATCGAGGACTTCAGCGCCGACCTGCCCGGTCTGACGGTGGTGCACAACGACGCGCCGGTGGGGCTGGCCGACGCCCGCAACCTCGGGCTCTCCCTGGCCTCGGGCCGCTACGTGACGTTCATGGACGGCGACGACTGGCTGGCGCCGGGGTACCTGACGGACCTGGTGGCGGCGATCGAGCGGCTTCGCTGCGACTTCGTCCGGGTCGACCACGTGCAGGTGGAGGGACGCAAGCGGGTGATCCACCGGGCGCCGCTCGCCGTGCGGGAGACGGTGCTCAAGCCGCGTGACCACATCCTGCCCGCCCGCTCGAAGACCATGGTCGACTACCCGTACGCCTGGGCGGGGATCTACCGCCGGGACCTGGGCGACCTGCTGACCTTCCCCGGGCACCTGCACACCGCCGAGGACAGGCCGTGGATCTGGCGGCTGCACCGGCTCGCGGGCTCGTTCGCGGTGGTCTCCCTGACCGGGGTGTTCTACCGGCGGATGGTCGCGGGCTCGCTCACCCAGACCGGCGACGCCAGGCAGCTGCACTTCTTCGACGCCTTCGACGTGGTCTTCGCCGAGACGGAGGAGGAGTTCATGCCCAAGGCGGTGCGTACCTTCCGCGCGCTGCTCACCCACCACCTGGAACTGGGCGAGCGCTTCTCCCCCGAGCTCCGCGCCCGCTTCGCCGAGCGTGGCGCCGCGACGCTGCGGCGGCTCCCCGCCGACCTGCTCGCCGAGAGCCGCCTGGATCCGGAACGCGACCAGGTCCTGCGAAGCCTCCTGGAGGGCCGATGACCCAGCTGTTCTACGCCTCGACCCTGTTCGGCGCGATGACGCTGGCGGCGGCGATCGACGACGGCCGCTTCGGCCCCCGCTCCCGCCGCAGGATCCTGCTGGTCTCCAACAACGCGGCGATCCCGGAGATCACCCCGGCCCTGGACGAGACGCCGGCCTTCGCCGCGCTGCGCCCGCGTTTCGACGAGATCCACTCGTGGAACCGGATCGTGGCCCCGCTGCACCCCTCGGACTGGAAGGCCCGCGTCGTCGAGGTGCCGATGCTGAGCCGCCTGCTCGGCTCGTACCTGTCGCTGGACGACGGGGTGGACGAGCTGGTCCTGGAGTCCATCGCGGTCCCCCCGGCCAGGACCGTGGCCGGGCTGGTCAGGGACTGTCCCGTGTCGGTCTACTCCGACGGCCTGATGAGTTACGGCCCGACCCGTGACCCGTTGCCGCTGGAGATCGCCGGGAGGGTCACCCGCCTGCTCCACCTCGACCTGGTGCCGGACCTGACGCCACTGCTGCTGTCGGAGTACGGGGTGAGCGCCGAGATCGTCCCGGACCGGGCCTTCCTCGACGTGGTCGGCGCGCAGGCCGGTGGCGCGTCCTCGGACCGGGCGATGATCCTCGGACAGTACCTCTCCGCCCTCGACATCCTCACTCCCGCCGAGGAGGCGGGGCTGCACGCCGACATGCTGCGCGGCCTGGCCGCCCGCGGGTTCCGGAGCGTGCTGTTCAAGCCCCACCCGGCCGCCGGGCGGCAGCACGCCCGGCGGCTGCGCGAGACCGCCGCCGAGCTGGGCGTCGAGCTGGAGGTGGTCGCGGAGACCGTCCCGGCCGAGTCGTGCTTCGCCGCGTCCCGGCCCGAACTCGTGGTGGGCTGCTTCTCCACCGCGCTGATCACCGCCGGGCGCTACTTCGGGCTCCCGGTGGCGACGATGGGCGGCGAGTCGGTCCTGGAGCGGCTCATCCCGTACGAGAACAGCAACCGGATCCCGGTGACGATCACCGACGCGCTGCTGCCGCGCCTGTCGGTGGACGGCTCGCTGGAGGACCCACCGGCCGTGGACCTTCCCGCGCTGGTGAGCGCGGTCGGGTACTGCATGCAGAGCGAGGCCTATCCGGGCCTGCGCGAGACGGCCGCCACCTACCTGCGGGCGTACGGCTCGGCCCGCTACTTCAAGAACCGGCGGCTGGTCTCCCTGGACCTGCTGCCCTCCGCCCCGGACACCGCGCGGCGGGGGAGGTCTCCGCTGGGCAGGCTCCGGGGGCGTCTGTCGAGGGCGTTTCCCTCCTGATCTTTCGGATTCCGGGCCACCGCTCGGGTCCGCGTCTCCCCGATCCTGGTCTCCCTGATCCTGGTCTCCCCGATCCTGGTCTTCCGGGTCCCGGTCTCCCCGATCTTGGTCTCCAGGACGGGGGCCGGGACGGGTCAGGCGGTGCCGGACGGCTCGGCCGCGACATACGGGAAGCGGTCGGCGCGTGTGTCCGCGAACTCCCCGGGGGTCAGCCCGGTGCTCGTCGCCGCGTTCAGCACCAGGGAGAACATGACCTCGGCCGCGTTGTCGGCGAGGCCACGGCCGTTGTGCCCGGCGAACCCGAAGGCGGCCGGGGTGCCCGTCCGGTAGGGCAGCAGGTCGGGCAGCAGGTGGTGGGCCACGGACCTGCCGTAGGCGACCGGGTCGCCCGGGGCACCGTTCGCGGCGGTGACCGCGGCCACGAGGCGCGCGATGTTCTCGCTCTCGGCCCCCATCTCGTCGGCCGGGTGGACCCGGTTCGCCGCGCCGGCCCGCTCGCCGTCGTCGGGACGGAAGATCGGCCACATCATCGGGCGGCCCTCCCGGTTCACCTGCCACCAGCCGCCCGCGTCGGTGGCGAGCTTCGTGGTGGCCCAGACCCCGATGTGCCGGTCGGTGCCCAGGCGCGGGTCCCGGTCGGCCACCTCCAGCACGATCGAGTGGACGGTCGAGCCGGCGAAGCTGTTCTTGGCCGCACCCGGTTCCCAGCCCGGCGTCTCGACCCTGGCGCCGTTCCTGACCGCGATGTTGACCGCGCGGACCTGGGCGAGATCGACGTAGAACGGGTCGAGGGCCCGCCCGGCCCACAGCCGCAGGCCGTCCGGGCCGGAGACGGTCCCACCGGTCCGGCCCTCGGCGAGGAGCTCGCCCGCCGTCCTGTCGTCGCGGGCGCCGTGGCCGGTCAGGACGTGGAGGGTGAGGCTCTGCTCACCGGCCGGGGCGGGCTCGCCGAACGCCACCCGGTAGGTGAGCTCCTCGGCCGCCGAGCCGTCCAGGTGGATCTTGAACTCGTAGCGGGCCTCCGGGTGGAAGCCCGGCCGCGTGCCGGACCCCGACAGGGAGCTGTTCACGTTGAGGACGAGGACGGTCCCGGTCTCCCCGCGGAAGACGTAGTGGTCGGTGATGTCGAGCCGGCCGTCCTGGCGGGCCTGCTCGGAGTCGAGATGGTGCGACATGGGACCGCCCTTGGATTCCGCCGGTTTCTCCTCAGGGACCCTCACCGTTTTCGGCGCGGACGACACGAGCGCGGACGTTCAAAATCGGATCAAGCCTGGACGGGGCTCACCGCAGGGCCCGCAGGTAGCGGCGCATCCGGCGCTTGGCGCGGTACCCGGCGCGCAGCACGTTCGGCGGGACCTCCACGCGCATCCGGGCGCGGCGGCGGGCGGCGGCGTACTGGGGGCCGTCCAGCAGGGAGCGGGCCGGGACGAGCCGTCCGGAGCGGGCCTGGCCGACCAGGGAGACCATGCGCGAGATCCAGTCGTCGTCGGCGCCCGGATGGAAGTAGTTGGCCCTGCACCAGGCGTCGTCCGGGTCCAGGAAGCGCCCGGCGGCCAGGTCGTCGAGGGTGCCCAGCAGCCCGCTGTCCTCGAAGACCAGGTTGATCATCTCTGCGCTCACCCCGAAGTCGGAGAGCACCAGCAGCGGCACCTTGCCGGCGATGGCCTCCAGCGCGGCGGTCGAGCTGACGGTGACGAACCCGGCCGCGCAGCTCAGGTGCTCGTTCATGGAGCCCGTCGCGAACCGTACGGCGTCGTCCGGCACCCGGCCCTGCTCGACCAGCGACCGCCACAGGCCCATGTAGTGGTAGCGCTCGTTGTGGGTCTGGCGTTCGGTGTCCAGGGCGCGGAGCTTGACGACGACGTCCAGGTCAGGCCGGTTCCGGGCCAGCTCGGCCAGGGCCAGCAGGACGCTCTCGCGCTCCTCCCTGCGCCTGGGCACCTTGGCCTGGGTGGCGAACACCACCCGGTCGCGCGGACCGGCGGCGGCGGGCAGCGCGGCGGCACCCGTCCCGATCCCGGCCCCGATCCCGGCCCCGATCCCGTTCCCGGCTCCGGTTCCGATCCCGGTCCCGGTTGCCGATCTGGTTACCGCTCCGGTCCCGGTCTCGGCGACGGATCCACCGCCGGGTGCGCCACCGGTGCCGTGCAGGAACGGCAACCGGGCCAGGCCGACCTGGCCGCCCCCGCCCAGCGCCCGGCCGATCGCCGAGAACTCCTCGACCTCCCGGCCGCTGTGCAGCACGAACAGCTCACACCCGCTGCGGAACAGCCACGCCTTCTCGGTGGCGGGGACGGAGATGCCGGGCAGCCCGGACGCGAACACCGGCCGGGGCCGCAGCCCGGCCAGCACCTCGGCGACCAGCACGTCCACCACCGGCCCGGTGCAGGCCACCAGCACCACGTCGGGCCTGAACCGCTCGGCGGCCCGGCGCAGCGCGCGGGCCGAGAGCACGGGCGGCTCGGCCGCCGACCCCGCCACGGCGGCATGGATCTGCGCCGGGGACGGGACGATCGGGGTTCGGATCACCGCAAGCTCCGTCGTGCAGCCCGAGGGCAGCCCCCTCAGCAGGCAGGCCGCCCACTTCAGGTAGGAGTCGGAGTCGGCCACGGCCAGGACCTTCAACGAGAACCTCCAGCCGGGGGTGTCTCCCCCGGTGTCGTACGTGGACAGGGAACGCGGGGAACGCAGGGAACGCGGCACCGCAGGCGCTCGCGGGCGGCCGATCCCCGGGCACCGGGCCGCGGGGATCGTGGCGTCACGGTGTCATCGCGTCATCGCGTCACGGCCCGGCGGCTCCCGGGCCCGGGCGGGCGGTTCATGATCCGGCGACCCCGGTGTCGTGATGGGCGAACATCGACAGGTGGGAGCGGAGCGAGGGCGCCGCCTCGGCCGTCCACCACTCGTCGGGCACGTCCACCGTCCGCACGGCCACGCCCCGCGCCGAGAGCAGGATCCGCAGGGAGGTGACCGCGGTGGACGGCAGGCTCAGCACCCGCTGCTCGGCGGCCAGGCCGCGCAGCGTCAGCTCCGCGGGGATGCCGCCGTCGTAGACGGTGATCCCGTGCTGCTCGGCGACCCGGGCGAGGTCGCCCGGGTCCTCGCGGCGGTGCGGGAAGTAGGCCACCGGCCCGTCCGCCCCCAGCCCGGCCAGCCAGGTGAAGTAGTGCTCCCGGTGGATCAGGCCGTTGCGGACCAGCGAGGTGCCCAGGACCACGGTCCGCTCCTGCGGGCGGGGCCTGCGCAGCGGCTGCGAGCGCAGCCAGGCGAAGTCGTGGGTGACCAGCTCGATCCCCCTGGCCCGTACGGCCTTCGCCAGGTCGGGGGCGACGGGCAGCGCGGTGAAGATCGAGAGCCGGCCGGAACGGGCGGCGGCGCGCAGCCGCAGCCCCGCCGCCACGCCCAGGACGGTCCTGAGCCGCCCGGCCCCGCCGCGCGCCCGCAGCAGGGGCGTGCCGGGCCTGCCGGTGATCAGCTCCAGGAGCCTGATCGTGGCCAGGCCGTCGTCGACGATCACGACCCGGCCGGGAGAGGCGGTGAGCCAGCGGAACTGGACCTTGCCGGAGAAGGCGTCGCCCAGCGCCCAGGTGCGTCCCCGGGGCGGCCGGGGCATGTCCGGGCGGGCCTCGGCGAGTTCGAGGCCCTGGGGCAGCCCCAGGCGTCTCAGCTCGCGTCCCGTCACCGCCAGGGGACGCAGGCCCGCCCTGGGCACGAGGTGGCCGCGGGGGCCGAGCAGCCCCGCGTGGTGGGCCTCCACGGCGCAGAGCATCTGCAGCGGAGACTCCACCCAGGCGACGGCCGAACCCTGCTCCCGCGCGTGGTCTCGGCCGTCCTCCACGCCGGGCGATGACCCGTTCACGACCGCCACACCGTAACGCGGTGGCCTTACCGGTCCGGGAACTGCGGGTGAACAGCGGACCACGCGCGTCAACCTGTGATCTTGCGTGGCTCCGCGCGGGGCGCCGGGCCGTTCCGTACACTGCCCGTACCTGAAGATCCATGCCGGGCACCGGCGGGTCGGCCGCGCGGGCCGAAGGCCGTGCGGGACCGGAGAGGGGCGAGCCATGTGGACGGCCGAGGACATTCCCGACCTGACCGGCCGCACGGCCGTCGTCACCGGGGCCAGCGGCGGCATCGGCCTGCCGACGGCGCTGGAGCTGGCCAGGCACGGCGCCCGGGTCGTGCTGGCCGCCCGTGACCCCGGGCGGGGCCGGGCCGCGGTGGAGGCCGTCAGGGCCGAGGTGCCGGGGGCCGAGGTGGAGGCGGGGGCGCTCGACCTGGCCGACCTGGGGTCGGTGCGCGCCTTCGCCGAGACGGTCCGCGAGCCGCTGGACCTGCTGATCAACAACGCCGGGGTGGGGCTGATGCCCCGGGGGACGACCGCCGACGGCTTCGAGACCCAGTTCGGCGTCAACCACCTGGGGCACTTCGCGCTGACCGGCCTGCTGATGCCGCGCCTGCTGGCCGCCCCGGCGGCCCGGGTGGTCACGGTCTCCAGCGACGCGCACTCCGTCGGGACGATCGACTTCGACGACCTGGGCCTGGAACGCCGGTACGGCAGGTTCTCCTCCTACGGCCGCTCCAAGCTGGCCAACCTGCTGTTCACCCTGGAGCTGCAGCGCCGCGCCGACGCCTCGGGGGCGACCCTGCTCAGCCTGGCGACCCACCCGGGCACCACCGCGACCGGGATCCTGAAGACGGGCGTGCTGACCCGCCCCCTCAACGCCCTGATGCGCCTGGTGCTGCAATCTGCCGCCAAGGGCGCCCTGCCGTCCCTGTACGCCGCCACCTCCCCCGAGGTCACGGGCGGGCAGTACATCGGCCCGGGGCCCAAGGTGCTGCGTCCCTCGGACCGGGCGACCGACCCGGCGGTGGCGGCGCGGCTGTGGGAGGTGTCGGAGGAGATGACCGGCGTGCGGTTCGGGGAGACCCGGCAGCTGCCGTGAGGTGCCGTTCCCCCTGCTCGAAGGGGGCATTGAGGGGGTTTTGAGGAGGCTTTCGGGAAGATCGTCAGCCGCCCCCGCAGTTTTTACCATCGAAAGCCAGTTCGACAAGAGGGGTGGGTAAAGACTTGCTCGGGGGCCTATCCGTCCCGCCCCGTGACCACCGGACCGCACGCCGGGCGGACGCGGGCGCGATCTCCGGATCGCCGGGGACACCGGGCTTTCCGCCCGCCGCCACGAAGAGGTCCGGACAGCGGGGAGGGCACGGGACGCCCTCGGGGAGGGTGATCCACTCCCCCGCCGGAGTCGCGGAACGGCATCCCCTACCCCTCTGACCAGGGCCTATCACCACGAGAAGGCAATGTGTCCTACTTGTAATCGTCTGACCGGATGACGTAGGTTCATCCCGTTCATGGCAAATGTCTGGGTCTCCCAAGGTCTGAGCATTGCCGTCACATTGCCCGACCGCGTCTCACCTGGGCGGACCCCCTCCGCCCCCGGTGAGCACGGCCGCCGAATCCGCGAGGTCTGCGGAACCGGGGAACCACGTTCCTGGGGTGAATCAACGCATCCGTGCGTCGTAGGGCACTTCCCAGCCCGAACCCGTCAGCTAACCCGGTAGGCGGAATGGAAGCGACGCAAGGAGTCGAACCCCCACATGACCGAGCACCGCTCCACCCCCACCCCCATCATCCCCCGCCTGGCACGTATCGCCCTCGGCGCCTCGATCGCGCTGACCGCGGGAGTCATGGGTCCCGCCGCCCTGGCCGACGGCCACGGCGCGCTGACCACCCCGCCCGCCGACACCAAGACCGCCGAGGTCTCCTCGGACTCCGGGTCCGCCAGGACCCCCCTGGAGGTCGTGGCCCAGCGGCTCCCCAAGGTCACGGCCGCGCAGGTGCTGAACCTGGCCGCCCAGCAGATCGGCGTCCGTGAGAACTCCATGGGCGGCGGGACCAAGTTCCACCAGTGGTACATGTCCTCCCCCCGCGCCCAGGAGACCGCCGCCCGCGACGGAGGCAACATCTACGGCTACGCCAACGCCCCCTGGTGCGCGATGTTCGTGTCCTGGGTCGGCGAGATGGCGGGCATCCGGCCCACGATGGGCTGGGACGCCTACACCGTCACCCACGCCAAGTGGTTCGCGGAGAACGGCCACTGGGGCACCACCCCCACCCCCGGCGCCGTGGTCTACTTCGACTGGGAGGGCGGCAAGAGCATCGACGGCATCGACCACGTCGGCTTCGTGAAGCACGACAACGGGGACGGCACGATCACCACGATCGAGGGCAACACCGGCAACGGTAACGTCGAGCAGCTCGTCCGGCCCATGTCCGAGGTCGTCGGCTTCGGCTACCCGGTCTACGCCGGCTGATCCGGCCCCGGCCGGCCCGGCCGGCACCGCGACGTCCGCGACTTCCGCGACGGGGTCCGCGCCGGGCCCCTGTCAGGGTCCGTGTCAGATCCCCCGCACCCCCGACCCCCCTCGCCCCCCGTCCATCCGCCCGTCCTCCCGGCCCGGCCGGGAGACGGGCCTCGCCATGTCCTCCGGCCCCGCCCACGGGCCGTCGTGTGCCGTCGTGTGCCGTCGTACGCCGTCACGGGCCGGGGCACACGGCCGGACGTCGCGCACGGTCACCTGCGGGGTCCGCCGCGCGGCGGTCCCGTCCGGTGCCGGTTCGTGGTAGGAGCGCGAAATGCCCTGACTGTATGCCCGTGTGATGGGAGCGCTCCCAAAACCCCATATGGGATGTATATCACCATTTAGGCCCCCCAGGACCCTCAAAACGCCTTCCATGTAACGGTTGAGTTTCGGTCTATTGACGTCCCGGTTGCCCATCGTCCACTCTTCGTGGGAGCGCTCCCAAAGCACATTGAGGAAAGACCGCATCGTGAGGCCGCGTTTGTCGGGGACCGGTACGCGATGTCACCTCCCAATGATTCGGGCGACCACCTGAGAGGGGTCCGGAATGTTGAACAACAAGCGGCAGGGCAAGCTGGCCGCCGTAGCGGTCATGGCGGCCACCGCCCTGGCCATCACGTCGTGCAGCTCCAGCGAGCCCGCCAAGCCCGCGGCCGGCGGTTCCTCCTCCGCCGCCGCGGCCGAGCCGGTGACGATCACCGTGCACACCTTCGGAGGTGGCGAGAACTTCGGCTATGACAAGGCCGTGGAGACCTGGAACGCCGCTCACCCGAACATCCAGGTCAAGTACCAGAACCTGACCGACCGGTTCGAGGACGTCTACCTGCCGCAGCTGCTCCAGCGTCTGCAGGCGAACAGCGGCGCCGCCGACATCATCGCCCTCGACGAGGGCGCGATGGGCCTCATGAAGGCCCGTCCCCAGTTCTTCACGGACCTGGCCGAGTACGGGCTGGACAGCCGCAAGGCCGACTTCCCCGCGGCCAAGTGGGACAACGGCATCAACGCCGACAACAAGCTCTTCGCCCTGGGCACTGACATCGGCGGCATGACCATGTGCTACCGCAAGGACCTGTTCGAGAAGGCGGGCCTGCCCACCGACCGCGAAGAGGTCGGCAAGCTCTGGCCGGACTGGGCCGCCTTCATGGAGGTCGGCAAGAAGTTCCAGGCCGCCAACCCCGGCAAGACCGACCCCAAGTTCCTCGACGGCCCGAACACGCTCTACAACGTGATCCTGTCGCAGGAGGCGCCGAAGAACGGCAACGTCGCCTACTTCGACAAGCAGAACCAGCTCGTCATCGAGACCAACCCCGCGATCAAGACGTCCTTCGACACGGTGAAGAGCTTCAGCGAGGCGGGCCTGACCGCCAAGCTCGCCTCCTTCACCCCGCCGTGGAACGCCGCCATCAAGAAGGGCGGCTTCGCGACCATGGGCTGCCCGGCCTGGATGCTCGGTGTGGTCTCCGGCGCGGCCGGTGAGGGCAACAAGGGCAAGTGGGACGTCGCGGCGGTGCCCGGCGGTGCCGGCAACTGGGGCGGCTCCTACCTGGCCGTGCCCAAGCAGAGCAAGCACCCCAAGGAGGCCGCCGAGGTCCTGAACTACCTCACCGGCAAGGAGGGCCACGTCATGGCCTTCCAGGAGGCCGCGGCCTTCCCGAGCTCCATCCCGGCTCAGCAGGACCCCGCGGTCGCCGACCTGAAGAACGCGTTCTTCAACGACGCGCCGACCGGCAAGATCTTCGGTGAGTCGGTCAAGGACCTGCTGCCGGTCTTCCTGGGCGAGAAGCACGCCCAGGTCAAGACCTCGGTGGAGAAGGTCCTGGAGGGCATGGACCAGGGTTCGGTCCCCTACGACCAGGCCTGGACCAAGTTCCTCGAGGCCGGCGTCAAGGCAGCGGGCTGATCCCCCTCCCGACCCGCATCGGCCCGGCGGCGGTGATCCCGCCGCCGGGCCGGTCGTCTGCCCCCGCTGAAAGGCTTTGACCGATGACACTGCACGTCGACTCCCCGGCCGCCCCGCCCCGGCCCGGCCCCGAGCGGCCGACGGGGCACCGCGGGCCGCGGCGCGGCAGCGGGTGGGCCCGGTTCGACCTCCGGGCGACCCCGTACTTCCTCGTCTCCCCCTACTTCCTGCTCTTCGCCGTCTTCGGCATCTTCCCCCTCGTCTACACCCTCTGGGTCTCGTTGCACGAGTGGGAGCTGGCCGGTGACAAGACCTTCGTCGGTGTCGAGAACTACATCGAGCTGATCACCGACGCCGCGTTCTGGAACGCGGTGATCAACACCCTCGGCATGTTCGTGATGTCGACGGTCCCGCAGCTCGTCCTGGCCCTGCTGCTGGCCAACGCGCTCAACAAGCGCATCCGGGGCCGGCTCTTCTTCCGCCTCGGCGTGCTGCTGCCGCTGATCACCTCCGTCGTCGCCGTCGCCGTCGTCTTCACCCAGCTCTACGGGCGCGACTACGGCATGATCAACTGGTTCCTGAGCCTCTTCGACGTCGAGGCGATCAACTGGCAGAACCAGAAGTGGTCCTCGTGGATCGCGATCTCCACGATGATCGACTGGCGCTGGACCGGCTACAACGCGATCATCCTGCTGGCCGCCATGCAGACGATCCCCAAGGACCTCTACGAGGCCGCCTCCATCGACGGCGCCTCGGCCAGGCGGCAGTTCTGGCAGATCACCTTCCCGATGCTGCGCCCCACGATCATCTTCGTGGTGTTCATCTCCACCATCGGCGGTCTGACGCTCTTCACCGAGCCGGTCATGTTCGACGGCAACCCGACGATGAGCGGTGGTGCCACCGGCCAGTACCAGACCGTGGCGATGTTCATCGTCAAGGAGGCGTTCCGCGACTTCGACTTCGGCTACGCCGCGGCCGCCTCGTGGCTGCTGTTCGCGCTGATCCTGCTCGGAACGCTCATCAACTACTCCTTCACCCGCCGTATCGGGGGATCCAAGTGACGGCCACCCAGCTCCAGCGCCCCCCGGCGCCCCCCAGGCGGCGGTCCTCGGGCGCGTCGGCCGCGCCGAGCCGCATCTGGGACGCCGGTCCCATGACGAAGGTCGTGCTGGCCCTCGCCCTCCTGCTCTCGGCGTTCCCGATCTACTACATGTTCATCATGGCCACCCGGACCAACGAGGAGGCCATCGACGTCCCGCCGCCGCTGCTGCCCGGCGGCCACCTCGGTGAGAACATCCAGCGGCTGCTGTCCACCGAGGACGCCTACTTCATGACCGGCCTGATCAACTCGGCCATCGTCTCGATCACGGTGACGGTCTCGGTCGTGCTGATCTCCACCCTGGCCGGCTTCGCCTTCGCCAAGCTCCGCTTCCGGGGCAGCAAGATCCTGCTGGGCCTGATCCTGGTGACGATGATGGTCCCGCTCCAGCAGATGGGCATCGTGCCGCTGTACGAGCTCATGGTCACCCTCGGCTGGACCGGCCAGCTCAAGGCCGTCATCCTGCCCTTCCTGGTCAACGGCTTCGGTGTCTTCATGATGACCCAGTACGCCACCCAGGCGGTGCCGGACGAGCTGGTCGAGGCGGCCCGCGTCGACGGCGCCTCCACCATGCGCATCTACGCGAACGTCATCCTCCCGGCGCTCCGCCCCGGGATGGCGGTGCTGGCCCTGCTGGTCTTCATGCAGACCTGGAACGAGTTCATGTGGCCCCTGATCGTCCTCAACCCGGACAACCCCGTGGTCCAGACCTCGATCGCCGCGCTCAACCAGGCGCACGGAACCGACTACGTGATGCTCTTCACCGGCACCGCGGCGTCCGTCCTGCCCCTGTTCATCGTTTTCATCGCGTTCGGCCGCCAGATCGTCGGCGGACTCATGGAAGGTGCGGTCAAGGCGTGACCACGCAAGAGACGCGTATCAAGACTCCGGATCTGATCTTTCCCACCGATTTCGTCTGGGGCGCGGCCACCTCCGCCTACCAGATCGAGGGCGCCGTCACCCAGGACGGGCGGGGAACGTCCATCTGGGACACGTTCGTCAAGCAGCCGGGGCGGGTGGTGAACGGCGAGCACGCCGACATCGCCATCGACCACTACAACCGCTACCGGGACGACGTGCGGATGATGGCCGAGCTCGGCCTCGGCGCCTACCGGTTCTCCATCTCCTGGCCCCGCATCCAGCCCGACGGGCGCGGCCCCGTCAACCCCGGGGGCATCGACTTCTACAGCCGCCTGGTGGACGAGCTGCTGTCGCGGGGCGTCGACCCCTGGGTGACGCTCTACCACTGGGACCTGCCCCAGGCGCTCGAGGACGAGGGCGGCTGGCCCTCTCGCGAGACGTCGAAGCGCTTCGCCGACTACGCCGCGGCCGTGCACGACGCGCTGGGCGACCGGGTGCGCAACTGGAGCACGGTCAACGAGCCCTGGTGCTCGGCGTTCCTGGGGTACGCCTCGGGCGAGCACGCCCCCGGGCGGCGCGAGCCCGACAAGGCCGTGCAGGCCGCCCACCACCTGCTGCTCGCGCACGGCCTGGCCGCCCAGGCGCTGCGCGCGCAGCGCCCGGACACCGTGATCGGCGGCTGCGTCAACCTGTACGCGATCTCGCCGCAGACCACCTCCGAGGCCGACCAGGACGCCGCCCGGCGCATCGACGGGCTGCAGAACCGCTTCTTCCTCGACGCCCTGCTCAAGGGCGAGTACCCCGACGACGTGCTGGAGGACCTGGGCCGGCCGGCCGGGCTCGTCCAGGACGGCGACATGGAGATCATCTCGACGCCGCTGGACAAGCTGCTGATCAACTACTACAGCCGCTTCACCGTCTCGGGCACCCCCGGCGGGGCGGCCTCGGCCGCGGCCGCGCCGACCGACACCGGGTCGCCCTGGGTCGGCAGCGAGCACGTGTCGTTCGTCGGGGGCGGCCGGCCGGTGACCGCCATGGGCTGGGAGATCGACCACTCGGGCCTGCTGGAGATCCTGCAGCGGCTGGCCTCCGACTACCCGCGCATCCCGCTGGTCATCTCCGAGAACGGCGCGGCCTTCGACGACGTGCTGGAGGACGACGGCTCGGTCCGCGACCACGACCGGGTGAGCTACATCGAGTCCCACCTGCGCACCTGCCACGCCGCGATCGAGGCCGGGATCCCGCTGGAGGGCTACTTCGCCTGGTCGCTCATGGACAACTTCGAGTGGGCCTGGGGCTATGGCAAGCGCTTCGGTCTGGTACACGTCGACTACGAGACCCAGGCGAGAGTTCCCAAAGAGAGCGCTCTCTGGTATGCCGGAACCATCAGGCGTGGTGGCCTGAGCGGTCCTGCAGAATAAGGAGTCGGCGAATTCAGCACTGGGGGATCCAACACATGAACGGCGACCGTCGTCCGACGCTCGAGGCGGTCGCGGCTCTGGCCGGTGTCGGCCGGGGCACGGTGTCGCGGGTCATCAACGGCTCACCCAAGGTGAGCGAGAAGGCCCGCGGCGCCGTGCTGCACGCCATCGAGGAGCTGGGCTACGTGCCCAACCGGGCGGCGCGGGCCCTGGTGACCAGGCGCACCGACACCGTGGCTCTGGTCGTCTCGGAGTCCGAACTTCGCGTCTTCGACGAACCGTACTTCGCCGGGACCATCCGTGGCATCGGCTCGGCCCTGTCCGAGACCGGTCTGCAACTGATCCTCGCGATGGCCCAGTCGGTGCAGGATCACGAGCGTCTGGAGCACTACCTGACCGGCCAGCACGTCGACGGGGTGCTGCTGATCTCCCTGCACGGCGCGGACCCGCTGCCGGGGCGGCTCGAGGCGATGGGCGTGCCGACCGTGATCGGCGGCAGGCCCGTCGGCCTGACCCCCTACAGCTACGTCGACGTGGACAACCGGGCCGGGGCCAGGCAGGCGGTCAAGTACCTGCTGGCCAAGGGCCGCCGCAGGATCGCCACCATCGCCGGGCCGCAGGACATGGGCGTGGGCGTCGACCGGCTCGCCGGCTACCGCGACGCGCTGCTCGCCACCGGCGTGCGCGAGACGGTGGCCTACGGGGACTTCAGCGAGGAGAGCGGCATGGAGGCCATGCGCTCCCTGCTGATCGCCAACCCCGACCTGGACGCCGTGTTCACCGCCTCGGACCCGATGGCGCTGGGCGCGATGCGGGTCCTGCGCGAGGAGGGCAGGACGATCCCCGACGACGTCGCGGTGATCGGCTTCGACGACTCCCCGGCCGGGGCGCACTCCTCCCCCGCCCTGACCACGGTGCACCAGCCCACCGAGTCGATGGGACGGCAGATGGCGCACCTGCTCGTCGCCCGGATCAACGGCGAGCACCTGGAGCAGCCCGTGGTGATACTGGACACCCACCTGATCGAGCGCTCCTCCGCCTGATCCGCCCGATCTGTCCGCTTCCGCCAGATCAGCCAGATCAGCCCGATACGCCCGATCCGCTCCACCCACCCCACCTGCTCGACCCGCCCGGCGCGTCCCGGAGTGCCGCCGGGCGGGGCCCCACCTTCCCTCTGGCGCCCCTCTCGCGGCCGGAGCCCGTACGCCCGGAGCCCACAGCCGGCTCCCGCTGCTCGGAGCCCGTGTCCGGAGCCCTCGTCCGGGCCCCTCGGCCTGCCCGTCCCGTGACCCGTGACCGGACCCCTCGTGGCCGTGACCATGCCGGCCCCCTCCCCGAGCCCGTACGGCGGGCCTCGGCGCCGGACGCCCGGGACGCTCCCGCCGGGACGAGAAGAACGAACCGCTTTCCCCGGGCCGCGTTCTGTGTCATTATTTCACCGGGTGATGAATTATGACACGGAACACATGCGTGATCGTCGGGGGCGGCCCGGCGGGGGCCATGCTCGCACTGCTGCTGGCCCGGGCCGGCGTCGAGGTGACGCTCCTAGAGAAGCACGGCGACTTCCTGCGCGACTTCAGGGGCGACACCATCCATCCCTCGACCCTCCAGATCATCGACGAGCTGGGCCTGGCCGAGGAGTTCCACCGGATACCGCACCGCAAGGCGTACCGGCTGGAGGTCGTGACCGACGAGGCCACCGTGCGGGTCGCCGACCTGACCGGGCTGAAGGGCGCCTACCGCTACATCGCCTTCGTCCCGCAGTGGGACTTCCTCGACCTGCTGACCCGGGCGGCCGGGCGGTACCCGGGCTTCCGCCTGGTGATGAACGCCGAGGTGCACGGGGTGATCCGCGAGGGCGGGGCGGTGCGCGGGGTGCGCTACCGCGATTCCTCGGGCGAGCACGAGCTGCGCGCGACCCTCACCGTGGCCGCCGACGGCCGCCGCTCCGACGTGCGCCGGGCCGCCGGACTCGTCCCGGTGGAGCAGGGAGCCCCGATGGACGTGGTCTGGTTCCGGCTGCCGCGCGAGCCGTCCGACCCGGACTCGACGTTCCTGCGGGTCTCCGCCGGTGGCCTGATGGTCTCGATCAACCGCGAGACCTACTGGCAGCTCGCCTACGTGATCCCCAAGGGGGGCTTCGACGCCCTGCGCTCGAAGGGGATCGAGGCGCTGCGCGACCCGGTCGCCGCGCTCCTGCCCTTCCTGAAGGACCGGATCGGGCTGGTGACCGGCTTCGAGGAGGTCAGCGTGCTGTCGGTGGCCCTCAACCGGCTGCGCCGCTGGCACCGGCCCGGGCTGCTGGTGATCGGGGACGCGGCGCACGCCATGTCACCGGTCTTCGGGGTCGGCATCAACCTGGCCGTGCAGGACGCGGTCGCCGCCGCCAACCTGCTGGCCGGGCCGCTCGCGGCCGGGGCCGCCGTCCCCGAGTCGCTGCTGGCCCGCGTCCAGCGGAGGCGTACCCCTCCGACCGTGCTGACCCAGCTCGCCCAGCGGCTCGTCCAGGACCGGCTGATCCGGCCGGCCCTGACCGGCCGGGGACTTCCGGTGCCCCTGTCGCGGAATCTTTCCGACTTTCCGGTCATAGGCCGTCTGACCAGGAGATTCATCGGCCTGGGGCTGCTTCCGGAGCATGTCAGGAGCTCCGGGGGATCTCACCGGACATGAAGACGTTCTCACTACGTGGACAATCGGGTCGGTCCTCCCGGCCGGTTGCAATAGCCTGGTCGTCGTGAGCATCAACCTCGATTCCTGGCGGCGGCTGACTGCGGCGCAGCAGCCCGAGTGGCCCGACCGCGGCGAGCTGGACAAGGTCGTCAACGAGCTGAAAGGGCTTCCGCCCCTCGTCTTCGCCGGTGAGTGCGACAACCTCAAGGCGGATCTGGCGGCCGTGACGCGGGGCGAGGCCTTCGTCCTGCAGGGCGGAGACTGCGCCGAGACCTTCGCCGGCGCCACCGCCGACGACGTGCGCAACAAGCTCAAGACGCTGCTCCAGATGGCGATCGTGCTCACCTATGCGGCGAAGGTGCCGGTGGTGAAGATCGGCCGCATGGCCGGCCAGTACGCCAAGCCCCGCTCCAAGAACACGGAGACGCGCGAGGGCGTCGAGCTGCCCGCCTACCGGGGCGACATGGTCAACGGCTTCGACTTCACCCCCGAGGCCCGCGTCCCGGACCCGTGGCGGCTGCTGCGCACCTACCACTCCTCCGCGGTGACGCTCAACCTCGTCCGCGCCTTCACCAAGGGCGGCTACGCCGACCTGCGCCAGGTGCACGCCTGGAACCAGGACTTCGTGATCGAGTCCCCGGCCGGCAAGCGCTACGAGCAGCTCGCCCGCGAGATCGACCAGGCGCTCGCCTTCATGCGCGCCTGCGGGGCCGAGCCCGAGGAGTTCCACACCGTGGAGTTCTACTCCTCGCACGAGGCGCTGATCCTCGACTACGACCGGGCGCTCACCCGGATCGACTCGCGGACCGGCCAGCCGTACGACGTCTCGGCGCACATGGTCTGGATCGGCGAGCGCACCCGTCAGCTCGACGGCGCGCACGTGGAGTTCTTCGCCGGCATCCGCAACCCGATCGGCGTCAAGCTCGGCCCGACGACCAGCGCCGAGGACGCCCTCGCACTGATCCAGAAGCTCAACCCGGAGAACGAGGCCGGTCGGCTGACCTTCATCACCCGGATGGGCGCGGCCAAGATCCGCGATCACCTGCCCGAGCTGGTGGAGAAGGTCACCGCGAGCGGCGCCCAGGTGGCGTGGATCTGCGACCCCATGCACGGCAACACCTTCGAGGCCCCCAGCGGCCACAAGACCCGCCGCCTGGACGACGTCCTGAACGAGGTGGCGGGCTTCTTCGAGGTGCACCGGGCGCTCGGCACCCACCCGGGCGGCGTGCACATCGAGTTCACCGGCGACGACGTCACCGAGTGCGTGGGCGGCGGCGCCGAGATCGTCGAGGACGACCTGGCCCGCCGTTACGAGACCGCCTGCGACCCGCGCCTCAACCGCGGCCAGTCGCTGGACCTGGCCTTCCGGGTGGCCGAGCTTTACCGCTCGGTCTGACCGTCCCGGCCGGGCCCCGCGGTTCCTTCAGGCCCGCGAGAGCCGGGCCCGTGAGAGGGCCCGGACCCGGCACGGCGTCCCCGGGACGCACGAAGGCCCCGCGCCATCCGGCCGCGGGGCTCTTTCGTCGGCGGGGTCAGCCCTTCTGGACGTCGAGCTCGCCGGCGAGCTCGGCGCGGATCGCGTCCATGTCGAGAGCACGGACCTGGCCGATGAGGTCCTCCAGGGCGGGCTCGGGAAGCGCGCCCGGCTGGGCGAAGACCACGATGCCGTCGCGGATCGCCATGATCGTCGGGATCGACGTGATCTCGAACCCCTGCGCGAGGGCCTGCTCGGCCTCGGTGTCGATCTTGCCGAACTTGATGTCGGTGTGCTTCGCCGAGGACTTCTCGAAAATCGGCCCGAAGGTGCGGCACGGTCCGCACCAGGACGCCCAGAAGTCCAGCAGGACGATCCCCTCGTCGGCGATGTCGTTGAAGTTCTTCTCGGTTACCTCGATGGTGGCCACCGGTGGCTCCTCCTGTCGCTCACGTCTGTATGGCTGGCATAACCACTTCCCTCCTCCCCGCATTCCATCCCGTCCCCACCGGTCACCGGAGGAGAACCGCCGGATGGACATGATCGTCGGGGGCGTGCCAGACTGGCCGCGACACATCAACACAGCTGTCAGCGCCTGGTCGGTCGGTGGAGCGCGCTGGCGTGCTCGCTCGTCGCGAGCACGGCCGGTCATGTCTCCGCACGGGATCACGGTCGTGTACGCGCCGAGCCGTACACGAAAGGATCACCATGTCCACCGACCAGTTCGGGCTCGCCGAGGGCGGCTACGTCCCCGATCCCGACCGCGACACGACGCTGCTCCTCGACGCGTTCCACGATCGTCTCGCCGCGATCCTGCGGGAGCACGGGCTTCCCGGCGAGCTCACCACCGCCGTACGGGCGCGCCAGGCCGAGCTCGAGGAGGCGAACCGGCTCCTGATCGTCGACGAGCCCTCCCGGTACAACCTGCGCATGACCCTGGCCCTGGTGGCCGCCTACGAGGTCCTGCTGCCCCGGCTGGGGCGGGAGGCGGCCGTCGCCGCGGTGCGCACCTCGTTCGTCGAGCCGCTCGGCGACACCATGAAGGAGGGGACCCGGGCGATGCTGGACGACGCGCCGGACCCCTTCCGGGCCATGGTGGAGCTGAGCAGGTCACGCGAGGAGTACGCGTTCGGGAAGGGGTTCGTCTTCGACCGGCCGGTCGACGACGACGAGCGCTACCACCTCGACGTACACCGGTGCTTCTACCACGACGTCCTGGTGGCCAACTCGGCGCCGGAACTGACCCCGGTCATGTGCGCGTTCGACGCCAACTGGATCGAGGCCATCGTGCCCGGCAGGCACGGCTTCCGGTTCGACCGCCGCACCACCATCGGAACGGGCGGCACGCACTGCCCCTTCCATTTCAGCCGGACCCGGAGGACGGACTGACACCCTCGCGGCCCCCGTCCCGCGGGGGCCGCCGTCGCGTTCACCGTGAGGTGTCGTTCATTGTGAAGCGTCGTTCATCGTGAGGCGTCGCGTTCGTCCTGAGGCATCGCGTTCGTGCTGACAGGGACCGCCAGGGGACGTCACGTCCCCTGGCGGTCTCGTGCCGGTGCCTCGTGCTCCGGATCAGCGCCGGGCGCCCGGCAGGGTGAGGCCGATGACCACCGGGTCGTGGTCGGAGGAGCGGAACGCGTCGGGCCGGTACAGGCCCGGCGGGTTGAACTCGGTGTTGTAGTCGAGGATCCGGCTCTCGTCGGCGTTGATGTGCCAGATCGTCGCGCTGGTCACCCGCCTGAGCAGGTCCCTGCCCACCAGGGCGTGGTCCAGCTCGCCGACCAGGCCGTCGAAGAGGTAGCTGTAGCGCAGCGGGGCCGGGACGAACCTCTTGGTCACGCTGGTCAGGCCGGCCTCCTCCAGGGTGTCGATCGGGTCCTCCTCGCCGTAGGCGTTGAGGTCGCCGAGCACCAGCGGGTTGGTCAGCTTCAGGGAGTCGATCAGGCCGAGCGTGGCCTGCGCCTGGCGGACGCGCTCGCCGTTGTAGCAGCTCTGCCCGTCGCCCTGGTCGGCGTCGGGGCCCACGGCCGCCTCGTCGCAGCCCTTGGACTTGAAGTGGTTGACCAGCACGGTGAAGGACTCGCCGCCCTGGACCCTGCGGAAGGTCTGGATCAGCGGGGGCCGGCGGAAGACCGGGTCGGTGGAGGAGCGCGCGGCCCCCACCGGCTGCACCCTGCCCGGCTTGTAGATCGCCGTCACGTGGATCAGGTCGGTGCCCGGGTAGGGGTGGGTGACGGCCGCGTAGGTGCCCGCGCCGACCTCGGCGTTGAGCGCGTCGACCAGGGCCTGCACCGCGGTCTGGCCGTTGTTCTGGACCTCCATGAGGCCGACGACGTCGGCGTTCATGCCCTTGAGGGCGGCGACCAGCTTGGCGAGCTGGCGCTGCTGCTCGGCGGCGTTGCTCGCGCCGCGCGAGCCGAGGGTGGTGAACCAGTTGAGCGTGTTGAAGCTGGCCACCCTGACGTTGCCGATGACCGGGAACGGGACGGGCAGGCGCGGGTTGAGCCGCAGGAACTTGATCGGCTTGGTGGGCTGGAGGCGGTACTTGCCGAAGCCGTACCCCATCACGCCGGTGACGCCGAGCGTGGTGTCGCCCAGGCGGACGGTGCGCGGGTCGGTGTAGGGGATGGACGGCGGGTTCTCCACGCCGGAGCCGTCGTCCACGAGCAGGGTGCGCCGCGCGTTCGCGGCGGCGTCGACGCCCGGCCGGTCGGTCGGCTGGAACACCCGTCCCTCGGAGGCGACGGTGATCTCGCCGTAGCGGCCCAGGTTGTAGTGGTCGTTGAGGCTGAGCGGCTCGGGGAAGGTGACGAGCATGTTCTCGACGGGCTCGAAGGTCACCCCCTGGGGGCGGGGCAGGCTCTGCCTGGCGGGCCTGACGGTCCCGGTGCCGCAGACGTCCACCGCGGTGACCGGCGACAGCTCGGTCCAGCCGTTGAACTCCACGGCCCGGCCGGTGACCAGGACCCGGTCGCCGACCTTGACGTCCTTGAAGGAACTGCGGGCGAAGGCGAACAGGCCCTCGGAGGTGGCCGGGTCGGCGTCCGGGGTCGGGTCCTGCAGGAAGAAGCCGCTGAGCTGGGTGCTCTCCTGGAAGTCGGCGGTCACGACGCCCTCGACGCGGACCGTCTGCCCGGCCAGCGGGCTCGCGTCGCCGCTCCCCTGCACCTGGGCGATCTGGTGGGTGGCCGGGGTCTCGCACGGCTCCCCGGTCGGCGTGGGAGTCGGGGTCGGTGTGGGAGTCGGGGTCGGGGTCGGGGTGGGCTCGACCGTGGGCGTGGGCTCGACGGCGCCGCAGGGGGCGGCGGCGACGGCCCGGTTGCGCGGCGCCGGGGCCGCGGCCTCCACGTCGGCGCCGTTGTCGTCGGTGTCGGTGCACCCGTGGTCCCTGCGCAGTCCCGCCAGGGTGGCCGACAGCGCCGGGGCGGGGGTGCCCTCGAAGTAGGTGGCGGTGCCGTATCCCACCAGGTCGGCGATGAGCGCCGCCTGCTCGGGCGCGCAGGGGGCCGAGCCGCCGTTGCACGCCAGTCCCTCGGCCGAGCGGACCAGGGCGACCTTGCCCGCCGAACCGCTCAGGTTGATCGTCCCGGTGCCGTCCGGCGTGGGCAGCGGGGAGCCGTTGGCGCCTCCGGCCAGCTGGACCAGGTGGTAGCGGCCGGGGTCGAGGGTGCCGGTCAGCGGGACGACCGGGTTGGCGCCGAAGTTCCCGGTGCCGCCGGCACTGGCGTACTGGACGGACCAGCCGTCCAGGGCGACCGGTGCGGCGCTGCGGTTGAACAGTTCGACGTAGTCGTTGGCGAACGGCGCTCCGGCGTTGCCGCCACCGCCGTAGACCTGGCCGATGACGACGGTGCCCGGCTCCGCGAGGGCCGGGGCTGAGGTGAGGGCCGCGACGCCGGTGGCGATGACGCCGACGGCCGCGAGGGCGGCGAACGCCCGGGATGAAGCACGCATGACCCGGAGCGTAGAGCCCGGTGGATCAAACGACACTTACTTATACCTGGATAGGAGGTGAAATCATGGGATATTGACACTTCATGTCTATCCGGGTCCGCCAGATATGGCTTTCCTTGACCTGGAAATCGCTTCCGGGGGCGTCCGCGGGTATCAACCTCCCATGAGAGCCCTGGACGTGGACTGGGTCACCTGCACGGCCTCCCCCGAGTGCGCCGGCTCGGCGCGGCGCCCCTACGGCCGCTGCCTGGCCCACCTGGACGCCGGCGAGCTCGACGAGGTCGTGGACGGCCTGTCCCCCGGCTCCGCGATCGACCTGCGGGCCACCGTCGTCGGCGCGCGCCTGCTGGAACGGATCGTCGCGGCGACCCGGGGCCGGCCGGGGCGTTCCCGGTTCGACTGGGCGACCTTCCCGGAGGGCGTGCGCCTCGGCGAGCTCGTGTTCGGCGGGGACGCCTCGTTCGACCACGCCCGCTTCCGGCACCTCGCCTCGTTCTTCGGTGCCCGCTTCGCCGGGAACGTCTCCTTCCGGGAGGCGAGCTTCGGCAGGGAGCTGTCCCTGCACGGGGTCACCGTCGCCGGGCACGCGACCTTCGACCGGATGCGCGTCGGCGGGGACGCGCTGTTCGGCGGGACCCTCTTCGGCCGGGCCGCGTCCTTCGAGAACGCCGACCTGCAGGGGTTCGTCACCTTCGACGGGGCCGCCTTCGCCGGGGACGCGAACCTGCGGGGCTGCCGGTTCCGCCGTACGGTCTCGCTGCGCAAGACACGTTTCGGCGGCCTGGCCGGGTTCAGCGGGACGCGTTTCTCCGCGGGCGCCCACCTGGCGCCGCTCTCCGTCGGCCGCCACCTGACCCTCGCCGGGGCGTGGGCGGGCCGGGACCTCGCCGTGACCGTGAGCCGGTGCCCGGCGGACCTGAGGGGCCTGGAGGTGTGCGGGCGGCTGACCGTGCGGCTGGAGGGGGCCGAGGCCGACCTGGAGGGGGCCGTCCTGCGCGGCCCGGCCACGGTCCGGGGCCGGGCGGGCGCCCGGCTGGTCTCGCTGCGCGGGCTGGACGCCGAGGAGCTGGAGCTGGCCGACCTGGACCTGAGCGCCTGCGTCCTGGCCGGGCTCCGCCACCCCGGCGGGCTCCGGCTGAGCGGCTGTACCCTCCCGCCGGCCGGGCACGGCCGGACGCGCCGAGGATTCGGGGTCTTCTCAGGGTGGTCCCGGATGCGTCACCCCGGGGGCGGGGCCAGGATGGAGCGGACGGGGGGCCGGGACGAAGATCGGTCACCCTGGACGCGGAACGGGTGAGCGGAGAGCACATGGCGGGCGCCGGGGTCATCGACGACTACGTGACCGGGCTGGACCGTGCCCTGCGGGGTCCCAGGAGCCTGAGGCTCGACATGCTCGCCGAGGCCCGCGACAGCCTGCTCGACGCCGCCGAGGCGATGGAGGACGCCGGGCTGGAGCGCGAGGCGGCCGAGCACGCCGCCGTCGAGGAGTTCGGGCCGATCCGCGAGATCGCGCCGGACTACCAGGAGCGGCTGTCGGTGGTGGCGGGCCGCAGGCTGGCCACGATGCTGTTCATCGGCGTACCGCTCACCACGATCATGTGGAGCATGATCTGGGCGGTCTTCCCCAGCACCGAGCCGGTGTACGAGAGCGCGCCCGGGTGGTTCGTCCCGGTCGCCCGCGCCGTGGACATCCTGCAGCTGTTCATCGGCCTGGTCGGCGGTGCCGCGCTGCTCGCCCTGGGGCGTGGCCTGCGCAGGATCGGCCGGCCCCGGCCGGTCATCCGGTTCCTGGCCCTGTTCGTCTGGGGCGCCTTCCCGGTGATAATCGTGATGTGCGGGGCCCTGCTGGTCTCCCGTGGCCCGCAGGGTCCCTTCGGCTTCGGCGACTACCCGCCCGGGCAGGTCGCCTCGCTGGTGAGCTACGTGGCCTGGCTGGCACAGCTGTACGGCGCCGCGCGCTGCCTGAGCACCACCCGCCACGTCCCCGCCGCCCCGGCCGTCGCCGCCTGCCGGGCCTGACGGCCTTGACCGATCGGATACCGGCGCACACACTGATGTGGCGCCGGCCCGGCCCGCCACCCCGGCGGGGGTCGCGGACGGTGTGCTCCGTACGCCGGCGTTTCCCGAATCCCTCACGGCGACTTCCCGCCGGTGAATGTTAACGCAAACATCGCAGCGCATCGCAGCGCTCGGAAAGAGGCCCGCATGACGATCGGCAGACGGGCGGCCGGGACGGCCGCGCTCGTGCTCGCGAGTTCCGTCCTGGTGACGACGGCCGCTCCGGCGTCCGCCGCGACGCTGCCGACCGGTGCCCGGTCGCTGGAGGCGGTCAACTACTCCGGCCACTACGTCCGGCACACCGGCGGGCTCGGCCGCCTCGACCCGGTGACCTCCACGAGCCCGGCCCAGACCCGGCTCGATGCCACGTTCACCGTGGTCAACGGCCTGGCCTCGCCGTCCTGTCACTCCTTCCAGACCAGGGACGGCCTGTTCCTGCGGCACCACGACTGGCGGCTGCGCGTCGACGCCAACACCGGTGACGCGACCTTCCGCGCCGACGCCACGTTCTGCGCCGTGGACGGGTCGGTCGCCGGTTCGGTGTCCCTGACCTCCTACAACTATCCGAACCGGCGCATCAGGCACCGCGACTTCGGGCTCTGGCTGGACACCCAGCAGGACACCGCGGCCTTCCGCGCGGACAGCTCGTTCAGGATCGCCGCACCGTGGGCGCCCCGGACGAACCGCAACCCGGTGATCCCCGGCCTGTTCGCCGACCCGCACGTCATCTCCGCGGGCGGCCGCTACCACCTGTACGCGACGACCGACGGGTACGCGGGCTGGGGCGGCACGTACCACAAGGCGTTCTCCTCGGCCGACCTGGTGAACTGGACCGACCACGGTGTCGTCCTGGACCACGGCCCGGACGTGTCGTGGGCCGACGACTCCGCCTGGGCCCCGGCGGTCGCGGCCGCGAACGGCCGGTACTACATGTACTTCAGCGGCGGCGCGGCCTCCGGGAACACCGCCAAGCAGCTGGGGGTCGCGGTGTCCGACTCGCCCACGGGCCCGTTCCGGGACGCGCTCGGCCGTCCGCTGATCGCCGCCGGCCGGTACTCCGGCCAGGCGATCGACCCGATGGTCTTCACCGACGACGACGGCCGCTCCTACCTGTACTGGGGACAGGGCGCCGCCCGCGTCGTCCCGCTGAACGGCGACATGACCTCCTTCGATCCCGCGCAGGTGCGCGTGATCACCCCCGCGGGCTACAACGAGGCGCCGTTCGTGTTCAAGCGCAACGGGACCTACTACCTCATGTGGTCGGAGAACGACACCCGCAGCGAGGACTACCGGGTGGCGTACGCCACGGGCACGAGCCCGCTGGGGCCGTGGACCAAGCGTGGCGTCGTGCTGCAGAAGCGGCTGGAGGCCGGGATCAAGGGCACCGGGCACCACTCGGTCGTCCGGGCACCCGGCACCGACACCTGGCACATCGTCTACCACCGGTTCGCCGTGCCGGCGGGCAACGGCACCAACCGCGAGGTCGCCGTCGACCGGATGGAGTTCGCCGCGGACGGCACGATCCGCCCGGTCACCCCCACCCTCTGAACGGAGCGCCGCCGCCCTCGACGGCCCCGCCGCCCGGCCCGCCGGTCCGCCCGCCCGCCGGGGGTCCGGACGGTCACCGGCGGTGCGGACGGCCGGCGATCAGACGCGCGGTCCGAGGAACAGGCCGCCGCTCGCGTCGACGACCTGGCCGGTGATCCAGCGCGCGGCGTCGGAGGCGAGGAAGGCGACCACGTCGGCGACGTCGTCGGGCCCGCCCAGGCGGCCGAGCGCCGTGCCGCCGGCGATGAGCTCGGCCAGGCCCGGGGTGTCGAAGACCGGCCCGTTGGCCGCCGTCCGGGTGGCGCCGGGGGCGACCGCGTTCACCGTGATCCCGCGGGCCCCCAGCTCGTTGGCCAGGGTCATGCTCATCGTCTCGACCGCGCCTTTCGTCATGGCGAAGGACGTCTGGGCGGGGTTGGCCATCCGGGTCGCCACGGACGAGATCGTGACGATGCGGCCACCGTCGCGGAGCAGCGGCAGCGCCCGCTGGACGATGAAGTACGGCGCCCGCACGTTCACCGCGAAGAGACGGTCGAACTCCGCCCGGGTCGTGACCCCGAGCGGTCCGGCGGGCGGCGCCGCGGCGTTGTTGACGAGGATGTCGAGCGGCCGCCCGGCCAGGCCGGCCTCGACTCCCGCGAAGAGCGTCTCGACGTCGCCGTCCACGCCCAGCTCCGCCCCGACGGCGAACGCCGTCCCACCGGCGCGCCCGATCTCGTCGACCGTCGCCGTCGCACCCTCCTCGTCCGTGCCGAAGTGCGCGATCACCGTCGCCCCCTTGGCCGCCAGCCGGGTCGCGATCGCCCGCCCGATGCCGCGCGACGCCCCGGTCACCAGGGCCGTCCTGCCGGTCAGCTCACCCATGCCGCCACCTCGTTCCGTGAGTGACTACCAACTTGGTAGTCACTACCATGGTGGTAGTGTCTATCACATGTCCGATCGGCACTCAACGCTGCGCACGCAACGACGGGTCCAGACCCAGCGCGCGATCCAGGCGCACGCGGTACGGCTGTTCACCGAGCGCGGGTACGACGCCACGACCGTGACCGACGTCGCCGAGGCCGCGGGCGTGTCGCCCATGACCGTGTACCGGCACTTCCCCACGAAGGAGGACCTCGTCCTCGTCGACCAGAACGGCCGTCTCGTCGCCGAGCGGATCGTCGCGTCCGCCGGTACGCGGCCCCTGGTCCGCCGCATCGGCCGCGCGCTCGCCGACTCGGCCGCGGCGCTGACCGGGGACGGCGGGGACGACCCGACGGCGGGCAGGGGGTTCCTGCTCGCCCGTCTCCGGCTCATGATCTCGACACCGGCCCTGCGGGCCCGGCACCTGGACAACCACTACGCCCTTCAGCAGGCGATCGTCGACGCCCTGGGGGACGAGGCCGCCGATCCCGAGGCAGCGTTCCGCGCCAAGGTGGCGGCCGGCGCCTGCCTGGCCGCCCTGCACACGGCGCTGGTGCGCTGGGCCGAGGAGGACGGGCGGACCGAGCTCCCCGGTGTGATCACGAAGGCGCTCGCCGCCGCCTTCGGCGACGACATGGCCGATCCCTCAGGGGACGCCGGCACCCCGGACACCGGCCGGGGGCCCTCCGGGGACACGGGACGCCGATAGGGCGTCAGCGGGCCGAGCGGGGCTCCAGGACGCTGCCGATGGCCCCGGTGAACTCACGCCAGGCCGAGCGTTCCCCGGCCAGGGCGGTGCGGCCCGCGGAGGTCAGCCGGTAGGTGCGCCGCTTGCGCCCGCCCACGGTGGCCCACTCGCCGGTCAGGTATCCCGCCTGCTCCAGCCGCCGCAGCGCCGGGTAGACGGTGCCGGTCGGCACGTTCAGCGTGCCCCCGCTCCGCGCCTGGAGCGCCTCGATGATCGCGTAACCGTGCAGCGGCTCCTGCTCCAGCACGGAGAGCAGCAGGGCGTCCATGTGGCCGCGCAGCGCGTCGGCGTTCATACGACCCTCTCTTCCCACCGGCCGGCCCGCGGGCCGTCGTGCCCATCGGTTCGCGCGCTTCGATCGCTCACCTGATCAGCCTACCTCTCATATAGACACTCTACATGTAGCCCGCCTACATGTAGAGTGTCTATACGTAGACAGACATGACATTGGAGGTGAGATCGTGGACGTGCTCGACCTGGCCCGGACGCAGTTCGCCGTGACGGGGAGTCTTCACTTCCTGTTCGTCGTCCTGACGCTGGGCCTGGCCCCCCTGATCGCGATCATGCACACCCGTTACGCCGTCACCGGCAGGCCCGACCACGAGCGCGCGACCCGTTTCTGGGGTCAGCTCTACGTGATCAACTACGCGCTCGGCATCTTCACCGGGCTGGTGATGGAGTTCCAGTTCGGCCTGAACTGGAGCGGCCTCTCGCACTACGCGGGAGACGTCTTCGGGGCGCCGCTCGCGATCGAGACGCTCGGCGCCTTCTTCCTGGAGTCCACCTTCCTGGGCCTGTGGATCTTCGGCTGGCACCGGTTGCCCACCTGGCTGCACGTGGGGTGCATCTGGGTGGTGGCGCTGACCGCCTACGCCTCCGCCCTGTGGATCATGATGGCCAACTCGTTCCTGCAGAACCCGGCCGGTGCCGTGCCGCGGGACGGGCACCTGGTGCTGACCGACCCCGGCGCGTTGCTCGCCAACCCGGCCCTGACCATGGCGCTGCCGCACGTGCTGGGCGCGGGCCTGTGGGCCGGTGGCTTCGTGCTGATGGGGGCCAGCGCGTATCAGCTGTTCCGGCGGACCTCCGAGCGGGAGTTCTTCACCGGATCGCTCCGCACCGGCGTGGTCGTCGCGCTGGTCGGCTCGCTGATCACGGTCGGTTTCGGGTACGCCCAGTTCGGCGCGATCTCGGCCTTCCAGCCGGGCAAGTTCGACGACGGAGGGGCCGCCGGGCTGGGCCTGGGCTTCATGATCCTCATCGGCCAGCCGCTCCAGCTCGTCATCCTGTTCGTGCTGACGCCGCTGGTGTACTGGCTGCCCCGCTGGCGCTGGGTGCAGCCCGTGCTGATGGCGATCACCCCGCTGCCCTTCGCCGCGGCGATCCTCGGCTGGCTGGCCCGCGAGAACGGCCGGCAGCCCTGGATGATCAACGGCAGGCTGACCGTGGCCGACGCCATGTCCCCGGGGCTCACCCCCGCCATGGTGACCGGCTCGTTCGTCGCCTTCACCGGCGTGCTCCTCCTGCTCGCGATCGTCGACTACGTGCTGATCGCCCGTACCGTCCGGCGCGGACCCGCCGCCGTCACCCTGGGCGAACCGGCCCCGGCCGACCCCCACGAGCGCGCGCACGCGCTCAGCCACTAGGAGGAGAGACCGTGGACATCCTCTGGCTCTGTGTCTTCGCCGTCCTGCTGGTCGGCTACTTCGCCCTCGAGGGCCCCGACATCGGGGCGGGCATGCTTCTCCTCTTCCTCGGGAACACCCCGCGGGACCGGGACGAGATCGTCGCCGCCATGGCACCGTTCGTGCTGGCGGGCGAGGTCTGGCTGGTCGCCGTGGCGGGCGTGCTGTTCGGCGCCTTCCCCGCAGCCGAGGGAGAGGTGCTGTTCGGCCTGTACCCGCTGGTGATCTCCCTTCTGGTGTCGTGGATCGTCCGCGACGCCGGGCTCTGGTTCCGGCGCCGCGCCGACGGGAGCGCGTGGCGCGAGGGCTGGACCGCGGCCGTCTGCGCGGGCTCCTGGGGGCTCGCCCTGAGCTGGGGCATGGCCCTGGTCGCGATGGCCCGCGGCCTGGACGAACCGGTGATCGTCCTGCCCGGCCTGGCGGGCGGGCTGGTGCTGGCCGCCCTGCTCGCCTTCCACGGCTGGACGTTCCTGTCCTGGCGGCTGCCGGGCCGGATGACCGGTGCCCGGCGGAGCGGGTGGGCGCTGCTGGCCTCCGGCGCCGCCGCCGCCGCGCCCGCCGCGGTGCTGCTGGCCGCGTTCGCCCCCTGGCTGCTGGAGCGTACGGCGTCGGCCGGGGCGCTGGGTGTGTTGAGTGTCATCATCCTGCCCTTCGCACCGGTCATGGTGGGTGCGCAAGTATGGACATGGCGGACGTTCGGTCCCCGACGGGCCGCCGATCGGGTTCCGTCGTTCTTCTGAGATCTTCTAAGGTCGACATGCACAAGGATCTGGTACGACTGGCCGTGGGCGAGCGGGCCGTCCGCCTCCATCTGGTGGTCTGCCTGGCCGCCGCCGTCCTGGCCGGGCTGCTCGTCCTGGTCCAGGCCGAGCTGCTGGCCGGGGTGCTGTCCGGGAGGTTCACGGCCTCCGCCCTGATCCTGCTGGCGGTCGTCGTCGGCGTCCGGGCTCTGCTCGCCCTGACGCAGGGCGCCGCGGCCGGGCGGATGGCCACCGGCGTGAAGTCGGCCCTGCGGCACCGCCTGCTGGCGCGGCTGCAGGAGCTCGGCCCGGTCCGGCCGGCCTCCCAGCGGTCGGGAGAGCTGGTGACGCTGACCGGCCGCGGCCTGGACGCCCTCGACCCCTACCTGTCGGGGTACCTGCCCGCGGTGGCGGTCGCGGGCGTCGTGCCGGTGGCGGTGCTCGTCCGGCTGTTCGCCGCGGACCTGCCCAGCGCCCTGATCGTGCTGGTCACGCTGCCGCTCATCCCGATCTTCGGGGCGCTGGTCGGGATGCACACCAGGGCCGTGACCGAGCGTCAGTGGAGGGCCCTGTCCCGGCTGGGCGGGCACTTCCTGGACGTGGTCCGCGGCCTTCCCACGCTGCGCGCCTTCGGCAGGGCCCGCTACCAGGCCGAGGTGATCCAGCGGGTCTCCGAGGCCCACCGGAGCGCGACGATGGGCACGCTCCGGGTCGCGTTCCTGTCCTCGCTGGTGCTGGAGCTGGCCGCGTCGCTCTCCCTGGCCCTGGTCGCCGTCCCGGTGGGCCTGCGGCTGCTGTCCGGCTCGCTGGACCTGTCGACCGCGCTGCTGGTCCTGCTGCTGGCGCCGGAGGCGTACCTGCCGCTGCGCACCATGGGCGGCCGGTTCCACGCCGCCATGGAGGGGGTCGCCGCGGCCGACGAGGCGTTCGCCGTCCTGGACGACCGGGCCGGGAGCGGCTCTTCCGGTGCCGGCGGGACCGGGGGGTCTTCCGGGGTGTCCGCAGGTCACGGGGATCCCGGGCAGGACGCGCGCACCGGGACGGGCACCGGGCTCACGACGCTGCCGGGCACCGGGCCGGATCGGGAAACCGGGCCGGACCGGGAAGCGGGACCGGGGCGGGAAGCGGGACCGGGGTGCCGGGCCGGGGCGGGCGGGGGCACGGCCCCGGAGATCCGGCTGGAGCACGTTACTGTGCGCTACCCGGACCGGCCGGAGGCGGCCCTGGAGGACGTCTCCCTGGTGATCGCGCCCGGCGAGCGGGTGGCTCTGGTGGGCGAGAGCGGCGCGGGCAAGAGCACCCTGCTGCACCTGCTGCTCGGCTTCGTCACCCCGTCCGAGGGGCGGGTGCTGGTGGACGGCGCCGAGATCGGCGACCACGACTCCTGGCGCGCCCGGCTGGCCTTCGTCCCCCAGCGGCCCCACCTGTTCGCCGCCTCGGTGGCCGAGAACATCGCGCTCGGCGCCCCGGCCGTGACGATCGACGAGGTCAGGGCCGCCGCGCGGGCCGCCCAGGCCGACGGGTTCGTCACGGCGCTTCCGGAGGGCTACGACACCGTGGTCGGCGAACGGGGGGGCGAACCTCTCGGCCGGGCAGCGGCAGCGGGTGGCCCTCGCCCGCGCGTTCTGCCGCCCTGAGGCCGGGCTGCTCCTGCTGGACGAGCCGACCGCGCGGCTGGACGGCCGCAGCGAGAGCGCGGTCGTGAGCGCGACCCGCGACCTGGCCGAGGGCCGTACCGCCGTGATCGTCGCCCACCGGCCCGCGATGATCGAGCTGGCCGACCGGGTGATCCGCATCGCCGACGGCCGGGTGGTCGCCACCGAGAGCCCCGCCGTCAAGGGCCCCGTCGTCGAGGGCGATGTCACCGGGGCCCACGTCGGCGGTCCTGTCGCGGAGGGTCCCGCCACCGGACCCGCCGGTCCCGCTCGCGAGAGCCCCGTGGCCGAAGGACGATCCGCCGGGGGACGATCCGCCCGGGGGCCGGTGGACGAGAGACCCCCGGCCGGGACGCGCGGGGGGAGGTCCTCGTCATGATCGATCTCATCCGGACCGCGACGGGCCGGGGCGGGCGGTCCCTGCTGGCCGCGGCGGCCGGAGCGGCGGCCGAGCTGGCCGGGCTGGGCCTGATCGGGTCGGCGGCCTGGCTGATCACCAGGGCCGCCGAGCAGCCTCCGCTGGCGGCGCTGAGCGTGGCGATCGTCGGGGTCAGGGCGTTCGCCACCACCCGGGGCGTCTTCCGGTACGGCGAGCGGCTGGCCGGGCACGACGTGGCGCTACGGGCCCAGGCCACGACCAGGGAGCGGCTCTACCGGGCGCTCATCCCCGCGGGATCGGCGGACCGGCGGGGCGCCGACCTGCTCAGCCGGATGGTCGACGACACCGACGCCGTACAGGACCTGCTCGTACGATGCCTGCTTCCGGCCGCCGCGGCGCTGGTCACCGGCGTGGCCGCGGTGACGATCGGGTTCTTCCTGCTGCCGGCCGCCGCGCTGGTGCTGCTGGCCGGGCTGCTGGTGGCCGGGGTGCTGATCCCGGCGGGCACGGCCGCCGCCGCGCGGCGCTGGTCGGCGCGGATCGCCCCGGCGCGGGCCGACCTGGCCGCCCGGGTCGCCGATCTGGTGCACGGCGCGCCCGACCTGGCCGCCTACGGGGCCGAGGGACGGGCCCTGGCCGCCGCCGGTGAGGCCGACGCCCGGCTGGCCGGGCTGGAGCGGCGGCAGGCGCGGGCGAACGCAGTGGCCTCGGCCCTCGGCGTGCTCGTCCAGGGCCTGACCGTCGCCGCGATCGTGCTGACCGCCCAGGGCGCGGGGGCGGGTTCCGTGGTCACCGCGGTCCTCGCGCTGACCGCGCTGGTCTCCTTCGAGCCGGTGCTGCCGATGGCGGCGGCCGGGGAGCGGCTGAGCGGGGTGCTCGCCGCCCTGCGCCGGTTGCGGGAGGTCGGCGCGGCCCCGGTCGCGGTGACCGAGCCGGACGTTCCGGCCGAGGTGCCCCCCGGGCCGCCGACCGTCGAGGTGCGGGACCTGGTGGTCCGGCACGAGGGCGGTCGCGCCCCGGCCCTGAACGGGGTCGGCCTGACCCTCACCCCCGGCAGGCGGGTCGCCCTGGTCGGCCCCAGCGGCGCCGGCAAGAGCACCCTGCTGTCGGCCCTGATGCGCCTGGTCGAACCCGAGTCGGGCACGATCCGGGTGAACGGGGTGGACGTCCGCGAGCTGGCCGGTGACGACGTCCGGCGGGTGATGACCGGCCTGACCCAGGACCCGTACGTGTTCCAGACGTCGGTGCGCGACAACCTGCGGCTGGCGGGCCCGGAGGCGGACGAGGCCGGGCTGGCCGAGGCCGTACGGCGGGCCCGCCTGGACCGGTGGGTGGAGCGGACCGGCTGGGACACCGTGCTCGGCGAGGACGGCCGGACGCTCTCCGGGGGCCAGCTCCAGCGCCTGGCACTGGCCAGGGCGTTGCTGCACGATCCTCCCGTGCTGCTGCTGGACGAGCCAGCCGAGGCCCTGGACGAGACGACGGCGGACGCGCTCATGGCCGACCTGCTGGACGCCACCCACGGCCGTACGACGCTGCTGGTCACCCACCGGTTGCGCGGGCTGGAGTCGATGGACGAGATCGTCGTGCTGGAGAACGGGTCGGTGGTGCAGCGGGGCACGCACGAGGAGCTGGTCTCCTCCCCCGGCTACTACCGCGACCTGTGGCGGTCGGAGGCGCTGACCGCCGGGAGACGCTGACGGCCGGTACGGCGGGCGCCGCCGGGGTCGTCGTGACCCCGGCGGCGCCCCCGCGTGAACCCGCACGAACCCGTGTGTCCCCTACTCGCCGGTCTTCTCGGCGAGGGTCACCGTGACCGTCCCGGGCTGCCCGTCCCGGACGTAGGACAGGGTCACCTGCCGGCCCGGCTTGAGGCCGCGGACCGCGCCGACCACGGTGGCGGCCTCGTCCACGACCGTGTCGTCGATCTTCGTGATCAGGTCGCCCTGCCTGATGCCCGCCTCGGCCGCGGGGCTGCCCTCGGTGACCTGGCCGACCAGGGCACCGCCCGCGTCGCCGGTGGCGTCGGTCACGCTCACGCCGAGGAAGGCGTGCGAGACCGAGCCGTCCTTGATCAGTTCCTGGGCGACCTGGTTGGCGGTGGTGATGGGGATGGCGAAGCCGACGCCGATGCTGCCCTCGCCGCCGTTGGTGGCGATGGCCGTGTTGATGCCCACCACCTGCCCGGCGGCGTCGACCAGCGCGCCTCCCGAGTTGCCGGGGTTGATCGCCGCGTCGGTCTGGATGGCCCCGCCGATGGTGGTGGGGGCGCCGCCGCCCTGCTGTTCCTGCCCGCCCCAGCCGGGCGGGAGCTGCTGCTGCCCCTGGCCCCCGCCGACGGTCAGCGTGCGGTTCAGCGCGCTGACGATCCCCGCGGTCACCGATCCGGACAGGCCCAGCGGGCTGCCGATGGCCAGGACGGGGTCGCCCACCTTGAGCCGGTCGCTGTCGCCGATCGAGGCCTTGGTGAGGCCGGAGACGCCCTGCGCCTTGATGACCGCGAGGTCGGTGGCCGGGTCGGTGCCGACGATCTCGGCGGTGGCGCTCTTGCCGTCGCTGAACCTGACGGTCACCCGGTTCCCCTCGCCGCCCTGTCCCCCGGCCGCGACCACGTGGTTGTTGGTCAGGATCAGGCCGTCGGAGGAGAGCACCACCCCTGAGCCCTCACCCCCACCGGCGGCGGTCCTGACCTCGATGGACACCACGGACGGCTGGACGGCCTCGGCGATGTCGGCGACCGTCGTCACGTTGCCCACCCGGCTGACGACCGGCCCGGACGACGAGACCGCCGCGACGGGCTCGTTCAGGGCCGTCGCGGCGAAGGCCCCTGCAACCCCGCCGCCGAGGGCCATGGCCGCCAGCGCGAGCCCGGCCCCCACCTTCTGTCCCGCGCTCAGCCGCCCCCGCGGCGCGGGCGCCCCACCGGGCGTGCCGTGGGCGCCGGGGGCGCCCCATGCCCCGGGCGTCCCGTGTCCCCCGTACCCGCCGTGCCCGCCGGTGTGCCCGGGAGCGTCGGCGCCGAGGTGCTCGGGCACCGGGTGGATCAGCGTCGGCTGCGGCGCGGTGTCGTCGGTGCCGGAGCGATAGGCCCCGGCCCGCGGTGGTTCCTTGCCGAACTGGGTCCATCCGTCGTTCCGGGGGGTCGCCTCGGTCGGTGTGGCCTGCTGCTCGTTCCTTGTCGGGTCCATGTCTTCCCCCACGTCCCACATCCCCCCGGTTCGACGGGGTGGAAACCGGTGTCCACCGGTTGAGGAAAAGCATGCCCGACGGCACGTAAGACCTGGTTAAGCGCGTGATCGGGATGGTCGCCTTCTCCTGACAACGGCTTTATCAGCCGTGCTCGGAGCCCTGTCCGAGGCCGGGGACCGGGCCGGGAAATCCTCCGGGACGGGCACGGAGCCGGTGACCGGGCCCGTCGGCGCGGGCCCGCCTGGTTCCTCCGTGCCGCAGGCCGCGAACGTCCGCTCCCGCCCGGCCCCGGTCACGATCGGGGCCGGACGGGAGCGCGACGGCCGAAGGCCCGCAGGCCGGACGCGGACGCGACGGCCGAAGACCCGCAGGCCCGAAGACCCGCAGGCCCGAAGACCCGCAGGCCCGAAGACCCGGAGGCCGGACGGGAGCGCGGACGGGGGGCGCGGACGGGGGCGGACGGGGGTGCGGACGCGACGGCCGGGTGCCCGCCGGGAAGCCGGTCGGTCCCGCTAGAAGGTGAAGCCCTGATCCGTGCCGTTCCCCTGCGTTCTCTCCAGTTCGGCGCCCAGGCCGGGTACCAGGCGTTCGAGGGCCTCGTGCCATTCCCGATGACGTCCGGGGTGTTCCACCATTGCTCCGCACGTCCTGCACATGAGTGGCTGGGGTTGCGTCATGCGAGATCCCTCCGGGATAGACGACCGACGGCACCGGCCCCCGGCGGTAGGGCGCCTTCCCGAACGCCTTTCCGCCGGACCCGGTTGAACGGCTCTTCCCTTCCGGACGGGTCCGGAACCGGATTTTCGGGGACGCTTACTCCTGTAAGGACCACGCGTGAGCCGGTGGGAACCGCGGAGCGGACCGCCGGGGAGCACCGGGATCCGTCCCCGCCCGTACCGGGGAACGTGGTCAGGACGAGGGCGTGGCGGGCCAGTACTCGTCGCGCAGCAGGCGCTTGTAGAGCTTTCCCGTCGGATGCCGGGGCAGCCCGTCGCGGAAGTCCACCGACCGGGGGCACTTGTAGACCGCCAGGTGGGCCTGGCAGTACTCGATCAGCTCGGCCTCCAGCTCCGGGCCGGCCATGTCCATGGAGGCCGGCTGGACGACGGCCTTGACCTGCTCGCCCAGCTCCTCGTCGGGTACGCCGAAGACGGCCACGTCCGCCACCTTGGGGTGGACGGACAGGACGTTCTCGGCCTCCTGCGGGTAGACGTTGACCCCGCCACAGATGATCATGTAGGAGCGGCGGTCGGTGAGGTAGAGGAAGCCCTCCTCGTCGACGTAGCCGATGTCGCCCAGGGTCGTCCAGCCCCGGCCCAGCGGGTCGCGGGAGGACATCGTCTTGGCCTCGTCGCCGTGGTAGACGAACTGGGGGCCGTCGGAGAAGTAGACCGTGCCGTGCTCGCGCGGGGGCAGCTCGTTGCCCTCCTCGTCGCAGATGTGGACGACGCCGAGCAGCGGGCGGCCGACCGTGCCCTTGTGCTCCAGCCAGTCCTTCGAGCCGACGTACAGGAAGCCGTTGCCCTCGGTCCCGGCGTAGTACTCGTGGACGATGGGCCCCCACCAGTCGATCATCCGCTCCTTGACCGGGACCGGGCAGGGGGCGGCGGCGTGGATGGCGCAGGCCAGCGACGACAGGTCGTAGCGGGCGCGGGTCTCGTCGGGCAGCTTGAGCATCTTGATGAACATGGTCGGCACCCACTGCGAGTGGGTGACGCGGTGGCGCTCGATGAGCGCGAGCGCCTGCTCGGGGTCGAACCTCTCCATCACCACGATCGTGGCGCCCAGCCGCTGGAAGCTCATGGAGTAGCGCAGCGGGGCGGCGTGGTAGAGCGGCGCCGTGGAGAGGTAGACGCTGTCGGCCGAGGGTGCGAACAGGAACTGGATGAGCTGCAGCAGCGGTCCCGGGGTGTCCAGCGGGACCGCGGACAGCGCGGGCTTGACGCCCTTGGGACGGCCGGTGGTCCCGGAGGAGTAGAGCATGTCCGCGCCCTGGCACTCGTCCTCGACGGGCGTGGCGGGACGGGCGGCGACCGCGCTCTCGTACGGCTCGAAGCCCGGGGCGGTGCCGTCCAGCATGAGCCTGAGCTTGACCCTGGGGGTCAGGTCGGTGACGGAGGCGGCCACGTCCGCGAGCGCGGCCGAGGAGATGAAGACCTGGGCCTCGCAGTTGTCGACGATGTAGGCGAGCTCTTCGGTCTTCAGCCGGGAGCTGATGGCGGTGTAGTAGAGGCCGGAGCGGTGCGCGGCCCAGGCGACGGCCAGGAACAGCGGGTGGTTCTCCAGCATGAAGGCGATGTGGTCGCCCGGCCGCAGCCCGGCGGAGCGGAAGAGGTGGGCCAGGCGGTTGGACTGCTCGTCCAGCTCGCGGTAGGTGACGACCCTCCCGGACTCCGCCATGATCACAGCGGGTTTGTCCGGCGATACTGCTGCGATGGCTCCCGGGTGCATGAAACCGAACATTACTCGGTTCGGGGTGCACTGAGAAGACCCGCACGTCACGGAGCCCGGCCCCCGCGAGGGGACCGGGCTCCGCTCGTCACCGGTGCGGTGGCGTCAGGTCACGGGCCGGTCCCGCGCAGGGGCCGGGCTCCGCGTGCCCGTGGATCAGGCGTGGTGGTAGACGGGCTTCCAGCCGCTCTGGTAGCCGTTGGGGTGGCCGTGGTGTCCGCGGCTCACCTTGACGTAGATGTGCTCGGCGTTCTTGCCCTCGAAGGAGTAGGAGGCCGGCTTCTTCGAGCAGTTCTTGAAGCGGGTGAAGTCGGTCGAGCCGTCGAAGCTCACGACCTTGAAGGTCTCCCACGCGCAGGAGTGCTTCGACCTGCCCCACCACTTGTGGTTGGTGAGCGTGCTGTCGACGGTGTAGTGGTATTCGTGCACCCACTTCCACTGGTGCTTCTTGTACCACTTCTTCACCCAGACGCACTTCTTCTTGCCGTGGTGCCAGTCGCACTTCTTGACGAGCTTGGAGTACTTCTTCCAGTACCAGTGCTTGACGGCCTTCTTCTCCACGGTGACCTCGCCTTCGGCCTCCGCCCTCTCGTCACCGGAGGTGTAGGGCCCCCAGGTGTCGGAGAAGTAGGGAGCCGTCACGGCGGCGTTCTGGACGGGGGCGGCGGTCTCGGCGTTGGCCATCGCCGGGGCGCCCGTCGCGAGCAGGGCCGCCGCTCCGGCGCCCAGAATGATTCGGGTGGCGAATCGCATGTGAGGGGTTCCTCTCGGGTGTGAGGATTTTGTCTCCCCTGTTGTACGACGTCCCGATTGCCCGTTACTTTCACTTCGCTTGAAACCCGAGGTCACTTCATTGATCACTTACCTTTTTCCCGGATGAATCAGGAAATATCGATAAAAAGACGGCCCGATTGCGGCCGGCCGGAGCGGCGGGACTTCCCGGTGGAACGACGGACGGCCCGTCCCCCGGGAGATCTCCCGGGGGACGGGCCGTCACGGCGACCGCGGGATCAGGCGGCGGTGCGCTCGCTCGTCCCGGTCGTCCCGGCCGTCTGCGCCGGGGTGAGCGCGATGGCCAGGACCTCGCGCACGTCGCTCACCGTGTGCACGGTGAGCTCGTCGCGCACGGCCTGCGGCACGTCGTCCAGGTCGGGCTCGTTGCGTGCCGGGATCAGCACGGTGGTGATGCCCGCCCGATGGGCGGCCAGCAGCTTCTGCTTGACCCCGCCGATCGGCAGCACCCGGCCGGTGAGGGAGACCTCGCCGGTCATCGCCACGTCGGCGCGGACCTGCCGCCCGGACAGCAGCGAGGCCAGGGCCGTGATCAGGGTGACGCCCGCGGACGGGCCGTCCTTGGGAACGGCTCCGGCCGGGAAGTGGACGTGCACCGAGCGGTCCTTGAGGGACCCGACCGGCAGCTCCAGCTCCGCGCCGCGCGAGCGCAGGTAGGACAGGGCGATCCTGGCGGACTCCTTCATGACGTCGCCGAGCTGGCCGGTCAGGGTCAGGCCGGTGTCGCCGGTCTCGGGGTCGGCCAGGGACGCCTCCACGTAGAGGACGTCGCCGCCCGCCCCGGTGACCGCCAGCCCGGTGGCCACGCCGGGCACCGCCGTACGCTGGCTGGACTCGGGAAGCGAGGACTCCGGCACGTGGCGCGGGCGTCCCAGGTAGGGCACGAGGTCGCCCACCCGCACGGGCAGCTCGCCCTCGCCGAGGGCGACGTTGGCCGTCACCTTGCGCAGGATCCTCGCGATCGAGCGCTCCAGCGACCGGACCCCCGCCTCGCGGGTGTACTCGCCGGCGAGCGAGCGCAGCGCGTCCTCGCCGATGACGACGTCCTCGGCGGTGAGGCCGGCCTTGTCGAGCTGGCGCGGGAGCAGGTGGTCGCGGGCGATGGCGACCTTCTCGTCCTCGGTGTAGCCGTCGAGCGTGACGATCTCCATGCGGTCCAGCAGCGGGCCGGGGACGGACTCCAGCACGTTGGCGGTCGCCAGGAACAGCACGTCGCTCAGGTCGAGCTCGACCTCCAGGTAGTGGTCGCGGAAGGTGTGGTTCTGCGCCGGGTCGAGCACCTCCAGCAGCGCGGCCGTCGGGTCGCCCCGGTAGTCGGAGCCGACCTTGTCGATCTCGTCGAGCAGCACGACCGGGTTCATCGAGCCGGCCTCGCGGATGGCCCGGACGATCCGGCCGGACTGCGCGCCGACGTAGGTGCGCCGGTGTCCGCGGATCTCGGCCTCGTCGCGGACGCCGCCGAGGGCGACGCGGACGAACGTACGGCCCATGGCGCGGGCCACGGACTCGCCGAGCGAGGTCTTGCCGACCCCGGGGGGACCGGCCAGCGCGAGCACGGCGCCGCTGCGGCGCCCGCCGACCACGCCCAGGCCCTTCTCGGCCCTGCGCCCGCGGACGGCCAGGTACTCGATGATGCGGTCCTTGACGTCGTCGAGGCCGGTGTGGTCGGCGTCCAGGACGGCGCGGGCCGCGGCGATGTCGTAGGAGTCCTCGGTCCGCTCGTTCCAGGGGATGTCCAGGACGGTGTCGAGCCAGGTGCGGATCCAGCCGGTCTCGGGAGACTGGTCGGAGGTCCGCTCCAGCTTGTCGACCTCCTTGAGCGCGGCCTCGCGCACCTTGGCGGGCAGGTCGGCGGCCTCGACGCGGGCGCGGTAGTCCTCCTCCTCGGAGCCGGAGGTGTCGCCGTTGAGCTCGGCGAGCTCCTTGCGGACCGCGGCCAGCTGCTGGCGGAGCAGGAACTCGCGCTGCTGCTTCTCCATGCCCTCCTGGACGTCCTTGCGGATCGTCTCGGCCACGTCGAGCTCCGCCAGGTGCTCGCGCGACCACTCGACCAGCATCGCGAGGCGGTCGGCCGGGTCGGCGGTCTGCAGGATCTCGGCCTTGCGCGAGGTGGTCAGCCAGGGGGCGTAGCCGGAGTTGTCGGCCAGCACCGAGGGGTCGCTCATCTGGTTGACGGCGTCGACGACCTGCCAGGCGCCCCGCTTCTGCAGGATCGTGGTGGCCAGCGCCTTGTACTCCTTGGCGAGCTCGTGGGCCCGCTCACCGGCCGCGATCACGGGGATGACCGTGGCCTCCACCCACAGGGCCGCACCCGGGCCGGTCGTGCCGGTGCCCACCCGCACCCGGTCGGCACCCCGCACCACGGCCGCGGGCTCCCCACCGGGAAGCCTGCCCACCTGCTCGACGATCGCCCGCACGCCCACCGAACCGTACCGGCCGTCGATCCGGGGAACGAGCAGGACCTCGGGCTTGTTCTCAGCGAGAGCCTGCGCCGCGTCGATCGCGGCCCGGACCTCGGGCTCGGACAGGTCAAGCGGGACCACCATGCCCGGCAGCACGACCTCGTCGTCGAGCGGCAGGACCGGGAGGATCAAGCTCTCACTCATGTGAACTCCAAGGGTTGAGTTATACAGGCTCAATTAATGGGAGCCTCAGAATGTTCCCGAGGATGAGCGTGTTCACTGTGAGCGATCGTAATGATGTAATCACGGGCCATCGGGTCCTCTCCTCGATCCGGGGAGCGAGGGGTGAGCCACCACTCTCACCCAGACAGGCACCGGGGTGGCCGGTCCTCTCACCCCAGGGGGTGACCTGCGGCGTCACCCTGCGGGGTGAGGCGGGGCGTGGCCGGGCTGCCTAAGCTGGCCGGGTGACCTCCCGTCCTCCCCGGCAGCGTGCGCGTGCGGCCCGCCAGGGCGTCCTGCGGCTGATCGGCCCGCTCGTCGAGGCGGCGGTGACCGGGGTGCCCGATCCGGCCCGGCCCCGGACCGGCCGGCTCAACGCGCGGGTGCCCCACTTCCTGGGGGTACTGCCGTTCCGGACCGTCGACCTGGTCCTGCTGGCCGACCTGGCCCTGACCTTCCTGCTGTTCCAGACGGGGTTCGTCCGCTTCAAGGAGCTCGCGGCCGAGACGCACTCCCCCATGGACGTGCAGGGGCTCGCGTTCGCGGCCGCGGCCTTCTCCCTGCCGCTCGCGCTGCGCCACCGCTGGCCCCTGGCCGCCTGGCGGTCGGCCGCGCTGCTGATGCCGTTGGGCACGGACATCTCCCGGCAGTTCCTCGGCATTCCGTACACCTCGGCCGCCGCGGTCATGTTCATACTGGTGGTCTACTCGGTCGCGGTGCGCTGCGATCGGCGGATCACCCTCGGCGTGTGGATCATCTCGGTCCTGGGCGCCCTGACGATCCACTCCGACTCGCTGGCCGTCGTCACCGTCGTCCTCACCGTGACCGTCCTGTTCGGTCACAACGTCCGCGCCCGGCGGCTGGCCCTCGGCAGGCTCGCCCAGGAGGAACGGCGCAGCAGGCAGGCACTGGACGGGCAGGCCGTGCTGGAGGAGCGGGCCAGGATCGCCAGGGAGCTGCACGACGTCGTCGCCCACCACATGTCGGTGATCGCCATCCAGGCGGAGGCCGTCCCGCTGCAGGCGGCCGGGGACGCGGCGCGCCTGGAGGAGGGGCTCGGGCAGATCCGCACGCTCTCGCTCACGGCCATGAACGAGATGCGCCGCGTGCTGGGCGTGCTCAGGGACGGCGACGAGAACGGCGACACCGCGCCGCAGCCGGGCCTCGGCCGCCTGGAGGAGCTCGTCGGCACCGCGCGCTCCGCCGGGCTGACCGTGACGCTCCGCCTCGGCGGCGACCTGACCGGCCTGCCCACGGCGGTGAGCCTGTCCGCCTACCGGATCGCCCAGGAGTCGCTCAGCAACGCCATGCGGCACGCGCCCGGGTCCACCGTCTCGATCACGATCGTCCGCTCCGGCGCCGAGCTGCGCGTCCAGGTGACGAACACCGCCGGGCACCGCTCCCCCGACCGGCCGGGACCGGCGGGACACGGCCTGATCGGAATGCGGGAACGCGTGTCCATGCTCGGCGGGAGCCTGTGGATCGGGCCGGTCGGCAACGGGTTCGCGGTCACCGCCATACTGCCGATCATGGAGAACGCATGACGATCCGGGTGATCATCGCCGACGACCAGGGGATGGTGCGGACGGGTTTCACCGTCTTCCTGAGCGCCCAGCCGGACATCGAGGTCGTGGGAGAGGCCGCCGACGGGCGCGAGGCCGTGGCGCGGGCGGCCGAGCTGCGGCCCGACGTCGTCCTGATGGACGTGCGGATGCCCGTCATGGACGGCCTCGAGGCGACGCGGAAGATCATGGAGGTCACCGATCCCGCGCCGAAGGTCCTGATCCTGACCACGTTCGACCTCGACGACTACGTCTACGAGGCGCTGCGGGCCGGGGCCAGCGGGTTCCTGCTCAAGGACGCCTCGGCGCAGCAGCTCGCCGAGGCGGTCCGGGTGGTGGCCTCCGGGGAGGCGCTGCTGGCGCCCTCGGTGACCCGGCGGCTGATCGCGGAGTTCGCCCGCGTCGGCCCGCACCGCCCACGCGGGCGGCTGGACGACATCACCGGACGCGAGACCGAGGTGCTCGCGCTCATCGCGCGGGGCAGGTCCAACCAGGAGATCGCCGAGGAGCTCGTGCTCTCGGAGCAGACCGTCAAGACCCACGTCGGCCGGATCCTGGCCAAGCTGAACCTGCGCGACCGCGCCCAGGCGATCGTGTACGCCTACGAGACCGGCCTGGTCCGTCCGGGCGGGTAGACCGCTCCGGCCCGCCGCACGCCACCCGGGCCCGTCTGCCTCCACCCGCTGCACACCGCCAGGACCTGCGCCTCGCCTGTTTCACGGCGCCCGGACCCGTGCCTTTGCCTGTTTCACGGCGCCCGGCCTCGCGCCTCGGCCGCTGCGCACCGCCCGGCCGCGTGGCCGGGCCGTCTCACCCTCCGGGGTGACCCTCGGGGTGCGTCCCTGGGGGCGATGTGAGTGACCCGCCGGGATTTCTAGCGTGCTGTCCGGTTCCTCGACCGGACAGGAGTTCCCGATGCCCAGCCGCGCGCTCGCCGTGGTCACCGCCGCCACCCTCACCTACGTGCTCGTCCCCACCCCGCCGGGTGACCGGATCATCAGGGTCTACGGCGACCTGCGTACCGCCGAGCACGTCGCGGTCATCGTCCCGGGCTCCGACACCACGGCCGCCACCTTCGACGGCGGCCGGGCCAAGCCGTACAGCACCCCCGGGGGCGGCGCCCGGGCGGTGCTGGCCGAGGCGCGGGCGCTGGCCCCCGGCGCCCGGCTGGCGGTGGTGGCCTGGCTCGGGTACGACAGCCCGGCCACCGTGAGCCTGGCCGTGCTGACCGGAGGCGCGGCCGAGCGGGGAGCCTCCGATCTGCGGCGGTACGTCACCGGGACGCTCCGGGGCAAGCGGGTCAGCCTGCTGTGCCACAGCTACGGCTCGGTCGTGTGCGCCAAGGCCGCGCCCGGGGCGGGCGTCGCGGACGTGGCCGTCGTCGGCAGTCCCGGCCTGGGCGTCTCCCCCGCCGCCGGGATGGGCGGTGCCCGGCTGTGGGCCGGCAGCGGCGGCGGCGACTGGATGCGGAAGGTCCCCAAGACGCGGATCGGGCCCCTCGGGTTCGGCCCCGACCCGGTGGGGCCGACCTTCGGCGCCCGGACGTTCGCGGCGGGGGCCGCCGGGCACAGCGACTACTTCGCACCGGGCGGGGTGTCCCTGCGCAACCTGACGCTGATCGCCCTCGGCCGGACGGGCGAGGTGACCCGTGGCTGACCTCGTCTCCCGGATCGAGGCGGCCACCCCGGCCGGCCGGGACCGGGGCATGGACGCGCTGCGCGCGCTGGCGATCCTCGGGGTGGTCGCCGGGCACTGGCTGGTCACGAGCTGGGTGCACGGCCCCGGCGGGAAGGTGCGCCTGTCCAGCCCGCTCGCCCACCTGCCCGCGTTCACCCCGGCCTCGTGGGTGCTGCAGACGCTGGCGGTCTTCTTCTTCGTGGGCGGGTACGCCGCGGCCCGGAGCCTGAGGCCGGCCGCCGACCGGCACGGCCTGGAGGGTCGGGAAGGCCGGGAAGGCGGGTCCGGTCGTCTGCGTGCCAGGATGCGCAGGCTGCTGGGGCCCGCGGTGCCGCTCGTCCTGGTCTGGGCGGGGACGGCGGCCGGGATGGCGCTGCGCGGGACGCCGGTGGAGACGATCCGGTCCATGGCGCTCCCCGCGGTCGGGCCGCTGTGGTTCCTGGCCGTCTTCGCCGCGCTGACCGCGGCCACCCCGCTGCTGCTCCGCGTCCATCCGGGCGTCACGGCCGTGGCGGCGTTCGCGGTCGTGCTCGGGACGGACCTGGTCCGGTTCGGGCTCGGCGGCCCGGCCTGGGTCGGGTGGGCGAACCTGGTGGCCGGCTGGCTGGTGCCGTACGCGCTCGGGATCGCCCTGGCGGGCGGGATGCTCGCCTCGCGCCGGGTGGCGGCGGGGCTGGTGGCCGGTGGGACGGCCGGGGCGGTGACGCTGGTCGCGGGCTTCGGCTACCCGGCGAGCATGGTGGGGGTGACCGGGGCGGCCGTCTCCAACCTCGGCCCGCCCACGCTCGCCGCGGTCTGCTTCGGGCTGGCCCAGGTGGGGCTGGCGCTGCTGGTACGCGAGCCGCTGACCCGGCTGATGCGCCGTCCCCGGGTGTGGGCCGCGGTGGCGCTGGTGAACCTCTCGGCGATGACGATCTTCCTGTGGCACCAGACGGCGCCGTCGCTGATCGCCGTGGCGGCGCTGCGCTTCGGCGACGTCCCCGGCCTGCTGGGCCTTCCCGCCGAACCGGTCTGGCTCGCCTACCGGCTGGCCTGGCTCCCGGTGTTCGCGGCGGTTCTCGCGCTCGCCTGGCTCCCGCGTCCGGCACTCGGACGGTCGGTGCTGAAACGGCCGTTGTCGAAAGGGCCCGTGCTGGAAGGGCCGGTGTCGAAAGGGCCATCGCCGGGACGGCCGGGAGCCGGTTCCCGCGGACCGGTGCCGGCGGGGCCGGGGCGAGCCGCGGACGCGCCGTGAGCGGCCCTGGGGACGGGTCTCAGGAGGTGAAGGCGTACTCGCGGCTCTCCTCGTCCCAGATCAGCGTCTGGTCGTCGACGTGGACGTCCCACTCGGTGCCCGGCAGGGCGGATCTGAGCCGCCCGAGCGTGGAGCCCATGTAGTGCTCCAACTGCGCAAGCATGGGCTCGATCCCGCAGTCTCCGTGGGAGACCTTGGTGGAACCCTCCAGGACCACGCCGGGGTCCCTGGACCCGTCCACGTCGTAGAAGCCGAACTCCTCGCAGATCTCCCCCGCGTCCGCGACGTACTCGGGGACGATCCCCTCCTCCTTCCAGGCCGGCAGACGCCGGTTCAGCCGCTCGAACAGTTCCGCGTTCTCCTGGAGCAGGATCCCGGCGACCCGGTCCAGCTCCTGCCCGTCGAGCTCGCGGTCACGGCGCGCGGTGTAGTAGATCGAGATTCCCATGTCCATGCCTCCTCGCAGGGCCGTTCCCGGCCCGCCCGCACCGGGTCACCGCGTCGAAGGATAGACCGGTCGGTACGGGGTCGTCGTGATCGGCTTGACGCGAAGACGGGCTTTTTGTGACACTGTGTCATAAATTTCCCTCGTCGCGGAGTGATCATGAGCGAGCCGCCGTTCTCCGAAGTGCTCAGGAACGCCACCTGGGGTGATCACGAGTCCGCCGAGGACGAGAGCTACCTCAAGGCGCTGATGGCCGGCAGCCTCAGCCCCGAGGCCTACGGCGAGATGGTCGCCCAGCACTACTTCGCGTACGTGGCCCTGGAGAGCGCCTCGCGCTCGCTGGCCGGCGACCCCGTCGCGGCGCCGTTCGTCATCCCCGAGCTGTACCGGGAGGAGGCGCTGGTCCGCGACCTGGAGACGATCTACGGATCGGGCTGGCGGTCGAGGATCGAGCCCTCCAAGCCCACCCTGACCCTGGTGGCCCGCATCAACCAGGTCGCCACCTGGCCGGGTGGCTACGTCGCCCACCACTACACCCGCTACATGGGCGACCTGTCGGGCGGGCAGTTCATCCGCATCGAGCTGGAGAAGATCTACGGTTACCGGCCGGGCGGCGGCGTCGACTTCTACCGCTTCGACGGGATCGGCAGCCTGCCCCGCTTCAAGAACGACTACCGCGCCAGACTGGACGCGCTGCCGCTGGACGAGGCCGAGAAGCGGCGCCTGATCCGCGAGACCAGGCTGGCCTACCTGCTGAACACCGAGGTCCTGGGCGAGCTCGCCCGGGTGACCCGGCCGGAGTACGCGGCCTGACCACGGCGCCTGACCACGGCGCCGGTGCTGTGCGACCATGGGGCCATGCCCCGGATTTCGGCCGCGACCGTCGGCGAGCACCGCGCCCAGACCCGGGAGCGCATCCTGCGGGCGGTCTCGCGGCTCTCCCGTGACCAGGGCATCGACGCCATCTCCATGACCGAGGTGGCCGGTGAGGCCCAGATCACCCGGACCGTGCTGTACAACTACTTCCCCGACAAGGCGGCGCTGCTGCTCGCCTTCACCGAGCGGGTGACGCACTACTTCATCGAGGCCTACGAACGGGAACTGCCCGAGCGGGCCACTCCCGCCGAACGCCTGCGGGTGTTCGTCGGGCTCCAGCTCGACGGGCTGCTCGCCCACCCCCACCCCGGCCCCGCCGACCTGTCCGCCGCGCTGGGCCCGGACGCCTACCAGCGCCTGGCCGATCACGTCGAGCCGATGCAGCGCATCCTGACCGGCATCATCGACAGCGGCGTGGCCTCCGGTGACTTCCACGCCCCCGACGTGACCGCCACCGCCCGGATGATCCTCGCCGTCATCGGCGCCGAACGGGTGCCGCTGCTCAGCGGCGCGGTGACACCGCGGGAGGCCGAGGAGATCGTCTCGGGTTTCGTCCTGCGCGGCCTCAGCCGCCACACGGCGGAACCCGCCTGACGCCCGCGCCGGGACACGGGTGGACCGGACGTGTTCCGGCGCCGGGTCGACCGGACGCGTTCCGGAGCGGTGACGTTCGAGGCCACCGTCGACGCCGAGCGATCGACGCGGGGAGAGCGGCGCGGGGAGAGCGGCGCGGGGAGAGCGGCGCGGGGAGAGCGGCGCGGGGAATCGACACTGGGGAAGCGGCGCTGGGGAAGCGGCGCTGGGAGAGCGGCGCCGAGGAGAGCGGTCATGGGGGAACGGGGGCACCGGGAGGACGGCGCCGACGTGACGGCAGGCCCGTGACGAGGCCGCGGCGATGACGTCACGGGACGGCGGGCGCGGGGTGCCGGGGCGGCCGGGAAATGTCGGTGGGGGCGGCTAGTTTCTCCTCAACCCCGACGCAAGGAGTCCCAGATGTATCGCCAGGGAGACGTCCTGATCATCCCCGTTCCCGAGGAGGCGGTGCCCGCCTCGGCGCTGTCCACGCCGTCCGTGCCGCGTGACGCCCGGGGGCGTCTGGTGCTGGCCCTGGGCGAGGCCACCGGTCACGCGCACGCGGTGGTCGGCCCCGGCACCCTGGTGCGCGGCCTGCGTCCGATGGATCCCGACTTCCTGCACGTCCCCTCGGGCGGGCGCGTCGTGCACGAGGAGCACGGCGCGATCCCGCTGCCCAAGGGGTGGTATCGCGTGCAGCGCCAGCGCGAGTACGTGCCGGGCGCCTTCCGCGTCGTCGCCGACTGATCCCGCCCGCCCGGTTACGCCCGGCCGACCCGTCCGGTCGATCCGTCCGGTCGATCCGTCCGGTCGATCCGCCCGTTTCACCCTGACCGATCCCGCTCGACCGCCCCGCCCACCCCAGGAGCACACGTTGACCGCCATCACCCAGACCTCCGCCCCCGCCGGGCCGGCCGGGCTCCTCACGGCCGAGACCGCCGAGTCCCTGACCTCCTCCGCGCTCAGCTGGGAGCAGGTGGCCTTCCGCCGAGGACCGGCCGAACGGCCCGCGGCCGAGGAGGGCGTGCGGCTGGCCTACCGGATCGGCGGGCTGCCCGAGCCCGAGAAGATCATCTGGGTCGACTCCCCCGCGGCGGGCGCCAGGGCGATCGTCACGCTCGGCGCCGGCAGGACGGTCCGTGACGCGGTGCGGACCAAGCCCTGGGAGCAGGCCAGGGCCGAGGTGCACTCCGCGCTCGGCACCACGGCCTGGCCGCTGGCCTGGTCGCTGACCGGTGACCGTCTCTGGCGTCCGGTGAACCGGCTGGTCACCCAGATCCGCCGGGCCGTGGCCGCGTCGGAGGAGTCGGAGGCCGCCGGGGCTGCGCTGCGTGCCTCGACGCTCGACGCCGTGCTCGGCCAGCACGACGCGCCGTGGCTCTCCCTGTTCGACGCGCTGGGCCGTCCCGAGGTGGCCGGCCTGGTGCAGGTGGCCGAGGCGGCGGGCTGGTGGTGGCCGTTCGAACGTGTCGCGCTGATCTGCGAGCGGCCGGTGGAGCTGTACCGCGACGACTCCGACAGGCTTCACCGCGGCGAGGGCCCGGCCCTGGTCTATCCGGACGGTTTCGCCCTGCACGCCTGGCACGGCATGCCGGTCCCGGCCGATTTCAGCACCTCCATCGCGAACCTGACCCCCGCGCGCATCCGTGCCGAGCAGAACGCCGAGCTGCGCAGGGTCATGCTGGAGCACTTCGGCTACGACCGATACCTCGCCGAGTCCGGCGCCACCCCCGTGCACCGTGACGAGACCGGCGTCCTGTGGCGCATCGAGCTGGGCGAGGACGAACCGGTGGTGATGGTGGAGGTGGTCAACTCCACCGCCGAGCCCGACGGCACGTTCAACCGCTACTGGCTGCGCGTCCCGCCCGCCACCCGCACCGCCCGCGAGGGTGTGGCATGGACCTTCCAGCTTTCCGAGTCCGACTACCACCCCGAGCGCGAGACCTGACAGGACCGCCCGATCCCGGGCGGAAGGCCGGACGGCTCCGCGGTCGCCCCGGTCCCCTGCCCGGGTGGCCCACCGGCCTCCCGCCAAGGCGGGTCCACCGCTCCGTCAGTCGTCCGGGCCGTCAGTCGTCCGGGCCGTCGGGCGTCCGGGCCGTCCACCCACCGGCGCGTCGAGCCGTCCGGCCATCGAGCCGTCGAGACCTCGGACCGCCGGGGCATTGAGCCGTCCAGGCGTCCAGGCAGCGGGGCGTCCGGGGTGTCGGGGCGTCGCGTAGGGGCGTCGATCAGCCGGGCATCGATCGGCCCGTCCGCTCGAGGCGGGCCGGGATCCGTTCCAGGATCCCACCGGCGAAGACGTCGTAGAGGCCGGTCGGCTCCAGGTGCACGTACCCGATGTGGCAGTCGCACAGCGCCGCCGGGCACGCCCTGGCGCTCGGCCGGAACGTGCCGTCGTAGAGGTTGCCCAGCGTGGCCGGGACGAAGTGGCAGCGCCGCACCGTGCCGTCACCGTCGACGGAGATCACGCTCTCCCCGGTACGGCAGGGCAGCCCGGCGCTGCGGTGCGGCGTCCGGCTGTGGCGGAACAGCGGGTCGACGGCCGTCCAGGCGTCCGCCTCCTCGTCGGTGTAGAGGGCGCCCTCGGCGGCGTTCACCCAGAGGTAGACCTCGGCGGGGAGGTCCGCCCGCAGGCGACGGGCATGATCGAGGTGCTCGGGCAGCCCGACGATGCCGACGCTGAAGCGGACTCCCCGGGTCACCAGGTCCCGGCAGCGGCCGAGGAAGCGCTCGTAGCCGACCTGGCCGGGGTGGTAGGTCACCCACAGGGCGAGCGTGTCCAGGTCGGCCTCGGCCAGCCAGTCCGGCCGGCAGCTGAAGTTGGTCTGGATGGCGACCCGGCGTACGTGCGCGAGGTGGCTCAGCCCGACCATCGCCGTGCGGTACCAGGAGCGGACCAGCCCCTCCCCCCACGGGGTGAAGAGCACCGAGACCGGGTGGTCACGACCGGCCACCCAGGCGGTGAAGCGTTCCAGCGCGGCCCGGTCCAGCCTGAGCCGGTCGGGGTCGTCGCGCCGCTTGGCGAACGGGCAGTAGGGACAGTCGTAGTCGCAGCTCGCCAGCGGGCCCCGGTACAGGATCGTCAGGTGTCCCGGGTCCTGGCCGACCTCGGACGGCACGGGGACGAATCGTCGGGGAGCCGGGACGTCCACCGGATCGGGCATCGCGTTCATCGCTCCTTGTAACCGGCCATCAGCGTCCGGACCCGGCCGGAGAACAGCGCCGGGCCGACCGCGTCGGAATGGGCCAGCCCTTCGGCGGTGAGGCGGAGCCGCCCGGAGCGCCCGTCGGCCGGGTGCTCCAGCCAGCCCCGGGCGGCCAGGCGTTCCAGCTCCTCGCCGAAGTGGGTCTCCACCCCGGCGCCGAAGCGGTCGCGGTAGGCCGCCCGTTCCAGGCCCTCGGCCTGCAGCAGCGACTGGATCAGGTGGCGGCGGCGCCGGTCCTCCTCGTCGAGCGTGAAGCCCACGTTGGCGACCGCGAACTCCTCCGCGGGCAGGCGCACGTAGTCGTCGATGATGCCGCGCACCGCACCGGCGCCGACCGCGTACTCGTAGGAGTAGTGCAGGTCCGAGGTGTAGGACCGGGCGCCGCAGCCGAGCCCGACCATGCCGTCGCTCTGGCAGGTGTACTCGGCCGGGGACGAGCGGCCCGGCAGCCGGAACATCCGCATCGAGACCTGTTCGTACCCGGCGGCGAGCAGGTGGTCGCGGCCCTGCCGGTAGAGGGCGAGCCGCTGGTCGTCCCAGTCGCGGGCGCGACGGCCGAGGCCGGTCAGCGGGCGGACGTACAGCGGGTAGAGGTAGATCTCCTCGGGCCTCCAGGCCAGCGCGGCGTCCAGCGAGTACCGCCAGGAGGCCTCGGTCTGCCCGTCGATGCCGTAGATCAGGTCGATGTTGAGCGTCTCGAACCCGGCCTCCCTGATCCGGCCGAGCGCCGTCTCGACCTCCTGCCGCTTCTGCGGCCTGACCGCCGCGCGGGCCTCGGCGTCGATGAAGCTCTGCACGCCGATCGAGATCCGGGTGGTGCCCCGCTCGACGAGGACCGCCAGCCGGTCGGCCGTGGCGGTCGCCGGGGAGGTCTCCACCGCCAGCGGGACGGCCCGCAGGTCGGCCCCGGTGATCTTCTCGGTGAGGTCGAACATCCGGGTCAGCTCGGCGGCGCTCAGGTAGGTCGGCGTGCCGCCGCCGATGGCCGCCGCCGCGAACCGGGGCCCGGCCAGGGCGTCCCGTACGGCACGGGCCTGGCGTTCCAGCGCGTCGAGGTAGGCGTCGACGAGCTCCTCGGGGGCGCCCGTGCGGGTGAAGAGGTTGCAGAACCCGCAGCGCATCTCGCAGAACGGGATGTGCAGGTAGAGGAAGAGGTGCCCCAGGGGCTCGTCCGCCCAGACCCGCTCCAGCGAGGGGCGCGGGTCGAGCGGCCGGTAGGCCGTCTTATGGGGATAGGCGTAGACGTACCCCTGGTAGGGGCTCGCACCCGGATCCGACGTCACCGTCACCGCCATCGCCCCCGCTCCATCGTGAACTCACCGTAGGGCACCGTCCAGACGACCTCGTGGCCGATCCGGTGCCCGACATATCCATCCTCACCGTAGGCGGTGCCGTGGTCGGAACAGACGATCGCGTACCCCGGCCGCCTCCGGCTCATCAGCGCGAACAGCCTGCCGATGTGCCGGTCGACGTACTCCAGCGCGGCGGCGTGGCTGCGCGGGCCGTCGCCCTGCTCGGGGGTGCCGCCCGGCAGGTGGAACCAGTTGGGCTGGTGCAGCGCCGAGACGTTGACGAACAGGAAGACCGGCCCGTCGGTCCCGGCCACCGCCCGCTCGGCGCAGGCGATCTGCGCCTCGAACGAGGTGGGGGCGGTGACCCCGAACCCCGGCTCCCAGTGGCTCTCGGCGAACAGCGCCGGGAGCGCGGACCCGAGCGGGGTGAGCTTGTTGAAGAACCCGACCCCTCCGACACAGATCGTGTGGTAACCGGCCGCGGCCAGACCGCCGGGCAGGTCGGGCGCGTCGAAGACCCAGGTGCCCGGGGCCGTGGTCTCGCTACCGGGGAACGCCGCGGCGAACGGCCGCGGATGCGGCCCCGGCGCGGCCGGGGTCGGCAGGAACCCGGCGAGGATCGCCGTGTGCGCGGCATAGGTGAAGTTGCCGGGGCTGTGCCGTCGCTCCCAGCGCCCGCCCGGCAGCGCTCGGGCCAGGGTGGGCAGCCGTCCGGCCGCGAGCAGTTCCTCGGCCACGTCGTGGCGGAGCGTGTCGAGCGTGACCAGCAGCAGGTCGTGGCTGCCCACGATCTCGTTCATGTCCCGCACGGGGTGGCCTCCCTGCGGGCGGGGACCGCGCGGGCCCACCCCGGCCGGGCCGCCTCGCGCCCGCACGTCTCCTGCCCGGCCCCTTCCGGCCCGGCCGTCCCGAACCCGGACGGCCCGCACCCGGCCGTCTCAGACCCGAACGTCCCGGACCCGAACGTCTTCCGCTCGGACGTCCCCGGCTCGGACGTCCTCGCTTCGGACGTCTCACGCCCGGACGTCCCGGACCGGGCCAGGATCGCCCGGACCTGGGCGTCGTAGGTGTCCAGGCCCTCGGCGGCGCCGCCGGGCAGCCCCTGAAGCCGGGGAAGCAGGTCGCCGAACGCGTTGACCTCGGCCACCGCGAGGGTCCGCCAGTCCACGCCGATCATCAGGTCGACCCCCACGGCCAGGCTCCCCGGGAAACAGGCCGCGGCCCGCGCGCAGACGTCCAGCGCTCGCGCCCAGCCCTCGGGACCGAGCCGGGCCCGGACCTCGCCGAGATCGCCCCGCGAGCCCCCGAGGTGCAGGTTGGTCATGGGCCCGCGCCCGGCCCGGACCACCGCGTGGGTGGGGACGCCGTCCACGACCACCACCCGCAGGTCGATCGCGCGCCCGGCCAGGCTCGCCTTGGGGAACCAGCGCTCGACGTGCAGCCCGTCCGCGGACAGCAGGCCGACGATCAGCGCCAGGTCGCCCTCGTGCTCGTAGGAGCGCAGGCGCAGGGAGTTGTGCAGCTCACCGGCCTCCAGGGCCGCCGAGGTCACCGCCTTGACCTTCGCGCCCCGGGCCTGCAGGGCGATGATCCCGGACGCCGAGGAGCCGTGGGCCGGCTTGACGAACACCCGGCTCCATCCGGCCTCGCCCATCCTCCGGCGCAGCTCCCCGTACCCCTCGATCGGGCCGGGAAGGGCCGGGGGGACGGGGACACCGGCGGCCGACAGCCTGGCGTGGCAGAGCCGCTTGTCGAACATCACCGCGATCTCGCCGATGTCGGCGAGCAGCACGGCGCCGGGCGTCCGGGCGACGGCCTGGCGGATCCGTGCCGTTCCCGCGGTGAAGGCGGCGTACCAGCGGGCCCCGCCGCCGACCCGGGACGGCGCGCCCGGGCCGCGCAGCAGCTCGTCGGCCTCGGCGTCCTCGCCCGGTGAGTCGATCCGCACGAGCGTGCCCGGCGCGAGCCGGATCTCCTCGCCGCGCAGCACGGACGTCCACGGCAGCGACGCGGGCTCGGTCAGGCCGTGCCGGGCGCAGGCCTCGGCGAACAGGGTGACCCGCCGCTCCCCGGGGGTGCCGACGACGGCGAGCGCGGTCACTCGGCGACCGCGATGTAGCGCCACTCGCCGTCGGGCTCCTCCTGCTCGGACACGTCGAGCTCGACGCCGGAGCCGGAGAACGTCGCGGTCAGGCGCTCGACCATGGCGGTGGTCATGAAGTGGTGGTGCAGGTCCAGGCGCCGCAGGTGGGTGAGCGGCTGGCCGGAGAGCAGCGCCTCGGCACCCTCGTCGGTGAGCACGCCCATCGACTGGGCCAGCGACTCCAGCCGTGCCACCACGGGGGCCGAGGCGACCGCGGCGGCGACCTCGTCCTGGATCTCGCTGTTCTGCAGCCCCAGGTGCACCAGGGCGGGCAGCCGCTCGCCGGACAGGATGGCCGCCAGGTCCGTCACGGTGGCGTCGCCGCCGTACTCGCTGGTGCCGAGCCACAGCTCCAGGTACTCCAGGGCGGGCAGGTCGCTGTCACCGACCGCCCTGACCACGGCGGCGGGCAGCCCGCCCGCCTCGAAGCGCAGCACCTTCAGGTGCTCGTGGCGGACCGGCCGGAACACCAGGTCGCTGCCACCGCGGACCTCCAGGCGCTCCAGCAGCGGGAACGCCTCCAGCAGCGGGGTGACGTCGCTCTGCCGGATCCAGGAGATCTCGCACTCCTCCGACTCCATCGCGCCCAGGAAGAGCGAGCGCAGCGCGGGCAGGCGCGCCGCGTTCTCCGTCAGCAGGCGGACGATCTCGGCGGAGTCCTCCTCGTACGCCTCGCCCCACCCGCCGATGATGATCGCCTTGACCTCGGTGGTCTCGACGGTCTCGACGAAGCGCGCGAACTGGTCGGCGAGGCTCTCCTCGGCGTCGTAGACGTGGACCGACAGGCGCCAGGCGGTCTCGCCCGCCACGGGCATGGGGGCGCCCGGGGGACGCATGCCCTCGATGGGCAGGCCGGCGTACCGTCCCTTGTGAAGACCATCGACCTTGTCGTCGAACTCGCTGTAGTCCATGGCAGGCTCCTGTCGGGCTGAACGTGACAGGACCCGTCCTACCAGAGATGCACGACACTTCAGGAATCGCGTGCGCCGACGGGGTGCTCACGGGCGTCCGCGATGATGAGCGGTATGGACAACGGTCATCTGCGGTTCGGCTCCACGGCGGGACGCTGGGTCCTGCTCACCACCGTGCTCGGCTCGGGCATCGCCTTGCTGGACGGCACGGTCGTCAACGTGGCCCTGCCCGCCCTCGGCGCCGACCTCGACGCCGACATGGCCGGCCTGCAGTGGACGGTCAACGCCTACACCCTCACCCTGGCGGGCCTGATCCTGCTCGGCGGCTCGCTCGGCGACCGCTACGGCAGGCGCCGGATCTTCCTGATCGGGGTGGTCTGGTTCGCCCTGGCGTCGGCCCTGTGCGGCCTGGCGCCGAACGTGGAGACACTGATCGGGGCCCGCGCGCTCCAGGGCGTCGGCGGGGCGCTGCTCACCCCCGGCTCCCTGGCGATCATCCAGGCGTCCTTCGCGCCCGAGGACCGGCCCAGGGCGATCGGGGCGTGGTCGGGCCTGGGCGGGGTGGCCGCGGCCATCGGCCCGCTGCTCGGCGGGTGGCTGGTGGAGACGGCCGGCTGGCGCTGGGTGTTCCTGATCAACCTGCCGCTGGCCGCGCTCGTGGTGGTGGTCGCGCTGCGGCACGTGCCCGAGAGCAGGAACCCCGGCGCGGAGGGCCGGTTCGACGTGCTGGGCGCGGCGCTGGCGGCGCTGGCGCTGGCCGGGATCACCTACGGCCTGATCGACCTGGAGGTGCTCCCGATCGCGGTGGGCGTGCTGCTGGGCGCGGCCTTCGTCTGGGTGGAGATCAGGCGCTCGCCCCGGGCGCTGGTGCCGGTCGACGTCTTCGCCTCCCGGGTGTTCACCGCGGTCAACGTCGTCACGTTCGTCATGTACGCCGCCATGGGCGTGGTCTTCTTCCTGCTGGTCGTCCAGTTGCAGGTGTCGTCGGGCTTCTCGCCGCTGGCGGCCGGGTCCTCGATGATCCCGGTGACGATCCTGATGCTGCTGCTGTCGTCGCGTGCGGGCGAGCTGGCCAGGCGGGTCGGGCCGCGGCTGCCGATGACGGCCGGTCTGGTGATCTGCGCGGGGGCCCTGCTGCTGATGTCGCGGATCGGCCCCGGCTCGTCGTACGTGGTGGACGTGCTGCTCCCGGCCGCGCTGTTCGGCCTGGGGCTCTCCGCGGCGGTGGCGCCGCTCACCGCGACCGTGCTGGCCACCGCCGCCGAGCGGCACGCCGGGGTGGCCAGCGGCGTCAACAACGCCGTCGCCAGGACCGGCGGGCTGCTCGCGGTGGCCGCGATCCCGCCGCTGACCGGGCTGACCGGCACCGCCTTCACCTCCCCGGAGATCTTCACCGCCGGATTCCGCACGACGATGCTGGTCAGCGCGGCCATGCTGGGCCTGTCCGCGCTGATCACCCTCCTCACCATCCGGGAGAACGTGCTGGTCAGGCCGGAGCACAGGATGAACTGCCCGGTGACGGCCCCCGATCCGGGCAGGTGAACCGATCCGGGCGGGTGAGCCGCTCCCGGTAGGTGAGCCGCCCGGGACGGGCGCGAGCGGGGCCCGCGCCCGGCACGGGCCGGGAGCGGGCACGGGCCGGGAGCGGGCACGGGCCGGGGGTGTGCCGGGAGCGGACGGGACGAGAGGCCCCGCAAGGTGGCGGGGGCCTCCCTGAGGGGCCTCCTCAGAAGGTGAACGCCTGGCTGCGGACGCTGTTGTCGAAGTTGGACACCAGCAGCTCGGGCTCGCCGACCGACCGGATCTCCGGCAGCCTGGTGAACAGCTCGCGGAACATGGTCCTGATCTCCTGCCGGGCGAGGTTGGCACCCAGGCAGAAGTGCGGGCCGGGGCCGCCGAAGCCCACGTGGGGCTTGGTGTCGCGGGTGATGTCGAACCGGTCGGGGTCGGGGAAGACGCTCTCGTCGCGGTTGGCCGAACCGTAGAAGAGCACGACCTTGTCCCCAGCCTTGAGGTGCAGGCCGCGCAGGTCGTGGTCCTGGGTGACGGTGCGGCGGAACTGCATGATCGGGGAGACGTGACGGACCATCTCCTCGATGGCGCCGCCGATGCGCGCGTCGAAGTCCTCGGTCAGCAGCCGTCGCTGCTCGGGGTTGTCGGTCAGCAGCTTGATGCCGTGCGCCATGGTGTTGCGGGCCGTCTCGTTCCCCGCCACCAGCAGCAGCGTGAAGAACGACCCGAGTTCACGGTCGGTCAGCCGCTCGCCGTCGACGTTCGCGGTGACCAGCGCCGACACCAGGTCGCCGCGCGGCTGTCTGGCACGTTCCTTACCGAGATCGATCACCAGGCGCTGCAGGGCGAGCAGCGCGAGGGTGTTCTGCGCGGCCATCCTGACGGTCTGCGCCAGGCTGGGCCGCACGCCGGAGTAGGCGGTGGAGATGTCGACGTGCTTGTGGACCCTGGCCCGCACGTCGTCGGGGACGCCCATCATGTCGCAGATGACGTGGATGGGGAGTTTCGCGGCCACCTGGCCGACGAAGTCACCGGGCCCGGAGGCCGTGACGTCGTCGACGATCCGCGCGCACGCGGCGTCGATGCCGCCCTGCAGACCGGCCAGCATCTTCGGGCTGAACGCGCGCGAGACGATGCGCCGGAGCCGGGCGTGCCGGGGGTCGTCCATGTTGACCATGGACTCGCCGAACACGTGCTTGACCCAGCCGGGCGGCTCGGGACTGGTCACACCCGGCTCGCTGGAGAACACCTTGGCGTTGCGGCTGGCCTCGACCACGTCGGCGTGCCGGACCAGCGCGTAGAACCCCTTGCCCGAACGGAGCAGCGGGACCCGCTTCTCCTCGAAGAACACCGGCCGGTCCAGCTGCCGGAGCCGCGCGAACGCCTCGTGCCGCTCCTTGAGCGGCCGCCGCCAGAACCCCAGGTCGGCCAGGTCGATTTCCATGCGCCAATCCTGGCATGTTCTCTACGCGTACCGGCCATGTGAACGTCACGTCCCGGTGGGCCGGGGGACCGAATCACCAGAAACCATCACGAGCATGAGAGCCGTGCTTCTCGCTCCCGTCGCCCTGGTGTCCGTGGCGCTCGCCTGCCCCGCCCTCGTCCCCGCCGTCGCCTCCGCCGCCGCTCCGGCCGCCTCCGCTCCGGCCGCCCCTCCCCCGGCCGCCCACGCCTCGGGCGCCTGCTCCGGCGTGCCGTCGGACTTCGACGGCGACGGGCGCGCCGACCTCGCGGTCGCCGCGCCGTACACCAGGACGGGCGGGCACGCCCGCGCCGGATCGGTCACCGTCCTGTACGGCCTGCGCACCGCCCGCAGGCTCACCCAGGACGCCGGCGTCGAGCGGGCCGGGCACACCGAACGCGCCGAGCCGGACGACGACGGGGAACCGGACCGCGGAGCGCCGGACGACGACGAGCGGCCGGACCGCGGAGCGGACGGGAGCGAGACCGGGGACGCGTTCGGCTCGGCACTGGCGACCGGCGACTTCGACGGCGACCGCTGCGCCGACCTGGCCGTGGGCGTCTCCGAGGAGGACCGCTCCCGGCCCGGGGCCGACGGCGACGGCGCGGTACGGCTCTTCCACGGCTCCGTCGGCGGCCTGCGTCCCGGCGAGACCATCGACGCCGGGGACCTGGGCCGCAAGCGGGTGCCCGGCCGGTTCGGGGCCGCGCTCGCGGCGGGGGACCTGGACGGCGACGGCGACGACGAGCTGGCGATCGGCGCCCCCGGGCTGGGCGGCGGCGCCGTCGGGGTGTACGGGCTCACCGGCCGCAGGCCCTCCATGGTGACCCAGAGGACCGGCTGGGTCGGGCAGCACGAGCGCGAGACCGACCAGTTCGGCGCGGTGCTCGCCACCGGGGACTTCGACGGGGACGGCCGCGCCGAGATCGCGGTGGGCGCGCCCGCGGACACGATGCTGAAGAACGGCCAGGGTGCGGTCACCGTGCTCGACGTCCGGCGCCGCAGGGCCGTCCTGCTCACCCAGGACACCCCGGGGATCGGCGGGCGCGCCGAGGTCTGGGACTTCTTCGGCTCGGCCCTGACCACCGGCGACTTCGACGCCGACGGCCGCGACGACCTGGCGATCGGCGTACCGGGCGAGGGCCTGTCGGAGAACCAGCGGGCCATGGACTACGGCGACGGCACCGTGCACGTCGTCTACGGCTCCTCCGGGGGGCTGCGCGCCGCCACCTCCGAGGCGTGGTCGCAGCGTTCCCTGAACGGCCGGCCGCGCTACTTCGACCGCTTCGGCGCCGCCCTCGCCGCCGGGGACCTCAACGGCGACGGCGACGACGAGCTGGCGATCGGCGTACCGGGCGAGAACGCCGTCCAGATCCTGGCGGGCACCCGCTCGGGCGGCCTCACCCGGCACGGCGACCTGCTGGTCACCGGCAAGGGCGGGGACTTCGGCGCGGCCCTGACCGCGGTCGGGGGCCGCGGCCTGGTCGTCGCAGCCCCGCGCGACGGCAGGCTGACGCTGCTGCGCGGCACCGTGCGCAAGGGCCCCTACCCGGGGATCAGGCCCTCGACGGCGCGGACGCTGGCGACCGCTCCCAAGGACGCCCTGTTCGGCTACACCTTCGCGTCCGCGTCCGCCGGACGCTAGGAGACCGTACCGTTCCGGCCCGGAACCACTTTCGAGCCGGGAACGAGACCCTCCCGTTCCTGGGCGTTATCTAGGATGTCGGTCATGATCGGCGCAGCGCAGAGAACCGTCCGTGATCTCCGTCGAGGCAACCGGGCGACCGTGCTGCGCGCCCTCTACTTCGACGGGCCCGCCAGCCGCCAGGAACTCAGCGAGACCATCGGGCTCAGTCCCGCCACCGTGAGCAACGTGACCGGTGACCTGCTGGAGAGCGGGGTCGTCGTCGAGGCCGGCCTGGTCGACTCCGACGGCGGCAGGCCCCGGGTGCTGCTGCGCGTCAACACCACCCACGGCTACACCATCGGCGTCGACGTCGGCGAGACGCACGTGCGCGCCGAGCTGTTCGACCTGGACATGAACCGCCAGGGCCGCGCCGAGTACGCGCTCAGCCCGGTCCGGCACGACGCGGACCTGGTCGTCGGCCACGTGCTGGCCGGGATCGACGCGCTCCTCGGCGAGAGCGGCGTGCCCGCGGAGCGGGTGCTGGGCGTGGGGGTGGGCGTTCCCGGGATCGTCGAGACCGGGCCCGACGCGCTGATCCACGCCCCGACGCTGGGCTGGGACGGGGTGCCGCTGGGCAGGCTCCTGCGGGCGGGCACGGACCTGCCGCTCTTCGTGGACAACGGCGCCAGGTCGATGGGCCAGGCCGAGCTGTGGTTCGGCGTGGGGCGCCGCGCCCGGCACGCCGTCGTGGTGCTGATCGGCTCGGGGGTCGGGGCGAGCATCATCACCGACGGGACCACGTACCTGGGCGCCGACAGCAGCGCCGGTGAGTGGGGCCACACGAAGATCGCGATCGGCGGGCACCGCTGCCACTGCGGCGCGCGGGGCTGCCTGGAGGCGTACGTCGGGGCCAGGGGCATCCTGGAACGGGCCGGGGTGTGGACCGAGACCGTCGACGAGCAGGCCGCGCTGGCCGAGCTGGTGACCGGCGGCTCCCCGGTCGTCGACGAGACCGTCACCTACCTGGGCGTCGGCCTGGCCAACCTGATCAACATGTTCAACCCCGAACGGATCATCATCGGCGGCTGGGCCGGGGTGCTGCTCGGAGAGCACCTGCTGCCGAGGATCAGGAAGGTCGCCGCGGACAACTGCCTGGCGCAGCCGTACAGGACGGTCTCCATCGGGCTGGGCCGTCTCGGGGTCGACTCCGTCACGCTGGGCGCCGCCACGCTCGTGGTGGAGGACTTCCTGCGGGCCGCGGGGGCCCCGGCGAGCGCCGCCGTTCCCGCGCGCCCCCGGAACCCGGCCGGGGCACGCCCTTGACGCCGGGCATCCGGGTGGTCACCGGGTCAGCGGATGCGCGTGTCGGCCTTGATGGTGCGCCGGACCTTCTTGACGAGCCTGCCCCTGTCGGCCTTGGCGTCGGAGGTGGTGATCGCGCCGAACCTCACCGCGGCGGTGCCCCGGCGCGAACCGGCCCAGGCGCGGATCCGCACGGCCGTCGCGTCGCCCCGGTCGAGGGAGGTGATCCAGCAGGACAGGCTGCGGCGCTTGACGGAACAGCTGACGCTCCGCGGCTTGGAGATCACCTTGATCCTGCGGAAGCGGGTGGAGAAGGTCCCGGCGAGCAGCACGTAGTGCTGGCCCTTGGCCTTCCTGTTCTTGATCTTGACGGTGTAGACGAGGGAGCCGCCCCGGCGGACGTGCCGGGGGAAGGAGATGGTGTAGCCGAAGTCGGCCGCCGCCCTTCCGGACGCCGGGGAGGCGGACGCCGGGGAGGCGGACGCCGGGGAGGCGGACTGCGGAAAGGCGGATCCGGCCGTCGCGGCGGTCGCGGCGGGCGTGTGGGCGAGGAGGGTGCCGCCCAGCGCCGCGGTGAGAATCGCGGCGCCGAGCCTCGTGGTGGTTGGCCTCATACGCGGCATCATCCACCAAATCCGGACGGATTCCTCTGGTGATCAGGTCAGTGAGGCCTGTCCTGCCGGGATGGCGAGCCGGGCACCGGTCTTCGCCGGGGCGCCCTTCCTGCTGATGCGCTCCAGGACGCGGAAGTCGGCGTCGAGCTTCTCGGCGGTGACGCGGCAGACGATGTACCCGCGCCGCTGGTCCAGGTAGGAGATGTGCGGGTTCTCGGCCAGCGTCTCGGCGATCCGGCCCTCGTCGCGGTAGCCGTCGCCGTCGCTGGCGATCGAGGAGGCGACCAGCTCCACCGCCACCCGGGGCGAGTCGGGGTCGTCGAAGTCGAGCTTCAGGTCGGCCGCGTGGTGCATGTGCGCGTCACCGGTCAGCACCACCGGATTGGCCGCGCCCGACTTCTGGAAACCGGTCAGCAGGCGGGTGCGCTCCGCGGCGTAGCCGTCCCAGGAGTCCATGTTGACCTCGGTGCCCGGCCCCACCTTGACGTCGCGCTGGGCCATCAGGATCTGCTGCCCCACCAGGTTCCAGCGCGCCTGTGAGGTGGCCAGACCGTCCAGCAGCCACTCCCGCTGGTCCCTGCCGAGCAGGGTGCGCCCGCTCGCGAGCCGGTCGTCGCAGCCGGACCGCAGCCCGTCCTCACAGGCCTGGTCGTCGCGGAACTGCCGGGTGTCGAGCAGGTGGAAGCGGGCCAGCGGCCCCCAGTCCACCCTGCGGTGCACGCGCATCGCCGCCCCGCCGGGCACGCTGGTCCGGCGCAACGGCATGTTCTCGTAGTACGCCTGGAAGGCGTTGGCCCTGCGCCTGGCGAAGGCCGGGGCGCCGGAGCTGGACACGTCCGCCGCCCAGTTGTTCTCGATCTCGTGGTCGTCGAACGAGACCAGCCAGGGTGCGACCGCGTGCGCCTCCTGCAGGTCGGTGTCGCTCTTGTACTGCGCGTGCCGCATCCGGTAGTCGGCCAGGGTCACGCACGGGCCCGGGGTGTGCTGCCGGACGCTCCCGCCGAGCGCCGTGTACCCCCGGGGGCCGTACTCGTACATGTAGTCGCCCAGGTGCACGACCAGATCCGGCTCCTGCTCGGCCAGCCTCCGGTACGCGGTGTAGAAACCGTGCTCGTAGTGGGCGCAGGCCGCGATCGCGAAGGTGAGCGAGGCCGACGCCGACAGCGCCGGGGCTCCTGACGACGACCCGGACGACCCGGACGGCGGGGCCGCCGGGGTGGTGCGGGTGCGCCCGGCCGGGGACAGCCGCCCCTCGGCCCGGAAGCGGTAGAAGTACTCCCTGCCGGGCTCCAGGCCGTCGACCTCGACGTGGACACTGTGCGCCCGCCTCCAGCGGGCGCTCTCGGTGCCCCTGCGGACCACCCGGGAGAACCGCTCGTCGGTGGCGAGCTGCCACTCCACGTCCACGTCCCGGCTCGGCATCCCCCCGCGGCCGTTCAGGCCCAGCGGGTCGAGGGCGAGCCTGGTCCACAGCACCACGCCGTCCGCCGACGGGTCGCCCGAGGCGACGCCCAGGGTGAACGGGTCGGCGGCCAGGGCCCGGGAGGCCAGGGAGGCGCTCGGCGAGGCGAGAGAGGCCCCGGTCAGCAACAGGCCGCCCGTACCGGCGGCGGCGATGGAAAGGAACGCTCTGCGTGACGGCTTCTGCTCCACGCCCCCAGTGCAACCGGCCGACCTTTCCCCGTCGTGGCCTGCGGCTCACGACAGGATGAACAGGGACCGCACAGGCGGACGCCCGGCCCCGCCGGGCCTTTCAGCTCAGGTACGGCTTGAGGTGCGCGTTCAGGGCACCGCAGCCCAGGTACTTCTCCACGGTGTGGAAGTCGATCCAGTCGAGGTCGACCAGGGCCTCCTGGTCCACCCCGGTGAAACAGGTCCGCAGGCCCGGCGGGATCGCCGCGATGTCGTCCTTGTCGGCGATGTTGACCCAGCGGCCGACCGAGCGGGGCCGCTCGCCCCGGCCGTCGACCGGGGCGGGCACCAGGTGCTCGAAGATGACGTTGCGCATGCCCAGCGGGCTGCCGAGGGTGATCAGCAGCTCGACCTTCAGGTCGGGGTTGGCCCAGAGCGTCTCGTAGGTCACCACGCTGCCCAGCGAGTGCGCGATCACCACCCGGGGACGGTTCCGCCTGATCACCTCGGCCACGGCCGCCCGCGACCTGGCGCGCGCCTGGCTCCCGGCGGCCATGTAGGCGGCGACCTCGGGGCAGAAGAGCCTGGCGAAGTCGGCGGCGTTGCCCTGAAGGCGGCCCAGCAGCCAGCCGGCCACCCGGTTCAGGGCCCCGGTCACCCCCTCCCCCACCGCGTCGAGCTGCCCGGCCCAGGCGACGAGGACCTTCTGGGCCCCGGCGTCCATGCTCTGCACCGCGCGCGCCGTCTCGTCCTTCCTCTCCCCGAGCAGGTGGGCGTAGTAGGCGATCTCGGTGACGTAGCGCTCCTTCGCGTACGGCCTGCCCCCGGTCAGGCCCATGTGCAGGTAGCGGTCCCACTTGTCGCGCATCGCCGTGGCGGCACCGGTGACCGAGTCGCCCGCCTCGCGGTAGTACCGGTATTTGCCGATGCCGTGCACACCGACGATCGTGCCCATGCGTCCCCGCCCTCTGCGTCCGATGCCCGGCTTTCACGGGTGCCGGTGACATTTCCCCGGCAACTGTGGCGGAAGCGAGCCCCGCGCCACAAGACCACGGCTGCACCGGCGAAACCCGTTGACGGACTCATCATCCGTGGGCCGTGGGTTCAAGGCCCACCCTGCTCACCAGAACCGCGTCCGACCCCGGATTTCCCGGGTCTCAGCGTTCACAGACCCTGGCCGTAGCGCCAGAGGCCTCGGGCCGGAGCGGGGCGGCGCGTTCGGCCACGCCGCGTAGCAGATCGACGAGGTGCCGGCGCTCGGGCTCGGTGAGCCAGCCGAAGATGTGCTCCCCCACCTGTTCGGTGGCCTGCCGCGCCTCCGCCAGAGTTCGCTCGCCATGAGGTGTCAGCACGATGCAATACGCGCGCCGGTCCTGCGGCGCCCGCCGGCGGGAGACCAGCCCACCCTCCTCCAACTCGTCGATGAGCCGGACCATCGCGGATTTGTCGATGCCCGTACGGTCCATCAGCTCCCGCTGGCTGACGGGGCCGTACATCGGCAGCGCGAGCAGCAGGGCGAATCCGCGGACGTTGAGGCCCAGCGGGCGCAGCACCTGGTTCAGCCGTTCCCGGCTCTGGTTGTGCACCTCGGCCAGCAGCATGCCGAGCCCCACCTGACCGGCGGCCGGGCCGCCGTCGCCGGCCAGGAAGCGCTCGAGCAGATCTTGGAGCATGCGCCCACTCTACTACCACCTGATAAAATCTCAGGGTGAGACTATCTCTTAGTGGACCTATACATCGTCGATCAGAGGAGAGCGTGCCCGAGTCGCCCCGTCGGCGCATGCGCAAGGTGATCGTCGCGACCGGCATGGCGGCGCCGGCCATCTCACCTGCACCACCGCCGATGCGCGGTACGGCCGCGAGCCCGTGCCGCGGCCGTGACCCCGGTCCGGCGCGCCGCACACACCGGGCCGGGGCTCGGGAGGACACGCCACACGCGCTCTCTCCTCGCGCGGGAGGACGTCGATGATCGAGGCTCCGCCCGGCGAGCGTGTCTCCGACCGGGTCATGACGGCGACGGATGTGATCAAGACCTACGGTTCCGGCGATGGCGCGGTGAGCGCGTTGCGCGGCGTCTCCGCATCGTTCGTCCAGGACGAGTTCACCGCGATCATGGGGCCGTCGGGGTCGGGGAAGTCGACGTTCATGCACTGCCTGGCCGGTCTGGACACCGTGACGTCCGGCAGCATCGTCGTCGGCGAGGTCGACATCACCGGCCTGTCGCGCACCCGGCTCACCGAGTTGCGCCGCGATCGGATGGGCTTCGTCTTCCAGTCGTTCAACCTCCTGCCGATGTTGACCGCGGAGGAGAACATCCGGCTCACGGGAGGGCTGGCGGGCCGCGACCTGGATCAGGGATGGTTCGACACGGTCGTGGACGCGCTGGGGCTGCGCAAGCGGCTGACCCATCGGCCCGCGGAGATGTCCGGCGGCCAGCAGCAGCGGGTGGCCGTGGCTCGGGCGCTGCTGACCAGGCCGGACGTGCTGTTCGCCGACGAGCCCACCGGAAATCTGGACTCCCGTTCCAGCGCGGAGGTGCTGGGCTTCCTGCGTGCGGCCGTCGACGACTACCGGCAGACGGTGGTCATGGTGACGCACGATCCGGTGGCCGCCGCATACGCCGATCGGGTGCTGTTCCTGGCCGACGGGGTGATCGTGGACGAGCTGGCCGAGCCCACCATCGACGCCGTGCATGCCCGCATGCGCAGGATCGAGGGCTGAGACCATGGGAAACCCCTTGTGGCTCATCGCGCGCCGGACGTTCGCCGAGGGCTGGTTGCGGCTGATCGCCACCCTGCTGGCGGCGCTGGGATCGATCGCGCTCATCGCGGGCTCGCTGCAGTTCGCACTGCGCGCACAGGAGGCGGTGGCCGGCAGCGACGCCAGCGAGTACGTCCACGTGGACGTGCTGGTGCAGGGCGGGACGGTCGATCCGGGCGACCCGTTCGCGCCACCCGACGGTCGGATCCGGCTCGATCAGGTCGCCTCCCGCCCGGGGGTGGCGGCGGCCGCCGGGGACGCCACGACGGCGGTGACGGCCTCCCGGAGCGACGGGCAGGCGATCATGGCGGCGGCCGAGGGCCGTACGCTGCTCCGTTCCTGGGTCTCCGATCCGAAGCTGAACCCCTATCGCCTGGAGGCGGGACGTGCCCCTGCCGCGGACGGCGAGGTGGCGATCGTCCGGCACATGTCGCTCGCCGGGGATCTGCGCGTCGGCGACACCATGACGCTGACGCTGCCCCGTCAGACGCGCCAGGTGCGGATCGCCGGGATCGTCACTGTCCAGGGCCGCGGCGCGGTGGCCGCCGGCGACCTGGTGCTGGCTCCGCCCGAGACCGCGCGGCGCGCCGCGATGCTGCCCGCGGGCAGCTGGCAGAGCGTCTGGCTGAAGACGGCTCCCGGCGTGCCCGCCGATCGGCTGCGCGGTGAGCTGGCCCGCGACCTGGATGACGCCGCCACGGTACGTACCGCGGAGTCCGTACGGAACGCGCAGACCACCGCCGCTTCGGGGGAAGGCGCCTCGATCGCCGGTGTCGTCGGCATGCTCGCCTCCGTCGCGATCTTCGTCGGGTTGTTCGTGGTGGCCAACACCTTCGGCACCCTCGTCCGGCAGCGCACCCGCCGTCTCGCACTGCTGGGCGCGATCGGCGCCACACCGCGGCAGATCGGCCGGTTGATCCGGCTGGAGGCGCTGGTGCTGGGCGCGGTCGCCTCGGTGGGCGGCGTGGCCGCGGGCTTCCCACTGGCCGAGCTGATCATCTGGCTGTTCGCCCGGGACGGCTTCGACGTGTCCGCCTCCGCTCCCCAGGTGGGCTGGATCGCGCTGACCGTCCCGGTCGTGGCCGGGCTCCTGGTCACCCAGGCCGCCGCCTGGCGGGCGGCGTATCGCGCCGGGAACGTCTCACCCATCGAGGCGTTGCGCAGCACGGTCACCGAACCCCGGGAACGCCGCTGGCCGCGGCTGCTGTCCGCATCCGCGATCTTCGTCGCCGCATGCTTCCTGTGCGCGGTGGCGGTGACGGTCCGCGTCAGCGATCCCCCCGGCCCGGATCGTACGTTCGCCATCACGCTGATGATCCTTTTCGCGTCGATGCTGGCGGTGACCGGGCTGGCCGTGCTCGCCCCGTTCTTCGTCGGGCCGCTGGGCGGGCTGGTGGGCCGCATCGGGACGCTGGTCAGCGGGGAGACCGGACGCCTGGCGCACGCCACCATCACGCGCAGCCCGCGCCGGGTCTCCTCGTCCGCCTCGTCGCTGATGCTCGGTGTCGCACTGGTCGCCTCCTTGGTGCTGGTCACGATGTCGGTGAACGACCGGTTCCGTGAGGCGGGACGGGAGGTGATGGCGGCCGAACACGCGATCGCCTCGACCGCCAGGACCGCCGAGGGTGCGCCCGCGCCGCTGAGCCGCGATGTCGCGGCGAAGGCCACGGGTGCGCCAGGGGTGTCCCGGACGACCGCCCTGACACAGACCGAGGTCACGCTGGTGCCGTCCGAGCCGGCAAAAGCGGCGGCCGGGCCGTTCCGCTTCCTGGTCAGCGGTGCCGAGCAGAGGGGGCTGCGTGACGTCCTGCGGCTGGGCGGCCGGCCACCCGCGCTGGGGGCAGGGGAGATCGCGCTGTCGTCGGCCGTCATGAAGGAACGGGGGCTCCGGCGCGGCGAGGACATCATCGTGCGCGGCGCGCAGGGCCGCACCACGCTCACCGTCGCGGGCTCGTACCACGACCCGTCCCACCTGTTCGCCGATCAGGCGCTGGTGGCCTCGGAGACGATGGACCGGCTCGACGCCAACGCCGCCACCCTGGCGGTGCTCGTGCGGGGCGGCTCGCCGCAGGCCCTGGCGCACGCCGTGGCCGGGGTGTCCGGGGTGCGGGTCCTCGATCGTGACGCCTACGTGACCGCGGCGTCGCAGTCGCTCACCCGGGCCCTGCGCTCGACGTACGGCTTCGTCGGCATGGCACTGCTGCTGGCGCTGTTCGGGATGGCGACCACGGTGACGATGAGCGTCGTCGAACGCACCCGTGAGTTCGGGCTGCTGGGCGCCGTGGGCGCGACCACGAGGCAGATCCGCTCGATCGTCCGCTGGGAGGCGGCCACCGTGGTCCTCCTCGGCACGATCCTCGGCCTCGCGATCGGGATCGGCACGCTGGCGCTTCTGCATGTGACGACCGGCAGTTCGTTCCTGCGTCCGGACCCGCCGTGGTGGCTGTTCCTGGCGCTCGCGGCGGGTGCCGCGGTGGCGACGCTGGCGACCTCGGCGCTGCCCGCGCGCCGGGCGGCGGGCGTGCCCGTCCTGGAGGCCGCCAAGGCGGAGTGAGTCACCGCGGACGCGGGCACCGGGACCGGGCGCTCACAGGGTCAGGCCGACGAGGCCGCAATTGACGAGCAGGGCGAGAGTGGACAGGGCGGTGCGGACGCGGTTCCAGGTGCCCCAGTGCCGCCGCGGATCCCGTTCGGCGAAGTCCTCGGGAAGGTCGTCCGGGTCCAGCGTTCGCACCCACCGGTTCACCGGCACGTTCTTGACCAGCGAGATCGTGATCGTGCCCAGGCAGAGCGCGGCCGCCGTCAGATACAGCACACGGGCCACCGTACTCCCGGCGAGCAGGCCGAGAGCGAGGTCACCAAGCGTGGTGATGATCAAGCAGATGGGCATGAACGGGTCGAAACGGGTGGAGAAAAACGCGTGTGCGTGCACGTACCGGTCCGGTGGCAGGCTGTCCAGCAGCGGCCAGCCGCCCATCTGGGTGCCCAGCAGCACCCCGGCGGCCAAGCCGTTGGCCAGCAGGACGAGCGAGACGACGATCTCCAGCATGAGCCTCTCCGGTCGGTCAGCCTGCCACCGAGTCATGTCCCGGCACCGTCGCCTAGCGACGGGCCGCGGCGGCCTCCACCTTCTGCTTGATCAGTTGCATCTGGATAGGCGTGTTGCGGTTGAGGCGTGCCTGCATCGTCGCGTCGTCGACCGGTGCCTCCGCCTTCATCTCGAAGTCCTGCACCCAGCGCATGCGCACGCCGTCGCCCTCCTGCACGTACTCCCAGTAGATCCACATGTACTTGAACGGCCCGGTCTCCACCCGCTGCGAGCGGACGGTCCGGCTTGCCTCGTCCGGGCGCCGCGCCGACACCCAGCTCCACACCTTGCCGTTCTCGTCGGGGTGCAGCGCGAGCCGGAAGAGGATCGTGCCGTCCCGGTCCGAGAGGATCTTGGCCTCGGAGTATTCGCTGAACAGCTCCGTCCATGACTCGATGTCGTTGGTCATGTCCCAGACGAGTTGCATCGGCGCGGCGATGACGATCTCGTTGTCGGTGTGCCCGGCCATGTCACGTCCCCGCCTTCGCCGTCAGCAGCGAGTTGATGTACGCGACCGCCCTGGCCGGCGTCGGCATGTCCGACACCGCGTCATCGCTGATCTGGACGCTGTAGCGGCGTTCCACCTGGTTGCACAGCTCCAGCAGGGCCAGCGAGTCGCAACCGAGGTGGCTGAACTCCGTCTCCGCGATGTCGCCGTCGAGGGCCGCCTCGTCGACACCTCCCATGCGGCGCAGGATGCCCCGCAGCTCGTCCAGGTCGAAGGTGCTCATTCCAGATCTCCATTCTGTTGACAACGCCGGAATCCGGCATTTCAGACAGCTTCAGGTTCGTCTCTCCGTCTGGAGAGCTTCTCGATTCACGCTCGACCCCTCAGCCGAGCACCACGGCGACGGCGTTCACCGTCACCCCCAGCACGGCGAGCACGGTGCGCAGCAGATGCCATCGACGCCACAGCGGCCGGGGGTCGCGCCAGTCGGGCGGCACCTCGTCGGGATCGAGGGACTTGACCGCCCGGTTGATCGGGACGTTGCAGAAGTGCGAGACCACCGAGACCCCGAGCAGCAGGACGGCGGCCGTGGCGAAGAGCACGGCGGGTTCGGCTCTCGTCAGCACCGCGAGGACGACATCGACGATCACCGACGAGAGCACGAGGATCGGCATGGTGGGATCCCACCGGCGGCCGACGAGCTGGTGGGTGTAGACATAGCGGTCGGCCGGCATGGCGAAGAGCGCGGGCAGAACACTCAGCGAGACCGCGAACAGCACCCCGGCCACGATCCCGCTGCCCACCAGCGCCGCGACGGACAGCAGATCCGTGATCACCTCGCCGGCCCCTCTCCGCGCGGGAGCGGCTCGGCCACGGTCGCCGCGTCGTCGTCACCGCGGCCGCCGGCCAGCACGTCGGCGTACCTGTCGAGGGCGCAACCGGTCACCGGCAACTCGGTCCCGCGCGCCAGCGCCTCCCGGTTCGCCAGGGCGAGATCCTTGTGCATGAGCGCGGCGCGGAAGGCCGCCGGCCGGTATGTCCGCTCACGCATGAACCGCGCGCGGAAGGACAGCACCGGCGACCGCCAGCCGCTGCTGTCGAAGGCGTCCAGCAGCACTCCGCGGTCGATGCCCATGGTCTCGACGAACCGCACCGCCTCGGCCAGCCCGAGGATGTGGACGCCCAGCATCAGGTTGAACGCCAGCTTCAGCGCGCTGGCGTTGCCCGTCGGGCCGAGGTCGCGGACGTCCTGGCCGATCGCGTGAAGCACCTCGCGCACGTCATCCACGGCCTGCCCCTCACCGGCGGCGAAGACGCGCAACTCACCTTTGGCGGCCATGGCGGGGTTGCCCAGCACGCATGCCTCGACCCGCCGCACCCCGGCCTCGGCCAGCCGCTCGGCGGCGGCCACGGCGAATGTGGGCGCGACCGTCGAGGTGTCCACGACGATCACGCCGGGCGGCAGCCGCCCTTCGAGCTCGCCGAACAGCACCTGCTCCACGGCGGCCTCGTCGGCGAGGCTGAGCAGCACGACCTCGGCGCCGGCCACCGCCTCGGCCGCCGAGGCGGCGATCGTCGCGCCGGCCTCGCCCACCGGCACGGCCTTGTCCGGCGTGCGGTTGTGGGCGGTGACGGCGGCACCCGCGGCAAGCAGGGCGCGCGCCATACCGGCTCCCATGCCGCCCAGCCCGAGCACGGCGATCGACGTGGGCTGCACGTTCACCTCTCCGCGGGATGGGTCTGTACGGACAGGTGCGAGACGCAACGCATCATGGCGTCGCGGAAGTACCGGCTGAACCCGGCCTCGTCACCGGTGTCCCGCTGCTCCTGCAGGTAGGGGGCGAGCCGCTCCTCGATCAGGTGCACCCCGCGCTGGCCGGCCATGTGGCGGGCGATGGCGGCGAACTCGCCCTCGTAGTGGATGACCCGCACCAGCACGTCGTCCTTGACGAAGACGGCCGTGCCGAGCAGCCGGCCGGCCGCGGCGCCGTCGTCTCCGGTGAACACCGGGGTGTCGACCCGCTGGAAGCCGGCGAAGATCTCGGCTATCTCGTCCTCGTGCCCGGGCTTGACCCGGTAGGTGATGGCCGCGTACGGCATGGCATCCTCCTTGGTTCGCCGAAGACTCAACCGAAGGCCACTTCGGCGATCAGATCGAGCTGGTCGGCATCGGACGTGCAGGGAATCAACATGAGCTCGTCGCAACCCGCCGCGGCGTAACCGTCGATCGTCTCCCGCAGCCGGGCGTCGTCGGCGATCACAGCGTCGGCCAGGAAGCGAGCCTTCTGGCCCGTGTAGGCGTAGTAGTCGAGCAGGTAGCGGGCGCCTGCCTGTCTGCGGTCCGCGCCGGGGGCGACGTAGGCGAGGGCGCCCAGCTTCGGCGTATCGGTCCGGCCCGCGTCCGTCCACGCCTGCCGCACCTGGGCGGCCACCTCCGCGTACCGGTGCAGGGGGGTGCTTCCGGAGATCCAGCCGATGCCGTACCTGGCCGCCCTCTTCATGGAAGCGGCCGAATTGCCCCCGACCCACAGCGGGATCCGTCCGCGGTCCGGACGCGGACCGACGCCGGGAACCGCGCCCTCCCCCGACCACACGCGTTCCATCTCCTCCAGCAGTTCGTCGAGCCGTCGCCCGCGTCCGCCGTAGGGCACGCCGGTCGCGACGAAGTCGTCCTCCCGTCCGCCCGCGGCGACGCCCACCACCAGCCGGCCGCCGGCCAGCCGGTCCACGCTGGCCAGTTGCTTGGCCAGGAGCACCGCGCTCGGCCGGTAGGCGGCCAGCAGAATCGTGGGGGCCAGCGTGATGCGCTCGGTCACGGCCGCGGCGGCCGCCAGCGTCACCACGGTGTCGTAGCTGTCGTAGACCAGCCGGTCCAGCACGGCCAGCGTGCTGAAGCCGAGCCGGTCGGCCCGCCGGGCGAACTCGGCCAGCTCGCGGCCGCCCGTCCCGGGGACGGTGCTCGGCAAACCGACTCCGATGTCCATGTAGCCTCCAGTCCGCGCCTGCGATGGCCCGCGTCCGCCCGCAACCGCTCCGATGCCGGTGACGGCTCAGATCCCGCCGTCCACGTTCAGCGTCACGCCGCTGATGTACCGGGAGGTGTCCCCGGCCAGGAACAGCACCGCACCGGCCACGTCGTCGGGCCGGCAGAGCCGTCCCAGCGACGTGATCGCGACGACGCGCTCCACCACCTGCGGTGGCAGCCCCGCCCCCGGCTCGGTCTCCGTGAGGCCGGGCGCGACGAGGTTGACCCTGATCCCGCGCGGGCCCAGTTCCTTGCACAGCCCGCGTGTGAACCCGATCAGCGCCGCCTTCGAGGCGGAGTAGTGCACGCCGTTGACCCGCCCGCGAAGCGCCGCCGACGCCCCGATGTTGACCACCGAGGCGCCTTCGGCCAACAGGCCCAGCATCGCCTGTGCGACCAGGTAGGCGGAGGTCACGTTGTGGTCGAGCAGCCGCCGCCACTCCTCGCCCGAGATCTCCGCGAAAGGTGCGGCGCCGTCCACACCGACGTTGTTGACCAGGACGTCGAGCTCTCCGAGCGTGGTCTCCACGGTGCCGGCCAGCCGCTGGTCGTCCGCGGGGTCGGTCACGTCCGCCCGCACCACCTGGTTGCGGTCACCGAGCTTCTTCAGCTCCCTGGCGAGGCTGTCGGCGTCCTCTCCCTCGGTGTGATGACATGCCAGAACGTGGGCGCCAGCCCGCGCGAAGGCCAGGACGGTGGCACGGCCGATGCCCCTGGTCCCACCGGTCACCAGCACGCGCTTTCCACGTAGTCCTTGATCCACCAGACCGTTCCTCTCGCTGCGACGTACGGCTCGGCTCATCGTGCAGGCACCGGCTGGTCCGTCCCTCGAATCCCGGTCGAGAAGCGACACCCCGGCCCACGCCTCCAACCGGCTTCGAGCCTGTCTCCACCCCCCGGTGGAAGCGTCGCCAGCGACCCGGCACGACCGTCGGCCACGGGTGCGAGAAAGGAAGTCACGAATGACGGGCATCGCTCCGGACGTCACCACCCCCACCGGACTCATCCGGCTGTGCAACGCCTTCTGCGAGGCCAAGGCCTTGCTCACCGCGGTGGAACTCGACCTGTTCACCGAGCTGCACGACAACCCGGCGACCGAGGAGGAGATCCGGGAGCGGCTCGGGCTGCACGGCCGCGGACTGCGCGACTTCCTGCTCCTACTGACCGCCCTCGGCCTGCTCGAGCGGCAGGGCGACGGCTACCGCAACGCCTCCGGCGCCGACCAGTACCTGGTGCGGGAACGGCCGACCTACATCGGCGGGTTCATGCGCCGGGCCGGCGACAACCTCTATCCGGCGTGGGGCAAGCTGTCCGACGCCCTGCGCACCGGCCTGCCGCAGTCGCGCGGCACCTTCCAGGACGTCCTGCGCAACCCGCAGGCGCTGGGCCGCTTCATCCAGATGATGGACGCGCTGACCCAGATCCTGGGGCCCCAGCTCATCGAGGCGTTCGACTTCTCCGGCCACTCGACGCTGCTCGACGTGGGCGGCTGCCGGGGTAACCTCGCCGGTCAGATCGTCAAGGCGCACTCCGAGCTGACCGGCAGCGTGTTCGACCTCCCGCAGATGGAGCCGTTCTTCACCGAGCACACGGCCGGCCTCGGCCTGACCGGGAGGTTGCGCTTCGAGGGCGGCGACTTCTTCCAGGACCCGCTGCCGCAGGCCGACGTCGTGATCCTGGGGCACGTGCTGCACGACTACGACGCCGACAGCCGCCGTTTCCTGGTGCAGAAGGCCGGCGCGGCGGTCCGCCCCGGCGGCGCGCTGCTGATCTACGACCGGATGCTGGACGAGGGGCCGGCCCAGGTGGAGAACCTGGTGATCAGCCTGGACATGCTGCTGGTCACCGAGGGCGGCTCGGAGTATCCGGTCGAAGAGCTTCGGCAGCACGCCGCACTGGCCGGCTTCACCGCGCTGGAGGAGAAGCGGCTCGGAGACTTCGACACCCTACTGATCTGCCGCAGAGGCTGAGGCGTCCGGGTGCCGGGGGACCGCGAACTGGGTCACGCAGCGCAGCCGGCTGGCGTTGAAGGTCCGCAGGAACCCCTCGACCGTGCCGGTATCGCGTGGCTTGTTCAGGTAAGGGGCGAGCTTGTGCTCCACCTCCGCCACCCCCGGCTGGACGGCCATGAACCGGATCACCGCGTCGAGGTCACCCTCGTACTCGATGAACCGCACCAGTGTGCTGTCCCGGATGAACACCGCCGTGGCGAGGATGCGGCCCGCCTGGGCGCCGTCGGCCGCGGGGACCACGTTCCCCGCAGGCCGGCGGAAGTTGTTGAACACCTCGGCGACCTCGTCCTCGTGTCCGCTCTTGATGTCATAAGTGATCGCCGTGTACGGCATGGCAACTCCTCGGGATCGCGAACGTCGTCCCAGGATGCGCAGCGGGGCTCGAGAAGAGCTCGGGGACCGCTCGGCCGTGAAGCGGTCCCCGCCCCATACCGGTTTGATCCGCCCTTGAGCCGTCGGTGGGAGCCTGCCGGGAGCGGCAGGACCCTGACCGGCTCAAGGGCGGCCGAAGCGACCAGTCACCCAAAGGAGGATTCGGGATGACCACCTCGACCGACCATGTCCTGGAGCAGGATCCCGGTGAGGAGCAGCAGGAACTGCTCATGATGCTGGCCGGCAAGTGGGTGGCGGGCACGTTGAACGTGCTCGCCCGCCTCGGTGTCGCCGACCTGCTCGCCGACGGCCCCCGCAGCGTCGGCGATCTCGCCGCCGAGACGCACACCCACGCGCCGACGCTGCACCGGTTCCTGCGCGCCGCCGCGTCCGTCGGCGTCTTCGCCGAACGCGAGGACAAGCGCTTCGAGCTCACACCGAAGGCGCAGTACCTGCGTAGCGACGTGCCGGGATCGCTCAGGTACCTTGCCTACTTCTACGGCGAGACCACCGTCTGGAACTGCTGGGGCTACGCCTTCGACACCGTACGCACGGGCGAGCCGAACGGCCGCAGGCTGCGGGCCGGCAAGAACTTCTTCGAGTACCTGGAGCAGGAGGCCCCGGAGTTCGCCGCGGCGTTCCACAAGGCCATGTCCGCGCTGAACGAGAGCCGCGCGCCGAAGATCGCCGACTCCTTCGACTTCGGGCGGTTCGCCAGGATCGCCGACATCGGCGGCGGCCAGGGTCGGTTCCTGTCGGCGATCCTGCGGCGCTACCCCGCTTCGCGCGGCATCCTGTTCGACATCGAGACCGCCATCGCGTCGGCGCCGCCCGTCCTGGCCGCGCAGGGTGTCGCCGACCGGGTCGAGCTGGTCAGCGGCAGCTTCTTCGACGAGGTGCCGGCCGGCGCGAACGCGTACACGCTCAAGGCCGTCATGCACGACTGGGCGGATGCCGAGTGCCGCAAGGTGCTCGGCCGGATCCGGCAGGCGATCGGCGACGACGCCAACGCCCGCGTGCTGATCGTCGACGGGGTGGTCCCCGAGGGCAACGCCCCCCACTACATCAAGCTGATGGACATCTCGATGGCGGTGACCAACGGGGGCCGCGAGCGGACCGTCGCCGACTGGACGGGCCTCGTGGAGGAGTCGGGCTTCGAGGTCGTCGCGATCCACCCGACGGAGCCGCCCCACAGCATCATCGAGGCCCGCCCGGTATGAGCAGAGCGTGAGGGGAAGGCGACATGATGAGCAGCGAACAGCCCGTACCGTACCCGTTCCCGCGTCCGTCCGCCCTCGGCGTACCCGCCGAGGTGCAGGACCTGCGCGATCGGCCGGTGATCCCCGTGGTGCTGCCGAGCGGCGACCGGGCGATGCTGGTGACGCGGTACGAGGACGTGCGGTCCGTGCTGACGGACCTGAGGGTCAGCCGCAACCTCAACCGCCCGGACGCGGCCCGCATGACCTCCAACAACAAGATGTTCCAGGACGAGAGGATGGATCCGGACCCACCGGAGCACACCCGGGTCCGGCGGCTGGTGATGAAGGCGTTCACGGCCACGATGGTGGAGAACCTGCGCCCCAAGGTACAGGAGATCGCGGATGAGCTCGTGACGAAGATGGCGAACGGGCCGTGCCCGGCGGACGTGTCGGAGGCCGTCGCGTTCCCGCTCTCCATCCGGGTCATCTGCGATCTGCTGGGGGTGCCGGCGGAGGACCAGGACCGCTTCCGCGGCTGGACCGACCGGTTCCTGTCCACCGGCAGGTACTCCGGGCCGGAGATCGGTGCGGCGATGGCCGAGATCAGTGCCTACATGGGACGGCTGATCGAGACCAGGCGGGCACACCCCGGTGACGACCTGATCAGCGCGCTGACCCAGGTCCACGAGGACGACGACACCCGCCTGAGCGAGTACGAGCTGCACTGGTGGTGCCGCCTGCTCCTGCTGGTCGGTTACGAGACCACGGCCGGCCAGATCGGCTACACGGTGGCGAAGGTGCTGGCCCATCCCGACCAGCTCGCCCGGCTGCGCGCGGACCTGTCCCTGGTGCCGTCCGCCGTGGAGGAGGTGCTGCGCTGGAAGCTGCTGAACGGCTCGCTGTCGATGCTGCGCTACGTCACCGAGGACATCGAGGTGGGCGGGGTCACGGTGCCGAAGGGGACCAGCGTCATCCCGGCCCTCGAGTCGGCCAACTGGGACGAGAACGTGTTCTCCTGTCCGCACGAGTTCGACGTCGCACGGGCCTTCAACCACCACCTGACCTTCAGCGTGGGGCCGCACTTCTGCATCGGCGCCTCGCTGGCCCGCCTGGAGCTTCAGATCGTCCTGGAGACGCTGCTGCGCAGGTTCCCCGGCCTGCGGCTGGCCGTCCCCGCGGACGAACTGGGGCGCAGCGAGGGCACGCTCATCGGCGGGCTGCTCCAGATCCCCGTGGAGTGGTGAGCGTGCGCGTGACGGTGAACCGTGACACCTGCTGCGGCAGCGGTCTGTGCGTGGTCGCGGTGCCGCAGGTGTTCGGCCAGGACGACGAGACCGTCGTCGTGGTGAACGAGCCGGAGCCTCCGGCCGCGCTCGCGGACCTCGTCCGCCAGGCGGCCCGGCGCTGCCCGACAGGGACGATCCGGCTGCTCGACGACGCGTGAGCCGATGCCCGGCACGAGGAGACCGCCGGCGGCCGATCCGCAGGCGGCGGCCTCCTCGCGCCGGGCCCGTGCTCAGCCGGCCAGGAGTTTCGCCTCCACGTCCGGATCCAGTCCGACCAGCTCAGGGGCCGTGCGGTAGCCCTCCTGGGACCCCTGGGGCACCTCGCCCTCCACCTCGCGCAGCCAGGCCCAGGTGTCGGCCACGGTCTCCTCGACGGAGCGGCAGCGCAGCCCGGCGGCCACCGCCCTGGACACGTCGGTCCGGTGCAGCAACTCGTACATCTCACCGGGCGGCAGCCACCCCGGCAGGCCGGTCCACGGCCGGACCCCCGCGGCCAGGATCGGCTCCGGGTCGATCCAGCGCAGCTCGGCGCCGGCGCCGGTGATCTCGGCGCAGGCGGTGAGGAAGCCCTCCATCGTGGCGTGACCCGGCGGGCACACCAGGTTGTAGGCGCCGTGCAGCCCCTGCCCGGCGGCGTCCAGGATCCAGGTGGCCAGGTCGCGGACGTCGACGTACTGCAGGGAAGCGGTCCGCGGCCCCGGCGCGAGCTGAGGGCCGCCGCGGGCGGCGCGGCGCAGCCACCACGGCACCCGCCCGGAGTTCTCCCGGGGGCCGAAGATCAGCCCTGGCCGCACGCGCAGTGCCCGGTCGCCGAGCGCCTGCTCCGCGGCCACCTCCCCGCCCGCCTTGGCGCCCCGGTAGTCGGTGGCGCCGTCGTCCGGTGAGCCGATCACCACCGACCGCTCCTCGGTGAGCGGCGCCGGGACGGGAAAGTCGTAGATCCCGCGGCTGGAGACGTAGGTGTAGTGGCCGATGCGGCCGTCCAGCAGCCGCAACGTGTCACGGACCACCCGTGGCGGGCCGCTCCAGGTGTCCACCGCCAGGTCCCACTCGCCTTCGGCGAGGGACGCCATGCCGTCGGGCAGGTTCCGGTCGCCCGTGAGCACACGCACGCCGGGCGGCGGCGCGTGCCGTCCCCGGTGGAACACCGTCACCTCCCAGCCTCTGGCCACCGCCGCCTCGGCCACGGCGCGGCCGACGAATTCCGTGCCACCGAGCAGGAGAACGCGCATCTGATCCCTACCTTTCCGGGCAGTCGAACCGGTTCATCCGTGAGAGCGGCCGACCCGCACCGCTCCGGACGGGCAGAGGCGCTCCGCGCGGAGCGCCTCGTCCCGTGCCTTCCCCGAGGGCGTCCCCTCCAGCACGACCACCAGGCCGTTCTCGTCCTGGTCGAAGACGCCGGGCGCGGTCAGCGCGCACAGGCCGGCGCCGACGCACACCCGCTGGTCCGCCTCGACACTCATCTCCGCGCCCCTTTCCGGAGCCTCCCCCGCGCTCACCAGGTGACCGGCAGCGCGTCGATGCCCTGGATCGCGCCCGGCGGGCGCGCGGTCAGCTCCTGCGCGGACACGGTCATGCGCAGCGTCGGGATCCGCTGCCACAACGCCGTCAGCGCGATCTGCAGCTCCAGCCGCGCGAGGTTCTGGCCGAGGCACTGGTGGCGGCCGTAGCCGAAGGCGATGTGACCGCCGGCGTCGCGGCGGACGTCGAACGTGTCGGGGTCCTCGAAGATCTCCGCGTCCCGGTTGGCGAGCGAGCCGGGGACCAGGACGCCCTCCCCCGCCCTGATCACCACTCCGTCCAGCTCGATGTCGGCGGTGGCGACCCGGAGGTTCGCGCTGTCGGCGATCGACTGGAAGCGCAGCAGCTCCTCCACGGCGGGCTTGATCGCCTCGGGATCGGCCCGGATCGCGGCGAGCTGCTCGGGGTTCTCCATCAGGGTGACCGCGCCAAGAGAGATCATGGCCGCGGTGGTCTCGTGTCCGGCGATGAGCAGCGACATGGCCGCCAACGCGAGGTCGTCGTCGGAGATCCGGCCGGTGCCTGCCAGCCGTCCGATGAGGCCGGCGGCGTCCGGTCTTGTTTTGCACTCGGTGACCAGGTACTCGAAGTAGGCCAGCAGCTCGGCGCCCGCCTGGCGGCCCTCCGCGGTGTCGAAGGTCCGCACCAGCCGGCGGATGGCGTCCTGGAAGAAGTCGCGATCCTCCCAGGGGGCGCCGAGCAGGCGGCAGATGACCCGGAAGGGCACGGGCAGGGCGAAGTCCCGGTACAGGTCGGCCGGCGGGCCGTGCTCCGTCATGTCGTCAAGGGCCTCGTGCACGATGCGCTCGATGTCGGCCCGCCGCTCGCCCACCTTCTTCACCGTGAAGTCCGGCAGGAACATCCGCCGCTGGACGTCGTGCTCGGGCGGATCCATCCCGATCAGCGCCTGGCGCTTGCGCTCGGTCAGCAGCCTCACCTGTACCGAGATGACCGGGAAGCCCGGACGCCTGCGGTCGGAGGACAGCCTCGGGTCCTTCAGCAGCGTCCGGGCCTGGTCGTATCTGGTCACCAGCCAGGCGAGCTGCCCGGCGTGGGTCGTCACCCGGCGTAGCGCCGGGCCCTGCCGCAACTCCGCGTACGCCGGGGGCGGGAGGTGAGGGCAGACGCGGGGCTGGGGAAAGGCGGGTGGTGCTGTCGTCATCGCTTCTCCTGCTCGTGTCCCGAACGACCGGCCGGCGGGCGCATCAGTGCCCCCCGGCCACATGGATCACCTGGCCGCTGACGTTCCCGTTGGCCTCCGACGCCAGGAACAGCACGGTGTTGGCGACGTCCGCGGGTGTCGACACCTTGCCGACGGGGCGGTCCTGGTTGAGCATCCGCTTGATCTGCGTGTCGTCGAGGCCGGCGAAGCTCGCCTGCCTCTCCTCCGGGAAGCGGCGCAGGAAGCCCCTGCTCACCGTGGCCCCGGGAGCCACCACGTTGACGAGGATCCCGTCGCCGGCCAGTTCGGTGGCCAGGGTGCGGCCGAGGCCGTGCAGCGCCATCTTGCTCGACACGAACGCCTCGTCGCCGGTGGCCCCGCGGGTGACGATGTTCGCCGAGATGAGGACGATGCGGCCCCATCCCTGGCGCCGCATGGCCGGCAGGGCGGCCTGCACGGTGTGGAAGGTGCCCTCGACGTCCGCGCGCAGCAGCGGCGACCACTCCTCGGGCGGGATGTCCTCGAAGGGCACGGGGGTCGTGCGGGTCCCGTCCTGCGCGGACGCGCTGAGCACGAGAACGTCGAGCCGTCCCCACTCGTCGATCACCGTGCCCACGGCGGAGCGGATGGCCGCCGGGTCGGTGAGGTCGTACTTCACCACCAGTGCCCGGCCGCCTCGATCGCCGATGGCGCGCGCCAGCTCTTCCGCGCGTCCGGCGTTGTTCCGGAAGGTCAGTGCGACGCGGGCACCCTCTGCTGCGAACGCCTCGGCCATGGCGGCTCCGATGGATCCGCTGCCACCGGTGACCAGGACGACCTTGTCGACGAGTCCGAGTTCCATACTGGCTCCCTTCAGGGTGAAGCGTCGCGGCCGGGCGTCGACGTCGGCTTGAGTCCGGCTGGAACAGGTGATCCGCGAACAGCGTCAGTAACGGGTCCCGACGGTCGCGCTCTGGACCACCTGG
>NZ_BAAAWD010000031.1:0-248587 GCF_039534895.1 Streptosporangium longisporum | reverse complement strand
GTCGGCCGTCATGTAAGCGCGGATGTGTGACCGGCACGCCGAGGCCTCGGGCGAGGATCTGCTCTCCAGCCCACTGCCACTGCGTCAGGTCACCTACCTCGAGGATCCGGGCGCAGGCTCCGGGCTCGGCGGCACCGCCTGACCATCGTGATGAACGCGGTCGAGGGCGATGGTACTAGCTCGAGTGAGCGGTATCCAGCACGTCGGTCAGGGTGGGTGCCGGGGCCCGGCGGCCAAGCGCCCCCAGGTCGGGACGCGTCCTCGAAACGGGCCAGCGACACGGCTGACGCGGTCGGGAAAGTGACCGGTAGAGGCTTCCCTGCCCGACCCCGGCAGACACGCGGGCGAACGCGTGAGCGGTCGTGTACCCGGCGTTCGGCGAAAAGACCACGCGCGGCCGCACGCCATCAGTGCGCCGCCGCTCTCCGCCGCACGGCGCTCAGTCCCACGTTGGGTCGTAACGCACGGAAGAATAGGGCTATGATGACATCCTCTCCGCCTAAAGGAGGAGATTCCGCCTGCGCGTGGCGGGCGGTCGGGTGGGGTTACTGCTTCTTCGCGCGGCGCCGGAACACGTTACGGTCTTACACTGCACGTACTCGCAGTCGTTTGATCTCTCCGCCTGCGTCCACTGGCGGGATGTTGATCGCTGCGTTGACGTCCCGGGTACACTTCGGACAGGGCCCGACACGAGCGCAGGTCAACGACCGGACCGGTTCAACGGCAGGATCCCGGTCGATCGGTGCGCACGACTGAGCAGAGCTCTACGACGAGGGAAACCAGCGCTAGACCCATGGCGAAGGTCCGCCCGTACCGCTTCGCCTGTACTACAGCAGTGCCGAACGAACTGTGACCAGCCCGCATCGTGCACGACTATTGGCCACAGCTTGTCGCGCGCCCAGACCTGACACAGCCCACGTATCCACGTACACCGCTTGGTTGTCGCGGTATTCATAACATGGTGGAGAGTTGTCTGCCAGATCTCGGCGGTGTCGGCACCTTTGCGTGCGCCTTGCGACTGAGTTGGCCCTTCTGGCGGTTCGCGGGAACCTTTCTGCGTGCGACCAACGCCTTCTGCCGCCGCGGAGCTTACTTTGCCGCCACGCGTAGAAGGCGGGATTGGCGATCTTCTGGACGATCCGACGTGATTCGGCGAACATGGTGTGAGCCCCAGGTCGAAGCCGATCTTGGGAGTCTGTCTGTGGCAAGGTTCTGCTCGCTCTCTCGACGACGAAACGACGCGATAGTTACCGGCCCGCGGAAGTCCTTGATCCACCGTCACAGACGACGGATCGTTAAGAATTCAGACGGAAGTGATCGCGACCAGCGCACGGGCGCCGTCACCCGATCTTCGCAGACGCAGCTATCCCGCCCGCGTGACGTGCGAAAACGGGCCGTCTTGGTAGAAAGCGGACGCTGCCGGTGAATCCTTTCGAGACCGGAACCGAGGTGCGGCGACCTTGCGGCCCTTTCCGCTTCCCGAAAGCGAGCGCGAAGAAATTGCCGTTAGGCGAGTCGTTCAGGTCCGCGACGCGCACTGGCGAGGATCACCGGACGACACCTCGGCCAGCCAAGCCCGCGCAAGTGGGCTGGCTTAGGCTGAGTGATGATCGCTTGGACATGTCCCGTCGGGAATGTTACGCAGGCCCTCGTTCGTGGCCTCTGCCGTAGGCCGCAGCCGCGTTGTTACACCGTTCCGCGCGCAACCCGAACGCCGCGCCGGCGCTCAGGCACTGACCGGGGGTCGGGTGGAGACGGAATGTTGTACCTGAGTGCACCACCACGATATCTACCCTAGGGTATAATGACCGGATCACGGATAGACGGAGGCCTGTTAGGCACTGTGTTTTGTGTCATGCCATGCCCACGGGTTTTCGTGACAAGGTTCGGAACCGGGTGTTCACCTGGAAACGCAATGGAGGAGATCATGCGGGAGGTGTGCGCTGACTTCGAGGACCGAGCTTATCGAGTTTCAAAGGCGGAGGACGACCAAGTCCATCCTGCTGGTGAACGTTCCCGCCAAGATAACCATGGACCAAGGGGTCACTCAATCAAAAGGCGTTGTCCACTCTCGCAGGAGTGCACCCCAAGAGTTCCCGACCGGCACGCCATCTGTACGGTGGAACAAGCTGTGGGCCGGAGCTCACTGCTTCGCACGAGAGGTCGGGCGGGCGTACCACTCAGCGTCCTGAGCCAGTAGACATCGAGTAACAAACCGGCCGAAGGTCAGGCTACGTCTCGGGGCCTGGCGGCCCTCCCGCGCGGGCCTTACATCCCGCCTGAAGACCGGAGCACCGGCCCGCATTCCGGTAGCAACCGGATAACATTGTCCGGTTACGCGGGGCGCGGGCCACGGGCGGGGTCACGGCACCGTCCCCGTCCGGCAAACACTCGGCACCCCCGCGCACGTCCCCTACCCCTCCGTCCGGCGCCCCCACCACCGCCCACTCACCGATCGGAAGAGTGGACCCGTGACCCATCTTCAGCTCGACGACCTGCGTTCGCCCTCGTAACGGGCGCGGGGCTCCGGATCGGCAGGGCGATGGCCGTCGCCTTCGCCGGGGCGGGCGCCGCGTTCGTCGTGGTCTGCGGACATCGACGCGAGAGGTCCGGGACGCACGGCCGCCGGCATCGGGGACGCGGGCCGTCGCGGTGACCGCCGACGTCTCCTGACGAGGGCGTCGTTCACGCGCTTAGTTCGAGACCGCGATCGGCGTACGGCCGTCTCTGACGTGCTGTGCACACAACGCCGGCGTTCCTCGACAGCTGGGGTCTGCCAGCGGACACCCGGTCGCGGTTGGGAGCGGTCCTGCGGGTTAAACCTGACGGGCACCTTTCCTGGTCACGCACGCCGTCCTGCCGCACATGCTGAGCCGGGACGCGGCGCGATCGTCAACACGCGCCTCCGAGGCGGGCGTGCGCGGCGGAGCGGCCGGGCGGCCTACACCGCGTCCAAGCACGCGTCGTCGGCCTGACCCGCAGCGTCGCCTGGCGTACGCCAGGGAGGGCATCCGCTGCAACGCCATCCTGCCCGGCCCCACCATGACCGGCATCGCCACGAACGCGACGTTCGACCGGCCGGCATCGCCCGGCTCGGCCCGGTGCTCGCCCTCGGCGAGCGGAATGGCCGAGCCGAGCGATGGCCGACGCCGCCCTCTTCCTCGCCTCCGACGCAGCTCGTTCGTCACGGCGCGATCGTCCGGTGGACGGGGGCTGGTCGGCCGCCTGACCCGGGCGCCCGGGGACGGCTCGGCACAGAGGCCGATCGACGCGGAGGAGAGCATAAAACTGAAACGAGAGCAGTGCTCTTGACATCACTGTTCAGGTTCGAGAGCATTGCTCTCGAACCTATAGGAGTGATCATGAGCAAGCTGTTCTACCGCGGCCCTCGTCGGCGGTCCTGCACGCCGAGTACGCGGCCCGGGGCCGGATCGACACCGAGGCGCCCGTGACCTCGGCGTCCAGCGTCGTCGTCGACGCGACGCCCGCCCAGGTCTGGGAGGTGATCTCCGACTGCGGAACTGGCCCCGGTGGGCACCGGGGTACGAGGTGCTGCAGCTCGGCGAGACGCGCGCGCGCGGCCACCTTCCGCGGAGGCTCGGCGGGGTGAGGATCACCTCCAGGTTCGCACCGTCGTCGCCCCCGGACGCGAGCTCAACTGAGCGGCGTGGTCTTCGGCTACAAGGCCGTCGACCAGCAGCTGCTGGAGGCACTGCCCGCGGACGCACACCGGGTGACCATGGCGGGAGGCTGGGCGGCCGCGTGGTCTCCTGATTCTTCGGCGTCGACAAGCTCCGCACGGGTCACGAGCGCTACACTGGCCGCCCTGGAGAAGGAACTGACCAGGCGGCCGGCGGTGGACCTGCATGACGCTGAACCGGGGCGCGTCGCGTCCCGGCCGTGGCGGACCCGGGAACAATCGTCAGATGTTCGACTTCGGGTCTCCGGGTTACCGGCCGGAGTGGCTCACCGGCTCCTATCGATGATCCTGCAGGCCCAGGGGCGGAGGCTGGCCGCCCTGGAAGGCGGCGGCTGACGCGCGTGCTGGTGGTCTGGGGACCTGGAGGACGACACCTGGTCACCGACGGGCCGGTCCTGCTGGACTTCGACGGCGAGCAGGTGGAGATCGTTCACAACAAGTTCGACGATCTCTTCGATCACCTGGAACGCCGTCGATCCGGGCCCGGCCGCTGGACTGGGCCGGGAGGGCATTCCGCTGCGGTGCGGCAGGACGCGTTCCCCGAGGACGGACCGCGCTTGGCGGGACAGCGCATGCGTTCCTGTGGAGCTTCTCGAGTACGTTCGCGGACGACTGGCAAGGGGCATGGTCGTGCCCTCGGCTTCGTCTTTCCGCAACGGGCGGGATGACCGTGTACAAGCGATGGACGGAACGCATCGCGTTCGGCATCCCGGCCCCTCGTACGCCCGCCACGTCGCTGGGGGGCGGAGGACGGGTTCACGGGGACGGGGACCGCGGCCCGCGGCGAGGACGCCCCGGGGGGTTGAGGGCCAGCCTCGTCGCGCGCGGCCTCGTTATCGCGCCGGGACCTCGCTTGCACTGGGCCTCGTGCTCGGGTCTTGTTGTGTGGGCCTCGTCAGGCGCGTCGGGCCATCGCGTCGCGTACGTGACCGGCCCGTCAGCGGGGCCGTGCGGGGCGGCGTCGTGCGCCTCCGTGCCCTGTGAGGAGCTATGGCCATCAAGCCTGTCCTACCTCGCGGATCTCGCCCGCGTACTTCTCGGGAAGAAGCCCCTGGTGACCTACGATCTGCGCGACCAGGGCGGCGAAGATACTCCTCGCGGGCGAGGCAGCGGTCCAGTTCTCGACCTCCAGTGGATCACTCCGTGGCGTGAGCGCCGCGCCGCCGAGGAAGCCGAGACGGCTTTCTGCGCCATGCCCTTGGGAGCGTGAACGCGAGACGAGCCGCGGTGACGACACGAGGACTGCCGAGAGGATCACGGGCACCCCGCGGGACAGGCCGCCGTGCCGATCTCACAGCGCACCGGACCGGCGGCCGTCGTATGTGATGAACGGGACGTTGTTCTCGAGTGCAGCGCGTGCAGCATGAGCTTCACGGCGATGAAGGAAAGCCCAGGATCGACGGCGGAGACCGTAGCTGAGGTAGATAGAGGCGGTCGAGACCGCCCGTCGATGAGGAAGTACAGAGCGTGGCGTCAGGCGAGCAGCGAGAACGCCGATGGCCGTGAACACCACGTACACGTTCTCGGTCAGCCCGAAGATCGCGGCGGACTGGAGTCGCAGCGCGAACAGAGATCTGTCACGTGCGCCGATGCCGAGAAACGACCATGAGACGAGCAGCAAGCGTCATGAGCGTCGCCTGCCGTCTGGACGGAACAGCCTGTCGCCGTGGGTTTTTTGCGTAGGTGTCAGGAGGTGTGAACACCGTCCTGGTCACGGAGTGGCGGATCACGATGTTGTCGGGCCGAGAGGTGGCTGATCCTCGCGCCTCGCGGCTAAAAATATGAGCAGGTTGCACGGCGATGATATGAGCAGGATGACGGCCGATACAGGTAGAACACCGAGGCGAACGAGTGTGATACGAGCGCGTGTCATGCTGCCACAGGAAGATGAAAACCGAGGCCCGGGAGTGGCGATCAGGGAGAAGACGATAGACCGAGAGTCAGGACCGTCTGCTGGTCGGCGCGCGGCACCTTGAAGCTGGACATGATGATGATGAGCAACACGAATCAGTGATGTCGACCGACAGCAGCCTTCTCCTCGTCACGTACACCGGCGAGAGTACTCGACGCCCATCGGCGTCGCCGAAGACTCCACACGCCGACGCCGACAGGAGCGCGACGCCGACGTAGCGGCCGACCAGCGGCGGCGCTGCGGACAGGGTGGCACGTGCGCCTTGCGCACGTGGAAGACGAAGTCGACAGCAGCAGACCGGCGATGCCGCGGCGATACGTGAACACCAGACGACAGCGGGTACGTCCTATCGGCGCCCCGCCGTTCCAGGGACGGTCGGGGCGGCGCAGCGCCGCTGACGGCCGCAGGCCCCGCTCCACGCTCTTTCTCACTGTGCCCGGCGGGCCGGCCGATCAGTCGACGCTCCCGGCCGGTCTGCGGGGTTCATCGGCCCAACCCACACCCCACAGACACACAGCAACAAAAAATCAGCCGCCCGCGCTCACGCCCGACGCGAGGAACGACCGTCGCCATATGGCAAAAGGTCGGCTCGGGGTCCGTCTCTCACCGGCGGTGAACACGACAGACGAGCAGGATCGGGCGGCCGGACGGTCCTCGCCACGCGCGGACGCGGGACCGGGGCCAGCTGGGGACGGGCCTCGTGCAGGCGCGCTGAGCGGCGCGGACGTAGTAGCTCGGAAATATCTCGCCGTGGCGAGTCCGAGGTCTCCGTCATTCGCGCGAGAACAAACCTCCTAAGTCAAGAAATCGGCAGTCCGTGGTGGAAAGGTACGCGTGACGTGTGTGGTCCGCAGGAGGTCACGCGTGGTCGCGGGCATGCGTGCGTGGAGGAGCACGTGCACGATGTGAGCGTTAACAGTTCGTCAGCCGTTCGGTGGCTCTTCATCTGCGGACGCTGCGGTGGTGACCAGGGGTGGACGCGCATGCAGAAACACCAGCGCTAGAAGCGGCTGTCAAGAGTACAAGAAACATACCCTGACGAGGGAAACGGTGAGTGCGCTCGTCATCAGCATGCCGATTCACGGGCGTCGCACTCGGCGCGGACGACACGATGTGATGAAAAATTTCACAGATCCACATACGCCTACGCGGTGGCCCGGAGCCCCAGTTTTCAGCGACCGGGAGGCGTCGGTCGACAGGTGCAGCGCGACATGTGTGCCATATAGCGGTACGTAGAGCGGTTTGCATGATTAGCTGACACATTTTGTACTCTTTCCACACTGAGTCCCCGAGACTAGCCCCATGTCCTACGTCGGTGGTGAGCGGACAGGGCCTGTCTGGTCACGCGCCGGTGGTGTGCTGTTCCCCTGATGACGGAACGCGGACGTCGATCCTACCGCGGGCGTACCCAACCGTGACCACAAACCGATTTACCGACAGTAAGTTCTAGTGATGCAGTTATGGAGAGCTCATTTGGCAGGGCACCAACGCCATAACCCACCACCCCGGACCCGCAGGCCCTTCGTCGGTCTTCGCCGGGCTCTGATCACCACGGGCACACTCTCACCCCGGCACCCTATCGATGCTCGCACGCTCACGGCGTGACGGCCCGGTGGCGCCTGGCGCCGACTCCGCGTGGGCACCGCCGGTACCAAAGGCCTCTGGTCAGTGCCGCGAGCGAGCACGCTCGGCGCCGCCGCGGCCAGAGCGGCGCTGCTCGGCACGGTGCGATCGCGCGCGTGGCCGGGCTCACGGCGACTCCGGCGTACACGACCATCGCCAACCGTGAGTTCAACATGATGCAGTCGGCCGAGAACGAGATGAAGATCGGACGTCCACCGAGCCCAACAGACCAGTTCAACTTCAGCGGTGGCGCCGCGTCGTACAACTGGGCCTGTGCAGAACGGCAAGCGGGTCCGGCGGAACCACAATACCACTGGCGGCTGGCACAGAACCAGCAGCCCAAGACTGGATGCGCTCGATGGAAGGCGCCCCCTGCGCCATAGGCGATGATCAACCACAACAATCGCGTGGTGAACCACCTGTAGACAGGGCTAGATCTCACGCCTGGTGGAGACGGGCGTCACGAGGCCTTCGACGACGCAACTCCGGCGACCACGGCGCAACTCCAACCCTCCAGCGCACACGGCACAAAACGACAGTGGATCGTAGGTCGCTTCCGCACCGCGCATGGAGCCGCCGACCCGGCCAGCCAAGCTCTGCTCCAGAGACGACTGACAACACGACAACTGGAGCTGTGCAGAGACGCAGGGCGTCTACAAACATAGTATTCCGCGAACTTCAAGGCCTCGCGGCGTGCCAGATCGCGTAGCGTGCGTGGGCCTGCAGTCGCACTTCAACAGCAACAGCCCTACAACAGCAACTACCGCACAACCACCATCTCCAGCTGCGCGCGCGCCTGGGCCGTCAGACGTGCAGATCACGACGAAGTCTGGACATCCTGTGGCGGCTCGCGACCACCATACACCAGTGGTCAACGACTGCCTCGCTCCGTGTCCTCGCTCCACGCTGCATCACCGGCATCACGTCTGGGGCATGTGCGCGACAGACGGACTCCGGCTGGTCGCCAACGCGCGCCGCTGCTGTTCGAGCGTGCAACGGCAACAAGAGTGCCGGCCTACACGCACCTCGGTCCTGAACTGCCCTCAACATAGTGGAGCCGACCCCACAGGCCGATCGCCGACGCCGACCGTCACACGGGTGCAGATGGCACGGGCAGATCAGGGCGTGGACCTCCAACCCGGTGCGTGAGGACGTGCCCGGTTCAAGCACGCACACGACGGCACCCAAGCGGAACCATGTGGGACGTGCCACACCGAACCCCAAGCCAGCAGTGGACCTACACCGCGGCCGGGGAGTGCAAGGTCTACTGGCAAGCAAGTGCCTAAGACGCCGGCTAGGTACCGCCAGCAACGCCAAGCGCAGATCTAGCGGCACTGTCACGCGGCAACTGGTGACACACAGAAGTAAGGCGCGCAACAAAACTCCAGACTAGGCAGCCATCGTCGGCGTGCAGTCCGGGCCATCAGTGCCTGGACGCCGTGGGCGCGGGAGCGCCAACGGCACCCTGCTCACACTCTCTCCACTCTGCACGGCGGCGGCACAGCACCAGAAGTGAGACAACTGGAGACGGCACCTCGGTGACGCCCCACCCCGGCCCACGTACGACCGTGACGCCCGACCGCGAGTATGTGCAACCTTCCCTCACGACGTACCGGCTGAGGAGCTCAGACGGGCGTGCTGGCCAACCGAGGTCGGCTGGGAATCTCGGTCATCAGGACTTCCACCGTCGCGAACGAGGGCAAGCGCAGCAGCTCGTATCTACGCCACACCCACACGACAACGGCTCTCCTGAGGGGCGTCGATGAACTTCGGCCTGTTCACCAGCTGCGTCGGAGATGGACACTCGGCCAGCCAGGAAGCTGACTCTGTCACGTCCGAGACACGGTGCGCGCCCTCGCTGTTCTACTCGCGCCCCACCCAAGACACCGTCTGGTGCTGCCATACCAGTGGGCGCCAAAGACGGCGTTCGTCACATACCGCACCTCCACCACCCGACCAACCCCAACGGCACTGGTCGGACGCCCCGCAGACCCTGCTTCTCAGAACATCACCGGCTCATCCAACACACCGGCCCCATCGACCAGGCCTCATAACGGTGACGACACGACAGGTACACTGTTCTCTTCGCCGCACGACAACGGCAAGCATGACTCTAGCCGCGCCAGCATGCCGATCGGAACTTCCGCAACTTCGGCTCACCTCGACCGTCATCATGAGCGCCCCAGACAACACCTCTTCGAGCCGTCCAGCGTCTACAGCTGCAGAACCACAGAACCGCTAGCCATGATCGTCGAGGCGTCGGTCTCTAGGCGCGCTACTTCCGCTCTTCACCGTGCAGCCTCAACGAGCACCTGCGACGCCCCCAGCCGCACCGAAGTCCAATAACGTATCGCAGGGCTAAGAGCCACAGCGGCGCCACTGAGCCATACGACATCAGCCACGGGAGCTGCTGCGCACCCTAACGCCGACCAGACCATGACCGTCGACCCCTGCAACACTGCAGCTTGCTCATACCAGGGCGCTCCAATCACCCAACATCAACCCCCCGACTAAAAACGGCTGCCTGCCCTACCGTCCGGGCCTGCTGACACTCCGAGCGCTGACGATGTGACGTGACGTCGTCCCGTGCCCGGCGCTGACCTGACATCCCTCACGCCGTCACCGCCGAAGGGCTCCGGTTTTGCGTGCGACAGCGCACGGAGGCACCTGCACTTGAGCGACGACGGCCGCGCTCCCCGGGCGGATCCGCCTGTCGACGCCGGGGCGTCTCGGTAGCACACAAGGCGCAGACGCCCCGGACGAACCGAAAAGGACACGACGTGAAACGAGGCTCAGGCCGTCCTGGCGGCCGCCGGCGCCGCTTACTCTGGCTGATCGCGGGCCTGCTCGTGGTCGATCCGGCCGGCCGCGGCCCCGAAGCGTCGCTGACCCATCCCAGGTGACGCGGCTTCGGACAACCCGTACGAACCTGAACATGGTACGTACTACGCTGCCGACAGGGTCGCGCGCACGGCCGGCGATGCTGGTGATGGTCCACGACCGCGCACGGTGGCACGGACTCGCAAGGTGGTCTTCAACAGCTGTGCGGACGTGACTACCGTGAACGCGACGGCGGACCGGTACGGGCTACGGGACGTCATCGTGTCTCCCCGAGGCCACCCGTGAGGACGTGCGTTCGACGTCTCCTCCCTCCTCCCAATGCCGCCCTCAGGACCAACGGCGTGCGGCACGACTCCACCGGATCATGTCACACGTGGAGAGGCCGCGTAATGGGCCCCTACGGCATGCACGGCTACAACGTCGTACCCCGCGCCGCACTCGTGGTCAGCGAGGCTGTCCTCCTGTCTCCTCCGGGGCACGCTGATGACCCACGTGCAGCGCCGCCCAGTACCGGACGTCGTTCAGGCGCCGCCGCGGCAGTTCTCCGTGCAGCTTGTCCGCTCGGCTGTGCTCTCGCACACCACAACGGAACGGGTCGCTGATGGAACCACAGAAACACAGTGCTCCGTGCGGAACCTGAATCAATGTGCCGCGACCCTACTAGCCGTGGGCGGCCAGGCACGTGGCGATGTATCCCGGTACACCGGCCCGACCTACCAGCGCGAAGTAAGCAGCTGTGGCACGGCACGCGACGACACCACGACCTCGCCTACCCCAACTTCGTGCGATGCAGATGCTAAGCGAAAGTGGACCAACAGAACGGGGTGGGCCAGAGTACACCGGTGCTCACCGACACCCCGCGATCGGGTCTTCACCAGCAACATGTGGACCCGGAGACCCACGCTACGGCCAGCGCACCACGACCCAGCCTCCCGTCGAGGCGTTCAGCTTCGCGGGCAAACCGGTCACGGAAATTCCGACACTCCCTTCCGCTGGACGGCATGTTCCCGCACGCACTGGACCTTCCTCGGCTCAGACGCGGCGTCGCCCGTCTACCCGGACTCGACGCCGACCGTGACCCGGACGCCGACGCCGACTCCGACCTCAGACGCCGGATCAATGGGCCCGATCCGTGGTGTGGGGCTCGAACCGGTGCGCGGCACGTCAGCGCGTACAGTCTCACAGTCCAACGGACGCGGCCGTCAGGCTGTGGACTGCAACTGGCCAGAACACCAGCAGAAAGGTAGGACCACTGCAGCGAACGAACTTCGCGTCTACGGCAACAAGTGCGTCTCGACGTCAGCAACCAGAATGCACCACCGACGGCGCCACCGTCCAGATCTGGGAGCTAGCAAAAAAGAACGGCCAGCAACACCAGAAGTGGCGCTGCATTCACACGACGGCAACCATCACACGCCCTCGGCGCCAACAAGCATGCCTCGACGTCCCAACAGCGCCACCGCCAACGGCACCCGCCTCGCATCTGTCGCTGCAACGGCGCAACATACCAGTCGCGCACCAGAGGCTGACCCAACTCACCTGGGGCGAAGTGGGCCGGCCTCCCCGGGCGAACCCGCGCGGGGTGGCCGGACCCATGTCGCCGTCACCCTCCATCCGCACCAACATTGATGCTATCACATCTGAAGAGAACTATCGATCGCGAGCTCGACAGAGAGATCCCAAGAGAGAAGTTCGTCCAGCTGCGGTTACGTCTGAAGACGTCCACTTTGACAAAGGCTCCCCTGTGAGGAGTCAGAATTAAGTGGGCTTACGGTCCTTGACGCACACTACGGCGTACGCACGTAATGTGTAGCTGAAGTCATCGGGAGTGCCGTCTGGGCGAACCGGCGGCTGGACGGACCTCTCGGGCGGACGCGGCGAGCGCTACACGTACTGAGGCACTCGCTCACCCCCCGATGAAGGAGACCAAGTGATGTCCCCATCCAGACGTGGCGCACGCCCCGGACCCGACGGAGAGGGTCGCGTGATGTCGAAGCGCGCAGATCCCTTTGCGAAGCGATCAGCGGGGTCGCGGCGAGCTCCTCGTCGTGTCCACGGTCCACGCGGCGCTGAGGCAACAGCGGACTGCGCGACGCGCAGACTCGAACGTCGAATCAGCGTCGCTCCGCGTCGTCACGCCGTGCGTCGGCGTCGTCCGCGCACGGGTCGGGTATGCATCATCTGCGCCGACTGCAGGGTGCGGGCATGAACCCGCCACTGACGGATCAGCGTCACGTCCACGCCGAGTCGCAGCGTCGCGGCGAAGACACCGCCTCCTTCATCGCTCTGCGGCTCCCGACAACTACTCAAACACAACACACAGCCCTACCGGGGTGTACGTGCGCGGTTGCCACAGCTAGGCGGGGCGGCACCGGCCACCGAGTATCGACTCGTGGCTTTCCGGCACCAGCGGGTACCCCTGGTCCTTCTACGGCTGCAGCGCAGATGTACGAACAACAACGGCATCTTCATCGCGCCGCAGGCCTCTCGAGCGGCGGCTGGGCGCAACTCCGGCCGCACAATGAGGAGCGTGACACCTCGTCGACGACCTCGAACAGGCTGCTCGACAGCACCCGTCCGCTGTGTCGTGCGACACACGCAGACCAGCGCTTCGCCATGGCTTCAGCTACGGCGCGGATGAGCTACTCGCTCGCCTGCGAGGCAGGGCGACGGTCTTCGCCGTCGCGGTCGCGGTCTACGCACGTGCGCGCAGCTCAGCGGGTGCAGCGGCGGCAGCGCACAGCCGATCGCGTACATGGACTGCACGGCAATCGGCAGACAACGTCCTCAACATCGTACACAGTGGACGCGTCGACTGCGCGACATGTTCGTCAGGAAGCAACGGCGGCCCACCGCTCACAGAGACACACAAGGCCGAGCACGTGAAACGGTCAATATCGGGCAGCAGGCGCACGAGATCACCGGAAGCTACCACCTAACTCGGTGTGCCGGGGCCGGGTACCCGGTCGTGTGGCCGCCCTTCGGACAACGGCGACCACATGCCCGTTTCCCGTGGACGGGACTACGCGAGAGCGGCATCACGACGCTGGACCAAGGTGCGATGGTGTGGAGCGTACGTTCTCCCTGCAGATTTCGTGACCACCCTCTGGAGCCCACAAAAGCCGACGCCCGACAAGTCCGACCGTGACCCAACGACCCCGGAGGCCGGGATCGGGTCGATCCGTGGCGTGGCGCTCGACCGGTGCGCGGACGTCAGCGGCGTCTCACAGCACCACACGGCGCAGGGCCGTCCAGCTGTGGACTGCAACAACGGCAGAACAACCAGCAGGAGACCACACACCGCATCAGCGAACGAACATTCGCGGTCTACGGCAACAAGGCGTCGACGCACAGCAACCAGAGCGACCCCACAACCGACGGCGCAAGAGCCACCGTATCACAGCTCTGAGACGGCAAACGGCCAGAACCAACCAGAAATGGCGGCCTCAACACCGAACGAGCACCATCACGCCTCGGCGCCAACAAGTGCACTCGACGTCAACAAGCACGCCACCAGCCAACGGCACCCGCCTCGCGCATCTGGTCCTGCAACGGCGGCAACAACAGCGCTGGGACGCAGGGCTGACGCCTCACGCGGCACTATGAGAAGGACACTTGCGGGGATCCCCTGCGGGGACGGCTGCCCGTCCCGGCGAGGGACCCTCCGGCGGCGGGCGGTGTCCACCTGCCCCGCCCGTCAGGGCGGGCGCGCCGTCGTGGCCGGACGGGACGCTCCCCGGGTGTGCCACCCGGGGAGCGTCCCGTGCGTTCTCAGGCTCTGGTTCCCATCCGCTGGCTTGGCGGCCCAGGCCGTCGATTCTCGGACGTCGACCACGTCACCGCGCGCAGGTACGCCTCCGGGGGCCATGCCGAGGGCCACCCCCGCGGGGGTGCCGGTGTTCACCACGTCGCCCGGCTCCAGGACCATTGAACTGGCTGAGGTACCAGATCTACATGATGACACGAGATCTGTTTCTTGGTGCTGCGTCTGGCGGACCGGCCCGTTGACCCACAGGGCGCAGGCCGAGCGCCTGCGGATCCGCCCACCTCGTCCGGGGGTGACCACCACGGCCCAGCGGGTTGAACGTCTACACGACTTGCCCTTGTCCCACTGGCCGCCGCGTCGTTCTGGAACTCCGTCGGTGGACGTCGTTGGCGATTCGCGTATCCGGCGGATCACGCCCGCCGCCTCCTGCGGGAGGACAGGTAGCGGGCCGTGCCGCCGAGGGACGACCGCCTGCTCGACCTCGTAGTCGGTCTTCACGCTGCCGCGCGGTCACCAGGACCATCGTCCTCGGGGCCGACGTACCGTGTTGGACGCCTTCATGAAGACAGGCTCGGCCGGGAGGGCGGCACCGGTCTCCTCCGCGTGGTCGGAGTAGTTCATGGGCGATGGCGACTACCCTTGACCTCCTGGTGGCCGGCGGGGGCGGGCCTCGATTCAGGCTCGGTATGCGCTCCGGTGCCTCGGTCGTGCTCCTCGTGGCGAGGGCGACGCACCCTCGCTGAGACGCCTCGCAGGCGTCGAGAACGGCGCGGTCGATGTCCGCCGTTGCATTCGGTTCAACAGGTCCAGCGCCCTGCGTCGGGTCCCATGACGCAGGGCCGCTCCTGACCATCGGAGCTTTCTGCCTACCCGGAGCAGTTTCACGAAAGGCCTTCTTTTAACTGTGGTTCGCAAGGCATGCCCGCCTGACGGGTGCCGGTGGGTTCTCGGATCGGAGGGGAGGCCGCCGTGCGCCGCGTCTGTTCAGAGCGTTCGAGCCGTTCGAGCGGGTGCGCGTTCAGCGCTCCAGGCGCACGGGCTCGTCCGGCCCGCGCGGCGGACGTGATCCAGGCGTCGTGATGTGCCTGAACATCGCCTCGGCGGCAACCGCCGGGTCGTGGGGCGGCGATGCCGCTCGGTAGATGCGGCGATGGCCGAGGTTGGACGCCACGCACAAGGGCCCGCTGGGGCCGCCCATGTAGCGGGCGGTGTTTGGACGGACCTGGCTCTCCAGGCCCGCACCACGCCACGGGCGATGCGGTTTCCCGGACGAGCCTGCATGATCGTGTCGTGGAAGGCGAGGTCAGTGCTTGGGCGTACGTGACATGTGTCGTCCCCGATGGCTCGTGTCCACATCCGGTTCCACCAGCGCGCGCAGCCGGTCTATCGTGTCCTGGTCCATCGAGACGGGGGGCGAGGTTCGCCATAAAGTCGGGACTCCAAAGCACGCGCCGGGTGACCACGAGGTCGTCGAGGAAATCCCCAGGCTGTCGTCCCCTCGCGATGGTCGCCGTGCGAGGACCGAAGCTACGTCGAGCATGTCCCACATCGTCGGAAAGGGGGTGACCATGGTGCCGTGCTGAAGGCCCTGAGCGAGATCTGCAACAGCCCCTTCTCCTGAAGGGCTCTTCACCGCTTTCGCGGACGAACGGTCCGGCTTCAACCGGAAGAGAGATCCGCAGAGCGCGGGGCTCGGTCGGGCAAGCGGCGTGCCCGGGGGGTGCACCCCCCAGCAACATGCGCTCCACAGCTCCGGCCGTCACCGCCCCTGGCGAGGTTTAGCCGGCCCGTCCTCAACTCCAAACAGAAAAGGAAAAAAAAAAAAGGAGTCGCTATAAAAAATGGAAGGTGATGGCGAACGCATAAACAAAAAAGGACGGGCGACTCCTTGCGATGTCGTCAACTTCTCCTCCGGTGCCCCGCCCCGCGCCCGTTCTGACGTCGTATCTGGCACACCTATTGACGTTATAACGTCATATATACGAAATTACGTTTCGCCTCAACGCAGCGGATCGCGGCGAGCCGGCCGTCCCTCTGGAAAGTGACATCGATGAATCAGCGAACACTGTGGTCGGTTCGCCCTGGTCGCCGGGCTGGCCACTGGCCGTTGCGGGGAGCGCACACAGGCCCGCGGCGGCGCCGAGCGACTCCCGCTAAGTCACTAACACCTCGTGGTCTGGGACCTGGAAGTCCCGTGTGACGGCGAGCCCGCGGCCGCGTACGTCCAGAAGGCCAAGACGACTTTGCCAAGAAGCACCCCGGCGTCCAACGGAGTCGAGTTCGTGGCCACAGCCGTTTCGACCAGTACTACAACCCTGCTAGGGCGCGGCCATCCAGGCCGTCACGGACCGGGACTGCATGCTGTTCAACGGAGGCGGCCCAGATCCGCGACACGGCGTGAACGCGCTCCTGGCCGCTCGACCACGTAACCTGGCCGAGGACAAAGCGCGCCTGGCGGGCTGGACGCGTTCAGCAAGGACGGCAGCAACCTACGCCGCCGCCGGTGACGTTGCAGGGCCACCCGATCTACTACAACAAGACGCTGTACGAGAAGGCGGGACTCGACGGCCCCGCCACGAAAACCGGGACGCAGTTCCTCGCGACTGTGCCACCATCAAAGCAGCAAGGACCCGGGGCCAGGCTTCGCGCTCGGGGCACAAGAGGTGGCGCCGCACCATTCTTCTGTCGGGCCTCGGCTCGGGCCTCCTTGAACGGCCAGGAGTACGGACCACTGGATCGCCGGCAGGCGCGACTGGTTCCTCTCCCCGGCGTAGAGAAACGATCTTCAGCTGTGAGAAGGACGCCGGGGCGACGCCAAGCTGAACGAACGGTCTGGGCCAACTCCGAACCGCGATGTTCAACGCGCCTTCACGATCTCAACTCCGGCAAGGCCCCCTACATTCATCGCCTGATTTTTCGGACATCGGGCCTGGAAGGACTTCGATCAGCGAGTTCCCTGGGGGCCACAAGGTGACGTCGTCCATGCCCTCACCCGTTCGTCACCAGACCGGGGACCACACCCGAACCTCCCCTACGACGGCGGCATCGGCTACGCGGTCCGCGAAGTGGGCGAACGACCCGAAGCTGTCACCGAGCCGACATGGTGCTCTCGCTTCGCCACGACCGACGCCCTGACCTCATTCTACTCCCGAGGCCGGCGCGGATCAAAAACGTCGACCTCCAACGATCGACTGGTGTCGCAGGGCCCCGTGGCCTGTGTCGGCATCGATCGTGGTGGTCCCAATCACGGAGTGGCAAGCCTCGCCCTGCACGGTGGGCGGTTTAGGGCCTCCAAGGACCCTGGTGTGTTCTGATGGGGTGGTCGATAGCTCTACCCAGGCAGCTCCTGAGCGTGATCGGCCGAGCGCGTCGACGATAGGTGTGTGGAAGGGGGTCAGGACTGGCCACACACATCGGAGTCGCCGAGCTGCATCGCGTGGGGCCGATCCGGGATTCGTCAACCGCTGTGTACTCCGGGCCCGTAAAAAGCGTGCCCGTGCGTGGGACACGGCGGAGAGAGGACATCGGGTCGGCGGGAGCGGGCCGCGCCGGCACCGGCCCGCCGGCACCGGCCCGCTCCCGCAAGGAGCCGTCCCGCACACTGCTCTCCAGACACGACAATGGTCGCCCTAACGTCCCCTGGTGCCCCGGCCCTGCTGTACAAAAAGAAAAAAGGAAAAAAAGAAATACGGAAAGGAAAAAAAAAAAGAATAGGGCAGGGAGAAAAGAATTTGTTTGTTTAAGAAAAAAAAAAAGGGAAAATTATGAAATATACAATAAAAAATGAGGGGTGGTTAAAGAAAAAAAAAAAAAGAACAATAAAAAGAGAAAAAAAGGGGAATAAAAGGGGGAAAAATGAAGGAAAAAAAAACAAGTACATGAGTAAGACATCATCGTCGCGCTGCGGCGTGAGGCCGCTGCTGCTGGGCAGTCAACTTCTCCTTCACGGAGCGGACGGCGAGCATGCAACGGGGACGAGTGGTCGAGACCGTCGACACTACCTGTAGAATGTGTCAACAGACGCGACTGTATGCCAGAGCGCGCAGCGCAACGTCGGGCTGCTGGTGCTGACTGACTGTAGCTCTCGTAGTCTGGTGGCCATAACGAGACATATGCTCGCGACGTCGTCGTGCCTGCGGCGTGCCCGGCACCGTCTCGCGCGCGTCTACTTCTATACCCGGCCAGTGCTCTCACCAGAGTGATATCTATCGGTGCGATCTCACCTCCTGACTCGTCCTTCATGACGGCCCGTTGACACACGCCCTCGCGGACGATCGGCGCCGGCCCACGTCGACGGCTCGGGAGACCACGGCGCGCCCATGTTCGCGGTCGTCGGCGTGCACGTACTGGGCGACCTCGGATGTCCCTGGTGGTGTATCCTCGCCGGATTCGCCACCCTGGACCCGCGCTCCTGGACGCGTGGCCCGTGTGGACGCGCTTCGCTCCGCCCAGATCATCGGCACGTGAGTCATTATTCCCGGGCCTGACCACGCACTATACCAGTTCGTCTTCGTGATACCACGATGATCGGGATGCTGACGTCCATGTCGCGCCTGCTGTACGTCATGCCAGCGGCGGCCGAGGGGTCACACTACCTGCCGAAGATACTACGTCTGGATACGCAGGGAGCAGATGAACCGCCCCGCGCTCGCCATCGGCCCGAGTCGACAGGTCACTGTATTCTCTCGTCGTCATGTCTCGTCGTGGGACTCATGCCGATCAGCGTGCTCCGCGTCGGATCATGGGAGACTGATGTCCGGCAGCCGCGAATGCAGCGTGCGGTGTCGCACGTACGATGGCGCTCCTCGCGCTGCGGACGTGATCTACCACACTGTGTTCACCACCAACAGCGCATGAAGACCCGGCGCGAGTACGTCCATTCGACCGTTTGTTCATCCCGACGACCTCCCTGCAGTGTTGGGGACACAAACATCGTGCACCGGATGCACGCTGACCAGCGTCGGCGATGGCGTCTGGCGAGTGACTAATCATCGCACAACTCGCATGCCGTGTCGTGGAGACGCAGATCTCGGTGGCACGTCCCATGCTGCTGCTAAGAGGGTACGTATGGCGAGGCTCGAGCGCTGAGCCGAGCTGCGCTTCCGCGGCTGCCAAGGCGCATACTCCATGGGCTGTCTCGCGGCGCTGTTCATCCGATTCAACAGGTGATCAACATGGTGCGCTCGCCCGGGTTCATAAGGTGGTGATAAGCACGGCGAGAGGGGAGAGGCGGACACCAGGCCTCACTACGTAACGACCTACCGCTGATCTGGCCATACAGTCGCGCAGTCCATACGTTCACGATCTTCTGATGACGAGTTACTACAGACCGTTGCCGCGAGATCGTCGTACCGGCGAGTGATCAGACGGTGGAAGCACGACGTTATCGGCACGGATCTATCGGCGGAGCATGCTGCCGTGATGGCACTCGCGGCCACTGAGTTGTCGGTCAGGCATACTCGACGACGCGCTGTACTGCTGGAACGACGTCACTCGATCTCCCAATGACTGATGATGCCGTCGTGCCGACAACCGCACCTCATGGTCAGGAGGTCACCGTCGCACTGCGACGGGCAGATCATGGTGCTCTCGACGAGCACATCCACCTTCGCTGCGATCCTGATGCATCCCGCTCGTACCGTGGTCCCTGATCGTCTATCTCTTTCTCCAACGCCACGGAATCGCGACGGTGTCACCAGTGCCGGTTCCCGCACAGGAGCATGCACATGCGAATACTCGAAGGATCATCGCACGTTGACGACCGGCCAGAATGGGACCGATACGTCCGGTCGTGACAGCCAACGCGTACCTATCGACCGACGGGACACGTTCACAGATCATCGATCATCCAAAGGGTGGACACCGACGAGGGGATGATCACGCTGGCGCGAGGCCTTCGGCCGCTACGTGGCAAGAGCTCGACTGCCATACATATCTGCGCCATCGAGGCGACAAAGGGGACCCGCGCGGCGATCACGGCGCTGTCAGCCTGTACGACATGCTATGCTGCGGCAGAGCCAACGTACTTCGAAGGCGGCGTCACGCGGCGCTGGCTAGATTTCGTAGACACATCAGTGCGGCGCTCGACACCGACCCTGTGTGGGACACTACAAGGTCGAAGGCGGCCGGCGAACTACGCTCTGGCGCACTGCTGGGCGGGCGCGACAGGCGGGTCCCCGCCTACGCCTCGGGCCTGGACATCGGCCTCACCGACGACGAGCTCGTCTCGGCGTACGAGGTCTACGCCCGCACGGCCTGCGGGCGGCCAAGATCAAGGGTGGCACTCGACATCGAGCGGGACCGGCACCGCCTGACGCTGGTCCAGGAAGGTCCTGGCCGAGGCCGGGCACGGGACGCGGCCGGGCCTGATGCTCGACTGTGAACGAGGCCTGGTCGCGTCAAGCAGGCGATCCGGCAACGTCCACGAGCTCGAGCGCACCCTGGACCTCATCTGGATCGAGGAGCCCCGTCCGGCGCTGGGACGCCGAGGGCTGGCCGTCGTCGGCCGCGGGATCCGGCGCCTCGGTCGCACACCGGGGAGAACCTCACCGGGCTGGAGCAGTACCGTCCGCGCTGGCAAGCGGCGCGCGCCGTCTGACATCGTCCAGACGGCCGCGGTCTGGGGGTCGACCCACTTCCTGCGGGTGTCCGCCCTGGCGCACGCCCACGACCTGCCGGTCAAGCCCACATCGGCAACATCACAGTTTCGCGGTCGGCTGCTGTGCACGCCGCGACGTCGGTGCCCAAACCACATGGTCAGCGAGCTGCAGGACCTGCGGCCGCCGGTGGGGGTGTCGCCGACCTGAGCGTCGAGGACGGCGCGTTCTCCTCGGGGACTCGCCGGCCTGGGCTCACGATCGACGAGGGACGCAATCGATCACCCGCCGGCCGGGCACCCTGACGGCGACGGTCCCGGCGTCCGCCGGAGCACGCCGGACGAGGTTGCTGGCGGTGACCGACAACGGTGCGCCGACACCGGTCACGTCGCGCCAGCAGCGCCTCCTCACCCCACTAGGTCGTGGACGGCGGCGCCGGACACCGAGGTGAGTCCTCCGGTCCGCGGGCCGTGACCGGCCCCGTACGCCCTCGCGGTCGCCAGGGCCGTGCGCTGGCGATCCCGGGGACGGGCGTGCCCGGCCGGCAGGGCGTCAGGTAGGCGGAGCGGCTCGATGTTCAGGGCCCCGGAGCGGGAAGACCGCCACTCCACCTCGGGACACCGGGAAAAACCCGCCTCGCGTACGGCCGGCACCAGGCCGGCAGGGCGGCGGCCCGGGGCCGCAGGGCGGCCGTCCAGCTCCACCCGTACCGTCGCCGAGGTCGCGCACCCGACAGGTCGGTGGACGGCCGGCCGGCCGGACAGCAGGGGCGCACCGCCCGCTACGGCCGTCTCGATCCGTGTGCAGCGGGCCGGAGTGCACTCCACGCCGTAGGCGACCCGGCTGGCGAGGCAGGGCGCGGCGGGCTTGTCACAGGTGACCAGGTCACGCCCTGGCGGCCCGCCGTACTCGGCCTTGGTCATACCGGCGTCGCGCAGCGGGGCGGAGCACCCGCGCTCGTTCGGCGGCCCTGATCCCCGGCCGGAAACGGGTCGACGGCGTCGTCGGCGTTGGTAACGGGTGGCGACGTGCGCGAAGCCGTGCTCCGCCGCCACCCGGCCGATCACGTCGAGCACCTCCGACTTGCAGAAGTAGCAGCGGTCGCGGCCGTTGGCGCGGTAGCCGGGGTTCGCCGTCTCGGCGGTGACCGGCAGCAGGTGCGCGACACCGGAGCGAGGCCGCGAACCGCCGGGCCGTGTCGAGTTCCTCGGCCGCCAGGCTGTCGGAGACCGCCGTCACGGCCAGCACCCCGCCCCGTCCCGAGCGACCCGGACCGCCCGCCGCCAGCACCAGCGCGGAGTCGGCCCCGCCGGAGAAGGCGACGGCGAGCGAGCCGAGGTCCGCCAGCCGGCCGAGCAGTACGTCGATCTTCGCGTCGGGGGTCATCCCGGTCCCTCCTGCGCCGGGCGCCGTTCGCGGTCCAGCCGCAGCGCCCGGGCGGCCGTCTCGCGCAGGGACAGGCCCAGGGCGGCCGAGGCTGCGGCCACGTCGTCGTGTTCGGGTTTGGCCGAGTGCGGCCCGTGCTTGACGCGCACGCGGTGGCCCGCCAGGTCCACCTCGGTGGTGTGCCGGGGGCAGGGCCGTGCGCTCGACCGCGATCTCGCGCACGCCGAGCGCGCCGGTCTCGGCGAGGGACCAGCTCACGCAGGGCCGGGTACGGCGAAGGGACGGCACAGCACGTGCAGCACGTGCGCGGGCCGGCCCTTCTTCATGACGGCCGGGGTGGCCCCAGGCGTCCAGGGCACCGGCGTCGACGGCCCGTGCGATCGTGTGGCCGAGGACGCTCGCCGGTGACGTCGTCCAGGTTGGTCTCCAGGACGACCAAGGGCTCGGTACCGGCGTCGCGGGCGGGCTCGGCGACGGTGACGACGACGACGTTCGGGCGGTCGGCGAGCTCCCGGGTGCCCGCGCACGTAGCCGGTCGCCACCGGGGTCATCACCGGCGGCGGCGTGTACCGCGCCCCCCATGGCGCGCAGCAGCGCCGCCCCCGTGGTGGGTCACGGTCTCCCCGGGCAGGTCGCTGCCGGTCACCAGGGCCCCCCGCAGCAGGGCGGCGGTCGCGGGGGCCGGTACGGGCAGCACGCCGTGGCGGGTGGTCACCGTACCGGTGCCGAGGGGGATCGGGGCGCAGTGCACGGCCGTGACGCCGAGCAGGTGCAGTGCGGCGGCCACGCCGACGATGTCCACGAGCGCGTCGTGGCCGCCCCAGCTCGTGCAGGTGCAACCCGTCCGGGGTCGGTGCCGTGGATCCGGCCCTCCGCCTCGGCGATCGCCCGCAGCGCGGCGGTGGCGAGGGCGGCAGACCGGTTACCGGCCGGGCGGATCCGGCCATGGAGATCAGCTCGGCCGCCCGGCGCTCGGGTGGCCGTGTCGGTGACCGTGACCCGTACGCGGGTCGCCGCCAGCCCGTGGGTGACGACCCGCCCGGCCGTCAGCTCCCAGGCCGGTCAGGCCCGTCGACGCCACCGCCGCGCGGACACCGTCCAGCGGCGCCCCGGCGTCGAGGAGCGCCGCCAGCAGCATGTCCCCCGCCAGCCCGGTGAACGGGTCGATCCGGCAGATCACGGCCCTCCCCCCTGCTCCCCCGCCGTGCCCGCCGTGCTCTCCGTGCCCGCCGTGCTCTCCGGGAACGGGGCGGCCGGGGTGGACGGGGGCGGGGAGGACGGGGGCGAAAGGGCGTGGCGGGCGGCGGTACGGGCGAGACGGTGGGCGGCCATGGCGGCGCCGAAGCCGGAGTCGATGTTGACCACGGTGAGGCCCGCGGCGCACGAGGACAGCATCGCCAGCAGGGCGGTGACGCCCTCCAGGGGCCGCGCCGTACCCGACGGAGGTGGGCACTGCAATCACCGGCGCAGCCACGAGGCCGCCGACGGCGCTGGCCAGCGCCCCCTCCATGCCCGCCACGACGACCACCGCGTCGGCGGCGCGCAGCCGCCCGGTCTCGGCGAGCAGCCGGTGGATGCCCGCCACGCCCACGTCCCGGATCACGGTGACGTCCAGCCCGAGCGCCCGGGCCACGGCCGCCGCCTCGGCCGCCACCGGGCCGTCGGACGTGCCCGCCGTGACCACCGCGACCGCGAAGGGACCGGTCCGCGCCGGCCGCCACACCAGCAGCCGCGCCACCGGGTCGTGGGACCCGCCCGGCACGGCCCCCAGGACGGTCCCGGCGACCGCGTCCTCGACCCGCGTGGCGAGCACCGGGCCGGTGTTCCGGGCGAGCAGTGCGGAGACGATGGCGGCGATCTCCCCGGCGGTCTTGCCGGGCCCGTAGACGACCTCGGGCGTGCCCTGGCGGGCCTCCCGGTCCACGTCGACCCGGGCGAACCCCAGGTCCACCGCGCCCACCGTGTCCGTCGCGCCCACCGGGTCCACCGGGTCCACCGCGTCCACCGGCCTCACCGCGCGTTCGCTCATGCCCGGCCGCCGGACAGGTAGGGAATGGTCTGCGGGCCCTCCGGCAGCACGCACACGCGGGCGCCCGGCCCGGCGGCGGCCAGCGCCTCGGTCACCGTGGCCGCGATGTCGCCGGTCCGTTCCAGGTGGGCGGCCGCCAGGTCGGCGTCACCGAGATAGGAGGTGTGCATCACCACCCGCGCGCCCGCCTGGATGCGCGCCTGGATCTGCACCTGCCACTGGTCGGGGACGGTCACCGGCCGGGCGGCGATCGCGTCCAGCAGCGCCCGCGGGGAGGGCTCCGAGGCCAGTACCTCGCGGTAGGAGCCGTGGTCGGGGAAGCCGTCGCGGCACTCGGCGGCGCAGACGATGACGCCGCCCGGCCGGACCACCTGGAAGGCCGCCGACATGCCCTTGACCGACTGGTAGAGGTTCTGGTCGAGGGGGTAGCCGGAGTTGGTGGTGACCACCACGTCGAAGGGCGCCTCGACCCGTCGCATGGCGACCCGGCGGGCGGCGGCGGTGGCGGCGGCGTGCATGGGCAGGATGTCGCCTCCGAACGCCGCCGCGATGTCCTTGTCCCGGTTGAGGATCACGTCGAGGGCGAAGGTCACCCCGGTGCCCTCGGCGATGGCCCGCACGTCGTCGTGCACGGGGTTGCCCTCGATCACCCCCCAGGTGGCCCGGGGGTCGCCGATGCGCGCGGCGTCGTGCAGGGTGAGCACGGTCTCCAGCGCGGCCAGGCCGGGGGCGACCAGCTTGGGGCCGCCGGAGAAGCCCGCGAAGAAGTGCGGCTCCACGAAGCCGGTGGTGATCCGCACGTCGGCCTCGACCCAGGCGGTGTTCAGCCACACCGGCACGTCCTTGCCGAAGCGGCCGAGGTAGGTGAGCGATCCCGGGTCGCGGGCGTCGTGGTTGACGATCCGCACGGAGTCCACGACCCTGTCGCCGAACATCGCGCGCAGTTCGGCGTCGGTGTTGCCGCGATGGGTGCCGGTCGCGACGAGGACGGTCACGTCGTCCGGGCCGACGACGCCGTCGAGCTCGTCGAGGATCGCCGGGATCATCAGGTGCCGCGGCTGGGGGCGGGTGATGTCGCAGGCCGAGATGGCGACGGTCTGGCCGGGCCGTACCCTCTCGCGCAGCGGCGGCCCGGACACCGGGTCGCGCAGGGCGGCCCGCAGCGCGCCCATCTGGTCGGGCACGGCCGCGTGGTGGACGGGGGTCACCACCGTGGTGGCCTCGTCGGGCAGGTCGACCGTCAGGCCGCTCTCCCCGTAGGCCAGGCGGATCCTCATCGTGCCTCCTGGTCGGCGGGCTCCGGCCAGAGCCCGTCGGCGATCCCGCCACCGGCCGGGTCGCCGTCGGCCGGGGAGCCCTCCACGTTCTCGAGCACCGAGCGGAGCCACGTCTCGGTCGTGCCGATGTGCACCAGCGCCGCCGCCTGGGCGAGCGTCGCGTCACCGGCGGCCAGGGCGTTGTAGATCGCCTCGTGCTCGGCGATGGTCTTGTGCGAGCTGCCGGCCTCGACCGTGCCGCGCCACACCCGCATCCGCAGGGTACGTCCGGAGATCCCGTCCAGCAGGGTGCAGAGCGTCTCGTTGCCCGTCGCCCGCACCACGGCGCGGTGGAAGGCGGCGTCATGGTGGTTCAGCTTCTCCACGTCGTCGCTGGCCGCGCGCATCGCGGCCAGGTGCTCGCCGACCTCGGCGAGCTGCCCGGCGGAGATCAGGGACGCGGCCAGCGCGGTCGCCGCGGGTTCCAGCATCCGCCGGACCTGGACGATCTCCAGCAGGGTGTCGTCGCGCAGCAGCTCGACGGCCAGCCCCAGCCCCTCCAGCAGCAGCCGCGGTTCCAGGCTGGTCACGTAGGTGCCGTCGCCCCGCCGCACGTCGAGCACCCGGGCCACGACCAGCGCCTTGACCGCCTCGCGCAACGGGTTGCGGGAGACCCCGAGCAGGGCGGCGAGCTGATGCTCGGGGGGAAGGCGCGCCCCGGGGGGAAGATCGCCCGACCGGACGAGCGCCCGGATGCGGGAGATCGCCTCGTCGGTCAGGGACATGGGCACGACCTCCGGTCGCCGGGACGCTCGATCGGTACTCGGGTCACCGCGGGAACATAACAGACATCCCATGTTCGCGCGAGAGGTCGGCCCGCCGCAAGGCATACATGGGACGCGTCCGCGCGGTACGGCCTGAAATATTCAGATATTTCATCATATTTACGGTATTTCGCTGGAGGGTCTGGACACGCCGCGCGCGGAGGATTACAAAGACATCCCATGTCCACGTGGTGAAAATTTCTTCACCACCAGGAAACATTCGCTGGAGGTATGCCTTCGTGCGCACCCATCGCCGAAACGGGGCACCGTGACGGAGCTGATCACCGCGGTCGAGGCCCACGACATCCGGTTCCCCACCTCCCGGCACCTCGACGGTTCCGACGCCATGAACCCCGAGCCCGACTACTCCGCCGCCTACGTGATCGTGCGGACCGGCGGCGGGCAGGAGGGGCACGCGCTCGCCTTCACCGTCGGGCGCGGCAACGAGATCGCCGTCACCGCCGTGGAGTCGCTGGCGCCGCTGGTCACCGGACGGCCGGTGGCCGAGGTGCTCGGCGACCTCGGCGGAATGTCGCGCCTGCTCACCGGCGACAGCCAGCTGCGCTGGCTCGGCCCGGAGAAGGGCGTCATCCACATGGCGGCCGGGGCCGTGCTCAACGCCCTGTGGGACCTTCGCGCGCGCAGGGCGGGCAAGCCGCTGTGGCGGCTGCTGTCGGAGCTGTCACCGGAGGAGATCGTCGACGTCGTCGACTTCCGCTACCTGGAGGACGCGCTCACCCGGCAGGAGGCGCTGGCCATCCTGCGCGACGCCGAGCCGGGCCGCGCCGGGCGCCGCGCGCGCCTGCTCGCCGAGGGCTACCCGGCCTACACCACCACCCCCGGCTGGCTCGGCTACACCGACGACAAGCTGGTCCGGCTGGCCAAGGAGGCGGTCGCCGACGGGTTCGGCCTCATCAAGCTGAAGGTCGGCGCCGACCCGGCCGAGGACGTGCGGCGCGTGCGGCTGGCCCGCGAGGCGGTCGGCCCCGACGTGCGCATCGCCGTGGACGCCAACCAGGCGTGGAACGTCGGCCAGGCGATCGAACGCATGGCCTCGCTCGCCGAGTTCGACCCGTACTGGATCGAGGAGCCCACCTCCCCCGACGACGTGCTCGGCCACGCCGCCATCCGCGAGCGGGTCGCGCCCGTCAAGGTCGCCACCGGCGAGCACGCCCACAACCGGGTGATGTTCAAGCAGTTCCTGCAGGCGGGCGCGATCGACGTCCTGCAGCTCGACGCGGCCAGGGTCGCCGGGGTCGGCGAGAACATCGCCATCCTGCTGCTGGCCGCCAGGTTCGGGGTGCCGGTGTGCCCGCACGCGGGCGGCGTCGGCCTGTGCGAGATGGTCCAGCACCTGGCGATGTTCGACTACGTGGCCGTCAGCGGCACCGTCGAGGACCGCGTCATCGAGTACATCGACCACCTGCACGAGCACTTCACCGACCCGGTGGTGATCGCGGACGGCCGGTACGTCGCCCCCCTCGGACCGGGAGGAGGCGGCGAGATGCACCCGGCGTCGCGCGCCGAGTACGCCTACCCGCACGGCCCCCGGTGGACCGCCGACGCGGCCACCGTCACGACCGGCGTCACGACCGCCGAGACCGGGGAGGTGGCGTGATGGGCACCTTCGACGGGCTCACCGCCGTCGTCACCGGCGGCGCCTCCGGCATCGGCCTGGCCACCGCCACCCTGCTGGCCGCGCGCGGGGCCCGCGTGGCCTGCCTCGACCTGTTCCCCGGCGTCCCCGGCGACCTCGGTGCTTCCGGCGCCCCCGGGGTGCCCGAGCCCCTGCTCGGGGTGCGGGCCGACGTGACCGACGACGCGTCGGTGCGGGCCGCCGTGGCCGAGGCCGCGGACCGGCTCGGCGGCATCGACATCCTGGTGAACAACGCGGGGATCGGCGCCCAGGGCGGGATCGAGGACAACGACGACGACGAGTGGCGCCGGGTCTTCGACGTCAACGTGTTCGGCATGGTCCGGGTGGCCAGGGCGGCGCTGCCGTACCTGCGGGCGTCACGGGCCGCGGCGATCGTGAACACCTGCTCCATCGCGGCGACCGCCGGGCTGCCGCAGCGGGTCCTGTACTCCTCCACCAAGGGCGCGGTGCTGTCCATGACGCGGGCCATGGCGGCCGACCTGGTCGCCGAGGGCGTCCGCGTCAACTGCGTCAACCCCGGCACCGCCGACACCCCGTGGGTGAGCCGGTTGCTGGAGGCGGCCCCCGACCCCGAGGAGGAGCGCCGGGCGCTCTCCGCCCGCCAGCCGATGGGCCGCCTGGTCTCGGCGGACGAGGTGGCCGAGGCCGTCGCGTACCTGGCGAGCCCTCTGTCCGGCTCGACCACCGGCACCGACCTGGCCGTGGACGGCGGCATGCACGGCCTTCGGCTGCGACCGAGCACAGGAAAGGAACGACCATGAGACGAGGACTCGCCCTGGGAGCGGCCGTCGCCCTGGCGGCCGGGCTGACCGGCGCCTGCGGGGGCGACGCCGGTGGTGCCGGAGGCACGGCGGCCGCCCCGGCGGGCGGCAGACCGGTCGTCGGGGTGGACTACCCCCGCTCCGACACCGACTTCTGGAACTCCTTCATCAGGTATGTCCCCCAGTTCGGCACCGAGAACGGCCTGGAGCTGAAGACCACCAACTCCCAGAACGACATCTCCACGCTCACCGCCAACGTGCAGAGCCTCATCGGCCAGGGCGTCAAGGGCCTCGTGCTGGCGCCGCAGGACACCGCCGCCGTGGCCCCCACCCTCCAGCAGCTCACCGCCAAGAAGATCCCCGTCGTCATGGTCGACACCCGCCCCGAGCAGGGCGACGCCTACATGGTGGTACGCGCCGACAACCGGGCCTACGGCCAGAAGGCGTGCAAGTTCCTCGGCGAGAAGCTGTCCGGCAAGGGCAAGGTCATCATGCTCCAGGGCGACCTTGCCTCCATCAACGGCCGCGACCGCACCGAGGCGTTCAACGAGTGCATGAAGGCCGACTACCCCGGCATCACGGTGTTCGGCGAGGCCACCAACTGGGACGGCGCCGTCGCCTCGCAGAAACTGCAGACGCAGCTCACCGCCAACCCCGACATCAAGGGCGTCTACATGCAGTCCAGCTTCGCCCTGGCGGGCACCCTCCAGGTGCTCAAGCAGCGCGGCCTGCTGGTCCCGCCGTCCGATTCCAAGCACGTCTTCGTCATCTCCAACGACGGCATCCCCCAGGAACTGAAGGAGATCGCCGCCGGCACCATCGACGCCACCGTCTCCCAGCCGGCCGACCAGTACGCCAGGTACGCGCTGCAGTACACCAAAGCCGCCATCGAGGGGAAGACGTTCAAGCCCGGCCCCACCGACCACGACAGCACCATCGTCCAGGTGCGTCCCGGCCTGCTGGAGGACCAGCTCTCCGCTCCCCTGGTCACCGCCGACGGCGGCACCTACGGCGGCGTCCCGAGCGTCAAGTCGGACGACTCCTCGCTGTGGGGCAACAACCTTGGCGGCTGACCCGGCGCCCGCCCCCGTCGTCGAGGCGGTGGGCGTCACCAAACGGTACGGCGAGACCGTCGCGCTGGACCGCGCCGGGATCCAGGTCATGCCCGGCCGGACCCACGCCCTGGTCGGCCGCAACGGGGCCGGGAAGTCCACCCTGGTCTCGATCCTCACCGGCCTGACGTCCCCCGACGAGGGCGAGGTGCGCTTCGGCGGCGAGCCCGCCCCGCGCCCGGCCGACCGCGACGCCTGGCGGCGGCGGGTGGCCTGCGTCTACCAGAAGTCCACGATCATCCCCGAGCTGACCGTGGCGGAGAACCTCTACCTGCACCGCCACGACCTGAACCGGTTCGGGCTGGTCCGCTGGGGCGCGCTGCGGCGCAAGGCGGCCGCGCTGCTGGCCGGCTGGTCGGTGGACGTCGACGTACGCCTGCCGGCCGGCGAGCTGGACGTCGAGCAGCGGCAGTTCGTGGAGATCGCCCGTGCGCTGTCCTTCGGTGCCCGGTTCATCATCCTCGACGAACCGACCGCCCAGCTCGACGCCGCCGCCATCGCCCGGCTGTTCACCCGCATCCGGGCCCTGCAGGAACAGGGGGTGACCTTCCTGTTCATCAGCCACCACCTGCAGGAGATCTACGAGATCTGCGACACGGTCACGGTCTTCCGCGACGCCCGGCACATCCTGACCACCGCGGTGGCCGACCTGAGCCACGCCGAGCTGGTGGCGGCGATGGCGGGAGAGGCCACCGGCCTGACCGCCGCGCTGCCCCGGGCGTCCGTGCCCGCCGACGCTGGAGAGGTGCTCGGCGTGCGCGGCCTGTCGTACGGGGACGCCTACCGGGAGGTCGACCTCCGCGTCCGGGCCGGTGAGATCGTCGGCCTGGCGGGGGCGGCGGCCAGCGGCCGGACCGAGCTGGCCGAGACCGTCGCCGGGCTGCGCGCGGCCGACTCGGGCGCGATCGAGGTCGCCGGCCGCCGTCCCCGTCCCGGAAGCGTGCCCGACGCGCTCGCCGCGGGTGTCGGCTTCGTCCCCCGCGACCGGCACCACCAGGGCTTCGTCCCGATGATGTCGATCGCCGACAACGCCACCATGACCGTGCCCGAACGGCTCGGCGAGGCCGGCCTGATCAGCGGCCGGCGGCGTGACCGGCTGGCCAGGACCCTGATCACCAACCTGGCGATCAAGACCCCCGGCCCCGGCCTGCCCGTGACGGGCCTGTCCGGCGGCAACCAGCAGAAGGTCGTCATGGCCAGGGCGCTGGCCTCCGACCCCCGGCTGCTCGTGCTGATCACCCCCACCGCCGGGGTGGACGTGAAGTCGAAGGAGTTCCTGCTCGGCAAGGTCGAGGAGACGGCCTCCGGGGGAAGCGGCGTGCTGATCGCCTCCGACGAGCTCGACGACCTGCGGCTGTGCGACCGCCTGCTGGTGATGTTCCAGGGCCGCCTCGTCACGGAGATGGCCGCGGGATGGCACGACCACGACGTGGTGGCGGCCATGGAAGGAGTCCGGCTCGACACCCCCGACGCCTCCGACGCCCCCTACACCCCGGATGCCCCCGACACCCTTGACGCCCCGGATGCCCCCGATGTCTGAGAAGACCCTCACGCCCGCCCCGGAGAGCGCCGCCCCCCGGCGGGAACGGCCGCGGGTGCGGCTGGCCGGGCTGCGCGACTTCGCGCTGATCCCCGCGATCGTCGTGATCGCCGTCGTCGGCCGGATCGTCCACCCGATCTTCCTGCAGCCCGACAACCTGATCAACATCCTGCAGACCATGTCGGAGATATCGCTGCTGGTCCTGGCACAGACGATCGTCCTGGTCGCCGGCAGGATGGACCTGTCACTGGAGTCGACCTTCGGTCTCGCGCCGGGCGTGGCCGCCTGGCTGACCGTGGCCGTCGGCTCGGGCGCCGACGGCCAGGGTGACCGGGATCGCCCAGACGCCCGGCAGCACTGCCCAGCCCGGCGCCCGAGCCGACGGCCACGGTCAGCCAGGCGGCCACGCCCGGCGCGAGACCGAAGTCGACTCCAGTGACAGGTCCATCCTGCCGCGACCAGGACGATCGTCTGTGCCAGACCAGCACGATATCTCCGACATGGTCTGCAGGATGTTGATCAGGTTGTCGGGCTGCAGGAAGATCGGGTGGACGATCCGGCCGACGACGGCGATCACGACGATCGCGGGGATCAGCGCGAAGTCGCGCAGCCCGGCCAGCCGCACCCGCGGCCGTTCCCGCCGGGGGGCGGCGCTCTCCGGGGCGGGCGTGAGGGTCTTCTCAGACATCGGGGGCATCCGGGCGTCAAGGGTGTCGGGGGCATCCGGGGTGTAGGGGGCGTCGGAGGCGTCGGGGGTGTCGAGCCGGACTCCTTCCATGGCCGCCACCACGTCGTGGTCGTGCCATCCCGCGGCCATCTCCGTGACGAGGCGGCCCTGGAACATCACCAGCAGGCGGTCGCACAGCCGCAGGTCGTCGAGCTCGTCGGAGGCGATCAGCACGCCGCTTCCCCCGGAGGCCGTCTCCTCGACCTTGCCGAGCAGGAACTCCTTCGACTTCACGTCCACCCCGGCGGTGGGGGTGATCAGCACGAGCAGCCGGGGGTCGGAGGCCAGCGCCCTGGCCATGACGACCTTCTGCTGGTTGCCGCCGGACAGGCCCGTCACGGGCAGGCCGGGGCCGGGGGTCTTGATCGCCAGGTTGGTGATCAGGGTCCTGGCCAGCCGGTCACGCCGCCGGCCGCTGATCAGGCCGGCCTCGCCGAGCCGTTCGGGCACGGTCATGGTGGCGTTGTCGGCGATCGACATCATCGGGACGAAGCCCTGGTGGTGCCGGTCGCGGGGGACGAAGCCGACACCCGCGGCGAGCGCGTCGGGCACGCTTCCGGGACGGGGACGGCGGCCGGCGACCTCGATCGCGCCCGAGTCGGCCGCGCGCAGCCCGGCGACGGTCTCGGCCAGCTCGGTCCGGCCGCTGGCCGCCGCCCCCGCCAGGCCGACGATCTCACCGGCCCGGACGCGGAGGTCGACCTCCCGGTAGGCGTCCCCGTACGACAGGCCGCGCACGCACGAGCACCTCTCCAGCGTCGGCGGGCACGGACGCCCGGGGCAGCGCGGCGGTCAGGCCGGTGGCCTCTCCCGCCATCGCCGCCACCAGCTCGGCGTGGCTCAGGTCGGCCACCGCGGTGGTCAGGATGTGCCGGGCGTCGCGGAAGACCGTGACCGTGTCGCAGATCTCGTAGATCTCCTGCAGGTGGTGGCTGATGAACAGGAAGGTCACCCCCTGTTCCTGCAGGGCCCGGATGCGGGTGAACAGCCGGGCGATGGCGGCGGCGTCGAGCTGGGCGGTCGGTTCGTCGAGGATGATGAACCGGGCACCGAAGGACAGCGCACGGGCGATCTCCACGAACTGCCGCTGCTCGACGTCCAGCTCGCCGGCCGGCAGGCGTACGTCCGACGTCCACCGACCAGCCGGCCAGCAGCGCGGCCGCCTTGCGCCGCAGCGCGCCCCAGCGGACCAGCCCGAACCGGTTCAGGTCGTGGCGGTGCAGGTAGAGGTTCTCCGCCACGGTCAGCTCGGGATGATCGTGGACTTCTGGTAGACGCAGGCCACCCGCCGCCGCCAGGCGTCGCGGTCGGCCGGGCGCGGGGCGGGCTCGCCGCCGAAGCGCACCTCGCCCTCGTCGGGGGACGTCAGGCCGGTGAGGATCGAGACCAGGGTGGACTTCCCGGCCCCGTTGCGGCCGACCAGGGCGTGGGTCCGGCCGGGCATGACCTGGATCCCGGCGCGGTCCAGCGCGACGGTCTCGCCGTACCGTTTGGTGACGCCCACCGCCTCGACGACGGGGCGGGCGCCGGGTCAGCCGCCAAGGTTGTTGCCCCACAGCGAGGAGTCGTCCGACTTGACGCTCGGGACGCCGCCGTAGGTGCCGCCGTCGGCGGTGACCAGGGGAGCGGAGAGCTGGTCCTCCAGCAGGCCGGGACGCACCTGGACGATGGTGCTGTCGTGGTCGGTGGGGCCGGGCTTGAACGTCTTCCCCTCGATGGCGGCTTTGGTGTACTGCAGCGCGTACCTGGCGTACTGGTCGGCCGGCTGGGAGACGGTGGCGTCGATGGTGCCGGCGGCGATCTCCTTCAGTTCCTGGGGGATGCCGTCGTTGGAGATGACGAAGACGTGCTTGGAATCGGACGGCGGGACCAGCAGGCCGCGCTGCTTGAGCACCTGGAGGGTGCCCGCCAGGGCGAAGCTGGACTGCATGTAGACGCCCTTGATGTCGGGGTTGGCGGTGAGCTGCGTCTGCAGTTTTCTGCGAGGCGACGGCGCCGTCCCAGTTGGTGGCCTCGCCGAACACCGTGATGCCGGGGTAGTCGGCCTTCATGCACTCGTTGAACGCCTCGGTGCGGTCGCGGCCGTTGATGGAGGCAAGGTCGCCCTGGAGCATGATGACCTTGCCCTTGCCGGACAGCTTCTCGCCGAGGAACTTGCACGCCTTCTGGCCGTAGGCCCGGTTGTCGGCGCGTACCACCATGTAGGCGTCGCCCTGCTCGGGGCGGGTGTCGACCATGACGACGGGGATCTTCTTGGCGGTGAGCTGCTGGAGGGTGGGGGCCACGGCGGCGGTGTCCTGCGGCGCCAGCACGAGGCCCTTGACGCCCTGGCCGATGAGGCTCTGCACGTTGGCGGTGAGCGTGGAGATGTCGTTCTGGGAGTTGGTGGTCTTCAGCTCCAGGCCGTTCTCGGTGCCGAACTGGGGGACATACCTGATGAAGGAGTTCCAGAAGTCGGTGTCGGAGCGGGGGTAGTCCACCCCGACGACCGGTCTGCCGCCCGCCGGGGCGGCCGCCGTGCCTCCGGCACCACCGGCGTCGCCCCCCGCAGGCGCCGGTCAGCCCGGCCGCCAGGGCGACGGCCGCTCCCAGGGCGAGTCCTCGTCTCATGGTCGTTCCTTTCCTGTGCTCGGTCGCAGCCGAAGGCCGTGCATGCCGCCGTCCACGGCCAGGTCGGTGCCGGTGGTCGAGCCGGACAGAGGGCTCGCCAGGTACGCGACGGCCTCGGCCACCTCGTCCGCCGAGACCAGGCGGCCCATCGGCTGGCGGGCGGAGAGCGCCCGGCGCTCCTCCTCGGGGTCGGGGGCCGCCTCCAGCAACCGGCTCACCCACGGGGTGTCGGCGGTGCCGGGGTTGACGCAGTTGACGCGGACGCCCTCGGCGACCAGGTCGGCCGCCATGGCCCGCGTCATGGACAGCACCGCGCCCTTGGTGGAGGAGTACAGGACCCGCTGCGGCAGCCCGGCGGTCGCCGCGATGGAGCAGGTGTTCACGATCGCCGCGGCCCGTGACGCCCGCAGGTACGGCAGCGCCGCCCTGGCCACCCGGACCATGCCGAACACGTTGACGTCGAAGACCCGGCGCCACTCGTCGTCGTCGTTGTCCTCGATCCCGCCCTGGGCGCCGATCCCCGCGTTGTTCACCAGGATGTCGATGCCGCCGAGCCGGTCCGCGGCCTCGGCCACGGCGGCCCGCACCGACGCGTCGTCGGTCACGTCGGCCCGCACCCCGAGCAGGGGCTCGGGCACCCCGGGGGCGCCGGAAGCACCGAGGTCGCCGGGGACGCCGGGGAACAGGTCGAGGCAGGCCACGCGGGCCCCGCGCGCGGCCAGCAGGGTGGCGGTGGCCAGGCCGATGCCGGAGGCGCCGCCGGTGACGACGGCGGTGAGCCCGTCGAAGGTGCCCATCACGCCACCTCCCCGGTCTCGGCGGTCGTGACGCCGGTCGTGACGGTGGCCGCGTCGGCGGTCCACCGGGGGCCGTGCGGGTAGGCGTACTCGGCGCGCGACGCCGGGTGCATCTCGCCGCCTCCTCCCGGTCCGAGGGGGGCGACGTACCGGCCGTCCGCGATCACCACCGGGTCGGTGAAGTGCTCGTGCAGGTGGTCGATGTACTCGATGACGCGGTCCTCGACGGTGCCGCTGACGGCCACGTAGTCGAACATCGCCAGGTGCTGGACCATCTCGCACAGGCCGACGCCGCCCGCGTGCGGGCACACCGGCACCCCGAACCTGGCGGCCAGCAGCAGGATGGCGATGTTCTCGCCGACCCCGGCGACCCTGGCCGCGTCGAGCTGCAGGACGTCGATCGCGCCCGCCTGCAGGAACTGCTTGAACATCACCCGGTTGTGGGCGTGCTCGCCGGTGGCGACCTTGACGGGCGCGACCCGCTCGCGGATGGCGGCGTGGCCGAGCACGTCGTCGGGGGAGGTGGGCTCCTCGATCCAGTACGGGTCGAACTCGGCGAGCGAGGCCATGCGTTCGATCGCCTGGCCGACGTTCCACGCCTGGTTGGCGTCCACGGCGATGCGCACGTCGGGGCCGACCGCCTCGCGGGCCAGCCGCACGCGCCGCACGTCCTCGGCCGGGTCGGCGCCGACCTTCAGCTTGATGAGGCCGAACCCGTCGGCGACCGCCTCCTTGGCCAGCCGGACCAGCTTGTCGTCGGTGTAGCCGAGCCAGCCGGGGGTGGTGGTGTAGGCCGGGTAGCCCTCGGCGAGCAGGCGCGCGCGGCGCCCGGCGCGGCCCGGCTCGGCGTCGCGCAGGATGGCCAGCGCCTCCTGCCGGGTGAGCGCGTCCTCCAGGTAGCGGAAGTCGACGACGTCGACGATCTCCTCCGGTGACAGCTCCGACAGCAGCCGCCACAGCGGCTTGCCCGCCCTGCGCGCGCGAAGGTCCCACAGGGCGTTGAGCACGGCCCCGGCCGCCATGTGGATGACGCCCTTCTCCGGGCCGAGCCAGCGCAGCTGGCTGTCGCCGGTGAGCAGGCGCGACATTCCGCCGAGGTCGCCGAGCACCTCGGCCACCGGCCGTCCGGTGACCAGCGGCGCCAGCGACTCCACGGCGGTGACGGCGATCTCGTTGCCGCGCCCGACGGTGAAGGCGAGCGCGTGCCCCTCCTGCCCGCCGCCGGTCCGCACGATCACGTAGGCGGCGGAGTAGTCGGGCTCGGGGTTCATGGCGTCGGAACCGTCGAGGTGCCGGGAGGTGGGGAACCGGATGTCGTGGGCCTCGACCGCGGTGATCAGCTCCGTCACGGTGCCCCGTTTCGGCGATGGGTGCGCACGAAGGCATACCTCCAGCGAATGTTTCCTGGTGGTGAAGAAATTTTCACCACGTGGACATGGGATGTCTTTGTAATCCTCCGCGCGCGGCGTGTCCAGACCCTCCAGCGAAATACCGTAAATATGATGAAATATCTGAATATTTCAGGCCGTACCGCGCGGACGCGTCCCATGTATGCCTTGCGGCGGGCCGACCTCTCGCGCGAACATGGGATGTCTGTTATGTTCCCGCGGTGACCCGAGTACCGATCGAGCGTCCCGGCGACCGGAGGTCGTGCCCATGTCCCTGACCGACGAGGCGATCTCCCGCATCCGGGCGCTCGTCCGGTCGGGCGATCTTCCCCCCGGGGCGCGCCTTCCCCCCGAGCATCAGCTCGCCGCCCTGCTCGGGGTCTCCCGCAACCCGTTGCGCGAGGCGGTCAAGGCGCTGGTCGTGGCCCGGGTGCTCGACGTGCGGCGGGGCGACGGCACCTACGTGACCAGCCTGGAACCGCGGCTGCTGCTGGAGGGGCTGGGGCTGGCCGTCGAGCTGCTGCGCGACGACACCCTGCTGGAGATCGTCCAGGTCCGGCGGATGCTGGAACCCGCGGCGACCGCGCTGGCCGCGTCCCTGATCTCCGCCGGGCAGCTCGCCGAGGTCGGCGAGCACCTGGCCGCGATGCGCGCGGCCAGCGACGACGTGGAGAAGCTGAACCACCATGACGCCGCCTTCCACCGCGCCGTGGTGCGGGCGACGGGCAACGAGACGCTCTGCACCCTGCTGGACGGGATCTCCGGACGTACCCTGCGGATGCGGGTGTGGCGCGGCACGGTCGAGGCCGGCAGCTCGCACAAGACCATCGCCGAGCACGAGGCGATCTACAACGCCCTGGCCGCCGGTGACGCGACGCTCGCCCAGGCGGCGGCGCTGGTGCACATCGGCACGACCGAGACGTGGCTCCGCTCGGTGCTCGAGAACGTGGAGGGCTCCCCGGCCGACGGCGACCCGGCCGGTGGCGGGATCGCCGACGGGCTCTGGCCGGAGCCCGCCGACCAGGAGGCACGATGAGGATCCGCCTGGCCTACGGGGAGAGCGGCCTGACGGTCGACCTGCCCGACGAGGCCACCACGGTGGTGACCCCCGTCCACCACGCGGCCGTGCCCGACCAGATGGGCGCGCTGCGGGCCGCCCTGCGCGACCCGGTGTCCGGGCCGCCGCTGCGCGAGAGGGTACGGCCCGGCCAGACCGTCGCCATCTCGGCCTGCGACATCACCCGCCCCCAGCCGCGGCACCTGATGATCCCGGCGATCCTCGACGAGCTCGACGGCGTCGTCGGCCCGGACGACGTGACCGTCCTCGTCGCGACCGGCACCCATCGCGGCAACACCGACGCCGAACTGCGCGCGATGTTCGGCGACAGGGTCGTGGACTCCGTGCGGATCGTCAACCACGACGCCCGCGACCCGGGATCGCTCACCTACCTCGGCCGCTTCGGCAAGGACGTGCCGGTGTGGCTGAACACCGCCTGGGTCGAGGCCGACGTGCGGATCACCACCGGCTTCGTGGAGCCGCACTTCTTCGCGGGCTTCTCCGGCGGCCCCAAGCTGGTCGCCCCCGGCCTGGCCGCGCTGGAGACCGTGCTCACCCTGCACGACGCCGCGCGCATCGGCGACCCCCGGGCCACCTGGGGGGTGATCGAGGGCAACCCCGTGCACGACGACGTGCGGGCCATCGCCGAGGGCACCGGGGTGACCTTCGCCCTCGACGTGATCCTCAACCGGGACAAGGACATCGCGGCGGCGTTCGGAGGCGACATCCTGCCCATGCACGCCGCCGCCACCGCCGCCGCCCGCCGGGTCGCCATGCGACGGGTCGAGGCGCCCTTCGACGTGGTGGTCACCACCAACTCCGGCTACCCCCTCGACCAGAACCTCTACCAGTCGGTCAAGGGCATGTCGGCGGCCTTCCAGGTGGTCCGGCCGGGCGGCGTCATCGTCTGCGCCGCCGAGTGCCGCGACGGCTTCCCCGACCACGGCTCCTACCGCGAGGTACTGGCCTCGGAGCCCTCCCCGCGGGCGCTGCTGGACGCGATCGCCGCCCGGCCGGTGACCGTCCCCGACCAGTGGCAGGTGCAGATCCAGGCGCGCATCCAGGCGGGCGCGCGGGTGGTGATGCACACCTCCTATCTCGGTGACGCCGACCTGGCGGCCGCCCACCTGGAACGGACCGGCGACATCGCGGCCACGGTGACCGAGGCGCTGGCCGCCGCCGGGCCGGGCGCCCGCGTGTGCGTGCTGCCGGAGGGCCCGCAGACCATTCCCTACCTGTCCGGCGGCCGGGCATGAGCGAACGCGCGGTGAGGCCGGTGGACGCGGTGGACCCGGTGGACCCGGTGGGCGCGACGGACACGGTGGGCGCGGTGGACCTGGGGTTCGCCCGGGTCGACGTGGACCGGGAGGCCCGCCAGGGCACGCCCGAGGTCGTCTACGGGCCCGGCAAGACCGCCGGGGAGATCGCCGCCATCGTCTCCGCACTGCTCGCCCGGAACACCGGCCCGGTGCTCGCCACGCGGGTCGAGGACGCGGTCGCCGGGACCGTCCTGGGGGCCGTGCCGGGCGGGTCCCACGACCCGGTGGCGCGGCTGCTGGTGTGGCGGCCGGCGCGGACCGGTCCCTTCGCGGTCGCGGTGGTCACGGCGGGCACGTCCGACGGCCCGGTGGCGGCCGAGGCGGCGGCCGTGGCCCGGGCGCTCGGGCTGGACGTCACCGTGATCCGGGACGTGGGCGTGGCGGGCATCCACCGGCTGCTCGCCGAGACCGGGCGGCTGCGCGCCGCCGACGCGGTGGTCGTCGTGGCGGGCATGGAGGGGGCGCTGGCCAGCGCCGTCGGCGGCCTCGTGGCTGCGCCGGTGATTGCAGTGCCCACCTCCGTCGGGTACGGCGCGGCCCTGGAGGGCGTCACCGCCCTGCTGGCGATGCTGTCCTCGTGCGCCGCGGGCCTCACCGTGGTCAACATCGACTCCGGCTTCGGCGCCGCCATGGCCGCCCACCGTCTCGCCCGTACCGCCGCCCGCCACGCCCTTTCGCCCCCGTCCTCCCCGCCCCCGTCCACCCCGGCCGCCCCGTTCCCGGAGAGCACGGCGGGCACGGAGAGCACGGCGGGCACGGCGGGGGAGCAGGGGGGAGGGCCGTGATCTGCCGGATCGACCCGTTCACCGGGCTGGCGGGGGACATGCTGCTGGCGGCGCTCCTCGACGCCGGGGCGCCGCTGGACGGTGTCCGCGCGGCGGTGGCGTCGACGGGCCTGACCGGCTGGGAGCTGACGGCCGGGCGGGTCGTCACCCACGGGCTGGCGGCGACCCGCGTACGGGTCACGGTCACCGACACGGCCACCGAGCGCCGGGCGGCCGAGCTGATCTCCATGGCCGGATCCGCCCGGCCGGAACCGGTCGCCGCCCTCGCCACCGCCGCGCTGCGGGCGATCGCCGAGGCGGAGGGCCGGATCCACGGCACCGACCCCGGACGGGTGCACCTGCACGAGCTGGGCGGCCACGACGCGCTCGTGGACATCGTCGGCGTGGCCGCCGCACTGCACCTGCTCGGCGTCACGGCCGTGCACTGCGCCCCGATCCCCCTCGGCACCGGTACGGTGACCACCCGCCACGGCGTGCTGCCCGTACCGGCCCCCGCGACCGCCGCCCTGCTGCGGGGGGCCCTGGTGACCGGCAGCGACCTGCCCGGGGAGACCGTGACCCCCACGGGGGCGGCGCTGCTGCGCGCCATGGGGGCGCGGTACACGCCGCCGCCGGTGATGACCCCGGTGGCGACCGGCTACGGCGCGGGCACCCGGGAGCTCGCCGACCGCCCGAACGTCGTCGTCGTCACCGTCGCCGAGCCCGCCCGCGACGCCGGTACCGAGCCCTTGGTCGTCCTGGAGACCAACCTGGACGACGTCACCGGCGAGGTCCTCGGCCACACGATCGCACGGGCCGTCGACGCCGGTGCCCTGGACGCCTGGGCCACCCCGGCCGTCATGAAGAAGGGCCGGCCCGCGCACGTGCTGCACGTGCTGTGCCGTCCCTTCGCCGTACCGGCCCTGCGTGAGCTGGTCCTCGCCGAGACCGGCGCGCTCGGCGTGCGCGAGATCGCGGTCGAGCGCACGGCCCTGCCCCGGCACACCACCGAGGTGGACCTGGCGGGCCACCGCGTGCGCGTCAAGCACGGGCCGCACTCGGCCAAACCCGAACACGACGACGTGGCCGCAGCCTCGGCCGCCCTGGGCCTGTCCCTGCGCGAGACGGCCGCCCGGGCGCTGCGGCTGGACCGCGAACGGCGCCCGGCGCAGGAGGGACCGGGATGACCCCCGACGCGAAGATCGACGTACTGCTCGGCCGGCTGGCGGACCTCGGCTCGCTCGCCGTCGCCTTCTCCGGCGGGGCCGACTCCGCGCTGGTGCTGGCGGCGGCGGTCCGGTCGCTCGGGACGGGGCGGGTGCTGGCCGTGACGGCGGTCTCCGACAGCCTGGCGGCCGAGGAACTCGACACGGCCCGGCGGTTCGCGGCCTCGCTCGGTGTCGCGCACCTGCTGCCGGTCACCGCCGAGACGGCGAACCCCGGCTACCGCGCCAACGGCCGCGACCGCTGCTACTTCTGCAAGTCGGAGGTGCTCGACGTGATCGGCCGGGTGGCGGCGGAGCACGGCTTCGCGCACGTCGCCACCGGTACCAACGCCGACGACGCCGTCGACCCGTTCCGGCCGGGGATCAGGGCCGCCGACGAGCGCGGGGTGCTCGCCCCGCTGCGCGACGCCGGTATGACCAAGGCCGAGGTACGGCGGGCCGCCAGGGCGTGGGACCTGGTCACCTGGGACAAGCCCGCCGCGCCCTGCCTCGCCAGCCGGGTCGCCTACGGCGTGGAGGTGACACCGGCCCGGCTGCACCGGATCGAGACGGCCGAGCGGGCGGTGCGCCACCTGCTGTCCCGGGCCGGCCTGGCCGTCACCGACCTGCGGGTGCGCGACCTCGGCGACCGGGTACGGGTGGAGCTGGACGCCGCCCTGCGGCCCCGGGCCGCCGCCCTGCCGGGCCTGGTGCCGGCCGTACGCGAGGCGGGTTTTCCCGGTGCCGAGGTGGAGGTGGCGGTCTTCCGCTCCGGGGCCCTGAACATCGAGCCGCTCCGCCCCTGACCTGCCCTGGCCGGCCGGGCACGCCCCGTCCCCGGGATCGCCGCGCACGGCCCTGGCGACCGCGAGGCCGTACGGGGCCGGTCACGGCCCGGCGGACCGGAGGGACTCACCTCGGTGTCCGGCGCCGGCCGTCCACGACCAGGGGGGTGAGGAGGCGCTGCTGCGCGACGTGACCGGTGTCGGCCGCACCGTTGTCGGTCACCGCCAGCAACCTCCGTCCGGCGTGCTCCGGCCGGACGCCGGGACCGTCGGCCGTCAGGGTGCCCGGCCGGCGGGTGATCCCCCCGATGGCGTCCTCGTCGATCGTGAGGCCCAGGCCGGGCGAGTCCCCGAGGAGGAACGCGCCGTCCTCGACGCTCAGGTCGGCGGACACCCCCACCGGCGGCCGCAGGTCCTGCAGCTCGCTGACCATGTGGTTGGGCACCGACGTCGCGGCGTGCAGCAGACCGACCGGGATGTTGCCGATGGGGCTGACCGGCAGGTCGTGGGCGTGCGCCAGGGCGGACACCCGCAGGAAGTGGGTGACCCCCCAGACCGCGGCCGTCTGGACGATGTCGACGGCCCCCGCGGCCAGCAGCGGACGGTACTGCTCCAGCCCGGTGAGGTTCTCCCCGGTGGCGACCGAGGCGCGGATCCCGCGGCCGACGACGGCCAGCCCCTCGGCGTCCCAGCGCCGGACGGGCTCCTCGATCCAGATGAGGTCCAGGGTGCGCTCGAGCTCGTGGACGTGCCGGATCGCCTGCTTGCGCGACCAGGCCTCGTTCACGTCGAGCATCAGGCCCGGCCGCGTCCCGTGCCCGGCCTCGGCCAGGACCTCCTGGACCAGCGTCAGGCGGTGCCGGTCCCGCTCGATGTCGAGGCCACCCTTGATCTTGGCCGCCCGCAGGCCGTGCCGGGCGTAGACCTCGTACGCCGAGACGAGCTCGTCGTCGGTGAGGCCGATGTCCAGGCCCGAGGCGTAGGCGGGGACCCGCCTGTCGCGCCCGCCCAGCAGGCGCCAGAGCGGTTCGCCGGCCGCCTTCGCCTTGATGTCCCACAGGGCGGTGTCGAGCGCGCCGATGGTCCCGAACACCGCGCCCGCGTGACCCGCCTTGAAGGTCTGCCGCAGCATGCGGTCGTACAGCGCCGTGACGCCGCGCGGGTCCTCGCCCTCGATGGCGGCGAAGAGGCAGTCGAGCTCCACGTGCGGCCCGAAGCCGGCGCCGGTGATCCCCTCGTCGGTGTCCACCAGGATGATCGAGATCGGAACGGTCCCGTCGGCGTAGACGCCGTTGGCGTCACCGACCGGACGGTCCCATTCCTGGACGGTCGTCAACGTGCGATACCCCGAGATTCGCATGTCAGCCCTTCGTGGAACCGGCGGTGACACCGTCGGCGATCTGGCGTTGGAGAAAGAGATAGACGATCAGGACCGGTACGGCGGCGATCAGGACCCCCGAGGCGAAGGTGGGGATGTCGTCGGAGTACTGCCCGCGCAGCGAGGTGACCCCGACCATGAGGGTGCGGTGGTCGGCCGACGGCATCATCAGCAGGGAGATGAGGACGTCGTTCCAGCAGAACAGCGCGTCGAGGATGCCGACCGACAACAGGGCCGGAGTGCCCATCGGCAGCATGATCCGCCGATAGACGCCGTACGTCGTGTTCCCGTCGATCCTCGCCGCGTCGACGATCTCCCCCGGAACGGTCTTGTAGTAACTCGTCATCAGGAAGATCGTGAACGGGAGGAACTGCGCGACGTAGGCCAGGATCAGCCCCGGGTAGGTGTCGATGAGGCCGGTGTCCGCCATGACCCGGGCGAGCGGCACCATGATCACCTGGAACGGGATGAACAGCGCCGCGAGACAGCCCAGGAAGAGCGCCTTGGAGCCGCGGAAGCGCAGCTGGCTCAGCGCGAAGCCCGCCATCGACCCCAGCAGCAGCAGGACGGCCACCGAGATCGTCACCACGACGAGCGAGTTGGCGAAGTACCGCGCCATGCCGACGCTGGTCCACGCGGTGACGATGTTGTCCCACTGCAGGGAGGTCGTCGGGGAGAACCGGTCGAGGACGTACTCGCGCCGGGTCTTCATGGCGACGTTGGTGGTGAACACCAGGGGGTAGATCGTCGCCAGCGCGAGGAGCGCCATCGGGACGGCGACCACCCACCTGGTCAGGCGGCTGCCGGACATCAGTCCTCCCTTCCGGAACGGCGGAGCACGCTGATCTGCATGAGTCCCACCACGAGCATGACGAGGAACAGGACCGTCGACGCGGCCGAGGCGAGCGCGGGGCGGTTCATCTGCCCCTGCTGGATCCAGACGTAGTACTCCGGCAGGTAGGTGGACCCCTCGGGCCCGCCGCTGGTCATGACGTACAGCAGGCCGAACATGGACGTCAGCATCCCGATCATCGTGGTCACGAAGACGAACTGGATGGTGCGGGTCAGGCCCGGGATGATCACGTGCCGGATGATCTGGGGGAGCGAAGCGCCGTCCACCCGGGCCGCGTCCAGGAGCGCGGGGTCCAGGGTGGCGAATCCGGCGAGGAACACCACCAGGGACATCCCGAAGGTCGCCCAGACGTGCACGCCGACGACCGCGAACATGGCGACGCCGGGGTCTCCGAGCCAGTCGACCGGGCCGGCGCCGATCGCCGCGAGGGCGGTGTTCAACGGGCCGTCGAAGGCGAGCATGAGGTTGAAGATCGCACCGATGATCACCGGTGAGAGCACGGCCGGGAAGAAGTAGACGCCGCGGAAGACCCGGTGCCCGGGCACCCGCAGGTAGACGAACGTCGCGAGCAGGCCCGGGATGGCCACCGCCACGGGAAGCAGCAGCACCAGCAGCCCGACGTTGCGCAGCGCGCTCTGGAACGTCGCGTCCTGGAACATCTCCAGGTAGTTGTCGAGGCCGACCATCGTCCCGTTGCGCTCGCCGTCTCCCGTGAAGGAGAAGTTGACGCCCAGCAGCAGCGGCCACAGCCGCAGCGCGACGATGATCAGCAGGGCCGGGGCCACCAGGACGTAGGGCGCCAGGCGTTCGGAGCGCAGTGTGCGGGAGGCCCGCCGGGGAGCGGGCCCGGTGCCGGCGGGCCCGGTGCCGGCGCGGCGCTCCCGCCGCCCGGTCTCTCCTCCGCCGGTCCGCCCGGGGCCGCCCGGGCGGACCAGCGGTGACGAATCTCGGATCGGCACGCGATCAGCTCGCCCGATCCGAGGTGGCCAGCTGCTCCACCACCTCGTCGACGGTCGCCGATCCGCTCAGGAGCTGCTGGGAGAGCCTTCCCATCAGATCCAGGGTCTTGGAGGACAACGCCACGTGCAGGGCGGGCTTGCCCTCCTTGATCTGGGACACGATCGTGCCGACGGCCACGGGGCCCTGCGACACGTCGATCGTGGTGTCGGACGTGATCGCGCCGGCCTCGGAGTAGAAGGAGGTCAGGGCGTCGGTCGTGGTGAGCGAGCGCACCATGTCGGCGGCCAGCTTCGGGTCCTTCGCCCACTTCGCGACCGCGTAGCCGATGCCGCCGTCGTAGGGGAGGTTCGGGGTGGTCCCGTCGGTGACGACCGGGGAGGGCATGACGCCGACCTTGTCGGCCCCCAGGAACTCGCTGAAGTCCTTCCAGTGCCCGATGTCCGACATCAGGCCGATGATGTGGGCGGCCTTGCCGGAGTTGAAGATCGTGAAGGCGTCGTTGAACATCGCGGTCGAGTTGGCCCCGTCGTTGTTCAGCTTGGCGTCGCCGGCGTCCTTCCACAGCTTGAAGATCTTCTTCACGCCGGGGGAGGACCAGTCGCGCCTGCCGGCGATCCAGTCGTCGTACTCCTTGGCCGTCAGGATGCCCGAGCCGAGGCCCGACATGAAGAACTGGATGCCGGCGCCCTCCTTGTTGCCGAGCGCGAAGCACTTGGCCCCGGTCTTCTGCTTGATGGTGGCACAGTCGCCGAGGAACTCGTCCCAGGTCGTGGCGGGGCCGTCGAGTCCCGCCTTCTCGTACAGCGTCTTGTTGTAGTAGATCGGGTGGCCCTGCAACGTCACCGGCGCGGCGTAGGTCTTGCCGTCCTTGCTGAACGCGTCCCAGCCCGCCAGGCGCTGCTTGTCCTCGGCCAGGTACTGGTCGAGCGGCAGGAGCGCGTTCACGCGGTCGCGGATCTGGCCGCCTCCGTTGAACAGCATGACGTCCGGTCCCGTGCCGGCCTGGATGGCCGCGCCCAGCAGGGTGTAGTACTGGTCGAACGGCTGGGCCACGAACTCGACCGTGACGCCGGGGTGCTTCTTGGCGAAGTCGTCCTTGGCCTTCTGGACGTACGCGGCCGCGGCCGCGTCACCGGACTTCCAGTCCCAGACCACGAGTTTCGTGACCTTGGCGGAGTCGCTCGGCGCCGCCGCGGGCCTGGTGGCGCTCCCGCAACCGGCCAGGGCCAGCCCGGCGACCAGGGCGACCGACCACAGTGTTCGCTGCTTCATCGCTGTTCACTTTCCAGAGGACGGCCGGCTCGCCCGGCCGCTGCGTGAGGCGAAACGTAATTCGTATGACGTATAACGTCAATAGGTGTGCCATATACTGACGTCGAAACGTGGCGCGGGCCGGGGCACCGGAGGAGATATGACGACATCGCAGGAGTCGCCCCCGAGCGTCGCCACCCCTCCGGCGTGGGTGCGACGGCCGGCCAACCTCGCCAGGGCGGTGACGGCGGAGCTGGTGGAGCGCATCGTGCGGGGGGTGCACCCCCCGGGCACGCCGCTGCCCGCCGAGCCCGCGCTCTGCGACGCCTTCGCGGTGAGCCGGACCGTCGTCCGCGAAGCGGTGAAGATCCTTCAGGAGAAGGGGCTGGTGCAGATCCGCCAGGGCAGCGGCACCATGGTCACCCCCCCGACGATGTGGGACATGCTCGACGAGCTCGTCCTCGCGGCGACCATCGCCGAGGACGACAGCCTGGGGATCCTCGACGACCTCGTGGTCACCCGGCGCGTGCTGGAGTCCGACATGGCGAACCTCGCCGCCCGTCTCGCGGACCAGGACACGATCGACCGGCTGCGCGCGCTGGTGGACCGGATGGACGAGCTCGTGGACGACCATGTCACGTACGCCAAGCACGACCTCGCCTTCCACGACACGATCATGCAGGCGTCCGGGAACCGCATCGCCCGTGGCGTGGTGCGGGCCCTGGAGAGCCAGGTCGTCAACACCGCCCGCTACATGGGCCGGCCCCAGCGGGCCCTGTGCGTGGCGTCCAACCTCGGCCATCGCCGCATCTACGAGCGCATCGCCGCCCACGACCCCGGCGGTGCCGCCGAGGCGATGTTCAGGCACATCACCGACGCCTGGATCGTCCGCCGCGGCGGGCCGGACGAGCCCGTGCGCCTGGAGCGCTGAACGCGCACCCCGCTCGAACGGCTCGAACGGCTCGAACAGGACGCGGCGCACGGCGGCTCCCGTCCGATCCGATGAACCCACCGGGCGCGGCCCGGCGGGCATGCCTGCGAACCAAGGGAAAGAAGGCGTTTCGTGAAACTGTTCCGGGTGGGACCGCGAGGTCAGGAGCGGCCCTGCGTCATGGGACCCGACGGCAGGGCGCTGGACCTGTCGGCGCTGACGGCGGACATCGACGGCGCGTTCCTCGCCGCGGGAGGCGTCGAGCGGGTGCGTTCCGCCCTCGCCGAGGGCGGCCTGCCCGAGGCCGGGCCGTACGAGCGGATCGGCGCCCCGGTGGCCAGGCCGGGGAAGGTCGTCTGCATCGGGCTGAACTACTCCGACCACGCGGAGGAGACCGGTGCCGCCCTCCCGGCCGAGCCGGTGGTCTTCATGAAGGCGTCCAACACGGTCGTCGGCCCCGAGGACGAGGTCCTGGTGCCGCGCGGCAGCGTGAAGACCGACTACGAGGTCGAGCTGGCGGTCGTCCTCGGCGGCACGGCCCGCTACCTGTCCTCCCCGCAGGAGGCGGCGGGCGTGATCGCCGGATACGCGATCGCCAACGACGTCTCCGAGCGGGAGTTCCAGAACGAACGCGGCGGCCAGTGGGACAAGGGCAAGTCGTGTGAGACGTTCAACCCGCTGGGCCCGTGGCTGGTCACCCCGGACGAGGTGGGCGATCCGCAGGCGCTCGGCCTGCGCCTGTGGGTCAACGGGCGGCTCCGCCAGAACGGCAGCACCAAGAACCAGATCTTCGGTGTTCATCATGTGATCTGGTACCTCAGCCAGTTCATGGTCCTGGAGCCGGGCGACGTGGTGAACACCGGCACCCCCGCGGGGGTGGCCCTCGGCATGGGCCCGGAGGCGTACCTGCGCGCGGGTGACGTGGTCGACGTCGAGATCGACGGCCTGGGCCGCCAGAGCCAGCGGATGGGACAGGCCTGAGAACGCACGGGACGCTCCCCGGGTGGCACACCCGGGGAGCGTCCCGTCCGGCCACGACGGCGCGCCGGCCTGCCGGGGCGGGGCAGGTGGACACGGCCCCGCCGCCGGAGGGGATCCCTCGCCGGGACGGCAGCCGTCCCCGGCAGGGGATCCCCGCAGGTGTCTTCTCATAGGTGCCGGTGAGGGGTCAGCCTCTGGTCCAGCGCTGGTTGTTGCCGCCGTTGCAGGACCAGATGGCGAGGCGGGTGCCGTTGGCGGTGGCGCTGTTGGGGACGTCGAGGCACTTGTTGGCGCCGAGGGCGGTGATGGTGCCGTCGGTGTTGAGGCGCCATTTCTGGTTGTTCTGGCCGTTGCAGTCCCAGATCTGGACGGTGGCGCCGTCGGTGGTGCTCTGGTTGCTGACGTCGAGGCACTTGTTGCCGTAGACGCGAAGTTCGTTCGCTGCGGTGGTGGTCCACTGCTGGTTGTTCTGGCCGTTGCAGTCCCACAGCTGGACGGCCGCGCCGTTGGCCTGTGAGACGCCGCTGACGTCCGCGCACCGGTTCGAGCCCACGCCACGGATCGGACCCGATCCCGGCCCCGGGGTCGGGGTCACGGTCGGCGTCGGCGTCGGCGTGGGCTCGGGGGTGGTCCCGAACTGCGAGAAGAACCTCCACACCTCGCCCTTGGTCCAGGTCGTGATGCCGCTCTCGGCGTAGGTCCCGTCCACGGGACCGGGCATGTGGCCGTTGTCGAAGGCGGCCCACACGACCGGGTACCCGGCCCGGCACCCCGAGTAGGTGGTGGTGACGTGCGTCCTGCTGCCCGACCCCGGCTCGGGCGGGTTCTGGGCGGTGCAGCCGTTGTTCCTGACGAACCTGTCGCGCAGCGACCGTCCCTGGGAGATGTTGAGGACGTTGTCGCCGATGCCGTGCAGTCCCATGTACGCGATCGGCTGGGTGCCGCCGCTGCACCCGCTGAGCTGCGCGCCGGCGTAGACCGCGACCGCGCGGAAGACCGTCGCCCTGCTGCAGGCGAGCGAGTAGCTCATCCCGCCGCCGTAGCTGAAGCCCATGGCGAAGCGCTGCGTGGTGTCGACGCACAGGGAGGCGTCGAGCAGCCTGTTCAGGTCGTCGACGAGGTTCACGTCCTCATTGCCGGAGTTGGCCCAGCCGCCGCCGAGGCCCTGCGGCGCGATGAAGATGCCGTTGTTGTTCGACATCTGCCGCATGCCGTAGAAGGACCAGGGGTACCCGCTGGTGCCGCCCGAGTCGATCTCGGTGGCGGTGCCGCCCCGCCAGTGGAACCCGAAGAACACCCGGTAGGGCGTGTTGTTGTTGTAGTTGTCGGGGAGCCGCAGGATGAAGGAGCGGGTCTTGCCGCCGCTCTGGATCGTGTGCGTACCGCTCGTCAGTGCCGGGTTCTTGCCGCACCCTGCGGTCGGCGCCAGGGCACCCGCGGCCGCGGACGACGCGGACGACGCGGACGACGCGGACGACGCGGACGACGCGGTCGCGCCGAGGCTGTTGCTCAGCGCCGCGTGACCCGTGGACACGACGAGGAGCGCCGCGACCGCGATCGCTCCGAAAAGGGATCTGCGCTTCGACATCACGCGACCCTCTCCGTGGTCCGGGCGGCGGCACGTCTGGATGGGGACATCACTTGGTTCTCCTTCATCGGGGGGTGAGAGCCTCGGACGGTACGGCTCGGCCGCGAGTCGCCCGGAGAGGTCCGTCCAGCCGCCGGTTCGCCCAGGAGGCATCCCGGAGACTCAGCTACCAATTACGTTGCGTACGCCGAGGTGCGTCAAGACCTTAAGCCCACTTATTTCTGACTCCTCACAGGGGAGCCTTTGTCAAAGTGGGACGTCTTTCAGACGTAACCGCAGCTGGACGAACTTCTCTTGTCTTCTGTCGACTCGCGGATCCGATAGTTCTTCAGATGTGTAGCATCAATTTTGGTGCGGATGGAGGGTGACGGCGACAGGGTCCCGGCCACCCCGCGCGGGTTCGCCCGGTGGAGGCCGGCCCTTCGCCCCGTGAGGGGTCAGCCTCTGGTCCAGCGCTGGTTGTTGCCGCCGTTGCAGGACCAGATGGCGAGGCGGGTGCCGTTGGCGGTGGCGCTGTTGGGGACGTCGAGGCACTTGTTGGCGCCGAGGGCGGTGATGGTGCCGTCGGTGTTGAGGCGCCACTTCTGGTTGTTCTGGCCGTTGCAGTCCCAGATCTGGACGGTGGCGCCGTCGGTGGTGCTCTGGTTGCTGACGTCGAGGCACTTGTTGCCGTAGACGCGAAGTTCGTTCGCTGCGGTGGTGGTCCACTGCTGGTTGTTCTGGCCGTTGCAGTCCCACAGCTGGACGGCCGCGCCGTTGGCCTGTGAGACGCCGCTGACGTCCGCGCACCGGTTCGAGCCCACACCACGGATCGGGCCCGATCCCGGCGTCGGGGTCGGAGTCGGCGTCGGCGTCGGGGTCACGGTCGGCGTCGGAGTCGGGGTGGGGGACGGGTTCACGCCGCCGTCGAGGCCGAGGAAGGCCAGGGCGTGCGGGAACATGCCGTCCAGCGGAAGGGAGTGACCGTGGCCCGCGAAGCTGAACGCCTCGACGGGAGGCTGGGTCGTGGTGGCGCCGTAGCGGGTCCGGGTCACACCCGATCGGGGGGTGTCGGTGAGCACCGGTGTCTGGCCCACCCCGTTCAGGTTGGTCCACTGCTTGATCTGCTCGCCGAAGTTGGGGTAGGCGAGCGTGGTGTCGGTGGTGCCGTGCCACAGCTGCATCCGCGGGTAGCGGCCGGTGTACCCGGGATACATCGCCCGTGCCTGGTCGCCCCACTGCTGCGCGGACTTGATCAGGTTCCCGCCGGAGCACTGGCTGTTCCACAGCGACCCGTTGGTGGTGGCGAAGCACCCGGCGGGCACGCCGGAGAACGCCGCGGCGGCGCCGAACACGTCCGGGTACTGGGCGGCGAGCACGTTGGTCATCATCGCCCCGGAGGAGAAGCCGCTGACCACGATGCGGGCGGGGTCGACGTTGTAGCGCTGCCGGGCCCACGCGGCCATGGACATGATCCCGGTGGAGTCGCCGCCGCCGTTGCGCCTGAGGGCGGCGGGGGAGGAGACGTCGAAGCACCGTCCCTCACGGGTGGCCTCGGGGAGCACGATGACGTACCCGTACCGGTCCGCCGCGGTCACGTAGTCACGTCCGACGCTGTTGAAGACCCCGGCGGCCGTGCCCGTGCAGTAGTGGACCATCACCAGCATCGCCGGCCGTGCCGCGACCCTGTCCGGCACGTAGACGTACATGTTCAGGTTCGTCGGGTTGGTCCCGAAGCCGGTCACCTGGGTCAGCGACGCGGCCGCGGCGGGCCGGATCGCCACGAGCAGGCCCGCGATCACCAGGGGTAAGGCGGCGGCCGCCAGGACGGCCCTGAGCCTTCGTTTCACGTCGTGTCCTTTTCGGTGTCCGGGGCGTCTGCGGGCGTGTGCTCCGAGACGCCCCGGCGTCGACAGGCGGATCCGGCCCGGGGAGCGGGCCGTCGTCGCTCAATGCCAGGCCTCCGGTGCGCGGTCGCACCGGAGGCCCTTCGGCGGGACGGAGGGAAGGTCAGCGGGCCCGGGAACCGGGACGCGTCACGTCACATCGTCAGCGCTGGAGTGTCAGCAGGCCCGGACGGTAGGGCAGGAGGCCGTAGTCCGGGGGGTTGATGTTGGGGTTGCGGCCCTGGTAGAGCAGCTGCAGGTTGCAGGGGTCGACGGTCATGGTCTGGTCGGCGTTGGTGCGCAGCAGCTCACCGTGGCTGATGTCGTTGGTCCAGGTGGCGCCGCTGTTGGCCTTGCCCGCGAACGGGTTGGACTCGGTGGCGGCCTGGGGGGTCCAGGTGCCGTTGAGGCTGGTGGCGGTGAAGGAGCGGAAGTAGCGGCCCTGGGAACCGATGGCCTCGACGATCATGAGGTAGCGGTTCTGGTTCTGCAGCTTGTAGACCTGGACGGCCTCGAAGAGGTTGTTGGTCGTGTCGCTCATGATGACGGTCGAGGTGGAGCCGAAGTTGCCGGGGAAGTTCCCGATCGGCATGCTGGCGCGGTAGATCTTGCCGTTGTCGCCGGCGAAGAACAGGTACATGTTCGTGTCGTCACCGATGAGGGCCTGGTCGATGGGGCCGGTGTTGGAGCCGGTGATGGTTCCGGAGAACAGGGTCTGCGGGGCCGACCAGCCGTTGGGGTTGGTCGGGTTGGTGGAGGTGCGGTAGGAGAACGCCGGGCCGCCCCACTGGTAGGCCAGCACCCAGATGTTCTTGGGGGCGAAGTAGAACAGCGAGGGCGCCACCGTGCCGGACGACATCGCGTTCTGGCTGGCCGAGGCCATCTCCGACCAGTTGGTGAACAGGCCGAAGTTCATCGACCCCCAGGAGGAGCCGTTGTCGTGGGTGGTGGCGTAGACGAGCTGCTTGCCCTCGTAGGGGGCGACGGTGAAGTCCTTGAGCGAGACCCAGCCCGACCTCGGGTTGGCCAGCACGCCCGTCGAGCTCCAGCGGTACGTCGAGGGAAGGTTGCACATACCGCCGGTCGGCGTCACGGTCGGGGTCGGGGTGGGGGTCACCGAGGTGCCGCTCCAGGTCCACTTCTGGTTGGTGCCGCCGTGGCAGGAGTAGAGGTGGAGCAGGGTGCCGTTGGCGGTCCCGGCGCCCACGGCGTCCAGGCACAGCCCGGACTGCACGCCGACGATGGTGCCGTCGGAGTTGACGCGCCACTTCTGGTTGTCACCGCCGTGACAGCCGTAGATCTGCGCCTTGGCGTTGCTGGCGGTACCGCCGGCGTCCAGGCACTTGTTGCCGTAGACCTTGAACTCACCGGCCGCGGTGTAGGTCCACTGCTGGTTGGGGTTGGTGTGGCAGTCCCACAGGTTCAGCTGGGTGCCGTCGGTGGTGCTGGAACCGGGCACGTCCACGCACCGGTTGGAGGCCACGCCCCTGATCTGCCCGGTGCCACTGCCACCCGTGGGGGTGACGGTCGGCGTCGGCGTCGGTGTGGGGGTCGGCTCCACTATGTTGAGGGCGTTCAGGACCGAGGTGTAGGCCGGCTTCTTGTTGCCGTTGCCGTCGAACAGCAGCGCGGTGGCGTTGGCGCCCAGCCAGGAGTCGCTGTCGCGCACGCCCCAGACGGTGATGCCGGTGCAGCGCGGCACGGCGAGGCAGTCGTTGACCACGTTGGTGTAGGTGGTCGCCGAGCCGCCCACGATGTCCAGCTCGGTGATCTGCACGTCGACGCCCAGGGCCGCGAAGCTGGAGATGGTGGTGCGGTAGTTGCTGTTGTAGGGGCTGTTGCTGTTGAAGTGCGACTGCAGGCCCACGCAGTCGATCGGCACGCCGCGGGCCTTGAAGTCGCGGACCATGTTGTAGACGCCCTGCGTCTTGGCCCAGCTCCAGTTGTCGATGTTGTAGTCGTTGTAGCAGAGCTTGGCGGCCGGGTCGGCGGCCCGCGCGGTGCGGAAGGCGACCTCGATCCAGTCGTTGCCGGTGCGCTGGAGGTTGGAGTTGCGCCGGGCGCCGGAGTTGCCGTCGTCGAAGGCCTCGTTGACCACGTCCCAGGCGTAGATCTTGCCCTTGTAGTGGTTCATCACGCCGTTGATGTGGTTGATCATCGCCTGGCGCAGGGGGGCGCCTTCCATCGAGCGCATCCAGTTGGGCTGCTGGTTGTGCCAGGCCAGGGTGTGGCCGCGGACCCGCTTGCCGTTCTGCACGGCCCAGTTGTAGACGCGGTCGCCACCGCTGAAGTTGAACTGGTTCTGGTTGGGCTCGGTGGCGTCGATCTTCATCTCGTTCTCGGCCGTGATCATGTTGAACTCACGGTTGGCGATGGTCGTGTACGCCGAGTCGCCGAGCCTGCCCGCGGCGATCGCGGTGCCGAAGTAGCGGCCGCTCTGGGCCGCGGCGGCGCCGAGCGTGCTCGCCGCGGCACTGACCGAGGCGGTACCGGCGGTGCCCGCGGAAGCGGCGCCGGCCGCCACCGGGCCGGTCACCGCCGTGAGCGTGCCGAGCACGAGGGTGCCGAGGGCACCGGTGATCAGAGCCCGGCGAAGACCGCCGAAGGGCCTGCGGGTCCGGGGTGGGGGTATGGCGTTGGTGCCCATGCCTGAGCCTCCATAACTGCATCACAGAAACGCGGAAACGGGTGGTCACGGGGGGACGCCCCGCGGGATCGACGCCGCGTTCCGTCATCAGGGAACGCACACCACCGGGGCGTCGTGACCGACGGCCCTCTGCCGCTCACCACCGACGTGGACATGGGGCCGTCTCGGGGACTCAGTGTGGAAAGTATTACAAAATGTGTCAAGCTAATCTGGCAAGCTCTCGTACCGCTATATGGCACACATGTCGCGCACCTGCGCCGACGCCTCCCGGTTCGCTGAAAACTGGGGCTCCGGGCCACCGCGGTACGGCGTTTTATGTGAAATTTTCATCACATCGTGTCGTCCGCGCCGATGCGACGGCCCGTGAACGGCAGCTGAGACGAGCGCACTCCCGTTTCCCTCGTCAGGGTATGTTTCGTACTCTTGACAGCCGCTTCTCGCCTGGTGTTTGCTGCGCTCCACCACCACCGCAAGCGTCCGGCAGATGAAGGAGCCACGAACGGCTGACGAAATGTTAACGCTCACATCGTGCTGTCCCTCCACGCACGCATGCCCGGCGACCACCGTGACCTCCTGGCGGACACCACGTCAGGACCTTCCCCCACGGACGCCGATTTCTTGACAGGAGGTTTTCTCGCGCGACGGAGACCCGGATCGGCCAGGCGAACCGGGCACGCCGGGCCTCGCGGCCTGCGAGGCCCGTCCCCGCTGGGCCCCGGTCCCGCCGTCCGGTGGCGAGGACCGTCCGGCCGCCCCGATCCTGCTCGTCCTGTCGTGTTCACCGCCGGTGAGAAGACGGACCGGAGCCGACCTTTGCCATATGGCGACGTTCGTCCTCGCGTCGGGACGTGAGCGCGGGGGGATGACACCCCGCAGACCGGCCGGGAGCGGTCCGACCTGATCGGCCGGCCCGCCGGGCACGGGGAGCGTGGAGCGGGGCCGGCCGGCCGTCGCGGCGTGCGCCGCCCCGACCGTCCCTGGAACCGGAGCGCGCCGATGGACGTACCCGCTGTCGTCTGGTGGTTCACGATCGCCGGCATCGCCGGTCTGCTGCTGTTCGACTTCGTCTTCCACGTGCGCAAGGCGCACGTGCCCACCCTGTCCGAGGCCGCCCGCTGGTCGGCCGCCTACGTCGGCGTCGCGCTCCTGTTCGGCGTCGGCGTGTGGGTCTTCGGCGGGACCGCGATGGGCGTCGAGTACTTCGCCGGGTACGTGACGGAGAAGGCGCTGTCGGTCGACAACCTGTTCGTGTTCCTCATCATCATGTCCAGCTTCAAGGTGCCGCGCGCCGACCAGCAGAAGGTCCTGCTCTTCGGCATCGTCTTCTCCCTGATCGCCCGGGCCGGTTTCATCTTCCTGGGCGCCGCGCTGATCAACTCGTTCGCCTGGGTGTTCTACCTGTTCGGCCTCATCCTGCTCATCACCGCCGGCAACCTGCTCAAGCCGGAGGGCGAGGACAGCCACTCCGCCGACAACATCGTGATCCGCCTGGCCAGGAAGGTGTTCCACACCTCCGACACCTACGACGGCGACAGGCTGTTCACCGTCCAGGACGGCAGGCGCGTCATGACGCCCATGCTGCTCGTCATGGTCGCCATCGGCGGCACGGACATCCTGTTCGCGCTGGACTCCATCCCCGCCATCTTCGGGCTGACCGAGAACGTGTACGTGGTGTTCACGGCCACGGCGTTCTCGCTGCTCGGCCTGCGCCAGCTGTACTTCCTCATCGACGGGCTGCTGGACCGCCTCATCTACCTCAGCTACGGTCTCGCCGCGATCCTGGGCTTCATCGGCGTGAAGCTCATGCTGCACGCGCTGCACGAGAACAACGTCCCGTTCATCAACGACGGCCGGCCGGTCCCGGTGGTGGAGATCGGCACCGGCCTGTCGCTGGGGGTGATCATCGGCGTCCTCGTCGTCACCGTGCTCGTCTCGCTGTTCAGTCCCAAGGGCAGGGCGCAGAACGCCGTCTCGGCGGCGCGGCGTCACGCCACGGAGTACCTGGAGGTCGAGAACGACCCTGCCCGCCGCGAGGAGATCTTCGCCGCCCTGGTCCGCGAGATCGAGGTCATCAAGGGGCTTCCCGAGAAGTACCGGGCGAGGATCCGCGAGGAGGACAGGCTGATGGCCCTCCTCACCAGGGCACGGGAGGCGCACGACGCCGCCCCGCCCCCCTGACGGGCCGGCGCGCGACGAGGCCCGCGCGACGAGGCCCACACAACAAGACCCGAGCAACGAGGCCCGAGCAAGGAGTCCGGCGCGAAACGAGGCCCGCGCGACGAGGCTGGCCCTCACCCTCCCGGGGGCGGTCCTCGCCGCGGGCCGCGGTCCCGGTCCCGTGACCCGTCCGCCGCCCCCGCGACGTGGCGGGCGTACGAGGGGCCGGGATCGCCGAACGCGATGCCGTTCTCGTCCATCGCGTTGTACACGGTCATCCGGCCGTGCGGGAAGACGAAGCCGAGGGCGACCATGCCCCTGGCCAGGTCGTCGTCGACGTACTCGAGGAGCTCCACGGAACGCAGCGCCTGTCCCAGCAGCGCGGTCGCCTCGGGGAACGCGTCCTGCCGCCACCGCAGCGGGATGCCCGTCCCGGCCCAGTCCAGCGGCCGGGCCGGATCGACGGCGTTCCAGGTGATCGAGAGATCGTCGAACTTGTTGTGAACGATCTCCACCTGCTCGCCGTCGAAGTCCAGCAGGACCGGCCCGTCGGTGAACCAGGTGTCGTCCTCCAGGTCCCAGACCACCAGCACGCGCGTCAGCCGCCGCCCTTCCAGGGCGGCCAGCCTCCGCCCCTGGGCCTGCATGATCATCGATAGGCCGGTGAGCCACTCCGGCCGGTAACCGGAGACTCCGAAGTCGAACATCTGACGATTGTCCCGGTCCGCCACGGCCGGGACGCGACGCGCCCCGGTTCAGCGGTCATGCAGGTCCACCGCCGGCCGCCTGGTCAGTTCCTTCTCCAGGGCGGCCAGGTAGCGCTCGTGACCCGTGCGGAGCTTGTCGACGCCGAAGATCAGGGAGACCAGCGGGCCGGCCAGGCTCTCCCGCATGGTCACCCGGGTGCGTCCGCCGGGCAGTGCCTCCAGCAGCTGCTGGTCGACGGCCTTGTAGCCGAAGACCACGCCGCTCCAGGTGAGCTCGCGTCCGGGGGCGACGACGGCGAACCTGGAGGTGATCCTCACCCCGCCGAGCCTCCAGCGGAAGGTGGCCCCGGGCGCCGTCTCGCCGAGCTGCAGCACCTCGTACCCCGGTGCCCACCGGGGCCAGTTCCGCAGGTCGGAGATCACCTCCCAGACCTGGGCGGGCGTCGCGTCGACGACGACGCTGGACGCCGAGGTCACGGGCGCCTCGGTGTCGATCCGGCCCCGGGCCGCGTACTCGGCGTGCAGGACCGCCGACGAGGGGCCGCGGTAGAACAGCTTGCTCATGATCACTCCTATAGGTTCGAGAGCAATGCTCTCGAACCTGAACAGTGATGTCAAGAGCACTGCTCTCGTTTCAGTTTTATGCTCTCCTCCGCGTCGATCGGCCTCTCGTCCGAGCCGGTCCCGGGCGCCGGGTCAGGCGGCCGACCAGCCCCCGTCCACCGGGACGATCGCGCCGTTGACGAACGAGGCGGCGTCGGAGGCGAGGAAGAGGGCGGCGTCGGCCATCCGCTCGGGCTCGGCCATCCGCTCGCCGAGGGCGAGCACCGGGCCGAGCCGGGCGATGCCGGCCGGGTCGAACGTCGCGTTCGTGGCGATGCCGGTCATGGTGGGGCCGGGCAGGATGGCGTTGCAGCGGATGCCCTCCCTGGCGTACGCCCAGGCGACGCTGCGGGTCAGGCCGACGACGCCGTGCTTGGACGCGGTGTAGGCCGCCCCGGCCGCGCCGCCGCGCACGCCCGCCTCGGAGGCGGTGTTGACGATCGCGCCGCGTCCCCGGCTCAGCATGTGCGGCAGGACGGCGTGCGTGACCAGGAAGGTGCCGGTCAGGTTGACCCGCAGGACCCGCTCCCACATCGCGACCGGGATGTCCGCGGGCAGAGCCATGCTGTCGAGGACGCCGGCGTTGTTGCACAGCACGTCGAGACGGCCGTACGCGCCGATCGCGGTCTCGACCAGCGCGGTGACCGACGCCTCGTCGGAGACGTCGGCGGTCACCGCGACGGCCGCGTCCCCGATGCCGGCGGCCGTGCGTCCGGCGCTCTCGGCGTCGATGTCGCAGACCACGACGCGGGCGCCCGCCCCGGCGAAGGCGACGGCCATCGCCCTGCCGATTCCGGAGCCCGCGCCCGTGACGAGGGCGACGCGGTCGTCGAAGCTGAGATGGGTCACGGGGTCACTCTTCCGATCGGTGAGGGGGCGGGGGTGGGGGCGCCGGACGGGAAGGGGTACGGGGACGCGCGGCCGTGCCGGACGGGACGGTGCCGTGACCCCGCCGGGCCCGCGGCCCCGCGTAACCGGACAATGTTATCCGGTTGCTACCGGAATGCGGGCCGGTGCTCCGGTCTTCAGGCCGGGATGTAGGCCCGCGCGGGAGGGCCGCCAGGCCCGAGCGTGCCTTGACTCGGCCGGTTTGTTACTCGATGTACTGGCTCAGGACGCTGAGTGGTACGCCCCACCGACCCGGCGAAGCAGGAGCCCGGCCACAGCTTGTTCGCCCGGTAGCAGTGGCGGGCCGGTTCGGGGAACTCTTGGGGCATCCTGCGAGAGGACACGCCTTTGATGGAGTTGACCAGCTTGGACAGGGTGATCTTGGGCGGGACGTTCACCAGCAGGTGGACGTGGTCGTCTCGCCGTTGAACTCGATAAGCTCGGTCTCGAAGTCAGCGCACACCTCCCGCATGATCTCCTCCATGCGTTCCAGGTGAACACCCGGTGCCGAACCTTGGTCACGAAAACCACGTGGGCATGCAGCACAAAAACACAGTGCCTACCGGCCTCCGTCTATCCGTAGTCGGTCATATACCCAGGGTAAGATCGTGGTGTGCAGCTCAGGTACAACTTCCGTCTCCACCCGACCCCCGGTCAGTGCCGAGCGCCGGCGCGGGCGTTCGGGTGCGCGCGAACGGTGTACAACGACGGGCTGCGCCTACGGCAGGAGGCCCACGAACAGGGCCTGCCGTACATCCCCGACGGGGACCTGTCCAAGCAGATCATCACTCAGGCCAAGCAGACCCCGCAGCGGGCGTGGCTGGGCGAGGTGTCGGCGGTGATCCTTCAGCAGGCGCTCGCGGACCTGAACGTCGCCTACCGCAATTTCTTCGCCTCGCTTTCGGGGAAGCGAAAGGGCCGCAAGGTCGCCGCACCTCGGTTCCGGTCTCGAAAGGATTCCCGGCAAGCGGTCCGGTTCACCAAGAACGCCCGGTTCGCCGTCACGGCGGGCGGGAAGCTGCGTCTGCCGAAGATCGGGGACGCGCCGGTGCGCTGGTCGCGATCACTGCCGTCCGATCCGTCGTCGGTGACGGTGGTCAAGGACTCCGCGGGCCGGTACTTCGCGTCGTTCGTCGTCGAGACGAGCGAGCAGCCGTTGCCACAGACAGACTCCCAGATCGGCATCGACCTGGGGCTCACCCATTTCGCGATCACGTCGGACGGCCAGAAGATCGCCAATCCCCGCCTTCTACGGCGGGCGGCAAAGAAGCTCCGCCGGGCGCAGAAGGCGTTGAGTCGCACGCAGAAAGGTTCCGCGAACCGCCAGAAGGCCAAGCTCAAGGTCGCCAAGGCGCACGCAAAGGTGGCCGACACGCGCCGAGACTGGGCACACAAGCTCTCCACCATGTTGATCCGCGACAACCAAGCGGTGTACGTGGAGAACGTGGCGGTGTCAGGTCTGGCGCGCACGAAGCTGGCCAAGAGCGTGCACGATGCGGGCTGGTCACAGTTCGTCGGCATGCTGGAGTACAAGGCGAAGCGGTACGGGCGGACCTTCGCCAGGGTCGACCGCTGGTTCCCATCGTCGAAGCTCTGCTCAGCGTGCGGCACCATCGCCGGATCCATGCCGTTGAACGTCCGGTCGTGGACCTGCCCGTGCGGGGCCGTCCATGACCGAGACGTCAACGCAGCGATCAACATCCTCGCCGCCGGGCAGGCGGAGAGATCAAACGACTGCAGAGCGCAGGTAAGACCGGAACGTGTTCCGGCGCCGCGCGAAGAAGCAGTAACCCACCCGAAGCCGCACACGCGGCAGGCGGGAATCTCCCTCCTTTAGGGCGGAGAGGATGTCAACATAGCCGCTATGCCTGCCGTGCGTCGACCCAACAGAGGACCGAGCGCCGCGGCGGAGAACCGGGCGGCGCTGATGGCGGCGGCCCGCGTGGTCTTCGCCGACGCCGGGTACGACGCACCGCTCAGCGCGGTCGCCCGCGTGGCCGGGGTCGGGCAGGGAAGCCTCTACCGGCACTTTCCCGACCGCGTCAGCCTGGCGCTGGCCGTGTTCGAGGACAGCGTCGCCGACCTGGAGGCGCTGGCCGCCGGGCCCGGCACCACCCTGACCGACGTGCTGGACCTGCTCACCGAGCAGACCATCGCCTCGACCGCGTTCATCAACATGGTCAGCGTGCCGCCCGAGCCCGACCCCCGGATCATCGAGGTACGGGACCGCGTGGCCAGGGTGCTGGAGAGCAGGCTCCCCGAGGCCCGGCGTGCCGGTCACATCCGCGCGGACATGACGGCCGACGACCTGGTCCTGGCCGTGGGCATGCTGGCCGGGCTGCTGGCCAGGATCCCGGCGGCCGAGCGGGCCCAGGCCGCCGAGCAGATGTGGAGGCTGCTTCGCAGGGGGATCGAGCCGTGAACGGAGCCGTCCGGGCGGACGGGTGACCCGTGCGATCGCGTCCGGCGTACGGGTCCCGGAGGTTCCCGGCGGACACCGCGGGGTGTGTCACCTCCGGCCCGGACCCGGCGTGCCCGCGTGGGTCTGCTCGAAGGGGTCGGAGGGGATCGTCCGGGTGGCCTGGACGGCGCGGCGCAGCCGGCCGTCGGCGGAGAGCTCCCCGAACATGTAGATCTCGCTGGTGACGGTCCTGCCCTTGCGCATCTGCGCGACGAGCCGGTACCGGACGGCCACCTGGTCGCCGTCCACCAGCGCCTGATCCACCTCGACGCGGACGTCGGCGACCTGCTTGCGGGCCGGGCGGATGTGGTCGAGCAATCGCTGCCGGTCCAGCCGTACCCCGTCGGTGACCACCTCGTAGTCCGGCGTGTGGTAGCGGTCCAGCACGGCCGCCGGGTCCTCGTCGCTCAATGCCGCCTCCCGCGGGTAGCGGGTCAGGTATCCGGTCAGATCGGCGCGGGGCGTCATGTGGTCTCCCTGGATCGGCTTATCTTTGACATCGTGTCCACGATAACGCCGGATGCTAGATTGGACAACGTGTCAGAGATGCCCGGCGGCCGACGTCGGCGACGGCGTTCGGACGGCGAGCGCAGCGCCGCCGCCGTGCTCGCCGCCGCCGTCGAGGTGCTCGGCCGGCAGCCGGACGCGAAGGTGGAGGAGATCGCCGCCGCGGCCGGCGTCACCCGCCAGACCGTGTACGCCCACTACCCGTCCCGGCCGCTGCTGGTGGCCGCGGTCGTCGACCATCTCACCGCCGAGACCGTCGCCGCCCTCGATCTCGCCGACGTGGACGGCCGGACCGCCACGGAGACGCTGCTGAGCTGGCTGGACGTCACCTGGCGGATGTTCGACCGGTACCGGCTGCTCCTGCACTCCTCGGTGACCGCCGCCGACCCCGCCGACACCGCGGAATCCGACCGGCAGCACGCCACGGTCGCCGAGCGCCTCGGGAGGCTGATCGAACGCGGCCAGGCCGCCGGGGAGTTCGACGGCGGCCTCGACCCGGCCTGGCTGGTCTCCGCGACCGTCGCGCTCGGTCACGCGGCCGGCGGTGAGGTCGCCGCCGGCCGCATGACCGGCGCGCAGGCGTCGGCGGCGCTCTGCCACAGTGTCCTGCGCGTGTACGGCGCCCGCACCCCGGGGCCGCGCGCGACCGGGCCGTCCCGGCATACTTGATCTCATGCAGCGTCGCTTCCGGCAGGTCGATGTCTTCACCACCGTCCCCTACCGGGGCAACCCGGTCGCCGTCGTGCTCGACGCGGAAGGGCTGAGCGCCGAGGAGATGCTCGGGTTCGCGCGCTGGACGAACCTGTCGGAGACCACCTTCGTGCTGCCCCCGCAGGCACCCGGCGCGGACTACCGGGTGCGGATCTTCACCCCGGGCCTGGAGCTGCCCTTCGCCGGGCACCCGACGCTGGGCACCTGCCACGCCTGGCTGTCGTCGGGCGGTGTGCCGGCGAGGTCCGACGTGGTCGTCCAGGAGTGCGGGCTCGGCCTGGTCCCGGTCCGCCCGACCGCGGACGGCCCCGCCTTCGCCGCACCCCGGCTGCTGCGCTCCGGACCGGTCGAGGAGGAGGTGGTCGAGCGCGTCGCGCGCTCGCTCGGCATCGCCCGCGCCGACATCCTGGACGCCGAATGGGCCGACAACGGGCCCGGCTGGGTGGCCGTCCTGCTGTCGAGCGCGCAGGAGGTGCTCGCGCTGCGGCCGGGGATCGTCGACCTCGACGTGGGTGTGGTGGGCCCCTACCCGCCGGGATCCCCCGAGGCGTTCGAGGTCCGGGCGTTCTTCCCCAAGGACGGGGCCACGGCCGAGGACCCGGTGACCGGCAGCCTGAACGCCTCGCTCGCGCAGTGGCTGCTGCGCACCGGCCGGGCCGAGGCGCCGTACGTGGCGAGCCAGGGGACCGTGCTCGGGCGCGCCGGGCGCGCCCACGTCTCCCGCGACCCCGACGGGACGATCTGGGTCGCGGGCGGCACGGTCACCTGCGTCACCGGCCACGTCGAGCTGTAGGTCCCCGGGCCCGCCGGGCCGTGACGCCGCGCGGACGCGCGGACGGTCAGGTGACCGGGACGATCCTCGCCTCGACGAGGCGGCCGTCCTCGACGCGCAGCGTGCCCAGGGTGCCGTGCGGCTGGCGGCGGCGGTCGGTGGGCGAGCCCGGGTTGAAGATCCGCAGGCCGTCCGCGGCCTGGTCCATCGGGATGTGGGAGTGCCCGAACACCACCAGGCCGGCCGTGGGGAAGCGGCGCCGCATCCGGGCGAGCCGGCCCTGGGCCGTCCCGCTGTCGTGGATCATCGCCACCCGCAGCCCGCCGAGGTCCAGCTCCAGGGTCTCGGGGGCCACCACGTCCGGCCCGTCGTTGTTGCCCTTGACCACGTGGACCGGGGCGTAGGCGGCCAGCTCGTCGATCACCCCGCCCACGCAGACGTCCCCCGCGTGCAGGATCAGATCCGCCCCCCGCAGGTGCCCGGCCACGGCGGGCGGGCACGTCTTCCACCGCCGGGGCGCGTGGGTGTCGGAGAGCACGACCACGTTCATACGCCCATGCTCCCACCGGCCCGCGCCCGGTCGAAGTACGTCTCCACGACCCGCGTGTGCAGCGGGAACGCCAGCTCCCGGGGCCCGTCGATCACCAGCCACTCCGAGGTCTCCGACGTGGCCGCGACCGCAGGGAGGGAGGCCGCGTCGGTCCTCGGGCCCTGGGCGAAGATCAGCACGGTGCCGTCGGGGGCACTGAGCACGTCGAGGAGCCGCACCTCGTCCACGTCGACGTCGATCCCGGTCTCCTCGCGCAGCTCTCGCACGGCCGCCCGCTGCCAGGACTCGCCCATGTCGACGAAGCCGCCGGGCAGGGCCAGGGCACCCCGGCGCGGTTCGATGGCGCGCCGGATCACCAGCAGGCCGTCGCCGACCGGCAGCACCATCACCGCGACCGGCAGCGGGTTGAGGTAGGCGGTGTTGCCGCAGCCGGAGCAGGTCCGCGGCCACGCCTGGTCGGACGCGAAGGCCGCGCCGCAGAAGGAACAGTGGGAGTTCTTGGTCGTCATCCCGGTGAGACTAGACCAGGCCGGGCGGCCGTGGGGTTCAACGGCTCACACGCCGGCGACGCACGCAGACGCCGAGCAGGACGGCGCCGAGCAACGCCTGAAGCGCCAGCGAGGCCGGTGTCACGGCGAGCAGCAGCGGTACGCTGCCGAGAATCGCGATGTCCACCCCGGCCGTCGCCCACAGCACGGGGCCGAGGGGAATCCCGCCCATACCGAGATCGACGACGGGTATCGAATGGTCGATCGGACCACGCCGTGCCATGCGCAGGGCCCCCACGGCGAGACCGGGAGCCGCCGCCGGAGCGAACAGGCAACTCCAGGCGGGCAGGAATCCCGCCGTGACCAGCAGGGCCAGGGCCAGGCCGGTCCACAGGAGCGCGAGGGCGGCGGGCATCACGACCCCGGTGGCGGACCCCCTGGCGAACAGGCGGGCCAGCTCGGGGTGCTGGGCGTCCCAGCGCGCCCCGGCGGCCGCGGTCGTCGCGGCGGCCAGGCCCCCGCAGACGAGCACGACCACCGCCAGGCCCGTCGTTCCCCCGGCGGAGCGGACCAGGACGGGCAGCACGGTCAGGACGGCCAGTACGGCGAGCCGGCCCGGACGGCGGCTCAGCATGCGCGCGTCCGACAGCACCGTGGCGGCCCGGCCGGTGACGGGCCAGGGACGTGAACGCAGCCGCCTGGACCGCCAGAACCGTTCCTCGGCGATCGACGTCAACGCGGCGGGTTCGAGGTTGTAGGAGGAGGCGACCAGCGTGCCCATCCGGGCCGAGGCGTCCAGCAGAACGCGTGACGGGAAGTGCGCCAACGCCCGCCACGCCCTCCACGTCAGGAGGGTCGCGACCACCGGGGCCGAGAACGCGGCCGGGACGAGGGGCGGACCGGGAAGGGACGGACGCAGCAGGATGAGCGCCCCCGCGGCCACGAGCAGGAGGACCGCGGTGAGCCGAAGCCAGTCGCGCCTCGTCCCGGCCGCCTGGAGCAGCACGCCCGCCGCACCCGCGGTGACCGTGACGGAGACGCCCAGGGACAGGTGGGCGATCAGGTCCCGGCCTCCGCCGGACACGGCGGCCCCCAGGGAGCCCAGGATCAGCCCGGCGACGATCGAGGACGCCAGGAGCACGGAGGCGCCACGGGTGAGCACCCGGCGTCGGTTCAGCGGGGACAGGACCAGCCAGCGCACGTCGGCCGGCGACGACACCACCGGCCCCGTCCATGCCAGGAGCATGAGGAGACCGGACAGCAGGGCAAGGAGGAGGGCCAGACCCGGCGCGGCGTCGGCCGGACCCGCACCGCCGAAGAGCCAGGAGGAGAACCGGACGAGCTGGGGGACGCCGATCGCCGCGACGAGCCCCAGGGTGATCAGCCGGTAGTAGGCCCGCTGCCACCCCGGCTCCCGGGCCGTCGACCGGCGACGCCGGGTCAGTCCGGCGACCGTCGTCACGTGCGTCCCGCGCCGTGGAGCGTGACCATGCGGGCCCCCGCGGACTCGGCGAGCCTGGCGTCGTGCGTCGCCATCACGAGGGTGCCCCCGTCCCCGGCGTACGTCGCGAGCAGGGTGCCGAGGCTGTCGCGGAAGGTCTGGTCCAGCCCCTGCTCCGGCTCGTCGAGCAGGAGGAGACGACTCGGCCTGGCCAGCATCGCGGCCAGCGACAGCCGTTGCCGCTGGCCGGTCGAGAGCGTCATCGGGGTGACGTCGGCCCGGTCGGACAGGCCGAAGGTCTCCAGCAGCGCCTCCGGCTCCGGACACGAGTCCCCGACCGGTGCGTGGATCCTCCTGACCAGCTCCAGATGCTCGCGGACCGTGAGCCACGGGTACCACGCCTGCTCGTCCGTGGTCAGGCCGACGTCCCGCCAGAAGGTCTCGTCGTCCCTCGGCGGGGCTCCCAGGACGAGGATCTCTCCCTCCGTCACCGGCTGGAGGCCGGCGAGGCAGCGCAGCAGGGTCGACTTCCCGGCACCGTTCACGCCCGTCAGCGCGACGACCTCACCCTGATCCACGGTGAGGTCGAAACGGTCGAGCACCGTGAAGGCGCCGGCCGTGACGCGTACGCCTTCGGCCGCTATCACCGGCCTGCGGCCGTCTCCGGTTCCGAACCGGATCTCTCGGGCGGCCCGGGTCATCGAGGTCCAATCTCCCAGGTGAGCAGGAACGCCCCGCAGCCTATCCCCACGACGGCCGAGCAGGATTCGTCGTGGTCGTTCCGCCAGGGGGGAAGGTCGCGGAGGATTTTCCCGCCGTGCTCGCTCGGCCCACTCCTCTCCTCCCTTCGGCCGGCCAAGGCCGTCACCTCGGGCGCCTTCCGGCCGGCCCGCCGGACGTACCCGGCGGGGTGCCGAGGCGTCCCGGCGGGCGGCCCGGGACCGAGGACTCTCGCGGATCGGCATTCCGAGGATCGCGATGATCGGCGCACGGGACATCCGGATCCCGCTGGAAAAAGGGTGAAACCATCTGGCAGGTCCGGACAGGTAAAGGGTGTCGGATCTGTCGGATGAGAGAAGAAAGCGTGCTCCACCATGACCGCAAGCGGCGCTTCGAGGTGACCTACGTCGCCAACTATGCCGACATCCTTGCCTACGTCCGACGGCGTACCGACTCCCACGAGGACGCCGCCGACGCTCTCGCCGAGACGTTCGCCACCGCCTGGCGCCGCCTGGACGGCATCCCCGAGGGAGGGGACGCGCGCCTGTGGCTGTTCGGCGTGGCCCGCCGGGTGCTGGCCAACGGCCGCCGCGCCGAGTCGCGCCGCAGCGAGCTGGTGGAGCGGTTCGGCCGGCAGCTCGCCGTGTGGGCGGAACACACCGAGGCCGGCCGGCTTCGACAAGAAGGCCCAGATCACGCTCGGCAGGCGGGCCGAGCCCGGTGAGAGGTACCAGATGCCGCCCGGGATCGCCACGCCCGGCGAGCCCCTGCACTGCGTGGACCACGTCGGCAAGCCCGTCGACGAGGTGACGGCCATGCTGCGCGAGCGCGGCGTGACGGTGTCGTACACCGCCCACGGCGAGCCCTCCGGCTTCACTCCTCCCGGCGACTGGTACGTGCACGACGGCGTCATGAGCGCCGACGGTCAGGCGCTCCTGCCGGCCGGCGCCGAGCCCGGTCCCCTGAGCGGCCCGGCGCCGGAGCCCGGCTGCTGACCCGGGCCCGGTACCGAGGACTTCTCCCGGGGCGCGCGGCCGAGCGCGCCGCACCACCGCCATGCGTCGTCCCCGGCGTGCGCGGACCCCTGTCATGCCCCACGATCGGATCTCGCGTGCTCACCGACACCCGCGTCGCGCCGCCCGCGCGGCCCCCTCGCCGACCACCGCCTCATCGCCGTACTGCTGCTCCCGGCCGCCGCGCTGCGGGGGGTGACGATGCTCGGCCACCGCCCCGCCACGCTCTACTGGTACGACTCCTTCACCTATCTCGACACCGCCGTGCATCCGGCCCCGCCGGCGACCTTCCACCCGATCGGCTACCCGCTGCTGCTGCGGGCGCTGCTGCCCTTCCACAGCGTGGAGCTGGTCGCGGCCGTCCAGCATGTCATCGGCCTGGGCACCGGCTTGCTGATCTACGCGGTGCTGCGCCGCAGGGCGGTGCCCGGCCGGGTGGCGTCGGCGGCGGTGCCGCTGCTGTTCGACGCCTCCTTCCTGCGGCTGGAGCATGCCGTCCTGTCCGACACGCAGTTCGTCCTCCTGATCGTGGCCGGGACGGCCGTGCTGATGTGGTCGCCACGGTTGTCCGCGCGCCGCCGCCGGAGCGGGCCTGCTGTTCGCCGCGGCCGCGCTGACCAGGACGATCGCGCTGCCGCTGTTCCTGCTCGTCGTGCTCGTGCTGCCCGTCGCCCCCGTCGCCTGCCTGGCCGCGGCCCTCGCCTTCCGGGCGGAGAAGCGCCCCTGCGGTGCGGAATCCGGAGGAGGCGGACGCCTCGCCCCGGACGATCCACCTCCTCAGACGGCGCGGGCGACGGCGATCGTCGATCCGCTGCGCTGCCCGGCCTCGTAGAACATGTACTCGACGCCGCCGTCGGTGCCGAAGGAGGGTGCGGCGCTGCGGCCGTTGTCGGGGGCACCGGCCAGGGGCCGGTGGAAGACGCCGAGGTGGACCTCGCGGTCGAAGGCGTTGCCGACCTCGGTGAGGAACATGTTCCCGCTGTTGCCGTGGTAGACGACGTACGTCGTGCCGTTGCGCTTGAGCAGGCTCGGCCCGGACAGGTCGCTCTGGCCGTCGCCGCCCGGTGAGACCAGCGGGCTCGGATCGAACGCCCAGCTCCTGCCGTCGGACGACCAGCCCCAGAAGATCTTGCGCTTGCCGCCGGTGACGCCCATGAAGACCATGACGTACCGGTTGCCCAGGCCCGGCACCGCGTGCTCGAAGACCCGCGCGTAGGAGGTCTCCGTCGAGCCGGGGATCATCGCGGTGGTCAGCACGACGCCGTGGTAGGTGAAGGTCACGCCATCGGGGGACAGGGCGAGCCGGGTGGTGTTGTTCTCGCCGTGGAAGTACATGAGGAACCGTCGTTCGGCGGCGTTCCAGATCATGTGCGGCGACGAGACGTGGCTGACCGAGTAGTGCGGCGCCCAGACGTTGGAGATGACCGGGTTGTTCGGGTACTCGGTGAACCGGCCGCCGAGCGCGTCGCCGTAGGCCAGGCAGATGCCGCCCGGAGCGTCGTGCGGGGCGTAGTAGAGGTGGTAACGCCCCAGCGGGCGGGCGATCTTGTCGTACATGCCCCGGACGCAGGGGAAGATCAGCTCGTTGGTCGGGTTGTAGCGCAGGGCCGCCTTGTCGAAGGCCGTGCCGATGTAGCGGTAGTCGGGGAAACCGGCGGGGGCCAGGACGGCCCGCGCGGCCGTGCCGGTGCGCGCGGAGGCGGTGCCGGGCAGCAGGAGACCGCCGGCCGTTCCGGCGATTCCCGCGACACCGGCGCCGGCCACCGCGCGCAGGAGTCCGCGGCGGTCCAGGAGGGGTTCGGACATGGGGGGTCCCTTCGCCTGCAACTCTCACGACGAGTGATGGTGAGGTCATCTCTCTGCTCACCGAGGTTCGGCCAGGGCGGCCCGCCCGTCAAGGTGCTAATACGAATTATCACAGGGATGTCTTCCCGGATGAAATAACCGTTTCCCTCTCTTGACAGGGGCCGGTGGCGGCTTGCAGGATGACGTCCCATTCAGCTAATGCGCATTATCACCAGATGGGACGCTACGGATCGTGAGCACGCCCGGCCGCCGCCTCACCCAGCAGGACATCGCCCGCATGGCGGGGGTGAGCCAGACCACGGTGTCGCTGGTCCTGAACAACAGGACCGACGCCGAGGTCCGCATCGCCCCCGAGACCCGCGAGCGGGTGCTGGGGGTGATCAGGGAGACCGGGTACGTCGCCGACCCGGTGGCCCGGCGCCTGGCCGAGCGGCGCAACCGCATCCTGGGCGTCTTCACCTACGAGGCGGTCTTCCCGACCGCGAGCGCCGACTTCTACCACCCCTTCCTGCTCGGCATCGAGGAGTGCGCCGAGGAGATGGGCTGCGACCTGCTGCTGTTCACCAGCGCCAGGGCCGCGGGGGAGCGGCGCCGGATCTTCAACGAGGACAGCCGGGTGCGGCTGGCCGACGGCTGCGTGCTCCTCGGACGCGCCGTCGACCGCGACGACCTGGCCCGGCTGCTGGCCGAGGGCATCCCCTTCGTCTCCATCGGCCGCCGCGACGACGCCGGGGCCCCGGTGCCGTACGTGGGGGCCGACTACCCGCCCGCGGTGCGCGCCCTGGTCGACCGGACGGTGGAGCTGGGCCACCGGCGGCTGGCCTACGTCGGCACCGGGGCGGGCGCCGAGTCGCCGGCCGACCGCATGCGCGGCTTCCGCGAGGCGGTCGCCGCCGTGGGGGCCGAGGGGCTGCACGTGCCGGTGACCGGCAGGAGTCCCGGCGAGCTGCTGGACGACATCTCGGCCGCCCGGGCGAGCGCGATCTTCGTTGAGGAACCCGCCGACGCCGTGGCGATCACGCAGGCGGCCGGAGAGCGGGGCCTGACGATCCCCGGCGACCTGTCGGTCCTCGCGCTGGGCGCGCCGACCAGGCCGGTCCACGTCGACGTCGACTTCACCGGGTTCCGGATCCCCCGGCGCGAGATGGGCCGCAGGGCCGTCGAGCTGCTGGCGGAGCTGCTGGGCAACGGCGGCGGGACACCACAGGAACTGCTGGCCTGCGAGCTGGTCGAAGGATCCACGCTCGCCCCGATCCGGAACCGATCGAACGTTGGAGACGATGATGGAAGAGGCCACCGACGTGGTTGAGACATCCGCGGACGCCGTGGTCGTCGGCGGCGGGCTGGGCGGCGTCGCCGCCGCCCTGGCGCTGCTGCGGGCCGGGCGCACCGTGATCCTGAGCGAGGAGTACGACTGGCTCGGCGGGCAGCTCACCAGCCAGGCCGTGCCGCCCGACGAGCACTCCTGGGTGGAGCGGTTCGGCGTCACCGCCTCCTACCGGGCGCTGCGCGAGGGCATCCGGCGCTACTACCGCGACCACTACCCGCTGACCGAGCGGTCGCGCGGCTGGCGCGAGCTGAACCCCGGCGCCGGGCACGTCAGCCGCCTGTGCCACGAACCCCGGGTCGCGGTCGCGGTGATCGAGGCCATGCTCGCGCCGTACCGGGGCTCGGGGCGGCTGCGGGTGCTCCAGCCCTACAGGCCGGTCGGCGCGGACGTCGACGGCGACCGGGTGCGGGCCGTGCGCCTGGCGCACCGCGACGGCGGCGGCGAGATCACGGTGGTCGCGCCGTACGTGCTGGACGCCACCGAGACCGGCGAGCTGCTGCCGCTGACCGGCACCGAGTACGTGACCGGGTTCGAGTCGCAGGGCGACACCGGGGAGCCGAGCGCGCCCGCCGAGGCCCAGCCGATGAACATGCAGGCCGTGTCGGTCTGCTTCGCGATCGACCACGTGGACGGCGACCACACCATCGACCGGCCCGCCGCCTACGACTTCTGGAGGAGCTACCAGCCGAGCTTCTGGGGCGACCGGCTGCTGTCCTGGCGCTGCCCGCACCCCAGGACGCTGGAGATCGTGGAACGTTCCTTCACCCCCAACCCGGACGACGACCCGCTGCTGGTGGAGGCCGACCAGCGCCTCAACCCGGGGGACGCGAACCTGTGGACGTTCCGCAGGATCGCCGCGCGGCGCAACTTCGCCGACGGCGCCTACGCCAGCGACATCACCCTGGTCAACTGGCCGATGATCGACTACCTGGAGGGCCCGGTCATCGACGTGCCGGACGCGGCCGGCCACGTGGCCGCGGCCCGCGAGCTGTCCCGCTCGGTGCTGTACTGGATGCAGACCGAGGCGCCCCGCGCGGACGGCGGGACCGGCTTCCCCGGCCTGCGCCTGCGCGGCGACGTCACCGGCGGCGGCGAGGGCGGGCTCGCCCAGGCCCCCTACATCCGCGAGTCGCGCCGCATCCGTGCCCTGTACACCGTGGCCGAGCAGGACCTGTCGATGGCCGTGCGCGGCGACAAGGGCGCGGTGAGCTACGCCGACTCGGTCGGCGTGGGCATGTACCGCATCGACCTGCACCCCTCCACCGGGGGCGACAACTACATCGACGTGGCCAGCTCGCCGTTCGAGATCCCGCTCGGCGCGCTGATCCCGCGGCGGGTGACCAACCTGCTGCCCGCGTCCAAGAACATCGGCACCACCCACATCACCAACGGCGCCTACCGGCTGCACCCGGTGGAGTGGAACGTCGGCGAGGCCGCCGGCGCGCTGGCCGCCTTCTGCCTGGACAACGACACCGTCCCGCACGCCGTACGCCGGGACGAGGCGCTGCTCGCCGCCTTCCAGCGGCGGCTGACCCGCGACGGCGTCGAACTGCGCTGGCCGCAGGTGACGGGTTACTGACCATGCCGCCGACCGCGCCACCGGCCGCGCCACCGGCCGCGCCACCGGCCGCGCCACCGGCCGCGCCATCGACAGTGCCACGGGCCACGCCCCAGGCCGGGCCGCCGACCGCGCCACGGGTCGCACCGCAGGCCGCACCGCCCGCCGGACGACGGGCCTCCCACCACGACCGCCGGGGGATTCCCAGCAAGGAGAACGAACGATGAGACCATCCGCAAAACCCGCGGCCGTCGCGCTGGCGGCGCTGCTCACCCTCGCGGCGTGCGGTCAGGGCGCCGGGAGCGCCCCCGCGGCGCAGGGGCCGCAACCGCTGCGCATGACGATCTGGACCTCCAACGAGGCCCACCTGAAGCTGTTCGGCGAGATCGCCGCCGAGTACAGGAAGACCCACCCCGGCGTCGGCGAAATCACCTTCGACCCCATCCCGTTCGAGACCTACACCACCACCCTGACCACCCAGATCGCCGGTGGCAACGCCCCCGACCTGGCCTGGATCCTGGAGAGCTCGGCCCCGGACTTCGTCACCTCGGGCGCGCTCGCGCCGCTGGAGGAGACCCTGTCGAAGGCCCCGGGCTACGAGTTCGACGACCTCACCCCCTCGGCCGTCAAGCTCTGGCAGGCCGAGGGGAGGCTGTACGCCTACCCGTTCTCCACCTCGCCGTTCGGCGTGTTCGTCAACACCGACCTGCTCAAGAAGGCCGGCCAGAAGACCCCCGCCCAGATGATCAAGGACGGTACCTGGACCTGGGAGAAGGTCGTCGCGCAGAACGCCGCCGTCGCCGAGAGGACCGGCAAGGCCGGCATGGTCGTCCGTGACTTCGACTACAAGGGCTGGGACAACCTCGCCACGGTGTGGGGCGGCTGGGGGGGCCCGCGCCTGGAGCGAGGACGGGAAGACCTGCGGGTTCGACAGCCCCGAGATGGTCGAGGCCATGACGTTCCTGCACCGGGCCGTCTTCACCGACAAGGCGTTCCCCGGACCCGGCACCGCGGCCGACTTCTTCGCGGGCGACGCGGCCATGACCGTCACCCAGATCTCCCGCGCCTCGCTGCTGCAGGACGCGACGTTCGGCTGGGACCTCGTCCCGCTGCCCTCCGGGCCCAAGGGCGAGTACTCGGTGATCGGCCAGGCCGGCCTGGGGGTGTTCAAGAAGTCCCCGAACGCCGCGGCCGCCGCCGACTTCCTGGCGTTCTTCACCAACCCCGCCAACTCCGCCAAGCTCGCCGCCTACTTCCCCCCGCCCCGGGCCTCCCAGCTCACCGCGGACACCCTGGCCAAGAGCAACCCGCTGCTCAAGCCCGCCCAGCTGCAGCAGGTCGTGATCGCCGGTATCGAGAAGGGCGTGGTCAAGCCCAACCACACCGGGCAGGCCGAGCTCTCCCAGACCGTCCGGGCCGCGCTCGACCCGCTCTGGCGGCCCGAGGCCGACGTCAAGGCCGTGCTGACCGGGGTCTGCGCCAAGATCAAGCCGATGCTGGGGACATGACGTGACCCCGTCCGCCTCCAAGGTCGCGGTGACCGCCGGCCGGGTCCAGCCCCGGCCGGCGGGTGCCGGGCACCCGTCCGTGGGCGGCCGGCGGTCCTTCTGGACCGTGCGCCGCCGCGACAACCTGGTCGGCTACCTGCTCATCGCCCCGCAGCTGCTGGGCAGCGCGCTGTTCGTGCTGCTGCCGCTCGGGCTGGTGTTCTGGTACAGCATGCACGAGTGGAACGTGCTGGCCGGGACGTTCGAGTTCGTGGGCCGGGAGAACTACGACAGGCTGCTGGCCGACGCGAACCTGCGCGAGGTGCTGGGCGGCACCGCCCTGTTCTCCGCAGGCCTGGTGGTGCTCAACCTGGCCCTGGCCCTGGTCCTGGCGATCCTGCTCAACCAGCGCCTGGCCGGGACCACGTTCTTCCGCACGGTGTTCTTCTCGCCCGTGGTGGTCTCGCTGGTCGCCTGGACCATCGTCTGGCAGTTCCTGCTGCAGGACGACGGCGGCCTCAACGGCCTGCTCGGCGTCGCCGGGATCGACGGGCCCAACTGGCTGCGCGGCGAGGGCACCGCGATGACGTCGGTGATCGTCGTCCAGGTGCTCAAGAACGTCGGCCTGAACATGGTGCTGTTCCTGGCCGCGCTCCAGGGCGTGCCCGGACAGCTCTACGAGGCCGCCGAGCTGGACGGCGCCGGGGCGTGGACCCGCTTCCGCCGGATCACCGTCCCGCTGATCAGCCCGACCATCCTGCTCACCTCGATCATCACCGTGGTGGGGTCGCTGCAGGTGTTCGCGCAGATCGCGGTGCTCACCCAGGGCGGCCCCGGCATGTCCACGACCGTCCTCGTCTACTACCTGTACCAGCAGGCCTTCCAGTTCCATCACTTCGGGTACGGCGCGACGCTGTCGGTCCTGCTCTTCGCGATCGTGGCGCTGCTCACCGTCGCGCAGTGGCGGATGCGCAGGAAGTGGGTCTTCAATGAAACGTGAGCCGTCGGTCCGTCTGAAGACGCTGCTGTACGGGCTGCTGTGCGTGTTGTGCGTGCCGTTCGTCTTCCCGACCTGGTGGATGGTCACCTCGTCGTTCAAGCCGATCGCCGAGATCTTCGCGTTCCCGCCGAGGCTGCTGCCGGCCGGCTGGGACCTGTCGGCCTACGGGCAGGTCTTCCGGCTCCAGCCCTTCGCCACCCAGTACGTCAACAGCCTCTACATCGCCCTGGTCGTCACGGCCGGGACCATGGCGGTGGCGGCCATGGCCGGGTACGCCTTCGCGCGCATCCGCTTCCCCGGCCAGAACGTGCTCTTCGTGGTGGTGCTGCTCGGGCTGCTCATCCCCAGCGAGGTCACCATCGTCCCGCTCTTCCAGATGTTCCACGGCCTGGGCCTGACCGACACCCACTGGCCGCTGATCCTGGTGCCGATCCTCGGCGCGCCCAGCGTGCTGGCCACCTTCATCATGCGGCAGTTCTTCATCAGCCTCCCCGGTGAGCTGGAGGAGGCCGCCCGGGTGGACGGGCTGGGCAGGTTCGGCACCTTCTACCGGGTCGCGCTGCCGCTCGCCCGTCCCGCGCTCGGCGCCGTGGCGATCTTCACCTTCCTGCACAGCTGGAACCTCTACCTGGAGCCGATCGTGTACCTCTCCTCGCCGGAGAGGTTCACCCTGCCGCAGGCGCTGACCCAGTTCGTCGACGCCTACGGCGGCCCGATGTGGAACGTCCAGCTGGCCGCGGCCTCGATGACGGCGCTGCCGGTGCTGGTGGTGTTCGTCCTCGCCCAGCGGCAGTTCATCGAGGGCCTGGCGCACACCGGCCTGAAGGGCTGACGGGCTGACGGGCTGACGGCCGGGCATCGGTGCGCGTCGGCACGGTGGGCGAGGACGGTCAGGCGCGCGGGTCGACGTGGAACTTGGGCCCGGGGCCCGACCCGGCGGGACGGGAACCGGCCAGGACCTCGCCCACCTCCTCCAGCCCCACGACGGCCGCCACCAGCGGTCGCGGGTCCACCGCGCCCGAGGCGTAGTGCTCGATCGCCCCGGCCAGTCCCGGCGAGGCGCTGAGGATCCCGACGGCCGTGACGTCCTTGAGCACCAGCGTCCGGGTGTCCACGGCGCTGGGGGTCGGCGACAGGCCGATGTAGACCACCCGCCTTCCCGGCTCCACCAGGTCGGCGGCCAGGGCGGGCAGGCCGGGGGCGGTGGAGGCGTCGACGACGGCGTCGAACGGCAGGTCCGGGAGCCGGTCCGCGGTCCAGGCGCCGTGCACGCCGAGCGTGCGGGCGAACTCCAGCGACGTGCCGGGCAGGCCCAGCACGTGCACCTCGGCCCCCTGGGCCAGGGCGAACGCGGCACAGAGCAGGCCGATCGTCCCGGGACCCAGCACCAGCAGCCGCTCACCCGGCGCGAGGGCCGCGGCCCGGACGGCCCGCAGCGCGTTGCCGCCCGGCTCGACCATGGCCCCGGCCGCCGCGCCGACCGTGTCCGGCAGCCGGTGCAGGGCGGTGACCGGCACCGGGAGCCGTTCGGCCAGCGCGCCGGGCCACCCGCCGCGGATGCCGATCTCGAAGCGGTCCTCGCACACGTGGTGCGTCCCGGCCCGGCAGCGCCGGCACCGGCCGCAGCCGAGCATGGTGTCACCGGTGACGCGGACGCCGATCCAGCCGGGGTCGACGCCCTCGCCGGCCGAGGAGACCGTCCCGCACCACTCGTGGCCGAGCCGCACCGGATAGCGGGCGTGACCCTCGTGCAGGTAGCTCATCTCGCCGCCGAAGATCTCCATGTCGGTGCCGCACACCCCGGCCCGTTCCACGTCCACGACGACCTGCCCGGGGCCCGGGACCGGTGGATCGACCTCCAGCACCTCGAAACGGCGCGGACCGGTCACGACGAACGCTCTCACGAGGGCAACCCTAGGGGGCCGGTCACGGGAGGACTCACCCGGCCGGCGCGGACGCCTCCACCAGGGTCTCGCCGGCGGCCGTGCGCTGGTAGAGCACCGACCGGCCGGCGCGCCGCCGCCGGACCAGCCCGGCCTCCAGCAGGATCCTCAGGTGGCGGCCGACCGACCCCAGCCCCTGGCCGGTCAGCGCCACGAGCTGCGACGTGCTCTTGGGCGTGCCGAGCAGGACGAGCACCCCGGCCCGCGCCGGGCCGAGCAGCCTGCCCAGTGCCTCGGGGGCCGTCCGGTCCGGCTCGGCCAGCGTGCCCGAGCACGGGTAGACCAGGGCGTAGCGCGGCACCGGCGTGCCAACGCTCCAGGCGGTCCAGCCGTGGCCGCGGGTGACCGGGACGAACATCAGCCGGACGCCGGTCAGCTCCTGCGGCGGATTGTCCTGCGTGTTGATCTGCAGCCGGTTCCCGCCCAGCCAGCGCGTCCCCGGGCGCATGCCGCCCAGCACGTCGGCCCACCCGCCCTGGGTCAGCCGGTCGGTCCGCGCCAGCACGTCGGCCTCCAGGACGCGGCGCCGCCGGGGCCAGTACGGCAGCACCGTCTCCTCCCACACCCACTCCAGCAGGCGGGCGGCGCGCTCGGGCAGGTCGGACCTGCGCAGCGCCTCCGGGACCGGTCTGCGCAGCGTCGTCTCCAGGTCCGCCCGGGCGGTCCCGGGCGGCGTCCGCCGTACCCGCTCCAGCTCCTCCTCGAAGCCGGGGGAGCCCTCCCCCGCCGGGACCGGGGTGAGGAAGTCGGCGATCCAGCTCCGCCCCAGCGCGGACCGGACGAGCAGCGCGGTCACCGGGTCGCCGGCCAGGCGCGCCCGGTAGCCGGCCAGGTGGACGTCGAGCCACCCGCGCTCACCCGGATGCGCGGCCCTCGCCCGCTCCAGGGCGATCAGGCACGTGGTGGCCTCGGCCAGGGGGGAGACCACGAACCGGCTCCCCGCGAGGGTGTCGGCGTTGACCTCCCACCAGCCCATCGTTTCGCCTCCCCGCGAAACTCTAACGCCCCGGTGACCGGCCCGCCGAGACTCCCGGCATGCGCACCTACCGGGAACTCTTCAGGACGCCCGAGTTCACCCTCCTCTTCGCGGCCGGCGCGGCGCAGGTCGCCGCCTCGACGGTGAGCGGGCTGGCCCTGGGCACGCTCGTCTACGCGGCCACCCGGTCGCCCCTGCTGTCGGCGCTCAGCATGTTCGGCTCCTCCTTCGCGCAGATGCTCGGGGCGATGGTCCTGCTGTCGGCGGCGGACCGGCTGCGGCCCCGCGCCGCGCTGACCGGGCTGGCGCTGGTCTTCTGCGCGACCACCGTCGTCCTCGCCGTGCCGGGACTGCCGCTGTGGGCGCTCTTCGTCCTGGTCATCGGCCAGGGAATGGCCGCCTCGCTGGGCGGCGGGGTCCGCATCGGGCTGCTGAACGAGATCCTTCCCCGGGAGGGGTACCTGCTCGGCCGCTCGGTGATCAACATGTCCGTGGGCGTGCAGCAGATCTGCGGGTTCGCCGTCGGAGGGGTGCTCGTCGCCGCCCTGTCCCCGCGCCCGACCCTGCTCGTCGGCGCGGGCCTCTACCTGGTCGCCGCGGCCGTCGCACGGCTGGGGCTCGGTGACCGGCCGCCCCGCGTCGCCGGACGGCCGTCGATCACGCAGACCTGGCGGACCAACCGGCTGCTGCTGGCCTCGGGGGCGCGCCGCCGGGTCTACCTCGCCCTGTGGGTGCCGAACGGGCTGATCGTCGGTTGCGAGTCGCTCTACGTCTCCCACGACGCCCGGCACGCCGGGCTGCTCTTCGCGTTCGCCGCCGCAGGGATGCTCGCCGGGGACACCGTGATGGGCAGGTTCGTCCCCCCGAGCCTGCGGGAGCGGCTGGCCACCCCGCTGCGGCTGCTGCTGGCCGTGCCGTACCTGGTCTTCCTGCTCGCCCCGCCGCTGCCCGTCGCGGTGGCCGCGGTCACGCTGGCCTCGGCCGGTTTCTCGGCCGGGCTGATGCTCCAGCAGCGCCTGATGGAGATCACGCCGGAGGAGATGAGCGGGCAGGCGTTCGGGCTGCAGTCCTCGGGCACGCTCGCCATGCAGGGGGTCGCGGCAGCGCTCGCGGGCACCGTCGCCGAGTTCACCTCGCCCGCGGTCGCGATGGCGGCGATGGCGGTGGCGTCGGTCGCGGTCACGCTGGTGCTGGCGCCCGGCCTGCGCCGGGGACGGGAGGAGCACGCCGCGGCCGAGGGGCACGTCCAGTCCCGGGGGTGACCCGCCGCAGGGACGGTGTGGTCGGAGACGTGGCAACGGGCCGGGTCCGGGACGGCCCCGGCCCGGTCCGGACGGCCCGCCGCGGGACCGGGACACGGCGGACGGGAACGGTGTAACGCTAAGGGAACGGCATCTTCGCCCACCATTGACACCCTGTCGAGCTTGGTTCTACTGTCCAGCTCAGGTTGTTAAATCGTTTTTGAGCTCGTGCCCGATTCGCCCGCGAGGTGTTGAGGAAGCGCTTATGTTCACTGTTCCGCGAAGGTCCGTACCGACCGCGCTGGTGGCCGGCCTGCTCGGCCTCGGGCTGGTGGCCTGCGGTGGCGGCACCACCAAGGACTCGGCCGGCTCCGCAGCCCCGGCGGCTCCGGCCTCGTCGGCCCCGGCCACGGCCGACCCGGACGCGCCCCTCAGGGAAGGGCTCAAGCTCGCCTTCCTGCCCAAGCAGATCAACAACCCGTACGAGACGATCGTCGACAAGGCGGGCATCGAGGCCGCGGCCGAGTTCAAGGCGCAGGCCAAGGAGGTGGGGCCCTCGGACGCCTCGGCCTCCTCGCAGGTGTCGTACATCAACACGCTCACCCAGCAGGGGCACGACGCGATCCTGATCGCGGCCAACGACGCCAAGGCGGTCTGCGGGCCGCTGCAGCAGGCGCGGGCCAGGGGGGCGAAGATCGTCACCTACGACTCGGACGCCTCCAAGGAGTGCCGTGACCTGTTCATCAACCAGGCCTCCTCCGAGGAGGTCGGGCGCAGCCAGGTCAGGCTCCTGTCGGAACTGATCGGAGGCAAGGGCGAGGTGGCGATCCTGTCGGCGACGGCGAACGCCACCAACCAGAACACCTGGATCGAGTTCATGAAGGACGAGCTCGGCAGGCCCGAGCACAAGGGCATGAAGCTGGTCAAGGTCGCCTACGGGGACGACGACGACCAGAAGTCCTTCCAGGAGACCCAGGGACTGCTGCAGGCGTACCCGGACCTGAAGGGGATCATCTCGCCCACCACGGTGGGCGTCTCGGCGGCGGCGCGCTACATCTCGGGGTCGAAGTACAAGGGCGAGGTCGTGCTGACCGGCCTGGGGACCCCCAACCAGATGCGCCAGTTCGTCAAGGACGGCACGGTCGAGAAGTTCGCGCTGTGGAACCCCAAGGACCTGGGGTATCTGGCCTCCTACGCGGCCGCGGCGCTGGCCTCGGGCCAGATCACCGGCGCCGAGGGCGAGGTGCTCAAGGCCGGCAGGCTCGGCGAGCGGACCGTCGGCAAGGACGGTGAGATCATCCTCGGGCCGCCGTTCACCTTCGACGCCTCCAACATCGACCAGTTCGACTTCTGACACCACCGCCACGGTGTGACCCGCGGGCGACCGCCCCCGCGACCACCCGAGACCACCACCGAGACGCCACCACCGAGACCGCACCACCACCGAGACCACCGTCGCCCGCGCCCGGCACCTCCGGGCGCGGGCCTCATCGAGGAGAGGCCACGTCGTGCAGCGCGTCTGCTTCCTGCTGAAGGTCCGGCCCGAGCGCCTGGAGGAGTACCGCGAGCGCCACCGGGCCGTCTGGCCGGAGATGCTGGAGGCCCTGCGCGCCACCGGCTGGCGCAACTACTCCCTCTTCCTGCGCGAGGACGGGCTGCTGGTCGGCTACCTGGAGACCGAGGACTTCGAGGCGGCCCGCGCGGCCATGGCCGCGACCGAGGTCAACGCCAGGTGGCAGGCCGAGATGGCACCGTTCTTCGAGAGCCTCGACGGCCGCCCGGACGAGGGCATGGTCTCGCTCGAGGAAGTCTTCCACCTCAACTGATCGGGGACCGATTAATGATCAAGGATTCGCTGCGGGCTCAGGTCATCGAGACCCCGTCGTGGGCGTACGGCAACTCCGGGACGCGGTTCAAGGTGTTCGCCCAGCGCGGCGTGCCCAGGGACCCGTTCGAGAAGCTGGCCGACGCCGCCCAGGTGCATGCCTTCACCGGGGTGGCACCCCAGGTCGCGCTGCACATCCCCTGGGACCGGGTCGACGACTACGCCGCGCTGGCCGGGCACGCCTCCGGCCTGGGGGTACGGATCGGCGCGATCAACTCCAACGTGTTCCAGGACGACGACTACATGCTGGGCAGCGTGACCAACCCCGATGCGAAGGTGCGGGCCAAGGCGCTGGAGCACCTGCTGGACTGCGTGGACATCATGGACGCCACCGGCTCGGACACGCTGAAGCTCTGGTTCTCCGACGGGATCAACTACCCCGGCCAGGACGACCTGCGTGCCCGGCAGGACCGGCTGGCCGAGGCGCTGGACCGGGTCTACGGGCGGCTGGGCGAGGGACAGCGGTTCCTGCTGGAGTACAAGCTGTTCGAGCCCGCGTTCTACGCCACCGACGTGCCCGACTGGGGGACGGCGTACGCGCACTGCCTGAGGCTGGGCCCCAAGGCCCAGGTGGTGGTGGACACCGGCCACCACGCGCCGGGCACCAACATCGAGTTCATCGTGGCGTTCCTGCTGCGCGAGGGCAAGCTGGGCGGGTTCGACTTCAACTCCCGCTTCTACGCCGACGACGACCTGATGGCCGGGGCCGCCGACCCGTTCCAGCTGTTCCGGATCATGTTCGAGGTGATCGGCGGGGGCGGTTTCACCGAGGACGTGGCGTTCATGCTGGACCAGTGCCACAACATCGAGCCGAAGATCGCCGGGCAGATCCGGTCGGTGATGAACGTGCAGGAGGCCACGGCCAAGGCACTGCTGGTGGACCGGGAGGCGCTGGCCGCGGCGCAGGCGGCCGGGGACGTGCTCGGGGCCAACGCGGTGGTGATGGACGCCTACAACACCGACGTACGGCCGCTGCTGGCCGAGATCCGCACCGAGGCGGGCCTGGACCCCGACCCGATGGCGGCCTACGCCCGGTCGGGCTACTTCGAGAAGATCGCCGAGGAGCGCGTCGGCGGGACGCAGGCCGGCTGGGGCGCCTGAGGCCCCGGGCCGGGCGGGAGGGCGTCGCGTCCGTCCCGCCCGGCCCCGGTGCGAGGACCGCCCGGCCCCGGGCGAGGACCGTCCGGCCCCGGGCGAGGACCGTCCGGCCCCGGACGTGGGCCGCCCGGAGGCGGGACCGGCGTCCCCGCGGGCGTTGACATCGACGGCGCTCTCCGACACGCTCCGATTAGAATTCGATTCTAAAATTGGAGGCCGGATGAGCGGCATCGTGTCGGGCCGGGTGGTGATCGTCACCGGGGCGGCCAGGGGCATCGGCCGCGGCCACGCCCTGGAGTTCGCCCGCCAGGGCGCCAGGGTCGTGGTCAACGACCTCGGCGCCGAGGTGGACGGCACGGGCTCCTCCGAGGGCCCGGCCGGGGAGGTCGTCGAGGAGATCCGGGCCATGGGCGGGGAGGCCGTCGCCAACGGCGAGGACGTCTCCGACTTCGACGGCGCGGGCCGGCTCGTCCGGGCCGCGATCGACCACTACGGCACGCTCGACGTGCTGGTCAACAACGCCGGCATCCTGCGCGACCGGATGCTCGTCAACATGACGATCGACGAGTGGGACGCGGTGGTCCGGGTCCATCTGCGCGGCACCTTCGCGCCGCTCCGGCACGCCGCCGCCTACTGGCGCGAACGCTTCAAGAGCGGTGACGCCGTCGACGCGCGCATCATCAACACCACCTCCTCGTCGGGCATCTACGGCAACCCCGGGCAGGGCAACTACGGCGCGGCCAAGGCCGGCATCGCCGCGCTCACCGTGATCGCCTCCCAGGAACTGGCCCGGTACGGCGTCACCGTCAACGCCCTCGCCCCCACCGCGCTCACCCGGATGACCGAGAACCTGGTCTCGGGCAGGCCGCGCCCGGTCTCCACCGACTTCAACGCCTTCCAGGCCGAGAACGTCGCGCCGCTGGCCGTCTGGCTGGCCAGCGAGGAGGCCAGGGACGTCACCGGCCGGGTCTTCAACGTCAGGGGCGGTGTGATCAGCGTCGCCGAGGGCTGGCACGCCGGGCCCGAGGTCGACAAGGGCACCCGCTGGGACCCGGCCGAGCTCGGCGCGGTGATCCCCGGCCTGGTCGCGCGGGCGGCTCCCAACGCGCTCCAGAACGGCACGATCCCCGGCCGCGAGGACTGACCGGCCTCACCCTGCCTCACCCGGCCTCAACCTGCCTCGTCCGGCCCCCCGGACCGGGGGCCGCGCAGCGGGTCCAGGCGGCGGATCAGCTCGATCGCCGCCTCGGTGATCCGCCCGGCCTCCTCCGCGGAGTCGCAGGTGGCCACCTCGCGGCCGGCCTCGCCGATGACCGACGTCAGGACCGCCACGGTGAGCCGGTCCAGCGGGGTGCTGCCCGCGCCGAGCAGGACGGCGTTCTGCCGTACCCACTCGCGGCCGCGGGTGCGGCGCAGCAGCTCGAACCCGGGCGGCCCGTCCCCGTCCATGAACAGCCGGGCCAGGTCGCGCCGTTCCCAGGAGCCCTCCAGGAAGGCCCGCGCCCCGGCCACGAACAACTCCAGCGGATCGCGGACGCCCGAGCGGCGCGCCTGTGACACCGCGGAGGCGGCGTTCTCCTCGTGCTCGGCCTGGTGCCTCTCCCACAGCGCGAGGAACAGCTCGGTCTTGCCGCCGAAGTGGTGGTAGAGGCTGCCCACGCTCAGCCCGGCCCGTTCGACGACGTCGGCGACCCCGGCGTCGGCGAAACCGTGCTCGGTGAAGACCTGCCGGGCCGCCTCCAGCATGCTCGTCCGGGTCTGTGCGGTACGGCTCCACTCCCAGGCTCCGGGCTTGCGCGTCATGTGTTCCTCTCAGGCTCTGTCGTGCGCCGTCCGTCCGGGACGGAAAGGCCGTCGGTCGCGCCGGTGCCCGGCTGCAGCCGGCTGCAGGGACGGCGGCGGGTTCGGCGGTGGGCTCGGCCGGTCGTGTCCCGGTCCCGCGGTCAGGCCGGGCTGGGGATCCCGTTCCCGCCGCGCCCGCGCCCGGCGAGCACGTCCTCCAGGAGGGGTACGGGCTCGTCGTCGCGCGGCCCGCGCTGGGCGAGCTGGATCAGCACGCCGTGGGCCTCCTTGGGGTGCAGGAACACCTCGCGCCACCTCGGGTCGCCCGTGTTCAGGCCGTGCAGCCGGTACCCGCGGTCGGTGAGCCGGGAGACGGCGAGATCGAGGTCGGGCACGTGGAAGTTGAGGTGGTGGACGCCGCCCCGTCCCCGGGTGAGCTCGAAGAAGGTGTCGAAGAAGGGGGAGCCCGCCAGCGGTTCCATCAGCTCGATCTTGCCGCCGCCCGGGTAGGCGAGCTGCATCACCCGGTACCCGCCGGGGTGGTCGCCGCCGCCGAGGAACGTCCCGCCGAGCAGGTCCAGGTAGATCGGCAGCAGGTCCCTGACCCGCGGTGCCGCGACGGCGGTGTGGTCGAAGACCGCGCCGAGTCCCCGGAGCGCCGGGACCTGCGGGGAGCCGGGGGAAGCAGGGGAGTCGGGGGAAGCGGGGGAGGCCGGGGAGCCCGGGAGGTCCGGCGATTCCGGTGGGACGTGCACGTGGGCTCCTCGCGGTCGGGGGCCGGGAGGCCGGCCAATCCTAGAATCACATTCTAGTAGCATTCGCGGCCGCCTGTCGCGTCCGCGGAGCCGCCGGGCGAGAACGTCCGCCGTCCCAGGAAAACGGCCGTTTACCCGCGCCACCGCGGGTAGGCGGAAGATCCCTGACACCCGGCCGATGAGGAGAGCCACCGCATGACGATCGAAGGACTGTGGAACTACCGCGAGGGTGTGTACGGTCCCGACGAGACACTGAGCGTCATCGGTTTCGACGTGGAGGCCGTCGACGGCAAGGTCGGCCTGGTGGAGGAGGAGAGCAACGTGACCGACGACAGCTACGTCGTCGCCGACGTCGGCTCCTGGCTCTCCGGCAGGAAGGTCGTGCTTCCGGCCAGCACGGTAACCCGGATCGACCGTGACGAGCGCAAGGTCTACGTCGACCGCACCCGGCAGGAGATCCAGGACGCGCCCGAGTACGACGCCGCGACCTACCGGCAGGCCGTCTACCGCCAGGAGCTGGGCGGCTACTACGGCAGGTTCTCCACCTCGCGGTGACCGGCGCTTCTCCACCCCGCGGTGACCGGAGCCGGCCGCCGACCGATCCGGAGTCGGCCATCCACCGATCCGGAGTCGGTCACCGACCGGTCCGGAGTCGGCCATCCACCGATCCGGAGTCGGTCACCGACCGGTCCGGAGTCGGCCATCCACCGATCCGGAGTCGGTCACCGACCGGTCCGGAGTCGGCCATCGACCGGTCCGGAGTCGGCCATCGACCGGTCCGGAGTCGGCCATCGACCGGTCCGGAGTCGGTCATCGACCGGTTCCGGAGGGCGTCCGCCCGCCGGCCGCACTCGCCCCCGGACCCGGCCCCGTGTCCGGGGGTGATCCGTACCGGCCGGTGCCGGAGGGTGCGATCCGCAGCTCACGGGGCATGTGAAGACAGGGTTCGATGCGGGCCTCTCGCCGGCCGGGATCGTCGATGTGGCCGCCCGGCGGGCCCGGCTCACCGGGTCCCCCGAGGACGGCCGACGGCGCCGGCGCGGTGGTGGGGGGTCCTGAGCGGAGAGGTGTGGCGCAGATGCCGACGATAGGCCTGGTGGGAACGTTCGACACGAAGGGGCCGGAGTACGCCTGGCTCCACGACCGGCTGCGCAGCCTGGGCTGCGAGGTCGTCCTGATCGACGCGGGCGTGGGGGAGTCCCGGCTGCCCGCCGACGTCACAGCCGACCGGGTCGCGCTGGCGGCCGGGGGCGACCTGGCCGCGCTGCGCGCCGCCGCCGACCGCGGGGCGGCCGTCACGACGATGGGGGAGGGCGCCGCGGCCGTCCTGGCGGAGCTGTACGCGCAGGGACGCCTCGACGGCGTGCTCGCCGTGGGCGGGAGCGGGGGGTCCTCGATCGCGGCGCGCGCCGTCAGGGACCTGCCGATCGGGCTGCCCAAGCTCATCGTCTCGACCATGGCCTCCGGCGACGTCTCCCCGTACGTGGGGGCCAAGGACGTCACGATCATGTACAGCGTGGTCGACGTGGCGGGGATCAACCGGGTCTCCGCGCGCATCCTCGGCAACGCCGCGGCGGCGATCGCCGGGATGGCGAGCGTGCCGGCCCCCGCCGTGGAGGGTGACCGCCCGCTGGTGGCCGCCTCCATGTTCGGCGTGACCACGCCCGCGGTCGACGCGGCCAGGGAGCGGCTGGACGAGCTCGGCTACGAGGTGCTGGTCTTCCACGCCACCGGCTCCGGCGGGCAGGCCCTGGAGACGCTGGCCGGCAGCGGCCTGATCGCGGGCGTGCTCGACCTCACCACCACCGAGCTCGCCGACGACCTGGTCGGCGGCGTGCTGACGGCCGGGCCCGACCGGCTGACCGCCGCAGGTGAGCGCGGCCTGCCGCAGGTGGTCGCCCCCGGCGCGCTGGACATGGTCAACTTCGGTCCCCTGGAGACGGTTCCCGAACGCTTCGCCGACCGGCTGTTCTACGTGCACAATCCGACCGTGACGCTGATGCGCACCACGGCCGAGGAGATGGCCGAGCTCGGCCGCAGGGTCGCGGGCAAGCTCCGCGCGGCCACCGGACCGGCCGCGCTGTTCGTCCCGCGCGGCGGCGTCTCCGCTCTCGACGCGCCGGGCCTGCCCTTCTGGGACCCCAAGGCCGACCAGGTGTGCTTCGAGGCCCTGGCCGAGGGGGCGCGGGGGTCGGCCGTCGAGGTCGAGGAGCTGGACCTGCACGTCAACGATCCGGCCTTCGGCCGGGCCATGGCCGACCGGCTGCACGAGATGATCAGCCGGGCGGGAGGAGCCGGGTGAGGCGCGAGGACGTTCTCGCCCGGCTGCGCCGTACCGTCGCCGAGGGCAGGCCCGTCATCGGCGCCGGTGCCGGCACCGGGCTGTCGGCCAAGTGCGCCGAGGCCGGCGGCGTCGATCTGATCATCATCTACAACTCGGGCCGCTTCCGGATGGCGGGCCGGGGCTCGCTCGCCGGGCTGCTGCCGTACGGCGACGCCAACCAGATCGTCGTCGAGATGGCGGCCGAGGTGCTCCCGGTCGTCACCGACACCCCGGTGCTGGCGGGGGTGTGCGGGACCGACCCGTTCCGGCTGATGCCCAGGTTCCTGGACCAGCTCGCGGCCATGGGCTTCGCCGGGGTGCAGAACTTCCCGACCGTCGGCCTGTACGACGGGGTCTTCCGGCAGAACCTGGAGGAGACCGGGATGGGGTACGACCTGGAGGTCGAGATGATCCGGCTGGCGCGCGAGCGCGACCTGGTCACCGCCCCCTACGTCTTCGACCCCGACCAGGCGCGGGCCATGACCGAGGCGGGCGCCGACGTCCTCGTCCCGCACGTCGGGCTGACCACCAAGGGCAGCATCGGCGCCGGCACCGCCCTGACCCTGGACGAGGCCGTCGAGCGGGTCCAGGCGATGCGCGACGCCGCGGTGGCCGTACGCCCCGACGTGCTGGTGCTCTGCCACGGCGGGCCGATCGCCGAACCGGAGGACGCGAGCCACGTGCTGGCCCGTACCGAGGGCGTGGTGGGCTTCTTCGGCGCGTCGTCGGTCGAGCGCCTGCCGACCGAGCGCGCCATCACCGAGCAGGTACGCGCCTTCAAGGAGATCGTTTTCTGATGCCCGTACGGAATTCTCCGATGCCCGTACGGACGCCGGGCCCTCGGACGGGTCGAGGCCGCGGACTCACGGGGCGGCTCCGCACGGGCCGGGTGACCGGGAGACCGCGCCGGGTGTCGACGCCGGATGATGTCCCGGTTCGATACCGTCGAGGCATGATTGTGGAATACGCGCAGGTGGCGGCCGTGGAGCGGAATCCCCGTCATCCGGCCGGCGCACCGGTCCGCGCCGGCGCCGGCCGGGCCGTGCCCGGCATGTCCGGCGCGTTCGGCGCGTCCGGCGTGCCGACGGCGTACGGCCACCTCGGCCCCGCCGTCACCGGAAGGCCGGCATGAACGCGTCCGAGCGTCCCGGCCCCTCCGAGCGTCCCGGCCCTCTCGAAGCGGCCGGTGCCTCTTCCGGAGTCGCCGGTACCTCTCCCGGAGCGGCCGATGCTTCTTCCGGAGCGGCCGGTGTTCCTCCCGGCAAGGCCGGTGCGCCGGACGCACCCGGACGGCCTCGCCGGCTGGTCACCGACTGGCGGTTCGTGGCGCCACCGCTCGCCATCGTCGTGCTGGCCGCCTCCTGGGGCCGGGACCTGCCCGCACCGCTGCTGCTGGTCATCGCCGTGGTGCTGGGCGCCGCGGTGCTGACCGCGGTGCACCACGCGGAGGTCGTCGCCCACCGTGTCGGCGAGCCTCTCGGGTCGCTGCTGCTGGCCGTGGCCGTCACCGTCATCGAGGTCGGCCTGATCGTGACCCTCATGATCTCCGGGGGGCCGGGGACCGCGTCACTGGCCCGCGACACCGTCTTCGCCGCCCTGATGATCACCTGCAACGGGATCCTCGGGCTGTCGCTGTTCATCGGCGCCGTCCGCTACCGCCTCGCGGTGTTCAACGCCGAGGGGACCGGTGCCGCCCTGGCCACCGTCGCGGCCCTCGCCGTCGTCTGCCTCGTGCTGCCGACCTTCACCACCGCCCGCTCCGGGCCGGAGTTCTCCCCGACGCAGCTCGTCTTCGCCGCCGTGGCGTCCGTCGCCCTCTACGCCGCGTTCGTCAGCACCCAGACCGTCCGCCACCGCGACTTCTTCCTGCCCGTCACCAGCGAGGGCAAGGTGATCAACGACGACGACGGGGACGACCACGCCGACCCGCCCACCGCCCGCGCCGCCGTCACCAGCCTGGTACTGCTGCTCGTCGCCCTGGTCGCGGTCGTCGGCCTGGCCAAGGTGCTGTCCCCGGCCATCGAGGAGACCGTCGCCTCCCTGGGCCTGCCGCACTCGTTCGTCGGAGTGGTCATCGCGCTGCTCGTCCTGCTCCCCGAGACCCTCGCCGCGGTCAACGCCGCCCGCCGCAACCGTGTCCAGGTCAGCCTCAACCTCGCGCTGGGCTCGGCCATGGCCAGCATCGGCCTGACCATCCCCGTGATCGCCATCGCGACGATCTGGCTCCCCGGCCCCCTGGCCCTGGGCCTCGGCGCGAACCAGATCGTCCTGCTCGCGATCACCGTCGTCGTCGCCACGCTGACCGTCGTCCCTGGCCGGGCCACCCGCCTGCAGGGGCTCGTCCACCTCATCCTGCTCGGCGCGTTCCTCCTGCTCGCAGCCCACCCCTGAGGGACGCGGGCCCGGGCGTCGCCACCGGATCGGCCGGCGGGCGGCTGCGGCTGCAGGGCACGGCGGCCGGCCGGGAGCGCGGAGAAGGCACGCGGGGCCGGTGGAGGGCCGGGCTGAACCGGCCGGGGGCGGGGCGCGTAGCTGGGGGTGTCACAGACGCGAACGCCCGTCACGAAGGAGACCCCCGTTGGCCGGTTCCATCGACCGCGGCCGGATGCACGCCGCCGCGCACAGCCCGTCGGTCTTCTCGCTGACGCGGGCCGCGCCGGAGCGGGGGGCCGACCTGATCGACTTCTGCGTCCCGGGCAACCCGTACTTCCCGCCTCCCGAGGTCTTCGGCATCCTGGAGCGCGACCTCGCCGCGCTCCTGAGGTTCCGTCCCAGCGACGCGGACACGATCGCGGCCGAGCTCTGCGGGGTGCTGGGACTGAACCCGCAGACCGTCGTCATGGGCAACGGGTCGACGGAGCTGATCACCTGGATCGACCACCTGCTGGTCAGGGAGAGCCTGGCGATCCCCATCCCCACCTTCGGCCGATGGACCGACCAGCCGCTGGAGACGGGCAAGCGGGTGGACATGTACCCGCTGCAGGAGAGCCAGGGCTTCGCGCTGGACGTGGACGCCTTCGTCAACTTCGTCCGGCAGCGCGGCTCCCGGGTGGCGGTCGTCTGCAACCCCAACAACCCCGACGGCGGCTACCTGCGCCGTCACGAGGTCATCGCCCTGCTGGACCGGCTCGTCGACCTGGACCTGGTCGTGGTGGACGAGTCGTTCATCGACTTCGTCGACGCCGAGCCGTACGCGAGCGTCGCGGGCGAGGCCACCATCCGGCCGAACGTGGTCGTGCTGAAGAGCCTGGGCAAGAACTTCGGGCTGCACGGCGTCCGCTTCGGCTACATGGTGGCCAATCCCGCGCTGGCCGCCCGGGTGCGCGGGGCGCTGCCGACGTGGAACCTGAACTCCTTCGCCGAGACCGTGGTCTTCATGATCCGCCGCTACCTGCCCGAGTACCTGGACAGCCTGCGGCTTCTCGCCCTGGACCGCGAGTCGATGCACTACCAGCTGACCCGGGTCCCGGGCCTGACGGTCTTCCCCTCCCAGGGCAACTTCCTGCTGGTACGGCTCCCCATGGGCAGGGACGGCGTCACCCTGCGCGACCGGCTGCTCGACGAGCACGGCCTGTTCGTCCGCGAGTGCGGCAACAAGCTGGGCATGACCGGCCAGTTCGTGCGCCTGGCGGTCCGCCCTGAAGGGGACGTGCGGCGCCTGGTCAGCGGGTTGTACGCGGTGCTGTACGAGAGCGGCGACAGGACACCGGTCCCGGTCCCCCTGCCGCCCGCGCCGCAGCCGATCCCGACACCGCTGTACGACCCCCTGCCCGGCAATGGGCAGGTCTCGCCGTACGACCCGATGGCGACGGTCGCGCCGGTGCCGCTGTACGAGGGCGACCGCCGCTTCGACATGCTCTCGGGGGGCCTGCCGCCCTCCCCCTGACGGGCACGGCGCCTCGCGCGGGCCCCATTGACCGGGGCGGCCGCCTCCCGCGGGGGGACCGGGAGACGGCCGCGGTCGTGCGGCATCGTCAGCAGGTCAGCAGACGCCGATCCTGCTGTTGACCAGGGTGTTGTTCCGCACCACGGTGCCGTTGCCGCACGGGTTCTCGATGATCGCCGAGTCGGTCACCCGCAGGTTCTGGATCGTGACGTTCGCGTTCACCGGGAACTCGGTCCGGGAGGCGAGCCGGATGTCACCGGGGCCGGTCACGCTCCCGCCGCTCTGCGCGATGGTGACGTTGTAGCAGTTCTCGACCAGGATGGAGTTGCTCCCGGTCTGGGCGATGTCCACCCGGTCGATGACCGCGCCGCCGCTCTCGGAGACGCAGAAGATCCCACGCCCGCCACCGCGCGCGATCACCTGGCCGACCCGGACGTTCGTCGGGTACGAGCCGCCGATCCGGCCGTTGCGGTTCGCCATCCGGAACGCCGCGTAGCCGGTGCCGGTCCCGGCGCCCTGGGCGTCGACCAGGCCGACCGTGGCGTTGATCGTGTCGTTCAGCAGCAGCCCGGACTCGCCGGTGTTGCGGGCCGTCACCGTGCCGACGGTCAGGCCGTCCAGGCCGTAGGTCTCCACGCCGTGCGCGCTCGTCCCGGAGACGTACACGTTGTCGATCCGCACGTTCCGGGTCCGGACGCTGCGGTCTCCGTGGTTGTCGATGCGGATGCCGAGGCCGCGCGAGACCCGGATGTCGATCTGCCCGAGCGTGATGTTCGTGCCGTTCCTGACGAAGATCCCGTACAGCGGGGCGCCGGTGATCCTGAGGTTCTGCACCTCGACGTCCCGCACGCCGCGCGCGTACACCACGGCCTGGTCACCGCTGCCGGAGCCGGTCACGTTCACCGTGCCGCAGACGTCGAGCGCGGTGTAGCTCGGCAGCGAGAGCCGGGATCCGGCGCTCATCGAACCCGAGCCCCGCACCACGACCCGCTGCTTGGAGGTCCGGCCCGAGGTCAGGCTGCCCACGGCCGCCTGCATGGCCGAGAGCATGCTGGTGCCGGTGTAGACGGTCCGGGAGCCGTTGCGCGCCGTCCAGGTGCTGCCGCTCAGCACGGCCTCGGCGTTGTACGAGCCGTCGCCGCAGGCCATCCGGGCCCTGCCCGCCGTGCCTGTGATGCCGACCGTGCCCGCCGTGCTCGTGATGCCCGCCGTGCCCGTGGTGGTGCCGGCCGTGGCCGTCGTACGGGTCGTGCTCGCCGCGTGCGCCGGGGCGGTGGTCCCGGCCGTGCCCGCCATGGCGGGGGCGGGGGCGGTCAGCGCCGTCGCCACCAGGACCATGCCGGTGAGGGCCGCCGCGATCGGGCCGGATCGCCGGTGGCGGGCCGGTGCTCTGCCGTCGTTGCCGTCGCTGCCGTCCTTGTTCATGTTCGGCTCCTTCACAGGGGGGAACAGCCGCGTGCCGCGTCCCGGAATGCGACGGGGCGGTCGCGCCGCGCCCCGTCGTGCTCCGTCGCGCCTGTCGTGCTCCGTCGTGCTCCGTCGTGCTCGGCCCGCCGGCCCGGTCGCGAGCGGGCGGCGGGGGAGCGGTGTCACGCGCCTGCCGGTGTGGCGAGGAGTCTCACAGCGTCGCAACGGCCCGTCAACGCGTCTCCTTGACGCGATTGAATCGTTTTTGTCATCCTGGAGCGGATCATCCGTCCCGAACTGGCCGGATGCCCGCACCCCTCGATTCCGGGATCCTGAAAATTTCACGCGCTGGCGCCGTCCCCGTGACACCCGGATGGGCCGTCCGTCCCGATCGCCGGGTAGATCCTTCTTGGAAGTGATAGACGGCTTTCGTTTCGGTGGTAGCGTCGACGACGTCCAACCGATCCGGCACGACGGAGGACCGCGCGATGACCGAGACCCCGGTGATGCCCCTGCACATGCGGCGGGAGCGGTTCGATCCGGTCGAGGAGCTCGCCCGGGCCCGGGAGGGCGAGGGCGTCACCCGCATCATGACGATCTTCGGCACGCCGGCCTACCTGGTGAGCCGGTACGAGGACGTCCGCGAGGTGCTCTCGGACGCGACCCGGTTCAGCAACGCCGGCTCGCAGCCGGTGCTGCACTCCGACACCCTGAGCAAGGAGGAGCGCGCCCGCCTGCAGGCCGGGCAGCTGCTCGCCTACGACCCGCCCGAGCACACCCGGCTGCGCAGGATGCTCACGCCCGAGTTCACCGTGCGCCGGATGCGCAGGCTGGAGCCGCGCATCGTCGAGATCGTCGACGCGGCCCTCGACGACCTCGAACGGGCCGGGAAGCCCGCCGACCTGGTCTCGCACTTCGCGCTTCCGGTCCCCTCGCTGGTGATCTGCGAGCTGCTGGGCGTCCCGTACTCCGACCGGGAGGCGTTCCAGCGGCGCACCGGCCGGCTGCTCGACGCGTCGCTGCCCCTCGAACAGCGGACGGCCGCGCAGCTGGAGAACCGCGAGTACATGGGCCACCTGGTCGAACGGGCCCGGGTGGAGCCGGGCGAGGACATGCTGGGCATGCTGGTGCGCGAGCACGGCGACGACCTGACCGACGCCGAGCTGGCGGGCGTCTCCTCGCTGCTGCTGCTCGCCGGGCACGAGACGACCTCGAACATGCTCGGCCTCGGCACCCTGGCCCTGCTGCGCCACCCCGACCAGCTCGCCCTGGTCCGCGACGACCCCGAGCAGGTCGAACCCGCGGTGGAGGAGCTGCTGCGGTGGCTGTCCATCGTGCACTCCGGGGTGCCGCGCACCACCACGACCGAGGTGGAGATCGCCGGGCAGACCGTCCCCGAGGGCTCGCAGCTGATCCTGGCCCTCCCGGCGGCCAACCGCGACCCGGACTTCGTCGACGACCCCGAACGGCTCGACGTCACCCGGGGAGCCGCCGGCCACCTCGCGTTCGGGCACGGCGTGCACCACTGCCTCGGGGCGCCGCTGGCCCGGATGGAGATGCGGATCGCCTTCCCCGCGCTGCTGCGCCGCTTCCCCGGCCTCGCGCTCGCCGTGCCGTACGAGGAGATCGAGTTCAAGGCCTTCCACGTCGTGTACGGGGTGCGCGAGCTCCCGGTCACCTGGTGAGGCGGAAGGGATCGGGATGAGGGCCGACGTCGAGCGGGACATCTGCATCGGGGCCGGGATGTGCGTGCTGACCGCGCCCGCGGTCTTCGACCAGGACGACGACGGCATCGTCGTCGTCCTGACCGAGGAGATCGCTCCCGGGGACGAGGCCGCCGTGCGGCGGGCCGTCACGCTCTGCCCCTCCGGGGCGATCCGGCCGCCGAGGCTCCAGGCCGGACAGTGAGCCGGACGGTGAGCCGGACACGGCTGTTAACGTGGGCGAATGACGGCAACGCGAGGGCGGGGCCTGCGCTCCGACGCCGCGCGTAACCACGAGCGGATCGTCGTCGCGGCCGGGCACGCCTTCGAGGAGGCGGGGCCGGAGGTGACGCTGGAGGAGGTCGCCCGGCGCGCCGGGGTCGGCGTCGCCACGGTCTACCGGCGTTTCCGCTCCCGCGACCAGCTGGTGCGCGCCGTCTTCGCGCACCTGCTCACCACCGAGATCGAACCGGCCGTCGCGGTGGAGACCGGTGACCCGTGGCGCGATCTCGTCGGCTCCCTGGAGGCCACCGTCGGGGTGCTCGCCGGACGGCGGGTGATCCTCGCGCTCGCCCGCGAGACGGACGCGGTCGACGTCGAGAGCGTGCACCGTTACGTCCGCTCGATGGACCGGCTGCTGCGCCGCGCCGCCGCCGCCGGTCTCGTACGGCCGGAGCTCCAGGGGCGGGACCTGGCCGCCGTCGTCGTGATGGCGCTGGCCACCGCGCATCCCGGCGACCCGGAGGGCGCCGGTCCCAGGCGCTACCTCGCGCTGCTCGTCGACGGGCTGCGACCGGCCCCGGCACCGCTGCCCCCGGCCCCACCCCGTGTGCCGTCCTCCGCCCCGGCTCCTCGCCGCCGGCCCGGGGCGGACCCGCGGTGACCGGGCTGCACCCGCCCCGCAGGGTCGCGGAGTACCGGGCCAGGGGCTGGTGGACGGACGAGACCGTGGACGGGATCTTCACCGCCCGGGTGGCCGCCACGCCCGGCCGTCTCGCCGTGGTGGACCCGCCCGGCAAGCAGGACCTGATGGACGCCGCGCCGCGCCGCCTGACCTGGCACGAGCTCGACGAGGAGGTCACCCGGCTGGCGGCCGTGCTGCTGCGGCACGGCCTGGCCGCGGGTGACGTGCTGGCCGTGCAGCTGCCCAACACGGTCGAGCTGGTCGTCGCCTACCTGGCCTGCTGGCGGCTGCGCCTGGTGCTCTGCCCGCTGCCGGTGCAGTACCGCGAGCACGAGCTGGCCGCCCTGGGCCGCAGGGCCGGCGTCGCCGCCGTGCTCACCGCCGGGCGCGTCGGCTCCCGCCGTCCGGTCTCGGAGGTCCGCGCGGCCCTGCCCGGGCTGCCGGTCCTGCCGGCCCACCACTCTGGGCCCGGCGGCCTGGACGCCGAGTCGGCCGCGGTCACGGCGCGGGAGGCCGCCGCCGTCCGCGCCTACGCCGGGGCCCACCCCGCCGACCCCGGCGACCTCGTGACGATCTGCTGGACCTCCGGCACGGAGAGCGCCCCCAAGGGGGTGCTCCGCACCCACTACGACTGGCTGGCCATCAGCCTCGCCACGCTCGACGCGGCCGGGCTGACCGGCGACGACGTGCTGCTCAACCCCTTTCCCATGGTCAACATGGCCGGGATCGGCGGCGTGTTCCTGCCCTGGCTGCGCACCGGCGGCCTCCTGGTCCAGCACCACCCCTTCGACCTGGCGACGTTCCTGCGGCAGATCGCCGGGGAGCGCGTCACCTACACCCTCGCCCCGCCCGCCCTGCTGACCCTGCTCCTGCACGACACCGAGCTGCTCGCCGCGGCCGACCTGTCCTCGCTGCGGCTCGTCGGGTCCGGCTCGGCGCCGCTGTCCCCCGCCATGGTCAAGGGCTGGCAGGACGACCACGGGATCGGCATCGTCAACTTCTTCGGCTCCAACGAGGGCATCGCGCTGCTCAGCGCCCCGGACGACGTGCCCGACCCCGAACAGCGGGCCAGGTACTTCCCCCGGTACGGCGCGCCGGGCCACACCTGGAGCTCCCGGGTCTCCCGGCAGGTGTCGGTACGGCTGGTCGACCGCGGCACCGGTGAGGAGATCACCGACTCCGGCCGCCCGGGGGAACTGCGGATCAAGGGGCCGACGGTTTTCCCCGGCTACCTGGGGGGCGACCGGATGCCCGACCCCTTCGACGAGCACGGCTGTCTGAGGACCGGTGACGTCTTCGAGATCGCCGGGGAGCACGGGGAGTTCCTGCGCTACGTCGGCCGGACCGGGGACCTGATCGTCAGGGGTGGTGTGAACATCTCCCCGGAGGAGCTGGAGGGACTGATCGCCACCCATCCCGCGGTCCGGGACGTGGCGGTCGTCGGCTACCCGGACGAGGTGATGGGGGAGCGGGTGTGCGCGGTGGTCGTGCCGCGTGAGGGGAGTGCCCCGACCCTGGAGGAGCTGACCGCGCACCTGCGTGCCGGCCGCATCGCCTCGTACAAGCTGCCCGAACGCCTGGAGTTGCGGGCCGTGCTGCCCCGCGGCCCCCTCGGCAAGGTCCTCAGGCGCCTGCTCAGGGACGAGCTCGCGGGGCACGCGGGCTGACCGGCCCGCCCCGAGGGCGGGACGGCGGAGCACGCGACCTCCCGCGCCGGGGAGTCCCCGGTTCGTCCCCGGTTCGTCTCCGGAGAGGAACCGGAGAGGAACCGGGGAACACGCCGTGTCACCGCCCGTGCACCGGGCACGTGACGGACATGAGAATGGACCGTGCCTTTTTCGCGTCCGCCGAGAATCGACGCGGGAAAGGCCGATTTACGGCCGGCCGTATGTGCGGACGTCCGTTCCGGGCGCCGGGGGCCACGTTTCCGGTCCGTTCCTCCCGCCCGGGGACATCGCCCCGGGAACGGCGGCCAGGAAACGCGGGCGCGGAAAAGCGGATCCGGAAAAGCCGGTCCGGGACATCACCCGCGCCACGGAGGACGTGCGTTTTCTCCGTCCCCGTTTCATGAAGGGTCTTCGCGGTGAACCGGTGCGGGCGCGTTCACCGCTGACCCATAATCACCGTGAGGAACACGCGAAACATGAAAAGGGAGTGCTGCGTTGCACGGCAGAACCTCTCCGCTGTTCGTCGGCAGGAAACGGGAGCTGGAGTTCCTCGGGGAGGCGTGGCAGGCGGCGAGGCGTCGTGACACGCGGATCGTGGGCGTCCGCGGCGTGCCGGGAATCGGCAAGACCGAGCTGGTCGAGCGTTTCCTGCACACCGTCCCCGGCGTGCCGGTCGTGCGTGCCTTCGGCGACGAGGAGGCGTCCGCCCATCCCTGGGGGGTGCTGAACCAGATCGCCGAGCAGCTGCCGACGCCGGTGCTGGCCCGGACGCTGGCGGGCCAGGGCGAGGCCGCCTTCGTCGGGCAGGCCCTCGCGGCCGAGCTGGCCGCGGCGGGAGAACTGATCGTGGTCGTCGACGACGCGCACTGCGGCGACCGGCAGTCGATGACCGCGCTCCGCCTGGCGGCCAGGCGCCTGCGCAACGCCCAGGTCCTGCTCCTGGTCGTCCACCAGGCCGCCGCCCACCCCGAGGGGGCCGATCCGGGCACGCCCCGCCTGGAGCTGCACGAGGGCTGGACGCGCCTGTTCGACTCGGCGCAGGGACGCCTGATCCAGGTCGACGGGCTCGGCCCCGACGACCTGGTGAGACTCGCCGTCGCGACCGGTCACGACGGCCTCACCCCCTCCGGCGCCAGGAGGCTGCACGAGCACACCGACGGCAACGTGCTGCACGCGGTCCTGCTGCTGGACCAGGTGGAGATGCACTCGATCAACTTCGGCAACGGCCCGCTGCCCGCCCCCCGCGGCATGACCCAGGCGGTCGTGTCGCGGCTGGCCTCGTGCGGCCGCCGTACCCGCGAGGTCGTCGGCGCGGCGGCGGTGCTCGGCCGCCGGTTCGGCCTGGCCGACCTGCGCGCGCTCTCCGGTGTCGCCGACGTCACCGCGCCCGTCGCCGAGGCCGTGGGCGCGGGACTGATCAAGGAGATCCCCGGGACGGCCGGGCAGGAGTTCGCGTTCACCACCCTGCTCGTCTGGGACCGCATCTACTACGACTCCGGTGTCGAGCGGCGCCGCGCTCTGCACCGTGACGCCGCCCGGCTCGGCGGCCCCGGCGCCCTCTGGCACGGGATCGCCGCGTCCGGCGGCGGCACGGACGGCGAGCTCGCCGCGCTGGCCGAGCGCGAGGCCCGGTCCCACCTGTCCCGGGGCAGGCTCCCCCTGGCGGCGGTCTACGCCCGGCACGCCGCCGAGCTCACCCCGCCGGGCCCGGACCGGCTGGCGCGCCTGCTGACGGCCGCCGAGACGCTCCTGGTCTCCGGGGACGCCACCGTCGCCCGCCGCTACGAGAGCGAGATCCTCGCCGCGCCGCCCGGTCCCTGGCGCGACTACGTCGCCGGCTACCAGGCCCTGATCGCGGGACGCGTCGCCGAGGCCAGGCGGCTGTTCGGCCGGGCGCTGGAGGAGGCCGGGAACGGCGCGGAGAGCCCGCACGCCCCGGCCGACCTGCGGGCGCGCATCGCGGCCCAGCTCGCGATCATCGGCGTGGTCGAGATCTCGTACCCGGAGATGGTCGAGTACGGCACCGCGGCCGTCGCGGCCGGCAGCCGCGAGCCCTGGGTGGGGGCGTTCGCCTGGTTCGCCCGGTCGCTGGGCTGGGCGCTGGCCGGGCGCGCCGAGGAGGCCCTCGCCTCGCTGGCCGACGCCGACCTGCCCGGTTCCGCGGCGGGACTGGACGGCCTGGTGGCCCGCGGGATGATCCGGCTGTGGACCGACGACCTCGAAGGCGCCTGCGCCGACCTGCGGGAGGGCGTCGCCCGCGCCACCCGGGGCGAGGCGCTGCGGGTCGGCCAGGCCCTCGGTTTCCTCGGCGAGGCCGAGTACCGGCGCGGCAGGCTGGACGACGCCGTCCGCTTCACCCGGCTCGCCGTCGGCGACGCCGAGGAGAACGAACGGGTCTGGGACTACGCCCTGCTGCACGCGCTGGCCTGCTACCCCCGCGCGGCCCGGGGCGAGTGGGAGCCCGCGCGCGAGCACGCCCGGCAGGCCGCCGAGTGGGCGCCGATCGTGGACAGCAGGGTGAGCATCGTCTACGCGGCCGGCGCGCGGGCCGCGATCGCCCAGGCCCGGGACGACGCCCGGCGGCTGCTGGAGGCGGCCTCGACCATCGAGGCGCACTACGACTCGCTGGAACCCGGCACCCACCTGTTCGGGCCGGTGGGCGCCGACGCGCTCTCCCGGCTCGGCAGGCCCGACGAGGCCGAGGAGTCGCTGGCCGCCTTCGCCGGCCGGGCCGCGCCGAGCGGGCGCCGTTCCGCGCTGATGACCATCGCCAGGGTGCGGGCCCAGATCGCCGCCGCCCGCGGCGACCACGCGCGCGCCACCGGCGACTGCGAGGAGGCCCGCGACCTGGCCCGGCAGGTGGGGCTGCCGATCGAGGCGGGCAGGATCGACCTGGTGGCCACGCGCTCCCTGCACGCCCGCGGCCGGCACGCCGAGGCGGAACGGCTGCTGCGACGGGCGCTGGTGGCCTTCAACCGCACCGGTGCCGCCGCCTACGCCGCTCTCGCGCTGACCACGGCCGGGGAGCTCAGGCTCTCGGTGGACGGCCCCAACGCCGCCTTCGGCACCCTCACCGGAGCCGAGCGCGAGGTCGTGGCGATGGTCTGCGAGGGCCTGACCACCCGCCGGATCGCGGAGCGGCGCTCGGTGGCCATCAGCACCGTGGAGACCCAGCTCAACCGGATCTACGCCAAGCTGAACGTCACCAACCGGATCGAACTGCGCGCCGTGCTGTCGGAGCCCGGCGACTGAACCGGCCCCGGACGGTGCACGGGCCGCGCACGGACCGCGTACGAGCTGCGTACGGGCCGCGCACGGACCGCTTACGGACGGTGCACGGGCGGCGTCGGGGTTCTCCCGGTGATCCGTAGGGGTGTTCCCCGGACGCGTCCGGGATCGGGGGCCACTACCGTGGGCGCCTGCCAGAGCGCAGGGAGACGGACGCCCCGACAGGAGGCCGGAATGCGGTTGACCATAGACGTCCACAGGACCGCGGGCGGTCACCTCGCCGGGACGGTGCAGGACGAGGCGGAACGGCCCCTGCCCTTCCACGGTGTCATCGAACTGGTCACCCTCCTGGAGAACCACCTGGACGGGTGAGCGCGGACCGCGGCCGGATCCGCGCCGTCCCGGCGGACGGCCCGGCCGCGCCCGGCGGTGACGGAGAGCGCCGTTCACGGAGCGCCACGACGAGGGGAAGACATCCGATGGGCACCACGTCCCGCCCCGGGAGGGCGGCCCGATGAACGCCACCCTGACGATCTTCGTACCGCCGACCGACGACGGCCACGACCTGCTGGACACCTGGGTACGGCCGATCTGCGCGCGGCTGGGGATACGGCTGCTGGCCGCGCTCCCGGGCGCCGGCACGGCCGCCGTCCTCGCGGCCCGGCGGGCCTCGGCGTTCGTGGTGTGGGACTGCTCGGTGGAGGGTCCCGAGGACGTCTACGCCGCCTTCGACATGCGCGCCAAGCTCGACCCCGGCAGCATCGTGCTGAGCCGTACCCCGCTGCCCCGCAACGTGCTGACCCGCGCCGCTCACGCCCCGGTCCACGGGGAGACCATGGAGAACGCGGAGCTGGCGGAGTGGCTGGAACGACGGCTGCGCCGCGCGCTGGGCATCCCCTCGCCCCCCGCACCGGGCCCCTCCCGGTCCCCGGGGCACTACTGGATGTTCGACCGTCCGGCCGACTACTTCCTCAGCTTCCACCCCGCGATGCGGCGGGAGGCGGAGGAGTGGCGGGCCGCGTTCGAGCAGGCCCACTCGGTCACCGTACGGACGGTGCCGCCCCGCGAGTACTCCTATCCCGGCGAGGTGGTCACCCGCCAGCAGATGTGGGAGGGCGTGGCGCGGCTGATGTACGAGATCATCGGAACCGGCCGGGTCATCGTCCTTCCCGGGCCGGACCACTTCTCGTCCTTCTGGCCGGTGAGCGAGCTGCTCGCCACGCTCTGGCTGCTGCCCCGCGGCTCCACACCCCCCATGATCACTTCGGCGCACGTCGCCCGCTCCTCGGGCGCCATCCGGCGGTTCGAGCACCTGACCGTCCGCTCCGTGCTGGGCGTCCCCCGCCTGAGCGACGCCCACGCCGACCGCTTCGCCCGGCTCATCAACAACTCCGACCCGATCACCACCGTGCCACGGGTCCGGCGCCTTCCCCAGGAGCCGCACGGGATCGTCACCGGGACGGTCAAGCACCTCGGGCACCACGATCCGGAACTGGACGGCCCGGGGTTCTGGGACGAGCTGCGGGTGCCCTGCCCGGTCTGCGCCCCCACCGGCGGGAACGCGGCCACGGTGGACTGGGGACGGCACATGGACCTGGGGTGGGGGAGCGGGGTGGACCACTACGGCCACTTCACCGTCCGGCGCGAGGAGCTCGGCCCGGCGGGCGTCCGCTGTCCCGGGTGCGGCACCCACCTGCGGTTCGTCAACGACCACGGTGTCCGCACGCTCTGGACGCCGTCGTCCGAGGGGGGATCCGACCCGGACGGGCCGCTGATCCGGCGCGACTCCGTCTGGCAGGTGCTGCCCGACGACCGGCGGGCCGCCGGGACGGTCCCCGACGGCAGGAGCGCCCTGGCCGGGGAACGTCCCGGCAGGAGGCGGGCCGCCGAGGCGCGGTGGATCCCGGTGCGCAGCTCCGTCCGGCTCGGTGAGACGGGCCGGTGAGCCCGGGGCGCCGGTCCGCAGCCCGGGTCCGGAGCGGTGAGTTCGGAGCGCTGTGCCGGTGCGGTGAACTGATGCGGTGAGCCGGTGCGCTGGGCCGGTGCGGTGAGTTCGGTGGGGTGAGAGGAAGTGAGACGGACCCGATGGAACACGACCCCTTTCCGGTCTGGGGACCGGAGCGTCCCGGTGACACCGACCCCGAGGCGATGCCGGACGACGCGGCCCGGCGGGCCGACCGGGAACGCCGTCTCGCCCTGGCGCTCGGCAGGTCCGACCTGCTCGGCGCCGCGGAACGCCACCGGGGGGCGCTCACCGCGAGCGAGGAGGCCGTGCGGATCGCCCGGCGGCTGACCCACGACGACCGTGAGACGTACCTGCCCGACCTGGCCCTGTGCCTGGCGAACGCGGCGGCGCGGTACGTCCGCCTGGGCCGCAGGCACGAAGCGGTCGACGCGGGACGCGAGGCCGTGGCCCTCAGGCGCGAGCTGGCGGTGACGCGTCCCGGTGAGCACCTTCCGCACCTCGCGGGCTCGCTGAACGCCCTGGCCTGCGACCTGAGCCGGATCGGCATGCCCGAACCGGCCCTGGACGCCGCCCGCGAGGCGGTGGACCTCTACCGGGAACTCGCCGCGGGGGACCCGGCGTACGAGCCGGAGCTCGCCATGGCGCTGCACACCCTGGCGCAGCGGACCGCGTCCCTGGAGCGGCTGGAGGAGGCCGTGACCCACAGCGCCCGCGCGGTCTCGATCCGCAGGCGGCTCGCCGAGGAGGACCCCTCGGCCTGCTCGGCGACCCTCGCCACCGCGCTGCACGTCCTCGGCTGCCGGCTGGCCGCGCTGGGACGCCGCGAGGAGGCCGCCGACGCCTACGCCGAGGCGGTGACCATCCGCCAGGGGCTGGCCGGGTCCCCCGACGCCCGGCCCGCGGATCACGACCATCTGGCCGCCGTGGCCGGGGAGTGGGCGGACCTCCTCGTGGAGGCCGGACGCCTCGTCGAGGCCGTGGAGGCACTGGAGATCGCCAGGACGGCCTGCCTGAGCGCGGGGGACGTCGAACGAGCGGAGCGGCCGGCCACCCTGCCGGAACGCCCGGGAGGAAGCCGTGTCTGAGCCGAGTCCCGCACCCCGGGCATCGCCGTGGAGCCCCGCATCGGTGAGGCGTACCGCGGGAGGGCGGGGAGCGAGGAGCCGTTCGTGACGGGCGCCCGGGGAGGGGCCGTCAGGTGAGGCAGCCCCCGACTCCCTGGAGCGCGCCCCGGTTGAAGGCGCTCAGGCGCTGCGCGGCGGTGCCGTGGTCGTTCACGTCCGTCCAGGGGGTGTCGTCGGCGTGCTGCCGCAGCGCGGCGGCGATCTCCCGGGTGTCACCCTCCTCGAAGTGGAGGGTGCCGTCCTCACCGGCCCCCCACAGCGTCGCGCCGGCCAGGCAGTCGGCCTGCAGCTCGATCTGCCGGGACACCAGCCGCTCCGGGATGCGGGCCTGGACGGCGTGGCTCCACTCGTGCGCGACGATCAGGTAGATCCAGGCGTCCCCCTGCCGGTATCCCATGTTCATGAGGTCCACGTCCCACGCCACGAAGTCGTAGGGCGGCCAGCAGTACAGGGCGTTGTCGTCGGGGAGCGGGTATCCGTGGCACGTCGGCGTGCTGCCCCGTCCGGCGTCGTAGCCGCCACCGCCGTAGACCCCGTCGCCGTACATGCCGTCATAGCCCTCGCCGTACCCCCCGTCCCCGTACCCCTCCTCGTAGCCCTCGTCCCCGTAGACGCCGTCCTCGTAGGCGCCGTTCCCGCGGGCCCCGTCGTAGGTGCCGAGAACGCGCGGGGAGGAATAACGGCCGGGAAAGAATTCCGACCAGTGCGTTTCCCAGAAACGGTCGATGACGTATTGGGCGCTGCCGATGTCCTCGTACATGTCGTCCATACGCGTCGCGGCGGAAACGGACGCCGGGGCTTTCCCGCTCCCTTCGGCCGCGGTGACCTCGGCCGGGATCGCCACCAGCAGGCCCACCACCAACGCGACGCACATGAGACGAGCGATTCCCCGTCGTGACGCGACCATGGCCTCCCCTGTCACCGGCGGCCATCGGGATGACGCGCGGCGCCTCGTCGGTGCGGAGCCTCAACGGCAGGGGCATCGTATGACAAAGTAATGCGCACGAAAAAGTGCGCTGCGCGACAGTGGTAATCGCCGCCTCAATGGCGTACACGCGCCGGAGAATCACCGGGACCGGTCTTTCCGAGCCGGTACGGCGGCCGTGCCGCACGGTCCGGCGACCGCTGATCCGGGCCGATGGCGTGGAAGGGGGTCCGGCGCGTCCCGGCCGCTCGATACGGCGCGGCCCGGCCGTTCACGGTCAGCGGCGCGGCCGCCCAGGGGCAGAGGTCCGGCTGTTCACGGTCAGCGGTCGGCGAATCCGGGTTTCCGGGCCGAGAACCGTTCGATGACGCCGGCCTTGAAGCGTTCGTGGCGCTCGACGGTGAACCCCATCGCGCGCACCTCGCGTATCGGCCGGCGGCGGTAGTGCTCCCCGGCCGTCGGCACGCTGACCGCGTCCAGCAGCCCCTGCAGCACCCGGACCGGCCAGGACGACGACGCCACATGATCGGCCAGGAGCAGCGTCCCGCCCGGCCGCAGGACCCGCGCCATCTCGGCGAGCGCCACCCGCTCGTCGGGAATGCCGCACAGCGCGAACGTGCACACGACCGTGTCGAAGCTTTCGTCGCCGAAGGACAGCGACCGCGCGTCACCGTGCCGCAGGTCGGCCTCCCGGCCGAGGTCGTCGGCGCGGCGCCTGGCCACCGCCAGCATCGGGACGCTCCACTCCACGCCGGTGAGCCGCACGTCGCCGGGGTAGTGGGCGAGGTTGAGGCCGGTGCCGACGGCCACCTCCAGTGTCTCGCCGGTGGCCTGCCCGCACAGCCAGGGGCGGGTGTCGGCGAAGAAGCGGCGTTCGGCGAGCGCCATCCGCCGGTCGTAGGAGCCGGCCTGCCGGTCCCAGTACCGGCGCAGCCGGGCGTCGCGCGGCGAGGTGTCTGACACCGGGTCACCCTAACCTTCCCCGGGCGGGCGTGGGCGGCACGCCGCACGGTCCCACCCGTCCCCCGGGCCCCACGGGGCCGTCCCGGCACCTCACCGCACATCGGCGGCACCTCGTCGGACCTCTTCGGCACCTCGTCGGACCTCTTCGGCACCCGCCGGACCCAGGCGCCGGTGGCGTCCAGCAGGGAGAACGGAGAAATCCGGGCGGACCGACCAGTTTCGGTCTCCGGCGGTGTCCGACCATATGAGAGGGACCACAGGAAAGAAGGAGCCACCATGCGAGGGATCCCGCCGGCCGGGGGAACCGACTCCCCGGCCCATGCCCGGCGCTCGGCCGACGAGCTGCTGGCGCTGGCGCGCGGAGGGGACGGTGAGGCGTTCCGCGATCTCGTCGAGCCCTACCGGCGTGAGCTCCAGGTGCACTGCTACCGCATCCTCGGCTCGGTGCAGGACGCCGAGGACCTGCTGCAGGAGACGCTGCTGGCGGCATGGCGCGGCATCGGCGGCTACGAGGAACGCGCGTCCGTGCGGACGTGGCTCTACCGGATCGCGACCAACCGCTGTCTCAACCTGCTGCGGGCCGGTGCCCGCCGCCCGCACGAGTACGCGGCCTACCAGCCCCGGATCCCGTTGCCCGAGCCGTCGTACCGCCGGGAGGAACCGAGCTGGCTGGAGCCGTACCCGGACGTGCTGCTCGACGAGATCGCCGACCGCACGCCAGGGCCGGAGGCGCGGTACGAGGTCAGGGAGTCGATCTCCCTGGCGTTCCTGGCGGCGCTGCAGCAGCTGCCGCCCAGGCAGCGTGCCGTGCTGGTGCTGCGGGACGTCCTGGAGTTCCGGGCCGGCGAGGTGGCGGGCATGCTCGACACCACCGAGAACGCGGTGACCAGCGCGCTGAGACGGGCACGGAGCGCACTGGCGCACGAACTGCCCGATTCCGGCCGGGAGAGCGCTCCGCTGCCGGACTCCCCGCTGGAACGCCGGATCATGGACGATTTCAGCCGCGCGTTCGAGGCCGGGGACGTCGGCGCGATCGTGGCCATGCTGACCGACGACGCGTCGCTGAGCATGCCCCCGCTTCCGCTGGAGTACCGGGGCCCGGACGCGATCGGGAACTTCCTGGCCACGATCGCGCTGCGCGCCGGTCGCCGGCACGTGATGATCCCGACACGGGCGAACGGGCAACCGGCGTTCGGCTGCTACCGGCGCGATCCCGGGACGCCGATCCTGCACGCGCACGGGGTGTTCGTCCTGACCCTCGCCGGCGACCGGATCGCCGCGCTGACGCGGTTCGTGGACAACTCGCTCCTGGCGGCGTTCGGGCTTCCGCGGTCGCTGCGTGACTGACCGGCCGCGTACCGGACGGGGGTCCGGCGCGGGCGCCGACGGCATCCCCGGGGAGCGGCACCCCGGGGAGCGGCGTGTGCGGGGAGCCGCGCCCGGGGGCGGGCGGGGCCGCGGGGACTCCGGCGGGCGTCGCCCACCCGGGCGTTCACCGACGATCCGCGACACCCGAGATGACCGAGATGACCGAGACATTCAAATCATTCAAGACATTCGAGATGTTCGAGCAGGGGGAGAGACCGTGGGTACAGGCGGGGGACGGATGACCTCCAAGCAGGCGTGGGTGCTGGGGCTCGCGTCGCTGGCGTCGTTCATGATGGCGCTGGACAGCCTGGTCGTGACGACGGCGCTGAGCACGATCCGCAGGGACCTGACGGCGTCGATCGAGTCGCTGGAGTGGACGGTCAACGCGTACAACCTGACGTTCGCGGTGCTGCTGCTGACCGGATCGGCGCTGGGCGACCGGTTCGGCCGCCGCCGCACGTTCGTCACCGGCCTGGCGGTGTTCACCGTCGCGTCGGTGGCCTGCGCGCTCTCCGCGGACATCGGCACCCTGATCGCGGCCCGGACGCTGCAGGGGGCCGGCGCGGCGATGGTGCTGCCGCTGTCGCTCACCCTGATCGGCGCGATCTTCCCGCCGGAGCGGCGGGGCAGGGCCATGGGGCTGTACCTGGGCCTCACCGGCCTGGCGACGTTCGGCGGCCCGTTCATCGGCGGCCTCATCGCCGAGGGGCTGGCCTGGCAGTGGATCTTCTGGCTGAACCTGCCGGTCGGGGTGGTCGCGATCGTGCTCGTGCTGCGGCGCGTCGACGAGAGCACCGGCCCGAACGTCCGGTTCGACCTGCCGGGGGTCGTACTGGTGACCCTGGGCGCGTTCGGCGTCGTCTGGGGCCTGGTCCGCGGGAACGCGGCGGGCTGGGGGAGCGCGGAGGTGGTGGGCGCGCTGGTGCTCGGTGCCGCGCTGGTGGTCGCCTTCGTGCTCTGGGAGCGGCGCGCGAAGGCGCCGATGCTGCCGATGCGCTTCTTCCGGGCCAGGGCGTTCGCCACGGCCAACCCGGCGAACTTCCTCGTGTTCGCCTCGCTGTACGGAACGCTGTTCTTCCTCGCGCAGTACTTCCAGACCGTCCTGGGGGAGGGGCCGCTCGGCGCGGGACTGCGGCTGATGCCGTGGACCGCGACGCTGATGGTGTGCGCGCCGATCGCCGGCAGGCTGACCGACAGGGTCGGCGAGCGGAACCTCGTGGTCGGCGGGTTGCTGCTCCAGACCGTCGGCATGGGCTGGATCGCCCTGGTCGCCGACACCGACACCGGCTATCTCGAACTGCTGCCCGCACTGATCATCGGCGGGGCCGGGCTGACCATGGCCATGCCCGCGGCACAGAAGGCGGTGGTCGGGTCGGTGAGCCCCCAGGAGATCGGCCAGGCGTCCGGCGCGTTCATGATGTTGCGGATCCTGGGCGGGGTGTTCGGTGTCGCGGTCACGGTCGCGGTCTTCGCGGGCACCGGGGGGTACGGGTCGGCCGAGGAGTTCAGCGCGGGCTTCACCGCGGCGATGATCACGGTCGCCGCGTACGCGTTCACCGGCATGCTCATCGCCCTCGGCATGCCGGGCAGGCGAGTCTCCGCCACGGCCGTCCCGTCCGCACCGGCGCGCGAGGAGAGCGGCGTCCCCCAGGCCGGATGAGGCGCGCCGGGCGAGGCGTCCGGGGACGGTCCGCGGCCCCGCCGGTCAGCCGGCCGGATATGCCGGGGCGGCGGAGCTCTCGCGGATGACGAGGTCGGTGGAGAGCTCCACGCGGCGGGGCTCGGGGGTCTCGCCGCGGGAGATGCTCAGGGCCATGCGGGTGGCGAGGGAGGCCATCTCCTCCAGGGGCTGACGCACCGTGGTCAGCGGCGGCCAGGCCGACCGGGACAGCGGCAGGTCGTCGAACCCGACGACGCTCAGGTCGTCGGGGACGCGCAGCCCGCGCTGCCTGGCCGCCTCGAACACCCCGAACGCCTGAAGGTCGCTCCCGGCGAAGATGGCGGTGGGCCGGTCGGACAGCGACAGCAGGGCGTGGCCGTGGTCGTGACCGGAACCGACGAGGAAGTCACCGTGCAGGATCAGCGCCGGGTCCACCTGCACGCCCGCGGTCTCCAGCGCGGCCCGGTAGCCGTCGATGCGGGCCCGGCTGCACAGCACGTCGGGCGGGCCGCCGATCATGCCGATCCGCCGGTGGCCGAGCTCCAGGAGGTGCCTGGTCGCGTTCAGGCCGCCGTGCCAGTTGGTCGCGCCCACCGACGCCACGCCGGCGGCGGGCTCCCCTTCGGGGTCGACGACCACGAAGGGGATGGAACGGGCGTTGAGCTGGCCGTACTGCTGCGCCGAGAGGCGGGAGCCGACGATGATCACACCGTCGGTGCGGCGGGCGGCCAGCCGGTCGAGCCAGTCGCGGCCCGGGCCCGCGTGGGTGTGCAGGACGGAGATGACGATGCTGGCCTCGGCCTCGGAGGCCGCGCTCTCGGCCCCGCGGATGAGCTCCATCGCCCAGGGGCTCTCCAGCTCGGCGAAGATCAGGTCGATCAGGCCGACCGGCCCGTCGGCGCCGCCCGTCCGCCGGATGTAGCCGTGCTCGTGCAGGAGCCGCTCGACCCGCCTGCGCGTCTCCGGCGCGACCTCGGGCCTGCCGTTGATCACCTTGGAGACGGTCGGCGCGGACACGCCCGCCTCCTCGGCGATGCGGGCTATCGTCACACGGGGCTTCCCTGCCATGTCCGGCAGCATATCCGAAATCTTTCGGAGTGGCGTTCAGCCCTGGGAGGCACCCGCCCCGGACGGAGAACGCCTTCCGCGATCACCCCCGGGACGCCTCGTCGATCACCGTACGGAAAGATTTTTGCCATCGGCAGAAACGTTCACCGGCCGAGGGCCGGGCGGTCATCGTCTGGCCGGACGGGAGAACGTCCACATCGCGGACCTGACCGGGCAGCCGTTCATCCTCACCACGGCGGGGTGCCGCCCGCTCATCACCGGGGCGGCTCGCCAGGCCGGCGCCCGGCTGGAGGTCGCCCATGAGGCCGGCGGCCAGTCGGCCATCCTCGAGATGGTGGCCGCGGGTCTGGGCGTCAGCATCGTGCCCACCCTCGGCCTGCCCGCCGAGCTCGGAGCGGCCGTCACCAGGCCGCTCGAACCACGCCTCACCCGGACGCTGGCCCTGGCCGTCCCGTCGCCGGCCGAATGCGGGCCCGCCGTCCGGGCCTTCCTCGACCTGGCCGGTCCCGCACCCGGCGCGCACGCGCACCTGTGAGCGCGGACCCGACGCCGGGCCCGGTACGCCGTCAGGTGGCGTGGCGGACGCGGACGTTCCCGTGGTCGGAGCGGGCGACGAGGGACCGCTTCGCGTCCCGGCTCTCCGGGACCCGCGTCGTCGCCTGCCCGTTCCGGCTAGAGACCCGCACGCGGTAGGTGTCGGCGGTCTTCGGCAGCACGATGTTCACGGTCCCGCTGCCGGAGACCGCCTCGACCTCGGTGGGGGGTGCGGCGAAGCCCAGGTTGAGCTTCCCGTCGGAGGAACGCGCGGTGACCTTCGGCGACCGGATCGCCTCCAGGTCGACCTTCCCGCTGGTCGTGACCACGTCGAGCGGGCCGGAGACCGCGCGGGTGTGCACGTCGCCGTCGCCGGCCCTGACCTTCAGGGACTGGGCGAGCCGGACCGCGCTGACGTTCTGGTCGCTGTCGACCTCGACCGCCACGCCCGGCGGGACCATCACCGTGTGCCGGGACTCGCAGTTGTCGAGCACGATGCCGGAACAGGTGACGCTCACCTTGAGCCTGCCGCCCTCCATCGTCCAGGAGGCGTTCCCCTCCTTTGCGGGGGTGCCCTTCAACGTCCGCTTCACCCGGACCGTCCCCGCGGTGCCGGGTTCCAGCCGCACGCGCGTCCCCCTGGCCTCGATGACCAGGGTGGACGCGGAGTACGGGAAGAGCCGCTCCTCGTCGCGGGCGTTCGAGGAGGCTTTCATGCCACAACCGGTGGTCGTCACGGCGAGCAGGCCGGCGGCCAGGAGAAAAGGGGTTCTACGCGTCATGCACCGATGATCGCCGGGCGGGCCGGGGAGGCGTATCCGCCGTTCGGCCGACCTTCGCCCGGATCGGGCCCCACGCCTCGGCCGTTCGGCCGACCCTCGCGACCGCCCCCGCCGAAGGCGCCCGGAGCAGGGCCCTCGCCGGAGCGGTCACGCGACCCGTCACACGGCCCGTCCGGTGCCGGTCCGCCGCCCCGTCAGGTGGCCGGTCCGTCGCCGGGGTCCGACCGGCGTCCGGACGGCGAGCCGGGCCGGAGCCCGCGCAGCGACGTCACGAGCGTCCTGGTGACGCCGACGACGGCCGCGCCCGCAGCGCCGACCAGGGGCTCCCTCTCCTCCTCGGCGGTCGGACCGGGATCGGGCTCGACGGGCGCGGACAGCCCGGCGCGGACGGCCTCCAGCTGCGCCGCGAACGCCAGCCCGAGGAACAGGGCCATCGAGCTGAGGAACGACCACAGCAGCAGCGCCATCACGGCGGTGAGCGGGCCGTAGGTGGCGCCGAAGGTGCCGCTGCTCTCGGTGTAGAGGGCCAGCAGCAGGGTGAAGACCGTCCACAGCACGAGCGAGACCAGGGCGCCGAACGCGAGCCAGGTGTGACCCGGCTGCCTGCGGCGCGGCGCGGCCCGGAACAGCACCGAGCTGGACATCAGCGCGAGCAGGAAACCCAGCGGCCAGCGCACCAGGTTGAACGCGTCGACGGTCCCGTCGCCCCAGTCGTAGACCTGCGCCAGGGCCCTGCTGATGGCGCCGCCGCCGACCATCACCACGAAGCCGACGGTCATGAAGGCGCCCGCGGTCAGCGCCATCAGCAGGGCCCTGGCGTACTTGCGCAGGAACGGCCGGTCCCGCTCGACGCCGTAGATGCGGTTCGCCCCCCGCTCCACCTGGGCCATGGCACTGGTCAGCGAGACCAGGGCGGTGACGAGCCCGAACCAGAGCGCCAGGGCGCCCCCGGTGCGGCCCGCCTGCCGGTGGCTGTCGGAGAGCACGTCCTGGACGGCCTCCACCCCCGCGCCCGGGGCGATCCTGCTCAGGGCCAGCTCGAGCACCTTGCCCAGCTCCTCCTGGTTGATCACCGAGCTCAGCCCGACCATCGCGATGGCGCCGGGGATGATCGACAGGCAGATCTGGAAGGCGAGAGCCCTGGAGTTGGTCAGGCCCTCGCCGTACCGGAACCGGGCGAAGGAGTCGCGGACCAGGTGCCAGCGTCCGTACATGCGCAGGGCGGTCAGGGCGTGGTCGGCGGAGAGTTCCTCGCCGTTCATGGTCCGCGTCTGCGGGACCTTCGTCGCTGTTCCCATCTCGGACCGCTCGCTACCCGAAAAGTGAGGCCACGAACGGGTCTGCCTCTTGATGTGGCCAAGAACACTTGATAAAAGCCCGTATCTGGGTAAGGCAGACCCATGGCTGAATTCCTCACAGATATCAAGGAGATCCGGGCGCGTGCGCGTCAGGAGATCGACAAGGGTCCTATCACGTCCGCCTACGGCGCCGACCTTCCCAGGGTCATCCAGGTGTGCAACGAGGCGCTGGCGACCGAGCTGGTCTGCGTCCTGCGCTACAAGCGGCACTACTACACCGCCTCGGGCCTGCACGCCGGGCTGGTGGCGGCCGAGTTCCTGGAGCACGCGGCCGAGGAACAGGAGCACGCCGACCGGCTGGCCCAGCGCATCGTCCAGCTCGGCGGGGAGCCCGACTTCAACCCCGACACGCTGACCGCCCGCTCGCACGCCGAGTACAACGACAGCCTCGACCTGATCGAGATGGTCAAGGAGGACCTGATCGCCGAGCGGATCGCGATCGCCTCCTACACCGAGATCGTCAACTGGCTCGGCAACGACGACGTGACCACCCGGCGCGTCTTCGAGGACCTGCTGGCGCAGGAGGAGGAGCACGCCGACGACCTGAAGAGCCTGCTGGAGCGCCTTCCCGGCGCGCTGTCCTCCGAGGGCTGAGGTCGCGGTCCCCGCAGGCCGGGATCGCGACGCCACCGCGGGATCGGTGACGTCGCGGGACCCGGCCGCACGGTGGCCGGACGGTGGCCGGACGGTGGCCGGAGCGATCAGCCGGCCGTGCAGGACACCTGGGACACCGGCGCGCCCGTCCCCGAGGCGATGAAGCCGAAGGTCGCGGTGGCGCCCGGGGCCAGGGAACCGTTCCAGGCGACGTTCTTCGCCGAGACGTCGGTCCCGGACCGGGTCACCGTGGCGTTCCACGACTGGCTGATCTGCCGGTCGGGGAAGGCCCAGCTCGCCGTCCAGCCGGTGATGGGCACCGAGCCGGTGTTGCTGACGGCCACCTCACCCTGGAAGCCGCCCGACCACTGCCCGATGGTCCGGTACGCGGCCGAGCACGCGCGGGGCGTCGGCGTCGGCGTGACGGTGGGGGTCGGTGTGGGAGTCGGCGTCGGGGTGGGGGTGGGGGTGGGGGTGGGACCGAGCAGCGCCGTCAGGGCGGGGAACCACCGGTCGACCATCTTCTGGTCACCGGAGGCGTTGGGGTGCACCCCGTCATAGGTGTCGGACGCGGTGCTGAAGCCCGTCCACTGGTCGACCACCACCACCGGAGAGGCGGCGGTGCTCTTGGACGCGGCCCAGCCGGGGATCGCGGCGTTGAGCGCGGTGACCCGCTGCGCGCACTCGCCGCAGGTGCTCGGGTTCATCGGGATGATCTGGGCGACCAGCACCTTCATGGCGGGGTTCTGGGCCCGCATCTGGTCCACCAGCTTGCCGTAGGCGGCCAGGATCGTGGCGGTCGGGCGGTTGCTCCAGACGTCGTTGGTGCCGAAGTGCATCAGCACGATGTCGGGACGGGTCGCCGAGAGCCAGCCGGGAAGCTGGTTCTGGTCGGCCACGTTGGTGACCAGCGCCCCGCCGTGCCCCTCGTTCTCCCCGTCGTGCGCGACGCCGCAGCCCTGCGACGGCAGCGTGCCGACGAAGTCGAGGCCCGTGTGACCGGCGTTCACCAGCTTGTTCCAGAGCGTGGCCCGCCAGCAGCCGGGTGAGCCGGTGATGGAGTCCCCGAGCGCCATGATCCTGACGGCCGCCGCGTCGGCGGGCGTCGCGGTGCCCGCCAGCACAAGGCCCAGGGCCGCCACCGCTGACACCACGGCCGTGGTGACCGCCAGAATCGCGTTCCCTCCGCGTGTCGTTCTTCGCATCTCCCGCTCCCGCCTCGATGGGGGGCCGATGCTAGGCGGCCCCTGGTGGGGACGGGAAGCGGGCCGCCCGGGGGGCCGGGCCGACCTGCGACGCGATCACCGCCGGAGGTGTAACTTTCAACGGCCGGATCCCTTTCCGCGGCCGGGCCGGGACGGGACGGGAGCGATCGATCCTCCCGGCCGGTCGGCGGGGTAGGTTCTCGTCAGGACCCGACGTCCAGGAACCCGGAGCGCCCACCGCCACCGGGAACCCGCAGGACGGCCCGCTCCCGGAACCGACGAGGACCCTCCCCATGGCAGAGACGGCGGACCCCGCCCGATGGCACGCCAGGCTCGGCGAGCTGATCGCCGAGTACGAGGTCCCCGGCGCGAGCCTGGCCTTCCTGCACGAGGGGGAGGTCCACGAGTTCGCCGCGGGCGTGCTCAACGTGGCCACCGGCGTGGAGACGACCACCGACTCGCTCTTCCAGATCGGCTCGGTCACCAAGCTGTGGACCACCACCCAGATCATGCTCCTCGCCGAACGCGGCGAGCTGACGCTGGACACCCCCGTCTCGCAGGTCCTGCCGGAGTTCCGGGTCGCCGACCCGGAGGCGACCGCGGCCGTCACGATCAGGCACCTGCTCTCGCACACCTCCGGCATCGACGGGGACCTGTTCCTCGACACCGGCCGCGGCGACGACTGCGTGGAGAGGTACGTGGCGGCCTGCGCGGACCTGGCGCAGAACCACCCGGTGGGTGCCACCCAGTCCTACTGCAACTCCGGCTTCGTCATCGCCGGCCGCGTCGTCGAGCGCCTCACCGGCACGGTGTGGGACACCGCGCTGCGCGAGCAGATCATCGAGCCGCTCGGCCTGACCCACACCTGGACCCTGCCCGAGGACGTGCTGCGCTTCCGCGGCGCCATGGGCCACCTGGACGGCACGCCCGCCCCGGCCTGGGGACTGATGCGCTCCTGCGGCCCGGCCGGACTGATCTGCGCGCGTCCCGCCGACGTCGTCGCCTTCGCCCGCGCTCACCTGGGCACCGGCCTGCTCGCCGACCCCCGGGCCATGTGGGAACCGCAGGTGGACATCCCCAACCCGTACACGCTGGGCAGGCAGTGGGGGCTCGGCTGGGTGCTGGACGAGTGGCAGGGCCGGCGGGTCCTGTCCCACGGCGGCAACACCATCGGCCAGGGCGCCATGCTCTGGGTGATCCCCGAGGAGGACGTCGTGGCGTGCGTGCTGGCCAACGGCGGCCACTCCGCCGCCTTCCGGCAGGCCGTGGCCGCCGAGCTCTTCGGCGAGCTGCTCGGCCTGGCGGTGCCGCCCGTGCTGGGACCGCCCGCCGAGCCGTTCGCGGCCGACGTCGAGCGCCACGCCGGCGTCTACCGGCGGACGGGCATGCGGATGACGCTGACGGCCCGCGACGGCGGGCTCCTCCTGCGCGGGGAGGTCACCGGGGGCCTCGCCGGGCTGCGCCCGCCCATGGAGCTCGACCTGGTCCCGGTGGACGGCACCACCTTCGTCGGCCGCCTCGAGGGCGACCCCCAGTGGCAGTCGGTCGTCTTCTACGAGCTCGCCGACGGCACCCCCTACCTGCACATGGGCGTACGCGCCACGCCCAGGGTCGCCTGAGCCGCCGCCCCGGGCCCGGCCGGCCTCACCCGGGCGATCTCAGAGGGTGATCCACTCGGTGGAGACGGTGACCCGGTCCAGGACGGCGGGGATCGGCTCGACACCGATGCCGGGACCGACGGGCACGTCCAGGTGGCCCTCGCGCAGCTCGAACGGCTCGGTGAGGTCGGTGGTGAAGTAGCGGCGCGAGGCCGAGGTGTCGCCGGGCAGCGTGAAGCCGGGCAGCGCCGCCAGGGCCACGTTGGCGGCCCGGCCGATGCCGGTCTCCAGCATGCCGCCGCACCAGACGGCGATCCCGTGGGCCCGGCACAGGTCGTGGATGCGCCGGGCCTCCAGGTAGCCGCCGACCCGGCCCGGTTTGACGTTGACCACCGAGCAGGCGTCCAGGGAGATCGCGGCGGCGGCGTGCGCGGCCGACTCGATGGACTCGTCCAGGCAGATCGCGGTGGTGATCTTCCGGGCCAGCCGCGCGTGCTGGACGATGTCGTCGTGGGCCAGGGGCTGCTCGATGAGCAGCAGGCCGAACTCGTCCAACCGGGCCAGGTGCGCGGCGTCGCCGAGGGTGTAGGCGGCGTTGGCGTCCACCTGCAGCGGCACGTCGTCGCCGAAGCGCTCGCGCACGGCACGGACCGGGGCCACGTCCCAGCCGGGCTGGATCTTGAGCTTGATCCGCAGGTAGCCCTCGTCGAGGTAACCGGCGACGGTGTCCAGGAGCTCGGGGACGGAGTCCATGATGCCGACCGAGACCCCGGCCGGGACCCGGTCGGCGGTGGCGCCCAGGAAGGAGGCCATGGACCGGCCCGCGGCGCGCAGCTCGGCGTCGAGCACGGCGCTCTCCAGGGCGGCCTTGGCCATCCGGTGTCCCTTGAAGGGCTCCAGCGCGCGGCCCACGCCGTGGGCGTCGACGTGGCCGGGCAGCGCCGGGATGAGGAAGCGGCGCAGCACGTCGGCGGCGGCGTCGACGTACTCGGGGGAGTAGAGCGGATCGGACATGGCCACGCACTCGCCCCAGCCCTCGGCCTCCGGCGTGACGACCCGCAGCAGCAGCACGTCGCGTTCGGTCTCGGTGCCGAACGAGGTGCGGAACGGCGCGACCAGCGGCATCGCGACCCGCCTGAGCTCGATTCCGGTGATTCTCATGGTCTGCGGCCCGCGCCGCGTCTCCCTTCGGTGCCGTCGCCGTCCGGGCGACACGATAGGACGTAGCAGGACCTGTCATGGAAACCGGTCACCCAGGCGCCCCCGGCCAGCAGGCCGCCGAGCACGTCGCGCACCGCGTGGCGCCAGGACGCGGCGGCGCCGGGGTCGCTGCGGCGCAGCGCCTCCACGTCCCCGGGCACCGTGACCAGCACCGTCGCGGCATCGGTCCGGCCCGCGACCGGGCGGCCGTCCCGCTCGCCCAGCCCGACCACCGCGTCCGCCGGGACCCGCGGCAGGTGCGGCCGTCCGCCGGCGGCGGCCAGGACGTGCGGCTCGGTCAGCCGCCAGACCGCGAGCACCCGGTCGGACTCGTCCCCGGCGTTGATCGCGTCGTCCATGACGCCGTAGAAGGACGGCAGGTACTCCTCGGGCAGGGCGCCGAGCTTGACCAGGTTGAAGTGGGCGTTTCGGCGCACCAGCGGGTCGTAGGTCCAGGTGATCCGGTCCAGGCCGCGCTCCAGCGCCCAGGCGCGCTGGTGCAGCTTGAGGGCCAGGCCGATCCCGCGCCCGGTCGCGGCGCCGGTGACGTGGGAGTGCAGCACCTGCCCGGCCGGGGCCGCGAGGAAGCCGACCGACGCGCCGGCCAGCCGGTCGCCGGCGTAGGCCCCGGCCACGTAGTTGCCCGCGTGCGACAGCGCCCGCATCATCTCCACGCTGACGGGGGCGGCGCCGGGGTCGGGACGCCAGATGGCGTCGAACAGCCGGAAGGCGTCCTCGAACTCCTCGATCGAGTGGAGCTCGCGCAGCGTCAGGTCCCCGGGGCCGCCGGAGGGGACGGGAAGGCCGGGGGAACCAGTGCCGCCGGAGCCCTCGGAGCCGCCGGGGATGTCGGAAGTGCCGGGGGTGCCGGGGGTGGCGTTCACCGGAGCACCGTCCCGATCAGCCCGGCCAGCAGCCTCGCCCGTACGGGCATCTCGGCCACGATCACGTGCTCGTCGTCGGCGTGGGCGCCGCCGCCGACCGCGCCCAGTCCGTCGAGGGTGGGGCACCCCGCCCCGGCGGTGAAGTTGCCGTCGGAGGCCCCGCCCACGCCGGTACCGGAGAGCGGGGCGAGCCCGATCCCGGCGGCGATCCGCCGGGCGAGGTCGAACAGCCCGGCCGAGGAGGCGGGCTCCATCGGGGGGCGGTTCGGGCCTCCCCGGACCTCCAGCCGGGTGCCGGGGACGTGCGGGCGGAGCGCCCTCATCAGCTCGTCCACCCGCCGCTGCGCGTCCAGGGTCGGCACGCGGGCGTCCACCGCGAACCGGGCCAGCGCGGGCACGGTGTTGGTCGTGGTCCCGCCCGACAGCAGGGTGGGCGTCACGGTCACCGGTCCCAGGCCGGTCGTCCTCCCGAGCCCCGGGCCGCCGGCCGTCCCCGGCTCCAGGCTGTCAGGCGTGCCCGGCTCCGGGCCGCCCGCCGTCCCCGGCGGGTCGCCGTTCACCCGGCCGGCGATCCCGGCGACGGCGAGGATCTGGTGGGCGAGCTCGACGCCCGCGTTCGCGCCCCTCTCCGGATCGAGCCCGGCGTGCGCGCCCCGGCCGTGCACCACGACCTCGTACATCGACGTGCCCTTACGCGCGATCTTGAGCGCGCCGCCGTCGGCGCTGCCCTCCAGCACGAACGTGGCCGCGCAGGCGCGCGCCGACTCCTCCACCAGCGCGCGGGAGGACGGCGATCCGACCTCCTCGTCCCCGGTCACCAGCACGCACACCCCCTCCAGGGACGGCAGCGAGGCCAGCGCGTGGAACATCTGGACCAGCCCGGCCTTCATGTCGAACACGCCCGGCCCCCTGGCGATCCCGCCGGTGACCGACCAGGGGTGGGTCCGCAGCGTGCCGACCGGCCAGACCGTGTCGTGGTGGCCCAGCAGCAGCACCCTGGGCGTGCCGAACGTCCACCGCAGGTGGGTGACCCCGTCGATCACGATCGTCTCGGGCCGCGCGCCGAGGCGGCCGTGTCCCTGCCCGGCGACGACCTCGGCGCCGGCGGCCACCGCCCCGTGGTCGGCGGAGAAGGACTCGCACAGGACGAGTTCCCGCAGGTCCTCCAGCATGACGTCCAGGTCCGGCGGGTCCTCCGAGCTCCGCGGGCTCCGCGGGCTCCAGGGGCTCGGCGGGTCCGGTGGGGCGGGGCGACGGGGGTGGTGCGGGCGGGGCTCAACGGACACGTGCCAGTCCTCCGGTTCGGCGCTCACCACGACCGTACGACAGGCCGGGGCGGCGCACCCCATCAGATCCCCTTCGGGGCGAGCGGGGCCGCGGCACCCGTCCGGGCGGCTCCCTGCCCACCGGCCGGTGGGGTGCCGGGCCGGAGCCCGCCGGAGGCCGGTCCCGGGTCGCGCGATCCGCCCGCAGGCCCGTGCCCGCCGGGGCCGTGGAGGCGCCGGGCACCGGCGGGCGATTATGAAGGAAAGTTACAAGCTTTGCCATCGAAGTGGAGATAATTGACGGGGCCGCCAGGTCGAACGTAGGGTCCGAGACAACACCCCCGCCCCCCTCTCCATGCCTCTGACCTCGACGAACACCCCACGGAGCGGTTCATGAAGCGAACAGCAGCGGCCGCGGCCTCCCTGTGTCTCGCCGCCGTCACCGCCGCGTGCGGTGGCGGTGCCGGGAACACCCCGGGAGCCGCCGGGGGCGCCGGAAACCCCGCCGGTGCGGTCTTCACCACGATCGACGCGCTCAAGCCGGGCATCGACGCGAACGCGCCGATCAACCCGTACAACCCCAAGGGCAACGCGTTCCGCGGGTACAACGCCGAGTGGCTCGGGTGGACCAAGAACCACCTGACCGATCCGAACCTGTTCTACCCGGGGGTCGCGCGGAGCTGGCAGATCGCTCCCGACCAGTCCTCGATCACGCTGAACCTCCAGCCGGACGGCCGCTGGTCCGACGGCAGGCCGATCACCGCCGAGGACGTGAGGTTCTCCATCGGGGTGGCCTACACCCAGGGCGGCACCGCCTACGCCCTCGACCCCTCCGCGGCCGGCACCGCCTCCGACATCACGATCCTGGACGAGCGGACGATCAAGATCACCCAGGCGGCCGCGAACCCGAGCGCCACGTTCGTCCGCAGCGTGATGGAGACCGTCATCGTCCCGAAGCACGTCTGGGGGTCCGTGCTGCCCGCCGACTTCTGGCAGCGGCTCAAGGTCGCCCAGAGTGACGCCCCCGGGGCCGGGGCCGCGCGGGCCGGGATCACCGCCCTCGCCGAGAAGGTCATCACCTTCGCCCCGCCCCGGGACGTCTCGGCCGGGCCGTTCGTCCTCAAGCGCGTCAACCCCGGCGAGGCCCTGCTCGTCAAGAACAGGTACTTCCACAACGCCGCCGCCGTGGCCGCCGACCAGGTGCGCATCCTCAACTACACCGGCAACGAGCAGGTCTGGAACTACCTCGTCGCCGGCAGGCTGGACCACGCGCCCTTCACCGCCGTCCCGGCCGGGGTGATGCGCAGGATCGCCCGCACGCCCGGCAACGTCGTGGTCAGGGGTTACTCGCCGGTCAGCGAGGGGCTGGCGTTCAACCAGTCCAGGAAGCCCTACGACAACGTGCACGTCCGCCGCGCGCTGGCCCACCTGATCGACCGCGCCCAGGTCACCAAGGTCGCCTCCCCCGAGGGCGGCACCGCCTCGGTCACCACCTCCGGCCTGCACCAGCGGGCTGCGCAGGCCTGGCTGGGCGACGGCGACGGCGACGGCGGCGACGCTGTCGGCGGTGGCGGCGTGGGCGCCCTGGAGCCCTACCGGCACGACCCGGCCAGGGCCGAGGCCGAGCTGCGGGCCGCGGGCATGCGCAAGACCGAGGGCAGGTGGACGCTGCCCGACGGCTCCCCGTGGAAGATGACCATCAACGTGCCCGCGTCCTTCTCCGACTGGCTGGCCGGGGCCAAGGCCGTCACCAGCCAGCTCAACGACGCCGGCATCGACGCCGAGGTCGTCACCACCGCCGACTACCCCCTCTACCTGGAGGAGATGGCGGCCGGCAAGTACGACGTGGGCTTCTGGCTGGTGGCGCTCGGGCCCGCGCCGTACAACATCTTCCAGCGCCTGTACGGCGCCCAGAACGGCTGGAAGCTCTTCGGCGGCAGGCTCCGCCACGTCCCCGCCGGTACCGAGGGCAACTGGATGGGCGGCGCCGAGACCGTCGAGGTCGCGGGCGAGGGCAGGATCGACCCCGGCGCGCTGGCCGTCAGGCTGAACTCCGCGCCCGAGGCCGAGCAGCGCAGGATCGTCTCGATCCTGGCCAGGGCCGCCAACCAGGACCTGCCGGTGATCCAGCTGTGGGACTACGTCAACACGCAGGTGGTCAACACCACGCGGTTCGGCGGCTTCCCCGGCGACGAGAGCGACGCGCTGCGCCTCACCTCGGGGGTCTGGCTCCAACTCGGCATGATCAAGAGGAAGTAGCCGCACATGACGGTCATCGCACGCCGCCTCGCGGGCCACCTCGTCCGCGGGCTCGCCATGATCCTGGTGGTCGCCACGATCAGCTTCGTGATCATCAGGAGCATTCCCGGCGACCCCATGCGGGCCCGCTACGAAAAGCTCGTCGAGCAGGGCATGTCGCCCGAGCAGGCCGAGCGCGCCACCGCGGTGATGTACGGCTTCATGCCCCGGGGCACCATGTGGGAGCAGTACACCGACTACATGAGGGGGCTGCTCCACCTCGACCTCGGCCGGTCGCTGAGCGTCCCCGGCGCCGAGGTCACCACCCTGCTCGCCTCGGCCGCCGCCTGGACGATCCTGCCGGTGCTCGTCGGCACGCTGCTCAGCTTCACGGTCGGGATCATCCTGGGCGTCTACGCGGCGATCAAGCGCTCCAGCAGGCTGGGCGACGCGCTGGCCGTCTCCGGCTCGCTCCTGCACGGCCTGCCGCAGTACGTCCTGGCGCTGCTGCTCAGCGCGGCCTTCACCACCCTGCTGCCGATCTTCCCCGCGAGCGGGACGGCCGACGTCACGCTGGAGCCGGGGCTCAACGCCGCCTACGTCGGCTCGCTGATCCAGTACGCCACGCTGCCGGTACTGACGTACGCGCTGGCCGGATACGGCGGCTGGATCCTGGCCATGAAGTCGAGCGTGGTCACCGTGCTGGGCGACGACTTCATCCTTGCCGCCGAATTGCGCGGCATGCGGCGCGGCGTCATCTTCCGCTACGTGGCGCGCAACGCCATCCTGCCGCTCTTCACCATCCTGGCGCTCTCGCTGGGCCTGCTCTTCGGCGGCGCCATCTTCATCGAACGGATCTTCACCTATCCGGGGCTGGGCCTGCTGCTGCTCAACAGCGTCACCGACCGCGACTACGCGCTGATGGGCGGGGCCTTCCTGCTGATCACGGTGGCGATCGTCATCGCCAACATCGTGGCGGACATGCTCTACACCGCGATCGACCCGCGCGTCCGCTCGGGACAGGGGGCCTCATGACCGCACCGACCGTGATCCCCGGCGCGTCCGGCACACCCGAGGCGCCGGGCACCGCCGAGGTCCCGGGCCCCGGTGTCCCCGGCACCCCGGGCGCCCGCGCCACGCAGCGGCGCAACTTCCGGCGCGGCGTCCTGCGGGTCCTGCGGCGCAAGCCCAGCCGCATCGTGGGCGTGGCCATCCTGGCCGTGTTCGCGTTCATGGGCGTCTTCGGGCCGCTGCTGTACCCCGCGCGGCTGCCCCGCGACGACGACGCCCTCTACGCGGCACCGAGCTGGGCCCACCCGTTCGGCACCGACTTCGAGGGCACCGACGTGCTCGCGCTGGTGGTCACCGGGGCCCGGTACGTCCTGCTGACCGCCCTGGTCACCGCGGTCATCACGGTCGCGGTGGGCACCTCGGTCGGGCTGTTCGCCGGGTTCCGGCGCGGACGCTGGGACAGCGTGCTGATGCGCATCACCGACATGAAGCTGACCATCCCCGCGCTGCCGCTGCTGCTGGTGCTCTCGACCGTGTGGAAGTTCACCGGCCCGCTCCAGATGGGCCTGGTGCTGGGACTCCTCGGCTGGGGCGGGGTGGCGCGCGCCGTACGGGCGCAGACCCTCTCGCTGCGCGAGCGCGGCTTCATCGAGGCGGCCCGCGGGCTCGGGCTGTCCACCCGGCACATCATCGGCAGGGAACTGCTGCCCAGCATGGCCCCGTTCATCGCGATGAACATGCTCATCGCGGTGACCGGCGCGGTCTACGCGCAGGTGGGCCTGTTCTTCCTGGGCGTCCTGCCGTTCGACGCCAACAACTGGGGCGTCATGCTCAACCTCGCCGTGTTCGGCGGCGGCGCGCTGACGACGACCGCCGCGCTGCCGTACATGCTGGCGCCGCTGCTGGCGATCCTGCTGCTCACCCTGGGCATCGTCCTCGTCGTCGACGCCATGGACGAGATCTTCAACCCCCGCCTGCGGGAGGAGTGACGATGTTCGCACGTACCGAGAAGAAGGTGGCCGCGACACCGGGCGGGCGGCCGTCCCCCGGCGCGACCGGCGCGACCGGCGTGGACGCGGGCAGGGACGGGCCTCCCGGGGTGCGCGTCGGGGGCCTGTCCGTCGTCTACCGCACGGGCGCGGGCGAGCTGCCCGCCGTCTCCGGGGTCGACCTGGAGCTTCTCCCCGGCACGATCACCGGGGTGGTCGGCGAGTCGGGGTCGGGCAAGTCGACGCTGGCGCTCTCGCTGCTCAACGCGGTCCAGCCGCCCGGCAGGATCAGCTCGGGCGGCGTGGAGATCGACGGGCTCGGCGACGTCACCGCGCTGCGGGGCGACGCGCTGCGCAGCGCCAGGGGCCGCCACATCGGGTACGTCTTCCAGGCCGCCCAGAACTCCCTCAACCCGCTCAAGACCGTCGGCAAGCAGCTTCTCGACCTGGGCCGCTCGCACGGGATCGAGGACCTGCGCGCGCTGGTCGCGGACGCCAGGGACCTGCTCGGCCGGATGGGCATGGACGGCGCGCGCGTGCTCGACTCCCACCAGCACGAGCTGTCGGGCGGGATGCGCCAGCGGGTCGGCATCATGCTCGCGCTGGTCCTCAACGCCCACCTCGTCGTGCTGGACGAGCCCACGACCGCCCTCGACATGATCACCCAGGCCACGATCCTGCGGATCATCCGGGAGGTCCACGAGGAGCGCGGCCTGACCACGCTCGTCATCACCCACGACCTCGGCGTGGTCGCCGAGATCGCCGACCGGCTGGCCGTCATGTACGGCGGCCGGGTGGTGGAGCAGGGACCGACCGCCGAGGTGCTCGGCGCCCCCCGCCACCCCTACACCCAGGGCCTGATCCGGGCCATCCCGCGCCTGGTCGGCGACATCGGCGAAGCCAGGGCCCTGCCCGGCCGCCCGCCGACGCTCGGCACCGTCCCGGCGACGGGATGCGTCTTCAGGGAACGGTGCGAGTGGCGCATGGACGTCTGCGAGACCGAGGAGCCGCCCGCGGTCACCCGCGGCGCATCGGTCGTGGCCTGCCACGCCGTCGCCGCCCGCGACGCCGAGACGGACGCGGGTGCGGTGACGGGCCGCCCGGTCAACGGTGCGATGACCGGCCCTGCGAACGGTCCCGTGAACGGTTCTGTGAACGGGACGGGCGCGGGCGTGGCCGAGGGGACGGGCACCGGTGTCACCGGTGGCCGGGACGCAGGCCGGAGCGCCGCGCGGGCCGCGGAGGGGAGCGGGTGCCGCAGCGCCGTGCTCGACGTGACCGACGACACGAGCTCCGCGAGTTCCATGGGCTCAGAGCGCGCCGCGGTCCCGGCGGGAGCCGGACGGAACGGCGGGGCGTACGGGTACGGGGAGGAGAAGGCGTGATCACCGGACAGGGCGTGACGAAGACCTTCAGGCAGCGGGGGAGCATGCTCGCCGGGCGGGAGGTGCCGGCGCTGCGCGGCGTCGACTTCGCCATCCCCAAGGGCGGGGCGGCCTCCTTCATCGGCGAGTCGGGCTGCGGCAAGACGACGCTCGGGCGGATCATCGCCGGGCTGGAGACCCACGACTCCGGCGAGATCACCATCGACGGCACCCCCATGTCGTCGCTGCGCCCGAAGCAGCGGCAGCCGTACTTCCGCCGCATCCAGCTCATCCACCAGGACCCCTACTCCGCGCTCAACCCGACCCGGACGGTGCACCAGACGCTGGACGCGCCGCTCTCGCTGCGGGCCGGGCAGACCGGCCGGTCACGGGCGTGGACGGACGGGCGCGCCCGGGAACTGCTGGAGCTGGTCGGGCTCGACCCCGGCTACGTGCTGTCCCGCTACCCCCACCAGCTCTCCGGGGGCATGCGCCAGCGGGTGGTCATCGCCCGCGCCCTCACCGTCGACCCCGAGATGCTCGTCGCCGACGAGGCCGTCTCCATGATCGACGTGTCGCTGCGGCTGGGCATCCTGGCCCTGCTGAAGGACCTGCGCGAGCGCCTGGGGGTGAGCGTGCTCTTCATCACCCACGACGTGGCCACCGCCCGCTACATCGGCGACGACGGCGAGCTGTACGTCATCTACCGGGGACAGGTCGTCGAGCGCGGCCACGTCGAGACGATCATCTCCGGCCCGGTGCACCCGTACACCCAGTCGCTGCTGTCGGCCATCCCGGTGCTGCACGGCCTGGAGCGGCCCGGCGAGGAGGTGGTGACGCCGACCGGACCGCACGACGAGAGCCGCACCGACGCCGGATGCCTGTTCGCCGGACGCTGCCCGTTCCGCACCGGGCGCTGCGAGTCGGAACACCCCGTACTGGGCCACGACGGCGGTACGCCCCAGGAGCACGCCTGCTTCCACCCCGCCGCCCGCGACGTCGTCGCCGTCCCGGCGGGCCGGTCGTGACCCCGGCGGGCAACGCTCCGCAGACGCGTCCTTCCGGCGGGCGGATGCCGTCCGGGAACGCTTCCGGTGCGCGAGGCGCCGCTGCGGCGCCCGCCGTCCGCGAGGCCGTCCTGGCAGGCGCGACCGGTGCGGCCGACACGGCCGACACGGTCGGCACGGACGACACGGCGGCCCTCGCCGGGATCGCCCGGGACGCGCTCGTCCACGACGTCGCCGAGGCGGCGGACCTGGTCGCCCGGCTCGCCGAGCCGCCCGCGGACCGGCGCTGGACGGCGCTGGTGACGCGCGACCTCGACGGAGCGGTGTTCGCCTCCCTGTCCGGGCGCGACCCGCGCGTCGGCCATGTCGACCTGCTGGCCGTGCGCCCCGCCGCCCAGGGCGCGGGGCTCGGCCGGGCGCTGCTCGTCGCGGCCGAGGACTGGCTGCGCGACCGGGGGGCCGCCGAGGTCCGGCTGGCCGGGAACCCGCCCTGCTACGCCTGGCCCGGCATCGACGTGCGCTACACCCCGGCCGCCTGCCTGGCCGAGAGCCTGGGCTACCGGCGCTACCACGTCGCCTGGAACATGACCGCCGACCTCGCCGACGACCCGTCCGCCGGTCCGTCCGCCGAGGCCGACCTCGCGTCACTGGCGGATCGGGGGATCACCGTGCACACCGCGGCCCCCGGTGACCGTGCCGCCGTCCGCGCCTTCGTCGCCGAGCAGTGGCACGACGGCTGGGCCTGGGAGGCCGAGCGGGCCACCGGCTGCCACTACGCCGTCAGGGACGGGGAGATCCTCGGCTTCGCCGCCTGGGGGACGCGGCCCGCCTGGTTCGGCCCGATGGGTACCGCGCCGGCCGCGCGCGGCCTGGGCGTGGGCCGGGTGCTCGCGCGCCGCTGCCTGGCCGAGCAGCGCGCGGCGGGCCTGGCGAGCGCCCAGATCGGCTGGGCCGGACCGCTCGGCTTCTACGCCCGCGCGTTCGGCGCGTACGCCGAACGGGTCTTCTGGCTCTATCGCCGGGACCTGACGCCGGAGGGCACGGCCACCGGGACGGACCCAGCGGATCCAAGAAGGGCGGATCCAAGAACGACGGACCCGAGGGCGACGGACCCACGGACGGGACTGCGGCGGGGGAGGCGGCCGTGACGCGCCCCGTGAAGGACGACCACCTGCCCGAGCGTGGCGGAACGGCAGAACCAGCGACATGGGATGTCATGACTGATCCATCGGCCCTTTCCCCGACCTCGTCGGCCCCGTCGGCCTCCTCGGCGACCCCGGGTCTCCCGGATCCCGGGTCACCGCCGGCGACCGGCGTTTCCCGGGCGACCGGTGTCCCCCGGGCGACCGGTGTCCCGCAGGCGGCCGGGGACGTCCTGTCGGCGTTGCCGACCGAGCGGAGCGACCCCCGCTACGACCACATCGACCGGCTCCCGACCGAGCAGGTGGCCCGGCTGATGAACGCCGCGGACGCCGCGGTGCCCGTCGCGGTGGGCGAGGCGGTCCCGGCCATCTCGGCCGCGATCGACGCGATCGTGGACCGGATGCGCTCGGGAGGCCGCCTGTTCTACGTGGGCGCGGGCACGTCGGGACGGCTGGCCGTGCTGGACGCCTCCGAGTGCCCGCCCACCTTCGGCACCGACCCCGGGCTCGTCCAGGGCGTCATCGCGGGCGGCCCGCCGGCGCTGACCCGCTCGGTCGAGGGGGCCGAGGACGACCACGCCGCAGGCGCCGCCGTCCTGGCGGAGCGGGGGGGTGGGCGCGCTCGACACCGTGGTGGGCGTCTCCGCGAGCGGGCGGGCGCCTTTCGTGCTCGGCGCGCTCGCCGAGGCGAGCCGGCGCGGCGCCCTGACCGCCGCGATCTCCTGCAACCCCGGCACCCCGCTGTCGGAGGCCGCGCTGCACCCCATCGAGGTGATCGTCGGCCCCGAGGTGGTGACCGGCTCCACCAGGCTCAAGGCCGGGACCGCGCAGAAACTCGTCCTCAACATGATCTCGACGATCACGATGGTCCGGCTCGGCAGGACCCACGGCAACACCATGATCGAGGTGTCCGCGATGAACTCCAAGCTGGCCGACCGGGCCGCCCGGATGGTCGGCGACCTCACCGGCGCGGCCTCGGCGGTGGCGCGTGCCACCCTGGAGGCCACCGGGTGGCACGTGAAGACCGCGGTGCTCATGATCGAGCACGGTCTCGACGCGGCCGGGGCCCGGCTGCTGCTGGAGCGGCACGGCGACCGGCTGGAGGCGGCCATGGAGGCCGCCGGCCGCGACGGCGCCTGACGTCGTCACGGAACGCCCCGGGTGTGCGTTCCCGGGGCGTCCGCGTCCGGACTACTCGGGCTCGTAGGCGAGGTTGGGACGCAGCCAGCGCTCGATCTCGGAGAGCTTCATGTTCCGCCGCCGCGCGTAGTCCTCCACCTGGTCCCTGCCGATGCGCCCCACGGTGAAGTACCGCGACGCCGGGTGGGCGAACAGCAGCCCGCTGACGCTGGCCGCCGGGGTCATCGCGAACGACTCGGTCAGCCCCATGCCGAGCTTCTCGGCCTCCAACAGGTCGAACAGGTCCTGCTTCTGGCTGTGGTCCGGGCTCGCCGGGTAGCCGAGCGCGGGACGGATGCCGCGGAACCGCTCGGCGTGCAGGTCCTCGATCCTGGGATCGGCGTCCGGCTCGTACCAGGCCCGCCGCGCCTCGAGGTGGATGTACTCGGCGAACGCCTCGGCCAGCCGGTCGGCCAGGGCCTTCACCATGATCGCCCGGTAGTCGTCCTGCCGGGCCTCGTGGACGGCCGCGAGCTCCTCGGCGCCGTGCACGGCCACGGCGAACCCGCCCAGGTGGTCCCCGGCCGGGGCCACGTAGTCGGCCAGGGACCGGTTGGGCCGGCCCTCGGGCTTGACCGTCTGCTGGCGCAGCATCGGCAGCCGCAGGCCGTCCGGACCGGCCGCCGGGTCGTCGATCACGATGTCGTCGCCCTCGGAGCGGGCGGACCAGTACCCGTACGCTCCCCGGGCCTGGAAGCTCCCCTCGGCGATGATCTGGTCGAGCATGGTGTTGGCGTCGTCGAAGAGCTCGCGCGCCACCGGCTGGTCCAGGATCGCCGGGTACTTGCCCTTCAGCTCCCAGGCCAGGAAGAGGAACTGCCAGTCGATCATCGCGCGGAGGTCGTTCAGGTCCGGCTCCACGACGCGCACGCCGGTGAAGTCGGGGACCGGCAGCTCGTCGAACGGGACCCGCTCGCGGTTCGCGCGGGCCTGCTCGACGGTCAGCAGGGCGGTGCGCTGCTTGCTCGCGTACTGGTCGCGCAGGCGTTCCTGGTCGGTGCGGTTGCTCGCGTCCAGCTCCTGGGCCCGGTCGCCGTCCAGCAGGTCGGAGACCACGCCGACGACGCGGGAGGCGTCGAGCACGTGCACCGTGGTGTTGTCGTAGGCGGGGGGCGATGCGGACCGCGGTGTGCTGGCGCGAGGTCGTGGCGCCGCCGACCAGCAGCGGCAGCTTCATCCCGCGGCGCTGCATCTCCGCGGCGACGGTGACCATCTCGTCCAGCGACGGGGTGATCAGCCCGGAGAGCCCGACGACGTCGGCGCCCTCGGCGATCGCGGTGTCCAGGATGACCGAGGCCGGGACCATCACCCCCAGGTCGATGACCTCGTAGTTGTTGCAGCCCAGGACGACGCCCACGATGTTCTTGCCGATGTCGTGCACGTCGCCCTTGACGGTCGCGAGCACCACCTTGCCCTGGCCGCGTTCGGTCTCGGCGCGCCCCTCCTGCCGCGCCAGCTCCTTCTCCGCCTCCATGTACGGCTCCAGGTAGGCGACCGAGCGCTTCATCACCCGCGCGCTCTTGACCACCTGCGGCAGGAACATCTTGCCCGCCCCGAACAGGTCGCCCACGATCTTCATGCCGTCCATCAGCGGGCCCTCGATCACCTCCAGGGGACGCGCCCTGCTCTGGCGGGCCTCCTCGGTGTCGGCCTCGATGAAGTCGACGATGCCGTGCACGAGCGCGTACGACAGGCGCTCCTCCACCGGCGCGTCCCGCCAGGCCAGGTCCACGACCCGGCGCGTGGCCGAGCCGCTCACCGTCTCGGCGAAGGAGACGAGCCGGTCGGTGGCGTCCTCACGCCGGTCGAAGATCACGTCCTCGACGAGTTCCAGCAGGTCCGCGGGGATGTCCTGGTAGACCGTGAGCTGCCCGGCGTTGACGATGCCCATGTCGAGGCCGGCCCGCACGGCGTGCAGGAGGAACGCCGAGTGCATGGCCTCGCGCACGACGTCGTTGCCGCGGAAGGAGAACGACAGGTTGGAGATGCCCCCGCTGGTCCGCGCCCCCGGGCAGCGCTCCTTGATCAGCGGCAACGCCTCGATGAACGCCTTGGCGTACCCGTTGTGCTCGCTGATGCCGGTGGCGACCGCGAGCACGTTGGGGTCGAACACGATGTCCTCGGCCGGGAACCCGACCTTCTGCGTCAGCAGGTCGTAGGCGCGCGCGCAGATCGAGACCTTGCGCTCGACGGTGTCGGCCTGGCCCTCCTCGTCGAAGGCCATGACGACCACGCCGGCGCCGTAGTCCCGGATGATCCGCGCCTGCTCCAGGAACGGGCCCTCGCCCTCCTTGAGGCTGATCGAGTTGACGACGCCCTTGCCCTGCACGCACTTGAGCCCGGCCTCCAGCACGCTCCACCGCGAGCTGTCGATCATGACGGGGATGCGGGCGACCTCAGGCTCGGTCGCGATCAGGTTCAGGAAGGTCGTCATCGCCTGCACGCTGTCGAGCAGGTCGGCGTCCATGTTGACGTCGAGCAGGTTGGCCCCGCCGCGTACCTGCTCCAGCGCGACGTCGACGGCGCCCTGGTGGTCGCCCCCCTCGATCAGGCGGCGGAAACGCGCCGATCCGGTGACGTTGGTGCGCTCCCCGATCATGACGAACCCGGTGTCCGGGCCGATCTCGAAGGGCTCCAGGCCGCTGAAGCGGGTACGGGCCGGCGGCTGCGCGATCTGCCGGGGCGGCAGGCCGGACACCGCGGCGGCGATCTTCGCGATGTGGGCGGGGGAGGTGCCGCAGCACCCGCCGACGATGTTGACCATCCCCGAGGTGGCGAACTCGCCCAGCAGCGCCGCGGTCTCCTCGGGCTTCTCGTCGTACCCGCCGAACGCGTTGGGCAGGCCCGCGTTGGGGTGGCTGGCCGTGTAGGTGTCGGCGAAGCGCGCCAGCTCGGCGACGTGCGGGCGCATCTGCTCCGCGCCCAGCGAGCAGTTCACCCCGACCACCAGCGGGTCGGCGTGCCTGATCGCGCTCCAGAACGCCTCGACGGTCTGCCCGGACAGCGTGCGCCCGCTCAGGTCGACGATCGTCACCGAGATCCACAGCGGCAGGTGCGGGGCGACCTCGCGGGCGGCGGCGACCGCTGCCTTGGCGTTGAGCGTGTCGAAGATCGTCTCGATCAGCAGCAGGTCGACCCCGCCCTCGTCCAGCGCCCGGATCTGCTCGGCGTAGGCGGCGCGGACCTCGTCGAACGAGACCGCCCGGTAGGCCGGGTCCTCGACGCGGGGGGAGAGCGAGAGCGTGACGTTCAGCGGGCCGATCGAACCGGCCACGAAGCGCCCGCCCGCCTCGTCCGCGGCCTGGCGCGCCAGCTGGGCGGCGCGCAGGTTCATCTCGTGGACCAGCGACTCCAGCCCGTAGTCGGCCTGGCCGATGGAGGTCGCGGTGAAGGTGTTCGTGGTGGTGATGTCCGCGCCCGCCGCGAGGTACTGGCGGTGGATGTCGAGGATGACGTCGGGACGCGTCAGGTTCAGCAGGTCCGGGTCACCGGTCACGTCGCGCGGGTGATCAAGGAAACGGTCGCCGCGGTAGTCGTCCGGGGTGAGCGAGGCGCCCTGCAGCATCGTGCCCCAGGCCCCGTCGAGCACCGCGATCCGCCGGTCGAGGAGCTCCCGCAGGGCCCGTACGCGCTCGGAGGCCGTCGCGGCACCGGTGTGACCGCCCTCGGTGAGGACCTGCCCGGCGTCATGGTTCGAAGAATCGTTCATTGGACCACCTCCCATGATCGGGAGGCGCCCTTGGTGAACATGGAGGTCGAGCGTGGCGGGTCACGGACCCGTTGCAGCGCCTCTCGACTTCGTCATCGAGGGTACCCAAAAGCCCATGGCGGCGCCAGAAATCGGTTCTTCCGGCCTGCCCTATTCTCCCGGGAACCCCGGCTCGGCCGCCCTTTCCGGGGATCCAGGACGCTTCCGTGGTTGTTTTCGGCCCCTCCCGGGAAGGGCGGGAGAGCGGCCTCAGGACGGCCTGCTCCTGCGGCGCGGGTCGGCCCTGAAGCCCTCGATCGCCTCCCGGGTGGCCCGCAACGCCGCGTCCGAGGTCTCGAACGTCCGCTGGGCGATGCCGACGAAGATGCAGTCGACGATCAGGAGCTGGCTGATCCTGCTGGCCAGCGCCCCCGGGCGGAAGGCCGTCTCCCGGCCCGCCGAGACCAGGACGTGGTCGGCCAGCTCGGCCAGCGTCGAGCGCGGGTTGTTGGTGATCGCCACCGTCGTCGCGCCCGCCTTGCGCGCGACGCGCACGGGCGCCAGCACGTCGGGGGTCTCCCCGGTACAGCTCATCGCCACCGCGACGTCCTCCGGGCGCGCCAGCGCCGCACTGGTCAGCGCCAGGTGCGCGTCGGCGAACGCGTGGGCGGGCAGGCCGATCCGCATCAGCTTCTGCGCCATGTCGGCCGCGACCAGCCCGGACGCGCCGACCCCGTAGACGTCGACCCTGCGTGCCCCGGCCACGGCCTCCACCACCGCGCCCAGCCGGACGGGATCGAGCTGCGCCGCGGTGTCGGCCAGCGCCTGCGACTCGGCCCTGGCCACCTTCGCGATCACGTCGGTCAGCGGGTCGTCGGGGCCGAGGTCGCCGGGGATCAGCCGCTCGGGCTCGTGCCTGGCCACCGCGGCGGCCAGCGCGAAGCGGAGCTGGGAGTAACCGGCGAAGCCCAGGGCCCTGGCGGTGCGCACGATCGTGGCCTCACTGGTCCCCGAGGCCGCGCTGAACTCGGTGATGGTGCTCCGCGCCACCATGCCGGGATCGTCGAGGATGAGGCGGGCGATGGCCTGGGCGGCCGGGGTCAGCGAGGGCAGGACGGCCCTCACCGTTGCCACCGGGTTCGCCGGCGCGGACTCGTCGGGGACGTTCATGGAACACCTTTCGCGTCGGGGCCAGCCTATTCGCCACCGGTCAACCGGCGGGCGAGGACGCGGGCCGAGGCACGCGAGAAGCCGTTCGTGGTCACGTACACCGCTCCGGCGGGCTCCCCGGGCAGTCCCGTCTCGACCACCACGGCGTCGGGACGGAGCGCCAGGGCCCGCGCCAGCAGCTCCCCGGCCCAGGGGTGCAGCCGGACGTCGTGCACCACCAGCACGAGGGGACGCTCCGGGCCGCCGAGGTCGGGCAGCCGTGGTGATCGCGCGGTGACGGTGTGCCCCACGGTCCCGGGCAGCACCTCCGCGAGGGCGTCGGCGATCGCGGTGAGCCTGATCGCCTCGGTGGGCGCGGCCGGTTCGGCGAGGAGCCCGGCGAGGGCGGGGGGTCCGGCCGGGTCCTCCGCTCCCGCTCGTTCCGCCGGATCCGGTCCTGCTCGCTCCGTCGGCTCCTCCGGTCCCGCTCGCTCCGCCGGGTTCGCTTCCGCTTGCTCCGCCGGGTCCACCGGGGCCGGGGCGGCCGTCCGATCGCCGCGCAGGGCGATGGCGACGACCAGCGGGGGAGCGGACAGCACCGGTTCCCGCCCCGGTCGCACCTCCACCCCGGACGCCGCTTCCGGCCCCGGTCCGGAGGGACGCGAGCCGGACGGTCCCTGCGCGGACGGTTCCGGCGAGGTGTCCCTGACGGTCACCCGCATGGCCGCGCGGGCCGTTCTCAGGCCGAGTTCCTCCCCCTCCGGGTCTCCCGCGCCCCACCCGGTACCGGCCCCCGCCCGCGCGACGGTGTCATCGCCGTTCCCGCCGTTCCCGCCGTTCCCGCCGTTCCCGGTGTTCCCGGCGTGCCAGGCGGACAGGGCGAGCACCCGCGCGGCCGCCTCGGCCAGCCGTTCCTCGGGCAGCCTTCCCTCCTGTACGGCGTCCATGATCGCGTCGCGCAGCGCGTACACGCTCCGGCCGTCCGGTGAGGAGACACCGGCGCAGATCGCGTCCGCACCGGCCACCAGGGCACGGACCGCGATCTCACCGGGTGGATGGCGGGCCGCGACGGCGCGCATCTCGATGGCGTCGGTGACGATCATGCCGTCGAAGCCCAGCTCCTCGCGGAGCAGCCCGGTCATGATCCGCCGGCTCGACGTCGCGGGACGGTCCGGGTCGAGCGCCGGTACCAGCAGGTGCCCGCACATGATCGCCCGTACCCCGGCGGCCACCGCGGCGCGGAAGGGCGGCAGGTCGCGCTCGGCGAGGAGCCGCAGGGAGGCGTGCACGGTGGGCAGGGCCAGGTGGGAGTCGGTGACGGTGCCGCCGTGGCCCGGGAAGTGCTTGGCGCAGGCGGCCACCCCGGTCCCCTGGAGCCCGGAGACCCAGGCCGCGGTGTGCCGGGCCACGAGACCGGGATCGGAACCGAAGGAGCGCACCCCGATCACCGGGTTGTGCGGGCCCGCGTCCACGTCCGCCACCGGGGCGTAGTCCAGGGTGATCCCGGCCGTGCGAAGGAGGTGCCCGATCTCCCGGGCGACCAGCCGGGTCAGCTCGACGTCGTCCCCCACGCCCAGCGCCCGGTTGCCGGGCCAGGAGCTCCCGGTCGTGGCCTGCAGGCGGGTGACCGCCCCGCCCTCCTCGTCCACCGCGATCACCACGGCCGGGTTCTCCGCGCGCAGCCGGGCGACCAGGCCGGCCGTCCGGGCGGGGTCGGGCAGGTTGCGCGCGAACAGTACGGTGCCGCCGAGACCCTCGTCGGCGAGGGCCCGGCGCAGCCAGGTGGGAGGCTCGGTGCCCGCGAAACCGGGCTGCAGGACGGTCATGGCCGATCGCGCCAGGCCGGAGCTGCGGTGGGACATCCGGTCCCCCTCTCCGTCGCGCGACGCGCCTCAGGACCACCGTCCGTCAAGGGTATTTTCCTTCACGCCAAATGTCGGTCCAGTAGCTTTCTGCCGTCTTTGCCGTCGCGAGCCGCGACCTGTGACCGGTGCTGACCCGCCGGGCGCGCGGGAGGCGCCGCCGGGCGCGGGAGAAGCGGGGAAACGGGGGAGCGGGGGAGCGGGGGAGCGGTCGTCGTCAGGCGGACTGGCGTACCACCAGGACGGGTTCGAAGATGACCGAGGTCGCGCGCCGGTCGGGTTCCTCGATGTGGGCGAGGAGCAGGCGCGCCATCTCCGCGGCCATGTCCTCCATCGGCTGGCGGACCGTGGTCAGCTGGGGGCGGCAGGCGAGGGCGACGCTGCTGTCGTCGAAACCGATCACGGCCACGTCCTCGGGGATCCGGCGTCCCCCCTCGCGCAGGGCCACCAGGGCGCCCTGCGCCATCAGGTCGTTGGCGACGAACACCCCGTCGACGTCCGGGTGCTCGGCCAGCAGTCGCTGCATCGACGCCTCCCCGCTGTCGTGGGTGAAGTTGCCCTCCACCACGGGGACGTAGGGATGGCCGTGCCTGGCCATCGCCTCCTGGAAGCCGGCCATCCGGTCCTGGCCCGCGGGCAGCGCGAGGGGGCCGGTGATCGTCGCGACGCGGCGGCGGCCCAGGGAGACGAGGTGGTCGGCGGCCAGTGCCCCGCCCGTCCGGTGCGCGAGGTCGACGTAGCTGATCGGGGTCGGCCTGGACGGCCTGGCGAACAGCACCGCGGGCGCCCCCGCGTCGACGAGCAGCTTCGGCATCGGGTCGGCGGGGTGGGTGGAGACCAGGAGCGCGCCGTCGGCGTTGCCCTGCCGCAGGTAGGAGATCACCTGCTCGCGGGCCTCGGCGGTCTCGGCGAGCATCAGGACCGGGTGCATGCCTCTGGGCCGCAGGAAGCCGAGCACGCCGCTCGCCACCCGGCCGAAGAACGGGTCGCCGAAGACCCGGCTGGGGAAGGGGTCCTCCGCCCCGCCCTCGCCCCCCGCCCCGGAGACCACCAGGGCGATCGAGCCGGTCCTGCGGGTGACGAGCGAGCGGGCCGCCCTGTTGGGGACGTACCCGGTGGTGGCGACGGCCTGGCGTACCTTCTCCTGGATCTCCGGGTCGACGTTGCGGATCCCGTTGATCACGCGCGAGACGGTCGCGCGGGAGACCCCCGCCACCCGGGCCACGTCCTCCAGGGTGGGCGACGCCGGGGCCGGCTGGGGATCCTCGCTGCTCATGGAAGCTTTATAGCACGCTTGGAGAGCGCTCTCCCTCGGGCTTTCCGGACGATCCCGGATCCGGTGGTGATCTCCGTGGCCGCCGGGGGCCGGGGGTCCGTACCGGAGCCCGATCCACGCAGCGCGGCCCGGCCCGTTAGCGCGGGCGCGGCCCGGGGGCCGACCGGCCACGCCGTCCTTGGCGGAGCGATGACCATATTTTTCGCGAAGGATGTGACCGATCATGTTCGTCCTCCCTCACCGGGGGCAGGGCTCGGATGTGATGGAGTGTGAGGTTCGCCGGCACCGCTCTCGCGGCACCGGCCCGGGAGGGCGTGGCCGCCGTCCCGGGGGCCTCGGTGGCCGCGATCTCCAGGGCGGCCCGGACGGACTCGCGCCATCACGGCACGGTGGCGCCGTGCAGCGGTTTTCAACGAGTTCGGAGGGGGTCCGGGCCGGACGGCCGCGGGCGCGCGGCCGCTCGGCCGGAGTCGGATCTCCCTCGCTCATGACGTCGCGATGACGCGACAGAGATGGGGCCTGGGATGAGGATCGTCGGGATCGCGGGAAGCCTCCTGCCGGGGGCCTACGTGTGGAGGCTTCTGGAGGCGGCGGCCCGGGAGCTGCCCGCGACGGTTGACTTCGAGATCTGGTCCGGCCTGGAGCAGGTTCCTCCCTTCGAGGACGGCGAGCTCCCACGGCCGGTGAGCGACCTGTGGCACCGTCTCTCCGCCGCGGACGGTGTGCTGATCGCCGCCCCGGCGCACAGCACCCTCCCGGCCCAGCTCGGGCACACCCTGGACTGGGTGGCGTCCGCGCGCGGCGGGGCGGTGCTGGTGGGCAAGCCCGTGGGCGTGGTGACCGCCTGCCCGCGCGCGCACGAGGCGATGTGGACGCAGATCCAGCTCGGACGCGCCCTGGGCGCGGCCGGAGCCGTGGTGCACGGCGCGGAGCTGCTGATCTCACCGTCGGGCCCGCCGCCCGAGCCGTTCGACACCGAGGGCAGGCTCACCGACCGCGACCACCGCGAGCGGCTCCGCCGGATGCTCGACGAGGTCTGCTCGCAGGCCCGGTCCGCGAGCCGCCCCTCCCTCAGCGGATCCCCCGGGTGAGACCCGGCCCCGCCGTCCGCCGGGACCCGCGGGTCCCGGCCCCCCACGGGCCGTCGCCCGGCCGGTGAACCTGCCGGCCGGGCCCCGCGACGGGCAGGCCCCTCCCCCGGCAACCGTCGCGTCACACGTTACGAAGTGGACGAGGGAGGGGAGGCGGCCATGGGGATATCCGGCCAGGAGATGGCGCTGCGGGCCCTGGGCGCGGCGATCGACCTGCACGCGCCGATGGCCAGGCACGGTGTCAGGGCGTTCCCCGAGGGCAGCCCGTTCATCTGGCTGACCGTCCCGGGCATGGGAGGCGCCACCGTCTTCCTGGACGGCCGCCGCTGGATCTGCCTGAGCGAGCCGGAACGGGGCGGGACGACCGTGCAGCTCGTCGCCGGTACGGTCGACGACGACCCCGAGCTGGTGGTGGGCCGCCTGATGGGCGTCCTGACACCGGCGCCCCGCTCGCTGAGCGCCCTGTCGCTCGCGCTGAGGGCCGGATGGCTCGGCCTCGTGAGCGGGGTGGGCGCGGCACTGCTGGCCGCGCTGCTCATGGCGATCCTCGTCGCGGGGAACGGCTACACCTCCGACACGAGTGTCGGCGTCGTCCACGTCATCGCCGTGCTGATCGGCGTCGTGTGCGGCGCCTGGGTGGCCCTGCGCCGGTGGCGGCTGGACCGGAACCGGCGTGATCGGGGCCCGCGTGGGCAGGACCGTAGCGACGATCACGCTGAGGAGTGACAGGAGCGACATGGCCGAGTTGCTGGCGATCTACAACGAGCACGCGGGGAGCGCCGGCGACGACGCCAGGAACGCGGCCCTGCGGACGCTCCGCGACGGCGGCGCCGACGTGGTCGAGGCGCCCGCCGGACAGAAGGACCTGGACGAGATGCTCGACGCCTGCCCCGGCAGGGACGTGGTCGTCCTGGGCGGCGACGGCACGCTGCACGTGGTGGTCGCCACCCTGCACCGCAGGGGCGAGCTGGGCGAGCGCACCGTGGGCCTCGTCCCGCTGGGCACCGGCAACGACTTCGCCCGCGGCACGAAGACCCCGCTCGACCCCGCCGAGGCCGCCCGCATCGTGCTCGCCGGACGGCCCCGCCCGCTCGACCTGATGGTGGACGACGAGGGCGGCGTCGTGGTCAACGTGGTCCACCTCGGCATCGGCGCCGAGGCGTCGGAGCAGGCCACGCCGCTCAAGCCGGTGCTCGGGCGGATCGCGTACTCGGTGGGCGCGCTGCTGGCCGGTGTGCGCAGCCCCGGCTGGAGGCTGCGCGTCACCGTGGACGGCAGGCGCCTGGACGGCGGGCGCAAGGTGCTCATGGTCGGCCTCGGCAACGGCATCACCATCGGCGGCGGCACCCCGCTGACCCCCCGGGCCAGGCCGGACGACGGCATGGCCGACGTCGTCGTCTCGCTGGCGACCGGCCCGCTGAACAGGCTCGTCTACGCCCTCCACCTGCGCCGCGGCACCCATCCCACGCTGCGCGACGTGGTGACCGTACGCGGCAGGGAGGTGACCGTGCAGGGCGAGCCCGTCCCGGTGAACGCCGACGGCGAGCTGACCGGCCATGTCGGCCGGCGCCGCTGGACGGTCGTGCCCGGGGCCTGGCGCATGTTCGCCTGAGCCCGAGGGCCGCCCGGGCCGGTCACCGGCCCGGGGGCGGCTCCGGGATCAGCCCAGCGAGGCCGAGACCAGGTCGCGGGCCTCCTGCTGCACGCGGGCCAGGTGCTCGGGCCCCTTGAAGGACTCCGCGTAGATCTTGTACACGTCCTCGGTGCCGGAGGGACGGGCCGCGAACCAGGCGCTCCCGGTGGAGACCTTGAGCCCGCCCAGGGCGGCCCCGTTGCCGGGGGCGGAGGTGAGCACCTGCGTGATCGGCTCCCCGGCGAGGGTGTCCGCGGTGACCTGCTCGGCCGAGAGCTTGGCGAGCACCGCCTTCTCCTCCCGGGTGGCGGGGGCGTCGACGCGGGCGTAGGCCGGGTCGCCGAACCTGGCCGTCAGGTCGCCGTAGTGCTCGCTCGGCGAGCGGCCGGTGGTGCCGATGATCTCCGCGGCGAGCAGCGCCAGGATCAGGCCGTCCTTGTCGGTGGTCCACACCGAGCCGTCCCGCCGCAGGAACGACGCCCCCGCGCTCTCCTCGCCGCCGAAGCCGAGCGAGCCGTCCAGCAGTCCCGGTACGAACCACTTGAACCCGACGGGTACCTCCATCAGCCGGCGGCCCAGGTCGGCGGCCACCCGGTCGATCATGCCGCTGCTGACCAGCGTCTTGCCGACCCCGGCGTCCGCGGGCCAGCCGGGCCGGTGGGAGTACAGGTAGGAGATGGCCACGGCGAGGTAGTGGTTGGGGTTCATCAGCCCGCCGTCGGGGGTGACGATGCCGTGCCGGTCGGCGTCGGCGTCGTTGCCCGTGGAGACGGCGAAGGCGTCCCGGTTGGAGATCAGCGACGCCATCGCGTACGGCGACGAGCAGTCCATCCGGATCTTGCCGTCCCAGTCGAGGGTCATGAACCGCCAGGTCGGGTCGGTCAGCGGGTTGATCACCGTTAGGTCGAGCCGGTGCCGCTCGGCGATCTCGCCCCAGTAGGCGACGCTCGCCCCGCCCAGCGGGTCGGCGCCGATGCGCACCCCCGCCCCCCGGACGGCGTCCAGGTCGACCACCGAGGGCAGGTCGTCGACGTAGCGGCCGAGGAAGTCGTAGCGATCGGTGGTGTCGGCGGCCAGTGCCCTGGCGTAGGGGATCCGCCGCACCTCCTTCAGGCCGCCGGCGATCAGCGCGTTGGCCCGGTCCTGGATCCAGGAGGTGGCGTCGGTGTCGGCCGGGCCGCCGTGCGGCGGGTTGTACTTGAAGCCGCCGTCGCCCGGCGGGTTGTGCGAGGGCGTCACCACCACCCCGTCGGCCCGCCCGGTCGTCCGGTCGCGGTTGTACGCCAGGATCGCGTGCGAGACCGCCGGGGTCGGGGTGTAGCCGTCCCGGTCGTCGATCATGACCGTCACGCCGTTGGCGGCGAAGACCTCCAGCGCCGACACCCGGGCCGGTTCCGAGAGCGCGTGGCTGTCGGCGCCCAGGAACAGCGGGCCGTCGACGCCCTGCGCCGCCCGGTACTCCACGATGGCCTGGCTGGTCGCGAGGATGTGGTCCTCGTTGAACGCCACGTTCAGCGCGGAGCCCCGGTGCCCCGACGTCCCGAAGGCGACCCGCTGGCCGACCTCGCCCGGGTCCGGGTGCAGGGAGTAGTAGGAGGTCACCAGGCGGGCAACGTCGACCAGGTCGGACGGTTCGGCGGGCCGCCCCGCGCGTTCGTGCGTCATCGCAATCTCCTCACATCGCTCCTGAGCTAACCGTATCCACGTTGAATCCGGACAGGTCTCGGCAACCCACCGCATTCTTTCGTTGTCCCTGCCCTCCTGCAGGCGGGTGTCCCCACCGTCCCTCCGGCACATCGTTGACAACGTTGTCATCGCCGTCGTACCGTCAGCCTGTTTGCCCGCTCGTCGGGCAGGAGAACGTCTCACGACCCTCGGCAGCCGGAGGATTCCCTTGCCCAGTCACGCGCCCGCCCCGGCCGCCCGCCTTACCACCGTGCCGAGCGTCCCGGGGGGCCGGGGATGACCGCCCTCGCGATCGACATCGGGGGCACCAAGTTCGCCGCGGCGCTGGTCGGGCCGGACGGGACCATGACGCGCAGGCTGGAGACGCCGGTCGGCCCCGACCCCTCGGCGACCCTGGCCGCGCTGGTCCGCGAGGTGGCGGGCCTGCGGGACCCGGACGGACCCGGTGGCTCCAGCGGACCCGGCGGACCCGGTGGACCCGGGCGGCCGGACGGACCCGGCGGCCTCGCCGGTCCCGCCGCGGGCCTGATCGGGGTGGGCATCGGTTCCGCGGGGCCCCTCGACGCCGTCGCGGGCACGGTGAGCCCGGTCAACATCCCCTCCTGGCGGGAGTTCCCGCTGGTCGGGGCGGTGAGCGCGCTCCTTCCCGGCGTCCCCGTCGCGCTGGCCGGGGACGGGCAGTGCATGGCGCTGGGGGAGTGGTGGCGGGGCGGGCACGGCTCACGCTCCCGGGCCCTGCTGGGCATCGTGGTCTCCACCGGCGTGGGGGGCGGGCTCGTCCTCGACGGCGTGCCGTACCTGGGACCGACCGGGAACGCCGGGCACATCGGGCACATCTGCGTGGACCGCGACGGCGAGCCGTGCCCGTGCGGCGCGTTCGGCTGCCTGGAGGTGGTCGCCAGCGGCCCCGGCATGGTCCGCTGGGCGCTGGCGAACGGCTGGAGCCCGGCCGGACCGGCCCCGGACGCGCGGGCGCTCGCGCGGGACGCCGAGCGCGGCGTCCCGGTCGCGCGGACGGCCTTCCAGCGGGCCGCCGACGCGCTGGCCGTCGGCATCCTCACCACCGGCGCGCTCTTCGACATCGACGACGTCGTCATCGGCGGCGGTGTGTCCGGGGCCGGCGAGACCCTGCTCGCCCCGCTGCGCCAGGCGGTCGCCAAGCAGGCGGGCCTCGGCTTCCTGCGCCGCATGACCGTCGCCGGCACCTCGCTGGGACGCGACGCCGGGCTGTACGGGGCCGCCGCCCTGGTCCTGCCCGCCGCGGCGAGGACCCCGCCCGCGGACCGGACCCCCGCGGAGCAGTGAACCCCGCGGGCGGGCCGGACGTCTCCGAAGGAGAAGACCACCGACGCAGGTCGGATCCAGGATCCAGAACGCCGAAGGGACCGTGCCCATGAGCCCACTCGCCGTCCAGCTCTACTCCGTACGGGAGGAGGCGGCCACCGGCCGCCCCGCCGTGCTGCGCGCGATCGCAGAGATGGGGTACGGCGCGGTCGAGCCCTACGACGCCCACCTCGACCCCGAGGGGCTGCGGGACGAGCTCGCCGAGGCCGGGCTCACCGTGTGCAGCGTGCACGCCCCGCTGCTCGACGAGGGGCGCGCGGCGGCGCTGGCCGCGGCGGTCACCGTCGGCGCGGACACCGTCATCGTGCCCGCGGCGCCCGGCGAGTGGTTCGCCGACCGGGAGGGGGTGGAGCTGGCGGCCGCGCGCATCGGCGAGGCGGCCCGCGAGGCCGCCGACCACGGCCTGCGCCTCGGCTACCACAACCACTGGTGGGAGCTGGAGCAGCGGGTGGACGGCCGCCCCGCCCTGGAGGTGCTGGCCGACCTGCTGGACCCCTCGGTGCTGCTGGAGGTCGACATCTACTGGGCGGCGACCGGCGGGGTCGACCCGGCGGAGCTGCTGGCCCGGCTGGGCACCCGGGTGAGCCACCTGCACGTCAAGGACGGCCCCGCCACCCGGGAGGGGCCGATGACGGCGGTCGGGGCGGGCCGGGTGCCCGTCGTCGAGGCCCTGAGGGCCGCGCCGGACGCGGTGCGGATCGTGGAGCTCGACCACTGCGCCGGTGACATGCTGCGCGCGCTCGCCGACAGCCACGCCTACCTGACGGACCTGGTCGCGACCGGACGGGTGAGCCGGTGACCGGACCCCTCGGCGTGGCGATCGTCGGCTGCGGCACCATCAGCCACCAGTACCTGGCCAACCTCGTCTCCTTCCCGGGCGTGCGGGTGGTGGCCTGCGCCGACCTCGACCTGGAGCGCGCCCGCGAGGTCGCCGCGCGGTACGGCGTGCCGGTGGCCGCCACCTCGTCGGAGGTGATCTCCCACCCCGACGTGGAGCTGGTCGTCAACCTCACGATCCCGTCCGCGCACGCGCGGGTGGCGCTGGCCGCGGTCCGGGTCGGGCGCCACGTCTACAACGAGAAGCCGTTCACGGCGGACCGGGAGTCCGGCGCGGTGCTGGTCGAGGCCGCGGCGTCGGCCGGGGTGCTGCTGGGCAGCGCGCCCGACACCTTCCTGGGCGCCGGGCTGCAGACCGCGGCCCGCGTCGTCGCCGAGGGCGGCATCGGCACGCCGCTCAGCGCGCTGACCCTGTTCCAGGGACCGGGGCCCGAGTCGTGGCACCCCAGCCCGGAGTTCCTGTTCCAGCCGGGGGCCGGGCCGCTGTTCGACATGGGCCCCTACTACCTGACCGCGCTGACGACCCTGTTCGGCCCGGCGCGCAGGGTGGCCGCCGTCGGCCGCAGGGCCAGGGACGAGAGGGTCGTCGGCTCGGGCCCCAGGGCCGGGACGCGGTTCCCCGTCGAGGTCCCGACCCATGTGACCACGCTCGTGGAGTTCGCCGGGGGGCAGGCCGCCACGATGGTGTTCACCTTCGACTCGCCGCTCCACCGGACCGGGTTCATCGAGATCACCGGCACCGAGGCCACCATGCGGGTGCCCGACCCCAACACCTTCGGCGGTGAGGTCCTGCTGCGCCGGGCGGGCGACGACGACTGGACGCCGGTGCCCACCGAGGGCACCGAGGCCGGTCGCGGTCTCGGCGTGCTCGACATGGCCGAGGCCGTCCGCCGGAAACGGCCGCACCGCGCCACCGGCGAGCTGGGCCTGCACGTCCTGGACACGATGATCGCCATCGCCGAGTCCGCGGAACGGGCCGAGTTCGTGGAGGTCGGCAGCGACTGCCCGGTGCCGGAACCGCTGCCGCGGGGGTGGGACCCGGCCGCGATCCGGTTCGGCTGACCCCGGACGCGCGGACGCCGGGCCTCGCCGATCCACAGGACGGGGCCCGGCCCGTGCCGCGCGCCGTTGCGGCCGTTACTCACTTGAGTTACTTTTTACTCATGCAAGTAACAAGGCCTCCGAGTCCCGCGGCCGTCGCCCGGCGCGCGCAGATCGTGGAGGCGGCCGTCGAGACCATCGCCGAGCTGGGCTACGGGCACGCGTCCTTCACCCGCATCGCCGAGCGGGCCGGGCTCAGCAGCACCCGCCTGATCTCGTACCACTTCCGCGGCAAGGACGAGCTGATGGCCCGCATCGTCGCCCAGATCCACGGCGAGATAGGGGACTTCATGTCCGCGCGGCTCCGGGCGGAGACGACGGCCGCCGGGACGATCAGGGCCTACATCACCGGGACCGTCGAGTTCATCGCGACCCACCGCGCCCGGATGAGGGCGCTGTACGAGATCTTCGTCAACCACCGTCCCGGGAACGGCGGGAGTTCCTACGACGTCGCCGTCGACCTGGGCGTCCTGTCGCACATCGAGGAGATCCTGCGCTGGGGGCAGCGGGAGGGCGAGTTCCGCGACTTCGAGCCCAGGGTGATGGCGATGAGCATCCAGCGGTCCGTGGACGGGCTGCCCTTCCTGCTGGAGAGCGGCGCGGACGTCGACACCGCCCGCTACGCCGCCGAGCTGGTGACCATCTTCGACCTGGCCACCCGGAGCGGGAGATGAGCGCGAGCCGCCGTCGCACCGCGGCCGTGCTGATGCTGGTGGACTTCGTGCTGCCCATCGGGCTCTACTACGGCCTGCGCGCGGCGGGCGTCGGCTACGTCGCCTCCCTGGTGGTCAGCTCCCTCGTGCCCGGGACCGGGATGGTGGTCACCCTCGTCAGGGAGCGCCGCCTGGACTCCGTCGGATTGTTCATGACGGGCCTGATGCTGCTGAGCGCGGCGCTGTCGTTCGTCGGGAACGACCCGAGGCTGCTGCTCCTCAAGGGCGCCCTGCTGATGGTCGTGGCCGGTGGCTGGTTCCTGGCCACCGCGCGGGGGCCGAGCCCGCTGGCGCTGCGGTTCTCCCGGCCGCTGCTGGAGGGCCGGACCGGCGACAGGCGCGCGTCCTGGGACGAGCTGTGGGAGACCTCGCCGCGTTTCCGGCGTATATGGCGCGTCTCCACGTGCGTCTGGGGGATCGGGGCACTGGCCGACGCGGCCGTCCGGGCGGTGGTCGCCCTGACCCTCCCGATCGACCTGGCCGTCGGGCTGGGCGGCGCGCAGTACGCGATCTTCTCGGTCCTGATGCTGGTGATCATGAACGTCTACCAGGCGTACGCCGGGCTGCACGACCCTCGCTCGGCGCTCTACCGCCCGTTGCGGGACGGCGCGGGGGAGACCGGGGAGAGCGCGCCCGGACCCGTGCCGCACCGCGGGCCCGGGGACGTCCCGCACGAGCCCGCGGGCAGCGTGCCCGGACCGGTCACCCGCCCTCCCGCCGCAGCAGGGACCGCAGCCGGTCCGCACGGTCCCGCAGACGTCCGCTGAGCGACCGGCGGTCCCCCGGGGCCGCGGGCATGTCGGAGAAGGCGCCGGCGGAGAGGCCGGCGGGGGCGTCGGCGGGCTTGAGGTCGTCCTCGGGCGGCTCCTCCAGCCGGGCGCGCAGACGGGTGCGGATCTCGTCGGGAGTGTAGGCCTGGCGGCGGCGCTCCGCCCGCGCGATCACCACGCCCGTGGCCGCGACCCCCGCGACACCGGCCAGACCCAGTACCTTCCACCATCGCATGTGCCTACGCTATCGGAATGTCCGGCAAGAGCATCAGCCTCGATGAGGCCGTCAACCTGACCCGCACCGGCGACGTGTGGCTGTTCCGCGGCCGAACGGTGCCCGATCGCGCCATCCAGACCGTGACCAACAGCCCGGTGAACCACGTCGGCATGTCGGTCGTCATCGACGACATGCCCCCGCTGATGTGGCACGCCGAGCTGGGGCGGTCGCTGCCCGACCTGTGGTCGGGGACCCACCAGCGCGGCGTCCAGCTGCACGACCTGCGCGACGCCGTCACGGTCTGGGCCACCCGCTACGGCCAGCGCGGCTGGCTGCGGCAGCTGTCACCGGAGCCTCCCCGGGAGATGGAGGACGCCGTCCTGCGCACGGTCGCGCGCCTGGACGGCACCCCCTTCCCGTCCACCAGCAGGCTCGCCGGCCGCTGGCTGAGGGGGCGGGTGCCCACGCTCCTCCGGCGGTCCGCGCAGGACAGTGCCCTGGAGAGCGCGTACTGCGCCGAGGTCGTCGCGGTCACCTACGAGGCGATGGGCCTGCTGCCCGGAGGGCGTCGCCCGAACTGGTACGACCCGGGCCGGTTCTGGAGCGGTGACGACCTGGAGCTGACCGGCGGGTTCCGGCTCGGGGGAGAGATCACCGTGAAGCTGGGGTAGGGCCCGGGGAAGCCCGTGAAGAACGGGCGGCGGGCGCAACCCCGGACGCCCGCCGTCCGAAGACACAGGCGACGGTTCCCGGATCCGCCGGAGCCGTGAGGTCGCGGACTCAGGGGGATTGTCATGCCGGACACGGTGATCGTCGTCGGCGCGGGCCTGGCCGGTCTCGCGTGCGCCCTTCGGCTGCGCGCGGCCGGGGTGGACGTGCGCGTCGTGGACGCGGCGGCCGAGGTGGGCGGCCGGGTGCGCACCGACGTCGTGGACGGCTTCCGGCTGGACCGCGGCTTCCAGGTGTTCAACACCGCCTACCCCGAGGCCGCCCGGGTTCTCGACCTCGGTGCCCTGGACCTGCGCGCCATCCCGTCGGGGGTGATCTCCTTCGACCGGGGGACGGCGGGAGCGGCTCATGCTGCCCTGGCGCCACCCGAGCCAGGCGTTCAGCGGGGTGCTGGCCGACGTGGGCACCCCGGTGGACAAGGCCGTCCTGGCCGCGCTGACCACCCGCGACATCGTGCTGCCGCCGAGCAGGCTGCGCGCCGGGCGCGAGCGCACCACGCTGGAGGAGCTGAAGCACTGGGGCGTCTCGCCCAAGATGGTGGAGAAGCTGCTCCGTCCCTTCCTCGCGGGCGTGGTGCTGGAGCGCGAGCTGGAGACCTCCAGCCGCTTCTTCCACCTGATCTGGCGCTCCTTCGCGCGCGGCACGATCGCGGTGCCCGCGCTCGGCATGGGCGAGATCACCCGTCAGCTCGCCTCGCGCCTGCCCGAGGAGGCGATCACCCTGGAGACCCCGGTCATCGCGGTGACCGAGGAGGGGGTGGAGACGGCCGGGGGCGGCACGATCCCGGCCCGCGCCGTGGTGGTGGCGACCGACCCCGCCATGGCCGCCGCGCTCTGCCCGGGGCTGGAGATCCCGCGGATGCGCTCGGTGACGACCTTCTACCACGCCGCCTTCCGCCCGCCCACGGACGACGCCACCCAGTTCGTGGACGTGCAGGGGGAGATCACCGACACCCTGGTCATCAGCAACACCGCGCCCGCGTACGCCCCGCCGGGCCGCGCGCTGATCTCCACGTCGGTGCTGGGGATCCTCTCCGACGCCGACGAGCCCCGGGTACGGGAGCGGCTGTCGCAGATCTACGACGCCGACGCCTCGGGCTGGGAGCACCTGGCGACGTACGCGGTCGAGGGGGCGCTGCCCGCGATGACGCCGCCGTTCTCGATGCGCCACCCGGTCCGCCTCGGGCCGGGCCGCTACGTGTGCGGTGACCACCGCGACACCGGCTCGCAGCAGGGCGCCCTGGTCTCCGGGCGAAGGGCGGCGGACGCCGTACTGGCCGAGCAGTGGTGAACGCGGCGCTGTGGTGAACGCCGAGCGGTGGTGAACGCGGGGTGGTGGTGAACACCGGGCTGTGGCGAACGCGAGGCGGGGGTGAACGCCGGGCGGGGGTGAGCGCGGGGCTCAGGCCAGACGGGCCGGGAAACCACCGGTGGCGATCGGGCCCCAGCGCTCCGGGGTGACGCGCAGCAGCGACTTGCCCTGCCGGGTCATGGCCTCGCGGTACTCCGCCCAGTCGGGGTGCTCACCGGAGATCGACCGGTAGTACTCGACCAGCGGTTCGAGCGCCTCGGGCAGGTCGAGGATCTCGGCCGTGCCGTCCACCTGCACCCACGGGCCGTCGAAGTCGTCCGACAGGACCACGACGCTCACCCGGGGGTCGCGGCGCACGTTGACGACCTTGGCGCGCTCGGGGTAGGTGGACACCACGACGCGGCCCTCGGCGTCGAGACCGCAGGTCACCGGGGACGCCTGCGGCCTGCCGTCGCGCCGTGACGTGATGACCAGCGCGCGGTGGCGGTCGCGGAGGAACTCCAGCAGGCGGTCACGGGAGACGACGTCGTTCGTGGCGATCCTGGGGCTCATGTTCCCACTGTACGTGGGTGGGACGAACCCGTATTCACGCCCCGACGAATGGAAAATAGCTATCTTTCTTGGGAGATATGTGGTCAAGAGTGTTCTAATGGGGCATTTGTCATCAAATTTCAGGGAATTGATCTCCAATACAGCACATGAGCGGTTCGGGACCCCTCCGGGCCCGACGGCTCATCCGCCCGAACAAGGAGATAACCGTGAAGCAGAAGTCTCTTCTGGCATCGGCCCTGACCGTGCTCGCGCTGACCGCCGCCCCCGTCGCCGCCGAGGCCGGGACCGGCGCCTTCGCCCGCACGCTCTCGCCGACGCCGGTTCCCACGGACATGGCCTCCCCGCCGGTGGAGAGCCCCTCGCCCACGGATTCCGTCATGCCCACGGACGGCGCCTCGCCGTCGGCGGGCGCAGCGGGCGAACCGTTCGGCCCCGCCTGCGCGTCCCTGCCCACCAGCGGGCCGGGCAGCCCGGCCGAGATGGCCACCCAGCCGGTCGCCACCGCGGCCGCGTCCAACCCCGAACTGTCCACGCTCTCGCAGGCGATCGAGCAGGCCGGCCTGACCGAGACGCTCAACTCCGCCAAGGACATCACGGTCTTCGCGCCGACCAACGACGCGTTCGACAAGATCCCGAAGGACACGCTCGACAAGGTCCTGGCCGACAAGGAGCAGCTCACCAAGCTCCTGACCTACCACGTCGTCGAAGGGAAGAAGACCCAGCAGGACCTCGCCGACGGCGAGCTGACCACCATGCAGGGCGGCACGCTCGCCGTCCAGGGATCCGGTCAGGAGTACACGGTCAACGACGCCAAGATCGTCTGTGGCAACGTCCAGACCTCCAACGCCGTCGTCTACCTGGTGGACACGGTGCTCATGCCCAAGTGACCACGACGTCCGAGGCGGCCGCGGCCTGACCGGCCGGGCCGCGACGCCGGCCGGATCCCGATCCGACCGGCCGGGCCCGCGATCCGACGGAGGGGTGCCCACGGGAGGCGCCCCTCACCCATGTCCGAGCCCTTCCCGGCCGTCCCCGATCCCGGCCGTCCCCGATCCCGCTCGCCCCGCCCGTCCCGTCCGCCTCGCTCGTCCCGCGTCCCGATGTCGCCGTTCCCGCCCAGCTCATGCCCGGCTCACGCCCGCGACCCCGGCCCGCACGCCGAAGGGCGGGGACTATCGCGCCGATCATGGGGTAACGGGGGCGGGACACGGAAGGCGGAGGCATGAGCATCAAGGACAGGTTCGGGCCGCGGGCGCGGCGGCTGCGGACGGTTGCCCGCAAGGTCTTCGGCTGGAAGGAACTGCGTCCCGGCCAGCTCGACGCCATGCGTCACCTGCTCGACGGCGGTGACGCCCTCGTCGTCATGCCCACCGGCAGCGGCAAGTCGGCCGTCTACCAGGTGCCCGCGCTGCTGCTCGACGGCCCGACCGTGGTCGTGTCACCGCTGATCGCCCTGCAGCGCGACCAGGTGGCCGGGCTGGCCGAGACCGACGCCGGGGGAGCGGTCGCGGTCAACTCCGCCCAGTCCGGGGGGGACGCCTCGCTGGAGGAGGTACGCGCCGGGACCACCGAGTTCGTCTTCCTCTCGCCCGAGCAGCTCGCCAAGCCCGAGACGGTCGAGCGGCTGCGCGCCGCGCGTCCCTCGCTGATCGCCATCGACGAGGCGCACTGCGTGTCGGCGTGGGGTCACGACTTCCGGCCCGACTACCTGCGGCTGGGACAGGTCATCGAGCGGCTCGGCCACCCCCCGGTGGTGGCGCTGACCGCCACGGCCACCCCCTCGGTGCGCGAGGAGATCGTCGCCGCGCTCGGCCTGAGGAACGTCCGCCAGATCGTGCGGGGCTTCGACCGCCCCAACATCGACCTGGAGGTGCGGCGCTTCATCACCCAGGAGGACCTGCGCAGGGCGCTGGTGGAGGACGCCGTCTCCCGCGAGGGTCTCGGCCTCGTCTACGTGGCCACCCGCAAGGCCGCCGAGGAGTACGCCGCCGCGCTGCGCGAGGCCGGTCGCAGGGCCGAGCCGTACCACGCGGGCATGAAGGCGGCCGAGCGCCACCGGATCCACGAGATGTTCCGCGACGACGAGCTGGACGTGGTCGTGGCCACGTCGGCGTTCGGCATGGGCATCGACAAGCCGGACGTGCGGTTCGTGCTGCACGCCTCCCCGCCGGAGTCGCCGGACTCCTACTACCAGGAGATCGGCCGCGCCGGACGGGACGGGAAGCCGGCCGCCGCGGTGCTGTTCTACCGCCCGGAGGACCTCGGGCTGCGCAGGTTCTTCGCCGGGGGACGCGCCGACGAGGAGCTGCTGCTGCGGGTCGCCACGCTGGTGAGCGAGCACGGCGGCACCGTGCCCACCGGTGAGCTGCGGAGCGTGCTCGACATCGGCGCCACCCGGCTGACCCGGGTGGTCAACCTGCTGGAACGGGCCGGCAGCGTCCAGGTCACCCGCAAGGGCGACCTGCGCCGGGTGCCCGGCGCGCCCGAGCCCGAGTCGGCCACCGCCCGCGCCGTCGAGCTGGACGAGACCCGCCGCCGCATCGACGACTCGCGGATCGACATGATGCGCGGGTACGCCGAGACCACCGGCTGCCGGCGCCGGTTCCTGCTGGAGTACTTCGGCGAGCCGCGCGACCGTACCTGCGACTCCTGCGACACCTGCCGGGCGGGCCTTCCCGAGGAGACCGCGGCCGAGGCCGAGGGGCCGTTCGCGATGCACGCCCGGGTGCGGCACAGCGCCTGGGGGGCGGGAATGGTGATGAGCAGGGAGAGCGACCGGATCACCGTGCTGTTCGACGAGGTCGGCTACAAGACGCTCTCGCTGGAGGCCGTCGAGCGCGAGGACCTTCTCGTCGCCGGGTGACCGGCCCGGCCTCGTCCCCACCGGTCCACCACAGGCCCCGCTCCGCGCGTCCCCGGCCGGTCCCGGGCGCGCGGGTCCGGTCCGGTTCCGCGCGGTCCGGTCCTCCGCTCGGGTGCGGGGTCAGCCCTCGGTCTTGCGGCCGATCCCGCCCATCGACCAGGTCCTGTCGCGGCCCTGCGTCGTGAGCGGGTTGTCGGGGCGCCAGTGACGGATGTAGACCAGGCCCGGCTCGACGAGCTCCAGCCCGTCGAAGAACCGCAGGACCTGGTCGCTGGTGCGCGAGGCGTCCTCGTGGCGGCCGAGGACCTGCCGGTAGATGTCGACCAGGGGGCCGGCCGCCTCCGGGCGCGTGTCGAAGACGACGTGGCCGATGGCGAAGTGGCTGCCGACCGGCACGGCCTCGCGCAGCACGGCCACGTTCTTGTGGGGGTCGTCCTCGTCGGGGATGAACTGCAGGGCCGACAGGATCAGGACGGCCACCGGCTCCTCCAGATCGATCAGGCTCCGCAGCCCGGGGTCGGTGAGCAGCTCCCGGGGGTGCAGCACGTCGCCCTCGACGACGGTGGTGCGCGCGTCGGTGGCGAGCATGGCGCGGGCGTGGGAGAGCACGACCGGGTCGGTGGCGACGTAGGCCACCCGGGTCTCCGGCGCGATCTCCTGGGCCACCTGGTGGACGTTCCTGCGGGTGGGCAGCCCCGACCCGAGGACGACGAACTGCCTCATGTCCTGCTCGACGAGGTAGCGCACCACCCGGCCCAGGAAGGCGTGCGCCTCCTGGGCCATGGTCCTGATCTCCGGCGCGACGGCGAGCACCCGCTCGGCCGCCTCACGGTCGGCGGCGAAGTTGTCCTTGCCGCCGAGGAAGTAGTCGGCCATCCGGGCGGCGTTGGGCACGCTGGTGTTCAGGGCCGCGGGCCCCGGCCGCCGAACCGCGTCGCTCATACGTCGTCCCTCCGCTACCTGTGACACTGAAGAACCGCACGACCGGTGAAGAGATGTCAAGCCCCGTGCCGGGACCGGTCCCCTGCCCGCATGCGGTGCGGCCTATTCCTTGACACCGACCCCGCCGACCGTCCAGATGGACTCCGTCGAGTGGAGCGCGGCCCGGTCCGGCCGCCACTCGGGGATGTAGACCAGGCCCGGCTCGACGAGTCTCAGCCCGTCGAAGAAGCACTCCACCTCCGCCCTGGTGCGCAGGTTGGCCCGGTACGGGCCGGTGATCGACCCGCGCTCCTGGTAGAGGGCGGCCAGCCTGGCCGTCGTCTCCGGGCGCAGGTCCGAGACCGCGTGCGAGAAGGCCAGATGACTGCCGGGCGTCACGGCCTTGTGCAGCGCGGCCACCACCTGGGCGGCCTCGAGGTCGTCCGGGAGGTGGCTCAGCACCGACAGCAGCAGGACGGCCACGGGCCTGTCCAGGTCGATCGTGGCGGTGAGGCCGGGATGGGCCAGCAGCCCTTCGGGGTCGCGCAGGTCCGCCTCGATGACCGTGGCCGCGTCGCCCTCCTTCAGCACGGCCTGGGTGTGCACGACCACCATCGGGTCGTTGTCGACGTAGACGACCCGCGCGTCGGGCACGAGGTCGCGCAGGACCTGGTGCGTGCCGCCCGGGAGCGGCAGGCCGCAGCCGATGTCGACGAACTGGCGGATGCCGCACCCGGCGAGGAACCGTACGACGCGGCCGAGGAACGCGCGGCCCTCCCTCGCCATGGCGGGGAGCTCGGGGGCCAGCGACAGCGCGATCTGCGCGACCTCGCGGTCGGCGGCGAAGTTGTCCTTGCCGCCCAGGTAGTAGTCGGCCATCCGGCTCGTGTTCGGGGTCGCGGGATCGAACCGGAGGCGTTCGGGCTGTGGCGACGCCATCATGTCCTCCGTCCAGCGATACGGCCTGCAGCGGACATTATCGGCCTTTCACCCGCAGCGTGACCTCTTTTCTGTCGGTCGTCCCCCATCTGTACCGTGAAATGTCATATCTCTCGTCACCGGACCGTCCGCCCGTCACCGGCGGTGCACCCGCCGGACACGGTCAGTGGCAGTTCTCCCGGTGCCGCCCGTTCCTCGGGGGCAGCGCGAAGGCCGCCCACACCGCCTTGCCGCGGTCCTCCAGCGGAGCCCACCCCCAGGTCTGGCTGACACCGTCGATCAGCTGGAGCCCCCGGCCGCACTCGGCCTCGTAGTCGGGTTCGCGCAGGCGCGGGCCCTGGTCGCTGGGGTCGGTGACCGCGCAGAGCATCGCGTGCTCGGTGTGGCAGAGGATGACCTTGACCTCGGGGAGGGGGAGGGGGTGCGTCACCCCTCGCGTACCGTGGCGCAGCGCGTTGGTCACCAGCTCGGAGACCACGACACCGGTGTCGTCGATCAGCGGCTCCAGCTCCCAGGCGCGCAGGGAGCGGACGGCGAACTCGCGGGCGGTCCGCGCGGCGCGCGGGTCGTGACGCAGGCTGCGCACGGCCATCTGCATCTGGCCGGCGTGGCCCTCGCCGTCGGACCAGAAGGGCAGGCCGCCCGGGGGGAGTACGTGATCGAGCATCGACAACCACCGTTCCCACCCTCCGATCCGGGATCGGACGGGTGTGGCTTCGTGTCTTCGGTAACCAGTCATCGGAGACCTTGGGGAGGTGGGTGATCGGGGGACGAGAGAGATCCTTTAGCCATCTTGCACGCCGTTATGTGCATAGGCAAGTACAGATGCACGTGCATTTGCACAAAAGCCCTATGCTCATGATGTTATGACCCTGCCTGATCGGTGAGAGGCGAGGATGAACCAGCCGTACAACGGCATGTCGGCCGCCCAGATGGACGGCGTCGTATGGCGCAAGAGCCACTTCAGCAACCCGAGCGGCAACTGCGTGGAACTCGCGGAGCTTCCCGACGGCAGGGTCGCGATGCGCAACTCCCGCGACCCCGAGGGACCGGCGCTCGTCTACAGCCGCCGCGACACGGACGCCTTCGTCCGCGCGGTGAAGGGCGGGGAGTTCGACGACCTGATCGCCTGACCGGCGGGCTGATCGCCTGACCGGCGGGCGACATGGTTGAAGAATGAACTCATCTATGGTCTGTGCGTCACCCGCGGAGTACCGTGAAGGATCGCGATCGCCGTGAACGAAGGGCGACGGTTCGTATCCGCGCCCGAAGGACTGCAGATGACCACACCTCACGCCGCCGGCAGGCCGGCCGGGCCCCGCCCGATGACCGCGCCGAGGGACAGTTCCACCGTGCTGCGGATCGTTCTGGGCGCGCAGCTGCGCCGCCTGCGGGAACAGCGCGGCATCACGCTGGAGGACGCCGGGTACGCCATCCGCGCCTCGCACTCGAAGGTCAGCCGCATGGAACTCGGCAGGGTCGGCTTCCGGCTCAGGGACGTGGCCGACCTGCTCACCCTGTACGGGGTGAGCGACGAGGCCGAGCGCGAGCCGCTGCTGTCCCTGGTGGAGAAGGCCAACCTCGCAGGCTGGTGGCACAACTACGGTGACGTACTGCCCGCCTGGTTCGAGACGTACGTGGGCCTGGAGGAGGCGGCCACCGGCATCCGGAACTACGAGGTCCAGTTCGTGCCGGGCCTGCTGCAGAGCGAGGGGTACGCGCGGGCCGTCGTCCAGCTCGGCTTCTCCTCCGCCTCCCCTGCCGAGGTCGACCGGCGGGTACGGCTGCGCCTGGCGCGCCAGCGGCTCCTGCACCGCCCCGACCCGCCCCACCTGTGGGCCGTGCTGGACGAGGCCGTGCTGCGCCGCCCGCTCGGCGGGGCCGAGGCGATGTGCGAGCAGATCGACCACATCCTGCGGGCGATCGAGCTGCCCAACGTGACCGTCCAGGTCGTGCCCTTCAGCGTCGGCGGCCACGCCGCGGCCGGCGGGCCCTTCAGCATCCTGCGGTTCTCCCAGCCCGACCTGCCCGACGTGGTCTACATGGAGCAGCTCACCAGCGCCGTCTACCTGGAGAAGCGCGACGACGTCGACCGCTACCTGGAGGTCATGGAGCGGCTGTGCATCGAGGCCGAGCCGGTCACGCGCACCCGGGAGATCCTGCTGGGCATCCGCGAGGACTACCGCCGCTCCCGGTGAGGACGCCCCCCCGCCGGTCCCGACGGGCGCGGTGCCCCCGGGTGTCCCCGGGTGATCCTGAAGGCTCCCGGCGAGTCCGGCCGCAACCAGCGGGGGGAGCCGTACGAAGATGAATGAATGAGATGTCTCGTGACCGGCGCGGCCGGGTACATCGGGGGGCGGCTGGTCCCCGAACTGCTGGACGCGGGTCATGAGGTCCGCTGCATGGTCCGCTCGTCCGGCCGCGTACGCGACCAGCCGTGGGCCTCCCAGGTCGAGGTCGCCGAGGCCGACGCGACCGACGCCGCGCAGGTGGACAGGGCCCTCGACGGCGTCGACGTGGTCTACTACCTGATCCACACGATGGGCGGCGGCAGGGACTTCGCCGCGGCCGACCGCGAGGCGGCCACCACCTTCGCCGCCGCGTGCGAGCGGGCCGGGATCCGCCGCGTCGTCTACCTCGGCGGCCTGGCACCCGACGGGAAGCTCTCGCCGCACATGAGCTCTCGTACCGAGGTGGGGCAGATCTTCCTGGACAGCGCGGTGCCCGCGGTGGTGCTGCGGGCGGCGATGATCATCGGTTCCGGGTCCGCCTCCTTCGAGATGCTGCGCTACCTCACCGAGCGGCTGCCGGTGATGACCACGCCGCGCTGGGTCTCCACCAGGACCCAGCCCATCGCCATCCGCGACGTCCTGCGCTACCTGGTGGCCTGGGCGAGCGTGACGGAGGAGGTGAACCGCTCCTTCGACATCGGCGGCCCGGACGTGCTCACCTACGCCGACATGATGCGCGTCTACGCCGACGTCGCCGGGCTGACCCGCCGCCTGATCATCCCGGTCCCGCTGCTCAGCCCCGGCCTGTCCAGCCACTGGGTGGGGCTGGTGACCCCCGTGCCGGCCGGGCTCGCCCGCCCGCTGGTGGAGTCGCTGCGCAACGAGGCGGTCTGCGGCGAGCACGACGTCGCCCGCTACGTCCCCGACCCGCCCGGCGGCCTGATCGGGCTGAGGCGCGCGGTCGAGCTGGCCCTGGTGAAGATCAAGGAGGCCGACGTCGCCACCCGCTGGTCCTCGGCCTCCACCCCGGGCGCGCCCAGCGACCCGCTGCCCACCGACCCCGGCTGGGCGGGCGGCAGTCTCTACCTCGACGCGCGGGCCCGCCGGGTGAACGCCTCCCCGCAGCAGCTCTGGGAGGTCGTCGAGGCGATCGGCGGCGAGGCCGGCTGGTACTCCCTGCCCATCGCCTGGCACCTTCGCGGCCTCATGGACCGCGCGGTCGGCGGGGTGGGGCTGCGCAGGGGACGCCGCGACCCCCGGCGCCTGCGGGTGGGCGACTCGGTCGACTTCTGGCGGGTCGAGGAGGTCAGGCCCGGCCGCCTGCTGCGGCTGCGCGCGGAGATGCGGCTGCCCGGCCTGGCCTGGCTGGAGCTGCGGGTGCTCGAGCACGAGGGCGCGACCGTCTACGGGCAGCGGGCCGTCTTCCATCCCCGCGGCCTGTCCGGGCACCTGTACTGGTGGTCGGTCTCGCCCTTCCACACCCTGATCTTCGGCCGGATGCTGCGCAACGTGGCCGCCGCCGCCGAGCACGGCCCGGTCTCGCCCCGCCCGCCCCGGGCCACCGGCGCCGGCCCCCCGGGCGACGCGGCGACGGCGCGGGGAGGTCCTCAGCGGGGCGGCCGGGCCGCCGTGACCAGGCCCGTCTCGTAGGCGACGATGACGAGCTGGGCCCGGTCGCGCGCGGCGAGCTTGCCGAGCAGGCGGCCCACGTGCGTCTTCACGGTCGCCAGGCTCAAAGTCAGGTGGCCGGCGATCTCGGTGTTGGACAGCCCGCGCGCGATCAGCTCCAGCACGTCGCGCTCCCGGCCGGTGATCCCCTCCAGCCCGTGCGCGGCGGGTCGCGCGGGTTCCGGGCGCCGGCAGAACTCGGCGATGAGCCGGCGCGTCACCGTGGGGGCGAGCAGGGCCTCACCGGAGGCGATCACCCGGATCGCGGCGAGCAGGTCGGCCGGCGGGGTGTCCTTGAGCAGGAAACCCCCGGCCCCGGCCCGCAGCGCCGCGTAGACGTACTCGTCCAGGTCGAACGTGGTGAGCATCAGCACGTGCGCCCCGGGCACGCCCGCCGGGCCGCAGATGCGCCGGGTCGCCTCGATGCCGTCCATCTCCGGCATCCGCACGTCCATCAGCACCACGTCCGGCGACTCGGCGCGGGCCAGCTCCACCGCCTCGGCCCCGGTCCCGGCCTCACCCACCGCCACCAGGTCGGGCGCGGTGTCCACCAGCAGCCGGAAGCTGCCGCGGACCAGCGCCTGGTCGTCTGCGACGAGCACCCGGATCACGGCGCCTCCCCGTACGGTATGCGGGCGAGGACGCCGAAGCCGCCCCTCGGGCGGCGCCCGGCGGTGAAGCTCCCGCCGTACACGGCCACCCGCTCGCGCATCCCGATCAGCCCGTGCCCGGGGCCCGCGGGCGGCACCGGCCCGCCCGGGCCGTCGTCGACGACCTCGATCGCGACCTCGTCCCCGGCCTCGCCGCGCGACGTCGTGACCGAGACCCGGCACCGGGCGGGGGCGGCGTGCCGGACGACGTTGGTCAGCGCCTCCTGGACGATCCGGTAGACCGACAGCTCCACCCCCTCGGGCAGCCCGCGGGCCCGCACCTCCAGCTCCACCCGGACCCCGGCCGTCTCCGCCCGGCCGGCCAGGGCGGTCAGATCCGCCAGGCCGGGGGAGGGGAGAAGGTCGGGCGCGGCGTCGAGGTCGGAGCGGAGCACGCCCAGCAGGCGGCGCATCTCGGTCAGCGCGCTCCGGCTGGTGGTCTCGATGACGCGCAGCGCGTCCGCGGCCTCCTCCGGGCGGGCCGCGGCGACGTGGTTGGCGATGCCCGCCTTGACGGCGATCAGGCTCATGCTGTGCGCCACCACGTCGTGCAGCTCGCGGGCGATCCTGAGCCGTTCCTCGGCGACCGCCCGGCCGGCCAGCTGCTCGGCCGACCGTGCCGCGTGGGCGCGCCGCTCGCGCACGGCACGGCCGGCGATCCAGGCGCCGCCCAGGAGCACCACCCCTCCCAGCAGCAGGCCGGGCAGGCGCGCCGCCGGGGACGGGCCGGGGGTGCCCACCGCCGAGAGCAGCAGGACGGCCACCGCGCCGCAGGCGCCGATCGCGAGGGTGGGGTCCCGGCGGAGCCGCGGCCGGGTGAGCGCCACGATGTAGGCCGCGAAGGCCGCCGCCACGAAACCGTCGTGCGTCAGGTCGAGGACGACGCAGGTCAGCGAGGCGGTGAGGACGGCGCAGAAGACGGTGAGCGGCCACAGCCGCCGCACCGCCAGCGGCAGCGTGAACGCCGCCAGCGCCGGGATCCAGGCCCACGCGGGCACGGACGGGTCCGGGGGCCCGCCGTTGATCAGCAGCAGGACGGCCGCGTACCCGGTGGCGGCGAGGGCGTCGAGGCGGACGAGCCGTTTCCGGCTCCAGCGGCGCAGGAAGAGCGAGTCGCCCCCGGTGAGGTCCACGGTGGAACCGTATCCTCCGGGCTCGCGCTCCCGCCTCCACCCGCGGGACGTCATCCTCCGGGCCGACCCCCACGCGACTTACTTTGTAAAGGCGGGTGCCCGGGTTCACATGATCATGAGACGAGGGGGCCGGGGATCACCTGAGAGTACGGGTCAGGTGCTCGGCCAGACCGGTGGAGGCGGCCTGGACCATCCGCAGCACCTCGGCGAAGTCCTCGCGCTCGCCGTTGTACGGGTCGGGCACCTCGGCGTCCTGCGGGGCCGCGGGGTCGAAGGAGCGGAACAGGCGAATGTCCGCACCCGCCGGGGCGAGGTGGCGCAGCGTGCTCAGGTTGCGGGCGTCCATGGCCAGCACCAGGTCGATCCGCTCCCACCAGTCGGGCAGGAACTGCCGGGCACGGTGCTGCGAGCCGTCGTAGCCGTGGTCGGCGAGCATGGCGGCCGCCCGCGCGTCCATCGGGCCGCCGCTGTGCCAGTCGCCGGTGCCCGCGCTGTCGACCGTGACGAGATCCCCCAGCCCGTGGTCGGCCAGGGTCTTCCTCAGCACGATCTCGGCCATGGGGGAGCGGCAGATGTTCCCCAGGCACACCAGGCATATGTGATAGCTCATGCCTCAAGGATGCCGCCTGGCGGGGATGCTCCCGCCTGCCGGCCGGACGGGTCCGCGGGCCAGTTCTCCAGCAGCAGGTGCAGGGCGTCCAGGCCCCGTTCCCACGAGGCCCGCACCTCGCGGGAGTGGCCGAACCCGCCGCCGGCCTCGAGGGTGACGTATCCGTGGAAGGTGCTGCGCAGCAGGCGGCCCGCGTCGGTCAGGTCCGGTTCGACCAGCCGGTACGCGCGCAGCATCGCGTACGTGAGCTCGACGTTGCGGGCGTGGGCCGGGGATCGGGCGAGGACGGCGGGGTCCAGCCGGACCTGGGTCGCCGCGTAGCGGCCGGGGTGGGCCAGGGCGTACTCCCGGTACGCGTCGGCGAACGCGACCATGGCCTCCTTCCCCGAGCGGCCCGCGACCGCCGCGGCGATGCGGTCGGCCAGCTCGCCCGCGGCCAGCAGGGCGATGCGTTCCCGCAGGTCCTGGAGGTTGCGGACGTGCGAGTACAGGCTCGCATCCCTGACCCCGAAACTCCGCGCCAGCGCGGACACGGTGATGTTCTCGAACCCGACGGCGTCCGCCAGCTCGGCGGCCGCCCGTGTCACCCGCTCCGACGTCAGCCCCGCACGCGCCATGCGCCGCTCCTGCTTTCCTAGGATGTATAGGTATTTGCTTAATATATCTAGGAACTGTAGCGTTCCGCGCCGTGCGAGCGGCGTGACAGGGCTGTGACGGACGGCGTGACGGGCGGCGTCCGGGCGGCGTCCGGGCCGGAGGCCGGGTCGCTCCCGGCGAGAGGGGAGACACCATGGAGCACGACGGGGGAGCCGACGAACGGTTCGGGGCCGTCGCGGACGCGTTCCGCCGGAACTTCGACGACCACGGCGAGCTGGGCGCGGCCGTCACCGTGTTCGTCGGCGGGCGCGCGGTCGTCGACCTGTGGGGCGGCGTCGCCGACGAGCGCGACGGCCGGCCGTGGGAGCGGGACACGGTCGTCCCGGTCTTCTCCTGCGCCAAGGGCGTCGTCGCCGTCTGCGCGCACCTTCTCGCCCAGCGGGGACTGCTCGACCTGGACGCCCCGGTGAGCCGGTACTGGCCGGAGTTCGCGCGGGGCGGCAAGGAGGCGATCACCTCGCGCATGGTGCTCGGGCACCGCGCCGGGCTCCCCGTCCTGGACCGCGTGCTGAGCTTCGAGGAGATCGCCGGGTGGACACCGGTGATCCGTGCGATCGAGGAGCAGGAGCCGCTGTGGGAGCCAGGAGGCGCCCACGAGTACCACGGGCACGTCTTCGGCTTCCTCCTGGGCGAGGTGATCCGGCGGATCACCGGCCTCACCCCGGGCGCGTACTTCCGCGAGGCCGTCGGCGACGAGCTGGGCCTGAGGACCTGGATCGGCCTGCCGCGGGACGAGACAGGAAGCCTGGCCCGCCTCGTCGAGGCCGAAGGGCGCCCCGCCATGCCCGGCCCGGAGACGCTGATCATGCGCACGGTGACGATGAACGGGGCACTCGTCTTCCCGGGCCTGGACGAGCCGCACGGCTGGAACGACCCCGCGATGCTCGGCGCGGAGTTCCCCGGGGCCGGTGCGGTCTCCTCGGCGGGCGGCCTGGCCGCGCTGTACGCCGCGGCCGCGACCGGGGTCGGCGGAGCGGGGCGGCTGCTCACCCGGGACACCGTCACCGACGCCGTACGGGAACTGTCGGCCGGGACGTCGTGGTCGGGGTTCCCGGACCTGGGCGCCCGGTGGGGATCGGGCTTCCTGCTCCACGCGCCCCGGTTCCGGCCGATGCTCGGCCGGCGCAGCTTCGGCAACGACGGCGCGGGCGGCCAATTCGCCTTCGGCGACGACGAGTACGGTGTCGGCTTCGGCTATGTCGCCAACCGGATGATCGGCCACGGCGACGGCCGGGCCGCACGGCTCGTCGCGGCGCTGCGGGAGTGCCTGACGGACCGGTGAACCGTACGCCGGCCGAGGGCCGGTCCGGTCGGCGTCACGGGAGTGCCCGTGAGCCGGGCACCGGCCGGAACGCCGGTCCGCCGGTGTCACGGGAGTCCTCGACGGGCCGGTGGACCGCGCGTCGGCCGGTGCGGTCCACGGATGCCGCGGGGGCAGGGCTAGCATGTCGCCCGATGGAACGGCGTCGGGAGGGGCGGGGCGTTGAAGGATCTCGGAGAGGAGCTCCGCGCCTTCTGGCGGGAGCGTCACCTGTGCACGCTGAGCACCGTGCGCGCCGACGGCACGCCGCACGTGGTCCCGGTGGGGGTGACGCTGGACGCCGACTCCGGGATCGCCAGGGTGATCACGTCGGGCGGGTCGCACAAGGTCCGGCACGTGCTGGCGGCGGGTGAGGAAGGCGCGGCCGTCGCGGTCTGCCAGGTGGACGGGCGGCGCTGGTCGACGCTGCAGGGGCGGGCGGTGATCCGTACCGACCCGGAGTCGGTCGCGGACGCCGAGCGTCGCTATGCCGAGCGTTACCGGGTGCCGAGGGAGAACCCCGCCCGCGTGGTGGTGGAGATCCGTGTCACCCGGGTGCTGGGCAATGTCTGACCCGGTGACCGGCCCTGCGACCGGTCCCGTGTCCGGCCCCGCGACCGGTCTCACCGGCCCGGTGACCGAGGCCGTCACCGACCCCGCGACCGGCCCGGTGACCGTGGTCGGGATCGGGGCGGACGGCTGGGCCGGCCTGCCGGAGGCGGCGCGCCGGGAGCTGCACGCCGCCGAGGTGCTGATGGGCGGCGCGCGGCAGCTCGCGCTCGTTCCCGAATCCGGTGCCGAACGGGTGACGTGGCCCTCGCCGCTGCTTCCGGCACTGCCCGGCCTGATCGCCTCCCACCGGGGCCGCAGGATCTGCGTGCTGGCCAGCGGCGACCCCATGTTCCACGGGATCGGCACGACCCTGGTACGGCTGCTCGGCGCCGACCGGGTCCGGGTGCTGCCGCACCCGTCGTCGGCCTCGCTGGCCTGTGCCCGGCTGGGCTGGGCGCTCGACCGGGTCGAGGTGGTCAGCCTGGTGGCGCGCCCGGCCGAGGTGCTGCACCCCGCCGTCCACGACGGCCTGCGCGTCCTGGTCCTCGGCGCCGACGGGCGCACCCCGGCCACGGTCGCCGCCCTGCTCGTCGCCCGCGGGTACGGGGCCAGCTCGGTGACGGTCCTGGAGCGGCTCGGCGCCGCCGAGGAGCGGGTGGTCACCGGCACGGCCGCCGGATGGTCCCTGCCGGCGGCCCACGACCTCAACGTGGTGGCCGTGGAGTGCCGGGCGGATACCGGGACGGTGGCGCTGCCGCGGCTGCCGGGCCTGCCGGACGAGGCGTTCGAGCACGACGGCCAGCTCACCAAGCGGGAGGTGCGGGCGGTCACCCTTTCCCGGCTGGCACCGGCCCCCGGGGAGCTGCTCTGGGACGTCGGCGCGGGGGCGGGCAGCATCGGCGTGGAGTGGATGCGCGCGCACCCGGACAACCGCGCCGTCGCGGTGGAGTCCCACCCCGGCCGCGCGGCGGCGATCGCCCGCAACGCCGCGGCGCTGGGCGTACCCGGCCTGGAGGTGGTGACCGGCGCCGCCCCCGCCGCACTGGCCGGCCTGGAGCGGCCCGACGCCGTCTTCATCGGCGGCGGGGTGACCCTGCCGGGAGTGGTGGAGGCGTGCTGGGAGGCGCTGCGGCCGGGAGGAAGGCTGGTGGCCAACGCGGTGACCGTCGAGTCGGAGGCGGTGCTGGCCTCCCGGCACGGCGAGCTGGGAGGGGAACTGGTGCGGCTGGCGGTCAGCAGGGCCGCCCCGGTGGGAGGGTTCACCGGCTGGCGGCCGATGATGCCGGTCACGATCTGGACGTGCTCGCGGAGTGGGGAAGAGCGATGACGGTGCGTTTCATCGGTGCCGGGCCCGGTGCCGCGGACCTGGTCACCGTACGGGGACAGCGGGCCATCGAGGCCGCGCCGGTCTGCCTGTACGCCGGGTCGCTGGTCCCCCGGGAGCTGCTGGAGTCCTGCCCGCCGGGCGCGCGGCTGGTCGACACGGCCAGGCTGGCGCTGGGGGAGATCGTCGCGGAGATGGTCGCCGCGCACCGGGCCGGGCACGACGTGGCCCGGCTGCACTCCGGCGACCCGTCGGTGTTCAGCGCGATGGCCGAGCAGATGCGGCGGCTGGACGCCGAGGGGGTGCCGTACGAGGTGGTGCCCGGGGTTCCCGCGTTCGCGGCCGCCGCGGCGTCGCTGCGGCGCGAGCTCACCGTGCCCGGGGTGGGGCAGACGATCGTGCTGACCCGCACGTCGGTGCGGGCCACCCCGATGCCCGAGGGGGAGGATCTCGGCACGCTGGGCCGGAGCCGGGCCACGATGGTGCTGCACCTCGCGGTGCAGCACATCGAGGAGGTGGCGGCCGAGCTCGTGCCCAACTACGGCGCCGACTGCCCGGTGGCGGTGGTGGCCCGCGCCAGCCGCGACGACGAGGTGATCCTGCGCGGGACCCTGGACGACATCGCCGCCCAGGTCCGCCGGGCCGGGATCCTGCGGACGGCGGTGATCGTGGTGGGCCGGGTGCTGACCGCCTCGGAGTTCCCCGACAGCCACCTGTACTCGGCCGCGCGCCGCCGTGACTGACCCGCTCCAGACCGCCCGGCCGCGCGGGCCGGGCGGGACCCGGCCGTGCGGGACGAGACCGGACGGATCACGGCCGCGCGGACCGGGCGGGACCCGGTCGTGCGGGACCCGGTCGTGCGGGACGGGGCCGGACCGATCGCGGCCACGCGGACGCGGGCCGGAAGGCGGGCAGGGTCAGCCCGCGCGGCCGACGACGGTGCCGGCACGGTCGATGACCACCACGTCCACGGCCACCGGCGCCTCGCGCAGCACGCCCGCGGCGGTGCGGCGGGCCCCCTCGGCGACCAGGTCGCCCAGCGGCAGGCCCGCCTCCTGGCACAGGTGCAGCGCGTGCAGCGCCGTGTTGGCCTCCAGGACGCGACCGGCCAGGTCCTCGTCCCCGCCCGCGGAGCGCACCAGCCCGGCCAGCATCGCGGGATCGACCTGGGAGCGCCCGGAGTGAAGGTCGAGGTGACCGTCGGCGAGCTTGGAGAGCTTGCCGACACCCCCGGCGATGGTCAGCCGGGGAACGGGGTGCCGCCGCAGGTACTTCAGCACCGCCCCGGCGAAGTCGCCCATGTCCAGCAGCGCGTCCTCGGGAAGCCCGTACAGCTCGGCCGCGACCCTCTCGGAGGTGCTGCCGGTGCAACCGGCGACATGGGTACGGCCCGCGGCCCTGGCCACGTCGATGCCGCGGCGGATGCTGTCGATCCAGGCCGAGCACGAGTAGGGCACCACGATCCCGGTCGTGCCGAGGATCGACAGGCCGCCCAGGATCCCCAGGCGCGGGTTCCAGGTTCTCTTCGCCAGTTCCGCGCCGCCCTCCACGGCGATCTCCACGAACACGTCGCCGCTCCCGCCGTGCCGGGCCGCGACCCGGGCCACGTGCTCGCGCATCATCGCGCGGGGGACGGGGTTGATCGCGGGCTCGCCCACCGGCAGCGGCAGGCCGGGCTTGGTGATGGTGCCGACCCCCGGGCCCGCGCCGAAGACCACCCCGGTGCCGGGGACTCCGTGCCGTACGGTCGAGGAGATCAGCGCGCCGTGCGTCACGTCGGGATCGTCACCGGCGTCCTTGACCACCGCGGCCGTCGCGACGGCGCCGGTGAGCTCCTCGGTGGCCAGCGCGAAGGACGGTTGCCGCCCGCCGGGCAGGGTGATCCGCACCGGGTCGGGGAACTCGCCGGTCAGCAGGGCGGTGTAGGCGGCCGCGGTGGCCGCGGTCGCGCAGGCGCCGGTGGTCCAGCCGTGCCGCAGGGAAGTGCTCATTGTCCAAGCATCCGACGGTACGGGCGGGGAGAGGGGGCGGGGTGGCGAACATCCTGATCCTGGGCGGCACGGACGAGGCCAGGAGGCTGGCCGCCGCGCTGGCCGGACGCGACGGCACGCACGTGGTGTCGTCGCTGGCGGGCCGGGTGCGCGATCCGCGGCTGCCGGTGGGCGAGGTGCACGAGGGCGGCTTCGGCGGCCCCGGCGGGCTCGCGACCTGGCTGGTGGAGCGGGGGATCGACACGGTGGTGGACGCCACGCACCCGTTCGCGGCCCGGATGACCGCCTCCGCGGTCGAGGCGACGGCCCGGACCGGCCTGCCGTTGCTGATCCTGCGCAGGCCGGGCTGGCAGGCCGGGCCCGGTGACGACTGGCGCCGGGTGCCGTCGCTGGAGGCCGCCGCCGCGCTGCTGCCCTCGCTGGGGGAGCGGGTCTTCCTGACGACCGGCCGCAGGAGCCTGCCGGTCTTCGCCGGCCTCGACGACCACTGGTTCCTGGCCCGGTCGGTGGACCCGCCCGAGCCGCCGATGCCGCGCCGCACGGAGGTGCTGCTCAGCCGGGGGCCGTTCACCGTGGAGGGGGAGACGGCCCTGATGCGCACCCACCGGACAGACGTGCTGGTGACCAAGGACAGCGGCGGTGAGATGACCACGGCGAAGCTGCGGGCCGCCCGCGAGCTCGGCCTGCCGGTCGTGGTCGTGGACCGCCCGCCCGCGCCCGCGGGGGTGCCCGCGGTGGGGGACGTGCCGGCCGCGCTCGCCTGGCTGGACGGCGCGGCCGTTCCCGGAGGAACCGGAGGAACCGGAGGAACCGGAGGAAGAGGTCATGCCGGGTAGCGCCGGGGGGTGAAGACCACCCGGCCGCCGTCCCGTTCGGTGACCCGGGTGGTGGAGGAGCCCACCAGCAGCAGGCAGCGCATGTCGACCGCGTCCGGGTCCAGGTCGCCGAGGGTGGTGACGGTCACGCTCTCGGCGGCGCCGCCGACGTCACGGCCGATGACCACGGGCGTGTGCGGCGCGCGGTGCTCCAGCAGCAGGTCGCGGGCCGCGGCCACCTGCCAGGTACGGCTCCGGGAGGCCGGGTTGTAGATCGCCAGGACGAGATCGGCCCGCGCGGCGGCGCTGATCCGCCCGGCGACCACCTCCCACGGCTTGAGCAGGTCCGACAGCGACAGCACGCAGTAGTCGTGGCCCAGGGGAGCCCCGGCCCTGCTGGCGACCGCGTGCGCCGCGGTCAGGCCGGGGAGCACCCGGACCGGCACGCCGGTGAACCTCGGCTCGCACGCCACCTCCAGCACCGCGCTGGCCATCGCGAAGACCCCGGGATCGCCCGAGGAAACCACCGCCACCCGCGACCCGGCCGCGGCCAGCTCCAGCGCGTGCGCGGCCCGCTCGGCCTCCACCCGGTTGTCGGTGGGGTGGCGGCGCTGGCGCGGGTTGGGTGGGACGCGGTCGAGGTAGGGGCCGTACCCGACGAGCTCGTCGACGGCGGCCAGTGCCTCCTGCGCCTCGGGGGTCAGCCAGGGCCGCCCGGCCGGGCCGAGCCCGACCACCACCACCTCGCCGCGCGCCCGGCCCGCGACCGGTGCCGTGTCCACGGACGGCGTCGGGATCGGGATCGGGGACGCGGCGACGGCCCCGGGGGCGGGGACGGGAGCGGGAGGGGCCGCGTTGACCGGGCTGGGGATCAGCGCCAGCGAGAAGTACGGGACGCCGTCCGGGTCGACCTCGGCCAGCGGGGCGATGCGCTGCTGCCCGGTGGTGGCGCGCTCGACGTACCACGCCTCGTCCAGGCGCCCGGCCTCGGCGAGGGCGTCGCGGACCTTGGTGAAGGTACGGCCGAGCTTCAGCACCGCGGCCGAGTCGGTGGCGGCGAGACGCTCGGCGAGCACCTCGGCCGGGAGCGTCCCGGGCAGCACGGTCAGCACCTCGTCGCGCTCGACCAGCGGGCGTCCCAGCACGGCCGAGGCACCGCTCACCGAGGTCACGCCCGGCACCACCTCGGTGGTGTAGCGGTGCGACAGGCGCTTGTGCATGTGCATGTACGAGCCGTAGAAGAGCGGGTCGCCCTCGCACAGCACCACCACGTCGCGACCGGCGTCCAGGTGGGCCGCGAGGCGCTCGGCGCAGTCGGCGTAGAAGTCGTCGATCGCCCCCTGGTAGCCGCCCGGATGGTCGGTGGTCTCGGTGGTGAGCGGGTAGATGAGGGGTTCCTCGATCCGGCCCTCGCGCAGGTAGGGGGCGGCCACCGAGCGGGCGATGCTCCGGCCGTGGCGGGCGCTGTGGAAGGCGATCACGTCCGCCTCACCGATCAGGCGGGCGGCCTTGACGGTCACCAGCTCGGGGTCACCCGGCCCCAGTCCCACTCCCCACAGCCGTCCGGTCGCGCGTACGGTCACGTCGTCGCTCACTCTTCCTCGCTCGCGATCGCGTTGACCGCGGCGGCGGTCATCGCGCTTCCACCCCGGCGTCCGCTCACGACCAGGTACTCCAGGTTCGCCGGATGCTCGGCGAGGGCCTGCTTGGACTCGGCGGCGCCGATGAAGCCGACCGGGACGCCGAGGACGGCGGCCGGGCGCCCGGCACCCTGCTCGACCATCTCCAGCAGCCGGAACAGCGCGGTGGGCGCGTTGCCGATCGCGACCACGGACCCCTGGAGCCGGTCGCGCCAGAGCTCCAGGGCGGCGGCGCTGCGGGTGGTGCCCAGCTCCGCGGCGAGCTCCGGCACCCGGGGGTCACCGAGCGTGCAGATCACCTCGTTGCCGGCGGGCAGGCGGCGACGGGTCACCCCGGAGGCGACCATCATGGCGTCGCAGAGCACCGGCGCGCCCGCGCGGAGCGCCTCGCGGGCCGCCGGCACCACCCCGGCCGACCAGCGCAGGTCGTCCACCAGGTCGACCATCCCGCAGGCGTGGATCATGCGGACCGCCACCCGGGCGACGTCCGCGGGGAGCGCCTCCAGGTCGGCCTCGGCGCGGATGGTGGCGAAGGAGCGGCGGTAGATCTCCGCGCCGTCGCGGACGTAGTCGATCACAGTTCCCCTCTGGCGGCCGTCACCGCGGCCGCGGTCTCCTCGATGCCCGAGCAGGTCAGGCCGGTGCCGTCCAGCTCCAGGCGGTAGCCGTGGCCGGTGGCGACCACGTCGGCGACCCGCCCCTTCGGGCGGCCGCAGCGTCTGGCGCACCCCGCCCAGTGCACCGGGAGCGTATCGGTGCGGGACGCGTGCCGGGCGGGCGGGGCCAGGGCGACGACGGCGGTCGCGTCGGCCCGCACGTCGGCCAGGGACTTGGCGCAGCCGGGACGTCCGGCGCAGGCCGTGACGCCGATCCACGGCGAGCCGGGGTCGACGACCAGGCCGGCGGCCCGCAACCGGCCGGCCGCGTCCACGGCCTCGGTACGGGTCAGGCCGGGCAGGACCACGCCTCTCCAGGGGGTCAGGCGGATGTCCCCGCCGGAGGCGACGTCGGCCAGCACCTCCGCCTGGGCGGAGGTCAGCCGTCCCAGGGGCACCGCCACCCCGAGCGCGACCCGCGCGGGATCGCTCCGGGCGGTGCCGGGGGGTGCGGCGGCGCCGATGAGCCCCACGGGCCCGAGCGCCACGGGCCGCGGCCGTACCGGCTCGGAGGGGGGCGCCTGCACGGTGCGATCCGCGGTGGGGTCCGGGCCGAGGGCGGCCGATACGCGGGCGGCGACCAGCGCGGGCCCGTCGGGGAGCTCGGAGATCCGCCAGGCGGTGACGTCCCGGGCGGCCAGCTCGTCGAGGAACGCCTCGGCGGCGGCGAGCAGGGCGGTCACGGCCTCGTCCGTCCCGACGCGCAGGCCGGTGTCGGTCCCGGCGAGGAGCAGCGCGAACCGGTCCGGCCCGGCGGCCAGGACCGCCGCGTCGGCGCCGAGCCCGGCCACGTCGCCGCGTCCGTCGTCGAGGGCGAACATGAACCGGCCGGGCAGGGCGGCCAGTGCGGGCCGGGCGCACAGTCGCCGGTCCAGCTCGCCGATCAGCGGGGTGACGTCGGTGACCCCGCCGCCACCGGGACCGTCCAGGCCGGTCAGCGGGGAGGCGAGGATGTTGCGGACCCGCTCGTGGGTGGCCGAGGGCAGCAGTCCCGCCCGCGCCATCCGCGCGGCGAACCCGTCCTCCGGGACGCCGTTCCCGGCACCGTCGTCACCGCCGGGACCCTCGTCGTCGGCGCCGGTCGCCGGGTCGTCTCCGGAGACGTCCCGCGTCCGGTCGTCGTGGGCGAGGCCGCGTACCTGCACGTTGGCCCGGGAGGTGAGCTCGACGGCGCCGTCACCGTGACGGCGCGCCGCCGCGGCGAGTTCGCGCAGCTGGGCGGGGGTGAGCCGGCCCCCGGGCACGCGGACGCGGGCCAGGCCGCCGTCGGCGGCGGCGTGGACCTGAAGCGCTCCGGGACATGCGTCAGGCCGTGATCGTCCGTGAAAGTCGGCAATGTCCACTCACGGGATGCTAGTGCCAGTTTCTTGCGGGGAGCCGGACTGCCGTAGTGTCATCGGTGGCGATGGCGTTGGGAGGAAGCCGGTGTGATTCCGGCGCGGTCCCGCCACTGTGACCGGGGAGCGAACCTCAACCGGGCCACTGCCCGGCGACGGGCGGGAAGGCCGGGGCGAGCACCGATCCGGGAGCCAGGAGACTCCAGCCGTCGCGGCCGACGACGACCCGGGGCGAGGACCCCGAGGGAGGATGCTCCGTGCGCTTTTCGCCGTTCCCCCACCGCAGTGCGACCCCGCCGATGGAGTGTGGCGCGTGATCCTGCTGCTCTCGACCTCTGACACCGACCTGCTGAGCGCCCGCGCGAGCGGCGCCGACTACCGCCTGGGAAACCCCGCCCGCCTGGGCGTCGCCGACCTGCCACCGCTGCTGGAGGGCGCCGAGGTGGTCGTGGTACGGCTGCTCGGCGGGCGCCGCGCCTGGGAGGAGGGGCTGGACGCCCTGCTCGCCGGTCCCCGTCCCGTCGTCGTGCTCGGCGGCGAGCAGGCGCCGGACGCCGAGCTGATGGAGCTGTCCACCGTGCCCGGAGGGGTGTGCGCCGAGACGCACGCCTACCTCGCGCACGGCGGCCCGGCCAACCTGACCGAGCTGTACCGCTTCCTGTCCGACACGCTGCTGCTCACCGGGCACGGGTTCGCCGCACCCGCCCCCACCCCGACCTGGGGGACGCTGGAGCGCGAGGCGCGCGGCCAGGACGGGCCGGTCGTCGGCGTGCTGTACTACCGGGCCCACCACGTGGCCGGCAACACCGCCTTCGTCGAGGCGCTCTGCTCGGCGATCGAGGACGCCGGGGGACGGGCGCTGCCGCTGTACTGCGCGTCCCTGCGCACCGCCGAGCCGGGCCTGCTGGAGGCGCTGCGCACGGTGGACGCCCTGGTGGTGACGGTGCTGGCCGCGGGCGGCACCCGCCCGGCGACCGCGTCGGCCGGCGGGGACGACGAGGCGTGGGACGTCGGCGCGCTGGCCGAGCTGGACGTGCCGATCCTGCAGGGCCTGTGCCTGACGAGCAGCCGCGCCTCCTGGGAGGAGAACGACGACGGCCTCTCCCCGCTGGACGCCGCCACCCAGGTCGCCATCCCCGAGTTCGACGGGCGCATCATCACGGTGCCGTTCTCCTTCAAGGAGATCGACGAGGACGGGCTGACCGTCTACGTGGCCGACCCCGAACGCGCCTCGCGGGTGGCGGGCATCGCGGTGCGCCACGCCGCGCTGCGGCACGTGCCGCCCGCCGAGCGGCGGCTGGTGCTGATGCTGTCGGCCTACCCCACCAAGCACGCCCGCATCGGCAACGCCGTCGGCCTGGACACCCCCGCCAGCCTGGTGCGCCTGCTGGCGGCGCTGCGCGAGCGCGGCTACGACATCGGCGCCGAGGGCGAGCTGCCCGGGGTGACCGAGCAGGACGGCGACGCGCTCATCCACGCGCTGATCGCCGCGGGCGGTCAGGACCGGGACTGGCTCACCGAGGAACAACTCGCCGGCAACCCGGTGCGCATCGCGGCGACCCGCTACGCCGAGTGGTACGCCACGCTGCCCGCGGACCTGCGGGAGAGGATAGAGCGGCACTGGGGGCCGCCCCCCGGGGAGCTGTTCGTCGACAGGTCGGCCGACCCGGAGGGCGAGATCGTGCTGGCCGCGCTGCGCGCCGGCAACGTGGTGGTGATGGTGCAGCCGCCGCGCGGCTTCGGGGAGAACCCCATCGCCATCTACCACGACCCCGACCTGCCGCCCAGCCACCACTACCTGGCCGCCTACCGCTGGCTGGCCGACGGCTTCGGCGCCCACGCCGTGGTCCACGTGGGCAAGCACGGCAACCTGGAGTGGCTGCCCGGCAAGTCCGCAGGCCTGTCGGCCTCCTGCGGGCCGGACGCCGCGCTCGGCGACCTGCCGCTGGTCTACCCGTTCCTGGTCAACGACCCCGGCGAGGGCACCCAGGCCAAGCGCCGCGCGCACGCCACCCTGGTCGACCACCTGGTGCCGCCGATGGCCCGCGCCGACAGCTACGGCGACATGGCCCGGCTGGAGCAGCTCCTCGACGAGCACGCCTCCATCGCGGCGATGGACCCGGCCAAGCTGCCCGCGATCCGCGCCCAGATCTGGACGCTGATCCAGGCCGCCCGGCTGGACCACGACCTCGGCGTCGCCGACCGGCCGCACGACGCCGAGTTCGACGACTTCCTGCTGCACATCGACGGCTGGCTGTGCGAGGTCAAGGACGTCCAGATCCGCGACGGCCTGCACGTGCTGGGCGCCGCCCCCGAGGGAGCGGCCCGCGTGGACCTGGTGCTGGCCATGCTGCGCGCCCGGCAGATATGGGCCGGCGGCCAGGCGCTCGTCGGCCTGCGCGAGGCCCTGGGCCTGGCCGAGGACGGCAGCGCGGCGCGGATCGGCGTCGACGAGGCCGAGACCCTGGCCCGCGCCCTGGTCGAGGGCATGGAGGAACGCGGCTGGGAGGTGTCCGCCGCCGCCGAGGTGACCGCCGCGGTCCTGCACCCGGCGACGGCCCTCCCCGGCCCCGCCGACCCTGCCGGTCCCGTCGGCGTGGACGGTACGGCGGGTGTCTCCGGAGCAGGCGGCGCCCGCGCCGCCGACCCCCGGACGGTGGAGGAGATCCTGCGGTTCGCCGCGCTGGAGGTCGTGCCGAGGCTGGCGCGTACCACCGACGAGATCGACGCGATCCTGCACGCCCTCGACGGCGGTTACGTCCCCGCCGGGCCGAGCGGGTCACCGCTGCGCGGGCTGATCAACGTGCTGCCCACCGGCCGCAACTTCTACTCGGTCGACCCCAAGGCCGTGCCGAGCAGGCTGGCCTGGGAGACCGGGCAGGCGATGGCCGACTCCCTGCTGGAGCGCTACCGCGCCGACACCGGTGACTGGCCGCGCTCGGTGGGGCTGTCGGTCTGGGGCACCAGCGCCATGCGCACCGCCGGGGACGACGTGGCCGAGGTGCTGGCGCTGCTGGGCGTGCGGCCGGTCTGGGACGAGGCCTCGCGCCGCGTCACCGGCCTGGAGCCGATCCCGGCCGTCGAGCTGGGCCGGCCCCGGGTGGACGTCACGGTCAGGATCAGCGGGTTCTTCCGCGACGCCTTCCCGCACGTGGTGGCCATGCTGGACGACGCGGTACGGCTGGCGGCCGGCCTGGAGGAGCCCGAGGAGCTCAACTACGTGCGCGCGCACGTGCTCGCCGACCACGCCGTGCACGGCGACGAGCGCAGGGCCACCATGCGCATCTTCGGCTCGCGTCCCGGCGCCTACGGGGCCGGGCTGCTGCCGCTGATCGACAGCCGCAACTGGCGCGACGACGCCGACCTCGCCGAGGTGTACGCGGTCTGGGGCGGTTTCGCCTACGGCCGGGGCGTGGACGGGGTACCGGCCAGGCAGGACATGGAGACCGCCTACCGCAGGATCGCGGTGGCGGCCAAGAACGTCGACACCCGCGAGCACGACATCGCCGACTCCGACGACTACTTCCAGTACCACGGCGGCATGATCGCCACGGTCCGGGCGCTCACCGGCAAGGCCCCGGCCGCCTACATCGGCGACAGCACCAGGCCCGAGGCCGTCCGCACCCGCACCCTGTCGGAGGAGACCTCCAGGATCTTCCGCGCCCGGGTGGTCAACCCGCGCTGGCTGGCCGCCATGCGCAGGCACGGGTACAAGGGCGCCTTCGAGCTGGCCGCGACCGTCGACTACCTGTTCGGTTACGACGCCACCACCGGCGTCGTCGCCGACTGGATGTACGACAAGCTGGCCGCGACCTACGTGCTGGACCCGGAGAACCAGGAGTTCATGGCCCGGTCCAACCCCTGGGCGCTGCACGGGATCGCCGAGCGGCTGCTGGAGGCCGCGAACCGGGGCATGTGGGAACACCCCGACCCGGACGTCCTGCGCGACCTGCAGGAGGTCTACCTCAAGTCCGAGGGGGACCTGGAGGACGGCGCCTGATCCGGTCCCGCCGGGCCGCTCCGATGGAGCGGCCCGGCGGCGACGGAACGGTCAGTTGTTCTCGGAGCGGCCCAGCCGCCAGTAGCCCATGAACGCCACCGAGGAGCGGTCGATCCCGGCCTCCTGGACCAGGTGCCGGCGCAGCAGCTTGACCACCGCGGCCTCACCGGCCAGCCAGGCGTACAGGCCCTCACCCGGCGAGGACTCCGGCACCTCCCAGAGGATCTCCGCGTCCACGTCGACGTCCTCCAGGCCACCGGTGGCGGGCCCGGCGGGCCCGGTCGGCGCGGCTACCGGCGGGACGAGCGTCCGCAGGACCTCGTGGACGGCGGGGACGAGCAGGTCGCCGTGGCGGGCCCCCTCGCGCGGCAGCCAGACGACCCGCACGCCCGGCGGGAGGTCGAGCGGGAGCTCGTCGGCGGCCTCGGGGACCTCGAGCAGCGCCGTGGCCGGTACCGCGCCGGAGAGCGACTCGACGATCGAGGTGATGGCGGGCACGGCCGTCTCGTCCCCGGCCAGCAGCAGGTGCGTGGCACCGGCCGGCTGTGCCCACTCCTGGCCGCCGGTGGGGCCGGGGTGGGCGGCGTTGGGGCCGACCACCAGGACCCGGTCGCCGGGCGCGGCACGGGTCGCCCACCGCGAGGCCGGGCCGCTCTCGCCGTGCAGGACGAAGTCGACGTCCAGCTCCCGCAGGTGCGGCCGTACCGCGCGCGCGGTGTAGGTACGGATCGGGTTGCGCAGCTCGTCGGGCAGCGCCCTCCAGCGCCGGTACCAGTCGGCGTCGTCGCCCAGGGGGGTCAGGCCGCCGTCCGGCAGCGGGAGGATCACCTTGATCCGCTGGTCGAAGCCGTGGTCGGCGAAGCCCGCCAGGTCCTCGCCGCCGAAGGTGATCCGCAGGAAGCTCGGGCTGAGCCGCGCGACGCGCACGACCCTCACATCGTGGCAGCGGTAGGCCGGGACCTCCGCCGCGCGCTCAAGGGTCTGCTCGCTGCCCGCTGTCATCGTGCCGCCTTCGCCGAGGGATGTCGTCCCCAGCAACTTAGCTTTGCCTAACCTTAATTATCAACTTCTCGGCTGTCTCGAATGTCGCGATCGTCACGCTGCGCGCCGCGCCTCCCGTGCCGTCCGGGCACCCTCCACCTCGTGAGGACCCTCCGCGAGCGGGGTCGTCACCGTTCCCGCGGGCACCGGCACCGGCACCGGCGCCGGCATCGGCATCGGCTTCGGTGCCGATCTCTGCGCCGGTTCCTGTGCCGCTTTCCGTCTTGGGTTCCGTGCCGCTGCTCTCCGTGCCGGTTCCCGTGGCGCGACGGGGGCTCCGGGCCGGTACGGGTCGTGGGCCCAGCCGGGCCTGGTCACGCGGACCGCCTCGTACAGGTGCGCCGGTACGGCCGGACCCTCGGACCGGTCCAGGGGCGGCGTCTGTCGCGCCAGGGCCACCCGCTCGCGCGACCCGGTCCCATCGGCCGAGTCCCTTTCGTACGGGCCGGTCCTGCGGGCCGGGGTCTCGTACGGGCCGGTCCCGCGGGCCGGGGTTCGCTCGCGCGGGCCCGCGGCCTCGATCGGCGCGTCCGCGGCCTTCCGGCGCCCGTCCCTCCTGCGGTGCCGCCCCGCCGAGACCCGCGGACGCCGCCTGGACAGCACGAACGTCATGCCCAGGACGAGGGTCAGCAGCCCGGCGATCACGGCCGTCTCCACCGGGACCGGGGAGGCGGCCCCGGGCACCTCGGTCAGGGCGACCGCGTCCCGGACGAGCGCCGGGCGGACCTCGATGCGATCCGCGACCTGCCCGGGAGCGCCGTCGTCGCCGGGTACGGCGCCGGCCAGGTGCTCCTTGACCTTGCGCGGCAGGCCGTAACCGACGACCTTGTCCTGGTCGCGCTTCTTGCGCTTGAGCCACACCCGGTCGACGTTGCCCTCGATCGTGTGGATCGTTCCACCCTCGACCCGCTCCACCACGCCGACATGATCGATCCCCCCGATGTCCTTGCCGCCCGACCAGTCGAAGAAGACCAGCGCCCCCGGCTCCGGCGTACGCGACCAGGCGCCGTTCGTCTCGAACCAGCGCCCGTGCGAGGGGGTCCAGGCGAACTGCCCGACGTACTGCTGCACGCCCGCCTTCTCCGCGGCCCAGGCGATGAACATCCCGCACCAGGGGGCCGTCCTGTACTGCGGGTCCTTGACCACGTTGACCGAGTACCACTCGCCGAACTTGCTCTGCCGGCCCGGTCCCTCCCGGTACCCGATCTCGGTCTTGATGGTCCTGAGCAGATCGTCACCGATCGGATCCATGGCCGTGAGCCACCCCGTCCATCTCCTCCGCCCTGCCGCGAAGGAGGGGCGCCGTCCGACAAAGACGGACTGTATTCGGAGAAAAACGGCCAAGTGAGGCTATTGGCGTAAAAAGCCGGGCTGGACGGCCGTGGGATACCGGATCCGAAGAAACAGGTGAAACGCGGCTCCTCACCCTTTACCATCTTCGGCCGGACCTGCCGCGTCCCGGCGGTCGAATACCATGTGACGGCACGTGCGCGGTGCGCGCGGGTGCCGGTGCCGTGGCCCCTCCCGGCCCGGCGGGACGCGGACGCGAAGGCGGAACGGGATTCCATGTTCGACGACAAGACGCAGGAGACCCTGCGCCGTCTGCTGGATCTCGCCGAGCATCCCTCGACCCCGCAGGCCGAGCGCACCCTGGCCGTGGCACGGGTACGCGCCCTGATCATGGTTCCCGAGGGCGACGCCCGCAGGGCACCGGTCACCCCGGCGATGGAGGCCGGGATCCTCAGAAGGGTCAGGCCGCTCGCCCACCGGGTCGAGGAGGACCTGGTGGAGGAGGTGCACGGCGACCTCTACGCTTTCAGCACCCGCTATCGGGTGATCGGCGAGCTCGCCGAGGAGATCGCCCTGCTGCTCGAACGCTGGAGCGCCACGGTCCCGCAGAAGCGGCATCGGCACGAGGAGGCCGTCAGGACCGCCGCCGCCAGGCTCGTCTACCTGCTGGAGCGGCGCGACCTGTTCCGCAAGCCCAGGTGGGGAAACCGCCCCAGGGCCAGGTAGCCCTTCCGGGGATCACCGCGCGGCAGCGGCCGCTCAGGGGGCCCCAACGACCCCCGACCCGCGTCGACCCCGCTGATCCCCGCTGATCCCTGCTGATCCGCGTCGATCCGGCTGATCCCCGTCCGGGAGCCGCCGGGCGTGACAGGCCGAAGGGCACGAGGGCCGGGATGGTGGCCGTGACCCAGGGAGACCTTCCGTCCGGGCGAGACGACCCTGCCTCGCGCGGGACCGGCCATTCGTCCCGGGGCCACGGCGTGTGGACCGGCGGATCCCGGTGGCCGGCGGGAAGGGATGGGAGCCGGTCACCGTGAGACGATGTGGGACCCGCCAGAGCTCTCCGTCGTGCGCTGGGAGCGCGCGGTTCCGCCGTCCGGCCGAGCGCGCACTAGTCGTGACGGTAGACAGCCGCCCGCGGCGCCTTCAACGATGTTGCACGATGTTGCGCGGAACCCGCCGCCGTGTCACACGCGGCCGGGGTGGCGGGCACGAAGACCAAGGGCGCGAGGGGACGGGCACGGTGTTCCCCGCCGGCCGGTCGATATGCTGAAGGTCGCCCTCGCCGGGCGAGGTCCGCCGGTCCGCGGATCCTCCGCCGGTGATCGTGAACGAGCCGGCCCGCCGGGTGTCCTCCGCCGCGTCGGCAGAGTGCGGAGGGGAGGGGGAGAGCGTGTCCGAGCCGCCCGCCCGTCGCCCCACCGGAACCTCGGGCCCGGCCGTCCGCGCCTCTGGTCCGGCCATGCCCCCCGACCGTGACGTCGATTCCGCCGTCCCCGGGCCGGAGTCCGGGCCCGGCCGGGTCCCGTGGGCGACGCTGGGGGTGATCGCGGCCGGTGGGGCGGCCGGCGCGCTGGCCCGTCACGGGCTCGTCCTCGCCTTCCCGCACCCACCGGACGGCCCTCCTTGGGCGACGTTCGCGATCAACGTGTCCGGGTGCCTGCTCATCGGCCTGCTGATGGTGTTCGTCACCGAGACCCGAGGGGTCCACCCGCTTGTTCGCCCGTTCCTGGGAGTTGGGGTGCTGGGCGGCTTCACCACCTTTTCCGCCTACGTGATCGACATCGGGCGGCTGGTGGCCGCGGGCGCCCCGCAGGTCGCGCTCGGGTACCTGTTCGGCACGGTGACGGCGGCGCTCGCGGCGACCTGGACCGGCATCGCACTGGGCCGACTCGTCCTCCGCCCCCGCCCCGGTCCCGGCCCGGACTCCGGCTCCGGCGACAGCGACGGTGACGGTGACGGCGGCGAGGGCGAGGGCGAGGGCGAGGGCGGCGAAGATGACGGCGATGACGGCGATGACGGCGCGGCGGGCGAGCGGTGAGCGTGCTGCTGGTCGCGCTGGGCGCCGCCGTGGGCGCCCCGCTGCGTTACCTCGTCGACCGGGCGCTCCAGGCCAGGTACGGCACGAGGTTCCCGTGGGGGACCTTCGCCGTCAACGTGGCCGGGTCGGCGCTGCTGGGGTTCCTGGTCGCGCTTCCGGCCGGGGACGCGACGATGGCCCTGGCCGGGACCGGGTTCTGCGGAGCGCTGACCACCTACTCCACCTTCGGCTACGAGACGGTGCGCCTGGCCGGCTCCGGTGCCCGCCTGGCGGCGTTCCTCAACGTCGCCGGGAGCATCGCCACCGGACTGGGAGCGGCCTGGTGCGGCATGCTGGCCGCCCTGGCACTGGCCTCCTGACGTCCCTCCGCGGAAGGACGTCCCCTCCTGACGAGGGGCCGGGCCGCGGGGGCCGGTCGGGGCACGGTGACCGGCCGGTGCCGCGAACCCGCGACCGGTGGTGCGGACCCTCGGCCGTGCCGGGGGCCGCGCGCTACCTGCCGGTGGGCTCGCCGATGTCGTCGGCCTCGCTCTCCGGCGCGGGATCGTCACCGGCGCCCAGTTCCTTGCGCAACCGGTCAAGATCCATGTCGTGGCTGCTGTACTTCAGCTCGCGAGCAACCTTCGTCTGCTTCGCCTTGGCTCGGCCCCGTCCCATTGGCTGTACTCCCTCGCGCAGGCCGTGCTCGGCCTCTCGTCACTGTCGCATCGCCGGCTGGCGTGCTCTGACGCCGCAGGTCAGCCCGCGGTAGCCGCACCAAGTATCCCGCTTCCCGGCTGATCCGTCATCGGTCGGGATCAAATCGGTCGCGGGTCCTGTTGGAAAACGGCCGTCGCCATCATAGCCAACGTCATTATGATTTGAAGAATTAAGCAATTTGACACATGATGAGGACCGGTGTATCGGTAAACCGGTCAGTACGGGACGGTCCGACCAGGGGGGTGGGGGCATGAGCGAGTTCGCGGCCGAGCTACGAGCGCGCATCGCCGACGTCGACGGCGAGCTGGAGCTCATGCGCCAGGCCTTCGACGATCACTCGATCGAGGTGCTGTCCGGGCGGCTGGAGAACCTGCTGCGCATCGCCGAGCGGCACGGCATCGACGTGCGCCACGCGGGCGGCGGGCCCGGCGGCGGAGCGGTGTGACATGCCGGTGCCGCTGCACCAGGCCAAGGCCGAGCTCTTCCGCACCCTCGGTCATCCCGTACGGGTGCGGGTGCTGGAGCTGCTGCAGGACGGCCCCCTGCCGGTGCGGGACCTGCTGAGCGCCATCGGCGTCGAGGCCTCCAACCTCTCCCAGCAGCTGGCGGTGCTCCGCCGCGCGGGGATCGTGACCGCCACCCGGGAAGGCGCCACCGTCGTGTACGCCCTGTCCACCCCGGACGTGGCCGACCTGATGTTCGCGGCGCGGTCGATCCTGACCGAGCTGCTGGCCGGGCAGGGAGAACTGCTCGCCGAGCTGCGCGCCGAGGCACGCGGCTAGCCTCACGCGTCCTCGCCGGTACCTCACCGGAGCAGGCGCCGACGGCACGTCACCGGAGCACGGGCCCGCGGTACAAGGGGGACCGGCGGGTCACCAGTGCGCCGGATGGACGAGCGAGGCCGGGAGCCTGGTCGAGGCGTCGCCCTTGGCCGCGTCCAGCTGGGACTGGATCAGGAAGATCGTCCCGGTGAGGTCGGCCCCTCGCAGGTCGGCTCCCCTCAGGTCGGCCCCGATGAGATCGGCCCCTCTCAGGTCCGCGTCCCGCAGGTCGGCGCCGATGAGCTGGGCGCCCCGCAGGCTGGCCCCCCTCAGGTCGGCGCCCTTGAGCCTGGCCCCGATGAGGACGGCGCCGCGGTGGTCCTTCCTGCGCCTGCCGGCACCGGCCCGCGCGAGCTCGCTCGCGCGCAGCAGCAGGGCGTTGACCTTCCGCCGGTGCGCCTCCACGTCCAGCGCGACGAGGGCCTCGGGCTCGTCCCGGGTGAGCCGCTCGGTCTCCTCCAGCGCGGCGCCGAGCTCGTCGCGGAGCGAGCGGGCCGCCGGCAGCGCCAGCGCCTCGGTCAGGTACCACAGCAGCTCGTGCAGGTCCCGCATGATCGGGAACACCTCGAACATCCGCTTCGCGGTGTCCGGCGCCCGGCGCCAGTCCCGTCCGCCGAAGGTGACCTGCGAGACCTTCTGTCCCGCGCCGAAGCAGTCGTAGACCGTGCAGCCCCGGAAGCCGCTCTCCCGCAGGCGCGTGTGGATGCCGCAGCGGAAGTCCTGCCCCAGGTTGGGGCAGGCGTGCCCGGCCCCCTTGTCGATGGCGAAGTCCGCCGAGGCCGCGAAGGCCGGCACCACGCAGCACAGGCCGAAGCAGTCGGCGCAGTCGGCCCGCAGATCCCGGCGTTCCCTGACCGGGACGGGGCCCGCGTGCTCGCGTTCCTCGGACAACGTACGACATCTCCCTGCTGTGCGGGTGTGCGGATCGGACCCCGCGGGCCGGGCGTGCCGTTCACCGCGGGACGGGCGTGAACGACGCCTCCACCCCGGCAGCCTATCTCCGCTCCGGCACCGCCCGGCCGGTCAGGGCGGCCTCGGCGTCGTGGCCGTAGAGCCAGGCGCTCTGCCGCAGCGGGTCGCCCGCGGCCAGCGCGGCGTCGCGCTCCACCTGGGCGGGCCCGTCGGGCAGGTGGTTCTGCACCTCGCGCCCGCGGCTCATCAGCTGCACCTGCGAGGCCCGGGGCCTGCGGATCTCCTCGTAGCGGGCCAGCGCCCCGGCCACGGTCCCGGCCGTGGCCTCGCGAAGGCACCCGGCCAGGACCACCGCGTCCTCGACCGCCTGGGCGGCCCCCTGGCCGAAGAAGGGCAGCATCGAGTGGGCGGCGTCGCCGAGCAGGGCCACCCGCCCGGACGTCCAGCGTTCCAGGGGGCCGCGGTCGTACAGGGCCCAGCGCTTGGTCTCGGTGGCCGCGGCGATCAGCCCTCCCAGGCGCGGGTCCCACGTCTCGAACTCGGCGGCCAGGTCCTCCAGCCGGCCGTCGGCCGTCCACGACTCGACGCGCCACTCGCCGGCCGGGACGATCGCGACGATGTTGATCAGTTCCCTGTCCCGGATGGGGTAGTGCACGAAGTGACGGCCCGGACCCAGCCAGAGCGTCTGCACCCGCCGCAGCGCCAGCTCCGGCGCCCGCCGGGCGTCGACCAGGCAGCGGTAGGCGCACAGGCCGGAGAAGCGCGGCGGCTCCTCCTGGACGACCGCCTGCCGTACGGCCGAGTGGATGCCGTCCGCGCCGATCACCGCGTCCGCGGTCACCGTCGTGCTCCGCCCGCCGGAGTCGGTCAGGACCAGCTCGACCCCGTCGCCGTCCTGCCGCAGTTCCCGCAGCCGCCGGTCGGTCCCGACCACCTCGTCCGGCAGCGCGTCCCGCAGCATGTCCAGCAGGTCGGCCCGGTGCGCGACGTAGCAGTCGGTGCCGTACAGCCGGCGGCACTCCTCGCCCATCCGCTGGGAGGACAGCACCCGGCCGTCCTGCCAGCGCCGGAACTCCCAGGCGGTCTCCAGCGCGACGGCGAAGGAGGCCAGCCGCTCACCGAGCCCGGCCCGCACCAGCGGCCGGGCCATGTTGGGGCCCACCACGATCCCGGCCCCGACCTCGCGCAGCTCGGCGGCCTGCTCGTACACGACGGCCTCGACACCGGCCTGTCTCAGCAGCAGCGCGGTGGTCAGCCCGCCCAGACCTCCGCCGACGATGGCGATCCTCACTCGGGGGTTCCTTCCTCGAAGGGCGTCCGCGCCGCGCCGCGGTGCTCGTCCACGAGGTGCCTCATCAGGAGGTCCTCGCCGAAGTCGCCCGCAGGGTCGCGCCACACGCTGTGGGCGTGGTTGGCCTCGTCCTCGGTGTTGTCGAACTCGATCAGCGTGACCGGGCCCTGGATCCGGTAGTAGTGCCCGAGGCCGTAATCGTCGGCGCCGGCCCAGGCGAAGTGCAGCCCGTCGTCGCCCGCGGCGCGTATCCGGTCCATCTCGGCGGCGACCTGGCCGGGCCTGGCCCGCTGCAGGTAGCACTCCAGCAGCTCGTCGAGGGCGCGCCGCTGCGGGGAGGTCAGCTCGGCGGCGCCGATCCCGCGCGGGTGGGACCTGATGTAGCGCAGGGCCTGCCGGTCGGCCTCGGTGATCATCGCGTCCCTGCGCCCGACCCCGTGCAGGTCGGGCAGCTCCACCTCGCCGATCCTCGGCACCGTACGGGTGACGAAGTCCGCCGGCGGCACCGGATGGATGATCGCCTTCGCCCGCCGCGCGTCGTCCAGCGAGCGCAGCAGCGCGAACCCCAGGTCCTCCTCCTCGCCCAGCACCCGGTACGGGCCGAAGCGCGCCGGCTCCGACCCCAGCAGGAACGGGGTGACCGACAGGTGGTCCTGGTTGACGACGGTGAAGTTCACCGACAGGTGGTGGCCGACCAGGCGCCACCCCCACACGGAGTCGGGATTGGGCTGGCCGAAGAAGGTCAGGAAGTACATGCCCGGGTTGCGGAACTCCCGGGCCACGTGCCCGAACCGCTCCAGGTTCAGCTCGCGCAGCACGTGCTCCAGCGAGATCACCTGCACCACCTGCGCGTACGCCCGTTCCGAGCAGCACTGGGCGATCAGGCGGTGCGCCAGGATGCCCTGGTCGAAGGTCAGGTCCCGCAGCGGCAGCCCGGCGCGTCCCGAGGCGGGCAGGAAGTTCCAGTTCGACCGGTCGGCGTCGGTGAAGGGCAGCAGCACCCGGGAGCGCTGCTCGCCGTCCAGGGCGTCGAACAGGGCCATCGCCGCGAAGGTGATCAGCGTGACGTTGAAGTCGCCGGGCCGCTCCTCCAGCCCGGAACGCGGCACCCGGCCGTGGTCGTGGCCCCGGTCGTGGTCCCGGTCGTGGTGGTGGACGCCCGGACGGCCGGTCTCCCCGGACCCGTGCCCCGGCAGGGGCGGCCCTGATCCCGGCCCTGATCCCGGACCCGGACCTGATCCCAGACCCGGGACCGATCCCGGGCCCGGCTCCGGACCCGGACCCGGGGAGGAAGAGTGCGCGTGATCCGCCTGCGGCATCGTTCAGTCCTCCGGCCAGGCCACGATCGGGTTGCGCACCGTGCCCAGCCGGTCGATCTCCACCTCGACCACGTCACCGGGCCGCAAAAACCACGCCGGGGTCCTGGCGTGACCCACCCCGGCGGGGGTGCCGGTCGCCACCACGTCCCCGGGACGCAGCGTCATGGTCCGGCTCAGGTGCGCCAGCACCCGCCCCACCGAGAAGATCATGTCCTTGGTGTCGCCGTCCTGGACGATCTCGCCGTTGACCCGGGTGACCAGGCGCAGCCCGTCCGCGGGGTCGCCCACCTCGTCGGCGGTCACGATCGGCCCGATGGGCCCGCTGTGGTCGGAGTTCTTGCCGAGCGTCCACTGGGCGGTCAGCCGCTGCGCCCGCCGGGCGCTCAGGTCGTTGAAGGTGGCGTAGCCGAACACCCCCGCGAGGGCGGTCTCCTCGTCCGCGCACCGCAGGGTCGTCCCGACCACCGCGGCCAGCTCGACCTCCCAGTCCAGGCCGGCCTCGTCCGGCGGCACCGGCACCGGTGTGCCGTCCACCGCGAGCGACGCCGTCCAGCGACCGAAGATCGCGGGGGTCTCCGGGATCGGGAACCCGCCTTCGGCGGCGTGCGCCCGGTAGTTCAGCCCGACGCACACCACCCGCGCCGCGTCCGGCACGGCCGGGGCCGCCTCCAGCTCGCCCGGCACGAGCCCACCGGCGGCACCGGCGGCACCGGCGGCACTGTCGGCGAGTTCGCGCGCCCGTGCGCTCCAGCCGGGCAGGTCCTCGTAGAACTCGCCCACCTCGGCCAGCGGTGCCACCCGGCCACCGCCGGTCAGCACCCCGATCCGAACCTGGCGGCCGTCCCGGAACCCGACGAACCTCATCGCTCACTCCCGACGTTCCCGCGATGGGGCCCACCGCGCCTCGAATCATCACGGCGTCATCAGATCGTTCGCCGGATCATCCGGAGATCTTCCTATATCGCCCTCCATAACGGTAGAGGGGTGATTGGGACCGGTGATCCGCCTGGGACGGCGTCCCGGGCGCGGGAGCCGGATGGCCACGACCGCGTGGCGCGACCCCGGCGCGGCCCCGGCACGGCCCCGGCACGCCTGGCGGCGCGTCCGGCGGCGCGCCCGGTGGGGCCCGTGTCCGCCGAGTTCCCCGGGGTTTTACGCCGGGTTCCGATTCGAACGCCCCAGGGGGGAACTGTCGGGGTATGGATGAACTTCAAAGAATCGATGCGTACTGGCGGGCGGCCAATTACCTGTCGGTGGGACAGATCTATCTGCTGGACAACCCGCTGCCGGCCGAGCCGCTCAAGCCCGAGCACATCAAGCCGCGCCTGCTGGGCCACTGGGGGACCACGCCGGGGCTGAACTTCTGTTTCGCGCACCTGAACCGGATCATCGCCGAACGCGACCAGGACATGATCTACATCGCGGGTCCGGGCCACGGCGGTCCGGCGGCGGTGGCGCACGCCTGGCTGGAGGGCTCCTACACCGAGCGCTACCCGGCGATCTCCCAGGACGCCGAGGGGATGCGGCGGCTGTTCAGGCAGTTCTCCTTCCCCGGCGGCATCCCCAGCCATGTGGCGCCGGAGACGCCCGGCTCGATCCACGAGGGCGGCGAGCTGGGGTACGCGCTGGCGCACGCCTACGGGGCGGCGTTCGACAACCCTCACCTGGTGGTGGCGTGCGTCATCGGCGACGGTGAGGCCGAGACCGGTCCGCTGGCGGCCAGCTGGCATTCCAACAAGTTCCTCGACCGGGAGCGGGACGGGGTGGTGCTGCCGATCCTGCACCTGAACGGCTACAAGATCGCCAACCCGACGGTGCTGGCCCGCATCCCCGAAGAAGAGCTGGTCAAGCTCATGGAGGGCTACGGCTACCGTCCGCACATCGTCTCCGGCGACGACCCACAGGTCATGCACCCGCTGATGGCCCGCACCCTGGATGTCGTGTTCGAGCAGATCGCCGACTACCGGGCCGGGCGCGCCGACCGGCTGCCGATGATCGTGCTGCGGACCCCGAAGGGGTGGACCGGCCCCAAGGAGGTCGACGGCGTGCCGGTGGAGGGCACCTGGCGCGCCCACCAGGTGCCCTTGTCGGGGATGCGTGACAACCCCGAGCACCTGGCGATGCTGGAGGAGTGGATGCGCTCCTACCGCCCCGAGGAACTCTTCGACGCCGAAGGCCGCCCGGTGGCCGAGGTGCTGGCGACGGTGCCGGCGGGGACGCGGCGGATGAGCGCCAGCCCGCACGCCAACGGCGGGGAACTACTGCGGCCGCTGGTGCTGCCCGACTTCCGCACCTACGCGGTCGAGACCAAGTCCCCGGCCGCGCACTCCAGCGAGCCGACCCGGGTGCTGGGCACGTTCCTGCGCGACGTCATCGCCGCCAACCCCGAGACCTTCCGGCTGATGGGCCCCGACGAGACCGCCTCCAACCGGCTGCAGGCGGTGTTCGAGGCCACCGACCGCGCCTGGAACGCCGAGCTCCTGGACGGCGACGATCATCTGGGCGCGGGCGGGCGGGTCATGGAGGTGCTGAGCGAGCACCTGTGCCAGGGCTGGCTGGAGGGCTACCTGCTGACCGGCCGCCACGGCCTGTTCAACTGCTACGAGGCGTTCATCCACATCATCGACGCCATGTTCAACCAGCACGCCAAGTGGATGGAGTCCTCCCGCAAGATTCCCTGGCGGCGCCCGGTGGCGTCCCTGAACTACCTGCTGTCCTCCCATGTGTGGCGCCAGGACCACAACGGCTTCTCCCACCAGGACCCGGGCTTTTTGGACGTGGTGATGAACAAGAAGGCCGAGGTGGTGCGGGTCTACCTGCCGCCGGACGCCAACACGCTGCTGTCGACGGCGGATCACTGCCTGCGCTCGCGCGACTACGTCAACGTGATCGTGGCGGGCAAGCAGCCGATCCTTGACCTGTTCACCATGGACGAGGCGATCGCGCACTGCACCCGCGGCCTGGGCATCGTGCCGTGGGCGGGCAACGACGCCGGCACCGAACCCGACGTGGTCATGGCCTGCGCGGGAGACGTGCCCACGCTGGAGACGCTGGCCGCGGTCGCGCTGCTGCGCGAGCACCTGCCCGAGTTGAAGGTCCGGGTGGTCAACGTGGTGGACCTGATGCGGCTGCAGCCGGCCGGCGAGCACCCGCACGGCATGTCGGATGCGGAGTTCGACACGCTGTTCACCGTCGACAAGCCGGTCATCTTCAACTTCCACGGCTACCCCTGGCTGATCCACCGCCTGACCTACCGCCGTACCGGGCACGCCAACATCCACGTGCGCGGCTACAAGGAGGAGGGCACCACCACCACGCCGTTCGACATGGCCATGCTCAACGACATCGACCGCTTCCACCTGGTGATCGACGTCATCGACCGGGTGCCCGGCCTGGCCGAGCGGGCGGCGTACCTGCGCCAGCACATGGTCGACTCCCGGCTCGCGGCCCGCGCGCACACCCGCGCGTTCGGCGAGGACCCCGCCGGGATCCGCGACTGGACCTGGCCGTACTGACCCCTGCTGTGCCGCGGCCCGGCCGGGCCGCGACGGGGTCGTTTGACCTCCGCGCACGGGGTAGGAGGTCGTTGCCGCAGCTCAGGGGATGGAGTTAGGACGAACATGACGAGATTCGGATATTTTCTGTCGAGTGAAGAACACGGCCCTGCCGAGCTCGTACGGCAGGCCAAGCTCGCCGAGCGGGCGGGTTTCGAGGGATTGTGGATCTCCGACCACTTCCATCCCTGGCTGGACGTGCAGGGGCAGAGCCCCTTCGTCTGGACGGTGATCGGCGCGGTGGCCCAGGCGACCTCGCTGCCGATCACCACGGCCGTCACCTGCCCGCTGGTCCGCACCCACCCGGCGATCATCGCGCAGGCCGCCGCGACCACCGCGGCGCTGACCGGCGGGCGGTTCACGCTGGGCGTGGGAACCGGTGAGGCGCTCAACGAGCACATCCTCGACTCGCGCTGGCCCCCGGCCGCGGAGCGGCTGGAGATGCTCGAGGAGGCGGTCGAGCTCATGCGGGACCTGTGGAGCGGCCGGCTGGTCACCCACCGGGGCACCCACTACCGGGTCGACACCGCGCGGCTGTACACCCTGCCCGACGAGCCGCCGCCGGTGTACATGTCCGCGTTCGGGGAGAAGGCGGTGACGCTGGCCGGGAAGATCGCCGACGGCTTCATCTGCACCTCTCCCAGCGCCGAGCTGGTGGACAAGTTCCACAAGGCCGGTGGCGCGGGCAAGCCCTCGCAGGCCGGCATGAAGGTCTGCTACGCCCTCGACGAGGCCGAGGCCCGCAAGACCGTGCACAAGCTGTGGCCGACCCAGGGCATCCAGGGCGAGGCGTCGCAGCTCCTGCCGCTGCCCCGCCACTTCGAGGAGCTCGCCGAGATGGTGAGCGAGGACGAGGTCGGCTCGCCCTGCGGTCCCGACCCCGAGGTCCACATCAAGGCGATCCAGGAGTACGTGGACGCCGGATTCGACGAGGTCTACATCAGCCAGATCGGCCAGGACCAGGACGCCTTCTTCGACTTCTACGCCGAGAAGGTCCTGCCCCGGCTCCGCTGACCGACGGGCCCGCCCGGTCCCGCCGGGCGGGCCCGCCCCCCGCCGTACCCCGCGGCAGGTCGAACAGGAGGAACACCCGGACACCTCTCCGGGGCCTACGCCCCGGAACTCCACACGGAGGTACGCGATGAAGGCCCTCACCTGGCACGGCAAGCGCGACGTGCGCGTCGACGAGGTCCCCGATCCAGTGATCAAGGAACCGAACGACGCGATCATCAAGGTCACCACCACCGCGATCTGCGGTTCGGACCTGCACCTGTACGAGGTGCTGGGGCCGTTCCTGGGCGAGGGCGACATCCTGGGCCACGAGTCCATGGGCGTGGTGCAGGAGGTCGGCCCGGACGTCACCGGCCTCGTGCCGGGGGACCGGGTCGTCATCCCGTTCAACATCTCCTGCGGCCATTGCCACATGTGCGGCATGCAGCTGTACGCCCAGTGCGAGACCACCCAGGTCCGCGACCAGGGCATGGGAGCGGCCCTGTTCGGCTACACCAAGTTGTACGGCGAGGTGCCGGGCGGGCAGGCGGAGTACCTGCGCGTCCCGCAGGCGCAGTTCGGCCCGATCAAGGTCCCCGAGGGGCCGCCGGACGAGCGGTTCGTCTACCTGTCCGACGTGCTCCCCACCTCCTGGCAGGCGGTGGCCTACGCCGACGTGCCCGAGGGCGGGAGCGTCACGGTCTTCGGCCTCGGGCCGATCGGGCAGATGTGCTGCCGCATCGCCAAGCACCTCGGGTACCGGGTCATCGGCGTCGACGGCGTCCAGGAGCGGCTGGCCATGGCCCGCAGGCACGGGATCGAGGTCCTCGACGCGGCGGTGACCGGCGGGATCCCCCAGGCGGTCAGGGACATGACCGGCGGACGCGGCACCGACTCGGTGATCGACGCGGTCGGCATGGAGGCGCACGGCTCCCCGGTGGCCAAGTTCGCGCACGCCGTCACCGGCCTGCTGCCGGACGCGCTCGCCGCCCCGCTGATGACCAGCGCGGGCGTCGACCGGCTCGCCGCGCTCAACCAGGCGATCGACACGGTACGCCGGGGTGGCACGGTCTCCATCAGCGGCGTCTACGGCGGCATGGCCGACCCGATGCCGATGCTGAGGATGTTCGACAAGGGCATCACGATCCGGATGGGCCAGGCCCACGTCAAGCGCTGGATCGACGACCTGATGCCGCTGGTGACCGACGACGCCGACCCGCTCGGTGTCATGGACCTGGCCACCCACCGCCTTCCGCTGGACCAGGCCCCGCACGGTTACGAGATCTTCCAGAAGAAACGGGACGGGGCCGTCAAGGTCCTGCTCAACCCTTGACCCACGGAACAGACGACGAGAGGACGACAATGGACGCGATCGTGCTGCTGAAGGACGACCACAAGACGGTGGAGAAGCTGTTCAAGGAGTTCGAGAAGGCGGGCGAGCAGGCGTACAAGACGAAGCAGGAGATCGTCGCCAAGATCGTCGAGGAGCTCACCACGCACGCCTACATCGAGGAGCAGATCTTCTACCCGGCCGCCCGCGAGGGCGCCCCGGACACCTCCGACCACATCCTGGAGAGCGTCGAGGAGCACCACGTGGTGGTCTGGATGCTCTCGGAGCTGACCCGCCTCGACCCCAAGGACGAGCGCTTCGACGCCAAGGTCAGCGTGCTGATGGAGAACGTCCGTCACCACGTCGAGGAGGAGGAAGAGGAGTGGTTCCCGCAGGTGCGCGAGGCCATGGGACGCAAGAGGCTCCAGGAGCTGGGCGAGCAGATGGCCAAGGCCAAGGCCGACGCGCCGCGTGACCCGCTCGCGCTGAGCAGCGCGAAGGCGTGACGCCTCCGCCCGGACCCCACGGTCCCGGTACGGCGGCCCGCGCGGCCCGCGGTCCGGACGGCGGGCGAGCCGGGCGGGCCCGCGGAGGCTCGGGCCGCAGACGGACGGGCCCCGGCCCCCCACGGGGGCCGGGGCCGCCGGCGTTCCGGACCGGCCGCGTCCGTCCGGTCATCCGGGCCGGTGACCCGGGCCGGTTCGCTCGTGTCGGTCGTTCGCTCGGTCCGGCCGGTCATCCGGGCCGATCGGTGACCAGGAACTCCACGCCGCCCTCCTCGTCGACGTCGGCGTCCAGGGACTTGTCGTCCAGCATGTCCACCACCTGCGGGTCGAGGAAGATCCGTGCCCCGTCCGACTCCACCACCCGGTCGGCCGACTCGGGGCGTTCGGCGATGGAGAGCACCAGCGAGCCGGTGCCGTCGCTCTCGGACGAGATGCGCACGCCGGTCTCGGGAGCGTCCGGCACCTGCGCGCTGAGATCCCGGATTACCTGGGCTGCGGTGTCCGTCAATGTGAGCATTGTTCCTCCCTGTCGGGTCGGCGCTGTTCTCCGCCCTTGCCCGCTCTCACCGGCCCCAACCGTGCCTTGGTCGTGCCCCGACCGTGCCCCGACCGTGCCCTGCCCCTGCCGTCCCCGCTCCCGTGAGAACGGCCCCGTGAGAACGACCCCTGCTTGGCGGCCGTCCCGGTCCCGCCGGTCCGGCCCCCGGGTCAGTCCCGCCCGCGCAGTTCCTCCAGGCGCTGGGCGGTCTTGCGCGCGGTGATCAGCACCGGGTCCCAGACGGGCGAGAACGGGGGAGCGTACGACAGGTCGAGCCCGGTCATCTCCTCCACCGTCATCTCGTGCCAGACGGCGATCGCCAGGGTGTCGATGCGCTTGGCCGATCCCTCCCGCCCGACGATCTGCGCGCCCAGCAGGCGGCCCGTGGCCCGGTCGGCGATCATCTTGGTCTTCATCGGGAGGGCTCCGGGGTAGTAGCCGGCCCGCGTGGTCGACTCCACGACCACGCCGACCGGCTCGAACCCGGCCCTGAGCGCCTCGGTGGTCGACAGGCCGGTGCGCGCCACCTCGTACTCGCAGACCTTGGAGATCGCGGTGCCGATGACGCCGGGGAAGGCGGCGTACCCGCCGCCGATGTTGATGCCCGCCACGCGGCCCTGCTTGTTGGCGTGGGTGCCGAGCGCGATCGCGACCGGCCGCCGGGAGACCAGGTGGAAGGTCTCCACGCAGTCACCGGCGGCCCAGACGCCCTCCGCCGCCGTCCGCATCCTGCGGTCGGTCCTGATGCCCGAGGTCTCGCCCACCGGGATGCCCGCGGCCTCGGCCAGCGCGCTGTTCGGCCGGGTCCCGAGACCGAGGACCACCAGGTCCGCGGGCAGGGTCCGGTTCTCGGTGCGGACCGCGGAGACCCGGCCGCCGGACTCCTCGAACCCCTCCAGGCGCTCGCCCAGGTGCAGCTCCACGCCCAGGTCGCGCAGGGCGTCGGCGACCAGGGCGCCCATGTCCGGGTCCAGGGTGCTCATGGGCTGCCCGGCCAGGTCCACGAGCGAGACCCGGATGCCGCGCCGGACCAGGGCCTCGGCCATCTCCAGGCCGATGTAGCCGCCGCCGACCACCACCGCCCGCTCCGGCTTCTCCGCCACCGCGTCCAGCAGCGCGGTGCCGTCGTCCAGGGTCTGCACGCCGTACACGCCCTCCGTCTCGACGCCGGGCACGTCCGGGCGGTTCGGGACGGCGCCGGTGGCCACCACGAGCCGGTCGAACGGCTCCCACCGGGGAGCACCCCCGCCCCCGCCCCCGGCCCCGGTGTCGGTGTCGCGGACGGCCACGGCGCGCCGGTCCAGGTCGATCTCGACGACCTCGCTGTGCAGCCGCAGGTCGATGTCGAACTCGTCGCGGAACACCTCCGGGCGGCGGCTGACCAGCTCCTCGGGATCGGCCACCTCGCCGCCCACCAGGTAGGGGATCCCGCAGGCCGAGTAGGAGGCGTGCGCGCCCTTCTCGAAGGCGACGATCCGCAGGTCGTCCGGCCCTCGCCTCCTGCGGGCCTGGGAGGCCGCGCTCATCCCCGCGGCGTCGCCGCCGATCACCACCAGTCGTTCCGTCATCGTCCCCCGCCTCCGCCGCAGACCGCCGATGGTACGGCTTCCCCGTCCGGAGGTGTTCGAACGACTCCCCGTACCGCCCCTAGACCACCTCGAAGTCGGCCATCATCGCCATGTCCTCGTGCTCGAGGTTGTGGCAGTGCATCATGTAGCGCCCGCGGAACCCCTCGAAGCGCACCAGCACGTCCACCGTCTCGTACGGCCGGACGTCGACGGTGTCCTTCCAGCCGCCGTCGGTCGCCGCCGGGGCGCGGCCGTTGCGCGAGAGCACCTGGAAGTGGGCCAGGTGGACGTGCACCGGATGGTGGAAGTCGCTGGTCAGGCGCCAGACCTCGGTGCTGCCGAGGCGGGGCCGGGCCAGCGGCGTGCCGGGGCGGAACGGCACCCCGTTGATCGTCCAGGCGGCCCCGGCCCCCTGCCCGGTCCGCCGGAAGTCGAAGCGGCGCGTGGTCGCGGACGCGGGGCGAAGGGCCGGTCCGGCCGGTGCGGACCCGGCGAGCCGGGCGGGCACCGTGGCGTCCTCGCGGGCCCGGCGCGCCACGCGGAAGCGCATCACGTCGCGGGTGCGGCCGGAGCCGAGCGTGTTGACCATCGTCACGTCGGTGCCGACGGGGTGGGCGGAGAAGTCCACCACCACGTCGAAGCGCTCGCCCGGGGCGATCGTGATCGCCTCGTGCGTCACCGGCGCGGCCAGCAGGCCGGCGTCGCTGCCGATCTGGGTGAACCGGCCGCCGGGCGTCAGCCGCAGCCGGTAGCGGCGGGCGTTGGAGGCGTTGAGCAGCCGCAGCCGGTAGCGGGTGGCCGAGACCTCCAGCACCGGCCAGGGGGCCCCGTTGACCAGGATCACGTCGCCCTCGACGCCCTCCATGTAGGCGTCCTCGACCCCGGGGCTCTCCAGCAGGCCGGGGTCCTTGGACGGGTAGCGGAAGGAGCCGTCCTCGGCGAAGGCCCGGTCGCAGATCATCAGCGGCACGTCCCGCTCGCCCCCGGGCAGCGGGAGGGCGTCCTCCTCGTCGTCCTCGACGATCGCGAACCCGGCCAGGCCCCGCCAGACCTGCGGCGCGGTGAAGTCCATCCGGTGGTCGTGGTACCAGAGCGTGGCGGCCGGCTGGTCCAGCGGGTAGGCGTAGTCCCGGAACCCCTGGTGCAGGGTCCAGCCGGACGCCCCGGCCGCCGCGCCGTGGTGGGCGTGCCCGCCGGTCGGCGGGCGGAAGACGTGCCCCTCGCCCACCACCAGGTCGGTGGGGTAGCCGTCGGAGCCGGGCGGGGTGACCCCGCCGTGCAGGTGGGTGGAGGTCGGTACGGGCAGCCGGTTGCGGACCCTGACCGTGACCGGGCTCGCGCGCCTGAGCCGGAAGGTCGGCCCGGGGAACGTGCCGTCGAACCCCCACACCTCGGTCGAGGTGCCGGGGACGATCTCCATCCGCGCCTGGCGCTGGACGACCTCGTAGTGTCCCGGCCGCACTGGGCGTGCCTGCGCGGGGATCGGCAGCGGGACGGTGAACGGCCGGGGCAGGGGCAGCGCGCTGGTCAGCGTCTGCCCCGAGGTCTCGGCCGACACGGCGCCGCATCCGGTGGCGAGCAGGCCGGTCGCGCCGAGCCCGCCCAGGAAGCGCCTTCTGGAGATCATGACCTCTCCCGTCCCGCGCGCCAGGTCCAGGCGGTCATCCACACGGCCACGCCGAAGATCACCATCGCGAGCGGGATGTGCAGGGCGACCGCCCTCTCCATGCCCAGCAGGATCTGGCCGTTCATCAGCGCCACCTGGGCCGCGCTCACCCACAGCGGCCACGCCGGTCCCCGGCCGGGCCGCCACAGGACGATCGCGGCGACGAGCTGCAGGCCCGCCAGCACGGTGCCTGCGGTGGCGTTGATGTTGTGCTGGGTCAGCAGGTCCACCTCGCCGGTGACGAACAGCCCGCCGATGACCGCCTGGCCGAGCACGGTGACCAGGTGCGCGGTGGCGGTGACGCGCAGGGCCCACAGGGTCCGGGCGGGCAGGCGGGCCGGGGCGGCCGGGGGAGCCGGGCCGGTCACCGAGGATGGGCCGGTCAGGGGGGCCGGGGAAATCATGGGAACCTCCGTTGGATCACGACGCCCAGGCTTCCGGGTCGCGACGGCGCCGTCGTCACCCCGGGGAAGGTCATCGGCACTACATCGCCCGGCGTAGGAGGGGTACGGCCGACGGACGCGGCTACGACCGGGGGAGTACACGGCAGGTGGCGGCCACATCGAACACGCGATGAAATTAGCTCGCAAAAAGTATGTAAAAATTTTGCTGATTCGACCGTATGCTTGCGGGCATGACGCGAAGGCTTGCCGAGGTGGCCCGGAGGGTCGGGACGAGCGAGGCGACGGTGAGCCGGGTGCTCAACGGCAGGCCCGGCGTCTCGGAGACCACCAGGCGGGCCGTGCTCGACGCGCTGGACGCGCTGGGGTACGAACGCCCGACCCGGCTGCGGCGCGATCGGGCCCGCCTGGTCGGCCTGGTCTTCCCCGACCTGCGCAACCCGGTCTTTCCGGCGTTCGCCGAGGTGGCCGGTGGGGCACTGGCGCAGCAGGGGTTCACCTCGGTGCTGTGCACGCGCACCCCGGGGGGCTCGCAGGAGGCCGGCCGCGTCGACGCGATGCTGGCCCAGCACGTCTCGGGCGTGCTGTTCGCGGGCGGCGCCTACGCCGACGCCGACGCCGGTCACGAGCACTACGAGCGCATCCGGGAGCGGCGCCTGCCCGCCGTGCTGGTGAACGCGGCCGTCGGCCACCTGGGGTTCTCCCGGGTCTCCTGCGACGACGTCGCCGCCGCCCGGATGGCGGCCGGGCACCTGCACGCCCTGGGCCACCGGCGGATCGGCATGATCCTGGGGCCCGCCGACCACCTGCCCTCGCGCCGCAAGCTGGACGCCTTCGCCGCCTACGCGCGCGAGCGCGGCCTGGAGGGCGGCGACCGCCTCGTCGAGCACGCGGTGTTCTCGATGGAGGGCGGCCAGGCCGCCGCCGCCCGGCTGGTCGGGGCCGGCGTCACCGCGCTGGTCTGCGGCAGCGACCTGCTGGCGCTGGGCGCGGTGCGCGCGGTCCGGCGCGAGGGCCTGCGGGTGCCGCAGGACGTCTCGGTGATCGGCTACGACGACTCCCCCCTGATGAACCGGACCGACCCGCCGCTGACCACGGTGCGCCAGCCGATCGAGGCCATGGGCCGGGCCGCGGTGGAGCTGCTGGTGGCGCAGATCGACGCCGCCGCCCGGCCCGGGGGCGAGCTGCTCTTCGACCCCGAGCTGGTGGTCCGCGCCTCCACCGCACCCCCGCCGCCCCCGCCGTCGTCCTCGTCGCCTCCGCCGTCCTCGCTGCCGTCCTCCTGACGGGTGCCGACGGGCATGCCGCTGAAACCGGCGTGAAAATTCCGTCAGATTCCTGACGTCGTACGGCATCGATCCGCAAGCGGGTGACTCCACCGCGTGTCATCCCGCCGTCACCGCAGCTCGACGCGGGTGAGAAGGGACGGCGATCACGTTACGGGGCCATGACCGGGCGATCACTGTCACTTTTTTGCATCTAGATTGACGACCTCTTGCTAGTTCCTGCACGCGTCTATATGTTTCTCGCAACCGACCCGCCAAGGAGTGCCCCCGGATGAAATCCCCCAAGCTCGCGATGCTGCTCGCCGCGGCCCTCGCGCTCACCGCCGCCGGGTGCGGCGACGACGACAGCGGATCCAAGGCCGCGAACGCCACGCCGGGCGCCGCCGGGGCCGACGCTCCGGTCACGATCTCCGTGGGCTGCCAGCCGCCCAAGAGCAACCCGCTGGAGCGCACCGCCTGGGACGAGGACGTCGCGGCGTTCAAGAAGATGCACCCGAACATCACGATCGACAGCAAGGACGCCTTCCCCTGCATCAACCCCGACACCTTCCAGGCGAAGCTGGCCGGCGGCACGATGGAGGACGTCTTCTACGTCTACTACACCGACGTCAAGAAGATCATCGCGGCGGGCCAGGCGGCCGACATCAGCCCCTACGTCAGCACCGTCAAGCGGCTGAACGACCTGCGGCCCGACGTCATGAGCATCTTCAAGGAGGGCGACAAGATCTACGGCCTTCCCCGCAACAACTACTCCATGGGCCTGGTCTACAACCGCAAGCTGTTCACCCAGGCGGGCCTGGACCCGGCCGCGCCGCCGAAGACCTGGGCCGAGGTGCAGGCCGCGGCCAAGAAGATCGCCGCGCTCGGCCCCGGCCACGTCGGCTTCGGTGAGTACAGCGCCGGCAACACCGGCGGCTGGCACTTCGCCGCCTCCCTGTACGCGCGCGGCGGCGAGATGGTCGGCCCCGACGGCAAGACCGCGGCCTTCAACAGCCCCGAGGGCAAGGCCGTCCTGGAGAACCTCAAGACGATGCGCTGGACCGACAACAGCATGGGCACCAAGCAGCTCCTGCAGTGGGAGGACCTGATGCGGATGATGGGCGGCGGCAAGCTCGGCATGATGATCGGCGCCCCCGACGTCGTCCAGGCGGTCAACAACGACTTCAAGGGCAAGTTCGAGGACTACGGCGTCACCTCGATGCCCGAGGCCAAGGCCTCCCTCAACGGCGGCGACGGCTACATGATCAACCCCAAGGCCACGCCCGAGAAGATCAAGGCCGCCATGCTGTGGCTGGACTTCCACGAGCTGACCCCCGGCCAGGGCCAGTTCAACTACGCGCGCAGCAAGAAGCAGGGCCGCCCGGTCGGCCTGCCGATCCCCGACCTGTACGGCGACAGCGCCCCCGGCAAGGAGATCGTCGAGCTGCGCAAGGCCAACGCCACCGTCCCGGTGGAGAACTTCACCCCCTTCGTGGAGGGATCGGGCGCCATCCAGAACAAGCTGGAGCCGCCCAAGTCCCAGGAGCTGTACGCGATCCTCGACGTGCCCATGTCGGCGGTGCTGACCAGGCAGGACGCCGACATCGACAAGCTGCTGGCCGACGCCGAGGCCAAGGCCAACAAGGTCCTGGCGAAGTCGAGCTGACCTTCTGAGACCCGGGGTGCCGGCCCGTCGGCCGGCACCCCGGCACCCATGTCGAAATCGGGAGTCGACCGATGACCACCATGACCGCCAAAGGGACCGTGAAAGGTCCGCGCGGGCGGAGACCGGGAGCCTTCCGGCGCGGCCTGCGGCGCAACCTCACCGCGTACGGCTTCCTGTGCGGAGCGCTGATCTGCTTCGCCTTCTTCTCCTGGTACCCGATGGTGCGGGAGGTGCTGCTCAGCTTCCAGCAGACGAACTTCGTCGACGACCCCGTCTGGGTCGGCCTGGACAACTTCCGCACGGTGACCGAGGACTCGGCCTTCGCCGACGCCTGGCTCAACACCCTGGCCTTCACCGGCCTGGCCCTGGTGTTCGGCTACGTCATCCCGTTCTTCGCGGCGATCGTGCTGAACGAGCTGCGCCACGCCAAGGCCTACCTGCGCTTCATCGTCTACCTGCCGGTCATGCTGCCCCCGGCCGTGGGCGTGCTGCTGTTCAAGTGGTTCTACGACCCGGGCGCGGGCCTGTTCAACCAGATCCTGGAGCTGGCGCACCTGCCCGCGCTGAGCTGGCTCGACTCCACCGACACCGCGCTGATCTCGCTCGTCATCGTCTCCACCTGGATGAACCTGGGCACCGGCACCCTGATCTACCTGGCCGCCCTGCAGAGCATCCCCAGCGAGCTGTACGAGGCCGCCGAGCTCGACGGCGCCGGGCTGTTCAAGCGCATCTGGCACGTGACGATCCCGCAGACCCGGCTGATCCTGCTGGTGATGCTGCTGCTGCAGATCGTGGCGACCATGCAGGTCTTCATCGAGCCCTACCTGCTGACCGGCGGCGGCCCGGAGAACTCCACGCTCACCGTCGCCTACCTGATGTACCAGTACGCCTTCAACTTCGGCGACTTCGGCGCCGGAGGCGCGCTCGGGCTGATGCTCATGGTCGTGCTGATGGTGTTCTCCGCCTTCTACCTGCGCCTGTCGCGCGACGACCAGAGCTGAGGAGGTAGCGCCGATGTCGAACCTCACCGCCCGGCCCAGCCGCCCGACCCTCGTGAAGGACCCGGGACCCGGCCCCGCCGCCCCGGCCCGGCGCCCGCGCCGTCGCCGGAACAAAGAGCCCGACAGGCAGTTCCGCAGCCTGGTCTCCCCGCACACCCTCACCACCCCGCGCGGGCGGTTCCTCTACCGCCTGGTGCTGACCCTGGTCGTGGTGACCTTCACCGCGGTGTTCGTCTTCCCGCTCTACTGGATGGTCACCGGCGCGCTCAAGTCGCCCGAGGAGCTCGCCCAGATCCCGCCCAGCTTCTTCCCCACCTCGCTCGACTTCAGTGTGTACGCCGAGGCGTGGGACCAGCTCGACCTGGGACTGTTCCTGACCAACACCGTCATCTACGCGGGCGGCGCCTGGCTGTTCACCCTGGCCATCGACGTCTCGGCCGCCTACGCGCTGTCGAAGCTGCGCCCGGTGCTGGGCAAGGCGGTGCTCGGCCTGATGCTGGCCACCCTGATGATCCCGCCGATGGTGATCCTGCTGCCCGCCTACCTGACGGTCAAGGACATGCCGATCTTCGGCTGGGACCTGCTGAACACCCCCTGGGTGATCTGGCTGCCGGCCGCGGCCAACGGCTTCTTCATCTTCCTGCTCAAACGCTTCTTCGACTCGATCCCCAAGGAGCTGCTGGAGGCCGCGCAGATCGACGGCGCCTCACCCGTGCGCATCCTGTGGTCGATCGTGCTGCCGGTCTCCCGTCCGATCCTGGGCGTGGTGTCCATCCTGTCGGTGGTCAACGTCTGGAAGGACTTCGTCTGGCCGCTGCTGGTGCTGCCCGACGGGGAGAAGATGACGATCAGCGTGGGCATCGCCTCGCTGTCGGCGCAGATGCCGCAGAACGTGCTCATCGCCTCGCTGGTGATCGCCAGCATCCCGACGATGATCGTCTTTTTGATCTTCCAGCGCAGCATCATGGCCGGTCTCACCGCCGGCAGCCTCAAGGGCTGACCCCGTCACCGGTGCCACCGGCGTCACCGGCCTCACCGATCCTCGACCGTCCTTTACCGCAAGGAGTTGTTCCAGCATGTCCGGCAGCATCTTCCCGGAAGCGACCCCGGACCCCGAAACATGGTGGAGGGGGGCCGCGATCTACCAGGTCTACCTGCGCAGCTTCGCGGACGGCAACGGCGACGGGATCGGCGACCTCGCCGGACTCCGCGCGCGCCTTCCCTACCTCGCCGACCTGGGGATCGGCGCGATCTGGCTCAACCCCTGGTACCCCTCGCCGATGGCCGACGGCGGCTACGACGTGGCCGACTACCGCGACATCGAGCCGTCGTTCGGCACCCTGGCCGAGGCCGAGGCGTTCATCGCCGAGGCGCACGCCCTGGGCATCAAGACGATCACCGACATCGTCCCCAACCACGGCTCGGACCGCCAGGAGTGGTTCCTGCGGGCCCTGGAGGCCGGACCCGGCTCGCCCGAGCGCGAGCTGTTCATCTTCCGCGCCGGCCGCGGGACCGACGGCGAGCTCCCGCCCAACGACTGGCAGTCGATCTTCGGCGGGCCGGCGTGGACCCGGGTCGCCGACGGCGAGTGGTACCTGCACCTGTTCGCCCCCGAGCAGCCCGACTTCAACTGGGCCGACCCGCGGGTCGTCGAGGAGTTCCACGACGTGCTGCGCTTCTGGTTCGACCGGGGGGTGGACGGCATCCGCATCGACTCGGCCGCCCTGCTGGTCAAGGAGATGGACGGCGGGGGAGGACCGGAGGCCTACACCGACCTCGACGGCGTGCACGACATCTACCGCGGCTGGCGGCAGGTGGCCGAGCAGTACGACGACCGCATCCTGATCGGCGAGGTGTGGCTGCCCGACCAGGAGCGCTTCGCCCTCTACCTTCGCCCCGACGAGATGCACACCGCGTTCAACTTCGACTTCCTGGCGTGCGCCTGGGAGCCGGGCGCGCTGCGCCGGTCGATCGACCTGACCCTGGCCACGCACCTGCCGCTGGGGGCGCCCCCCACCTGGGTGCTGTCCAACCACGACGTGACCCGCCCGGTCACCCGGTACGGCAGGCCCGACACCTCCTTCGACCACGCCGACCGCAAGCACGGCATGCCCACCGACCCGGTGCTGGGCGAGCGGCGGGCCCGCGCGGCGGCGCTGCTGGCGATGGCCCTGCCCGGTGGCCTGTACGTCTACCAGGGCGAGGAGCTGGGGCTGCCGGAGGTGGAGGACATCCCCGCCGAGCTGCGCCAGGACCCGATCTGGTTCCGTTCGGGCCACACCGACCTGGGTCGCGACGGCTGCCGGGTGCCGCTGCCGTGGTCGGGTGACGAGCCGCCGTTCGGGTTCGGCGCGGGGCGGCCGTGGCTGCCGCAGCCGCCGGAGTGGAAGGCGCTGACCGCCGAGGTGCAGGCGGGCGACCCCAGCTCGATGCTCACCCTGTACCGCAACGGCCTGCGCCTGCGGCGCGAGCTGCTCGGTGACGGCACGCTCACCTGGCTGGACGCCCCACAGGAGGTGCTGGCCTTCCGCCGGGACTCGGGCCTGGTGTGCGTGGTCAACCTCGGCACCGAGCCGGTGCCGTTGCCGGAGCACGAGTCGGTGCTGCTGGCCAGCGGCCCGCTGGAGGACGGGACGCTTCCCGGCGACACCGCGGTCTGGCTCCGCACGACCTGATCCGCAGGCCTGATCCACAGGCCTGATCCACACCTGGTCCGCACGGCCCGAGCGGTCCGCGCGTCCTGCCCGCGCGTGTCCGCCCGGACGCCGTGCGCCCGTCCCGCTCGCGCGAGTCCGCTCGCGCGGACGGGACGGGCGTGGATCCGGGTACGATCTGCCTTTTGTTGATCTACTTTGTAAAGGCGGGGATCCGGAGAGCACCCGCCGCGAAGGCGACGAAGAACGCCAGCAGGGCGGGGACGGCCAAGGCGCGCGGCAGGCCCAGCAGCTCGGCGATCCCGCCGATCAGCACCGGCCCGGTGAGGAAGCCCACGTAGCCCAGGCTCGCCACCCGGGCCAGCGCCCGTCCGGCGCGGGCCGGATCGTGGCGACCGGCCGCGGAGAAGACCTGGGGCACGATGCACGACAGCCCGGCCCCGAAGCAGCCGAACCCGATCACCGCGGCGACCGGGTGACCGGCGAGCAGGGCCAGGCCGAGACCGCCGGCGGCCAGCGTGCCGCACGCGCGCACCAGCGTCACCGGCCCGAGCCGGGCGGCCAGCCTGTCCCCGGCGAGGCGCCCCGCGGTCATCATGATCGAGAAGGCGGCGTAGGCGGCCGCGGCGAACCCCTCGGAGCTTCCCAGGTCCTGGCTCAGGTAGACCGAGCTCCAGTCGGCCACCGCCCCCTCACCGATCATGCAGCAGAAGGCCAGCACGCCCAGGAGCAGCACGCCGCGGCCGCCGCGGGCCGGTGGTGGCGTGGCCGTGGGGGTGGTGGGGTGGGGGGTGGGGGAGAGGGCCCAGCGGGTGGCCCAGAACGCGAGGACGGCGATCACGGCCGCGACGGCGGTGAACGTCGCCTCCGGGCCGAAGGCCGCCTGCGCGAGCAGCCCCCCGGTGGTGGCGCCGAGGAAGCCGCCGATGCTGAAGACCGCGTGCAGGGAGGACATGATGGGGCGGCCGAGGGCCCGTTCCACCTCGACGCCGTTGGCGTTCATCGCCACGTCCAGGGTGCCGTGCACCAGGCCGAAGGCGAACAGCGCGACGGTCAGGCCGGTCAGGCCGGGCATGTGGGCGGGCAGGATCAGCACGACGCTCTGGGCGAAGGCCATCGGCAGCATCACCCTGACGCTGCCGTAGCGGTCGACGAGGCGGCCGACGGCCTGCATGCCGGCGATCGCCCCGGCGGCGATGCCGAGCAGGCCGATGCTGAGCTCGCCGTCGCTCAGGTCCAGGTTCTGCTTGATCGAGGGGATGCGCGCCGTCCAGGTGCCGATGGCCATGCCGGACAGCAGGAAGAGCAGGCAGACCGCGACTCTGCCGCGGAGCAGGGTGGCCCGCTCCGATGAGGTGACGTGCATGGGAGGGACTCCCGTCGGCCGTCGGACCGGGTGGATCCGGGTGGGTGGGACATGGGTCTGGGGGTGCGGAGATCGGAGATCACGACAAGGGGGACAGGGGACGTGGGGACACGGGGGAGCGGGGGATCGGGACGGAGGAGGGGCGCCGCGTCGGGAAGGCGGGGAAAAGAAGGAGGCGGGAGGCGGCCGAGGGACGACAGGGGGACGTGGGGGCGTGGCGGGGAGCGTGGCACGGGCCATGAGTCGTGGGCCGTAGGCCAGGGGCCGTGCCGAGAGGGTGAGGGGCGTACCGGAGCGAGGGTGTCAGACGGTGCGGACGGTGACGCCCGCCGCGGTCATGGCCTCGTGCTCGCCGGCCGGCAGGGCGGTGTCGGTGACGACCGTGTCGAGCCGGTCCAGCGGGCAGACCGCGCCGAACGCGGTGCGGGTGAACTTGCCCGAGTCCGTGGCGGCGATCACCCGGCGGGCGGAGGAGATGGCCGCCTGTTTGACGGCGAGGTCGGACAGGTCGTGGGCGGTCAGGCCGTGCTCGGCCGACAGGCCGCAGCAGCCGATGATCGCGGTGTCGAACCGCAGGGAGCGGATGGCGTTCTCGGTGAGCGTCCCGGTGAGGCTGAGCTCGCCGGGGCGGATCTCGCCGCCGGGGAGCACCAGGCGGATCCGGGGGGCCGTGCTGAGCTCGGCGGCCGACTGCAGGCAGAGCGGCAGGACCGTCAGGCGGCGGTCGCGGATCGCGCGCGCGATCTCCAGGCAGGTGGTGCCGCTGTCGAGCAGCACGGCCTCGCCGTCGGCGAGCAGGGCCGCGACCTCGGCGGCGATGCGGCGTTTGGACTCCAGGGCCTCGCGTTCGCGTACCGCGAAGGGGGGCTCCTCGCCGCGCAGCAGCAGGCTCACCGCGCCGCCGCGGACCCGTCTGACCACGCCCTGCTGGGCGAGCTCGTCGAGGTCGCGGCGGATGGTCATCTCCGACACGGCGTGCGCGACCGCGAGCTCCGCCACCGAGACGACGTCGGTGACGCGCAGCGCCGACATGATCTCCCGGATCCGATCGTTACTCTCCACGTGTTCATTTGAACATGGATGGTGTGCGTTCCGCAAACGTGCGGGACAATGGGGCATGCGCGCGAGTCGGTTGCTCTCCCTGCTCCTGCTCCTGCAGACCAGGGGAAGGATGACGGCCCCCGAGCTGGCCGAGGAGCTGGAGGTGTCGGTCCGCACGGTCTACCGGGACGTGGAGGCGCTGTCGTCGTCCGGGGTGCCGGTCTACGCCGACCGTGGACCGGCCGGTGGGTACCGCCTGCTGGACGGCTACCGCACCCGCCTGAACGGCCTGACCCCCGCCGAGGCGTCCTCGCTGTTCCTGGCCGCGCTGCCCGGCCCGGCCGCCCAGCTGGGGCTGGCCGAGATGGCGGCCAACGCGGAGATGAAGATGCTCGCCGCGCTCCCTCCCGAGCCGCGCTCGCACGCCTCCCGGATGCGCGAGCGCTTCCACCTGGACGTCCCCGGCTGGTACGGGGACGCCGACGAGACGCCCTTCCTGGGGGAGGTCGCCGAGGCGGTGTGGGAGCAGCGCCCGCTGCGCATGACCTACCGCCGCTGGGGGCCGCGCGACGTGGAGCGCGTGGCGCACCCGTACGGCCTGGTCATCAAGGGCGGGGCGTGGTACATGGTGGCCTCCGCCGGGGCGGGCGGGCCGCGCACCTACCGGGTGTCGCGGATCCTGTCGGCCGAGCTGCTGGAGGGCCGCTTCGAGCGCCCCGAGCGGTTCGACCTGGCGGCCTTCTGGCAGGGGTACGCGACGGAGTTCCGCGAGCGGCGGATGTACAACGGCGAGGCCGTGGTGCGGCTGGAGCCCGGCGCCGACAAGCTGTTACGCCACACCGTGGGCCGCGAGGTCGTCGACACGGCGCTGGCGGCGGCGGGCCCGCCCGACCGGGACGGCCGGGTGGTGCTGCGCCTGCCCATCGAGTCGGTCACGCACGCCCGCTGGCTGCTGCTGCGGATGGGGACCGAGGTGGAGGTCCTGGAGCCGGCCGAGCTGCGGGAGCTGATGGCGGCCGCGATCGCCGGACTGGCGCGGCTGTACGGGGTGCGGCCGGACTGAGCGGCCCGCCGGACGCCTGCGGGCGGGTGCGGCGGTCACGGCGCGAGCGTGGTCTCGGCCAGCTCGCGCCAGTCGCCCCGCTCACCGGCACGGACCGCCTCGGCGAAGGCCGCCTCACCCAGGTGGTCCCGCGCCTGCGCGGCGATCCGGGAGACGTCCGGCTGCGAACGGTCCGGCATGCCGCGTACCACGTCTCCGGCCGCGAGCAGCCGCGCGGCCTGCTCGTGCCGGCCCCGGCGCAGGGCGAGGTCGGCGATCCCGACGAGCACCTCGGCGATCAGCGGGGGGTACCCGTACCCCACCGCCACGCGGAACGCCTCGCTCCGGTGCGCGCGGGCCTCGTCGAGGTCCTCGGTGAGGTAGCCGTACAGGTCCCTGGCCTTGACGTTGAAGGAGGCGCCGTCGCCCAGTACGGCCCGTACCGTGGCCAGGTGACGGTGCGCCGCCTCCGGCTCGCCGCGCCAGCGCGCCAGCTGCGCCTTCGAGAGCGCCAGCTCGACCGGCACGTCCGGCCAGGTGATCCCGCCCGCGCACCGTTGCGCCTCGGCCATGGCGGAGGCGCTGGAGCGCTCGTCGCCGAGCAGCCAGTACAGCTGGGCCTGCCGCGCCCGCAGGGTGACCACGTCCCCGGTCGCGCCCACCTCGGTCAGCGCCGTGGCCGCCTCCTGGTAGTGCTCGCAGGCGCGTGCGAACTCTCCGCGCATGGCGAGCCGGTCGGCCAGGAAGGTCAGCGCCAGTGAGATCCCCCACCGGTCGCCCAGCGTGCGGAACTCGGCCAGGGCGGTGCCGATGTCGGTGTCCACGTCGGTCTCGTCGCCGTCGAGCGTGAGCCGCAACCGGCCACGGGTGAGCCTGGCCTGCGCGCGCACCCAGGGGTCATGGTCGGCGATGAGCGGCTCGAACGCGGGCAGGACCTCCGCCGGGTCCCGCAGCATCCGCTCCAGCGGCTCGACGAACCCCAGCAGCGGGTTCCGGTAGCCGCCGCGCCGGGTGAGCCGGTGGGCCTGCTCGATCCACTCCCGCGCCCGGTACTGGTCGCCACCGGGCCCGGAGGTCATGAACACCGTCACGATGGTGCACGCCATCGCCCGTGTCTCGTCGGGCACCTCACCGGGCAGCGAGGTCGCCGCGACGCTCAGCTCGGTGCCCTCGACCCGGTGCCCGCTGAGGAACCAGTACCACCCCGCGGCCGCGACCAGCCGCATCGCCTCCCGGGCCCATCCGGCGGCGATCGCCCCGCGCAGGGCCGCGCCGATGTTGTCGTGCTCGGCCTCCAGCACGGACAGCCACTCCAGCTGCTCGGCCCGGCGCAGGTACGGATCGGCCGTCTCGGCCAGCTCGACGACGTGCGCCAGGTGCGCCCGGCGCGCCGCCTCGGTCTCCCCGGCCTCGGCGAGCCGGTCCGCCGCGTACTCCCTGATGGTGTCGAGCATGCGGTAGCGCGGCGTGCCCTCGCCGTCGGCGACCAGCAGCGACTTCTCGGTCAGCGCGGTCAGCACGTCGAGCACCTGCCCCCCGCCGGACACAGCGGGCACGCCGGGCACGCCGGGAGCACCGGGAGCACCGGGTGCGGCGGGTGCGGCGGGATCGGCGTTCCCGCACACCCGTTCGGCCGCCTCCAGGCTCGCCCCGCCGGAGAACACCGAGAGCCGCCGCAGCACGGCGCGCTCGGTCTCGGTCAGCAGGTCCCAGCTCCAGTCCACGACCGCGCGCAGCGTCCTGTGCCGGGGGAGCGCCGTACGGCTGCCGCCGGTCAGCAGGCGGAACCGGTCGTCGAGCCGGCGTGCCAGCTGGTCGACGGACATGGTGCGCAGCCGTGCCGCGGCCAGTTCGATCGCCAGTGGTATCCCGTCGAGCGCCCGGCAGATCCGCGCCATGGCCGCCAGGGTGTGCGCGTCGGAGCCGATGTCCTTGCGGACCAGTTCGGCGCGGTCGCGCAGCAGCCGTACCGCGGGGGAGGAGCCGGCCTCGGCGGGGCCTGCTCCCTCCGCGGGCAGCGCGAGCGGCTCGACCTGCCACAGGACCTCCCCGGTGATACCGAGCGCTTCCCTGCTCGTGGCCAGGATCCGCAGCCTGCGGCACTCGCCCAGAAGCCGGTCCGCGAAGGCCGCGGCCGCCTCGATCACGTGCTCGCAGTTGTCCAGGATCAGCAGGATCGCGCGCTCCCGGAGCGCGGTGACGAGCCGGTCCATGGCCTCCCCGCCCCGCGCGTCACCGAGCAGTGCCTGCTCACGCAGGCCGATCGCGGTGAGGGCGGCCTGCGCCAGGTCGCCGCCCGCCCGTACCGAGGCCAGCTCGACCAGCCACGCCCCGTCCGGCAGCCCGGCGAGCATCGTCCGCGCGGTCTCGGTGGCCAGCCTCGTCTTGCCGGAGCCGCCCGGCCCCGTCAGGGTGACCAGCCGGTGCCCGGAGGCCAGGGCGGCGACCGCGGCGGTGTCGCCGTCCTTGCCGACGAAGCTCGTCAGCTCGGCGCGCAGGTTCGTCCTGCGGTGCTCCGCCCGTTGGCCCAGCTCGCCCCGCAGCAGCGCGGTGTGCAGTGCGGAGAGCTCGGCCGACGGATCGGTGCCCAGCTCCTCGGCGAGCAGTTCGCGTGTGCGCCGGTAGACGGTCAGCGCCTCGGATCCGCGTCCGGCCTCGGCGAGCGCCCGCATCAGGGCCGCAACGAAGCCCTCCCGCAGCGGATGGGCGGCGACCAGGCCGGTCAGCTCCGGGACCAGTTCCGAGCCGCGGCCGAGGCGGATGTCGGCGTCCACCCGGTCGCCGAGCGCGGTGACGTGGAGCTCGTCCAGACGCGCGACCGCGGCGTCGAACGCGTCGCTGTCGCGCAGCGCGATGTCCGCCATGGCCGTACCGCGCCACAGAGCCAGGGCCGAGCGCAGCAGATCGGCCCGCTCCGCGAGCATCGCCGGCTCCGCGTGCTCCGGAGGCCCGGTGGCACGGGCCCGGCCGACCAGGTGCTCGAACCGGTACACGTCCACGGCGTCGGGGGGCACGGCCAGCCGGTAACCTCCGGCCTCGGCCTCGATCACGCCGTCCGGCAGGACCCTGCGCAGCCTGGACACCAGGGCCTGCAGGGCGTTCGCCTCGTCGGCGGGCGGCCGCCGCCCCCAGATCCAGTCCACCAGCCTCGTCCGCGAGACGATCCGGCCGGGTTCGAGGGCGAGTGCGGCCAGCAGCGCGCGCAGCCGGACCCCGGGCACCTCCACCACGGCCCCGTCGCAGGTGCGGACCGCGAAGGGCCCGAGCAGTTCAACTCGCACACCGGCCATTGTGCCGAACCGTGACGGCGCCCCGAGCCGTAGCGGCCGGTCACGCGGCCGGTCACCGGTCCGCCCGGCCTCGGTCCCGGCCTCGGTCCCGGCCTCGGTCCCGGTACGGCCGGGCTCTCCTCGTCGATCAGGTCGCCGCCGGTGAGGCGTGGTGTCCGCCGGACGCGGTGCCGGGCCGGGCCGTGCCGTGCCGTACGGATGATCGTCGTGTCAGTGGCCGTGTCAGCCCGGCGACGGCCCCGTGTCAGCGCGGTCGGCGATGGTGGGCGTCATGAACGGCTCGGCGGGCCCGGCCCCGGAGTCACGGAATCGGTGCGTCATCCGCCTGGACGCGGTTCCCGCGGCCGACCCGGACCCCGGGCGCGGCACGGCCCCCGAGCCGTGCCGGACATCCGCCACCGCGAGACGAGGAACGATCATGGGTGAGTCCCTGTACACCGTCGCCACGATGCCGGCCGAGCGCCGGCCCGGTTGCCCCTTCGACCCGCCCGCGGAGCTGGCCGAGGCCCGCGAGCACGGTCCGATCAGCCGCTTTCCCTTCCCCGACGGGCACCAGGGCCTGCTGGTCACCGGGTACGACCTGGTCCGGTCGGTGCTGGCCGACCCGCGGTTCAGCTCCCGCAGGGAGCTCATGCGCCACCACCCGCTGGTTGACTACGGCGACATCGAGGTCCCTCCGGCTTCGCCGGGTGAGTTCCTGCTGATGGACGAGCCGCAGCACGGCCGCTACCGCAGGCCGCTCGTGGGCAGGTTCACCGTGCGGCGGATGCGCCGGCTCACCGAGCGCGTCGAGCAGATCACCGCCGAGCACCTGGACGCGATGGAGAAGGCCGGACCCCCGGCGGACCTGGTGACCGCGTTCGCCAGGCCCATCCCCTCCGTCGTCATCTGCGAGCTGCTGGGCGTCCCGTACGCAGACCGCGGCTCCTTCCAGGACAACATCGACACCTTCCTCGGCGGAGAGGCCGGTGACGAGGAGCTGATCGCGGCCTACACCGCGACCCAGGTCTACCTCGCCGAGCTGGTGGCCGCCAAGCGCGCCACCCCCACCGACGACGTGCTCAGCGACCTGCTCGACGGCGACCTGACCGACGAGGAGCTGAAGGGCATGGCCCTGATCCTGCTGTCGGCCGGGTTCGACACCACCGCGAACATGCTCGCGCTGGGCACCTTCGCCCTGCTGAGCAACCCCGCACAGCTCGCCGCGTGGCGCGCCGACCCCGGGCTCACCGAGGGGGCCGTCGAGGAGCTGCTGCGCTACCTGACCGTCGCCAAGCAGTTCACGCGGGTCGCGCTGGAGGACGTGGAGCTGGGCGATCACACCATCGAGGCCGGTACGACGCTCATCCTGTCGTACAACACCGCCAACCGTGACCCCGGGCGCTTCACCGACCCGCACGTGCTCGACCTGCGCAGGCAGCACGGCGGGCACCTGGCGTTCGGTCACGGCATCCACCAGTGCCTGGGGCAGCAGCTGGCCCGCGTCGAGCTGCGCGTCGCCCTGCCCGCGCTGTTCGACCGCTTCCCCACGCTGCGCCTGGCCGTACCGGCCGGGGAGGTCCCCCTGCGCCCGGAGACGGCGGACATCTACGGGATCAAGAGCCTCCCGGTCACCTGGGACGCGTGACCGGCCCGCGGTCACCCGTCCCCATCGAATCGCCCGGCGCGTTCCTCGCCCGGGCACGGCACAGAGACGAGAGAACATGAGAATCCGACCCCTGCCCGCCCTGCCCGCCTTGCCCGAGAACACGGAGAGCACGGAGAACACGGAGAGCGGGGCGCGCGTCGCGGGTGCGCGCCGGCGTCCGTCCGGCCTCGGCGAGATCCTGCGGCGGGTGGCCGTGCCGGCGCTGGCGGCCGCGCTGCTGGCCGGGACGGCCGCACCCGGGGTGGCCGCCGCGGACGGCACGGCCGTGCCGGAGGCCGCCCCCGGGCAGGACCGCCCGGAACTGCAGAAGGTCGTCCAGGAGATCGTCGACGCCGGTTACGCCGGGATGCAGCTGCGCGTACGCGACCGGAGGGGCGAGTGGACCGGCAGCGCCGGGGTGCGCAGGCTCGGCGGGACCGCCACGGTGCCGACCGACGGGCGCTTCCGGATCGGCAGCGCCACCAAGACCTTCACCGCGACGTTGGTGCTGCAGCTGGTGGCCGAGGGCAGGGTCGGACTGGACGACCCGGTGGCCGAGCACCTGCCCCGGTTCGGGCTGGACCGCCGGATCACGGTGCGGATGCTGCTGCAGCACACCAGCGGGTTGTTCGACCACACCGGGCAGTACTACCCCGACGGGACGGTCGTGCCGGGCATCCCCTGGCAGGGCAAGGAGTGGGTGGACCGGCGGTTCCACACCTACCGGCCCGAGGAGCTGGTACGGCTGGCGTTGTCCAAGCCCGCGACGTTCGAGCCGGGGAAGGGCTGGAGCTACTCCAACACCAACTACGTCCTGGCCGGGCTGCTGATCGAGAAGGTCACCGGCCGCTCGTACGCCGAGGAGATGAAGCGGCGGATCCTGCGGCCGCTCGGGCTGCGCGGCACCGTGGTGCCGGGCACCCGGCCGGGCATCCCCGGGCCGCACGCCCACGGCTACCACCGCTACCAGGACGCCGGCCAGTGGAAGGTCGTCGACGTCACCCGGCAGAACCCCTCCTGGATCGCCGGCGCCGGTGAGATGATCTCGACCACCGAGGATCTCCAGACGTTCTTCTCCGCGCTGCAGGGCGGCAGGCTCCTCCCGGCCCGGCTGCTGGCCCAGATGCGCACGCCGCACCCCGACAGCGGCGGGCTCTACGGCCGCTACGGCCTCGGGCTGTACGTGAAGGACACCGGCCCGGAGTGCTCCGGCATCGTCCTCAACCACAACGGCAGCACCAACGGCTACGGGGCGCTGATGTACAGCACGCCCGACGGGCGCAAAACGATGATCGCCTCGATCACCCTCGGGGACGCCGCGATCGACCAGGCGCAGGTGTTCCCCAAGGCGCTGGACAGGCTCCTCAAGGAGGTGTTCTGCGGCGACTAGGACGCGGCCGCTCCCGTCGCCTTCCGGGACATGACGCGCGGCTCCGAGGCCGGCGGGATGCGGGTGGCCGTGACACGCCCCGGGCCCGGCCCCGGGCTCGCGTCCCGCCGTCGTCCCGCGGCCGCCGACCCCGTGCGGGCCGTCGGCGGCCGGTAACCTGCACCTGACCGCGCGCGCTCCCGTCCACGCCGGTATTCCAACCTGGAGCCCCTCCGCGGAGTTGTTTCCTTACATGGACCGTTACGAGGGGTTCCACGAGTTCGTACGCGCTCGCCAGCAGTCGCTGATGCGGACGGCGTACCTGCTCACCGGGAACGCCCATCTCGCCGAGGACCTGTTGCAGACGGTCCTCATCCGCGTCGCCTCCCACTGGGGCAAGCTCGCCGATGGCGGCAACCCCGAGGCGTACGCCCGTAAGGCCCTGGTGAACCAGAGCCTGTCCTGGCGCCGGCGCAGGCACGTCGAGCTGCTCGGAGCCGAACTGCCGGAGGTCGCCGAGTCCCGGCAGGCGCACGACGAGACGACCGTGCGCCGTCTCGTCCTGCTCCGCACGCTGGCCCGGCTCACCGCCAAGCAGCGGGCGGTGATCGTGCTGCGCTTCTACGAGGACTGCTCCGAGCACGAGACCGCCCGGCTCATGGGCGTCTCGGTCGGCACCGTCAAGAGCCAGACGAACTACGCGCTGGCGAAGCTGCGCGCGCTCACCCCCCAGGAGGTGTACCGATGAACATGCTTCGTGAGGACCTGCACGCGCTGGCCGAGCAGGCGCCCGCCGTCGACCTGGCGGCCCGGGCGGTGCGGGGCGCGCGCAGGAGGCGCGCGACCCGTCTGGCCGTGGCGGCCGCGGCCGTGACCTGCCTGATCGCGGGCGGTGGCGCCGCGCTGGTCCAGCAGGTACGCCCCGAGCCCCCGGTCGTGCTCACCCCGCCGCCGGCCAGGACGGTTCCGCTCCCCGCCAGGGGAATCGGCCCGGCCGTCCAGGCGTACAGGCCGGTGTGCCGGGTCGGCTTCGAGTCGTGCGGCGGGCGCGTCTGGCTGCTGGTGACCGACGGGGGCGACACCACCTACGAGCTGCCCGAGGTGTCCTCGCAGGGGCCGCTGGCGATCACCGCGGACGGCCGCAGGATCGCCTACTACAGCGCGCGGCAGCGCAGGATCGTGGTGCGGGACCTGGCGAGCGGCAGGGTGTGGAGGGCGCCGCTGAAGCAGCCCGCCGAGGACTTCGCGGTCGAGTTCTCCCTGCGGCTGTCCCCCGGCGGGCTGCGGTTCATCGTGTCGGGATGGGGCGGAAGGCGGGAGCCGAACAAGCTGGTGGACGTGGAGCGGGGGACCGTGACCGACCTTGAGCGCGGGTGGTGGCCGGTGAGCGTGGCGGACGGGTCCGGGCCCGTCGTCCTGGCCAGGCCCTATGACATGACCAGCCGGGTGTGGGTGCTCGGCCACGAGCCGATCACCATCGGGTACTTCGCGTATGACTACAGCGCGCTCGCTCCTGACGGGAGGACCCTGGCCCGGGTGGAGAGGAGCGTCGATCCGGAACGGCCGGCCACGCTGCGGCAGGGCGGCTCGATCGTCGTCGTCGACGCGATACGGGGCGGCCGGGAGAGGCGTACCCGCATATCCGGCATGGCGGAAGGATTGCACGCCGGACACCTGGGGGCCTGGCTGAACGCCACGGAGGTGACCATGCTGGCCACGGCGGAGTCGAACCGGCCGTCGGTGCTCTACGCGGTGGACGTGCGCACGGGCCGCAGCAGGGAGCTGCGCACGCTTCGCGGGGCGGGAGCGACCGTCGTCGCGGGGCTGGTGCGCTGACCGCGAAAGAGCCGGCCGTCGCTATTAATCTACATTGTAAAGTCGCTCCCTCGATTTCAGAACCGTTCACAAGAAGATCGCCAAGGAGGGAGAGGCCGACCGATCGGGGGTGGCGGTTTCACCGGCCAGGTCCAGCTCATCGCGCCGGGACGCCCGGAGCCCGATCCCCGTCCGGGGACGTGGCCGGTTATTTTTTGGCCAGGGAGGTGTAATTCCAGCTCAGGCCGGTAGCACGGGGGAAAGGAGGAACGATGGATCTGACTGCCACGACAACCATCCGCAAGCCGGCGTCCGAGCTGTACGCGTTCTGGCGGCGCCTGGAGAACCTCCCGACGTTCATGTCCCACCTGGACGAGGTGCGGTCGACGGGCGAGCGGACGAGTCACTGGACGGCGAGCGCCCCGTTCGGCCGGACGGTCGAGTGGGACGCCGAGATAACCGACGAGGTGCCGGGGGAGCGGATCGGCTGGCGTTCGAGCGCCGACGCCGACGTACCGAACGCCGGGAAGGTGTGGTTCGTGCCCGCACCGGACGGTGAGAGCACCGAGGTGCACGTGCTGCTCGTCTACGACATCCCCGGCGGCGCGCTGGGCAAGGCGGTCGCCACGTACTTCGGTGAGGAGCCGCACCAGCAGATCGACGACGATCTGCGCCGGCTGAAGCAGGTGCTGGAGACCGGTGAGGTGGTGCGCTCGGACGGGGCTCCCTGGGGCAAGCAGGCCCGCAAGGAGTTCCCGCAGCGTCCGGCGCAGCCGCTGTCGGCCGAGGAACTGGAGAAGGGGGCACTGGCATGAGGGCCAACACCTGGGCCGGGCGCAACAAGGTCGAGGTCCGCGACGTGCCGGACCCGACGATCCTCAGCGGCCGTGACGCGATCGTGCGGATCACCTCGACGGCGATCTGCGGTTCGGACCTGCACCTGGTCGACGGGTACGTGCCGACGATGCAGGACGGCGACATCCTGGGTCATGAGTTCATGGGCGAGGTGGTGGAGGTCGGTTCCGCGGTCGCGCCGGAGAGGCTGCGCGTCGGTGACCGTGTCGTGGTGCCGTTCCCGATCGCCTGCGGCGCCTGTGCGGCGTGCGCGGCGGAGCTGTACTCCTGCTGCGAGAACAGCAATCCCAACGCCGGGATCGCGGAGAAGATGTACGGTCACCCGGTCGCGGGGATCTTCGGGTACTCGCACCTGACGGGCGGGTTCGCGGGCGGGCAGGCGCAGTACGCGCGGGTGCCGTTCGCCGACGTGGGCCCGTTGAAGATCGAGTCGGGGCTGAGCGACGAGCAGGTGCTGTTCCTGTCCGACATCCTGCCCACCGGCTACATGGGTGCCGAGATGTGCGACATCCGCTCCAGTGACGTCGTCGCGGTGTGGGGTGCCGGGCCGGTGGGGCAGCTGGCCATGGACAGCGCCAGGGCCCTGGGGGCGGCGAAGGTCATCGGGATCGACAAGGAGCCGTACCGGCTGCGCATGGCCGAGGAGGCCGGTCACACGGTCGTCAACTTCGACGAGACCGACGTGCGCTCGGAGCTGCTGGAGCTGACCGGCGGGCGCGGCCCGGACAAGTGCATCGACGCCGTCGGGCTGGAGGCGACGCACGGCAGTGCCCACATCGGTGCCTACGACCGGGTCAAGCAGGCGGTGCGCTCGGAGACCGAGCGCCCGCACGCGCTGCGGCAGGCCATCATGTCGTGCCGCAGCGGTGGCATCGTGTCGGTCATCGGCGTCTACGGGGGCCTGCTCGACAAGTTCCCGGCCGGGGCGTGGATGAACCGGTCCCTGACGCTGCGCACGGGCCAGTGTCACGTGCAGCGTTACATGAAGCCGTTGTTGCAGCGCATCGAGCGGGGTGAGATCGACCCGACCCGGATCATCACGCACACCCTGCCGCTGGAGCAGGCGGCGCACGGCTTCGACATCTTCAAGAACAAGCAGGACGACTGCGAGAAGGTCATCCTCAAGCCCTGATCCCATCGGCACGGCGGTAGCGGGCGGTGGTAACCACGGACGGTGGCCACCGCCCTTCGCGTTCCCGGGGGTGGCGGCCTTCCCGCCCACCGGCAAGACCGTCACCACCGGCCGCCGTTGCGGTCGCGGCGGGTGGTGCCGGAGAAGCCGCGGTCGAGCCGGGGGTGAATCCGTCGGTATCGGCGCCGTATCGCCAGGGATAAAACCCCTTGCGCAATGGTCAAGAATCGTTGACCATTGCTCGTGTGCCTACCGATGATCTTCCCGAGACGTTTCACGTCACCACTGACGAGCAACTCCGCGCCGTCTCCAATCTCACCCGTCACCGGATCATGGCCATGCTCCGCTTCGAGCCGGCGACGATCACGCAGATCGCCCGGCGGGTGGGCCTCGCGAAGGGAAGTTCCAGCTATCACGTGCGGCTGCTGGAGCGGGCCGGCCTGGTGAAGGTGGTGCGGACGCGAAAGGTGAGAGGGGTCACCGAGCGGTACTACGCGATGGCCGCGCGGTCGATCGAGCTGCCGGATCCAGGGCCGGGGCAGCCGGACGTGCTGCTGCGGAATGCGGTGGCGGACCTGGAGGCGTCGCCGGTGGACGATGAGCGGCACGTGCGAATGGCGCATCTTCGGCTCACCGAGGAGCAGTTCACGCAGCTGGGAGCACGCCTGCAGGCACTGGCGGACGAGTACCGGACGCTGTCCGATCCGTCGCTTCCCGACGTGTCGCTGGTCTTCGCACTGTTCCGGCCGGCTGCGCGCCTGCAGGTCGAGGGGGAGGCCGAGTGACCCCGGAACCGGCGAACGACGTGGTGAGGCCGCCGGCCGGGTTCGGGCGACTGTGGGCCGCGCAGACGGTGTCCTCGCTCGGTGACGGCGTGATGCATGCCGCGCTGCCGCTGCTGGCGTTGACGCTGACCCGGGATCCGATGGCGCTGGCCGTCGTCACGGCCGCCGGGACACTGCCCTGGCTGCTGTTCGGAGTGCTCGGCGGTGCGCTGGTGGACCGCTGGGACCGCCGCCGCACGATGTGGGTCACGGACGCCGCGCGTGCGGTGCTGCTCGCCGTACCCGCTGTGGCGGCGGCGCTCGACGTGCTGAGCGTCCCGCTGCTGGCGGCCCTCGCGTTCCTGCTGGCCCTCGGCGGGTTGTTCTTCGACACGGCCGCCACGGCGTACCTGCCGGACCTGCTCGGCCGCGACCCCGCCCGGCTGGAGCGCGCCAACGCTCGCCTGCGCGGTGCCCAGACCGCGGCGTCCGGCTTCGCCGGGCCACCTGTGGGCAGTGCGCTGCTCGCGCTGGGACGTTCGGTTCCGCTGCTCGCCGACGCCGTGTCGTTCGCGCTGTCCGCGCTGCTCGTCCGGTCGCTGCCCGCCGTGCCGCAGCCGGCCGCGAGCGCCCGTGAGTCGCTGCTCCGCCAGGCGCGGGCCGGGGCCTCCTACGTCTTCCGGGACCGGCTGCTGCTCGGGCTCGCGCTCCGTCCGGCGGTCGGGAACGTCGCCTTCCTCGCCGTGGAGACCGTCCTGGCCCTGTTCGCCCACGAACATCTCGGAGTCGGTGCCCTGGGTTTCGGACTGCTGCTCACCGCCGAGGCCACCGGCGGCCTGCTCGGCGCGGGCATCGCCTCCTTCCTCGGCCGACGCCTGGGCACCGGAACCGCGCTGACCTGCACCGCCGCGATCGAGAGCCTCGCCATCCTGGGGCTCGCCCTCGCCCCGGACCCGTACGTGGCCGGGCTCGCGCTCGCCGTCTGCGGGGCGGGCATGGGCGCCACGATGGTGCTCGGCCCCTCCCTCCGGCAGGCCATCGTCCCGGCCCACCTGATGGGCCGCGTCGCCTCCACCTCCCGCATGCTCGCCATGTGCGCCGCCCCGTTCGGCGCCTTCCTCGGCGGCTGGCTGGCCACCGCCTACGACCTGCGCACCCCGCTCTACGCCGCCGCCGGCCTCCTGCTGGCCATGACCGCCGTCACCGCGACCATGACCGGCAATCGCCGCGTCGAGACCGCACTGCGCAACGCGCGCCCGCAACCCGGCCCGGCCGGCCAGGACCCCGCCGAAGAGGTCACTGTGCGAACCATCCCCAGGTGACCGTCGCAGGACCGGTGGCTCCTCTCAGGCGTCGAGGAGGGTGCCGTGGCGCCAGACGGCGCGGGTGTTGAGGGTGTCGGTGATGGTGGTGGTGGGGTCGCCGTCGACGAGGAGCAGGTCGGCGCGCAGGCCTTCGGCGATGCGGCCCCGGTCGGTGAGGCCGAAACGGCGTGCGGTGGTGGAGGTGGCCGCGCGCAGGGCCTGGAGCGGGCTCAGGCCGGCGCGGGTGAGGTAGTGGAGTTCGTGGTGGACGCTGGCGCCGTGGGCGAGGCCGCCGAGGAAGGGCAGCGGGACGGAGACGTCGGTTCCGGCGAGGATGTCGACGCCCGCGTCGTGCAGGGCGCGCACGGTGTCCAGGACGTGGGAGATCTTCCCCTGGGGGTAGTGGCCGAAGCTGGAGCGCAGTGTGGTCATCCAGTCGTCGTCCAGGCGGGAGGCGACTCGGGGGTCGTCGGCGAGTTCGTCGCCGGTGATGCCCATCATGGAGGCGTTCAGGACGATGCAGGGGACGACGAAGGTGCCGGAGTCCTTGAGCAGGGAGATGATCTCATCGGTGTGCGGCCGGTCCATGAAGACGTGGGCCAGGCCGTCGATGCCCGCCTCGACGGCCATGCGGGTGGCGTCCAGGGTGAGGGTGTGGGCGACGGTGAGCATGCCGTGCCGTCTGGCCTCGGCCACGCCCGCGTTCAGGGTGGCCTGGTCGAGCATGGGCAGGCCGGGGTGTCCTTCGACGCTGCCGTCGTCGACCATGAACTTGATGTAGTCCGAGCCGCGCTCGATCAGCTGGGGGATGAACGCGACCGCTTCCTCCGGCGTGGTGGAGAAGGGCATGAGCGGCGGCTTGCCGGTGGGCCGGGCACCGGGCGGCGGGCCGGGGCGGGAGCCCTCGGGGAACAGTTCGCTGGGATGCCCGCCGGGCGGGGTGATGCCGAACCCGGAGGAGCGCACATCGGCCAGGGTGTCGTCGTCGCTGATGTGCCGGCGGTTGTCGCGGGTGTTGGTGCCCTGCATCTCCAGCTCGGTCGTCACGCCGAAGGTCAGGGCCAGCGCGAGCGCGCCGGCGTTGGTATGGACATGGGCGTCGATCAGGCCGGGCAACAGGGTGGCGCCCGATCCGTCGACCACATCGGCTCCCTCGGGGACCGGGCCGCCGACGGAGACGATCCGCCTGCCGTCGATGAGCACCGTGGTCGGCGCGTGGGTGTCGATCCCGTCGAACACCTTGGCCCCGGTGATGGCGGTTACAGTCATGAAGTACCTCGCTCATGGTCGGCTTCTCGCTGCCCAACTATATACCATTTGATATGTAAATACCTACGACATGCATCTGTGTTGGGTACGCTATTGTCATGACCAGTACACCCGTCCCGCCCGAGCGCTCCATCTTCGACGAGGTAGGTCCGGCGATCTCCCGGATGCGCCGCCGCACCATGAGCGAACCGGGCGGCCTCACCCGGAACCTGGTGCTGAACATCGTCGGCGACCACGACGGCGAGATCACCGTCGGCGCGCTGGCCGCCGAGATGAACGTCAGCCAGCCGGTCGCCAGCCGCTCCGTCGCGGCCGCCATCGACGACGGCCTGATGCGCCGGGCCGTGTCCCAGCAGGACGGCCGGCGCACCGTGCTCGAACTCACCGATGCCGGACGGGCCGAGCGCGACCGCTTCGCCGCCGCCCAGCGACACGTGTTCGAAGAGATCACCGCGAACTGGGATCCCGACGAACGCGTCCAGTTCGCCCGCCTCCTCATCCGCTACAGCGCCGACAGCGTCGCCTGGAGCAGTTCGAGCAGACCCGCCCGGTAGTGGCTTGAAGATCCGCTGTCTGGCCTGCTGACAGGTCGGCTCGGGCTCGACAGATAGGGAAGGACGTACTAATCTTTTGACTTATTATGAAGGACGTAGATAAATCGACGGCGGGCTTCGAACGTGATCCCGACGGCTCGCTCTTCGACCCCCGGGCCAGGGCCGCGATGACCCGGTTCGCCGCGGGGGAGGACACCCTCGCCCTGGAGGCGGCGACCGCCGTCCGCACCGCCTTCCACGCCGTCGAGCGCATGCGCGCTCACGGAGCCCAGGGTCGCGGGCTGAGCTCGGGGGCGCTCGACGTCCTGATCCGCCTGAACACCACGGCCGACACGGCCGACACGGCCGACACGGACATCAGGACCGACACGGCCGATGCGGGCGACGGGGACGACGGGACGGGCGACGACGGGCTCACCATCGGCGATCTGGCCCGGTCGGCCGGGGTGAGCTCGCGCAACGTCACCGGCCTGGTCGACACCCTGGAGCGCGACGGGCTGGTACGGCGCGTCCCCGGCCGGCGCGACCGGCGCTCGGTCCTGGTCCGGATCACCCCCGCCGGGCGGGCGTGGATCGACGCCTTCCGCCGGCCGACCCAGGCCGCCATGGCGGCGATCTTCCAGGGCTTCACGCGCGCCGAGCTGGCCGGGTTGCGGCACCTGTGCCTGCTGCTGGCCGACAACCAGCACCGCGTCTCGGAACACCTCGGCCGGGCTCTTACGGAACGGCCGGACCACCCCGGCGACGCGCAGGGGGATCGGCCCTGAGCCGCACCCTCCCGCCCGCCGGCCGTCCGGTGCGGCGCATCCCGGCGTACCCCCTGGGCCCGGCGGACACGCCCGGCCCCTCACCGCCAACCGCTGTGATCCGGGAATTCCGAGGATCACGCAGTCAGGAGACCGGCACGTGGCTTCCATCCGTACGGAGGTCGTCATCGACTCCCGCCCCGAGCGGGTGTGGGAGGCGATACGCGACGTGGGCGCGGTGCACCGGCGCCTGCTGCCCGGCCGTGTCGTCGACACCCGTATGGAGGGCGACGTCAGGATCCTGGTCCTCCCGGGCGGGACGGTCGTCCGGGAGCTGATCGTCGACGTCGACGACACCGCTCGCCGGCTCGCCTACGCGGTGATCGGCGGCACGCGGCAGTCCGTCACCCACCACCACGCCTCGTTCCAGGTCTTCGCCGAAGGGCCGGACCGCAGCCGGCTCGTCTGGCTGACCGACCTGCTGCCGCACACGCTGGCGGCGCAGACCCGCGTGCGGGTCGAGCGGGGCGCGCAGGAGATGAAGCGGACGCTGGAGGAGGCCGAGGCCGGCTGACCCGTACCGCTCTGACGCGTCGCCCCCGGCGGAGGCCCGGGTGGCGGACGCGCCCCTGACATCGATCGTGTACGGGCGGCCCGGTGCGTTTCTCAGGCCTTCTCCCCAGGCGCGTCGTCGCACGGGGGAGAGGAGGGCAGGTTCCAGCCCTGCTCGACCGACGAGCGGCAGCGGCCGGGGTCGTCCCCGGCGCTGACGAACAGCGCGGTCAGCAGCGGGACGCCGTGGGCGAGCATCTGGCGCGGCAGGGGACCGGTGGCGACCAGGGAGGCCAGACCGTGACCGATGGTCCAGCTCTGCGTCGCCAGTTCCAGCGGGTCGACGTCGCCGCGGAAGCGGCCGCTGTCCCTGGCCCGTTCGGCCGCGCGGACCAGATGGTGCAGGCTCTGGTCGGCGGCGTGGGAGTCCTCCAGGTCGAAGGTGGCGTCGAACATGACCCGGTACAGATCGGGGTTGTCCAGGGCGTTGGACAGGTAGGCGGAGCCCAGGGCGGTCAGGTCCCGTACCGCGTCGGCCGAGACGGTTACGGTGGCGAGCCGGACCGCCAGGCGGGAGAAGCCCTCCTGGCGCACCGCCTTCCACACCCCGTCCATGCCCCCGAAGTAGGTGTAGACGGCCATGGTCGACACCCCGGTCCCGGCCACCAGGGAGCGCAGGGTGACGGGCTCGCGGGACCGGAGCATCTGCGCGGCGCGCTCGATGAGCAGTGAGCGGGCCGCGGGGTTCTTCGTCCTCGCCATGACACCACAATATATAGCGATGCTATGGTTTCCAATGCATGGCATTGCTATGGTTTATGGAACACCCCGCGTACTCCCCTCGCAGACGAAGGAGCGATCATGGCCGTCACCCTGATGAACCCGGACGGACTACCCAAGCCCGAGGTGTACCGGCAGCTGTCGGTCGCCACCGGATCGAAGCTGGTGTTCCTGGCCGGTCAGGTCGCCCGTGACGCCGACGGGGGAAAGGTCGGCGAAGGCGACCTCGCCGCCCAGACCGAGCAGGCCTATCTCAACGTCGCCACCGCGCTGGCCGCGGTCGGCGGCTCCTTCGACGACGTGGCCAAGCTGACCGTCTACGTGGTCGACTGGAGCCCTGACAAGCTGCCCCTGCTGGGGGAGGGGGTCGCCCGCGCGGCCGCTCGGCTGGGCGTCGACCCGGTCAAGCCGATCACGCTGCTGGGCGTCGCTGCTCTGGGTGAGCCCGACCTGCTGATCGAGGTCGAGGCCACCGCGGTCCTCGACTGACCGCACGAGGGGGATGCCGATGATGCGGGGGCGGCTCTGGGCCGCGGTCGGCGCGTCTCCGCCCACCGGCTGTCCGTCCGGCCGGCCGGGTCGCGTCCGCACGGTTCGAAGGCCCCTCTTCATAACTTATTAATCTACATTGTAAAGGCGATCTCCGAACTTCAAGATCATCTACAATGGACTGAAGACTCATCACCTGAAAGGCAGGGCCCGGTCATCGGGGCGCGGGGGAGCGTAGTGCTCCCGCGGAGGCGGCCATGAAGAGGGCGAGCACGGCCGGGATGCCCAGGGCGGCGGGCAGGCCGACGAGTTCGGCGGCGGCGCCGATGATGGCGGGGCCCGCCAGGAGTCCGGCGTAGCCGACGGTGGCGACCTGGGCGATGGCGCGTCCGGCGGTGACGGGGTCCTGGTTCCCGGCGGCGGAGAAGACCTGGGGGACGATGGGGGCCAGGCCGAGGCCGAACAGGGCGAAGCCGGCGAAGGCGATGGGGATCTGCCCGCCGAGGAGTGCGCCGCCGAGGCCGATGGCGGCGACGAGGCCGGAGTAGCGGACCAGGCGGGTGGGTCCGAGGCGCTGGGCGAGGTGGTCTCCGGCGAAGCGGCCGATGGTCATGGTGGCGGAGAAGACGGCGAAGGCGGCGGCGGCGACGGGTTCGGAGGCGTGGAGGTTCTGGAAGAGGTAGACGGCCGTCCAGTCGTTGGCGGCGCCTTCTCCGACGAGGCCTGCGAAGGAGACGACTCCCATGAGGATGATCCAGCGGTTCCAGCGGGCGCGTCGTGGGGTGGGGGTGTGCGGGTCGCCGTCCGGGTCGGTGGGGTGGGGGGTGGTGGGCAGCAGGTGGCGGCGGACGTAGAGGGTGGCGAGGGCGAGGGGGATGCCGACGGCGGTGAGGGTGGCGGCGGCGTTGAGGTCGAGCCAGGCGAACAGGCCGCCGATGGCGGCGCCGGCGAGGACGCCGATGCTGAACATGCCGTGGAAGGAGGACATCAGGGGGCGGCCGTAGGCGCGTTCGATCTCGACGCCGTGGGCGTTCATGGAGACGTCGACGCTGGCGCTGATGAGGCCGAACAGGAACAGGGCGGTGATGAGTGCGGGGAGGTCGGGGGCGTATCCGGGGAGGGTGATGACGAGGGCGGTGGCGATGGCGGCGGGGGGTAGGAGGCGGGCGCTGCCGAGGCGGTCGCTGAGGTGTCCGGCGAAGCGCATGCCGAGGACGAGGCCGAGGGCTGCGGCGAGGAGGGCGTAGCTGATCTGGCCGTCGGTGAGGTGGAGGGTGTTCTTGACGTCGGGGATGCGGGCGGCCCAGGCGCCGGAGACGGTGCCCAGGAGGATGAAGAAGTAGCAGACGGCGGCGCGGGCGTTGGTGTGTCGGCGGGTGGGGGTGGTGGTCACGGTGGTCCCGGCTGTGTGGGTGCGCGCCGTCGGTGGGGGGTGTCGGGTGCGCGTGGGGTACGGGGTGGGTGGTGCGGGGTCGGTGAACGGTTCGGGCGGGTGTGCGGGGTCGGTGGGTCGGGTGGGTCAGTGGACGGAGAATCCTCCGTCGACGCAGATGGTCTGGCCGGTGATGTAGGCGGAGGCGTCGCCGGCGAGCAGGACGGCGATGCCGGCGAAGTCGGCGGGGAGGCCGTTGCGGCCGATCATGGTGCGGGCGGCGAGGGCTTCGACGCGGCCGGGGATGGCCTGTGCGGGTTCGGTGAGGGGGGTCAGGACGAAGCCGGGGATGATGGTGTTGGCGCAGACGCCGTGGGGGGACCAGGCTTCGGCCTGGGAGCGGGTGAGGCCGGTGATGGCGGCTTTGGAGATGCCGTAGGCGCCGCTGTTGCCGAAGGCGCGGTGGGATTGCTGGGAGCCGATGTTGATGATGCGTCCCCAGCCGCGTCGTGCCATGCGGGGGCCGAAGTGCTGGCCGAGGAGGTAGGGGGTGGTGAGGTTGAGGTTGATGGTCTGTTCGTAGTCGTGGGGGGTGAGGTCGTTCATGTGGGGGCGGATGTTGTTGGCGGCGTTGTTGACGAGGATGTCGATGTCGCCGAAGAGGGTGGGGGCGTGGTCGATGACGCGGTCGAGGTCGTGGGGGTCGGCGAGGTCGGCGGTGATGGAGGCGGCCTGGATGTCGTGGTGGTGGAGTTCGGTGATGGTGCGGGTGAGGGGTTCGGGGCGGCGGGCGGTGATGACGATGTTGGCGCCGGCGCGGCCGAGGGCGTGGGCGATGGCGTGTCCGATGCCGGAGCTGCCGCCGGTGACGAGGGCGGTGCGTCCGGTGAGGGAGAAAAGGTCGGTGGAGGGTGTGCTCACAGCGACGGAACCTATCATCCCATGTTTGGGTGGGGGGAGGTCTCGTGCAGGGCGAGGGCGGCGTTCTGGAGTTTGTCCATGACGGTGGACAGGTCGCGCAGGGTGGGGGTGTCGAGGTGTTGCAGGACGCGGCGGAACTCGTTGAGGCCGGCGTCGGCGATCTGCTCGATGAGGGTGTGGCCGGCGGGGGTGAGTTCGATGCGGCGGATGCGGCGGTCGTGGGGGTCTTCGCGGCGGGTGACGAGGCCGTGGGCGACGAGGCGGTCGACGATGCCGGTGACGGTGCCGAGGCCGACGTCGAGGTGGTGGGAGAGTTCCTGGCCGGTGGCCGAGCGGCGCAGGGACAGCAGCATGATGACGTTGAGCTGGCGCATGGTGAGGTTGGAGTCGAACAGGGGTGAGGAGGGGCGTTGCTGGGCGAACAGTCGTCCCAGGTCGCGTTGGATGGCGCCGATCTGGTGGATCAGTTGTTCGCGTTCGTCGTTCACTCTCACCTCTCGGTTCCTGAGAAGGTTATCAGGATGGTTTGCTTCGTTAAATATTCGTATCAGGCGAAGTGTTAGTCTGGGGCAAATCTTGTCGTGACATCCCTTTAGGAGTCCGCCCCCATGACCTCCCTGGCCAGGTTGAGCCTTGCCAACCGCAGCCTCGTCATAATGATCGCGTTGGTGCTGAGCGCTTTCGGCGTCTTCGCGATCCCGTCGCTGAAACAGCAGCTGCTGCCGTCGCTGTCGTTTCCGGGGGCCTTCGTGATCGCTCCCTACAGCGGCGCCTCTCCCGAGATCGTCGAGGAGCAGGTCACCGAGCCGATCGAGAACAGCTTCCAGGGGCTGGAAGGCATGGAGGAGATGACCTCGACGTCCCGGGAGGGGATGTCGCAGGTGCAGGTGGCGTTCGAGTACGGCACCGACATCGACGCCGCGGTGTCGGACATGCAGCAGGCGCTGTCGCGGATCGAGACGCAGCTGCCCGAGGGGGTGGATCCGCAGGTCCTGACCGGCGGGACCGACGACATCCCGGTGATGCAGCTGGCGGTGGGCGACGCCGGTGACCAGCGGGTGATGGCCGAGCGGCTGGAGCGGCTGATGGTGCCGCAGCTGCAGGCCGTCGAGGGGGTGCGCGAGGTGTCGGTGACGGGCACCCGCGAGGAGGTCGTGACGATCACCCCGGACCCGAAGCGGCTGGCGATCGTGGGGTTGCCGGCGTCGGCGGTGGCGGACGCGTTGCGCGCCAACGGCCAGCCGGTCCCGGCGGGCAGCCTGACCGAGGACAAGATGTCGCTGACGGTGCAGGTGGGCAAGCGGGTCACGACGCTGGAGGAGCTGAAGAAGCTGTACCTGACGCCGGCCGCGCCGGTGCAGCTGCCCCAGCAGGGTCAGCAGCAGGGCAGGCAGGCTCCCGGGGGCGGGGGAGGAGCCGCCCAGCAGGCCCAGCAGGCGCAGCTTCAGCAGGCCCAGGCGGCGCAGGCGGCGCGCCGTCAGGTGGCGCCGCCGGCTCCCAGGCCGGTACGGGTGCAGGACGTGGCCACGGTGGAGCGCGAGCTGGCCGAGGGCACGTCGCTGACGCGTACCAACGGGCAGCCGAGCCTGGGGGTGTCGGTGACGATGTCGCCGGGCGGCAACGCGGTGGCGATCTCGCACGAGGTGCGCGAGAAGCTGCCGGAGCTGGTGCGGGCGATCGGTGACTCCTCGGAGGTGACGGTGGTCTTCGACCAGGCGCCGTACGTGGAGCGCTCGATCGAGGACCTGACGACGGAGGGGCTGCTGGGGCTGGCGTTCGCGGTGCTGGTCATCCTGGTGTTCCTGCTGTCGGTGCGCTCGACGCTGGTGACGGCCGCCTCGATCCCGCTGTCGGTGGTGATCGCGCTGATCGCCCTGTGGGTGGGTGACTACTCGCTGAACCTGCTGACGCTGGGGGCGCTGACGATCGCGGTGGGCCGGGTGGTCGACGACTCGATCGTGGTGCTGGAGAACATCAAGCGTCACCTGGAGTACGGCGAGGCCAAGCGCAAGGCGGTGCTGGCGGGGGTGCGCGAGGTCAGCGGCGCGGTGACGGCCTCGACGCTGACGACGGTGGCGGTGTTCCTGCCGATCGCGGTGGTGGGCGGCATGGTGGGGCAGCTGTTCGCGCCGTTCGCGATCACGGTGACGGTGGCGCTGCTGGCGTCGCTGCTGGTGTCGCTGACGGTGGTGCCGGTGCTGGCGTACTGGTTCCTGAGGGCGCCGGTGCTGTCGGCCGAGCAGGCGCGCGCCGCGCGGGAGAAGGCCGAGGCCAAGGAGCTGCGCAGCCCGTTGCAGCGGGCCTACCTGCCGGTGCTGCGTTTCGCCACCCGGCGGCGGCTGGTGACGCTCCTGGTGGGCCTGGTGGTGTTCGCCGTCACGATGGGCCTGGCCGGGCGGCTGGAGACCAACTTCATCGACTCCTCCGGGCAGGACACGGTCTCGCTCAGCCAGAAGATGCCCGCGGGCACGGACCTGGAGACGACGGACGCGGCGGCCAAGAAGGTCGAGGAGGTGCTGGCCTCCCTCAAGGGCGTCAAGGACTACCAGGTGAACGTCGGCGGTGGCGGCGGGTTCCTGGGCGGTCTCGGCGGCGGCGCGGGGGACCGGGCGTCGTACTCGCTGACGGTCGAGGAGGGCAGTGACTCCGGGGCGCTGCAGGACACGCTGCGCGCGCGGCTGAAGGAGCTGAGCGGCGTCGGTGAGGTCACCGTGGGCGGCGGCCAGGGCGGTCCGGCGGGTGGCGCGAACGACCAGCTGCAGGTGATCGTGCAGGCGCCGGACGTGGCCACGCTGCGTACCGCGGCCGAGTCGGTGCGCACGACGATGGCGGGCCTGGAGGGGTTGCGTGACGTCACCTCGAACCTGGAGGCCGGCGCCGAGCGGGTCGAGGTGCGGGTGGACCGGCGCAAGGCCGCGGCCCGGGGCCTGACCGAGGTGCAGATCGGCCAGCTGGTGGCGCAGCGGTTCCGCGGGGCGCCGATGGGCGACATGACGCTGGACGGCCGCAGTGGCGCGGTGGTGCTGAGCGGCGGGGAGGCGCCCGAGACGGTCAAGGAGGTGCGGGCGCTGGAGCTGCCGACGGCGGCGGGCGTGGTGAAGCTGTCGCAGGTGGCCGAGGTGGCCAGGGCGCAGGGCCCGGCGCAGATCACCCGTATCGACGGTGAGCGCAGCGCGACGGTGTCGGGTACGGCGACCGGCAGTGACCTGGGTGCCACCACGACGGCGCTGACGGCGAAGCTGGATGCGTTGTCGCTGCCGGCGGGGGCGACCTTCACCGTGGGCGGGGTCAGCGCCGACCAGGCCGAGGCGTTCGGTCAGCTGGGGCTGGCGATGCTGGCGGCGATCGCGATCGTCTTCATGATCATGGTGGCGGCGTTCCGGAGCTTCGTGCAGCCGCTGATCCTGCTGGTGTCGGTGCCGTTCGCGGCGACCGGCGCGATCGGCCTGCTGCTGGCGACCGGGACCCCGATGGGCGTGCCCGCGCTGATCGGCATGCTGATGCTGATCGGCATCGTGGTGACGAACGCGATCGTGCTGATCGACCTGATCAACCAGTACCGGGCGCAGGGGATGGGCATCGTGGAGGCGGTGATCGAGGGGGGACGGCGCCGGTTGCGGCCGATCCTGATGACCGCGGTCGCGACGATCTTCGCGTTGGTCCCGATGGCGCTGGGCCTGACCGGTTCGGGAGGGTTCATCTCCCAGCCGCTGGCGATCGTGGTGATCGGCGGCCTGCTGTCGTCGACGCTGCTGACGCTGGTGCTGGTGCCGACCCTGTACGTGATGGTGGAGCGCCTCAAGGAGCGGCTGCGGCGCAAGCCCAAGGCCACCCCGGGTGCCACCGCGAACAGCGGCACGGACGCCGGTACGGACGGCCCCGCGGACGGTACTGCGGCCCAGGGGCAGCACCGTGCCGAGCCGAAGGTCTACGACAGGGACGACCTGACCCCGGCACCCTCCCCGGCGCCCTGACTCCGTCCAGCACATACCAGAGCCGCGGGAGCCGCGGGAGCCCGGCCACACGCCCGGCCCCCGCGGCTCTCGCCGGTCTTCCGGGCCTCCCACCGGTCTTCCGGCGCCGTCCCGGTGCTGTCCCGTCCGCGCGGGGCGGCCCCTGCGCCGGGCGGGCGCGCGGGGCCGAATATACTGACGCAACGTGACTGCCAAGCCGCGTATCCCCAATGTCCTTGCCTCCCGCTACGCCTCCGCGGAGCTGACCCGCCTGTGGTCGGCGGAGTACAAGGTGGTGGCCGAACGGCGCCTGTGGCTGGCCGTGCTGACCGCGCAGGCACGCCTGGGGGTGGCGGTTCCCGAGCAGGCGATCGCCGACTACGAGAAGGTCCTCGACCAGGTGGACCTGGAGTCCATCGCCGCCCGCGAGCGCGTCACCCGCCACGACGTCAAGGCCCGCATCGAGGAGTTCAACGCCCTGGCCGGGCACGAGCACGTCCACAAGGGCATGACCTCCCGCGACCTGACCGAGAACGTCGAGCAGCTGCAGATCCGCGACAGCCTGCTGCTGGTACGCGACCGGTGCGTGGCGCTGCTGGACCGCCTGGCGCGCCTGGCGGCCGAGCACTCGCAGCTGGTGGTCGCCGGGCGCTCGCACAACGTGGCCGCCCAGGCCACGACACTGGGCAAGCGCTTCGCCTCGGCCGCCGACGAGCTGCTGACCGGCTTCACCCGCCTGGAGGAGCTGATCGGCCGCTATCCGCTGCGCGGCGTCAAGGGCCCGGTCGGCACCGCCCAGGACATGCTGGACCTGCTCGGCGGCGACGAGGAGGCCCTGGCGCGCCTGGAGGACGAGGTCGCCGATCACCTGGGCTTCGCCCACCGGCTGACCAGCGTCGGGCAGGTCTACCCGCGCTCGCTGGACTACGAGGTGCTCAGCGCGCTGGTGCAGCTGGCCGCCGCGCCGTCGTCCCTGGCCAAGACGATCCGCCTGATGGCCGGGCACGAGCTGGTCACCGAGGGGTTCGCCCCCGGCCAGGTCGGCTCGTCGGCCATGCCGCACAAGATGAACACCCGCTCCTGCGAACGCGTCAACGGCCTGGCCGTGGTGCTGCGCGGGTACGCGTCCATGGCCGGGGAACTGGCGGGTGACCAGTGGAACGAGGGCGACGTCTCCTGCTCGGTGGTACGCCGGGTGGCGCTGCCGGACGCGTTCTTCGCCTTCGACGGGCTGGTGGAGACGATGCTGACCGTGCTGGAGGAGTTCGGCGCCTTCCCCGCGGTGGTCTCGGCCGAGCTGGAGCGCTACCTGCCGTTCTTGGCGACGACGAAGATGCTGATGGCCGCGGTACGGGCCGGGGTGGGACGCGAGAGCGCCCACGAGCTCATCAAGGAGCACGCGGTGGCCTCGGCGCTGGCGATGCGCGAGGACGGCGCGGGCAACGAGCTGCTGGCCCGGCTGGCCGCCGACGAGCGTTTCCCGCTCGACGAGGCCGCGCTGCGGGCACTGCTGGCCGACCGGGTCTCCTTCACCGGCGCCGCCTCCTCCCAGGTGGAGGCGGTCGTGACACGGATCGGGGAGATCACCGGCCGTCACCCGCGGGCGGCCGCCTACCGGCCCGGGGCGATCCTCTGAACGCTGGGCCCGTCGCGCTGCGAGACGTGGCCGAGCTCGCGGCGGCCTGTGACGACGACCCGCTCCTGCTGTGGGGGGCCCAGGGGCTGCGGCCCGGCGTGCGCGCCTGGGCGCTGGGGGAGGCGGTCGCGGTCACCTGCGCCGACCTCAACCGCCGCGACCGCATCACGGTGCGCGGCCCGGCCGGGCAGGTGCGGGCCCTGGTGGAGCACGCCCTGGCCGAGGTCGGCCCCTCCTACCGGATGGTGGGCTCACGCACCCTGGTGGAGGAGGTCGTGGCCGGCTGGCCGCGGCTGCGGATCGCGGGCTCGTTCGAGTGGATGGACACCCACCGGCCCCCGCCGCCCCCCGCGGGCCCGCATGCCGCGCGGACGGACGGTGAGCGGGCGGGGTGGCTGCCGCGGGCCCGCGACGGGGAGGTCGCCGCGCTGCTGGCGTGCGCGGCTCCATCCTCCTGGGCGGTACCGGGCATGACGGGGATACGCCGCTGGGCCGGGGTGTGCCACCCCACCGGCACGGAAGGCACGGAAGGCACAAAAGGCACGGAAGGCGGGCTGGTCGCGGTGGCCGCCGACGCCTGGTCCAGCCCTCAGGTCGGCTTCGTCGCCGGGGTGGCTACGGCCGTGGCCTGGCGCGGCCGCGGCCTGGGCGAGGCGGTGTGCCGCTTCGCGCTGGGCGAGCTGGTGGCCGCGCACGGCCGCGCCGCCCTGATGGTCGACACCGCCAACCACGCCGCGATCGCCCTGTACGAGCGGCTCGGGCTGCGCATCCGCCCCCTCGCGGCCGCCTCCGCCGAGCACCCCTGAACCTGTCCCGGCGGACACCCCCGCAGGGCACGGAGGGCAGGGAGAAGCCGGGGGCGCGCAAGGGCGGGAAAACCATGTGCGGGACGACGCCCCGGCAGGCAGAGTGGGCGAAATGATGTCCAGTTTCATACCTGGCCTGGAGCTTTCGCGTACGTTCTACCTCCAGGTCGTGCGGCCCCTGGTGGCCGGGGTGCCGCACAGCGCCGCGCTGATCGGCGCCGGGTCGGAGGTGCTGGCCTTCGACACCGAACGCTCCACCGATCACGACTGGGGACCGCGGGTGGTGCTGTTCGTCACCCTGGAGCGGACCGGGCAGGTACGGCACGCCCTGGACGAGGGCCTGCCGGAGGTCTTCTGCGGTTACCGCACCGAGCTGGGGGAGAGCGGCTCACACGGGGTGCAGGTGAGCCAGGCCTCCACCTGGTTCACCGAACGTCTCGGCTTCGACCCGCTGGCCGGGGTAGGCGTGCTGGACTGGCTGTCGACCCCCTGGCAGCGCCTGGCCGAGGTCACCAGCGGGGAGGTCTTCCACGACGGCCTGAACGTGCTGGAACCGGCCCGGGCCGCGTTGCGCTGGTACCCGCCGGACCTGGAACGCTACGTGCTGGCCGGGCAGTGGCGGCGCCTGGCCCGGCAGGAGGCCTTTCCCGGCCGGTGCGGGGAGGTGGGCGACGAGCTGGGGTCGGCGCTGGTCACCGCGGAGCTGGCCCGCGACCTGATGTGCCTGTGGCTGCTGATGCGGCGCCGCTACCCGCCGTACGCCAAGTGGCTGGGCAGTGCCTTCGGCCGCGTGTCGGGCGCCGCCGAGGCGTCCGAGGAGCTGGCCGCGGCGGTGTCGGCGGAGGTGGGGGCCGGTGCGTGGCGTGAGCGGCACCGGCACCTGGGGGTCGTCTACCGGCGCGCGGCGGCACTGCACAACCGGATGGGCAGAGCGGCCGCGCTGGACGACGGGCTGCGCGACCACCACCGGCGGCCCTTCCCGGTGCTGGACGCCGGACGCTTCGCCGAGGCACTGCACCGGGCCATCACCGACACCCGGGTGCGGGCACTGCCCCGGGTGGGTTCGATCGACCAGTTCGCCCACAGCACCGACCTGCTGACCGACCCGCGCCGCTGCCGGGCGGCCACCCGCGCCGTCCTGGACCTGTGACACCCCGCGCCCCGCGAGACCGGGTCCCCTCCGGGGGAGCGGCGCCCGTCGCCGGCAGGAGCGCCACCCCCTCGGCCTTGACCTGAAGTTATCTTGAGGTTCTATGGTCGTGTCACGGCCCCGCCCGCACCCCCGGCCACCCGGACGAGCACGCGGACGGCCACCACCGGCCCGCCCCCCACCCGGCGGACCCCTCCCGGAACGCCGAGAACACGGAAAAAGTGATGGTGTCGCGATGAGCATGGAAATGACCGCCTGGCATTCGCTGTACAACGCCATGAACGCCCAGCGCGACCGGCGCCCCTTCTCCATGGCCACCCTGCGGCGCATCGCCGCCTTCGCCCACCCGCACCGCGCCCTGCTCGTGTGGTTCCTGCTGCTCAGCGTGGTGTCGGCCGTCCTCGCCGTGGCCACACCACTGCTCGCCGGACGCGTGGTCGACGCCATCGTCACCGGCGCCGCCGACGGCGTGGTGACCGGCCTGGCCATACTGATCGCGGTCATCGCCCTGGCCGAGGCCGCACTGGGCCTGACCACCCGCTGGCTGTCGGCCAGGATCGGCGAAGGACTCATCCTGCAGCTGCGCGGCACCGTCTTCGACCACGTCCAGCGCATGCCGATCGCCTTCTTCACCCGCACCCGCACCGGAGCCCTCGTCAGCCGCCTCAACAACGACGTCATCGGCGCCCAGCGCGCCTTCAGCGACACCCTCTCCGGAGTCGCCGGCAACCTCGTCACCCTCACCCTGACCCTGGTCGTCATGCTCGGCATCTCCTGGCAGATCACCCTGCTGGCCCTGGCCCTGCTCCCGGTGTTCGTCCTGCCCGCACGACGCGTCGGCGCCCGCCTGGCCCGCATGGAACGCGAGGCCGCCGACCACAACGCCGCCATGAGCACCCAGATGACCGAACGCTTCTCCGCCCCCGGCGCCACCCTGGTCAAACTGTTCGGCCGCCCCGCCCAGGAATCGGCCGAGTTCTTCGAACGCGCCCGGCGGGTCCGCGACATCGGCGTGCGCACCGCCATGGTGCAGTCGGTGTTCGTCACCGCCCTCACCCTCGTCTCCGCCCTCGCCCTGGCCCTCGTCTACGGCCTGGGCGGCGTCCTGGCCCTCGGCGGACGCCTGGAGGCCGGCGCGGTGGTGGCCATGGCCCTGCTGCTCACCCGCCTGTACGCACCCCTCACCGCCCTGGCCGGAGCCCGCGTGGAGGTGATGAGCGCCCTGGTCAGCTTCGAGCGCGTCTTCGAGATCCTCGACCTCAAACCCCTCATCGTCGACCGGCCGGACGCGCGCACCGTCCCCGAGGGCGGCGTCAGCCTGGAGTTCGACCGCGTCGGCTTCGCCTACCCCTCGGCCGACAAGGTCTCCCTCGCCTCCCTCGAAGAGGTCGCCACCCTCGACTCCCGCGGCGGCACCCAGGTACTGCACGAGGTGTCCTTCCGCGCCGAGGCCGGGCAGATGATCGCCCTGGTGGGCTCCTCCGGAGCCGGCAAGTCCACCATCGCGCAACTGACGGCACGCCTGTACGACGCCGACAGCGGCAGCGTACGCCTGTCCGGGGTCGACGTACGCGAACTGTCGGCCTCCTCCATCCAGCAGGCCCTGGGCATGGTCACCCAGGACGGCCACCTGTTCCACGACTCCATCCGCGCCAACCTGCTGCTGGCCCGCCCCCAGGCCGGCACCGAGCAGCTGTGGGACGTGCTGCGCCGCGCCCGCCTGGCCGACCTGGTCACGTCCCTGCCCGACGGCCTGGACACCGTCGTCGGCGAACGCGGCTACCGCCTGTCCGGAGGCGAACGCCAGCGCCTGACCATCGCCCGCCTGCTGCTGGCCCGCCCCCGCCTGGTGGTCCTGGACGAGGCCACCGCCCACCTGGACTCCACCTCCGAGGCGGCCGTCCAGGAGGCCCTGGGGGAGGCCCTGGCCGGACGCACCGCCCTGGTCATCGCCCACCGGCTGTCCACCGTCCGCGCCGCCGACCTGATCCTGGTGGTCGAGGACGGGCGCATCGTCGAACGCGGCACCCACGACGACCTGCTGGCCGCCGAGGGCCGCTACGCCCAGCTGTACCGCACCCAGTTCGAACCGCACGGCACCGCACACGGCACCACGGCCGCGACGACGACGGCCGTGTCGGTATCGGCGGTGTCGGCGGCAGAGGCGGGGGAGCTCACCGGCGGGGTCACGGCCTCCCGCTGACCTTCCTCGCGCCTCTCCCTCCCGTCCCTTCCCGCACCGGGACGGGGGAGAGGGGGAGGGTCACGGGGGCGGCAGGAGAGCCTCGGCACGGTCGGCGTTGGCGTGCAGCGCGTCACGGATGTAACGGCTCAGCCCCGCGGCCACCGCCTCGTAGTGCGCCGCGAACCGCGCGTCCCCGACGTACAGGTCACCCAGGGCACGATGGATCTCGTACGAGCAGTCGTAACACCAGCGGGAGATGTGCTCACGATGCCGCTCGGCCAGCTCCATCGCCCGCGGCCCACCCGCCGGCAGACCGGCCCGGTACGCGGCGGCGAAGTCCTCCACCGTCCGGGCCGCCTCACCGGTGAAACGCGCCCAGTCCCGCCGGGTCATCGCGGCGACCCTGTGACGCGACTGCCGCCACGCCTCACCCTCACCCCAGCGCTCACGCGCCTCGGCCTCGTGCTCGGCGGGATCGAAGTCCCCGAACACCTCGAACCGCTCCTCAGGCGTCAGAGAGATGTCCAGGATGTCGGCCTCCAGAGCGTGCTGGACCGCGGCCGCCATCGTCTGCAGCCGCTCGATACGACGGCTGAGAAGCTCGTGCTGACGACGCAGATGAGCCCGCGCGTCGGTGGCGGGATCGTCGAGGATGACCGTGATCTCCTCCAGGGCGAAACCGAGCTCACGGTAGAACAGCACGTGCTGCAGACGCCGCAGATCCTCCCCGGTGTAACGGCGATACCCCGCCGCTGTACGCCGCGACGGGCACACCAGGCCGATCTCGTCGTAGTGGTGCAGCGTGCGCACGCTCACCGAGGCGATACGGGCCACCTGCCCGACCGCGTACTCCACCGCCTGCTCCATGGTGCTTCCCAGCCTCATCCCGCCAGCGTGCACCCTCACGTTACGACAGGGTCAACCCGCCACGGACGCCTCCCACGACCCCTGACGGGCCGGTTCCGGGCCGGGCGGCGGGGGAGAGGAGCACGACGGGCCCCCTCAGCCCCTGCCCGGACCCCGCAGCAACGGATGCGACCGCATCGCCACCTCCAGCTCCCCGGGCAGCTCGTCACGGTAACGCCCCAGCGTCGCCAGATCACTGTGCCCCAGCACCCGCCGTACCGCGTCCATGTCCACCGCGTCCGCCAGCAGATGCGTGGCCGTGGTGTGCCGCAACCCGTGCGGCGTCACCGACCGGCGCCGATCGGCCTCCACCCCCCGCTGCACCCGGTCGATCACCGCCTGCACGTCCCCCCGCGCCAGCCGCCTGCCCCGCCACGACAACAGCAACGCCTTCTCCGGCGACTCCATCCGCCCCCGCGCCAGATACGCCTCCAGCGCCGCCGCCACGTCACCGGGCAACGGCACGTCCCGCGTCTTGCCCCCCTTGCCGAAGATGCGCCAGTACCGCACCCCGTCATTGGTGTAGAAGTCCTCCACGTTCGCCCGCACCAGCTCCGACACCCGCGGGCCCATCGTCGACAACATCAAGACGATCAACCCGTCACGCAGCTCGGTACGCTGGTCACGACGCCGCCCCCGCCCCTCACCGCCACCCTCGGCATCGGCCGGAGCCGGCCCCGCACCACCGCCGGCCCCCACCTCACCCAGCTCACGCGCGGCACCGATCAGCCCCTGCGCCTGCTCCCGGGTCAACGCCCGCCGCTGCGGACGCAACCCCCCGCGCTCCTTGGCCGTCACCGTCGCCGTCGCCATCGGATTGACCTGAACCCACCCCACCAGCACCGCGTGCTTGAACAACGCCGACACCGACCGCCGGAAACGCGCCTGCGACGAGGCCGACTGCAACGCCCCCGACACCCCCGACGCACCGGCTCCCGCCGCGTCCTCGGGCCCCGGCCGCCTGCGCCCGTCGGGCTTACGCGCGAACGCCAGCAACACCGCGTCCACGTCCTCACCCGTCAGATCGTCCAGGACGACATCCTCACCCACCAGCTGCACGAACGTCGCCACATCACGCCCGTACACCTCCGCCGTCGACGCCGACAACGCCCCCGTCAGCGTCCTGGCCCGCACCAGCTCCACATACCGATCGGCGCACTCACCCACACTGAGACGATTCAGATCAGCCGGCCGCATGACTCCCGCGACACCCCTTCTCCTGCATCCAGACCACACCCGCCAGGCCACGACGACCCCGGCCACCCCACGCTAACCCGATCACCCGTCCCTATGCCCCCTGCCGCCTGCCCATCCACCCACCGGGCACAGGTCACGGACAGCCGACCTCCCGGCCTCGTCAGTCCTCGTCAGCTCCCGTCAGTCCCGGCCATCCCGGCCAGCGCCGCACGAAGACACCCCGCCAGATCGACGGCCTGGTCCCGTGACCAGGGGATCACACCGTTCTCGGTCATCAGCGCGTGGTACTGCTGCCGCTCGTAAGGCGTCCCGGGCGGCAGGGGAGCGATGTGCCAGTGCAGATGGGCGTTACCCTGCTGACTTCCCAGCGACAGCACATAGGTGCGCTCGGAGGCGACGACCGCCTCGACCGCCACCGCCACCCGGCGGACGATCCGCATCAGCCGAAGGTAGCCCTCCTCGTCGAGATCGCGGACCACATGCTCGACATGCACCCGGGGAGCCACCAGAACCTTGCCGGGCACGGTGGGGTAGCGGTCCAGGAAGGCGACGTGGTGCTCGTCCTCGAAGACGATCTGTTCGAGGTCGTAACCGGGAGCACCCGACACGATGGCGCAGACGAAACAGGGACCGCTCCTGGCGCGCCGGACGTACTCCGCGAGGTCGAAACTCTCCTTGCGTGGCACGGACGCCTCGTCACCGCGACCGGAACCGTTGGGAGGCAGGCTCATGTCGGCCACCATCGCACGGAACGCACCGACCGATCGACCCGATGTCGATCATCACTACGATGGGCCCGGGGGAGAGGCAGGCGTTCAGGGGGTGGGGCCGGGACATCGGGTGTGTGTATGGCGGACATAAGCGCATATATCGGACAGACGGTTTGGCGTGGACGTTTTTTCGTCGGTGTGATTCTCGTCGCCGGGCCTTGCGGGCCGACTTCGACGATCTGTCCGATGCCAGGCCGGGTGTACGCGTTCCTACGAGTGCTCGACGATGACCTTGGTCGCCGGCAGGGGTGCCGCGAAGGCCCGATCGGAGGTCATGGGCGTGATCTGGTGACCGAGCAGATCCGGAGCGTGTTCGTCGGGCATCCATCGAGCAGGGGTTGTCCGTCGGCGGATCGGAGGTTGTCGTGCGGGTCGTGTTCGCGACGGGACGGTGGCATGTCGTTCGATGCGCCGGGCGGCAGAACGGTCATGGAGCTGCTTTGAGAGGGTAATCTTTAACCATACAGAATTACCCTTCTGTATGGTTAAAGATGTTTTGTGCTGGTGGGGGCTGCCTGACGTGTCCTGCAGGCTTTTGTCCACCGGGCGCTTCCTGTCGCGGAAAGAGGGAGAAAGGTGCGGCCCCCTTCTCTCCTGGGTTCGTTGTGGCATCCGGGGTGCGCTTTCGCGTGTGATCGTCCTCGTTCGGTCGTTTCGGCAAGCAAGATCCACAAGCCGCCGGGCCGTCTAAAACGATCAAGAGATGGCGAGGCTCCGTCGGCGGTCCTTCGCCTCGAGTGGCCTGCTCGGTGGAAGCCGCTGGATGATCACCAGCCTCCAGGCGATTTGATCATCTGAGCGGTTTGTCTTATTTGGGCCGTTCTTTGGAGGGCCTTCTCTGATTGTTCGATGACGGTGGATGTCGTCATTCCCGGGGTCGGCGCGCGGGCCGCCTCTCCCCTGTGTCGTCAGAGCAAGTGTTCGCTCATGAGCTGGTCGGCGTTGTCGAACATCCTCGTTACCGGCGTACCGCTTTGGATCGGGGCCACTCCCCCGGGCTTCCGGCCTGGAACGCGCGAATATCGTTGTGTATGGCGATATTCGTCCCTTGTCGGCCAGGACAAGGAACAGAAGGGTGAAAGGTCTCAGGCGAGGGGCTTGAGTCTTCTGACGAAGCGGGCGGCGGCGCGGTGGCTCATGCCGGTCTCGCCGCGGACGAGGAAGACGGCCTGGTCGAACTGGTCGGAGGCCTTCAGTTCCAGGATGCGCTCGACGAGTTCGGGGCTGACGCCGCCGCCGACCAGGGCGTTTCTGGGGCGTTGTGCCGCTCGTACCGCGAAGACGATCAGAGCGATGGCGACCGCCACGACGACCGCCGTCAGCAGGAGGATGACGATCGGGTTGGACATGCGCAGAGCGTACCGCTTCATGGTCATTGCGTGGGATACGGAGATCGGCGGATCGGGCGCGCGGTGGTCAGCGGTGGTCAGCGGTGGTCAGCGGTGGTCAGTGGGCGGTGGTGGCCGGTGGGTCGTCGAGGGCGGGCGGGGTGGTGGGCAGGGGGAAGGGGACGGCGGAGGTCACCGCGGTCACCGGCAGGGGGCCGTACAGGTGCGGGAAGGCCTCGCCGGAGTCCGGGGCCACCTCCATGCGCACGTCCAGGCCGGTCGGGTCGATGGTGAGCAGGACGAGGGGGTCGGTGACGTCGCGGTAGAAGCGTTCGACGACGCCGCGTAGCTGTTCGTGGCCGGTGCAGGCGTGGATGAAGCCGATCTCGTCGAGGGTGTGGCCGAGGGTGGAGATGCGGTACTCCCCCGCCGGGCGGGCGCTCTCCCAGTCGCGGGCCAGGGCCAGGTGCAGGATGGTCATCGCCACATGGTGCCCGTCGGGTGTGGTCGCGTCGCCGCCGGGGTGGTCGTGTCCGGCCGGGCGGGGTCGGTGTCCGGCCGGACGGGGGTGTTCAGTGGCGGGGGTGCCATTCGCGGCGCAGGATCGCGTAGACCAGTTCGCTGGCCCACTCCCCCTTGACGAACTCGTTGTCGACCAGGTGTGCCTCGCGGCGCATGCCGAGTTTTTCCAGGACGCGGGTGGAGGCGTGGTTGCGGGCGTCGAGGCGTCCGATGATGCGGTGCAGGTCCAGGCCGTCGAAGCCGAGTGCCAGCAGGGCGTGGCCGATCTCGGTGGCGTATCCGTGGCCGTGGTGGTCGGGGTGCAGGACGTAGCCGAGTTCCGCGCCGCGGTGCCGGCTGCTGTACCAGTGGAGCATGCCGTCGCCCACCAGTTGGCCGGTGGTGGCCAGTTCGGCGGCCAGGGTGAGGGTCTGTCCCTCCTCCAGCAGTCGTGTCTGGGCCATCTTGGTGTGCAGGGACTTCTCGCTCTCGGTGCGGGTGCGGGGTTCCCAGTACAGGTAGCGGGTCACCTCGGGCAGGCGCTGGATGGCGTGCAGGGCGTCGAGGTCGTCGGGGGTGTAGGGGCGCAGGATCAGGCGTTCGGTCCTGATGGGGTAGGTGGGCGTGAGCACCGCGCCAGGGTAGAGGGCGGGGCCGGTCGGTGGCGATCGGATTTCCGGGGGTACGGGCTCGGGCCCGGGAGGAGCACGGGAGCACGGCGGCTCGGGGGGCGCGCGGGAGGTGCGCGGGAGGTGCGGTGAGGGGTGCGCGGGCCGGGGTGGGGCTAGTGGGTGCCTCCGGCGAGGTTGAGCATGACGACTCCGCCGATGATCAGGGCGATGCCGGCGGCCTTGGCGAGGTTGATGCTCTCGCCGAGGAAGAGCACGCCGATGGCGGCGATGACCGCGGTTCCGGCGCCCGCCCAGACGGCGTAGGCGGTGCCGACGTCCATCTGGAGTTTCAGTACCTGGGCCAGGAGCAGGAAGGCGGCGGCGTATCCGGCCACGACGACGAGGGCCCAGCCCTTGTGGGAGAAGCCGTCGCTGAGTTTGAGGGCGGTGGTCGCCACGACCTCGACGATGATCGCGGCGGCCAGGATCAGCCATGCCATGGTGTCTCCCCCTGAGTGATGAAAAGTACAATCAGTACCTTTTCATGGGGTCGTCGGGGTGTGGTGGCGCGGGGGGTGGCGGCGCGGATCCGGGCCGCGACCTGCTCCACTTGCGAGTGGTGTCGAAAGCGTGTTCCACTGAGCCGTATGCCATGGGATGCGCCTGTCCTGCTCTCCGCTCCGCCTGACGTCAGGCCGCGGATCGAGCGTTCCGCGCTGACCAGGGTTCACGGGGCGCTGACCTGCTACGAGGTGCAGGCGCGTACCGCGCTGGAGAGCACTCCGCAGGGGTGGGCGGTCAGTCCGTACCGGGGGTGCGCGCATGCGTGCCGGTACTGTTCGGCGCGGCGGGCGCACCGTTACCTGGGGCTGGACGCGGGTGCGGACTTCGATTCGCGCATCGTGGTGCGGACCAACATCGTGCGGCGGTTGCGGGCCGAGCTGGGGTCGCGCTGGGACGGCGAGCACGTGAGCGTGGGTGTGGGCGGTGACTGCTACCAGGGGGCCGAGGACATCTACCGGTTGATGCCGGGGGTGCTGGCGGCGTTGCGCGAGGCCGGGGCGCCGTTCACGGTGTACACCAAGAGCCGGTCGATCCTGCGGGACGCCGATCTGCTGGCCGCGGCTCCGGGGGCGGGGGTGGTGGTGTCGATCGCGTTCGTCGACGACCGTATCCGCCGCAGTGTGGAGCCGGGTGCGCCGGGGCCGCAGAAGCGGCTGGAGCTGGTGGCCGAGCTGAACGAGCGGGGGGTGGCGTGCGGGGTGGCGATGGCGCCGGTGCTGCCGTTGCTGACCGACTCCCCCGACCAGCTGGCGGCGACCGTGCGGCGGGTGGCCGACGCCGGGGCGGTCAGTCTGGTGCCGCATGTGCTGCGGCTGCCGCCGGGGGCTCGTGAGTGGTATCTGGGGTGGCTGGGTGAGCACCATCCGGCGCTGGTGGAGCGGTATGCGGAGCTGTACGGGCGTGGGGCCGACGCCGAGGAGGGGTATGTGCGGGCGGTGACCGCTCAGGTGCTGCAGCTGGCGGCGCGTTACGGGATGGGGCCGGCGCGGCCCGAGCAGCCGTTGCCGCTGGCGTTGCCGCGTCAGGCGCAGATGAGTCTTCTGTAGATCTGCAGACGCGAGAGATCTGCAGACGCGAGGGGGGCCGGCCCGTGCGGGCCGGCCCCCCTTTGCGGTCTGTCCGGTTTCTGTGCGGGCGGGTGCCGTCAGCCGTCAGCCGATGGCGCTGCCCTTCTTCCACTGCTTGAAGGGCAGCTGCCAGAAGCCCCAGCCGTTGTTCCACTCCATCTCGCGGTCGGTGCCCTTGATGGTGATCACGTCGCCGCGCTGGACCTGGTTGTAGTACCAGCGGGCCTGGTCGGGGCGGGAGTTGATGCATCCGTGGCTGACGTTGCGTCGGCCCTGGGCCCAGACGTTGTTGAGGGCGTGGACGTACTCGCCGCTGTTGGAGAAGCGGACGGCGTGGTTGATCATGAGGTCGTAGTAGCCGGGGTCGCCCTTCTTGCGGCCCGGGGAGATCATGCGCTCGGGGTTGGACTTGCCCATCGCCAGGTGGACGCCGCTGGTGGTGGTGTACTCGCGGGTGCTGGCGTTGCCGGCGCTGATGAGCATGGTCTGCACGACCTTGCCGTCGCGCTTGACGATCATCTTGTGCTTGCGGGTGTCGATGGTGGCGATCTGGGCGGGGCCGATGCGGATGACCTTGGTGGTGTTCTTGGTGCCGTACATGTCCTTGCCGCCCTGGACGCCCTTGAGGCGGGCGGTGAAGGTGACCTTCTGGTGGGGCTGCCAGAATTTCGCGGTGCGGTAGATCACGGTGGTGTCGTTGATCCACCGCCAGGCGCCCTGGGCGGGTTTTTCCGAGGTGACCTCCAGGGCGCGTTCCACGGCGGCCTTGCCGGCCTTGGCGGTGATCTGCTGGTTGAAGGTGACGATGATGGGTGCTCCGACGCCGACCTTCTCGCCCTTGACGGCCGGGGTGACGTCGGTGACCTGGAGTTCGCGCTCGGGTTTGAGGGTGCGGAAGGAGCTGGTGGCGGTGGTGCCGTCGACGGCGCGTGCCGAGACGGTGTAGTCGCTGGCGGGGATCATGGGGGTGCTGGAGACCCAGCGGGTGCGTTCGGCGTCGAAGTCGCCGCTGAGGGGCTGGTCGCCGCTTTTGACGACGACCTCCTCCAGGGCGGCGCCGGCGGCGGTGACGACGACCTTCTTGTTGGGGCGCACGCTCTTGCCGCCGTCGGCGGGGCTGATCTTTATGACGGGTGCGGCGGGCGTGGGCGTGCTGGAGGCGGCGGGGTGCCGCCTCGGTCCCGGAGCCGGGCTTGGCTCCGGAGTCCTTCGTAGCGGCCCCCCGGAGCAGGCGGTGGCGAGCACCGCCGCGGTCGCCAGGGCCAGACCGGCCAGCGGCGTCCTGAGGTGTCGGCGTTCTACGATCAGCACAATTTCTCTCCCCCACTACAACAAAGTGCGCTTAAAACACTAATAGGAGATGCATGGTGACTGAGCATGGTTGCGCCCGGTTTGGTAACATTTCGGTCTCTTCGTAAGGCCGGAAAAACACCGGGCCTCGGTCACGCGGCGCCGCGGTGACCAGCCGGGATCGCCTTCGGGGCGGTGCCGGTGGCGCCGGGCCGAAACCCTCGTCGGCCAGGTACGCCGCCCCGGCCGGGCCCGGCGTGCATCAACGGCGCCGCGGCGGGCAGGGTGGTGCCCACGGGTCTTCCCAGTGCCGCTCCCCCGCCCGTCCGGCCCAGGCCGGTCCGCCCCCGGGCGGCGAAAAGATAATCTGGTCTGCCCCTACGCGAACGGAAAGCCCCGGGTGATGACAGGACCTTCCTCCATCGGCGGCCTGGCCGGTCTGACCGGCCTGGGCCAGGCCGACGGCGTCCCCGGCCCGTCCGCCGGGCGGCGCCCCTCCGGTGACCACGGCGCCGAACCCGACCTGTCGTACGGGCGCGCGCCCGGACGAGCGGCTGCTGCGCGCCATCGTGCAGGAGTGCGGCGAGGGGGATCGTCGTGTGCGACGCCTTGGGCGTGGTCGTGATGCGCAACGCCGCCGCGGCCGAGCTGGCGCCGCAGATCGTCCCCGGCCGGGTGCCGGCCTCCGGCCCGGCCGCGGCGCTGCTGGACGGGCAGGGGGCCGAAGGGGAGAGTCGTGAGCACGAGCACGGGGGGCGGCGGCTGCTGGTGCGCCGCGAGAGCTTCGGCGTCGCCCACCGGGCCTGGTACCTGCGTGACGTCAGCGCCGAGTCGGCCAGGACCGACGCGCTGCTGGCCGAGCGGGGACGCACCGCGTTCCTGCTGGAGGCCGGGCACAGGCTGTCGGCCTCGCTGAACCTGCGCCGCTGCGCGCGTACCGCGGTCGAGCTGGCCGTTCCCTTCCTGGCCGACACCGCGATGGTCGTGCTGCCTCCCGCCGGGCGCCGCCAGGCCGACTGGCTGGCGCCTGAGCGGCGACGACCGGCGCCTGCAGGAGGGCGCCATCGCCCTGAACGCCGCCGGGCAGGTGCCGGGGCTGACCGAGGCGCTGGCCGGGTTCCCGCCGGTGCCCAGCCGCTGGCTGGACCCCGGTCAGGTGCCCCGGGGTGGGTGCTGCCGCAGGGGTTCGGCCCCCGGCCGGGCATCTGATCGTCACGCCGTTGCGGGCACAACGGGGTGCCGGGCCGCGTGCGCTGTGGCACCGGCGGGAACCCGGCACACAGCGCCTCGGTCAGCCCCGGCACCATCGAGCCCGACGGCGCGTACCAGGTGCGATGCGCCCTCCTGCTAGGCAGGCCGGTCCGATCGGCCGCTCAGGCGCAGCCGAGTCGCGCCTGGCGGCGCCGGCGGGAGCGGCAGCGTCCTAACGACCATCGCATCCGGGTGTCTGGCTCAGGAAGGGAAACGGCCAGCTCGACCGCTTCGGTACGCGCGCAGCGGCGCAGGTTCAGCGAGGCCGACAGGCCTGTGCTGCACGGCCTCCAGCAGGAACGCGGTGCTCGTCAACGCGCTCGGCCAGCAGACGCGTCGGTCCTGGCCACGACTCGGCGCTGACGATCACGCAGATACCAGGCCCGGTGGGCGCCGCCGAAGCTCTCGCGTGACGCACCAGCAGCCGCCGCCCCCCGTGCTCGTGCTCACGAGCTCTCCCATTCGGCCCCCTGCCCGATCAGGTCCAGCGCGCGGCCGGCCGGACGGCCGGCACCCGCTGCGGGCACGATCTGGGCGCTCACGCTCGGCCGCGGCGCAGGCGTTTAGCGCATCACGACCACGCCCAAGGCGCGTCGCACACGACGATCCCACTCGCCGCACTCCTGCACGATGGCGCGCGAGCAGCCGCTGCGTCCGGCGCGCGCCCGTACGACAGGTCGGGTATCGGCGCCGTGGTCACCGAGGGCGCCGCCCGGCGGACGGAGCCAGCGGACGCCGTCGGCCGGCCCAGGCCGGTCAGTGACCTGGCAGGCCGCGATGGAGGAAGGTCCTGTCAACACCCGGGGCTTCCGTTCGCGTAGGGGCAGACCCGATTATCTTTTCGTCGCCCGGTGGGCGGACGGCCTGTGTCGGCCGGACGGGCGGGGGAGCACGGCACTGGGAAGACCGTGGCACCACCCTGCCCGGCCGCGCGGCGCGTTGATGCACGCCTGGGCCGGCCGGGGCGACTTGTACCTGGGCCGACGAGGGTTTCGGTGCCCGGCGCACCGGCACCGCCCGAAGGCGGTATCCCGGCCTGGGTCACCAGCGGCGCCGCGTGACGAGAGCCCGGTGTTTTTCCGGCCTACGCAACGAGGACCGAATGTTACCAAACGGCGCAACACATGCCCTCAGTCACCATGCATCTCTCTATTAGTGTTTACGCGCACTTTGTTGTAGGGGCGGGAGAGAAATTGTGCTGATCTGCTTTAGAACGCCGACACCTCAGGACGCCGCTGGCCGGTCTGGCACGCCCCTGGCGACCCGCGGCGGATGACTCGCCAGCCACCGCCTGCTCAGCCGCTCACGACAGGAACTCCGGAGCCAAGCCCGGCTCCGGGACCGAGGCGGCACCCGCGCAGCCTCCCAGCACGCCCACGCCCGCCGCAGCACCCGTCATAAAGATCAGCCCCGCCGACGGCGGCAAGAGCAGTGCGCCCCAACAAGAAGGTCGTCGTCACCGCCGCCGGCGCCGCCCTGGAGGAGTGTCAGGTCGGTCGTCGTCAAAAGCGGCGACCAGCCCCCTCAGCGGACGACTTCGGACGCCAGACGCACCCGCATGGGTCTCCAGCACCCCCATGATCCCCGCCAGAGCACGCACTGTACATCCGCTCTACGGCACGCGCGCGCTGTCGACTGGCACCACGCCACCAGCTCCTTCCGCACCCTCAAACCCGAGCGCGACGACTCCAGGTCACCGACGTCACCCCGGCCGTCAAGGCGCAGAAGGTCGGCGTCGTGAGCACCCATCATCGTCACCTTCAACCAGCAGCAGATCACGCGCAGGCCGAGCAAGGCCGCCGTGGAACGCGCCCTGGAGGTGTCACCTCGGAACGAAAACCCGCCAGGGCGCGCTGGCGGTGGTATCAACGACACCACCGTGATCGACCGCACCGCGAATTCTGGCAGCCCCAAACCCAGAAGGTCACCTTCACCGCCCAGCCTCAGGCGGTCCAGCGGCGGCAAGGACATGATACGGCACCGAAGAAACACCACCGAAGGTCATCCGCATCGGCCCGCCCAGATCGACACACATCTCCAGCCCACACACCGCAAGCACAAGATGATCGTCAAGCGCGACTTGGCACGGTCGTGCAGACCATGCTCATCAGCGCGCGGCAACTGCCAGCACCGACCGCGATGGTACACCATCCACCAGCGGCGTACCACCTGGCGCGATGGGCACAGTCCACACCGAGCGGCAACTGATGCTCCCCGGGCCGCCAAGAAGGGCACGGCACCCCGGCTACTACGACTCATGATCACACACCACACTGCCGCCCGCTTCTCCAACAGGGCGAGTACGTCACGCCCTCAAACAACGTCTGGGCCCATGGGCCGACGCAAACGTACAGCCACAGGATGCACTTCAGCTCCCGTCCCTCGACAGCACGCTGTCGGTCACTACAACCAGGTCCCGCAGCGGCGACTCGTTTGAAGCACCATCAAGGGCACTACGACGCCCCGAGATGGCGAGTGGAACAATAACTGCTGGGCGCTTCTGGCAGCCGTGCCCCTCTCAAGCACAGTGGAGCGAAGGGCACGCGGCATCGTTTGCTAGACGCGGCGGACCTGGCACACCGCCCCTGCCTTACAGCGCCGCCAAACCGGACACCGTATCCGCAAAGGGTGGGACTGCCCGTGCCTGCACGCGGTCACATGCGGCCGAGTCGCACCATAACCTCACCCTCACCCCACACCCACTGTACTCGCACCGATTCTCGTCCCGCACACAACCCACGAACGTCCATACTCGAGTCTCCCGCCCTGCAGGCATATACTATCCTCATTCAGACTTTAGACTCACTGTTTTTCACTCCTGAGTCCGCCTGACGCACGCGACGAAACGCCCAGCCCTCCCATTCTCCTGTTTTCAGGTCATGTTTAAATAACCGTCTGCTCGGCTACGCCGCGCCGGCCCGCCACTGCTCGACGTGCTTAACGCGCCGCCAGCTCGGCAGCCACTGAGCGCGTCAACCGACGCCCAGACATACCCTCCTCGGCGTCGTGGCCCCACGCCCGTATCAGTCACCGTCATACCGTGACTCCACCAGCGCGGACCGGATGGTGCTCACCAGCCCACCCCAGATAGACCACTCACGTAGACCTCCGGCGGACGGCGCAGCACATGCGGCACCAGGATCTGACCGCCCCGGCGTCGGCTCACCCCGACCCGACACGCGTCGCCGCCAGGCTGGTCGAGGGGAGGCGCGTCAGCAACGGCCTAGCACCGGCGCCATAGCCACCCGCACGCCACCCCCGCTCGTTCAGCTCGCCACAGCTCCAGCCGCCTTCTTGACGGCCCGCGCGCACCCGCGCTCACACTGCGCGGATACGTCGTCGCACGACGAATCGCGATCTGACACACCACCCCCGCACGGGCCGCGGCCAGCAGATCGGCGTCCCGCAGGATCGACCGGCTCGTGAGTGTACACCGGTGAAGCGGCGCCCGGCTCGCGCAAACACGCCGCCAGCACCCGCGCGGCATCAACCGGTAGATGTGCTCGCGCCCCTGAAGTCAGCAGTCACCGCCTACACGCACGCTTCACGTGCTCGCGCCCAGCGCGACACGCTCGGCCCGCAACCGCCGCTACGATGTTGGTCCGCACACACGATGCGCGAAATCGAAGTCAGCACCACGCGTCCAGCCTCACAGGTAACAAGCGTGCGCCCGCCGCGCCGAACAGTACCGGCACGCATGCGCGCACCCCGGTACGGACTGACCGCCCACCTGCGGAGTGCACTCCAGCGCGGTACGGCCTCAGCACCTGTCGTGAGCGGTCAGCGCCCCGTGAACCCTGGTCAGCGCGGAACACGCTCGATCCGCGGCCTGACGTCAGGCGGAATGCGGACGGAGAGCAGGACAGGCGCATCCCATGGCATACGGTACGCTCGCAGCTGGAGACACGCTCTTCGACACCACTCGCAAGTGGAGCAGGGTCGCTAGGCCCGGATCCTGCGCACCACGCCACGCCCCGCGCACACCACGACCCCGACGTACCCCATGAAAAGGTAACTGATGTACTTGTTCATCACTCAGGGGAGACACCATGGCATGGCTGCAATCCTGGCCGCCACGCCGCGATCATCGTCGCCCGAGTGGTCGCTGGCGACCACCGCCCTCACAAACTCAGCGACGGCTTCTCCCACAAGGGCTGGGCCCTCGCGTCTCGTGGCTCGGATACGCGCGCCGCCTATCCTGATAGCTCACTGGCCCAGGTACTGCAAACTCCAGGGCAAATGGCGAACGCTGCGGCAAAGACGCCTACGCCGTCTGGGGCTCAGTCGGGCGCCGGTAACCCACGCGGATCATCGCCGCACATGCGCAGTGTGCTCTTCTCGTGCGAGAGCATCAACCTCGCCAAGGCCCGCCGGCATCGCCACCTTGATCATCGGCGTGACGTCGTCCTATGTGCTCATCACTCAGGCACGGAGGTTGGTCTACCCACTGTATAAAAGCACCCACCCTTCCGGCCGTCCCGCACCTGCACCCTCCTGACACGCGCACCTCCCTGCGCACTCCGCCGCGCGCCACCCCGTAGCGCCGCTGCTCCCGTGCTCCTCCCGGCGCCCGAGCCGCAACGGAAATCCGATTCGCCACCGACCGGCCCGCACACTACCTAGGCGCGGTGCTCACGCACACCTACACCCCATCAGGATCCGAACGCCCTGACTCCTGCAGCCCCTACACCCGCGACGCGACCGCGACGCCCTGCACCTGCCATCCAGCGCGACTGCCCGAGGTGACCCGCTACCCTGTACTGGGAACCCCGCACCCGCACCGAGAGCGAGACGATCCACTGCACACCAAGAGATGGCCCAGACACGACTGCTGGAGGAAGAGACAGACCCTCACCCTGGCCGCGAAACATGGCCACACCGGCAAACTAGGTGGAGCACGACGGCTATGCTCCACTGGTACAGCAGCGGCACGCGGCAGCGGAACTCGCTAATACTGTCCTGCACCCCGACCATCCACTGGGGCCATCGGATACGCCACCGAGATCGGCACGCCCATGCTGGCACACTCGGCTCCGACCCCAGGACCTGGACTGCACGCATACATCAGCGGAAACGCCTCGACGCCCGCAACCACGCGCCTCCACACCGCGACGTCTCTGGAAGACAACACTCAGGCATGGCGACGCGCGAGGCCTTACGACACCATGTCGACCAACGAGTCCGTTCCTAAGCAGTGGGCCAGCGCACTGGTCTACCAGCGATCCTGCGCCGCGGAATGGCACACGGCCATCTGAACACCCCCGTCCGGCGGGACACCGACCCACGCCCGGCCGGGACACGACGATCGGGCGGCGGACGCGACCACATCACCGACGGGCACCATGTGGCGATGACCATCCGCTGCACTCTGGCCCTCGGCCGCGACTGGGAGAGCGCACGACCACACGCCCGGCGTGGGGTAGAAGTACAGCTACCGGCATCTCACACCACCCATCGCCACACCCTCGACACGAGTATCGGCTTCATCCACGCCCGGCACACCGGCCACTACGAACAGCTACGCCGCGTGCGTTCGAACGCTTCTAAGCCGCGACGTCACCGACCCCTCGTCTGCTGCTCACCATCGACACCGACCGGCCTGGATCGTGCGACAAACCTATTGGAGGTGGCCCGGACTGAGCCGGCGAGGCCTTCCCGCACCTGTACGGCCCCAATGCCGGTGCACCGCTCGGTGACCTCCGCCGTCACCCCATCCCCCTTCGCGCCACACCCCGCTCCGCCTCGACGATTTCCCATCCGGCTCACCACCGCCCACTGGACTGACCTACCGCCGACACCGGCTGACCCACCGGTGCACACACGCAGCGCCGATCCGCCGCCGATCTCCGTTATCCACGCAATGACCATGAAGCGGTACGACTCTGCCGCATGTCCAACCGATCGTCATCCTCTGCTGACGGCGGTCGTCGTGGCGGTCGCCATCGCTCTGATCGTCTTCGCAGGTACGAGCGGCACAACGCCCCAGAAACGCGCCTATGGTCGGCGGCGGCGTCAGCCCAGCACAACTCGTCTACGAGCTGCCCTACTCCTGGAAACTGAGGCCTCCGACCAGTCGCACCAGCGCACGTCTTCCTCGTCCGCGGCGAGACCGCATGAGCCACGCGCCGCCGCCCCGCTTACGTCAGAAGGACTCAAGCCCCGCGCCTCAGAGACTTTCACCTTCTGTGCCTTGTCACTGGCCGACAGGGACGAATATCGCCATACACAACGATATTCGCGCGTTCCAGGCCGGAAGCCCGGGGAGTGCCCCGATCCAAAGCGCTACGCCGGCGTAACGAGGATGTTCGACAACGCCGACCAGCTCATGAGCGAACACTTGCTTACTGACGACACAGGGACTGAGCGGCCCGCGCGCGACCCGGGAATGACGACATCCACCGTGTCATACGACACAATCAGAGAAGGCCCTCCAAAGAACGGCCCAAATAAGACAAACCGCCTGCAGATGATCAAATCGCTGGAGGCTGGTGATCATCAGGCCACGCGGCTGCTCCACCGAGGCAGGCCACTCGAGCGCGAAGGACCGCCGACGGAGCCTCGCCCATCTCTGATCGTTTTAGACGGCCCGCGGCTTGTGGATCTTGCTGGCACCGAACCGATCCCGACAGAAACGAGGACGATCACACGCGAAAGCGCACCCGGATGCCACAACGAACCCAGCGAAAGAGCAAGGGCGGCCGCACCTTTCTCCCTCTTCAGCGCGACAGGTAAACAGCGCCCGTGGACAATAAAGCCTGCAGGGCCACGTCAGGCAGCTCCCACCCAGCACAAACACATCTTTAACCATACAGTAAGCGGTAATTCTGTATGGTTAAAGCGTACCTCCTCTCAAGCAGCTCCAGGACCGTTCTGCCGCGCGGCGCATCAAAGAACGACATGCCACGTCCCGTCGCGAACCACGACCCGCACGACAACCGCTCGATCCGCCGGACGGACAACCCCTGCTCGATGGATGCCCGGACGAACACGCTCCGGAGATCTGCTCGGTCACCAGATCACGCCATGACCTCCCCGATCGGGCCTTCGCGGCACCCCTGCGGCGACCAGAGCGTCATCGTCGCAGCACTCGTCATGGGTAACGATCGTACATCCCGGCCTACGGCATCGGACAGATCGTCGAGAAGTCTGGCCCGCGCAAGTGCCCGGCGACGACGAGAATCCACACCGACGAAAAAACGTCCACGCAAAACCGTCTGTCCGATATATGCGCTTATGTCCGCCAGTACACACACCCGATGGCAGGGCCCCACCACCCTTGAACGCCTGCCTCTCCACCGGCCCATCGTCGTGATGATCGACATCGGGTCGATCGGTGTCGGTGCGATTCCGTGCGCATGGTGTGCGCCGACATGTAAGCTGCCTCCCAACGGTTCCGGTGCGCGCGGTGACACGCGGCGTCCGCGCCACGCAAGAGAGAGTTCGACCTCGCGGAGTAAGTACGTCGGCGCGCCATGGAGCGCGTCACCTGTATCTCGTGTACATTTTTCCTGCAGCGCCATCGTGTCGGGTGCCCCACTATACTGGACCCCGCTGTGCTACTAACGGACCTCGACAACAGATCGTCTTCGAGAGACGAGCACACGTCGCCCTTCCTGGACCAGCTACCCACCGGCTGCCCGGCAAGGTTCTGGTGGCCTCCCCGGGTGCATGTCGAGCATGTGGTCCGCGAGTCTCGACGAGAGGTGCTACCTTCGGCGGATGGACACTGGGCATCGTCCGGACCAGCGGTGGCGGTGGCGGTCGAGGCAGGGTCGTATTCGACTCCGAGCGCACCTGATGTGCATGTTCGCTGGCGAAAGTCAGCAGGGTAACGCCCCATCTGCACCGGCACATCGCTTCCCCTGCCGCCCAGGGGACGCCTTACGAGCGGCCGCCAGTCACCACGCGCTGTCCATGAGCCGCAGAACGGTGTGATCTCCCTGGTCACTGCGACACCAGCGCGTCGACTCTGGCGCGGGTGTGTGTCTTCGTGCGGCGCTCGACGGCCGGGACTGGCCGGGACTGACGGCCGCGGGAGTGGTCTACGAGGACTGGACGACGGCAGCCGCGGAGGTCGGCTGTCCGTGACCTGTGCCCGGTGGGTGTGGACGGTGGCAGGCGCGGCACAGGGTGGGAGAGCCTGTGAACGGGGATCGGGCTCGCATCGCAGGTGTAGCGTGGGGTGGCCGGGGTCGTCGTGGCCCCGAGTGTGGTCTGGATCGCAGGAGAAGACTGTCGCGCGGGAGATCATGCGGCCGGCTGATCTGAATCGTCTCAGTGTGGGTGAGGCGCCGATCGGTATGTGGAGCTGGTGCGGCATGGGACGCTGACGGGGCTGTTCGTCGGCTACGGCGTAGCGGCGGAGGTGTACGGGCGTGATGTGGCGACGATTCGTGCAGCGGTGGGAGGATGTCCGTCACTGGGACGAATGACGGGTGAGACGTGGACGCGCGGTGTTGCTTGCTGGCGTTCGCGCTGTCAAGAGCCCGACGCGCAGGCGGGCCGCGGCCGAGGACGCGGCGGGAGCCGCGTGCGTACTGCGGTGTCGGCCGGGCGTTGCAGTCGGCCTCGTGTCCGCAGTGCGCGTTCCGGCACCGGTCGGTGTCGGCGTTGTCCGTTGTTCAAGCACGCGGTGTCTGGTGGGGTGGGTTCAGCGGAGTCAATCCGATTGCGCAACCGGCGACCGGTGACGGCCAAGGAGCGCTGGATCGGGCGTTTTGCGTCCGATATAGTTGCGCGCTACGGCACGTCGTGT
>NZ_BAAAWD010000030.1:0-73386 GCF_039534895.1 Streptosporangium longisporum | reverse complement strand
GAGGGGGGCGTGCCGGGCGAGCCCTTCGACGGTCGGACCGGCCCGGGCGCGCGGTGACGTCCGCCCATCATCGACGATCGGGTCGCCGGCGTGGGCGCCCAGGGCGGGGAAGCGGTCCGGGCGGCCGGGCTCAGCGCACCGCCAGCTGGTCCGCCTCGCTCCTGGAGACACCGTAGGCGGCGCCGCAGAACGTGCACTGCGTCTCGTACCGGGTCCGGACCGGGAAGAGCGGGATGAAGAACAGGCTGAACTTGGTGACCCGCTTGGTCAGGATCTGGGCCGCGGTGTTGCCGCAGTTGGGACAGGTGCGGGTCAGCACGCCGAGCCGGTGGAGAGCGGTACGGAGACCGAAGATGAAGAACATCCCTAAGGACTACCCCGTTCCGGGTGGGTATGCCTTCATCCGTCGGATCGGCGTATCCGCAGGTCAGAGCGGACTCTCGCTGGACCGGAGCGGGTGGACCGGGTGTAATGGATGGATCGTTCCACGAAAGGGACGTGCCGCGACGACCCCCGCCGCCCTCTGTCGCGTGTGCCGCCGACCCGACCCCCAGGGAGCCCAGTCGTGCTCGACGACGCCCCGCCCCCCGTCGTTCCCCGCCCTGCCCCCGTCCCCGGCCTCGACGCGGCCCGTCGCCTCCAGCCGCTCCTGCACGACCTCGTCGCCGTGGTGGCGGCCCCCACGGTCGCGCTGAGCGGCGACGACGGGCAGATCCGCCCGGCCGGGGTCCAGGGGGTGTTCCACGCGGACCGGCGCGTCCTGTCCCGGGCCGTCCTCACCGTCGACGGCCGCGAGCCCGAGACCGTCGGCCACGCCCTGCGGGGATCGGGCGGCGCGGGGTTCGTCACGCTGGCCCGGTGGCTGGGGGACCCCACCCCCGACCCCACGGTACGGATCGAGCGCGTCCGGCAGGTCGTGCCCGGCGGCATGCGGGAACGCGTGGAGATCGTCTCCGCCGCCGAGGTCCCCGTCTCCGCCATGATCACCCTGGAGCTGGGCTGCGACCTCGCCCCGATCGACACGGTGAAGTCCGGCGAGGCGACGGGGCCCGCCGAGATCACGGCCGGGATCACCGCCCCCGGCGAGATCACCTGGAGCCGCGACGGCGTCCGGGTGACGGCGACCGGTGAAGGCGCGCGCGCCGAGGTCGCCGGGGACGGGCGTGCGGCGTACCTGTGCCGGACGGTCGTGCTGGAGCCCCGCGGCCGCGTCACGTTCCGCTGGCGGGTCGCGGCGCACGATCCGCGGGCCGTGGTCGTCGCGCCGTCCCGCCCCGCCGAGTGGGCGGCGGGGCGGGACGAACCCCGGCTCGTCGCCACCGACCCCCGGCTGGAGCGGTTGTTCGAACGGTCCCTGGACGACCTGCGCTCGCTCCGGCTGGCCGAGCCCGCCGTCCCGGCCGACGCCTTCCTCGGTGCCGGAGTGCCCTGGTACCTCACCCTGTTCGGGCGCGACAGCCTCTGGGCCGCGCGGATGCTGCTGCCGCTGGGCACCGAGCTGGCCCTCGGCACCCTCCGCGTGCTGGCCCGCCGCCAGGGAACGCGCCCGGACCCCGGCTCGGGCGAGGCGCCGGGGAAGATCATGCACGAGCTCCGCCGGGAGGCGTTCACGGCCGGGGGCGACGGCCTGCGCCTGCCCGCCGTCTACTACGGCACGATCGACGCCACGCCGCTGTGGATCCACCTGCTGCACGACGCCTGGCGCTGGGGTGCGCCCGCCTCGGAGATCGCGGCGCTCCTGCCCCACCTGGAGGCCGCCCTCGGCTGGCTCGCCGAGCACGCCGACCCCCTCGGGGACGGATTCGTCCGGTACGCCGACCCCGGTGGCCTGGGCCTGGCCAACCAGGGCTGGAAGGACTCCGGTGACGCGCTGCGCTTCCACGACGGCCACCGTGCCCGGCCGCCGATCGCGCTTGCCGAGGTCCAGGGGTACGCCCACCGGGCGGCCCGCTGCGGCGCCGACCTGCTGGAGGCGTTCGGCCGGCCCGGGGCCGACCGGCACCGCGAGTACGCCGCCGCGCTGGCCGGGCGCTTCCGGGAGCGGTTCTGGACGGACGGCCCGCACGGCCGGTTCCCCGCCCTGGCCCTGGACGGAAGCGGGCACCCGGTGGACGCGCTGACCAGCAACATCGGTCACCTGCTCGGCACCGGCCTGCTCGACGAGGCCGAGGAGGCCCGCGTCGCCGATCTGCTGGTGACCCCGGAGCTGGCCGGGGGCTTCGGGCTGCGCACGATGTCGGCGGACGCGGGCGGCTTCAACCCGCTGTCGTACCACTGCGGGTCGGTCTGGACGCACGACACCGCGATCGCGGTCGCCGGGCTGGCCAGGGGCGGGTTCGCCGCGCAGGCGGCGGTCCTGGCCGAGGGGCTGCTGGCCGCCGGTGAGGCGTTCGGCCACCGGCTGCCCGAGCTGTACGGCGGCGACGACCGGGCCGCGCTCGGGCGGCCCGTGCCCTACCCCGCGGCCTGCCGCCCGCAGGCGTGGTCGGCCGCCGCCGCGGTCACGCTGGCGCACGCCGCGCTCGGTCTCCGTCCCGACGTGCCCGGCGGCCGGGTGCTGCTGGAACCCCTGGCGGGCGCCCCGCTGGGGGCGGTCTCGCTGAGCGGGCTGCGGGTCGCGGGGGAGCCGGTGACCGCGTCCGTCGACGGGGCTGGCGAGGCCGTCGTCACCGGCCTGCCCGCCGGGCTCTCCGTGGTGCCGGGACCTGCAGGGGTCTCCGGGCTCTCCGGGCTCTCCGGGGGCAGCGGGGTCAGCGGCGGCGCAGCGCGGCCTCAGTGACCGCGGGAGGCGCGTACCCGACGTCGGCGGGGCTGATGCTCGTCCCCGGCGGGACCAGCTCGTCGATCGCGTCCAGCACGTCCGGGGAGAGCCGTACCTCGTCGGCCCCGAGCTGGCTGGTGAGCTGCTCCAGCGTGCGCGGGCCGATCACCGCCGAGGTCACCGCCCGGTGGGAGAGCACGAAGCCCAGCGCGAGCTGGATCATCGTGATGCCCGCCTCGTCGGCCAGCACGGCCAGCCTCTCGGTGACGTCGAGCTTGCGGGAGCGGATCTCCTCGGCCTTGAAGTCGAAGTGGTCGCCGTTGCGGGAGGCGCGGGAGCCGGTCGGCAGCGGCGCGTCACGGCGGTACTTGCCGGTCAGCCAGCCGCCGTTCAGCGGGCTCCACACCATCACCCCCAGGTCGTAGCGCTCGGCCACCGGAAGCACCGCGGCCTCGGCGTGCCGGGCGAGGATCGAGTACGAGGGCTGCTCGGTGGAGAACCGCTCGCGGTTGCGGCGCTCGGCGACCCACTGGGCCTCGACGAGTTCCTCGGCCGGGAAGGACGAGGTGCCGATCGCCCGTACCTTGCCCTGGCGGACCAGGTCGGACAGGGCGCCGAGGGTCTCGTCGATGTCGGTGCGCGGGTCGGGGCGGTGGACCTGGTACAGGTCGATCCAGTCGGTGTCCAGGCGGCGCAGGCTGTCCTCCACGGCCCGCATGATCCAGCGGCGGGAGTTGCCGCGCCGGTTGGGCGAGTCGTCCATGGCGTTGTGGAACTTCGTGGCGAGCACGACCTCGTCCCTGCGGCCCTTGACGGCCCTGCCGACGATCGTCTCGCTCTCGCCGAACGCGTAGACGTCGGCGGTGTCGATGAAGTTGACGCCCGCGTCGAGCGCGGTGCCGACGATGCGTTCGCACTCGTCGTGATCGGTGTTCCCCCACGCTCCGAGCATCATCGTGCCGAGACAGAGCGGGCTGACCTGGATGCCGGTGCGACCGAGCGTGCGATGGTTCACGGCCCCGATCCTGCCAGCCGCCGCCCGGCCACCCGCGGCCGGGTCCGGTCACGTCCGCGACGTTCACGCAGGCAGGAGCGGTGAGGACCCGCCCGCGCCGCCGGATCCGCGCGCCGCACGGCCTTCCGCACGCCCGCGTCCCGGCCGCGTGCCTTCCATGTCCCGATCCCGTCCCCGCCCGCGTCTCGGCCGTGCGTCACCCGCGTCCCGGCCGTGCGCCGGCCGATCTCCTCCGGCCCTCCGTCCGGATCCGGCCACGGTTCTGTGCATTTCTGCGTGGACGGCACGCCCGTTCGGTGCGGAGATGGGCATGTGACGGGTACGGAGGCGGAGGCGTCGATGGACGAGGCGCGGGATCGGGTACCGCTCGGCAACAGTCCGGTCTTCGACACCGGGGATCTCGACGAGGCCCGCGAGCGGGTGGCCGCGGTGTTCTGCCCCCACCGGCTGGAGCTCACCGGGGACGCCTCCCGGCTGTCCGCGCGGCTCAACTCGGCGCGGCTGGGCTCGGTGCGGGTCAACTACCTCGACTACGGGGCGGACGTCCGCATCGAGCCGGGGGAGCTGGAGTCCTTCTTCCTGGTGCAGATCCCGCTGGCCGGGCGGAGCCTGATCCGGTGCGGCGGTCAGGAGATCGTGTCGACGCCCCGGACGGCCTCGCTGCCGTCGCCGACGGAACACCTCGACATGCGCTGGGCGGCCGGCTGCCCCCAGCTGATCGTGAAGTTCGACCGCCCCGCCGTCGAGGGGGCCGTGGAGCGGATGCTCGGGGAACCGCTCGACCGGCCGGTCGTCTTCGACCTGGGCATGGACATGACGGCGGGCTGGGCACGCGCCTGGAAGGCCATGGTCGACCTGATCGTGGACGAGGCCGAGCACGGTGACGGGATGGCGGCGCAGCCGCTGGCCGTGGCCCACCTGGAGAACGCGCTGATCGCCTCCCTGCTGACCGGGCAGCCGTCCAACTACCGGGACCGGCTGACCGCGCCCCGCCCCGCCGCCGTGCCCAAGGTGGTACGCGGGGCGATGCGTCACATCGAGGAGTACGCCCACCTGCCGCTGACGACCGACGACGTGGCGCGCGCCGTGGCGGTCAGCGGGCGTTCCCTGCAGGAGGGGTTCCGCCGCCACCTCGGCCTGACCCCGATGGCCTATCTCCGGGACGTACGCCTGGACCGCGTCCACCGCGAGCTGGCGGCCGGTGATCCGGCCGGGTGCACGGTGACCGGCGTGGCGGCCCGGTGGGGCTTCCTGCACCAGGGACGGTTCGCCGCGATGTACCGCGCACGCCACGGCCAGGCCCCGTCGCAGACGCTGCGCGGCGGCGACACCGGCGGCGACGGCGCCAAAAACGCCGGAAACGTCAGGAACATCGGGAACGCCTGGAACGCCGCCGGGAACTCCGCGCCAGACGGACGTAACCCGCGCTGAGCGGATGGCAGGGGATGTGGCGTCCGGCATACCGTTCTCTCAGGCGCCGCTCGATCGTTCCCCTCCCTCCCACTTCTCGCGAAGGACACGTCATCATGCGCAGAATCCTCGTCGTCGGCGCCGGTCAGGCCGGCCTCCACCTCGCTCTCGGCCTGCTGCGGAACGGCTACGACGTCACCGTCGTCTCCAACCGCACCCCCGAGGAGATCCGCGACGGCCGGGTCACCTCCAGCCAGGCCATGTTCGGCACCGCCCTCGGCCACGAGCGGGCCCTCGGCCTGGACCTGTGGTCCGGCGAGTGCCCGCCGATCGAGGGCATCCAGTTCGCCATGGCCGGCCCGGACGGCCCGGCCCTCCACTGGGCGGCCCGGCTGGACACCCCCGCCCGCTCGGTCGACCAGCGGCTGAAGATGCCCGCCTGGATGGCCGAGGTGGAACGCCTCGGCGGCAAGATCGTCATCCAGGACGCGGGCGTGGACGACCTGGAGGACTACGCCGCCCAGTACGACCTGGTCCTGGTCGCCGCGGGCAAGGGGCCGATCTCCTCGCTCTTCGAGCGGGACGCGCCGCGCTCGCCGTACCGGGCCCCGCAGCGGGCCCTGGCCCTGACCTACGTCAACGGTCTCGCACCGCGGCCCGAGTACTCCGCGGTCTGCTTCAACGTGGTCCCCGGGGTCGGCGAGTACTTCGTCTTCCCCGCGCTCACCGCCACCGGCCCCTGCGAGATCATGGTGTTCGAGGGCGTCCCCGGCGGGCCGATGGACTGCTGGGCCGACGTCAGCACCCCCGCCGAGCACCTGGCCAGGAGCCGGTGGGTGCTGGAGACGTTCCTGCCCTGGGAGGCGGAGCGCTGCGCGGACGTCGAGCTCACCGACGAGGGCGGCGTGCTGTCCGGCCGTTTCACCCCGGTCGTGCGCAGGCCGGTGGCCACGCTGCCGTCGGGGGCGGCGGTCCTGGGGGTGGCGGACGTGGTCGTGCTCAACGACCCGATCACCGGGCAGGGCGCCAACAACGCCGCCAAGTGCGCCGCCTCGTACCTGGAGAGCATCCTGGAGCGCGGCGGGCGCCCGTTCGACGCGGCGTGGATGGCGCAGGTCTTCGAGCGCTACTGGCAGGACGCGAAGCATGCCACCACCTGGACGAACGCGCTCCTGGCCCCGCCGCCCCCGCACGTGGTGGACATCCTGGGCGCCGCGGACAGGCTGCCCGAGGTGGCCTCCCGCTTCGTCAACGGCTTCGACGACCCCTCCGACTTCGCCGGCTGGTTCCTGGACCCGGCCGGCACGGCCGAGTACCTGGCGCGGGCCGAGCGGGACGCGGCGTGATGAGGGCTCTCCGCGACGCCCTCGGGCAGTTCGCCACCGGGGTGGCGGTGGTCACCGCCGCCACCGGCCGGGGCGACCGGCTGGGCGTCACCGTCAACTCCTTCACCTCGGTCTCGCTCGACCCGCCGCTGGTGCTGTGGTGCCTGTCCAGGCGGGCCCCGAGCGCGCCCGCCTTCGCCGAGGCCGGCCGGTTCGCGGTCAACGTGCTGGCCGCCGGTCAGGAGCACCTGTCGCGGCGGTTCGCCACACCGCTGCCCGACAAGTTCGCCGGGGTGGAGACCGTCCTGACCCCGGGCGGGGTACCGGTGCTGGCGGGCACCCTCGCCCACTTCGCCTGCCGCACGGTGACCACGTACGAGGGCGGCGACCACCTGATCTTCGTCGGGGAGGTCGAGCACTTCCGGGGGGCACCGGGTGAGCCGCTGGTCTTCCACTCGGGCAGCTACGGGGCCTTCTCCGTAGCCCGCAGGGAGGCGATGTCCGGCGCGGCCATGGCCGGGTAGGGCGGGACCGGGCCGTGGCCGCGCCCGCAAGGACGGGCGCGGGCATCGGGCCGGGGCGACGCCGGGCGACACGGGGCGGTTAGGGCGGGCCGGCCGGGGTAGAACGGCCCCCGTGAGACCGGGGAGGTTCATCTCCCGCTGGCCGGTGATCCGCCAGCTCAGGGGAGAGGACGGCAGGAGCGACGCCGCACGCTCGGCGCGCACCGACGCGCTGCGGCCCCGCACCGAGGAGGCCGACACCGTCACCCGGTCGGTCTGCCCGTTCTGCGCGGTCGGCTGCGGCCAGCTCGTCTACGCCAAGGACGGCCGCGTCACCCAGATCGAGGGCGACCCCGACTCGCCGATCTCCCGCGGCCGCCTCTGCCCCAAGGGGGCGGCGAGCAAGCAGCTCGTCACCCACCCCGGCCGGCAGACGCACGTCCTCTACCGGCGCCCGCACGGCACCGACTGGGAGCGGCTCGACCTCGACACCGCGATGGACATGATCGCCGACCGGGTCGTGGCGACCCGGCGGGCGACCTGGCAGCAGGAGCACGAGGGCAGGACGGTCCGGCGCACCATGGGCATCGCCAGCCTGGGCGGGGCGACGCTGGACAACGAAGAGAACTACCTGATGAAGAAGCTGTACACCGCCCTCGGCGCGATCCAGGTGGAGAACCAGGCCCGTATTTGACACTCCTCCACGATCCCCGGTCTGGGGACCAGCTTCGGGCGTGGCGGTGCCACGGACTTCCAGCAGGATCTGGCCGAGTCCGACTGCATCGTCATCCAGGGCTCCAACATGGCCGAATGCCACCCGGTGGGCTTCCAGTGGGTGGTCGAGGCCAAGGCGCGCGGGGCGAAGGTGTTCCACATCGACCCGCGCTTCACCCGCACCAGCGCGATCGCCGACCGGTACCTGCCGATCCGCGCCGGGAGCGACATCGTGCTGCTCGGAGCGCTGATCAACCACGTCCTCACCCGCGAGCTGGACTTCCGCGAGTACGTGCTGGCCTACACCAACGCCTCGTCGATCATCTCTGAGGACTTCGGGGACACCGAGGACCTCGACGGGCTGTTCTCCGGCTTCGACCCCGAGACGCGCGCCTACGACCCGGCGAGCTGGTCGTACGAGGGGTCGGGCGAGGAGGCGTCCGGGGGCGGCGAGCACCTGGAGGGCGGCCGGCACCACTCCGCGGCGGCCGGTGGCGACCAGTACGGCTCGGGCGGCGCCCCGGCCTCGTCCAGGCCGCCGTCCGACCCGACGCTGCGCCACCCCCGGTGCGTCTACCAGATCCTCCGGCGGCACTTCGCCCGCTACACCCCCGAGCTGGTCGAGGAACTGTGCGGCATCCGCCCGGAGGACTTCGCCGAGCTCGCCGACGCGATCACCGCCAACTCCGGCCGCGAGCGCACCACCGCCTGGGCGTACGCGGTCGGCTGGACCCAGCACACGGTCGGCGCCCAGTACATCCGCGCGGCGTCGATCCTGCAGCTGCTGCTGGGCAACATCGGCAGGCCCGGCGGCGGCATCCTGGCGCTGCGCGGCCACGCCAGCATCCAGGGCTCCACCGACATCCCCACCCTGTTCAACCTGCTGCCCGGCTACCTGCCGATGCCGCACGCCCACCGCCACGGGGGGCTGGACGACTACCTGGCCAACGTCGGGGCCGACACCGGCTTCTGGGGCAGGAAGCGCGCCTACACCGTCAGCCTGCTCAAGGCGTGGTGGGGCGAGGCCGCCACCGCCGAGAACGACTTCTGCTTCGGTCACCTGCCGCGCGTCACCGGGGACCACGGCCACTTCACCACGGTGATGGCGCAGATCGACGGCACGGTCAAGGGTTACTTCGTGGTGGGCGAGAACCCGGCCGTGGGTTCCTCGGGAGGCCGTGCCCAGCGCCTGGGCCTGGCCAACCTCGACTGGCTGGTGGTGCGCGACCTGACCCTGGTGGAGACGGCCACGTTCTGGAAGGACGGCCCGGACCTGGCGACCGGGGAGATGCGCACCGAGGACATCGCCACCGAGGTGTTCTTCATGCCCGCCGCCAGCCACGTGGAGAAGGAGGGCACCTTCACCAACACCCAGCGGCTGCTGCAGTGGCGGCACAAGGCCGTCGAGCCGCCGGGCGACTGCCGCAGCGACCTGTCGTTCTACTACCACCTCGGCAAGCGGATCAGGCAGCGGATCACCGACGACGAGATCGACCGGCCGCTGCGCGAGCTCACCTGGGACTACCCCGAGGAGGGCGAGCACGCCGAACCGTCGGCCGACGCCGTGCTGCGCGAGATCAACGGCACCGGCCCGGACGGGCGGGCCCTGTCGGCCTACACCGAGCTCGAACCCGACGGCTCCACCAGGTGCGGCTGCTGGATCTACTGCGGGGTCTACGCCGACGAGGTCAACCAGGCCGCCCGGCGCAAACCCCGCGGCGAGCAGGACCGGGTGGCCCCCGAGTGGGGCTGGGCCTGGCCGGCCAACCGGCGCATCCTGTACAACCGGGCCTCCGCCGACCCCGAGGGCCGCCCGTGGAGCGAGCGCAAGGCCTACGTGTGGTGGGACGCCGAGCGCGGGGAGTGGACCGGCCACGACGTGCCGGACTTCGAGCGGGACAAGCCGCCCGGCTACCGGCCGCCCGAGGGTGCGCTCGCCGAGGCGGCGCTTGCCGGGACCGACCCGTTCATCATGCAGCCCGACGGCAAGGGCTGGCTGTTCGCCCCCTCGGGCCTGGCCGACGGGCCGCTGCCCGCGCACTACGAGCCGCACGAGTCCCCGGTGCGCAACCCGCTGTACGGCCAGCAGGCCAACCCGGGCCGGCAGACGTACCAGCGGCCCGAGAGCCCCTACAACCCGCCGGGTTCTTCGCGGTTCCCGTACGTGCTCACGACCTACCGGCTCACCGAGCACCACACCGCGGGCGGCATGAGCCGGCCGCTGGCCTACCTGGCCGAGCTGCAGCCCGAGCTGTTCTGCGAGGTCTCCCCGGCGCTGGCCGCCGAGCTGGGGCTGGTCAACGGGGGCTGGGCGACGATCGTGACGAGCCGCACCGCGATCGAGGCGCGCGTCCTGGTGACCGGCAGGGTACGGCCGCTGCGGCTGCAGGGCGGGACCGTCCACCAGATCGGCCTGCCGTACCACTGGGGCTGGGGCAGCGGGGGACTGGTGACCGGCGACACCGTCAACGACCTGATGCCCCTCGTGCTCGACCCGAACGTCTACATCCAGGAGAGCAAGGCCATGACCTGTGACCTGCGGCCCGGCAGACGTCCCACCGGCCGGGCCCTGCTCGACCTGATCGAGGAGTACCGCCGTGGCTGAGCGGATGGGGTTCTTCACCGACACGAGCATCTGCATCGGCTGCAAGGCGTGCGAGGTCGCCTGCAAGGAGTGGAACCACGTGCCCGACGACGGGTTCGTCTTCCGGGCCACCTCCTACGACAACACCGGCAGCCTGGGGGCCGACACCTGGCGGCACGTGGCCTTCATCGAGCAGCCGGGCCGGGCGCGGGACGGCCGGGGACCCGGTGGACCGGACGGATCGGACGGGGCCGCGTCGAACGGCGGGTTCGAGGACATCGAGGGCTGGCTGATGTCGTCGGACGTGTGCAAGCACTGCACGCACGCCGCCTGCCTGGACGTCTGCCCGACCGGGGCGCTGTTCCGCACCGAGTTCGAGACCGTGGTGGTGCAGGCCGACGTCTGCAACGGCTGCGGCTACTGCGTGCCCGCCTGCCCGTACGGGGTGATCGACCGCAGGGAGGGTGACGGCCGGGCCTTCAAGTGCACGATGTGCTACGACCGCCAGCTCGGCGGGCTGGAACCGGCCTGCGCCAAGGTGTGTCCCACCGACTCCATCCAGTTCGGGCCGCTGGACGAACTGCGGGCCCGCGCCGCCGAGCGCCTGGAGCACCTGCACGCCGGCGGCCGCTCCGAGGCCCGCCTGTACGGGGCCGACCCCGGCGACGGCGTGGGCGGGGACGGGGCGTTCTTCCTGCTGATGGACGAGCCCGAGGTGTACGGCCTGCCACCCGACCCGGTGGTCACCACCAGGGACCTCCCGGCCATGTGGGGGTGGGCCGCCGGGGCGGCGCTCTCCATGGCCGGGGCCGTCGCGATCTCCTTCCTGGGCCGCTCGCGCTCGTTCCCGGGCCGGTCGCGATGAGGCGCGGCGAGGAGGCGATGGTCCCGCAGGCGGAGTTCCGCTCCTACTACGGGCAGCCGGTCATCAAGTCGCCGATCTGGCACGAACCCCACATGCCCGTCTACCTGTACCTGGGAGGGACGTCCGGGGCCGCGTCCATGCTCGCGGCCATGGCCACGCTCACCGGCCGCGACCGGCTCGCGCTCACCGCCAGGCTCGTCGCGGCCGGGGGAGCCGCGGGCGGTGCCGCCTTCCTGGTCGCCGAGCTCGGCAGGCCCGAGCGGTTCCTCAACATGCTGCGCGTCTTCAAGCCCACCTCGCCGATGAGCGTCGGCTCCTGGGTGCTGGCCGTCCACAGCGGCCTGACGGCGCTCGCGGCCGGTTCCGCGCTGGTCACCCCGCGCCGGCCGCCCTCCGGCCCGCCGCCCTCACGGCTGGCCGCGGCCCTGCCCGCCCGGCTCGCCGCCGTCCTGTCCGGTACGCGGCCCGCCCCCTCGCCCTCCCGGACCGCGGGGGCCGCGGGGGCCGCGGGGGTCGCGGGAGTCGCGGCCCTGCGCGCCCGGCTCGTCGCGGCGCTGCCGTCCCGGGCGGTGACGCTCCTGCCCGCGACCGGTGACGCGGCCGGTCTGGTGGCCGTGCTGACCGGCCCGCTGATGGCGACCTACACCGCCGTGCTCGTGGCCGACACCGCCGTGCCCGCCTGGCACGAGGCCCACCGCGAGCTGCCGTTCCTGTTCGCCGGGAGCGCGCTGGCCGGGGCGGGAGCCGCGAGCATGCTGGCCACCCCGCTCCGGGACGCCGGCCCGGCCCGTGCCGCCGCCGTGCTGGGCGCCACCGTCGAGACCGTCGCCGGGGCCGTGATGGAACGCCGCCTCGGCATGCTCGGCGAGCCGTACCGGCAGGGCGTCTCCGGCCGCCTGATGCGGGCGGCCCGCGTCCTCACGGTGGCCGGAGCCCTGCTGGCCCCGGTCGCCGGACGCGGCCGGACGCTCACCGCGCTCTCGGGCCTGGCCCTCACCGGAGGCGCGCTGTGCACCCGTTTCGGCGTGCTGAGGGCCGGAAAGGCCTCGGCCGCCGACCCGAAGTACACGGTGGTGCCCCAGCGGGAACGGCTGGAGGCCGCCCGGCAGGAGGCGGCGCGCGGTGAGAACGGGGAGAACGCGGAGATCTGAGCGATACCGTCCTTTCGCGGCGTTCCCGTTCGTCGTGTTCACGAGGAGCCGTACGCGGAGGAGGACGTGTGAAGTACATGCTGTTGATCTGCGGTGACGAGTCCACCGCCGAGCACGCGATGGACGGCTGCGACGGATGGGCCGAGGAGATGCGGCGCCGCAACGTGCTGCGGGGCGGCGGCGGGCTGAGACCACCCGCCGACGCCACCACGGTACGGGTCCGCGACGACGAGGTGCTGCTGACCGACGGCCCCTTCGCCGAGACCAGGGAACAGATCGGCGGATACTGCCTGATCGAGTGCGCCGACCTCGACGAGGCCATCGAGATCGCCGCGAGACACCCGGCCGCGGGCTACGGGACGATCGAGATCCGGCCGCTCCTGCCGTCATGACGGCGGAGGTGGAGGCCGCGGTCTCCCGCGCGTTCCGCGACGAATGGGGCCAGGTGGTCGCCACCCTCATCCGGGTGACCGGCGACTGGGACCTCGCCGAGGAGAGCGCGCAGGAGGCCTTCGCCCAGGCGCTGTTGCGCTGGCCCCGCGACGGGATACCGCGCAGGCCCGGCGCCTGGATCACCACGGCCGCCCGCAACCGGGCCGTCGACACCCTGCGCCGCCGTACGGTCGGCGCCGCCAAGCTACGGGAGGTGGCCGCCCTGTCACACGAACCGGAACCCGGTGACGAGAGCGGGGTGCCGGACGACCGGCTGCGGTTGATGTTCACCTGCTGCCACCCGGCGCTGGCGCTGGAGGCCCGGGTCGCCCTCACCCTGCGGACCCTGGCCGGGCTGACCACCGCCGAGATCGCCAGGGCGTTCATGACCGGCGAGCAGACGATGTCCAAGCGGCTGGTCCGGGCCAAGCGGAAGATCCGGCACGCCGGGATCCCGTACCGGGTGCCGCCCGCGCACCTGCTGCCGGAGCGCACGCCCGCCGTGCTGGCCGTGCTGTACCTGCTGTTCGGCGAGGGCTACTCGGCCACGGCGGGCACGGACCTGCTCCGGCGCGACCTCAGCGCCGAGGCGATCCGGCTGGCCCGGGTGCTGGCCGGTCTCATGCCGGACGAGCCCGAGGCGGCGGGCCTGCTGGCGCTGATGCTGCTGCACGACGCCCGTCGCGCCACCCGGCTGGACGAGGCCGGTGACCTGGTGCCCCTGGAGGAGCAGGACCGCGGCCGGTGGGACGCCGCGCAGATCGCCGAGGGTGTGGCGCTGCTGGAGGGCGCGCTGCGGCGCGGCCGGGCGGGCCCGTACCAGGTGCAGGCCGCCATCGCGGCCTGCCACATGGAGGCGGCCGATCCGGCGGACACCGACTGGACGCAGATCGCCGCGCTCTACGGGCGGCTGGCGCACCTGACGCCCTCGCCGGTGGTGGAGCTGAACCGGGCGGTGGCGGTGGCGATGGCCGACGGACCGGCCGCCGGGCTGAGACTGGTGGAGGCGCTGGCGGCGTCGGGGGCGCTGGCCCGGTACCACCTGCTGGCGGCGACCCGCGCCGACCTGCTCCGCCGCCTCGGCCGTACCGCCGAGGCCCGTGGCGCCTACCGCGAGGCGCTGGAGCTGGCGCCCACCGGCACCGAGCGGCGCTACCTCACCCGCAGGCTGGCCGAGATCGGGTGAGCCCCGGGTGTCCGCCGGGGCCGGGCCCGTTCGTCGGTGGGGCGAACGGGTCTCCGAGGGAAAGAGGACAACCGATGGACGAGGTCAGGAAGGCGATCGCCGCGGAGCGCCGCGAGCTGGCGGCCGTGCTCGCCGGGCTGCCGGACCGGTCGTGGGACGCGCCCACCCTGTGCGCCGGGTGGCGGGTGCGGGAGGTCGTGGCGCACATGACGATGCCGTTCCGCCACTCCCTGCCCAAGGTGCTCGCCGGGCTGGTCAGGGCGCGGGGCGACTTCAACAGGATGGCCGACCGGTACGCCCGGCGCGACGCGGCCACCCTGACGGCCGCGGAGCTCGTCGACCAGCTCACGCAGAACGCGAACCATCCCTGGAAGCCGCCGGGCAACGGATACGAGGTCACGCTGACCCACGAGATCGTCCACGGCCTGGACATCACCGTCCCGCTGGGGATCGACCGGCGCGTCCCCGGGGAACGGCTGCGCATGATCCTGCCGGGCTTCACCCCGGAGAAGAGCCGGAGGCGCTTCGGCGTCGACCTGGACGGGATCGAGCTGCGTGCCGAGGACCTCGACTGGACCCTCGGGTCGGGAACGCCGCTGTACGGGGCCGCCCAGGACTTCACGCTGGTCATGTGCGGCCGGAGGTTGCCGGCCGGACGGCTCGGCGGCGAACCGGCCGCGCGGTTCACCGCCGCCTGAGTCCTCTCGCGGTCCCGTCCCTGCCGTGTCCCGCCCGTCCGGCGCGGCCACCGGCCGTCACCCGGACGGGCGGCCCTGTCCGCCCGGCACCCGAACGGGCGGCTCCGTCCGGCCGGTACCCGATCTGCCGGGGGCGTGGCCGTCCGGGGCGGTGACCGGTCAGCGCAGCCGCAGGGCCGCGCCGTCGAACGGGACGAGCTCGCCGACCACGGGGGCGCCGGGGATCTCTCCCGCCACGAGCAGGCCGCCCGAGGTCTGGGCGTCGGCGAGCAGCAGCAGGTCCTCCTCACCGGCCCGGCCCGGGTCGAGGTGCGGGTGGACCCACGCCAGGTTGCGCCGGGTGCCCCCGCTGACATGGCCGTCCCGCACCGCCTCGCGGGCACCCTCCAGGTACGGCACGGCCGCCACGTCCACCACCGCGGTGACGCCGCTCGCCCTGGCCAGCTTGTACAGGTGGCCCAGCAGGCCGAACCCGGTCACGTCCGTGGCGCACCCGGCCCCGGCGGCGAGCGCGGCGCGGGAGGCGTCCCGGTTCAGCGCGGTCATCGTGGCGATCGCCTGCGGGAAGACCTCACCGGTCGCCTTGTGCCGGGTGTTGAGCACGCCGATCCCCAGCGGCTTGGTCAGCGAGACGGGCAGGCCCGCCCGGCCGCGGTCGATGCGCAGCAGCCGCTCCGGGTCGGCCAGCCCGGTCACCGCCATGCCGTACTTCGGCTCGGGGTCGTCGACGCTGTGACCGCCCGCGACGTGGCAGCCCGCCGCCCGCGCCACCTCCAGGCCGCCGCGGAGCACCTCCCTGGCCAGCTCCATCGGCAGCACCTCCCGCGGCCAGCCGAGCAGGTTGACCGCCACCAGCGGCTCCCCGCCGACCGCGTAGACGTCCGACAGGGCGTTGGCCGCGGCGATCCTTCCCCAGTCGCGGGCGTCGTCCACCACCGGCGTGAAGAAGTCGGCGGTGGCCACGATCGCCCGCCCGCCCTCGATGCGGACCACGGCGGCGTCGTCGCCGTCGTCCAGCCCGACGACCAGCTCGGCGTTGAACGGCGGATGCCCGCCCGGCCCGTCCGGCTCCTCCAGCAGGCCCGCGACCACGGCCTCCAGCTCCCCCGGAGGGATCTTGCACGCGCAGCCGCCGCCGTGCGCGTACCGGGTCAGCCGTACCGCGCCGCCCGCGGTGAGAGGAGAGCGCCGCTCCGCCTCGGTATCCGTCATGCCGCATCCACCCCTGACGGGCCCGGGCACGCCGCCGTCCGGCATGCCGCCTCGGTGCCCATACCCGCCGGGGAGTATGTTCTCCCCCGGAGGTGTCCGGGTGCCTGGTGGCCCCCGCGGTCTTCAAAACCGACGAGGCCGGGTCTCCCGGCCTGGCGGGTTCGATTCCCGTCCACCTCCGCCACCCGTGCGAACGCGCACGACCCGGGGCCCGTACCGTCCCGAGATCCAGCGCCGCCACGTCTTCCTGCTCGCCCTCCACCAGGACACCCCCGAGCGGTGGACGAGCAGTGAGGACCACGACGGCACCGGCCGGCCCATCCGCTTCGAGTGCTTCTGGATCCCCCTGGAACACGGGCACGTCCTGCAGTCCGGCCAGGGAGCCCTGCTCTGGCGCCTCTTCGACGGTGAGCCGGGGAACGAGGAGAGCGGGCTTCCGGGACGGGCCTGATACCAGCACCAGGACCAAGCGCGTCATGCGCCAGATGTACGGAGGTCACCGTGACGGCCGGCACCTCGGCGACCAACGGATGCGCCGTCCGGTGGACGCAGAGCAGCGGCCAGGCCGCTGACCGGCGGGATGACGACGGTGGTCGAGACAGACCTGCGGCGAGGTCGATCCCACAGCGGCCGCCACCGTCGGCAGCGTGGCCGGATACAACAAACCACACGGGACGATGAAAGGATGGTTCATTGATCGATGAATGAACCGTCGTCGCTGAATCACACGAGACACGCCGGCCACCCAACCTCACGACCTGTGGCCGATCGGTGGCTCCAAGGAGGCCCAATGGCGACCAGCCCCATCGGGGCCGGGAGGCCGAAGACCCGCGGCATCGTGCTCAACAGCATCCGCAAGGCGCGCACCATCAGCCGGGTCGAGCTCGCCGCCAGTACCGGGGTCACGGCGGCGACCATCACCCAGGTCGTCCGTGAGCTCATGGACCTGGGGCTGGTCCTCGAGGTCGGGCGCGGCGCGTCGACCGGTGGTAAGCCTCCGACGCTGCTGCAGCTCAATCCACATGCGCGCTACGCCGTGGGCATCCTGTTCGAACGCAACATCTGCGTCATCGTCATCGTCGATCTGACGGGCCGGCAGGTGGCGAGAACCTCGTTTCCCGGTACGGCGTTACTACCTCCCGAGCAGGCCCTCTCACTGGTGGCCTCGCGAGTGGACGCCCTGCTCGACACCGCCGGAGTCGACCGGGGCAAGGTGCTCGGAGTGGGGCTGGCGACCTACGGACCTCAAGAGCCGGGAACGGGCGTGCTGCTCACTCACCAGCCGACCGCGGAATGGTTCGGATACCCGGTCGTGCCGCGCCTGTCGGAGATCCTGGGCCAGCCGGTGCTGCTCGACAACGACGCGGCGGCCGCGGCGATCGGAGAGCACTGGCTGGGCGCGCTGGAGCAGGACACCTTCGGATGCCTCTACATGGCCAGCGGACTCGGCGGGGGCGTGGTCGTCGACGGCGAGGTGTACCGCGGCATCTCCTCCAACGGTGTCGAGATCGGCCACATCACCATCGACATCAACGGAGCCCCCTGCGCCTGCGGCAACTACGGCTGCCTCGGGAACTACGCGGAGCCCGCCGCCGTGATCGGCCAGGCGCTGGAGGAGTCGAACCTCGGCCGGCAACTGGGGCTCAGTCCTGCCGCCACCGACGTCCTGACCGGATTCGCGCAGATCGCGACCGCCGCCATCGCCGGAGACCCGACGGCACGGAACCTCATCGAGCGCTCCGCCCGTCACCTCGGCACCGCCGCCGTCACCATGATGAGCCTGTTCGACCTTGATCTGATCGTGCTCGCCGGCCCCAGTTTCGCCACGGCCGGGCCGATCTACCAGTCGGTGATCGAAGAAGAGGTACAACGGCGCACCTTCGCCCGGCGGGCGCACCCGGTGCGGGTGGTCACCTCGGTCAGCGGATCGGACGCGGCCGCGATCGGCGGTGCCGTACTCGTCCTGCAAAGCGAGCTGGCCTCCCTGCGGCTGGACGTAAGGGCCTGACAGGCGAACTCGGTGACGACCGCGACGCCGTCGTCGTCGATGCGCGGGCTCCGTGACGGCCGTTCGCCGGACGGGCCCAGCCACCAGGGTCCGATGGCTGGGCCCGGCGCGATCATCCGCGGTCGGGACAGGTGGTCACGCGTACGGGTTCCGGGTGAGCAGGTGTGCCTTGTAGCCCGCACCGATGCCGGGCTCGGGTGTGCCGTTCCAGTCCTTGATGAGCACCGCGCCCTGGGTGCAGCCCCAGGGACTCCAGGTCCAGGCCAGGTACGACACGCCGTTCTTGTCGGCCCACTTGGTGAGCCGGTCCATGTAGTCGTAGCCGCAGTCGTCCGCGCCGAACTCACCGGTCACCACGGGGACCTTCGCGGCGAGCGGGGCGATCTGGCTGTCCCAGCAGGCTTCGTTGGAGCAGTAGTTGAAGCTGTAGGAGTGCCACGAGGCGGCCAGATTGCCGGTCGGGTCGTTCGGCCTGTACTGCAGCCACTGGCTCAGGTCGTTGGACCAGGCCAGGCCACCGACCATGACGATGTTGGTCGCCCCCGTCGCCCGGACGGCGTCGACCAGGCTCTGCATCCCCGCGACCTCGTAGGAGAAGCCGGGGCAGTTCCCGCCGTCGCGCAGGCACTTCCAGCCCGAGGTGGTGTCACCGGTGCCGTACTCCGGCCACGGCTCGTTGAACAGGTCGAAGACCACCGCGTCGTTGCCCTTGAAGGTCTTCGCGACACCGGTCCAGAACTGCGGGGCGTACGTGGCGTCGGGCATCGGCTTCTGGCAGGTCGCCGTGGTGTCGGTGCACGCCCAGGAGACGCCGGTGAACTGTCCCCAGTTCCAGTGCAGGTCGAGGATCGGCGTGATGCCGTTGGCGACCAGCAGGTTCACGTAGTCCTTGACGTCCTGCTGGTAGGCGGCACCGCTGGGCGAGCCGTTGGTGCCGAGCCAGCACTCCTCGTTGAGCGGGATGCGGACGGCGTGGATGTTCCAGCTTTTCATCGCATCGACCGAAGCCTGATCCACCGGGCCGTGGTCCCACGTCCCCTTGCCCTGGACGCAGGCGTACTCTCCACTGGAGCGGCTGACACCCAGCAGCCGGTACGGCTTGCCGCCGGCGGTGACGATCTTGTTGCCGGAGACGTGCAACTGCGGTGCCGGGCCCCCGGGATCAGGGCTGGGGGTGGGCGACGGGCTCGGGGTGGGGGTGGGCGACGGGCTGGGACTGGGGGACTGGCCGTCGCAGGTGACGCCGTTGACCTTGAAGACGGTGGGAACGGGGTTGTCGCCGCTCCACTTGCCGGTGAAGCCGACCGACACCGAGGCGCCGGTGGCCACATCGGAGTTCCAGCCGAGGCTCTTGGCGGTGACGTGCGCGCCGGACTGTGACCAGTCGGCGCTCCAGCCGTTGCTCACGCCCTGTCCGGAGTCGGGGAAGTCGAACTCCAGCGTCCAGCCGGTCAGCGGATCGCCCAGATTGGTGATTGAGACGTCCCCCTGGAAGCCGCCCTGCCACTGGCCGGCGACCTTGTACTTCACGGAGCAGCCGCTGTCGGCGGCGGAGGCGGGCGGGCTCAGGAGTGCGGCACCCACGGCCGCAAGGCCGACGGCCGTCGCCGCGGCCAACGCGATGCGATGTTTCATGGATTTCCCTTTTTCTCCCTTGTGGATCCGGAGATCTGCCGCCTCAGGACTGGATCCGGTGGTCGTAGGCGGGGGCCTCGCCGGCGGCCTCGACCGCCGCCGGGTCGATGTCGGAAGAACGGCCACGCGCCTTCGGATCGGGCGAGGCATGTCACCTGACGCAACGGTGGTACACGACCAGAGGCTCCGAGGACTCCGCCGGGCCACCGGCTCCGGACGACGCTCCGGCCGCCTGTCCCGGCGCGCCTCCGGACGAGGAGCGACCGGTGACCACTGTGAACGCGGCGAATCCAGCGGCTGCACGAGTGAACGTGCATGGCGTCTTCATGGGCATGGCGGATGGTGTCCTCTCGAACGATGTTGAGCATTGTTAATTCGTTGACTTAAATAAGTCAACGGTCGTGAAAGTTTCAGGGCGAATGGTCCGGCCGCGCGCGGCTCCGTTCGGCCGCCGCCGATTTCGCCGCGATCGGCCGGGCCGTCCACAAAGGCGATCCGGGGAATCAGCGCTGCTGGAGCGGTCGGTCCGCCATGTCACGGCGACGGCAGGCCGTGGCCCGGCCGGCATCATCGCCCCGACGTGCCTGCCGTGACCTGGCCTGGTTTCGCCATCGCGAGCGTGGTCTGCTTTCCCGCCGTCCAGCGGGAGCTCCGGCGGACGGCCTCCTCTCGTGCCCCGCACAGCAGGGACCACGGCTCTCCTGCTCGGCGGCCACCACCTCGGCCATCGGCGTGGCCGCTCCGGTGCCGGAGTCGGAATCGGTGCTCCTGAGCAGGCTGTTTGCCTGCCGGAGAGGTTCGACGCCGGCCCCGCCTCGCTTTTTCGGCCCCGCTTTCACCCAGGTGCCATCGCCGTCGGCGGTCCGCCCGGAAAGACGCTTGACTAACTTCGGAAAATTACCTAAGAAATAGCTCGGAGGTCATTGTGCCGGTATCCGGGAGAAGAGGGCGAATGATCCGCAAGATGGTGTACGAAGGGTGGCACCTGCGGGCGGCTGGAGAGGCCGTCCCGGATGCCTTTGCCGGACGCGACATCCCGGCGCGGGTGCCGGGCAGCTCGCACCTCGACCTCATGGCGGCAGGCCTCGTCCCAGACCCGTACCTGGACCGGAACGAAGCCGAACCGGCGTAGATGCGCCGCGCCGACCGGACGTACGCGACGACCTTCCGGCACAGGCCGCGCCCCTGGCGGCGGCCGGGACGGCCGGCCTGGTTTCGACAGTGGCCTACGCCGATACCGGGCGTCATGGCGACGCCCGCCGGTCAGCCGGTGCCGAAATCGGTCCGGGCGACGTACTCGGCGAAGTCGCGGGGCGGGCGGCCCAGCACCCGCAGGACCCCGTCGGTCGGTTCCCAGCCGCGCTCCAGGCGGACATGGCGCAGGACGGCGATCATCTCCTCGGCCACGGCGTCCGGGTAGCCCGCGGCGGCGAGCTCGGCGCGGTACGCGTCCTCGCTGACCGGGACGAAGCGCAGCGCCCGGCCCGACGCGCGGGCGATCTCGCCGACCGCCTCGGCGAAGCTGAAGGACCGCGGGCCGGACAGGACGTACGTGCGTCCCGCGTGCCCGTCCTCGGTCAGCGCCACCGCCGCCACCTCGGCGAGGTCCTCCAGGTCGATGAACGCCTCCCGGCCGTCGCCGGTGGGCAGCCGCAGCTCGCCCGTGTCGTTCAGCGGGGAGGCGATGAAGTCCAGCTCGGTGAAGTTCTGGGCGAACCAGGTCGGGCGCAGGATCGTCCACCGCACCCCCGGCTCCTTGACGGCCCGCTCGGTGGCGAGGAGGTCCCCGCCCATCTCCCCGAGGGTGCGCGAGGAGAGCAGGACCAGGCGCCGTACCCCGGCGCCGGCGGCGAGACCCGCGAACGCGCGGACCTCCTCCGGCGCGTCCGGCCCCTGGGAGTCGACCACGTACACGGCGTCGACGCCCTCCAGGGCCGGTCCCCACGTCGAGCGGTCGGCCCAGTCGAAGCGGACCGGGCCCCGGCGCGAGGCCACGGCGGGGTCGGCGCCGCGGCGGCGCAGCGCGGAGGCGACCCGGCTGCCGGTCTTGCCGGTCCCGCCCAGAACGAGAACACGCGAAGGATCGTTCATCACACGCCTGACCTTTCGACACCGGTCGCCACCGGTCGACATCGGGAACACCCATGAGGCCGAGGAGATACCTGGTCACGAGCGAACGAAACCCTGAAGATCGGCCCGGCCGGTCTCGGACCTCCCCGGGAGCGCCGGTCCCGGCGGTGTGTCCGAGGGGCCGGCCGGGCCGGATCCCGCGGCCCGGTGGTTTCGATTCCGGTCCGTCCCCGCTCTATTTTCGAGGGGTGGACTCACGAAGGCTCGTACCGCGCACCGACGCCGTCCTCGCCGACCCCCGGCTCGTCGCGGCGGTGGGGCGGCTCGGCCGTGCCGTCGTCAAGGAGGCCGTGACGACTGCCCAGCAGCGCGTACGGCAGGGCGGGCTCGACCCGCGGGAGGTGGCGGACGCGGCCGTGGCGGCACTGCCGCCGTATCCGGCGAGCCTGCGGACGGTGATCAACATGACCGGGGTGCTGGTGCACACCAACCTCGGCCGCGCACCCCTGTCGGAGGCCGCGCGGACGGCGGCCCTGGCCGCGGCCGGTCACACCGACGTGGAGTTCGACCTGGCCACCGGTGTCCGCGCCCGCCGGGGACGGGGCGCGCTGGACGCGCTCGCCCGGGCCGTGCCCGCCGCCGGGGACGCGCACGTGGTCAACAACAACGCCGCCGCGCTCGTCCTGGTGGCCACCGCGCTCGCCGCCGGACGGGAGATCGTGATCAGCAGGGGCGAGCTGGTGGAGATCGGCGACGGGTTCCGCATCCCCGACCTGCTCGTCTCCACCGGGGCCAGGCTGCGCGAGGTGGGCACCACCAACCGCACCTCCTACGCCGACTACCGCGCGGCCGTGGGCCCCGAGACCGGATTCGTCCTCAAGGTGCACCCGTCGAACTTCCGGATCGAGGGCTTCACCGGCTCGGCCGGGATCGCCGAGCTGTCCGGGCTCGGCGTGCCCGTGGTCGCCGACATCGGCTCCGGCCTGCTCGCGCGCGAGCCGCTGCTGCCCGCCGAACCCGACGCGGCGAGCGCCTTGGAGGCCGGGGCCGCACTGGTCACGGCCAGCGGCGACAAGCTGCTCGGCGGGCCGCAGGCCGGGCTGCTGCTGGGCCGCCGCGACCTGGTCGAGACGTGCAGGAGACACCCCCTCGCCCGCGCGCTGCGGGTGGACAAGCTGACGCTGGCCGCGCTGGAGGCCACCCTGCGCGGCCCCGAACCCCCGGTCGCCCAGGCGCTGCACGCCGATCCCGCGGTGCTGGGCGAGCGCGCCGCCGTACTCGCCGGCAGGCTGGCCGAGGCCGGGATCGACGCTCGCGCCGTGCCCAGCGAGGCCGCGGTGGGCGGCGGCGGGGCGCCCGGGGTGACGCTGCCGAGCGCCGCGGTCAGCCTGCCCGAGCGGTTCGCCGGGCCGCTGCGGACCGGGGACCCAGCGGTCGTGGGCCGGGTGGAGGGGCACCGCCTCCTTCTGGACCTGCGCGGCGTGCCCGCCGGGACCGACGGCGACGTGGTACGGGCGGTCCTGGGGGCGGACCTCTGATGCACGTCGTCGCCACCGCCGGCCACGTCGACCACGGCAAGTCCACGCTGGTACGGGCGCTGACCGGGATGGAACCCGACCGGCTGGAGGAGGAGCGGCGGCGGGGCCTGACCATCGAGCTCGGCCATGTCTGGACGACGCTGCCCTCGGGGGAGCGGCTGGCCTTCGTCGACGTGCCCGGCCACGAGCGCTTCCTGGCCACCATGCTGGCCGGGGCCGGTCCGGCCCCCGCGGTCATGTTCGTGGTCGCGGCGGACGGCGGGTGGATGCCGCAGTCGGAGGAGCACCTGGTGGCGCTGGAGGCGCTGGGCGTGCGGCACGGCCTGCTCGTGGTGACCCGCGCCGACCTCGCCGACCCCGCCCCCGCCGCCCGGACGGCACGGGACCGGCTGGCCGCGGGCGGCCTGGCCGGGGTGGAGACGCTGGCCGTGAGCGGCCGTACCGGGCAGGGCCTCGACGAGCTGCGCCGGGCGCTGGACCGGCTGGTGGCGGCCCTGCCCCCGGCCGACCCCGCCGCGCCGGTACGGCTCTGGATCGACCGCGCGTTCACCGTGCGCGGCAGCGGGACGGTGGTGACCGGCACCCTGCCCGCGGGCACCGTCACCGCGGGGGACGAGCTGCTCCTCGACGACACCCCCGCGCGCGTCCGGGCGCTGGAGTGCCTCAAGGAGCCGGTGACCTCGGTGAACGGCGTGGCCAGGGTCGCGCTCAACCTGCGCCTCCAGGGTCCCGCCGAGCGCGGCACGGCCCTGGTCACCCCGGGCGCGTGGACCCGCACCGACCTGGTCGACGTGCGGCTGAGCCCGGCCGGGCGCGCCGTACCCGCCGAGACGACTGAGACGACTGAGACGACGGGGTCGCCGGAACGTCCGGGAGAGGACACCTCGGCGGGCGGCGGCGAGGAGTGGGGGGGCCGCGGACCTTCCGGGACGGCTGACCGCGCATCTCGGCTCCGCCTCGGTAATCTGCACCGTACGGCCGCTCGGCGGGCGGATCGCCCGGCTCCGGCTGGCCCGGCCGCTGCCCCTGCACGCGGGCGACGTGCTGCTGCTGCGCGATCCCGGCCGCAGCCGCGGCGAGGTACGGGTGCTGGCCGGGGCCCGCGTGCTCGACCCCCGCCCGCCCGAGCTGCGCCGCCGGGGAGCGGCCAGGGAACGGGCGGCCGAACTGGCCGGGGCCGCCCCGGACGCGGCCTCGCTGCTCCGTACCCACCTGCTGCTGCGCGCCGGTGAGCTGCGCGCCTTGGGGCACGTCCCCCGCACCGGGCCGGTCTGCGCCGACTGGCACGCCGACCCGGAGTACTGGTCGGGGCTGGGGAAACGGCTGCCCGAGGTGGTGCGGCGGTACGCGGCCGGGCACCCGCTGGAGCCCGGGATGCCGGTGGAGGCGGCCCGCCACGAGCTCGGCCTGCCCGAACGCAGGCTGGTCGCGGCGCTGGTCCGGCCGCCGCTCTCCCTGGCCGAGGGCAGGATCGTGACCGGGCGGAGCGGGCTGCCCGCGCCGGTCGCCCGCGCCGTCGAACGGCTCGGCGCCGACCTGGCCGCCCGTCCCTTCCAGGCGCCGGAGGCGGACCGCCTGGCCGTGCTGGGGCTGGGCCCCCGCGAGGTGGCGGCGGCCGTACGGGCGGGGGCGCTGCTGCGGGTGGCCGAGGGGATCGTGCTGCTGCCCGGCGCGGACGCGCTGGCGGCCCGGGTGCTCGCCCGGCTGCCGCAGCCGTTCACGGTCAGCCAGGCCAGGCAGGCCCTCGGCACCAGCCGCAGGGTCGCGGTGCCGCTCCTGGAACACCTCGACCGGCGCGGGCTGACCGAGCGGATCGACGGCGTGCTCAGGCGGTGCCGGACCTCCTGAGAGCCGGACGGTCTCAGGAGAACCCCAGGTATAGGGTGGAAAAAGGAGAGAACGGGAAGAACCTGCGTGGAGCGTCACGCCTGGAGAACCGATCGTTCCGGCTCGAACACCCGGTCGTCACGACCCCCCTCACACCCCCGCAGGCAGCGACCGCGCGCGGAAGGGCACCACGAGGGAAAGGGAGGACGTCATGCCGAGCAACAGGGCCGTCTCGTACCAGGGGCCGGGCAAGGTGACGGTGGAGAACATCGACTACCCCGAGTTCGAGCTCAAGGACGGGCCAGGGGTGAACCCGGCCAACGTGGGACGCAAGGTCCCGCACGGCGCGATCGTCAAGACGGTCGCGACGAACATCTGCGGCAGCGACCAGCACATGGTCCGGGGCCGGACCACCGCGCCGCACGGGCTGATCCTCGGCCACGAGATCACCGGCGAGGTCGTCGAGGTCGGCCCGGGGGTGGAGTTCGTCTCGGTGGGCGATCTCGTCTCGGTGCCCTTCAACATCGCCTGCGGACGCTGCCGCAACTGCAAGGAGGGCAAGACCGGGATCTGCGAGAACGTCAACCCCGACCGGCCCGGCTCGGCGTACGGCTACGTCGACATGGGCGGCTGGGTCGGCGGGCAGGCCCAGTACGTCCTGGTGCCCTACGCCGACTGGAACCTGCTGAAGTTCCCCGACCGGGACCAGGCGATGGAGAAGATCCTCGACCTGACCATGCTCACCGACATCTTCCCGACCGGCTTCCACGGCTGTGTCACCGCCGGGGTGAGGCCGGGATCGACCGTCTACATCGCGGGTGCCGGCCCGGTCGGGCTGGCCGCGGCCGTCTCGGCGTTCCTGCTGGGGGCCGCCGCGGTGATCGTCGGCGACCTGAACAAGGAGCGCCTGGAGCAGGCCCGCAGCTTCGGCTGCGAGACCGTGGACGTGTCCAGGGGGGAGCCCCAGGACCAGATCGAGCAGATCCTCGGCGAGCCGGAGGTCGACTGCGCCGTCGACGCCGTCGGTTTCGAGGCGCGCGGTCACGGCGCCGACTCCGGGCAGGAGCAGCCCGCCGCCGTGCTCAACTCGCTCATGCAGGTCACCCGCGCGGGCGGGGCGCTCGGCATCCCCGGCCTGTACGTGACCGGTGACCCCGGGGCCCACGACGAGGCCTCCAAGCAGGGGTCGCTCTCCCTGCGGCTCGGCCTGGGCTGGGCCAAGTCGCTCTCCTTCACCACCGGCCAGACCCCGGTCATGCGCTACAACCGCTGGCTGATGCAGGCGATCCTGCACGACCGGGTGCAGATCGCCAAGGCGGTCAACGCCGTGCCGATCCCGCTGGAGCGGGCGCCCAAGGGGTACGAGGACTTCGACCAGGGCGTGGCGTCCAAGTTCGTCCTCGACCCGAACGGGATGCTCGGCACGGCCGCCTGACCGGCCCGCCGCGGAGACGCCTCGCCTGATTGAAGGTATATGTATCGCAAAAATGGTAAGAGCCTGTTCAAAAGCGGGTTGCGGTCATGGCCGTAATCGGGCGAGAACAGGGAGCGAGCATGAGTGAGGCGAGCAACGTCTGGCGGCTGGACGTCGATGGGCAGGAACGCGACATCGAGGTCGAGCACAGCACCATGACCGGCAAGATCGTGGTGAAGCTCGACGGCCAGGTCGTGGAGGAGAGTCGCCTGCTGATGAGCAAGAAGTCCCTGGAGTTCAAGGTGGGCGAGCACGTGGCGCTGGTGGGGGTCGAGTACTCCTACAGCGGCCTCGCCGTCCGGAGCACGCTCCACCTCGACGGCCGCTACGTCGAGCCACTGAACGACTGAACGACCCGCCGGGGCCGTCGTCCGCCTCCGTCCCCATGACGGACGCCGGACGACGGCCTCGCTCGTCTCCGGACGACGGCCTCGCTCGTCTCGCGGAGGCCCGGCCTCAGAGCGCCTCGACGAACAGCACGGCCTCGCGCTCGCCCATGCCGGTCTCGCCGCGTACCAGGTGGACCGCCTGCTCGGCGCGTCCGGCGGCCTTGAGCGCGCGCACCCGGCTCGCCAGGTCACCGGCCCCGTTCGCGCCGGCGACGGGCGTGATCATGGGGTTCGCCGGCCGGAACCGGGCCATCAGGGGGTGACCCCACATGTCGTGCCCCGCGTCGACCGCGTCGGCGACCGCCTTGGCCTCGGCCAGGCCGAGGGAGGTGTGCCGGCGCAGCTCCCTGATCGCCTCGATCTTCTTCCCCTGGCGGATCAGCCGGGTGACGAGCTCACGCAGATCCCCCGGCGCCGGTGCCGCCTTCACCGGTGCCCCCGGTGCCCCCGGTGCCCCGTAGGACGCCGCGGAGGACCTGCGGGAGGACCTCCTGACGGCCGTCACCACCAGCACAAGGGGGATCACTACGAGCAGAAGAATGATCAGTAACTCGGTCGGTCCAAGATTCGGCATGGCCGCATCGTATGGCGCCTCCCGGCGGCCGTACAGGACGCGGACCGGCCTCTCACAGGTCCAGGACCAGACGCGGTGAGCGGGAGCGGCCGACGCAGATCATCATCGTCCGCCCGGCCTCCCGCTCCTCGGCGGTGAGCAGCGAGTCGCGGTGCTCGGGGGTGCCCGCGAGCACCCGCGTCTCGCACGCCCCGCAGTACCCCTTCTCGCAGTCGTACGACAGGCCCGGGACGGCCTCGCGGACCGCCTCGATGAGCCGCTGGTCCGGCCGGACCCGTACGGTCCTGCCGGTCCTGGCCAGGTGCACGTCGAAGGCGGTGCCGGCCGCCGGGTCGAAGACCGTCTCCAGGTCGTCCCCGGCGCCGAAGCGCTCCACGTGCAGCCGGTCCGAGACGCTCAGCCGCTCGCAGGCCCGCTCGACCGCCTCGATCATCCCGGCCGGGCCGCAGCAGTAGATCGCGGTGGACGGGCCCGCCGAGGCCAGGAGGGCGTCCAGGTCGGGCAGGCCGAACTCGTCCTGGGGGACCAGCTCGGCGTTCCCGCCCGCGTACCCGGCCAGCTCGTCGCGGAAGGCCATGGTGGCGCGGGAGCGCCCGCCGTACAGGACGCGGAACGTTCCGCCCCGCCGGGCGACGGCCCGCGCCATGGCCAGGATCGGCGTGACGCCGATGCCCCCGGCGACGAACAGGTAGTCCTCTGCGGGCACCAGCGGGAAGTGGTTGCGCGGTCCCCGCACGCCGACGACGACGCCCTCGCGGGCGATCTCGTGCATCTCGGCGGAACCGCCCCGGCCGTTCTGCTCGCGCAGCACCGCCACCCGGTAGCGGTCCCGTTCGGCCGGGTCCCCGCACAGGGAGTACTGCCGGACGCGTCCCGAGGGCAGCCGGAACTCCAGGTGCGCGCCGGGCTCCCAGGCGGGCAGGTCCCCGCCGCCGGCCCTGGTCAGGGTCAGCGCCAGCACGCCGTCGGCGACCGGTTCGGCCCCGGCGACGACGACCTCGAAGGAGAGGGCCTGCCCGAAGGACGCGGACCGTGTGCCGGGGCCGAGCCGGGGCCCCGGCGGGAAGACGGCGGGGATGGCGTCCCAGCCGGACTGGTTGCCCCGGGTGGGATAGGCGACGAGCCCCTCCTCCAGGACCCGGAAGCCGGGCAGCCGGGTCAGCACCTGGGTGATCATCTCGCGGAACATGGCGCGCGCCAGGTGCGCCCCGGCGCAGCGGTGCGTGCCGATGCCGAAGCTCAGGTGCCGGGCGGCGTCCCGGTCCAGGCGCACCTCGGCCGGGTCGGGGAAGACGGCCGGGTCGTGGTTGGCGGCCACCCACGGGATCAGCACGCGCTCACCGGCCCGTACCGGGCAGCCGCCGATCTCGGTGTCGGCGCGCGCCGTGCGCGCCATGGACTGCGAGGGGGCGAACGCCCGCAGGAACTCCTCGGTCGCCGAGTCGAGCAGGTCGGGCGAGTCGATCAGGCGCCGCAGCTGGTCGGGGTGGCGGCTCAGGTGCACCAGCACCGAGCCGGTCAGCGAGGTGGTGGTGTCCACGCCGCCCGCGATGAGCAGCCCGATCACCGAGACCAGCTCGTCCTCGCCGTACGGGAGGCCGTCGGGGCCGGTCTGCGCGGCCAGGACGCTGGTCGCGTCCGAGGTGGGCTCGGCCCGGCGCTCCCGGATGATCTCGCGGATCCGCCGTTCCATGTAGGCCAGGCCCTCGGCGCCCCGGCGGGCCCGGTCGCTGTCGGCGGGCGCGGCGAAGATGTCGTGGATCGGGCCGGCCAGCCGGGCCCAGTCCTGTTCGGGGAAGCCCAGCCAGTCCAGGGTGACCGCCGCGGGCAGCGGGTTGGTCAGGTCGCGGACGAAATCGGCCGAGCCGTGCTCGATGAACGCGTCGACGACGCGCGTCGCGTGACGGGCGATCATCGGCCGGAGCGACTCGACGGCGTCCGGGGTGAGCAGCGGGTTGATCAGGTCGCGGTACCCGGTGGACTCCGGAGGGTCCAGCTCGATCGGGTACTGCTCCAGGCCGGGGCCGCTGGGAATGACGATCGCGACCCGGTCGACGCCCGAGGAGGCCCGGGAGGAGGAGAAGGTGTCGTCGTCGCGGGCGATCCTGGCCACGTCGGCGTAGCGGGTGGTGTAGACGAATCCGCCGTGGGCCTCGGTCCTGCCGACCGGGCACTGCTCGCGGAAGGACCGGTAGTAGTCGACCGGATCGGCGGTGCAGGCCGCGGAGTGGTGGTCGAACTCAGTCTGCTGGGTCATGGCGCACAGGCCCCATATCCATACGAACGATGCGCGGTGTTGCCCAGCCGCGCCACTGGGTGTCTGAGTCCCGGAAGTCTAACCCGGTGCGGATCACGAGACAATGTCTCGCATGTCGCGGCGGCATCACGCCCCCGCGAGGGAGGAAGGGGAGGTCAGAAGGTCAGGACGGCCTTGGCGGTCCTGCCGGCGCGCAGATCGTCGATCGCGTCGCCGATCCGCTCGAAGGGGTAGGGGGTCATCATCCGGTCGACCGGGAAGCGGCCCGCGGCGTACAGGTCCAGCAGCCGGGGCAGGAAGACCTGGGGCAGGCTGGAGCCGGCGATGATGCCGGTGACCGTGCGGCCGTTGAGGACGCTGCGCCAGTCGAGGCTGATGTCCTGGCTGGGGCCCACGCCGATCACGCCGCACCTGCCGAGCGGGGCCAGCGCCTCCACCGCGGTGCGCAGCACCTCCTGGCGGCCGGTGGTGTCGACGGTGAACCCGAACCCGTCGGGTGCGATCTCGCGCAGTGCCGTGGCCGGGTCGCCCGCGGAGGAGTCGATCGTGTGCGTGGCGCCGTAGGAACGGGCCGCCTCCAGCTTGGCCGGGTTGACGTCGACCGCCGCCACGACCGAGCAGCCGCTCAGGGACGCCGCGATGATCGCCGCCACGCCCACCGCGCCGGCCCCGAAGACGGCGATGGAGGATCCGGGCCCGGGGCGCAGCACGTTGAACACCCCGCCCGCGCCGGTCTGGACGCCGCAGCCGAACGGGCCGATACGGGTCAGGTCCAGGCTCGCGTCCACCGGCACGACGGCCCGCTCGGGCGCCACGACGTGGGTGGCGAAGGAGGACTGTCCCAGGAAGTGGCCGTTGACCGGGGTGCCGTCCAGGGACAGGGCCGAGGAGCCGTCGGCCCGGTGGCCGCCGAAGTTGAGGGCGTCGAAGTCGCGGCAGTAGGCCGGGGAGCCGGTCAGGCAGGCCGGGCAGGCCCCGCAGGAGGTGAAGCTCATCGCCACGTGGTCGCCGGGGGAGACCGACGTGACCCGTGAGCCGACCCGCTCGACGATCCCGGCGCCCTCGTGGCCCAGCACGGCCGGGGTGGGGAAGAAGCCGGCGAACTCCAGGTCGGTGCCGCAGATGCCGGTGGCGACCACGCGGACCAGCACCTCGTCGGCCCGGGGCTCTTCAAGATCGACGTCCCGGAGGACGAAGGGCCCCCCGGCGGTCTCCAGAACGGCGGCGGTGATGCGCACGGATCCCCCAACTGTTTTCATAAAATGAGATGGCATCTTGACATGCAGAACGGAAGGGGTCAAGGATTCCAACCATGGCCGAACTCTTCATCCCTCCCGCCCAGCAGCTGATCGACGGCGAGTGGACGGCGGCCCGGGACTCCGGGGAACTGCCCGTCGTCGACCCCGCCACCGGCCGGACCATCCAGACGGTGGCCCGCGCCGGCTCCGGCGACGTCGACGACGCCGTCGCGGCGGCCCGGCGGGCCTTCCCCGGCTGGGCGGCGACCTCGGCCTCCGAGCGCGGCAGGCTGCTGCGCCGCTGGTCGGAGCTGATCGGCGAGCACGTGGAGGAGCTGGCCCGGCTGGAGGCCCGGGACGTCGGCAAGCCCCTGTCGGGCGGCCGGACGAACGTCTTCATCGCGCAGGGCATCGTGGAGTACTTCGCCGGCGCCGCCGACAAGCTCACCGGTGTCACGCTGCCCACCCGGACCCCCGACTACCTCGGATACACCCTGCAGGAGCCGTACGGCGTCTGCGCGGTCATCATCCCCTGGAACGTTCCGGCGGTGCTCACCGCGGCCAACGTGGCGCCGGCCCTGGCCGCGGGCAACACGGTGGTGCTCAAGCCGTCGGAGGTGGCCCCGCTGGCGCCGTTCGCCCTCGCCGAGCTGGCCCGCAGGGCCGGGTTCCCTCCCGGCGTGCTCAACGTGCTCGCCGGGATCGGCGCCGACACCGGCGCCGCGCTCACCTCCCACCCCGGCGTGGACCACATCAGCTTCGTCGGCTCCACGACCACCGGCCGCGCGATCATGCGGGCCGCGGCCGAGAACCTCGTCCCGGTCAAGCTGGAGCTGGGCGGCAAGTCGCCCAACGTGCTGTTCGCCGACGCCGACCTCGACGTCGCGATCCCGGCGATCGTGGGCTCCATCACCGAGAACGCCGGGCAGAACTGCTACGCGGGCTCCAGGCTGCTGGTGGAGTCCTCCGTCGCCGGCGAGGTCGTGGAACGGGTGGCCGAGCTGATGAAGGCCGTCCGGATCGGTCCCTGGGACGCCGATCTCGACATGGGGCCCCTGGTCAACGAGGCGCAGTACCGCCGGGTGCTCGGTTTTCTGGAGAGCGCCCCGGCCGAGGGGGCCCGCCTGGTCACCGGGGGCGGCCCGGCCGCCGAGGGGGAGGGGGGCGGCTGGTTCGTCGAGCCCTCGCTCTTCGACGGCGTGGACCCGCGCTCCCGGCTGTCCCGGCAGGAGGTCTTCGGGCCGGTGCTGGCGGTCCAGGAGTTCTCCGGCGACCGGCAGGCGCTGGAGATGATGAACGACACCGACTTCGGGCTGCTGGCCTGCATCTGGACCGGCGACGTCTCCCGGGCGCTGCGCCTGGCCCAGGAGGTGCGCTCCGGCCAGGTGTCGGTCAACCAGTTCGCCGACGCCGGGGTCATCGGCTTCCCCTTCAACATGCAGCGGGACAGCGGGTTCAGCCGGGGCGGCGGGTACGCGGCGATGCGGGAGTACACCCAGGAGAAGGCGGTCGCCGTCCGCCTGCTCGACCGGACGCCCCCGCGGTGAGGTGCCCCTCCGGGGCGGGCGCTCGCATGACGAGGCGTCCTCCCCGGCCGGGCGCTCCCGTCGTGCGGTGCCCTTCCGGGACGGGCGCTCCCGTCGTGAGGCGTTTCTCCCGGCCGGACGTCCCCGCGGTGAGTGCCCCTCGGGGGCGGGCGCTCGCGTGGCGGAGCGCCCCCGGCCGGATTCCCCCGCGCCGAAGCACCCCCCTGACCCCCTCATCATGGGACGAGAACGTTCCAACCTGCGGATATTTAGTGTGAGCGACGCTCGTGTAACAAGCGTGTGACGCGCGGGGCTCTTGGCTCCGGAGGCATTGACAGGCCCCCGGAGCGGGGGCAGAGTACGACGCATTGCGACCCAGAATCACAATGCGAGACGCCATCGTGAATTACGATCGCTTGGAGGGGTAGCGTGCGAGCACTGGTCCAGACGGCCTTCGGCGGTCCGGAGGCGGTGAGCGTCCAGCGGGTCGCCGACCCCGAGGCCGGCCCGCTCGACGTGGTCGTCCAGGTCGGCGGCTGCGCCCTGAACCGGCTCGACATGCTCCAGCGCCGCGGCCCCGGAGTGCTGCCCGGCTTCAGCCTGCCGCACATCGCGGGCATGGACATCGCCGGAAGGGTGGCGGCGACCGGGAGCGCGGTCACCACCCTGCGGACCGGCGACCGGGTCGTGGTCGACCCCACGGTGGGCTGCGGCGCGTGCCCGCACTGCCTGGCCGGCGACAGCGGCCACTGCGCCTCGCTGCGGGTGATCGGCGGGAACGTCCCGGGCGGCTACGCCGAGTTCGTGGCGGTCCCGGCCCACCTGGCGCACCCGGTTCCCGGTCATGTCGACCTGGACGAGGCCGCCTGCCTGCCCACGCCGTGGAGCACCGCCTGGCACGCCGTGCACACCGTCGCCGAGGTGGGCGCCGGTGACCTCGTGGTCATCCAGGGGGCCGCGGGCTCGGTGAGCATCGCCGCCGTCCAGCTGGCCAGGCGGGCCGGTGCCCGGGTGGTGGCGGTGGCCGGCAGCGACGAGAAGCTCGCGGTGGCGGCCGGGCTCGGCGCCGAACTGCTGGTCCGCAACGACGAACCGCTGGCCGAGGCCGTCCGCGAGCACAGCGGAGGCCGGGGCGCCGACGTCGTCCTGGACCACGTGGGCGCCGCCACCTGGCGGCGCTCCCTGGACTGCCTGCGGATCGGCGGCCGGCTGGTGACGTTCGGCAACACCGGCGGCGACCAGGTCTCGCTCTCCCTGGCCGAGATGTACCACCGCGGGATCCGCCTGCTGGGCGCTGGCGCGTACACCCCCGCCGACTTCTCCGCCATGCTCGGCGCCTACTTCGCCGGTGGCCTGCGCACCGTGCGCGCCGCCGAGTGCGGCCTGGAGGAACTGTACGAGACCTTCGACCTGGAGCGCTCGCGCGACCTGGTCGGCAGGGTGCTGGTGCGGCCGTGACCGGGCCGCGCGCGTACCCGGGCCCCCGGCCGGACGGCCCCGGCACCCCGGACGCTTCCGACACCCCGGACGGCCCCGGCACCCCGCACGGCTCCGGCACTCAACGCGGCTCCGGCACCCCGCACGGCCCCGGCACGCCGGACGGCCCGGGAACCCCGGGCGGGACCGCCGCCGACCTGCTGATCGTCGGGGGGGACGTGGTGACGATGTCGCCGCGCCGCGAGGTGGTCACCGGCGCCACCGTCGCCGTCGCCGCGGGACGCATCGCCGCGATCGGCCCCCCCGCCGTGCTGCGGGAGGCGTTCCCCGGCACCCCCGAGCTGGACGCGACCGGCTGCGTCGTCATCCCCGGCCTGGTCAACGCCCACCAGCACGTCACCGCCGACCCGCTGGTCCGCAGCATGATCCCGGACGACATCGGCTCCCAGGAGTCCATCTTCGACTGGATCGTCCCGCTGCACGGCAAGGTCACCGGCGACGACGACGAGCTGTCGGCCACCCTGACCGCCGCCGAGTCGCTGCTGCTCGGGGTCACCACCCTGCTGGAGCCGGGCACGGTCGCCCACCCGCTGCGGGTCGCCGCGGGCCTGCGCTCGGCCGGCGTCCGCGCCCGGGTCGGCCGCTGGGGCTGGGACGTGCCCGGCGCCGTCCACGCGCTGCCCGCCGCCGAGACCCTGGCCCTGCAGGAGGAGACCGTACGGGCGCTGCCGCCCGGCGGGACCGTCACCGGCTGGGTCACCCTGGTCGGCCACGACCTGGCGAGCGACGAGCTGTTCGTCGGCGCCGCCGAGCTGGCCGCGCGGCTGGGGGTCGGCCTGACCTGGCACATCTCGCCGGGAGAGGCCGACGTCCACGCCTACGCCCGCCGCGCCGGAACCCGGCCGGTGCTGCACCTGCGCGACCTCGGGGTGCTGGGTCCCGGCCTGGTCCTCGGCCACGCCGTCTGGCTGGACGACGCCGAGCTCGACGCCCTCGTCGAGACGCGGACCGCGGTGGCCTCCTGCCCCGGGGCGTACCTGCGCCTGGGCCAGGGCTACGCCCGCGCCGGCCGGCACGCCGAGCTGGTCCACCGCGGCGGCAGGCTCGCCCTGGGGTGCGACTCGCACAACGCCGGGGACGCCCCCGACCTGCTGGGCGCCGCCCGGCTGCTGGCCGCGCTGGAGCGCGACCGCGACGCCCGGCCCGTCCTCGGCGCCGACCGGGCGTTCGCGCTGGCCACGATCGACGGGGCCGACGCGGTCGGGCTGGGGGACCTGGTCGGCTCGATCGAGGTCGGCAAGGCCGCCGACCTCGTGGTGATGGACACCCGCGACCCCGCCTGGATCCCCCGCGGGGACCTCGCCACCCACCTCGTCTGGGGCGCGCCCAGCCACACCGTCCGCGACGTCCTCGTCGACGGCCGGGTGGTCGTGCGCGACGGCCGGATCACCACCGTCGACCTCGACGACCTGGCCGGGCAGGCGCGGGAACGTTCCGCCGCGCTGCTCGCCCGGACCGGCATCGAGGTCCCGCACCGCTGGCAGACCGTGCCCGCGGAGGAACACGTCCAGGGAGTACGCGGATGATCATCGACCTCGCCGGCCGGACGCCGGCGCAGAAGCAGGGGCTGCTCTCCCAGCTCGTGGTACCGCGTCCGATCGCGATGATCACGACGCTGGACGCGCAGGGCGGCGTGAACGTCGCCCCGTTCAGCTACTACATGCCGATCTGCGGCGAGCCCCCGCTCGTCGCGGTCACCATCGGCACGGTCAGGGAGGCGACCGACGAGCCCAAGGACAGCTGGGTGAACCTCAGCGCCTCGGGCGAGTTCGTCATCAACGTCACCACCACGGCGCTGGCCGAGCACATCGAGACGGTGGCCAGGGAGTACCCGGCCGGCGTGGACGAGGCCGGTCTCGTCGGCTGGCGGACCGTGCCGTCACAGGTCGTGGCGCCGCCGTCGCTGGCCGACAGCCCCGCCCACCTGGAGTGCCGGGTGCGCGAGGTCATCGACCGCGGCGACCCCACCTCCTGCTTCTCGGGGGTGCACATCGTGCTCGCCGAGGTGGTCTGCATCACCGCGGACGAGTCGATCATGTCCTCCCCCGGCCGGATCGACCCGACCAGGGTGCACGCCGTCGGGCGGATGGGCTTCCCCTGGTTCGTCGCGGCGACCGAGGAGACGGTCTTCCACCAGGAGCGCGTCGCCTACGCCGACCTGCGCTCCGGCGATGAGGAGGTGCTCGCCTGATCCGCCTCGCGGGCGGGGGAGGGGCTCGGCAAAGCCCGGACCCCCGCCGGCGACCAAGATTCGTTCCCCCCTTGCGCGCCGTCGGGCGGCGCGCGTGCATCAGATCGAGAGGATCGTCATGGCCGCATACTATCGAAGGGGCCGGGCCACGGCCGCACTGACCGCCTGTCTCAGCGCGCTGGCGCTGGCCGGCTGCGCGAGCAACGACGCCACGGCACCGGCCCCGGCCGCCGCCCCGAGCGACGCGGGCGCCAAGACCGACGGCGGCACCGTGCTCGCGGGCCAGCCCGACGTCAACGGTGACGGCAAGGTCGTCATCGGGGTGCTGAGCCCCGGCGACATCAACGACAAGGGCTACTACCAGAGCTTCGTCGACACCGCGCAGGAGTTCGCCACCGCACAGGGCTGGACGATCATCAAGCGCGGCAGCGTCAACACCAGCGAGGCGCTCAACGCCGCGCGGGCGCTGTGCCAGCAGAAGGTCGACATGGTCGCGCTGGGAGCCTCGGAGCTGCGGGACGCGATCCCGGCCTCGGAGGAGCCGGTCTGCGCGAAGACCGCCTGGTACGTGCCCTCGTCCGACAACATCCCGCAGACCCCGAAGATCGTGCTCTCCACCGACGAGGCGGACCAGAGCATGCTCGCCGCCGGGTACGCGGCCGGCCTGATCATGAAGGACGCGGGCCACACCAAGGCCGGCTTCGTCACCGGCCCCGAGGCCGACTTCACCACCGGCGCGGCCGCCGCGTTCAAGGCGGGCATCAAGCTGGTGGTCCCGGACGGCACCGTGGTGACGACCTACACCGGCGACCTCAACGACTCGGCCAAGGCCAAGGAGGCCACCCAGGCCCAGATCAGCCAGGGCGTCAAGGTCATCTACCCCTACCTGGGCGGCGCCACCGACGCCTCGGCGGAGCTGGCCAACAGCAAGAAGGTGCTCACCCTCACCCCGGGCACCGACCGCTGCGCCTCCACCAAGCCGACCTTCGACATCTCGGTGCTGTTCAGCCCCGGCGACTACTTCAGGGCCGCCCTGGAGGACTTCTCCGAGGCCAAGCTGCAGATGGGCGTGGAGAAGGTCTGGACGCTCGGCGTCGACCCCTTCCCCACCGTGAAGATCTGCAAGCCCACCCCCGAGCAGAAGGAGAAGCTGGACACCTTCATCGCCGACGTGGGCAGCAAGAAGATCGACACCAAGGCGGAAGTGAAGAGGCTCGGTTCCTGAGATGACGGACGACGAACGGGCGAGGGGGCTCACCCCGCCATCGGCGCCCGCGCTGCGGCTGCGGGGAATCAGCAAGAGCTACGGCCCGGTCGTCGCCTGCGACGCCGTGGACCTCGCCGTGCACCAGGGCGAGATCCACGGCCTGCTCGGGGAGAACGGGGCCGGCAAGTCGACGCTCATGAAGATCCTGCTGGGCCTGGTCCACCGGGACGCCGGGAGCATCCTGCACCACGACGGGCCCGTGGACATCACCAGCCCGCAGGAGGCCGTGGCGCTCGGCATCGGCATGGTGCACCAGCACTTCAGCCTGATCGACCCGCTGACGGTCTGGGAGAACGTCATCCTGGGCGACACCGGGAAGATCGACAGGGCCGCCGCCTGCGAGCAGGTCCGGGAGGTCTCCGCCCGCTACGGCCTGCCGATCGACCCGACGGCCAGGGTCGCGCGGCTCTCGGCCGGGGAGCGGCAGCGGGTCGAGCTCATCAAGTGCCTGCGCCGCGACCCCTCGGTGCTCATCCTGGACGAGCCGACGTCGGTGCTCACCCAGGCGGAGTCGGCGGAGCTGTTCGGCGTGCTGCGCCGGGTGGTCCGCTCGGAGAACCGCGCGGTCATCCTGATCAGCCACAAGCTGGCGGAGATCACCGCGGCCACCGACCGGGTGACCGTGCTGCGCAGGGGCAGGGTCGTCTTCCACAGCGCCACCGCCGAGACCGGCCCGCAGGAGCTGGCCAGGCGGATGGTCGGCAGGGAGGTCTCCCTGGGCGCCGAGGCCGCGGCGCTGGGCCTGCTGCCGGTCGAGACCCCCGGGGACGTACGGCCGGAACCGGACGGGACCGGGGAGCGGGAGGCGCCCGCGCTGCGGCTGCGCGACCTGACCGTCACCCTCGACGGCGTGCGGGTGCTGTCGGACCTCAGCCTGGACGTGGCACCCGGTGAGATCGTCGGCCTGTACGGGGTCGAGGGCAACGGCCAGGCCACCCTGGGCGACCTGCTGTCGGGGCTGCTGCCCCCGGACTCGGGCTCGGTCGAGGTCTCCGGCGTCCGGGTCGACCTGAACCGTCCGGGCGCGCTGCACGCGGCCGGGCTGGGCATCGTGCCGGAGGACCGGCACAGCTCGGGCGTGGTGCTGGACATGAGCGTCGCCGACAACCTGGTCATGAAGTCCCTGGACGCGGTCAGCGGCCGGGGCTTCCTCAGCCGCAAAAAGGCGCACGCCGTCGCCCGCCGCCTGGTGGCCGAGTTCAACATCGTCACCCCGTCGGTGGACACGCCGGTGCGCAGCCTGTCGGGCGGCAACCAGCAGCGGGTCGTGCTGGCCCGCGAGCTGTCGGCCCACCCGGCCGTGCTGGTCGCGGCGCAGCCCACCCACGGGCTGGACGTGGGAGCCATCGAGGACATGTACGTGCGTCTGCGCGACGTCGCGTCGAAAGGGGTGGCCGTGCTGCTGATATCCACCGAGCTGGAGGAGGTCATGACCCTGGCCTCGCGGATCGCGGTCATCTCCTCGGGACGGATCACCGGGGTGCTCCCCACCGGGCAGGCCACGGCCGAGCGGCTCGGGATGCTGGTGGGCGGGGTGGCCGCGTGAACGAAGCCCGTACCCTCGTTCCGGACGCCTCCGGCCGCCGTCTGCTCACCCTTCTCACCCCCGGGCCGGTCGGCCGCCAGACCGCCCTGGCCACCGCCCTCGCCGTGGTCGTGGCGCTGGCCCTGTCCTCGCTGCTGATCGCCGCGACCGGCGGGTCCCCGCTCGCCTCGGTGCAGGCCCTCTTCCAGGGCAGCATGGCCGACTGGACGGCCTGGACCTCCACGCTGCTGTACGCGGCACCGCTGCTGCTCGTCGCCGTCGGCGCGTGCGTCAGCGCACGGTCGGGCGTGTTCAACATCGGCCAGGAGGGCCAGGTCCTCATCGGCGCCCTGTTCGGCGCCTGGGTGGGGCTGCGCCTGGCGCTCCCCGGCCCGCTGCTGCTGGTGGTCGTGCTGGTCACCGCCGCGCTGGCCGGAGGCGCCTGGGCCGCCCTCAGCGCGCTGATGTACCGCTTCCGCGGGGTCAACATCGTCGTCAGCACGCTGCTGATGATCTTCATCGCCCAGCAGCTCGTCGCGTTCTCGGTGAACACCTCCTGGCTGCTGCAGGAGTCGCGGATCGGCGACGCGGTCGTCTCCCCGCAGTCCAACCCACTGCCCGCGAACGCGCTGCTGAACTCCATGGGGGAGTACCCGAACCTCCAGCTCAACGGCGGGCTGCTGCTCGCGCTGGCCGGCGCCGTGGTGGTCGCGGTGGCGATCGCCCGCACCCGGTGGGGCTTCCGGCTCACCATGCTCGGCCTCAACCCGCTCACCGCCCGGCACGCCGGGGTGCGCGTCAACGCGCTGGGCGGGGTGGCGCTGGCCATCTCCGGCGCCTTCGCCGGCCTGGCCGGGGCCGTGCTGCTGGCCAGCCCGGTGGGCGTGCACCGGCTGCAGCCGGGCGTCGCGATGAACATCGGCTGGGACGGCCTGCTGGTCGCCCTGGTCGCGCGCAACCGCCCGCTGCTGACCATCCCCGTCGCCCTGCTGTTCGGCGTGCTGCGCTCCGGCGGCGGCTTCCTGGCCGCGACCGGCGTGCCCCCCTTCCTGGTGGACGTGGTCAAGGCCCTGCTCGTGCTGGCCTTCGTCGCCCCGCCCGTCGTCGTCGCCGCCCTCCGGCGCAGGCGGTCCGGACTCCGTACCGCGCGCGCCGAGCAGCGGCCCGCGCCCGTCGCAGAGGGGGCCGCCCTGTGATCGCCACAGAGGACATCTCCACCATCCTGTCCAGCGGGATCCGGCTCACCGTGCCGCTGGCGTTCGCGGCGTGCGGGGAGTACCTCGCCGAGCGGGCCGGTGCCATGAACATCTCCCTCGAGGCGATGATGCTGAGCGCCGCGTTCGGCTCGATCGCCGTGGCCAGCGCGACCGGCAGCGCCACCGCCGGGCTGGTGGCCGGCGTGGTGATCGGCCTGGGGATCGGCCTCGTGCACGGCAACCTCTCGCACCGGCTGGCGATCAACACCTTCGTGGTCGGCCTGGTGCTCAACGCCCTCGTGCTCGGGCTGACCAGCTACCTGATCACGATCAGCTCCTTCGACTCCCACCAGGTCGCGCAGGTCAGCATCCCCTGGCTGCGCGACATCCCGCTGATCGGGCAGCCTCTGTTCGTGGAGCGCTGGCCGGTGTACCTGCTGATCGTGATCATCCCGCTGACCTGGTGGCTGGTCGAGCGCAGCAGGTGGGGCCTGGAGCTGCGGGCGGTCGGGGAGCAGCCGCAGGCGGCCGACGTCACCGGCATCCGGGTGAACCTGCGCCGCCGCCAGGCGCTGCTGTGGTGCGGCGCGCTGGCCGGGCTCGGCGGCGCGTACCTGGCGGTGGGCGAGGTCGGCTCGTTCAACCAGAACATGACCGCGGGACGCGGGTACATCGTCATCGCCGCGGTGATCTTCGGTGCCTGGCGGCTGGGCCGGACCCTGCTCGGCTGCGCGCTGTTCGGCCTGGCCGACGCCATGCGCCTGGCACTGCCCGCGCTGGGCCTGACGCTCAACTCCCAGCTGCTGGTGGTGGCCCCCTACCTGCTCGCCCTGCTGGCGATGCTGATCTTCGCCAACCAGCACCGCGAACCCAGGGCACTGGGCCAGCCCTTCGAACGAGGTTCCACCTGACGGTACATATATGGACTTTCTCGGTCATACAGGTATGAATAGAACAAATGGAGGAACCATGAGTGATCTCACACAGGCTCGCTGGACGCACGTCGCGCTGCCCACCGGCGACCTCGACAAGGCCATCGCGTTCTACACCTCGCTGACCCCCCTGGTGGTGGTCGAGCGGTTCCGGGACGCCGACGGCGAGAGCGCCTGGCTCTCCAACGACAAGCAGGCCGAGACCCCGATGGTCCTGGTCCTGGTCTCGTTCAACAAGGACAAGGGCGGGCAGCTGGGGCTGCTGACGCCGTTCGCGCACCTGGGCATCGAGGTGCCCGAGCGCACCGACGTGGACGGCATCGCCGACCGGGCGCGCGAGCTCGGCTGCCTGCACTGGGAGCCGCGCGACATGCCCGACCCGGTCGGCTACATCTGCGCGCTCAAGGACCCCGACGGCAACGTCGTCGAGATCTCCCACAACCAGCAGGTCTTCAACACGGTCCGCAGGCTGTGGGCGACCCCCTCCTGAACGCCGGCCCCGACGCCGGCCTCACCCGGGCCGCGGTCCTCGGCTACGTCGAGGCGCTCAACGCGCACGACGCCGACGCGATCGCGGCCCGCGTGAGCGAGGACTTCGTCAACGAGCACACCTCGGCGATGGGACGCGACGTCACCGGCAGGGCGAACTACCGCGCCAACCTCACGGTCTTCCTGGCCGACTTCGCGGACCTGCGCTACGACGTCGAGGACCTCGTGGCCGAGGACGACCGGGCGGCCCTGGCGTACCTGATGTCGTTCCGGCCCGCCGTGCCGGGGGCCGGGACGGTGCGGGTGCGCGGGGTGTTCCGGTTCCGGGTCGGCCCCGACGGCCTGATCGCCCACCGCGTCGACTACTGGGACAGCGGCGAGGTACGGCGGCAGCTCGACCCCTCGGCCTGAGAGGGCCCGACGCCCACCGGCCGGCACGGAGACCGCCCGGTGGGCTTCCGGCCGCCGTGCGGGACCGTCGCCCCGCCGGACGACACGCCTGTCCACCGGACGACATGGGTGTTCACCGGACGACACGGGAACGGCCGGCGGGGGAGTCCCCGCCGGCCGTTCGTGTGCGCTTTCGGGTCAGTTGCCCCAGTCCATGTTGGGCACGACCGCCTCGGTGATCCTGAAGTTGCCGCCGGGCAGCGGCTGTGCCGCCTCCTCGCCGCGCTCCTTCACCACGTTCTTGCCGAACCCCTCCACCAGCGGGCGGCCCACGTCGCGCTTGAGCCAGAGCCGCAGCAGGTGCCTGCGGCGCTCGGGCTCGGGCCAGTCGACGTAACCGGTGCGCGAGTGCAGGGCGGCGTAGTTCAGCAGCCACTGGACGTCACCGGGCTGGAAGTCCATGTCCAGCGCGAGCCCCGGCTCCTGGGTGATCTCGTCGTACAGGTGCAGCAGCTCGACCTGGGCGTCGGTCAGCTGCGGCACACCGGGGTGCTTCTGCGCGGAGAAGATCATCGAGCTGCCCGCGTAGGTGCTGAAGGTCCCCTCGACGTAGCTGCAGATCGGGGAGACGTAGGTGTCGGCGGGGGCGTCGGGGTCCTGGCCCCGCCAGTCCCAGTGCCACGGCTCGAAGAGCAGGGGAGCCAGGTCGGGACGGCGGCGCAGGATCTCGTTGTAGATCGTCGTGCCGCTCACCAGGCTGCTGGAGCCGCCCTCCTTGGACGCGCGCAGGCACATCAGCGCGACCACGTCGGAGCTGTCGGAGTGGAAGGGCAGCCGGTCGCGCACCCGCGACGGCAGCGCGCCCGCGTCGTCGAGCGTCTTGTTGGAGGTGGCGATGACGTGGTCGAGCACGTCGCCGAGCTGGTTCTGCTCCATCGGCGTGCCCAGGTGCAGGCCCATCAGGAAGAAGATCGCGCCGGCCAGCGTGTCGCCGTACTCCTCGGTGCGCAGGCCCCGTACCAGCACGAAGCCGCGGCCGGAGTCCATCTGCCGCGCGCACTCGTCGATCATGGCGTGGGAGACCGAGAGCGGGTAGCTCCCGGCGGAGACGGTCCGCAGGTCGGGGTCGTCCTCGACGAACCGGCGGCCCACGGCCTCCAGCTCCTCACGCTCGGCGTCGCTGAGAACGTAGATCCACTCGGTGGATCCGGCCAGCTCGTCGCCGCGCCAGGCGGAGGGTCCGGTGATGGGGGACATGGAGATGTCTGTGGTCATGGTCGATGCGCTCCGAATGCTCGGGGTCGTCTCAGGAAGGGCCCGCCGGGGCGGTGCGTGATTCCGGCCGGAGACGGCGGGAGAGGTCGCGCGGACGTCCGCGCGGCGGCACCCGCCGCCGCGCCGGAGTCAGAACGGGGTCTGCGGATCCCCGGCGGCGGTACCTGGGCGCAGGCCCTTGCGCGGCGGGTCGACCCGCATCGAGTCCCCGCGGCCGGACAGGACGGACCCGGAGCCTGGCACGGCTTCCTGGGTCATGGCGTTCTCCTGCGGCTCGTGGTTGTCCCACCACGCTAGACCGCGCCCGACATTCCGTCAATAGAGACGCTGTCTCGCGCTACGTTACGACCGCGTGTCGCCGGGAGCCTCGCCCGCGGACGCCCGCGGGGCCGCGGCCTCGCCGGTGAGGGCATCGGAGGACGAGGACGTCCGGGAGGCCGGGGCGTCGCGGGCGTCGTCGCGTACCTCGTCGTGGATGCCGTCGTGGGCGTCGCCGGGGGGCGGGTCCGCGGCCTGGGCGGCGCGCCGTGCCCGCCGCCCGCGCGCGAGCTCGGTGCCCAGGGCGTCGAGGCTCTGGGTCCAGAAGTGCCGGTAGCGGTCGAGCCAGGCGTCCACCTCCCGAAGCGGGGCGGGATCGACGGCGTACAGGCGCCGGGTGCCCTGGGCGCGCACGGTGGTGAACCCGTTCTCGCGCAGGACGCGCAGGTGCTGCGAGACGCCGGGCTGGGAGATCCCGAACTCCTCCTGCACCACGGCGCTGATCTCACCTGCCGCCCGCTCACCGTCGGCGAGCAACTCCAGGATCCGGCGCCGGACCGGATCGCCGAGAACGTCGAGCGCGTGCATGGCCTCACTGCCTGAAGTGTCGGCTCGCGAGGGGAACTCCGAGCCGGGCGGATCCGACGCGATCGACCCTACTGCGGCCCCGGGCCGGGGCGGTGCCGTCCGGGACCGCCACGCGGACTACCATCACCGATGTGGACAAGCGTGAACTGGGCAGGACCGGAAGGCACATCGGCGTCGTCGGACTCGGCGCCTGGCAGCTGGGGGCCGACTGGGGTGAGGTCGGCGAGGACGAGGCGCTGGCCACCCTCGGCGCCGCGGTGGACGCGGGGGTGACCTTCGTCGACACCGCCGACGTGTACGGCGACGGGCGCAGCGAGCAGCTCGTCGCGCGGCTGATCAAGGACAGGCCCGGCCTGACCGTGGCCACCAAGATGGGCCGCCGCGTCGCCCAGGAGCCCTCGGCCTACACCCTGGACAACTTCCGGGCCTGGACCGACCGCTCCCGCGCCAACCTCGGCGTCGACACCCTCGACCTGGTGCAGCTGCACTGCCCCCCGACCCCGGTCTACTCCTCCGACGAGGTCTTCGACGCCCTCGACACACTGGTCCAGGAGGGCCGGGTGGCCTCCTACGGGGTGAGCGTGGAGACCTGCGCCGAGGCGCTGACCGCCATCGCCCGGCCGGGCGTGGCCACCGTGCAGATCATCCTCAACGCCTTCCGGCTCAAGCCGCTGGAGAAGGTGCTCACCGCAGCCGTGGAGGCCGGGGTCGGCATCATCGCCCGCGTCCCGCTGGCCAGCGGCCTGCTGTCGGGCAAGTACGACGAGTCCACCGTCTTCGCCGCCGACGACCACCGCACCTACAACCGGCACGGCGAGTCCTTCGACGTCGGCGAGACCTTCTCCGGGGTCGACTTCGCCACCGGCCTGGAGGCGGTACGCCGCCTGGCGCCCCTGGTGCCGCCCGGCATGACCATGGCGCAGTTCGCGCTGCGCTGGATCATCGACCAGCCCGGCGTTTCGGTGGTCATCCCCGGCGCCCGCAACCCGGAGCAGGCGCGCGCCAACGCGGCCGCCGCCGAGGCCGGCCCGCTGCCCGAGGCCACCCTCCGGGGCGTACGGGAGATCTACGACGAGCTGATCCGCCCGCAGGTCCACGACCGCTGGTGACCGCCGGACCGGGCGGCCCGCGCTGCGCGGACCGCCCGGCCATGCCCGTCGGCCGTGCCCGTTAGTCGCGTCCGTCGGCCGTGCCCGTCAGTCGAACAGGGCCCGGCGCAGCGCGACCACCCGCTCCGCGGCGGCCCGGCGGCTGATCTCCGCCTCCGGGACCAGCCCCTCGAAGCCGTGGAAGGCCCCCGGGTAGAGGTGGAACTCGGTGGAGACGCCCGCCTGCGCCAGCCGCAGGGCGTACTCGGCGCACTCGTCCCTGAACACCTCCAGCTCACCGACGTCGACGTAGGCCGGCGGCAGGCCCGACAGGTCGGTCGCCCTGGCCGGGGCCGCGTACACCGAGACGTCCTCGCCACCGGCCCGCTCGCCCAGCAGCGCCTTCCAGCCCAGCAGGTTCGCGGCCCGGTTCCACACGACGGCGTCGGCGAACTCCCTGCTGGACGGGGTGACGTTGCGGTCGTCCAGCATCGGGCAGATCAGCAGCTGGAACGCCACGGCCGGGCCGCCCCGGTCGCGGGCCAGCAGCACGGTCCCGGCGGCGAGGCCGCCCCCGGCGCTGATCCCCCCGACCGCGATGCGCGCCGGGTCGATACCGAGCTCGGCGGCGTTCTTGGCGGTCCACACCAGCCCGGCGTAGCAGTCCTCGACCGGTGCCGGGTCCGGATGCTCGGGGGCCAGACGGTAGTTCACCGAGACGACCGCGCACCCCAGCGCGACGACGTACCGGGTGAGGGCCGAGTCCTCCATCTCGACCTGGCCGAAGATCATGCCGCCGCCGTGGATCCAGTACAGGGCGGGGATCGTCCCGGTACGGGAGGCCGGGCGGTAGATCCGCAGCCGGACGTCGGGGTCGCCTTCGGGGCCGGGGACCGTCCGGTCCTCGATCGTCACCCGCTCGTCCTGCGGGAGCGGCTCCATGGCGGCGATCGCCTCGCTCATCTGCAGGCGCATTCCGGGCAGGTCCTCCACCCGCACCGAGCCGAGGTCGAGGACGGGCAGCCTGCCCTCCCGTACGGCGGCGGCGAGGCCGGGATCGAGGTTCCGGTGAAGTGTCATATCGCCTCTCTTCGTCGAGAACGGCGGGCCCGCTCACGATGGGTCTTCCTCAGATCATGGGCGAGCCGCCGTCCCGTCACAAATTCAGTTCCCGGTGCCCCCGTGGTTCGCGGTGATCCGGTCGTCCGCGGTGCCCCCGTCGTCCGCGGTGATCCGGTCGTCCGCGCCGGCCCTGCCGTCCGCGGTGTCCTCCGGGGCGGGGGCCGGTTCGACGAGGGGGAACGAGTGGTGCTCGTGGGCGACGACCCACCTGCCCTGCCGCCTGCGCAGGCCCAGCGTCAGCCGCAGGCGTGCCCGCGGTTCCTCGGCCAGCCGCTCCCTCTCGCCGCAGCGCACCAGGGCGTGGGCGAAGGCGACGTCGTCACCGGCGGTGACGTCCAGCGTCTCGATCTCGAACACGCCCGCCCGCGTCTGCCACTGCAGGAAGGACGGCCAGGTCTCGCGGTAGGCGTCGATGCCGCGCACGCCCTCGTAGGGGGGCGGCACGTCGAACATAACGATGTCGTCGTCGTGGTCGGCGAGGACGCCGTCGAGGTCGCCGTCGTCGACCGCCCCGGCCCATCGCAGGATCAGGGTGCGGATCTGCTCGTCATCGGTCGTCATCGGTCGGTACGGTCCTTCCGGGTCGCTGTCATCCGTCAGGACTACAACCCGGGCGGCTCCCGGAAATCATCGCGGACCACCGAACCGGGATCCACCGTGCCGCTCACGTGCCGCCCGCCCGTGCCGCTCGGCGGGTCTGCTCACCCGGTCGGCTCCACCGCCCGTTCACCCGCCCCCGTTCATCGGGTCCGTCCGCCCGGTTCGCCTCACTTCCTGGTCCGGCGATCGGGACGGGTCAGGGCGGTGTGACCCCGGGCCACGATGACGTCCACCTCCTTGAGGTCCCGGACGTCCTGCGCGGTCGCCAGCGCCTCCTTGGCGGCGTCGTAGCAGTCCAGGGCCCGGTTCCAGTCGATGGCGTCCCCGCCGCCCCCGTCGGCCAGGCGGTCGATCTCCTCGCCGAGCCGCGTCACGTTCTCCTCCTGGACCCTCCGGGTCTCCTCGAAGCGGACCGCCTGCTCGGCCATCTCGGCCTTGGTGAGCCTCACCCGGCGACGGCCGCGTGCGATGATCTTGAACACCACCCAGAGGACCACCAGTCCCGTCACGGACAGGAAGACCACCCAGCCGAACGCCATCCTGCTGGACGACCCCGACAGGTCGGCGCCCTCGGAGTACTCGGTGTCCAGGCCGGTGACCTCGGCGTCCACGAAGACCGCTCCCCGCAGCTCGGTGTGGCGCGCGTCGGCGCCGCCCATCCTCGCCCCCCGGAAGATCGCGCCGCGGAACTCACCGCTGCTCAGATCCGCGCGTTCCATCCTGGCGCCGGTGAAGTCGGCCCGGTCGGCCCTGGCGCTGCCGAACTCGCTGTCGCGCAGGTCGGCGCCGCCCAGCCGGGCCCCGGTCAGGTCGGCGCTGCCGAACGACGCCCCGGACAGCTCCGCCTTCGTGAGGTTCGCCCCGGCGAGCTTGGCGCTGCCGAACCGGGCCCCGGACATCCGGGCCCCGCTCAGGTCGGCGCCCATGAGCTCGGCGCTGCCGAGCTTGGCGTGCTCCAGCAGGGCGCCGCGCAGGTCGGCACCCTTGGCGTAGCGGATCGTGGCCCCGGTGGCCACGATGTCACGCAGGATCGCCCGGTCCAGCTTGACCGAGCCCAGGTCGACGCCCTCCAGCCTGGCGCCGGTCAGGTCGGCGCAGCTCAGGTCGCGGGGGAACTCGGCGACCTTGGTGAGGTCCCAGCCCGCGTACCGCTGCCCGCTGCCCGGCTCGCACGCCGGGTCGGGGGTCGGCAGGGCCTTGGGCATGCCCTTGCTGCCCTCCAGCCGCGCCCCCGTGACGTCGCTGAGGTCGGCCCCGCCGAGATCGGCCCCCTTGAACGTCGCGCCGTTCATCGCCGACTGGCGCAGTTGCGTGCCGCGCAGGTCGGCGTTCCGGAACACGGCCCGCAGCAGCGTGGCGCCGTACATGCGGGCCTTGGCCGCCTTGAGACCGGTGAGGTCGGCCCGGCGCATGTCCGCGCCGTAGACGTCGGCGTCGGTCAGGTCGACGCCCACCAGTTTCGCGTCGTCGAACTGGGCGCCGTAGGTCTTGGCGCGCACCATCGTGGCGCCGCTCAGGTCGGCGCCCTCGAAGTGGGATCCGTACGGCAGGGAGTCGTCCATGACCGCCCCGCGCAGGTCGGCGCCGCGCAGGTTCGCGTAGTACAGCTCGGCCTCGGTCAGGTCGGCCTTGCCCAGCCTGGCCCCGGCCATCTCGGCCTGCCCGAGCCGGGTGCCCTTGAGCGAGGCGCCCCGCAGGTCGGCCCGGGTCAGCACGCTGCGCACGACCGCCCCGTCCAGCCGGGCCCCTCGCAGGTCGGCGCAGGACAGGTCGGCCGGCAGCGCGGCCCGGGTGAGGTTCCTGCCGGCCAGCTTGAGGCCGCTTCCCGGCCTGCACGGCGCCCCGGCACCCGCGGACCGGCTGGCGGGCGCGCCCTGGGCGGCGAAGACGGCGGGGGCGGCGGCGGTGGCGGCGTGGACGGCGGTGTGAGCGACACGGACGGTACGGGCGGCGTCCGAGGTCCGCGGCGGGGACGCGGGCCCGGAGGGCAGGGCCGTGAACAGGATCATCGCACCGGCGAGCAGGGGGGCAGGGCTGGGCATGTCTCTCTCACTGTCTCCCCCCGGGACGGGCGTACCCGGCCGGCGGGGGAGAGGCGGCGCCGGGCGGGTGGTTCGCTGAGGGGTCGGTGGACGGCTTTCGCAGGGGATCGTCCGATGACCATACGGGAACGGGACCTTTTCTAGGGGGGTCCGGTTGCGGGCCGCTTGCGAACCGCCTGCCGATCACCTGACGGCCGCGCTCCGGAAGGACCGGTCGGCGGGTCACATCGGCGGTCGCCCGGGACCCGTGCGAAAGGGGGCCGCGGACCGGCATCCCCGGCCCCGCAGGGCCTTCGGCCGGATCCGTCCCGTCGTCGGCCGCCCCCGCCCCTCGCCCCCGCCCGTCGTCCCAGGCCGTCGCCGCCGAGACGGGATGTCCATGGGCTGAGACGTCTGCTTGAAACGTGACTTGACGGCGCCGTACCCTTCAATCACCATAATCCCTATCAGCACAGTAGGAAAAACAGGAAGGGGGGCGTCGTGCGTGCGCTCATCCTCTTAGGTCTTGTCGGCTTCGCCGCGCAGCTCGTCGACGGCAGCCTGGGCATGGCCTATGGTGTCACCTCGACGACGCTGCTCCTGGCCATCGGCACCAACCCCGCCGCCGCCTCGGCCACCGTTCACCTCGCCGAGATCGGCACCACTCTCGCCTCCGGTATCTCTCACTGGCGGTTCAACAACATCGACTGGAAGGTCGTCGCCAAGATCGGTATCCCCGGCGCGATCGGCGCGTTCGCGGGGGCCACCTTCCTGTCCGGCCTCTCCACCGAGGTCGCCGCCCCGGTCATGTCGATCATCCTGCTCGTGCTGGGTCTGTACGTCCTGATCCGCTTCACCGCGTTCGGGCTCCCGCGCGGCAACCTGGGCAAGCCGCTGCGCAAGCGCTTCCTCGCCCCCCTCGGCCTGGTGGGCGGGTTCGTCGACGCCACCGGCGGCGGCGGCTGGGGCCCGGTCGGCACCCCGGCGATCCTGGCCAGCGGCCGCCTGGCCCCGCGCAAGGTGATCGGTTCCATCGACGCCAGCGAGTTCCTGGTCGCCATCGCCGCCAGCGTCGGCTTCTTCTTCGGCATCGGCTCGGAGAACATCGACTTCGCCTGGGTGGCCGTGCTGCTGATCGGCGGCGTCATCGCGGCTCCCATCGCCGCCTGGCTGGTCCGGCACATCCCGCCGCGCATCCTGGGCTCCGCGGTCGGCGGCGTCATCATCCTGACCAACGTGCGCACCCTGCTGCGCAGCGACTGGATCGACGCCTCCGGGAGCATCCAGGCGATCGCGTACATCACCATCGCCGTCATCTGGGCCGCGGCCATCGCCTACTCGGTGCGCGAGTACCGCCGCGACCGCGACAACGAGACGGTCGAGGCGATCGAGGCCGAGGAGCGCCGCCGCGCCGCCGAGCAGGAGACCGCGGGCAGCGTGGGCACGATCGGCTGACAGCCCGGCCGGGGGAGATCCGTCACCCCGTCCGGAACGCCCCCTCGCCTCGGCGAGGGGGCGTTCGCGTGTCCGGGCGGCCTTGACGGGTGTCCGGCCGGATCGAGTACGGAGCTGGGACCGGGACCGGGAGGGCGTCCGGGGAGGGCAGAGGGGCCGGGCTCAGCCGCGGGTCAGGCGCAGGCGGACCTGGGTTCCCGGCCGGCCGGTACGGATCTCCAGCAGGTCGCAGACCTGGCGGACCACCCACAGACCGTGGCCCCGCTGCCCGGGAAGGGCGGGCGGGAGGTGGCCGGGGAAGGGCACGTCCATCGACCCGGAGTCGGTGACGTCACAGTGCACGGACCCGGCGTCGGCCCACAGCCGGAGCTCGCCGTTCCCGCCGCCGTGCTCGACCGCGTTGGTGGCGACCTCGTTGACCGCGAGGACCAGCCGCTCGGCCCGCTCGGCGGGAAGGTCCAGCGTCCTCGCCCAGGCGGCCACCCGCTCCCGCATCCGGGCCAGGTCGGCGTCGAACCGGACGGTCACCCCGGCCCCCGGGGGAGGGGGCGGCAGCGGGAGGCGGTCGGCGGCGTGGGTGAAGGACGCCGGATCCGTGTAGGCGTCGCTGCGGTGCGCGCCGGAGCCGTCCAGCAGCTCCGGGTGGGTGCGCCGGGCGTCCGCGACGACGCGGCCGGGCACCGTCCGCGTGTCGTAGGGGCACAGGATCCAGGCCGGGCTGCCGGCGAAGGCGACGTTGATCACCGACTCGTAGCGGGTCCACTCGGCCTCCTGCCGGCCGTCGCGGCCGTGCCAGACCGGCTCGCCGATGACGCGGATCCGCCGGTGGGCGGCGGAGTGGGTCTCGACGTAGTCGTTGTAGGCGGCCAGGGTCCGTCCCGGCGCGTCGTACCAGTCCCGCGCGACGGCGAACTCCACCTCGTCGGCCGCGTCGCCCAGGGCGGTGCGCAGGAGCCCGGCGTTGGCCTCGGTGGTCACGGCCAGGACCCGGTCGCCGCAGGCCAGGCCGTCCAGGCAGAAACCGGTGGTCGCCGCGAGGAACGCCCGGTCGTCGTCGTAGATCAGCGCCTGGTGGACGAGCCCGGGCGCGGTCGTGTCGGCGGTGAGGGTGCTCATGCGGGGACGGCCTCCAGGTCGAGGATCAGGCCGGGGGTCCGGTCCCAGCCCACCAGGCGGACCACCTCGCCCAGCATGGGGGCCAGGTTCAGCACCCGCAGGCGCCGTCCCGGGGGAAGCAGCGCGGCCGTGCTCGCCAGGTCGCGCAGCCCGGCCACGTCGATGAACTCCAGGCCCGCCATGTCCAGCCGTACGTCGTCGTCCGGGCCGTCGCGCAGGAGGGCCTCCAGGGCCGTGCGCAGGGCGGCGGTGTTGTCCTGGTCCACGATGCCGGCCACCCGCAGCAGCGGGGCGCCCGAGGGGTCGGAGCCCGGGGTGATGCGCAACCGGCCGTCGTGGAACAGCGCGTTCGCCTGCACGCCGCCGTGGTGGCAGCCGACCAGGGCGTCCAGGCGCCCGGAGGGGAACAGGCGGGTGTCGTACTGGCAGATCGCCGCGGACAGGCCCTCGTCGAACAGGGCGGTGACGCGGCGTTCGTAGGTGTCGAGCAGTTCGGTCCCCGGGGCGCCGCGCAGTGCCCAGCCCATCTCCCCGCTGACCCGGAACCCGGTGAACCCCGCGCCGAGGCAGGAGTCCACCTCCCGCCTCAGCATGGCGATCGTCGCGTCGACGTCGAAGCGGCCCGAGGGCAGGTAGCCGTCCTCCGAGGACCTCAGCGTGAGCCGGCCGGTCCGGGTGGCCGCGGCCGTGTCGATCCCGGCGCTCCCCAGCCATCGGCGCACCCGCTCGCCCGCCGGGTCGTCGGTGAGGCACAGCACCCGCTCCCCGGACTCCAGCCCGTCGCCGACGAAGGCCGTGACCACCTCGCGCTGCTCGTTCTCGTGCGAGAACGCCGCATAGAGATGATCACCGGGTCTCACGTCCCTGACCTGGCGCACCACTGCACCCATCACCGCCTCGCCGGGGGAACACGGGGTCCCTGAAGGGTCTCGTGGTTCTTCTCCCTCAGCCTATACCGGGCATTGGATGTCTGAAATATAAGGTTTGCCCGATGTTCAGCCGAGCTTCGCGCCGATCTCCTTGATCCGGGCACGCTGCTCGGTGACGAGTCTGCCGGCCATCCGCGCCGTGGGACGGTGCCTGCCCAGGGCGATGACCACCTGGGACATCCGGACGCCGCTGTCGAGGTGCCTGCCCAGCACGGTCAGCCACATCCTGTCGAAGCCGGCTCCCGAACGTCTCTCCAGGGACGAGAACTGCGCGGCCGACACCATGCCCGGCATGTCGTGGGCCCCGTGGTCGTCCGGGTCGCCCTCGGCGGGCACCTCGGCCTTCCACGACCGCAGCCAGCCGGTCATCAGCTCGATGTCGGCCGACTCGCCCCGGACGAGGGCGGCGGCCAGGTCGCGCACGTAGGGGTCGTCGGTCCTGTCCTTCACCAGGCCGGCGAGCCGGATCGTGCAGCGGTGGTGGGAGATCATCTCCTGGGAGAACCGCACGTCCGCGTCGCCCCGGTCCGATCCCACCCCCATCGCGTGGACGGGAGGCGGCGCCGCGGCCACCGACGAGCACCCGGCGGTCAGCATGGCGGAGACCAGCAGGGTGGCGGTCAGGGACCGTCGTCTGCGCGACCGCCGGGTGCTCATCGTGATCACTACCCCTTTCGTACGGGTGGGAAGGATCGTTCGTGCCGTTCCACCGTGAGATACGCGGCCTCCGGTGCGGTGGTTCAGGCTCCGCGGGAGATCGTGCCGCGAGATCTCCGGACGGTGCTCCGGGGACGCCCGGCCGCACCGGCCCGGCCCTGTATCGGCCCGGCCCGACCCTGTATGGGCCCGGCCGCACCGGTTCGGCCCTGTATCGGCCCGGCCGGTGAACGGATCAGCCGTGCTCGGAGATGCTCTCCAGCCAGGCGCGATGCAGGCCGGCGAAGCGGCCGGTACCGCCGATCAGCTCGGCGGGCGGGCCGTCCTCGACGATCCTGCCGCCGTCCATCACCAGCACCCGGTCGGCGATCTCGACGGTCGACAGGCGGTGCGCGATGATCAGAGCCGTCCGGTCCGTCAGGACGGTCTGCATGGCCCGCTGCACCAGCCGCTCGCTGGAGACGTCCAGGCTGGAGGTCGCCTCGTCGAGGATCAGCACCGCGGGATCGGCCAGGAACGCCCTGGCGAACGCCACGAGCTGCCGCTGCCCGGCCGACAGCCGGCCGCCGTGCTTGCCGACCTGGGTGTCGTACCCCTCGGGGAGCGCCGAGACGAACGTGTCCGCGCCGATCGCGCGGGCCGCGGCCACCACGTCGGCCATGCTCGCGTCCGGCCGCCCGAACCTGATGTTGTCCGCGACGGTGCCGCTGAACAGGAAGTTCTCCTGGGTCACCAGGACGATCGCGGCGTGCCGCGTCTCCTCGCCGAGGGCACGCAGGTCGACCCCGTCCAGCAGCACCCGCCCGGCCACCGGGTCGTAGAACCGGGAGACGAGCTTGGCCAGCGTGGTCTTGCCCGCCCCGGTGGTGCCGACCAGCGCCACCGTCTGCCCGGCCGGGACGACCAGGTTCAGCCGGGGCAGCACCGGGGTGCCGTCCAGGTAGGAGAACTCCACGTCGCGGAACTCGATCCTGCCGCGGGGATCGTCCAGCGTCACCGGGTCGGCCGGTTCGGCCACGTCCGGACGCTCCTCCAGCACGCCGGAGAGCTTCTCCAGCGCCGCCCCGGCCGACTGGAACGTGTTATAAAATTGCGAGATCTCCTGCATCGGCTCGTAGAACTGGCGCAGGTAGAGCAGGAACGCGGCCAGCACGCCGACGGTGACCTCGCCCTGGACGGCCAGCGTGCCGCCGTACAGCAGCACGGCCGCGATCGTCACGTTCCCGATGAGCTTGACGCCCGGCGAGAAGACGGCGATCAGCCGCATGCTCCGCATGTTGGCGTCCCGGTAGTCGGTGTTGAGCCGGGAGAAGATCGCCTGGTTGCGCGGCTCCCTGCGGAACGCCTGCACCGCGCGCATGCCGGTCATCGACTCCACGAAGTGCACGATCACCAGGGCCACCGTCTCCCTGGTCCTGCGGTAGACGATGCTCGACTGCCGCCGGAACCAGCGGGTGAACAGCGCGAGCACCGGCAGCGGCAGCAGCGCCACCAGGCCGAGGTGGACGTCCAGCGCCAGCAGCAGCACGGCCGTGCCCACCAGGGTCAGCACGGCGGTGACGAGGTCGTCGAACCCCGACTGGAGCATCTCGGAGATCGCGTCGATGTCCGAGGTGAGCCGGGAGACGACCCGGCCCGAGGTGTAGCCGTCGTGGAAGGAGAGCGAGAGCCGCTGGAAGTGGTCGAAGACGCGCCGCCGCAGCTCCAGCAGGATGCCCTGGCCGAGGCGCCCGGCCATCCTGAGGAACACCTGCCGGGTCACCAGCTGGACGGCCGCGGCCACCAGGATCGCCGCCACCACCGTCACCAGCGTCCCCGGCCCGGACCCCGCCAGCATCGGCGGGATGCCCGCGTCGATGCCCACCTTGACCAGGTAGGGGATGGAGAGCGAGGCGACGTTGCAGGTCACGATGATCGCGACGAGCACGATGATCTGCCTGCGGTACGGGCCCAGCAGGTCGCCGAGCAGCCGGCGGGACCTGTCGCGCAGCAGGAACGACACCTGCTCCGACAGCTCGTCCTGGTCCTCGGCGGCGACCCCGCGCCACTCCCGCGTCCCGTCGCCGTCCTCGTCCCCTTCCCCGCCTTGGTTCCCGTTCCCGTGCCCGTTGTTCGCGGTTCCGGGGCCGGGGACGGTCGCCGCCCCGTCCGCGGGCCCGGTCCCCCCGGGGCGGGCCGGTGCGGCGGGTTCGGTCGTCGTGGCCGCCTCCGGCTCCGTGCGGGTCCCGGTCCGCCCGGCCGGTTCGCTCCTGCTCATCGCAGCACCTCCTGCGCGTCCTGGTCGGCCGACAACAGCGCCCGGTACTCGGGCACGCTCGCCATCAGCTCGTGATGGCGGCCCACGTGCGCGATCGTGCCGTCCAGCAGCAGCGCCACCCGGTCGGCGAGCAGCACGGTGGAGGCCCGGTGGGCGACGACGATCCCGGTGGCCTCGCGCAGCACGTGCCGCAGCGCCTCCTCGACCAGGGCCTCGGTCTCGACGTCCAGCGCCGACAGGGTGTCGTCCAGCACCAGGATCCTGGGACGGCTGAGGACCGCGCGGGCCAGCGCGAGCCGCTGCCGCTGACCGCCGGACAGGGACATGCCCTGTTCGCCGATCCTGGTCTCCAGCCCCCACGGCAGCCGGTACACGAACCCCGCCTGGGCGACCCGGAGCGCCTCGGTGATCTCCTCCTCGCTCGCGTCGTGCCGTCCCAGCGTGAGGTTCTCCCTGACGCTCATCGAGAACAGTGTCGGCTCCTCGAAGGCGGTGGCGACCAGCGAGCGCAGCGTGGGCAGCGGCAGGTCGCGCACGTCCACGCCGTCGATGGTGATCCGCCCGGCGCTCACGTCGTACAGCCGGGGCACCAGGGAGACCAGGGTGGTCTTGCCCGAGCCCGTCGCGCCCACGACGGCCACCGTCTCACCCGGCCGCACCTCCAGCCGGACGTCGCGCAGCACCGGCTCGGCGGCACCGGGGAAGCGGAACTCCGCCCCCTCGAAGCGCAGGTGCCCGCGGGGACGCTCGATCGCGCGGTCCCCCCCGACGATCTCCGGCTCGGTGTCGAGGACCTCCATCACCCGGTCGGCCGCGGTCATCGCCTCCTGGCCCATCGTGAGGATGAAGCCGAGCGCCGAGATGGGCCAGACCAGCTGGAGCATCAGGGTGGCGAAGGCCACCAGCGTGCCCAGCGTGAGGGTGCCCGAGCCGACCGCGAGGGCGCCGAGCAGCAGGACGAGCGCGAGCGTGATGTTCGGGATCACCTCCAGGAAGGTGAAGAACCTGGCCGACAGGCCCACCTTCTCCATCGAGGTCCCGTACACCTTCCTGGCCCCCTCCTCGAAGATCCCGGAGACGTACCGCCCGCGGCCGAAGGACTTGATGGTCCGGATACCGGCCGCGGACTCCTCGACGACCGTGGCCAGGTCGCCCTGCTCGTCCTGGACCCGGCGGGAGATGGTGATGTACCGGCGCTCGAAGCGCAGCGAGGTCACCACGATGGGCACCGCCGAGACGACCACGAGCAGGCCGAGCGGCCAGTACATGTGCAGCAGCAACCCGGTCACCGTGACGATCTGGACGGCGATCAGGACCAGGAAGAGCAGGCCGAAGCCGAGGAAGCGGCGGATCGCCGACAGGTCGGTCGTGGCGCGGGAGAGCAGCTGGCCCGACTGCCAGGCGGCGTGGAAGCCCATCGGCAGCCGCTGCAGGTGGGCGTAGAGGTCGTCACGGATCCGGGTCTCCAGGCCCAGGACGGCCTCGGCGAGCATCCACCGCCTCAGGAAGACGAGCACCGCCTCGATCACGCCCAGGACCAGGGCCAGCAGGGCCAGGGGGAGCACACCCGTGCTGTCGCCGCGGGCGACGGGACCGTCGATGATCTCCCGGCCGATCAGCGGGATGACGATGCCGATCCCGACCGCGGCGAACGCCGGGACCCAGATGAGGACGAGACGGACGGCATAGGGGCGGAGATAGGACTTCAGCCTCCACAGGGAGGCGGCCCTGCCGCCGGGCCGGGCCGGTGGCCCAGGGGAGCGCGGGGTGCGAGACTCGGTGTCGGTGTCGGTGTCGGTGTCGGTGGTGTCGGCGTCGGCGTCGGTCGTTTCGGTGGCTCCGGTATCAGGGGGCATCGGCAGATGACACGCTCCTTACGGTGTTCACCGGGACGGTGACCGTTCAGGGCATGGCGGGCCGGACCCCGTGTTCTGTCGACCGGTTCTCGCCCGTGCCACCGCCGCCGGTGGCCGCCCCGCCGGATCACCGTCGCCCGTACGGCACGGGCGAACCTCCAGTCTCCGTTCCGCGCCGCGAGGGCGGCAACTGATTTGACGGTTCCCATCCCGTAACCACCAGGTCAGGCGACGTGATGACTCCGCCGGCGACCCCGGTTTTACCCGGGCCGCAGAATCTCCGCGGGGACGGCGGGCCGCCGCGAAAAAAAGGGAGGCGACGGCGAGCGAGGTGGTTGTAGGGTCGGCGACATGACCTGGCGACATTGATCCTGAACACGAGGTCGGTCCGGCACGCGCTGCCGCGGACCCCCGGAGATGCCGAGCATCCCGAGTCCGTACGGTTCCCGCGAGAAGGACCCCATGACCACTTTCTCTTCACGCACGTCCGGCGTGCCCGCCGGGCGCGCGAAGCGCCTGGCCGCGACGCTCTACGCCTACGCCTTCCTTGATGAGTTCGTCCTGCTGTACCCGTTCTACGCGCTGCTGTTCGTGGAGACGGGCCTGTCGACCGCCGAGATCTCCTCGCTGATGGCGATCTGGTCGATCACCTCCGTCGTGATGGAGGTCCCCTCGGGGGTGCTGGCCGACGCCGTCTCACGGCGCCTGCTGCTCGTCCTCGCGCCGCTGCCGGCCGCGGCCGGTTTCACCCTGCTGGCCGTCTCCTCCTCCTACTGGCCGTTCGCCGTCGGCTTCGTCCTGTGGGGCCTGTCCGGCGCCCTGCAGTCGGGGGCCCTCGAGGCGCTGGTCTACACCGAGCTGGACCGTCTGGGCGCCGCCGGTCGCTACGGCGCGGTGATGGGACGTGCCCGTGCGATCGGCACGGGCGCGGCCATGGCGTCCATGGCCGTGGCGGCCCCGGTGTTCGCGCTGGGCGGCTACCCCCTGGTCGCGATCGGCAGCGTCCTGGCCTGCCTGCTCGCGGCGGCGGTCGCGCTGACCTTCCCCGAGCACCGCGGACGGACCGCGCCGCGGGACGAGCCCGGCCGCGACGAGCCCGGCCACGGCGACGATGTCCCGCAATCCGCCCGGGGCGCCGATCAGGACGCCACCGAGGAGGAGGCGCCGGGCGGCTACGTCACGATCCTGCGCGAGGGGCTGCGGCTGGCGCGCACCGACCGGACGACGCGGCGGGCCCTGCTGCTGGTGCCTGCGGTGACCGCGCTCTGGGGCTCGCTGGAGGAGTACACCCCGCTGCTCGCGCTCGGCATCGGTGTGGCCACGCACGTCGTACCGCTCCTGGTGCTGCTGGTCGCCGTGGGCATCGCGGCCGGAGGTGTGCTCGTGACCTTCGCGCACGGTTCCGGGGACCGGGGACTCGCCGGGATCCTGGCGGCCGGGGCGCTGGCACTCGGGGCGGGGGCGGCGAGCGGGAGCGTGGCGGGCTTCGTCGCCGTCGCGGCGGCCTTCTGCGCCTTCCAGGTGGCGAGCGTGCTCGCCGACGTACGGCTCCAGGAGAGCATCACCGGCCCCGCCCGCGCCACCGTGACCTCGCTGGCCGGGCTGGGCACCGAGCTGGGCGCCGTCCTGGTCTACGGGGGCTACGCCGCGGCCTCGGCGTTCGCCGGCCATGACACGATCTTCATCGCCTCGGCGGTGCCGTACCTGGCCCTGGCCCTGATGCTCCTGGTCACCGGGACCCGCTCGCGCGGGGCCGCCCGGCCGGGCCCGGCCGCCACGGGACGGGGAGGCCGGCCCTCGGCCGCGGGACCGGGCGGTGACTGACGCCTGACCGACCGGACGTCCTCCTGACCCATTTTCCCGGCGCCCGCTTCCTCGGATCGGGCGCCGGAGCCGGCCGGGGAGGCGTCCGGCCACGGGCCGGTCAAGGCCGGCCACAGGCCCGGCTCTACAGGTGCCGCATCCACACGTTGGGTTCCACGTACTCCCCGAGATCGGCCTCCCGGTCGATGGTGACCGGGACGAGGGCACCGGGAACGACGTACGAACCGGAGTCCGGGAACTCCATGGACGCCCACCTCTGCCATTCGTCGACCGTGCCGGTCACCGTCATGGAGCGCTCCGCCGGGCAGAGGATCCGCGCCCCCATGCGGTGATGGGTGCGCAGCCATGGGTCGAAGGGGCTCCCGTCCCGCCTCACCCAGGTGACGAATCGCTCCATGGGGGTCAGCGGGTAGCGGGCCTTCGCCACGGCTCCGGCCGCCCGAACCGGTTCGCCGCCCGAGCGAACAGGCCATCCGGCCCCGCCACCCGCGCAGCGACATCATGGGCCGCAAGAACCGATGCCGGAGTACCGAGCCCGGGAGACCGGACGTCAGGGGGTTTCGCCGAACCGTGCCCGCCACGGTCCGGGCAGGTCCTGCCGTTCCCAGTCGTCGGTGTAGGCCGGGGGCCTGACGCCCCGGTAGGTCACGATGACGTCGTGGCCGCGTTCCCGGAATCCCTGGATGCGCCGGGGCATGGTGTCGCCGAACCGCTGGGCGATGGCCTGTGACTCGCAGCCCAGCAGGTAGCCGAGCTGGGCGCCGCCCTGCCCGTAGATCACGCACGGCCCCTTGATCCGGGGTCTGAGCTCCTCGGCGGCGGCGTTCATGACGTCGCGGTCGGCGCGGACACCCGACGACATGGCGACGGCGACGGTGCCCTGGAGGATCAGGTGAGCCGCCACACCGGCCAGGACCACCGGTACGGGGACCAGCCGTGCGGCGGTCGCGACGGGGAGGGCCAGCAGGGCGTACGCCGGGAGCAGGAAGCGAGGGGCGGCGTAGTCGACGTAGAAGAAGTACGGCAGCGCCATCGCCACGGCCGTCGCCGTCACCAGCGCGAGCGCGCGGAACCATTCGGTGTTCCGAGCCGCCCACAGGCCCGCGCCCGCGGCCAGCGGGATCGCGATCCACCAGATGAGCAGGACGGGGGACACGCCGCCGCACTCGACCCCGAAGCGGCACAACGCCGGCCCGTCGAGGGCGCGGGCCTGCTCGTCCAGGGTGACGGTCAGCCCGGTGTCGTTGTGTTCCCCGGCCGCCCCGAGGCGTTCGGTGACCCCGCCGAACCGGGCGATCGCCTCGGCCGTCCACTGGCCCCAGCCGATCGCCAGCCCCGCGGCCAGCGCCGCCGACTCCCGGAACCGCCGCTGCCACAGGGCGTAGGCGGCCAGCGGCACCGCCAGCACCAGCGCGTCGGTCGGCCGCATGAGCGAGACGAGCACCATGGAGGCGCCCAGGCCCAGTGGCGTCCCGGTCAGCAGGAAACCGGTGGCGGCGACCGCGCCCAGCGCGACGTAGAGGTTGGGCATCGCCTGGTTGCCGTAGAAGAGGGACAACCAGCATCCGGCCAGCAGCAGGGCGGCCAGCGGCACGACCCAGTGGTTCCTGACCCGCAACCAGACGGCGAAGGCGCCGAAGAGGGCGGCGGAGGAGACCAGGGTCAGCCAGATCCGCAGCACGACCACCTCGTCGGTGATCGCCACGATCGGCGCGACGAGGAGCGGCACCCCCTGGGCACGCGGGGCGGAGTAGACGGCGGGCGGCGCGTGGGCGGCGTACTGGGAGGCGTAGACGGCCTCGTCCCAGCCGATCCCCATGCCGAGGGTGGGGATGAGGAGCTGGGCGGTGAGGTAGAGCAGCGCCACCCCCGCGAGCAGGACCGCAGGGGTGGTGTCGACCTCTCGACGAACGATGATCATGGCGCCCTCCCGATACCCCGGAAAGGCTTCTCTAACCTGCGGGCGATCGGGCACACCTGACCGGCAGGAGAGTCTTCCCTGAGGGCGTTGGCCCCGGACCCTCGGACGTCAGGTGTCCGTGCCCACCAGGCCCGCCTCGTAGGCGATGATCGCCGCCTGGACGCGGTTGTTCACGCCGAGACGCTGCAGTATCGCGCTGACGTGGGCCTTGACGGTGCCCTCCGACAGGAACAGCGCGCGGCCGATGTCCTGGTTGGGCATGCCCCGGCCGACGAGCGCCAGCACCTCGCGCTCGCGCGGGGTCAGCGACTCCACCCGCCCGCGCGCGGTGCCCGCCCTGGCGAGCCTGCCGCCCAGCCGCGCGATGACCTTCCGCGCGATCCTCGGCGACAGGTACGCCCCGCCGTCGGCGACCGCCCGTACCCCGATGATCAGTTCGCGGGGGTCGGCCGCCTTCAGCAGGAACCCGCTCGCGCCCTCGTCGAGGGCCCTGGCGACGTACTCGTCCTCGTCGAACGTGGTCAGCATGACGACCGCGACCTCCGGCATGGTGGCACGCACCTCGGCCGCGGCGGACAGGCCGTCCAAGTGGGGCATCCGGATGTCCAGCAGCACGACGTCCGGCCGGTGGGCGCGCGTCAGCTCGACCGCCTCGCGCCCGTCGCGGGCCTCGGCGACCACCTCGACGCCCTCGTCGGTGGCCAGGATCGCCCTCACCCCCGCCCGGATCATGGCCTCGTCGTCGGCCAGCACCACCCTGATCATCGGTTCTCCCCGCCTCCTTCCCCCTCCTCCGGCGGATCCTCACCGGAGGAGGGGTCGCCACGGCCGTACGGAACCCCCGCCCGGTCGTACGGCAGCCGCGCCGTCACGGTGAACGCTCCGCCGCCCGGACCGGCCCGCAGCGTGCCACCGAGCAGCCGCACCCGCTCGCGCAGGCCCGCTATCCCGCTCCCGCCGCCCGGCGGCACGGCAGAGGACGCGGGCGCGGGGACGGGGTTGGACACGGGGACGGGGTTGGACACGGTGACGGTGACCGTGTCGCGGGTCCGCTCGACGCGGACGAGCACGTCCGTCCCGGGGGCGTGGCGGGCGGCGTTGGTCAGCGCCTCCCGCACCACCCGGTGAGCCGCCCTGTCCACCAGCGGCGGCAGGGGTGTCCGCTCGCCGGTGTGATGGAGGGCGACCGCCATCCCGGCGCCGCGCGCGCGGTCCACCAGTGCCTCGACGGACTCGTCCGGCGGCTCGGTCGAGGCCGTGCCGCTCTCGCGCAGCGCGCCGAGGGTGTGGCGGAGCTCGTCGGTCGCGGTGACCGCGGAGGCCCGCAGCCGGGCCGCGGCCTGCCGGTTCTCCTCGGTCATGTCCGCGGCCAGCTCCAGCGCGCCGGCCCGCAACGCGATCAGCGCCAGCTCGTGGCCCAGCGAGTCGTGCAGGTCCGCGGCGATGCGGGCGCGTTCGCGCAGCGCGACGCGTTCGGCGATGAACTCCCGCTCCCGGCCGAGCCGGGCGATCCGCTCCCGGCCCGCCTCCACCAGGTCGGCCTGCTGGCGCCGGAAGCGGCCCGCCAGCCACGGCAGCACCGTGAACAGCGCCAGCACCAGCAGGGCACCGGCCCCGACCGAGAGGTCCAGCGCGCCGGTGACGACCCCGGGCAGCGCGACGGCGGCCAGGATCTCCCGGTCGCGCCGTACCGGCAGGTGGCGTCCGTGCAGGTAGGCGGCCACGGCGAGCAGCAGGAGGAACAGCTGCCGCCACAGCGGGACGTGATCGAGGTACAGCCCGTTGAGCAGGGCCGATCCCGCGATCACCGCCAGGATCGCACCGTTTCTCACCTGCCCGACACTACCGATCGCAGCCTGAGCAGCCGTACCGCGGTGGTGACGGCCCCGGCCGCGGCCACGACCGCGAAGGTGATCGTCAGCGGTGCGGCGAAGTAGGTGAGCTGCTCCCAGGTGACCGTCCGGCCGTTCGTGAGGAAGGAGATCAGGTCCGGGTAGAGGGCGAACAGCTGCACCGGCAGCAGCACGGGCAGCAGCCGCGCCCCGATCCACCAGCGGGGGCTCCCGGCCCGGCCGCTCGCCCAGCGGCGGGCCCGCAGCACGCCCAGCACGCCCAGACCCGCCGCGGCCGGCGCGATCAGGCCCAGGACCAGCTCGAACGTCTGCCTTTCACCGCCCGGCACCTCGGGGGTCCGGCCCTCGCTCATCGCGACGAGACCGGCGAGCACGGTGTAGGTGTCGTCGTGGAGGGCGGCGCTGTTGGTCATGACCGCGAAGCCGTACCCCGTCTCCGGGGCGATCGCCTGCACCGCGGTGTAGGTGAACAGATTGCCCGGGTGCACGAGGAGCCTGGTGCCGTTCAGCCTCTCCTCGCCCCAGCCCATGCCGTAGTCGCCCACCGCCGAAGGCGCGTGCATGGTCTTCAGGCTCTCCGGCGTCACCGGCCCCCCGCCGCCGGTCTGGCCGATCAGCCACCGGCCCATGTCGGCCGCGGTGGTGACGAGGCCGCCACTGCCGCCGTCGCGGAAGGCGGGCAGCTCGGGGCGCGCCACCCAGGCGCCGTACAGGGAGTTGAACCCTTCGGACGGTGTGACGGCCCGGTCGCCGACGGCGCTGCCGGTCATGCCGAGCGGGCCGAGGACGCGTTCCCTCAGGTGGTCGCCGAAGCCGCGCCCACCGGCGACCTCGACCAGCCGGGCGGCCACGTCGTAGTTGACGTTGCAGTACTCCCAGCGCGTACCGGGGTCGGAGGCCAGGGTGCCGGTGGCCAGCGTGGACACGTAGGCGGCCAGGGATCCCGCCGCCTGTGCCGCGCCGATGTCGACGGTGGTGTCGGACAGGCCCGAGGTCTGGTTGAGCAGCTGGCGCACGGTGATGCGGGCGGCGCGGGGGTCGGCCATCCGGAACTCCGGCAGCCGCCGCGCGACCGGTTCGTCCAGGGAGATCCTGCCGTCCTCGACCAGCGTCATGACGGCCATGGCGGTGAAGGACTTGCTGACCGAGGCGACGCGCATCGGGGTCCGCTCGGTGACCGGCTCGCCCTTCGCGTCGCGCCCGTATCCGGCGGCGTGCACGACCCGGTCCCCGTGGGTCACGACGACGGACATCCCCGGCAGGCCGGTGGACTCCATGACCGCGCCGAGGTAGGCGTCGACGGCGGCCGGGGCCGGCTCGGCGGGCGATGCGGCGGCCGATGCGGCGGCCGGTGCGGTGAAGGGGGCGACGGCCCGCGCGGCGGGGGACACGGCGAGGGGGAGGACGACCGTGCCGATCGCCACCGCCAAGCCGATGAGCGTGCGTTTCATGACGAAGAACCTAGGAACCGGCGGCCTCGGCGGAATCCGACGATCGGCCACGACCACCCCTGACGAAAGTCGGGTCCCCTCCGGGCCCGGACGCGTCCTCGACGGCATCGCCGCGGGCCGGCCCTCCCGGGGCACCGGCCGCCCGGACGGCCCGCGGGAGTCTCCCGGGCCGTGTAATCGCCCTGCAATCCCCTGTCGATGACGGCGGTGGAGACTTCGGTCATCCCGGAGCCGTCCACCCGGAAAGACGCGCGGTGGAGCTCCACCCCTTCCGCACGAGAAGAGAAGGACTGCGATGTCCCATTCCGCCCCGGCCTCCACCGGTACCCAGGAGATGAAGGCCACCGTCGCCGCGATCAACGCGAGCGGCACGACACTGGACACCGCCGCCGCCAAGATCGTCGATGTCATCGGACTGCCGTCGTTCCAGCAGGCGCTGGCCGAGCGTCCCGAACTCCGCGCGCTGGAACCGCTGCGGGCGGTCGACCTGATCTCCTCCTCGCTGGCCGAGAGCCTCTTCGTCGGCGCGGCCGACGATCAGGACGTGCTCATCGAACTCGAGGGCGAGCTCGTGGCGGTGCCGGCCGGGCAGCGCGAGGTGCTGCGCTCGGCGGTCACCAGGGCGCTCGGCGCGAAGGTCACCGCGGTGGGCACGCTGCTGAAGGCCACGGCATGAGCATCCTGACGCTGCTGACGCCCTCTGCGCGGGTGATCGGCAGGGAGACGATCCGGCGGCACGCCACCCGCAGGATGATCACCGGGGTGACCCCTCAGAGGATCACCGTGCGCTCGTACGGGACCGGCGTACGCCCGCCGGGGTTCAGCCTGGCCGAACTGATCGGCAACACCGTCTCCTTCCTGAGCGAGTACCTGTCACCGGCCGCGCCCCCGCAGGCCACCACGCCCGCCACCCCGGCCCCGGCCCCGGTTCCCGTCACGGCTCCGGACGACCGGTCGCGCAAGGAGCCTGCGGACCCGTGGGCGGGCGAGGCGACGTGGACGGCCGTCGACAGGTACGGCATCCCGTGCGATCCCGGCCGCCTCGACAGGCTCTACCGCACGCACGGCGTGCCGCCCGAGGCGCTGTTCCGCGACGGCATGCCCGCCCCGGGCGACGACTTCGACCTGCGGAGGCACCAGGGACGCACCGTCGCACGGGAGAGGACGAACGACGCCTTCTACGGTGCCTGTCACGTCGCGGTCTGGGGGGACGACGAGGGGCCGGCGTTCGACACGACCGACCGGTACATGTCGGTGATCAAAGACGGCTACGGCTACGCCATGCCGAACCAGCTCGGGAACATCGACATCGCCGAGATGGAGACCGTCGTGCACATGGTCCCGCCGCACAAGATCGTGGCCGTGCTGGACAAGCACACCGGCGAGATCCACCTCAACCCGGCGAATCCGCAGGACCTCTCCGGCGAGCTCACCGAGCAGCTCAGGAAGATATGGGAGATCGGCCTCCGGAAGGGCATCTACCGGAAGCCCGAAGGTTCCTGACGCCATGACGAGGTGGCCGGGGGTCCGGTTCCCGGTCACCTCGTCGCGGTGGGGTCGCCGGGCCCGCTCAGCGGCCGGCGGGGCGGGGCAGGCCCAGCTCGGCGAAGACCGGGCGGTGGTCGGTGTTCGCCAGGGCGTGGACGCCGAAGGCCCGCACCGCCATGCGCGAGTCGGCGAGCACGTGGTCGATCGTCACACCGGGGACCGGTGACCAGCCCTGCTGCGGCCAGGTGGGCGTCAGGCCGTGCCCGGTGACGTCGGCCGCGTCCCGGTAGCCGCTGCCGAGCAGGTCGCGTACCTGCCGGTGGTCGAGGGTGGCGTTGAAGTCGCCGGCGAGCACCCGCAGCCGGCCGCCCGCCCGGGGCAGTGCCCGCAGCCCCGCGTCCCAGCACGGGACCCTGCGGCCGAACCGGGGCGCGCAGGGGTGCACCGAGACGACCTCGATCTCGTGGCCGCTCGGATGCCTGACCACCCCCCGCGCCTGCCGGAAGCCGCCCAGCTCGATCATGGGATTTTCGGTGATCGGGTGCCTGGAGTAGACGGCCGAGCCCCGCACCCCCTCGACCGCGCGGTCCACGACGTGCGGCATGCTCTCGCGCAGGCCGGCCTTCTCCAGGCGCCCGCGCGCCGCGGGGGTGACCTCCTGGAGGGCCAGCACGTCCGGGCCGAGGGAGCGTACGAGCCTCATCAGCGCGTCGGTGTCCCCCGCGCCGACGGCCAGGTTCGCGGCGAGCACCCGCAGCCGTCCGTCAGAGGCGGGGTGGGCGGTGTCACCGAAGTGGCGGGGGAGCACGGTGGCCGCCAGGACCACGCTCGCGACCAGGGCGAGGGCCGCGGCGGCCCGGCGGCGCAGCCCCAGCGCGATCAGCAGGGGCAGCACCGAGGCCGCCGCCACGTACGGCGTGAACGCCACCAGGGGGACCCACTGCCACACCGGGGTCCAGCCGCCGGCCCTCAGCACCGCCCACACCGCGCACGGCAGCACCGCCAGCCAGACCGGTACGCTCACCCATCTCGATCTGATCATGTATCGGGAGGATAACGACACCCCGTGCAGTTTCCGTGAAGATCATGACGTTTATCCGCGCAGACGCGGGCGGATCGGCCCTCCTGCGGGTCCGCCGTGGCGGTCAGCGCTCCCGGGTGAGGTCGTAGGCCTGGGCGACCAGCTCGTAGGAACGGATCCGGTCGGCGGGGGTCGTGGACCATCGTCGTGATCATCAGCTCGTCGGCCTCGGTCCGTTTGCGCAGGTCCTCCAGCCCGTGGCGCACCTCGCCGGCGTCCCCGAGCACCACCTTGGACAGGTAGTCGTCGAGGAAGTCCCTCTCGATCGGGCTGTAGGGGTGGTTCTCGGCCTCCTCGGGCGTGGGGACCGGCTGCGGGGCACCGCGGCGCAGCCGCAGCATCGACAGGCCGCCGGAACGGGCCAGGCGCAGCGCCCGCTCGGACGTGTCCGCGGCGACGGCCGAGACACCGATCATCGCGTACGGCCGGTCGAGGACGGCCGAGGGCTGGAACGAGGACCGGTAGAGCTCCAGGGCCGGGACGGTGTTGCCCGCGCTGAAGTGGTGCGCGAACGCGAACGGCAGGCCGAGCATGCCGGCCAGCCGCGCGCTGAAGCCGCTGGAGCCCAGCAGCCAGATCGGCGGGCGGCCCGACTCGGGGGAGCGGGGGGGTGGCGACGACCCGCTCCAGCGGGTGTCCCGCGGGGAAGCTCCCGTCCAGGAACGAGGTCAGCTCGGCCAGCTGCTCGGGGAAGTCGTCGGCGTCCAGGCCGTGCCGGCGAAGGGCCCGCGCGGTGGCGGGGTCGGTGCCCGGGGCCCGGCCCAGGCCGAGGTCGATGCGGCCGGGGTGCAGGGCGTGCAGGGTGCCGAACTGCTCGGCGACGATCAGCGGGGCGTGGTTGGGCAGCATGACGCCGCCGGAACCGAGCCGGATGGACGTGGTCGCCGCGGCCAGATGGGCGATCAGCACGGCCGGGGACGAGCTGGCCACCGAGGGCATCCCGTGATGCTCGGCCACCCAGATCCGGTGGTACCCCCACTCCTCCGCGCGCCTGGCCAGCTCGGTGCTCGCCCTCAGCGTCTCGGTGGGCGTGATCCCGGCGCCGACGACGGCCAGCTCCAGGATCGACAGGGGGACCTCACAGGAGCCGCGGGCCGTCCCGCGGATGTCGTCTAGAGCCATGAAGGCGGCAACCCGGCGGGCCGGGGGTTTATTTCGGCCGCCCGGTTCTCCGCCGTGACGATCCTGCGACGGTCCCGCGACGGTCCCGGGCCGGGAACCCCGGCCCGGGACCGGTGCCGCTACTCCGTAGCGCCGGACGGGTCCTCGGCCAGCAGGTCGGGTGACCGTACGCCGGTGTAGATCAGGGCGGGGGGAACGTTGCGCCACACCGGGCCGAGGGTGCCCACGGTCGCGAACGTGGAGTGCATCAGCCCGCGGAAGTTCCGGAAGCGCTGGAACGGCATCACGGTCAGCGTGGTGACCGTGCTGAACCTGCCACCGGGAGCCAGCGAGGACGCGATCTCCTCCAGGATCAGCTTCTGCTGCGCGTCGTCGAACAGGGTCCAGGGGAGGGAGGAGACGATCGCGTCGGCGTGCGAGAGACCGGCCTCCCTCAGGATCTTGCCAAGGTCACCGGCGTCACCGGTGATCACTTCCAGCCAGGGCCGGGTGCGCCGGAGATGACGCACCATGCCCTCGTTGATCTCCAGGGCCAGCTGCCGTCCGCCCGGGGGCATCCGGTCGCGGATGGCGTCACTGATCACTCCGCCTCCGGCACCGAGTTCGACGACGACGGCGCCGGGGCTGTCCGGGACGATTGACGCCGCGAGGCGGGCGATGGCCTTCGAGCTGGGCGCGATCGCTCCCAGCTGCTGGGGATTGCGCATGATCGCGCCGAGGAAGGTGAGCGTGTCACCACCGGCGGGACGAGTTTCAGACAGCATCGCCAGCTCATTCCCCCAGTTGAGAGGGTTATGCCACTTTAACGGGCTTTGATGGAGTGGTCTGGGCCACCCGCGTCCGGACCTGGGCGTCAGGGCCGCACGGATCACCGAACGTTCCGTGGAGCGTCGTCCTCAGGCGGTGCCGTGCCCCGGGACGACGACGATCCGGCGAGCGCGGAGTGCCGGTAGGAGTAGGCGAAGTACACGACCAGGCCGATCAGGAACCACGCCAGGAATCGTACCCAGGTCTGCCACTGCAGGAAGGTGATCAGCCAGATCGAGAAGAGGATCCCCACCGCGGGCACCACGGGCATCCCGGGGCAGCGGAAGGTCCGGGGCAGGTCGGGGCGCCGCCGCCTGAGCATGATCACCGCCGCGCACACGACCACGAAGGCGAGCAGGATGCCGATGTTGGTGAGCTCGGCCGCCTCCGCGATGGGCAGGAACCCGGCGATGATCGCGGAGATGATTCCGGCGATCCAGGTCACACGCGTCGGCACGTGCCGCGTCGGGTGCGTCTTGGCGAACCACTTCGGCAGCAGGCCGTCCCGGCTCATCGAGAACCACACCCGGGTCACACCGAGCATGAACGTGAACATGACGGTCAGGATGCCGATGATGGCCCCCACAGCGATCAGGTCCGCCAGCACCCTCAGGCCCACCGACTGGAACGCGGTGGAGAACCCGCTCTCCGGGTCGATCTCGGTGTACTTCTGCATGCCGGTCAGCACCAGGCAGGCCAGCACGTAGAGCACCATCGAGATGGCCAGGGAGTAGACGATCGCCCGGGGCATGTGGCGCCTCGCGTCCTTGGACTCCTCCGCGGCCGTGCTCATCGCGTCGTAGCCGAAGACCGCGAAGAAGACCGTGGCCGCTCCGGTGAAGGCGCCGCCGATGCCGTACGGGAAGAACGGCGTGTAGTTGGCGGACCTGACGTAGAAGGCGCCGACGGCGATGACCACCACCACGACGGCGACCTTGAGGATGACGACGGCCATCTCGAAACGGGCCGCGCTGCGCATGCCGAGGTTGAGCAGGCCGGCGATCAGCAGGCAGAGCACGGCGGCGAACAGGTCCACCCGGTGCCCGGCACCGGTGCCCGGCGCCCCCAGCATCCAGGCGGGCAGCTGCAGCCCCAGGTCGGTGAGGAGGAAGGAGAAGTAGCCGGAGATGCCGATGGCCACGACCGCGACGATCGCGGTGTACTCCAGCAGCAGGTCCCAGCCGATGAACCAGCCCACCAGCTCGCCCAGCACCGCGTACCCGTAGGTGTAGGCCGATCCGGCCTTGGGGATGAGGCCGGCGAACTCCGCGTAGGAGAGCGCCGCCGCGGCGCTCGCCACCCCGGCGATCAGGAACGACACCACGACGGCTGGCCCCGCCACCCCGTTGGCCACGGTCCCGGCCAGCGTGAAGATGCCCGCGCCGATGATGCCGCCCACCCCGATGGCGGTGAGCTGCCAGAGCCCCAGCACGCGGGTGAGCCGGCCGGCCTGGCCGCCCTCGCCCTCCTCGATGTCCTCGATCGGTTTCCGGCGGAACACCCCCGACCCGCCCCGGGTCACAGCCATGACGCATCCTCTCCCGACGACCGGCACGACGCCCGCACCCGCACGCCCGCACGCCCCGGCCACTCCGACCGCTCGAACCACCCGGACCACGCGACGACTCGCCCGACCATCCGCCCATACCCGTTCCGATACGCGATCTCCCCGTTCACCGAGGGTATCTTTCCGATCACCAAGAGTCGCGGAACCCGGATCGCGCCCGCCCCTGCCCGGCGGCGGCGAGGCGAGGTACCGTCGTCTTATCGGGTCCCGGTCATGAGGGGAAGCCGCCATGCCAGACGATTCCGATCACGTGCTCGACTCCATCGACGGTGCCGTCGACGAGTGGCTCGCCATGAGCGACGACTCGATGCGCTGGACGCCGCCGGAGACGGTGCGGTCCAAACCCGTGCGTTCCCTGCCGGTGCCGCCGTTCCCGCAGGTTCTGGAGAACCTCCTGCACGAGGTGGAGGCCCGTCTGGGCCCGCCCGCCCAGGCGGTGGTGGACGCCTTCCGTCCCCTGGGGGAGGGAGTGGTCGACGCCGTCTCCACCTTCCTGGACAGTCCGCCGGTACGTCACCTGCTGGACCCGCCGGAGGACCCCGGGGCCGCCGGTCCCGGAGAGACGACCGGTCCGGGGAGCGCGACCGTCTGGGCGGACGCCGTCGGCGCGCAGGACACGACCGGTGAGCGGGACGCGACCGGCACGCGGGACACGGCCGGCGCGCAGGACGCGACCGGCACGCGGGACACGGCCGGTGAGCGGGACGCGGCCGTCCTGGAAGAGGCGGCCGTCCTGGAGGACGCGGCCGGCACGCAGGAGACGACCGGCCCGGAAGGCGCGACCGGACGCGAAGAGGCGACCGGCACCGAAGGCCGGACGGCGCCGCCGTCGCCGTAGCGGCCCCGGCCCCTCACCTGCCGGACACCCACCGGACGGCACCGCCCCGGGCCCGGTCCGGTGCGAGCCGCCGTCCGAGCTCCGATCCCGGCCCCGGCCCGCGCCCGGCTCCCCCGGCTCCACCCGTCCCCGCCCCGATCCGCGCCTTGACCTGCCCCGATCCGGCCTCCAGGGACGAACCCACTCAAGATCGGATATCTGCCGACGCGTAGAGTTTTCTGGTGAGGGCAGGTGCCATGACCGCCCGAGCCGGAGAGGTGGACGCGTCCGACCACGCTGCGTGAGCCGATCGCCTCACTTCTCCCAGAAGTGGCCCGTGAAGTGCGGAACCTCTTTTTTCGGGCAAAGAACAAAAAATCCCGATGAACCGGCTTACTTCTGGAGTGATGAAATGGCGGGTCTGGCGGGGCCGATCGCAGTCGGCGTCGAAGAGGAGTTTCACGTCGTCGATGTGGAGACCCGGCACCTCGTTCCACGAGCCGGCGTACTGCTGGAGCAGTTACCGGCCGACCGGTTCACCCACGAACTGCAGCGCTCGGTGGTGGAGGCCAACAGCAGGCCGTTCGTGCGCCTGGAGGACCTCGGCCACGACCTGACCGCGCTGCGCCGCACCGTGATCCACGCGGCCGACGACCTCGGCCTGGGGATCGTGGCGGCCGGGAGCGTGCCGCTGGTCGACCTGGAGGCACTGAAGATCTCCCCCGACCCCCGCTACGAGCAGATGCTCGCCGACTACCAGCTGCTCACCCGCGAGCAGCTCATCTGCGGCACCCAGGTGCACGCCGACGTCGAGGACCGCGACCTGGCCGTCGCCGTCGCCCACCGGCTGGCCCCCTGGCTGCCCCCGCTGCTCGCGCTGAGCTCCAGCTCGCCGTACTGGCTGGGCTCCGACACCGGCTACGCCAGCTACCGCCCGCTGCTGTGGCAGCGCTGGCCCACGGCGGGCCCGGTCCCCCGCTTCGAGTCGGCCGCGGAGTACGACCGGGTGGTGCAGGACCTCATCGCCTCCGGCGTCATCACCGACCCGGGCATGATCTACTTCGACATCCGGCCCTCGGACCACCTGCCCACCATCGAGCTGCGGGTCTGCGACGCCTGCCCCCGGGTGGGCGACATCGTGCTGATCGCCGGGCTGTTCCGGGCACTGGTGGCCCGGGAGCTGGACGCCGTCCAGAACGGCCCGGAGCGTACGGTCCGGCTGGAGATGGTCCGCGCCGCGTCCTGGCGGGCGGCCCGCTCCGGGCTGGAGGGCGAGCTCGTCGACCCGATCGAGGGCACTCCCGCCCCCGCCTCCGAGGTGGTCCGGCGCATGATCAACGGCCTGCGCCCGCAGCTGGAGGAGTGCGGCGACTGGGAGCTCGTCACCTCCCTGGCCCGGGAGTCGCTGGCCAGGGGCAGCTCCGCGGCCCGCCAGCGCCAGGCGTTCGCCCGGAGCGGCAGGCTGGCCGACGTGGTCGACCTGGTCGTCGCGGAGACGCGCTCCGAGGAGTGGGAGACCGCCTTCGGCGGGCCGATGCCCAGGATGCACACCAGCCTCCTGGACGGCTACGAGGCCCCCGGCGACGAGGCGATCATCGAGGGCACCGTCCGCGAGTCCTACCAGCCGATCCTGACCGTCCTGGACCGGATGGGCGCCGGCGGCCTGCGCGAGACCGAGCGGCGCCGCGACGACCACCAGCGCACCCACGGCATGACCTTCCAGGTGGAGGGCGGCGGCGAGAGCCGGATCTTCCCCTTCGACCTGGTCCCCAGACTGGTGCCGGCCGACGAGTGGACCGAGGTCCAGCGGGCGCTGCCGCAGCGGATCCGGGCGCTGGAGGCGTTCCTGCACGACGCCTACGGCGAGCGCCGGATCATCCGGGACGGCGCGATCCCCGCCTGGGTGGTCGACGAGTCCCCCGGGTACCACAAGTCCGGCCGCAGGGTGCCGAACGGCACCGTGCGCTGCACCGTGGCCGGGCTGGACCTGGTCCGCGACAGCGTCGGCCGCTGGGCGGTGCTGGAGGACAACCTCCGGGTGCCCTCGGGCCTCGGGTACTCCGTGACCAACAGGCGGCTGATGGCCGAGGTGCTGCCGGAGCTCCTCCCCGGTGACGCCGCCTTCGACCCCGCCGAGGGCCTGCACACGCTCCGGAAGGCGCTGCTGGCCGCGGCCGGCGGCGACCCGGAGAGGCTGGCCGTGGTCACCGGCGGTCCCAGCGACTCCGCCCACTACGAGCACCGGATGCTCGCCGAGGAGATGGGCGTGCCCCTGGTGCTCCCGTCCGACCTGTCCTTCAGGAACGGCCACCTCGAGGTCGCCGGGCGCCGGATCACGGTGCTCTACCGGCGGA
>NZ_BAAAWD010000029.1:0-198553 GCF_039534895.1 Streptosporangium longisporum | reverse complement strand
CACCGGCTTGGTCAGGCCCGCGACCGGCTCGACCGTGAGCCCCGGCCCGGCGGCCCGGCCAGCCTCGTTCCCCGCCCCGTTCCCCGTCCCGGCACCGGCCGCCTGCGGCAGCAGGCAGGCACCGCCCACCCCGCTGACGACGGCCAGCATGAGGGCCGTTCTCCTCCATCGCCGCATGTCGCTCCTCCCCTCGGCCGGCAGCGCGCGGCGTACCGGCGGCGCACGGGAGAACGACGGCGTACGGCCCCGCCCGGGGCACGCGTCCACCCGGGGGCACGGCCGTTTCACGTCCGGCGCAAGCCCCCGCGCACGGCGCACGGCGCCCTCAGGCGCCTTCACCGCGACTCTGGCGCGGACCGGCCGGGCCCGTCACCCCCTGCCCGCCCCTACCGCCCCCGGGATGTCCGCACCGGGGCGGCCCACCGGCCTCCGTGCCCGTACGGGCGAGGCGGGCGGGAGGGTGGATCACTCGCCGAGGAGCGCGTCCACGAAGACCTCGGGGTCGAACGGGGCCAGGTCGTCCGGGCCCTCGCCGAGACCGACCAGCTTGACCGGGACCCCCAGCTCGCGCTGGACGGAGATGATGATCCCGCCCTTGGCGGTGCCGTCGAGCTTGGTCAGCGCGATGCCGGTGATGTTGACCACCTCGGCGAACACCCGGGCCTGGCGCATGCCGTTCTGGCCGGTGGTGGCGTCCAGGACGAGCAGCACCTCGTCCACCGTGGCCTTCTTCTCGATGACGCGCTTGACCTTGCCGAGCTCGTCCATCAGGCCGGTCTTGGTGTGCAGCCGTCCGGCGGTGTCGACGATGACCACGTCGGCCTTCTCCCGGATGCCCTCGGCGACGGCGTCGAAGGCCACCGAGGCCGGGTCGCCGCCCTCGGGACCGCGCACCACCCCGGCCCCGACCCGGTCGCCCCAGGTCTGGAGCTGGTCGGCCGCGGCGGCGCGGAACGTGTCGGCCGCCCCCAGCACGACCTTGCCGCCGTCACCGATGATGACGCGCGCCAGCTTGCCGGTCGTGGTGGTCTTGCCGGTGCCGTTGACGCCGACCACCAGGACCACCGCCGGGCGCTCGCCGTGCGGGGCGACGTGCAGCGTACGGTCCATGTCGGTGCCGATCTGGGCGAGCAGCTGCTCCCGCAGCAGGGCACGCGCCTCCTCGGGCGTCCGGCTGCCCAGCACCTTGACCCGGGTGCGCAGCTCCTCGACCATCGCCCGGGTCGGCGCCACGCCGACGTCGGCGGTGATCAGGGTCTCCTCGATCTCGTCCCAGGCGTCGTCGTCGAGGCGGTCGCGCGAGAGCAGCACGAACGAGCTCCACAGCGGCCGGTCGCCCACCGAGATCCGCCCCAGCAGCGCCCACTTGACCGCGGAGGCGAGCGCGGCGGCGACCACCCCGCCGCCCAGCACCCCGGCCCCGGACAGGACCGCCGCCACCGCGAAGCCGTACGTTGCGGCCAGCCACTCCAGCCACGCGGCGACGAGCACCGTCAGGGCCACCGCGCACATCACCGGCACGACGCGGCACACCTCGACCGCGGCGCGGGCGACCCGCAGGCGCACCGGGGGCTCGTAGGTACGGCTCCGGTCGCCCTCCTCGGCCGCCCGGCGCAGCTCCACCGGAGGCATGCCCAGGTACGACGAGCCCGCCCTGGCCTTCTTGGGCGTCGCGGACAGCACCGCGACCAGCCCGTCCTTGGGCACCTTGCGCCCGGGGGCGGTCATCCCCGAGTTGCCGAGGAAGGCGCGCTTGCCGATCCGCACGTGGTCGACGCGCAGCCTGCCGCCCTCCAGCTCGTACGGGGCCACCATGGTGTCGTCGGCGAGGAAGGCGCCGTCGCCGACGGAGGTCATCGACGGCAGCGCCAGCACGGTCGACAGCTCCACGTCCCGGCCGACCTTCATGCCCAGGACGCGCAGCCAGGCGGGAGTGAGCGTACTGGCGTACAGCGGGAACAGCCAGACCCGCGCCATCGACATCAGCAGGCCGGTCGCCCACGCCTGCCAGGCCGGGCGGCTGTGCACCGGATGCTGCCCGGCGTGCAGCCCGATCGAGAGCAGCCGTACCGAGACCACGATCAGCAGGGCCAGGGCCGTCGCCGAGACCACCGTGGCCACCGGGACCGCGTACAGGACGGAGGCGAGCGAGGGGGGCGCCGTCGCGCAGCAGCACGGCCAGGCCCGGCACGGCGGCGATCACCGGGTACAGGGAGAGCACCGCGGCGGACAGTCCGTAGACGGCCGCCCAGAGCCGCGAGCGCGGCGGACGCGCGGCGGCCGGCGGGCGGGCCTTGCCGACCCGTCCGGCGGGCACGCCCGCCCAGCGCTCCCCGGCCGGCACCGACCGCGCGACCGCCGAACCCGGCGCGACCTGCGCGTTCTTGCCGATCTTCGCGCCGGGGAACAGGGTGGCGCGGGCACCGACAGTGGCCGAGGCGCCGATCTTGATCTCACCGATGTGCACCCGGTCGCCGTCGATCCAGTAACCGCTCAGGTCGGCCTCGGGTTCCACCGCCGCGCCCCTGCCCAGCTTGAGCATGCCGGTGATCGGCGGCATCGTGTGCAGGTCGGCGTCCTCGCCGATCTGGGCGCCGAGCGCCCGCGCGTAGTGGGTGAGCCAGGGTGCGCAGGCCACCTCGCCACGCCCAGCCGCTCGGAGAGCCGCTCGGCGAACCAGAGCCGCAGGTGCACGCCGCCGCCCCGGGGATGGGTGCCCGGCTCCAGGCCGCGCAGCAGCAGCCGGGCGCCGCCCGCGGCCAGCGCGATCCGCCCGGCCGGGCTGACGAACAGCAGCGCTCCCGCGAGCACCCACCACCAGGAGACGGCGGGCGCCCAGGGAAGGCTCACCACGTTGTTCAGCGCGGCCAGCGCCACCACCCAGCGCAGCGCGCCCACCGTGAGCAGCGGCAGGGTGAGCACCGCCTGGACGATCGCGGCGCGGCGCGGCACCGGCGCGACCGTCCGGCCGGTGGTCACGATCTCCGGCGCGTCCAGCGCCGACAGGTGGGCGTCCAGCGACGGGAGCGTCGGATTGTCGTAGACGTCGCCGACGGTGACCGCGGGGTAGCGCTCCCGCAGCGCCGCGACCAGCCGGGCCGCGGCCAGGCTGGTGCCGCCCTCGGCGAAGAAGTCGCCCTCGGCGCCGCCGAGGACGTCCGTCCAGCGGCCGGCCACCCACGTGTCGACGCCCGGCATCGCGGCGGCCACGGAGCCGCCGGAGCCGTCGGCCCCGCCGAGGCCCCCGGGCGGCGGCCAGGGCAGGGCGTCCCTGTCGATCTTCCCGGAGGTACGGGTCGGCAGGTCGTCCACGACGACGATCCTGGGGACCAGCGCGGCGGGCAGGATCCGCCGGAGGTGTTCCGCGGCCTCCGTCCGGTCGAAGGCCCGGCCCGGGGAACGGCCGGGGGCACGGTCGGAGGCGGGGCCGGAGTCCCGGTCGGAGGTCGGGCCGGAGGCCGGGCCGGACGTCCGGCCGGGGCCCTCGGCGGGGACGACGTAACCGACGAGCACCTGGTGCCCGCCGGCGGTGGTCTTGACCGCCGCCGCGGCCCCCGCGGCCCCGGGCAGCGCCCGCAGGGCCGCGTCGACCTCGCCCAGCTCGATCCTGCGCCCGCCGAGCTTGATCTGCTCGTCCGCCCCGCCCGACGAAGACCAGCCCTTCCGGCTCGGCCCGTACGAGATCGCCGCTGCGGTAGGCGCGCTCCCAGCCCAGCGCGTCCAGCGGGGCGTACTTCTCGGCGTCCTTGACCGAGTCGAGGTACCTGGCGAGCCCGACCCCGCCGATGACCAGCTCACCGGTCCCGCCCATGGCCACCGGCTCGCCGTCCCCGCCGACCACGGCCAGGTCCCAGCCCGCCAGCGGCAGCCCGATCCGCACCGGGCCCTCCCCGGTCAGGGGCGCCGCGCAGGCCACCACCGTGGCCTCGGTCGGGCCGTAGGTGTTCCACACCTCGCGTCCGGGCACGGCCAGCCGCTCGGCCAGCTCCGGCGGGCACGCCTCACCGCCGAAGATCAGCAGTCGTACGTCGTCGAGCGTCTCGACCGGCCAGAGCGCCGCCAGGGTCGGCACCGTCGACACGACCGTGATGCCCATCTCCATCAGCCACGGCCCCAGGTCCATGCCGGTGCGCACCAGCGCCCGTGGGGCCGCCACCAGGCAGCCGCCGTGCCGCCAGGCCAGCCACATCTCCTCGCAGGAGGCGTCGAACGCCACCGAGAGTCCGGCCAGCACCCGGTCACCGGGGCCGATGGGCTCCGAAACCAGAAACAGCTCCGCCTCGGCGTCCACGAACGCCGCCGCGTTGCGGTGGGTCACCGCCACGCCCTTGGGCGGCCGGTGGACCCGGAGGTGAAGATGATCCACGCGTCGTCCTCGGGGGTGGGGCGTCCGTCGCGGTGGTCCTCGGGCCGGGGTACGCCGGGGACGGGACAGGGCGTCCGCGGGGGCGGGCCGCTCGCCGGGGCGTCCGTTCCGGAGAGGCCGGAGGGGGAGGGGCCCGGTGCGGGGTGGGGGAGGATCCTGCCGTCTCACCGACGACCGCGCGGACCCGCGCCTCGCCGAAGACCAGCTCGGCCCGCTCGTCGGGGTCGTCGGCGTCGACCGGCACGTAGGCCGCTCCCGCGGTGAGCACCGCGACGATCGCGACGTACAGGCCGACGGTGCCCGAGGGGATCCGCACCCCGACCCGGTCGCCGCGCCCGATCCCGGCGGCCCGCAGCCGCTGGGCCATCCGCCCGGCCTCGGCCCGCAGGCCGGTGTAGTCCAGGCGGGTCCGCCCGTCGTCGAGGGCGGTCGCGTGGGGGTGACGCCGGGTCGTCTCGTCGAGGACGTCCAGCAACGTCCTGGCCCGTGGCGCGTCGGCCCCCCGGAAGAGCGCTCGCGGTGGCGCGGCGATGTCGGCCGGTGACGAACCCACGGTCTTCCCCCAGGTGGCTACGGCCCCCGATGGGCCCGGAACAGCCTACGTGTCGGGAGGATGGCATCGCCGACGTATCGGTGTACAAAGAGTGAACGACTCCTTTCCCCTCATTGTCTCCCCAGGTCGGAGTGCAGGGACAGTGGCACCTTTTCCGGCATTTTTCCGGTGTTTTCAGGAAAAAGACGCGGGACCGGGCCGATCCGGAGCGTCACCTCCGGCCGGGGTCTGTCCGGGGGCCCGTGGTGTCGTCCGTGCTCGAGGTGCCCGCGATGCTCACGGTGCCCGGGGCGTCGTCCCCGGCCGGCCGCCTTCGGTGATCCTCCTGGACTCCTCGGCCGCCGAGGTGAACACCCCCCTGGCCATCAGCGACGCCTCGGACCTCGCCCTGGCGGCGAACACCTCGGCCCGGATCCCGTGCAGCGCCGTGTCGTCCGGCGCGGCCTGGACGGCCATCTCCGCCAGGTGCCCCGCCAGCCGCTCCCGCCCCGAGGCCAGCGCCCGCAGCGCCGCGTCGCCCAGCAGCCCGGCGCCCCCCGCCAGCTCCGCCACGGCCGCGGCCAGCTCGGCGTCGGGCGCCGGCTTCAGGCGGGCGGGGTTGCCGTCGTACCAGCCGCCGTACAGCCGCCAGATGTTGCGCACCACGAACTCCGGCTCGTCGTAGTGCGGGCGCAGGTAGGGCCGCTCGGCCAGCGTGCGCGGGCGGCCGTACGGCACGCACGATGTCGTCGAGCCTGGCTCCCTCGTTGAGCATGCCCAGGGTGCGCTCGACCATGAACTCCAGCCACTCGGCCGTCTCGGTCAGCGCCTGCTCGACCGGTCGGCACCGAAGATCGGGGCGCCGTGGCTGGGCAGCATGATCTCCGGCCGCAGTGCGGCCATCCTGCGCAGGGCGACCGCCCACTCGCGCGGGTAGCGCTGCGCCTTCTGCGGGTTGCCGCAGTTGGGGGTCACCCAGATGAACAGGTCGCCCGGGAGCAGGATGCGCCGCGAGGGGATCCAGCCGACGCTCGCGTCGTCGGTCTCGCCCTTGGCGTGGAAGAGCTCGATGTGGTCGAGGGACATCTCCTCGCGGTAGGTGACGTCGGGGTGGCGGAACTCGGTGGACCTCGGCAGCCTCGCCGGCCGGGTCGGCGACTGGTTCGGGCAGATGAAAGACGCCGCGATCGGCCGGGCAAACGACCTGATCAACTGGCTGCGCGGTCTGCCCGGCACGATCATGGGGATTTTCAACAACCTGGGCGGCATGCTCGGCACGATCGGCCACAACATGGTCATCGGCCTGTGGAACGGGTTCGTCAACACGTGGAATTCGTTCATGAGCATGCTGGGGAACCTGTTCTCCAACATGGTCAACTGGCTGCGCAGCATCCTCGGCATCGCCAGCCCCAGCAAGGTGTTCGCCGCGATCGGCAAGCAACTCCCCGCGGGCCTGGCTATTGGCATAGACGCGGGGGAGCCGATGGTGGCGGCCGCCACCGAGCGCATGGCCGGGGTCGCGTCCGCGTTCGCGGTGCCCGACGTCGCGCCGGCCGGTGCAGCGTTCGGCGCTGCTTCAGCGGGCGGCCTCGGAGCCGCAGCCGCGGGTGTGAGTACCGGCGGTGGCGGGGTGACGATCCAGGGCGACCTGGTGATGCAGGTCGAGGGTGTGCTGGATCCGTCCCGGCCAGACGCCTACCGGACCCTGCTGGTGCAGCTGCGGAATGGGCTGCGGGACCTGGATCGGGAGGTGTACGCGTGAGCGACCTGATCCTCGGCCGGCTGACCCTTCGGGAGACGTTCGCGCTGTCGGAGACCGTCAACAGCGACGGCGCCCGGGTGATGAGCCTGGAGGGCAAGGAGGTCGCCCCGCTCATCACCCGGGCGGAGCTCCTCGAGCGGATGGAAGGCGCGCTCGGCCTGGTGGGTGCTCTCGTGCCCGCCCGCTGGGCGGAGAAGTCCGAGCGGAACGGCTACTACACGATCACCGACGCGTCCGCGGACTACGTCGACCGGTTCGCCCAGCGGCTGGCGTGGGTCACCTGGAAGTTGTCGCTGCGCCGCCACGGCGCGGACTCCGACGTCGACCTGGAGTCCCGGCTGACCGGGGCCCGGCGCGCCAACGACTTCGGGTTGAGCGGGGAGCGGTGGCATGCGCCGCCGATCGGCCACTACGCGCTGCACACCGGCGCGACCCTGCCGAGCACGATGACCCGGGCCACCACGGACGGGCCGATGACGGTCTACCGGGGCGTGCCTGCCGGGGCGTCGCCGCGGTGGGGATGCGCCGTCGGCGACTACATGCGCGGCCGGGCCCGGATCCTGTCGGCCGGGTGGGAGCGGGTGGGCACCGGCTACCGGGTGGACGCGGCGGGCTGGGAGCTGTCGAACGGCCTGCTGCGGGTGCGGCCCTTGCTGGCGGGCGGCTCGCTGGAGGTGGCGTCGTTCGTCGGCGGGGTGTGGCGGCCGCGGGCGTGGTGGGTGGACGTTGGTGGTACGCAGGTGGCGCGGTGGGAGTCGGCCACCATCCTGCGCAACGACCCGGAGCAGTGCATCGTCCGGCTGGTCGAGCACCGCTCCCCGGTCGGCCGGACCGTCCTGGACCTCACCCTGCGGCGGGGCTCCCGCATCGCGGAGGGGTACGTGCAGCGCGGCGACTCCGGAACCCTGTCGGTCTACCTGGCCACCGCGGAGACGCTGACGGACGGCACCTCGTACGTGGTGCGCACCAGCGACGACGCCGACGGCAACCGGGTGACCGCCGGGTCGGCCCGAAACTTCAACCCGCACGCGAACGGCGGGCTCGTGAAGACCGCGAGCACGGCGATGGACTTCTACCTCGGCACCGTGGCGGGCGGCGGGTCGGCGGTCTCCGGCGACACGGCCATCCACCTGCGGGACCAGTACATCGGGGCGCTGCCGGAAACCACCGCTGCCGTGAGGAGGTGACCGGGTGGCTGTTACCGAGGTGCTGATGGGGCTCGGCGGCTGGGCCGTCCAGCTCAGCGAGGAGACGCCGCGCGAGGTCCTCGACCGGCTGCAGTTCTTCGGCCATGTCGCGCTGGTCCCGGGCCGGGTCAACGTGGCCGAGTACCAGGACGAGCTGCTCACCATGGCCCGCTACGTCGGCGTGCTCACCGGCCGCGAGAGCGAGCATCGCAAGGTCATCAAGGGCCAGGGCATGGCCGTCTGGCTCGGCGACTCCGACGACAAGGGCGAGGTCCTGGAGTCGCCCATCCAGATCACCGGCGCGACCTTCCCCAACGCCATCCGGGCCCTGCTCGGCTCGTCGACCGCCGTGGTGGAGGGCACCCTCTACAGCGCGGCCGGCACCTACACCGGCCGCCACCAGTGGCAGAGCAGGCGCAAAGCCGTCGACTACGTGTGCTCGACCATGAGCTGCGACTGGCGCGTCAACGGCAACGCGACGTTGGACGCCGGGCCGTCCGCCAACCTGTTCAAGGTCACGCCGACCTGCGTCATCGTCCGCGAAGGCGCGGTCGGCCCGGACATGACGCTGACGGGCCTGCCCGGGGACATGGCGCTGGCCCGGGACGTGGAGGACTGGACGAGCCGGGTGGTGCTGCTCGCCGAGGGCGAAGGCGCGTCGGTGGCCACCGCCGGGGTCAACATCCTGTCGAACCCCTACCAGGACCTGCGCGGGCAGCCGGTGCAACGCACCCGCCTGGTCAGCGAGTCCGGGACGGCCACCACCAACGCGCAGGCGCGCGCCCAGCTCCAGCTCAACCGCTTCTCCGGCACCCGCAACGCCATGCAGCTGTCGGCGAAGGACTACGACATCCGCGGCGCGTTCGTCCCGGGTGACTGGGTGTGGGTGTACGACCCCGACTCGGGCCTGTACGACGTCGACAACGAGGTCATCTACCGGGGCCAGCGGATCAACCCGATCCGGCTGCGCGCCGTCGAGGCCTCGTGGCCGGTGGCGGAGGGGATGACGGTCGGCTACCGGCACCAGGACGGCACCTGGCTGGACCTCACCCCGTACGTGCTGTGGGAGAGCGGCGCCACGTCCGTGGTCGTCGGCGAGCTCAACCGCGCCCTGACGAACTCCGGTGGCGAGCCGGTCGGGCCGCGGCCGACCCCGGACGCCACCGTGCCGGGCCAGGTCTCGTGGGTGTTGCCGTTCGAGACCAGCGTCTACCTGGATGCGCTCGGCGGCACCCGGGCGAACATCATGGTGAGCTGGGATACCCCGCTCAACGAGGACGGCAGCACGATCCTCGACGGTGACCACTACGAGATCCGCTACGACGTGTCGCCGGCGACGAGCTGGCGGATGGCGTACGCGGCGTGGGGCGATACCCAGGTCGTCGTCGGCGACCTGTCGCCGGGCGTCCTGTACGACTTCGGGATCCGCGCCGTCGACCTGTCCGGCAACGCGGGCGAGTGGAGCGTCACCGAGTCGGCGACCGCGCACCCAGACACGATCCCGCCAAGCACGCCGGCCGCCCCCGTGGTGGCCGGATCCTCCCTCGCCCTGCAGGTGCGACACGAGCTCGGCAAGGCGACCGGCGGGGTGTTCAACCTCGAACTCGACTTGTCGCACCTGGAGATCCACGTCGGCGATTCGTCGGGCTTCACCCCGGACGAGACGACGCTCAAGGGGCAGGTGGCGGCCACCGCGGGGATGATGCAGGCGGAGATCGCCGCCGTGGGCACGGTCGAGGTGGAGGAGACGACCACCCGGTGGGTGCGGGTGGTCGCCGTCGACCAGGCCGGCAACCGGTCGGCGGCGAGCGCCGCGGCGTCGGCGACAGCGCTGCTGGTCGACTCCGCGCACATCAGCGACTTGACCGTGACCAAGGTGACCGCGGGCACGATCAGCTCGAACTGGCTGATCGGCGCCAGTATCCGCACTGCGTCGTCCGGGCAGCGGGTGGAGCTCAACGCCACCGGCCTGCACGGCTACAACGGCGGCGGCACCGAACTCGTGTCGCTGCTCAACGACGGCAGCTTCACGTTGCGGACGGCCGCGTCCGGGGCCCGGGTGGAGGTCAACGCGGGCGGCATCGGTGTCTGGAACTCCGGCGGCGTGCAGACGGTGGCGCTGGAGGCCGGCACCGGCGTGTTCTTCATGCGGTCCGGCACGTCCGGGGCCCGGGTGGACCTGAGCACGGTCAGCGGGCTATCGCTGTACGACAACGACGGCGTCAACACCGTGGCACTGAGTCCGTCCGGGTCGTTCACGCTGCGGTCGGACACGTCTGGGGCCCGGGTGGAGCTCAGCACCAGCGGGCTGCGGACCATCGACTCCTCGGGGGTCACGACGGTCGACCTCAACGCCTCCGGCGCCTTCACCCTGCGGTCGGACTCCTCAGGCGCCCGCGTGGAGTTGGACGTGAACGGGCTCCGCGGATACTCGTCCGCCGGCCAGACCTTCAAACTCGACGCTGCGACCGGCGACGTTGACATCGTCGGCCGCCTGACGAGCACGGTCAGCAGCAGCGCCAAAAGGTTGGTCATCAACCCGATCGGGGCGGATCCGGAGATCCGCATGTACGAGGACGCGACGCGCTACCACTATTTGACCTCGTACGCCGCCGAGGGCACCTTGCAAATCGGCAGCGTGACGTCGTCCAACCGGAAGTACACCGTCAGCCTCTCGCCTGGCGGCGACAACTACATCGGGATCGTCGACGGAGTTGGCACTACCGCGATCGCCGGCATCCGGTTCACCAGCGACGGCTACACCAACGTCGTAGGTGCGGGGCTCACCGGCAGCAGCGGCGGCCCCCTGAATTTCAGGGTGCAATCCGCTCCCGGCGATGGAATGTTCCGTTGTTTCTGGAACGGCAGCGATATTCAGTTTGTTAGAAACGACATCAACTTTGTCGTAAAAACATTCATCATCGATCACCCGCAGCATCCGGACCGGTACCTGGTGCACGGCGTCACCGAGAGCCCGCACAACGGCGTCGAATACTGGGGCACCGCGACGCTCGACGAGGACGGCCAGGCGGTGGTCGAGTTGCCTAGCTACTTCGAGGCGCTCACCCGGGCCGACGGGCGGGCGGTGCTGCTGTCCTGCCTCGACGTGCCGGGCGAGGCGGCGGCCACCTACCCGGACGGCGGCCGTTTCCACATCACCGGCCCGCCGGCCCGCCGGGTCGGCTGGCTGGTGAAGGCGATCCGCGCCGACGTGCCGCCGCTGCTCGTGGAGCCGCGCCGCACCGAGGTCGATGTGCACGGCGACGGCCCCTACCGCTACTACACAATGAGGACCTGATGGACAAACCCCAAGTCCCCACCACCGCAGTGCTCGAGGTGGTAACGAGGCAGCGCAACACCGTGATGGACGAGAACGCACGCCTGCTGGCCTTCGCGGAGGACCTGATGGCCCAGCGGGACGCGCTCGCCGAGCGGCTGCGCGCGATCGAGGGCGCCCAGCCGGTGGATTCCGACGCGGCGGGAGGCCGTTAGGAGAGCGTCCACTCGCCCTTCTGCTGGCCGAACATCACCCCGAACTGGAGTTTCACCGCCTTCGCTGTGGAGGGCACCTCGAACAGGATCAGCCCCTTGCGGGCATCGCCGCGGTTCACGGTGACCAATCCGCTGAACGCGACTCCCTCCGTTACCTCGGCGAACGTCGGCCGATGCTGCTGGCCCTCGGCGTCGATCAGCGCGCCGCCGGCGCTCGGCGAGTCGGTGTACACCTGTTGGCCGACGTTCTTCAAGGTCAGTTCGACGGCGACGTAGCGGCTACCGGCTTTCGGCTTTACGTACGGGTTGTTCGACGTTGCGTTGTCGATGACCCGGTTGAGGGTGACGGCGACTTCAACACCCGGCTGCAGCCCTTTGAGGGTGAGCGTCTCGCCGACCTTCCCCACGGGTGGTGCTTGTTCCTGCGCCACCGGCGGTGTGCTCGCGGTCGGGGCTGGCAGCGGGGTGAACTGCGGCGCGTCCTGTCCGCCGCAGAGTTTGGCCGCTCGCCGCTCCTGCACGATCTGGTCGACGGTCTTGGACTGGTATTCCTTCTGCTGGTCGGCGGGGAGCACGTACCGCCACGCTTGTCCCTGGTAGAGGAAGTCGTAGGTGAACGCCGCGATCAGCCGGTTGGCCTGCACTTTCGCGGTGTCGCCGTTGACGGTGACCGAGGTGATCGTGAACCGCACGTTCTGTGCGATCTGCGGGCACTGCTCGAACATGGTCACGTAGTCGTCGCGCGACATCAGGGTCTGCGATTGGGCTGCCCAGTGATCCCAGAACTCGCCGTAGGAGCCGGCGGCGTAGAGGTCGAAAACCTGCTGGGCGGCTGCTCGTGCCCCGGCTTCGTTGTGCTCTTGCGCTGGTAGGTCTGCTGCGGCTACTTCGATTCTGTCGGGGGCCCCGGTGTTTGGGCTGGTGGGGCCGAGCACGATGAGGGTCGCGGCGACGGCGATGCCGAGCAGGGTGACGACGCCGAGCACGACGACTACCACGGAGAGGGCGGATCCGCCGCGCGGCTGCGGGTGGTGGTACTGGTCGTGCGGCTGCTGGCCCTGTGGGTGGTACGACACGGCGTCTCCAGAGTCGGGGGGTGCGTGTGTGACGCCCGGGGTGTGCTGCCGGGTTACTGCTGGCCGGATCCGGCCACCGAATCTTGCCGTCCGCGCCCTGCGGTGGACGGTTTCCCCCGACCTTGAGAGGTGGGATATGGCGCTGCCTCGGCGTGAGTACCTGAGACACAATCCCTTCGGCAGCTCGGCGGCGGTTGGCGCCGTCGTGCTCGGCAGCCTGGGCGCGATCCTGGGCGATGACGTTTCCGAGGGCATGACCCTCAGCCTGCACGCCACCGGCACCGTCATGGCACACCTGTGGGGGGCCACGTTCGCCGTCGGCGGCGTCCTCAAGCTCTACGGGTTGTACTGGGGTCGCTCCACCATGGAAATTCCCGGCCTGTGGCTGATGAGCGCCGGATACGCCTTCTACGGGATCACCGTCGTCACAGGCTTGGGCATCGGTGGCCTCGCGGCGGGAATCCTCGCCACCGTCCTGGCTGTCGGCTGCCTATTCAAGGTCCGCAGCATCATGCGACGGGCCCGCATCGTGGTCCGCCAGAACGATGCGGAGGCCGAATGACCTGGGCTGACGCCGCGGTCTTCATCGCCCAGGGGATCGTGGGCGGCGGCATCGTCCAGGCGTTCATCGCGATCACCAAGCGGCGGAGCGAGCTGCGCCAGCTCGACCGGGGAACCGACTCCGTCATGGTCGAGACCGCTTCAGGTGTGGTCACGATGCTGCGCACCGAGCTGGAGTCCGCGAAGAGCGAAAACGCGACGCTCGAAGCGAAGCTCGCGGACCAGCAAGCGAAGCTCGCGGACCAGCAGCGCCAGATCCATCTCCTCGGCGAACGGATCAGCGAGTTACGCACCGACCTGGTCATCGCGAAGGCCGAGATCCACCGACTACAGGACGGACAGGAGCAGATGCCATGACGACGATGGTCACCCGCGCAGGATGGCGCGCCCGCCGTCCGACCAGCTCCTACACGCAGCTGCCCCGGGCGCGCGGGGTGAAGGTGCATTACACCGGCGGCTACGTTTCGCCCAAGATCGTGGACGATCACGACATCTGCCTGGAGCTGATGAGGACGTTCCAGCGTCAGCACATCGACGCCAACGGGTGGAGCGACTTCGCGTACAACCTGGCGGGATGCCCGCACCGCCGCCTGCTGGAGGGGCGCGGCTTCGGCGTCATGTCGGCGGCGAACGGCCCCGGCCTGAACGACGACCACTACGCGATCCTCGCCCTCGTCGGCAGCTCCGGCTTCACCCAGCCCACCGACGACCTGCTGCATGCGGTCCGCGACGGCATCGAGCTGCTGCGCAAGCACGGCGCCGGCACCGAGATCAAGGGCCACCGCGACGGCTACTCGACCAGCTGCCCGGGCGGCCCGCTGTACGCATGGGTACGGAAGGGGGCGCCCCGCCCGCGGGAGGCGCCGGCGAAGCCGAAGCCGCCGAAGCCCGTCAAGGTGGTGTGGGACGGCGACGTTCCCCGTTGGCCCGGCCGGGTCCTGAAGCACGTCGGGGGCGCGATGATGCGCGGCGAGGACGTCCGGGTCTGGCAGGACAAGATGGCCCGCCGCGGCTGGAAGCTCGATGTCGACGGGGTGTTCGGCGAGCAGTCCGCGGATGTGGCCCGCGGCTACCGGCGCGCGACCGGCCTGCCCGCCGGTGACACCGTGGACAAGGCCACCTGGGCGATGACGTGGTCGTGGACGCCGCCGCCTGAGAAGTCGGCGTGATCGAAGCGGCCCTGTTGCAAGCGCTGATGAGACGCACCGACCCGCACCGCCCGGAGCTCCACATCGACCGCTCCCCAGGCCCGCCGCGGCGGCGGGACCCTCCACCACCCCGAGCCCGCCGGCCGGGGTTTTTTCATGCCCTCGTCCGGGCGCCGATCCGCTGGAGGTCACCCCCTATGCCCTTACCCGACCGCGCGCAGGCGCGGGCCGCTGCCATCCACGCCGCCGCGGTGCTGCACGGCCCGCTGGCCCTGTTGTCGGGCGTAGACCGCGCCGTCACGGAGCGAGCCGCACAGGAGAGCATCCGCCGCATCGCGGACGGCCTGGCCGCCTACGTGCTCGGCACCCACAGCCTCTCTCTCATCCCGGGCCCCGTCGTCGACGAGGCCACCACCGTGCCGACCGGCACACCCCACAGAGAAGGAATCACCATGACGCAGATGAACACCGGCCACCAGGTCTCCCTCGCCATCAACGCGCAGGACGCCGCCGGCTTCCCCACCACGCCGAACGTGACCTGGACAATCGACAACCCGGCGGTGGCGGAGCTGCGGGTGTCGGAGGACGAGCAGACCTGCACGATCGTGTCCGGCGCGCCCGGCTCGGCGACGGTGACGGTCACGATCGAGGACGAGCACGCCGAGGGTGCGGAGCCGCTGTCGGTCACCCACGCCGTGGACGTCGTGCCTGCGGGGACGGCGACGATCGAGCTCGTGGCGGGCCCGGTCGAGGCTGAGACGTCGGCGTCGGGCGAGGGCGACGTCACCCCCGAGGGCGTGTGATGAGCCTCCACGAGGGGCCCGGCGCGCAGCCTGCGCGGGTCGAGGCGAAGGTGAAGTGGGCGACGCTCGGCGCCTACCTGGGGTCGGTGGCCGCGCTCGGCGTGCTGCAGGCCGTCAACGCGGACCTGTCGCTGATCGATTTCTGGCCGGACTGGTTGGAGACGATCGTGGTGCCGCTGATCCCGACGGCGATCACGGCGGTGTCGGGGTTCATGGCCCGGCACACGCCGCGCCCGGACCTGCCTGCCGCGCAGCGATAGCCGCTGCTGGAGCCCCCGTCGTCTTCGGACGGCGGGGGCTTCTTCGCGTGCCCGGCCCGGGCATACTGGCGTGGTGGGGCCTCTGACGTGCGGCCGTACCGACGGGGTCCCACACCTTGATCATGAGACGCCCCGCTCTCCTTCGGGAGGGCGGGGCGTTGTCGTCGTCGAGGGAGTCGGCTCGTAGGATCGCCCCGGTACCGCACCGTCTGGGGGAGAGATGGCCGACTACGAGTTCCCGCCCGATCTGATCGAAGCGCAGCGCGCCTACGACGAGGCTGACCGCCGCGTCCAGGAGGTGACGGACGCGCTGCCGTCCACGCAGGAGGTCATGGAGGGGGCCATGACCGACGAGCAGCAGGAGCAGTTGGCAGAGGTGCGTGAGGCCCGGTTGGTCGCGCTGGAGACGATGAACCGGCATCCCTGGTGGGGGCAGCAGCGCGACCGGTACGCCGCCAAGATGGCCCTGCTGAAAGCCGCCCGAGGCTGATCTTCACGAGGATGTCAGGCCCCACGCTCTCAGTTGACGATGCCCCTACTGCCAGCGCAGCCACGCCGGAGGGTCATCCAAGTCGATCGGTGTGACATCGTCGGCGGGGAGCGCGGCAAGGTCGCCAAGCAGCGATCGGCCGTCCGCGAGGACGACCATCAGGTCAAACGCCGCGACGTCAGACGCTCCTTCGTGTGCCTGCTGATGGATGTGTGGGCCATCCAGGTAGAAAGCCCCGGAGTCGAACTGGTCAAGGCTGGCCTTGACCGTGGGGATAGGGCCCTCGACGAGGGATCCCCCCAGCGCGCCGAGCCCGTGGTGGCCCCTCAACACATCGAACATGTACTGCAACTGCCTGCACTCCCTCGCGGTGAGCTCCTGCGCAATTACGGAGCTGGCCACTCCTTGCACTATCCGACAGAACGCCGCCTGCTCATCGAAACTCACCGGCCGAGGCGGCGAGTCGCCAACCTTCTTCGCTGATCCGCGCATCACCTCTGCAGGCTTGTCTACCTGGAACCTTCGGTGAACTATGCAGTTGCGCATTTCCGCCGTATTCGAATAGATCGCGACTGTTCGTTCCCAGAGTTTCGGTTCTCCGGAGAACGGTGCGGGACTCGGCGCGCTGGCCAGCATGGCCAGCTTGTTTTTGACCTGCATGCCCTTCCCGGTTGAGTGGCCGATGACGCCTTCAATGAGCAGGTCGAGAACTTTCCACGCTGCCCCGAAGATCAGGGGGCGGATATCGAACTCGGCAGACTTACTTCCACCGCCTGGAGAAGGGACATGGGCTTTAAGTCCGATCGCGCCCACTGCGACCCCGATATCCCGACGGCCCCGCCGGGTCGCGTCGATGATTGCTCCTGTCGCTGCACGGGCGATGAGGGGGTAGGCGGTGTCGAGGACGAACCGTTCGTATTCGGTTCTCTGCTCAAAGTCTGTGGATGAGAACGTCATGCGTGCCTCCGGTCTGGGGTCGGTGTGGCGGTCCGGACCCACCCTCGCGGGGGCCGGACCTCGAAGATCACTGCGCGTATCCGACGTATCACGCATCACTCCGGTTGCCACGTATAACGGACTGGCATAACGAGAGCTGGCGACCGAGCCGATTCGCCCCCGCCCCCGGGAGTCCTCCCCGTACGCTAGCCCCGGTACGGCCCCCTCCCCTGGGGACGCTGCAGCTGAACCACGAAAAAGCCCCGTCGCTCTCCTCCAGAGCGGCGGGGCTTCTTCATGTTCGTCTACCGGTCGAAGTCCGGCGGGGTCGCGGCCCGAAGGAGCGGTTCCAGCACCTCACGGTGCGGGCCCAGCGTCTCCAGGACTCGGTCCAAGGCCCAGTCGGGCATCGGATCGTCGGGCAGGTCGGGCAAGGGTGAGGTCATGGGGCCATGCTCACCCGGCGCGGTGATCGGCCGCAGGCAGACAGCAAGACGCCCCCGCCTCCGCAGAGGGCAGGGGCGCCGCGAAGTGCGAGTTCAGTCGTAGATGTAGACCTTGACACCTTTCCGGGAGCCGACGCCGCGCGTTACCTCGACCAAGCCACGTCCCGCCAGCACCGTCCCGCTGGGGAGTTCAACGCGCACCTGCTGACGTCCGACGTGGATGCCGCCGCTGTCGCCGACGATCCAGCCGAACACTTGGCGGACCCCTGGGCCGGGCGTCGCCCATTCGTTGTCCATGCGCAGCACTGTGACCCCGCCGGAGCCGTCGATCAGGCGGCCGCCCCCCAAGGTGGAGCCCGCCGCCCAGGGAGGCGAGGCAAGGGGTGCGGCCTCTTCGAGCACGGCCGCCAGGGCAGCGGCGACGGTAGCGGCCGAGGCGTCGGCCACGATCCGGTCGTCGTGGCCGATCAGAGTGGCCTGCACGTACGGCCCCCACCCGGGATCGATCATCGCGCCGGTGTCGTCGACGGTGGCCGCTTCGCCGTCCATCCGCAGGGTGAGGGCGTGGCCGCCGGCCAGTAGCCGGTCGAGCGGAGTGAGATCCATGTCTGCCTCCTGGGTGAGGGGGGTGGTGTGAGCGTACGGCGGGTCGGTAACAGCCCGCTGCGATGCGGCTACTCGTCGACGGGTAGCCCCTCGATGGCGGCACGGCGCTCGTCCTCCGTCGGCAGGGCGTACCGGCGGGCGGTCTCGACGCTGTGGCCGAGCGTTTCGGCGATGACCACGATGTCCTGGCCCTGTCGCCTCATGTTCGTCCCGAGCGTGTGCCTCAGCGTGTGAGGGGTGAAGTCCTCGCGGATCCCGGCGGCGTCCGCCAGGCTGACGAGGATGTCGTAGATGCCGCGCGTCGTCAGGCGCCGGCCGCGGGCGTTGACGAACAGCGCCACCTCCCCGTCCGCTGCGGCGCGCTGGGCCATCCATGCCTCCAGGGCGGCGCGCAGGCGGGAGTGGACGAGCACCTCGCGGTAGCGGCCCCCCTTGCCGTAGCGGACGATCAGCGCCCCCTTCCTCGCGGACAGGTGGACGTCGTCGACGTCGAGGGCGGCGAGCTCGGCGATCCGCAGCCCGGCGTAGTAGCCGGTGTAGGCGATGGCGCCGTCCCGGGCGGGTGCGCGCTCGGCCTCACGCACGAACCGGGTCTGAGCGCGCGGGTCGAGGGCGCGGGGGGCGAGCTGGGGCAGGGTGGTGCGCTTGGCCGTGGCGGGGCCGACGCCGAGGCATCGGTTGAGGTCGTCGACGGCGGTGAGGTGGGCGTTGACGGTGGCCGGGCTGCGCTTGGCGACGGTGAGCAGATAGGCGCGGTAGTCGCGGGAGGCCCAGTCCCGGACGGATGGGTCGGTGAGGGGGTTGCCGTCGAGGTCGGCGACGTCCAGCCAGGCGAGGTACTGGCGGATGCGGGACAGGTAGGCGGTGATGGTCTTCGGGGACAGCGGGGTGCCGGGCCGAGTGACCTTCACGCGGTAGGTGGCGAACACCTCGGCGTAGCGATCGGGCAGCCGGGTCGGCAGCGCTCCGGGACCGCGCCGAGGAGCGGACCCACCGCCGTCGTGATCAAGGTCCGTAATATCGGAAGTCGAATCGGTGCCCTGCGAATCCCCAGGAACCGAAGTATCGGAAGCTCCCCCCGGGGACAACTTCTGATACTCACAGGTATCGGAAGTTGCTCCAGCTTCAGCGTGCAGACTCATGACATCCTCTCAAGATCGAGTAGTGGAGACGGAGCGGCCCCGGCGCCGAGGGGGACACCGGGGCCGCCGGGTCAGGGTCAGGTGGACGAAGGGCAAGGCGCGCACGGGCCGGCGAGAGGCACGAATCCCTGCTTGCTCAGCTCTCCGGCGATCTGCACGCCCGTGGTGTCGGCCAAGACCTGGCATGTCTCAACCGCCCAGTCCTTGGGCGTTTCCGCGCCGAGGCGTCGGGCGACGCGCCGACCGTCGCGCACGCGGACGAGCACGGCCTGCCAGCCGAGGTGGTAGTGGTCGATCCAGCCGACGTAGGGCGTATTCAGGTCAATGCTGGCGGGTGGGGCTTGTGCAGTGGTGTGGGTGGTCATGTCCGCTCCTCGCGGTCGTGGGTGGGCTGGCCCGGCCGAGGACGGCCGGGGGGCGCGGGTCAGGCGGAGGCGGGCGCGTGTACGTACATGTAGTCGCGGCCCCGGTTGAACGCGGACGTGTGGTGCTCCTTCGGCTGGCCGTCCCGCCACGCCAGCGTCCGCCCGAGCGCAATCTGAACGCCCTGGATCTCCTTGCTGACCAGCTCCATGCCGTGCATGGAGCCGCGGTCGCGGGCCTGGTCGTACTCCTGGTGGAGCTGGCGGATGTGGGCGACGAGCTGGTCGATGAGCTGCTGGGGGTCGGGGTCGAGCGTGGGGTAGGCGGGCGCGGCCAAGAAGGCGCGCACCTCGTCCCAGCTCGCCAGCAGGACGAGAGGCTCGTGCTGGCGCTTGAAGGAGCGGGCGCCGCCGTGGGCGAACCGCCAGCGGCCGTCGTCGCCGGGAGCCCAGGTGGTGCCCACCTCCCAGGAGTCGGTGGGGTCGCCCGGGTCGGGGATGAGGATCTCGAAGTGGATGGTGTCGCCGCCGGGGGACTCCGCGTAGGTCGGTGACGGGCACCCGTGCATCGGGGAGGCTGCGGCTGTAGTCGATGGCGGCCTGAACGGGCTCTGGAAGCGTGTCGGGCTGGTGGTCGGTGGTGGTCATGTCCGCTCCTCGCGGTGGGTGAGGTCGGCCCCGGCACGCGACGGGATGCCGGGGCCGAGGGGTCAGCGCTCGCGGAGTGCGGCGAAGATCTCGGCCGCCCGCCCCGTGGCGACCTTCTGGCCGTCCTGGTTGATCGGGCCGTCATAGCCCGACTCGCGGATCGTCTTCAGCTCCTGGTACTTGGGGTCGTTGTCAAACAGGCCCATGACGGGCTCCTCTCAGTGGTGGAGCGGGGATGGTCAGTCACTGAGCCAGCCGACCGTCCAGGGGCGGCCGGCGTTGGCGGCCTCCCAGGCGTCGGCGGCGATCTGCTCGGCGATCCGACGGTCGGCCGGGTGCAGTTTCGTGGCGGCCTGCTTGATGCAGCGGGCGGCCTGCTCGGCCTCCTCGGGGCACATCTCCCAAGAGTCGAGGCGCATCTCGCCGCCCATGTACGTCAGCAGGCCGGCCGCGCCGGTGGAGGAGCGGGCGCCGCGCTTGGTGAGCTTGGCGGCTAGCTCGGCGGAGTAGGTGTAGGAGCGGCTGCCGGTGTGGCGGCCGTAGAAGATGCCCATCGGTCGGTCTCTCCTTCGTCGTGAGGCTGGGAGCTGTTGCTCCGGGCACGAGACCGGCCCCCGCAGGACGGTCCCGCACCCGCACGTCAGCCCTCTTCGTCGCCGGCCAGGAAGGCGTACAAGGCGCGACACCCGTCGAGAAACTGCTCCGGCGTGGGGACGGGGTCCATGCGGCCGCTCACCCGGCCGGAGGTGCCGCCGGCCACGACGTTGGTGTGATGGCGGGTGATGGCGTTTTTACGCAACATCAGGTCCCGGGGGGTGGTGGCCTTCAGGCCCCAGGCGATCAGCGGGGCGGCGGCGGCCAGGACCTCGTCGGCGTTGCCTCGGTTGGCGCGGGGCACCAGGGCGCTGGCGGCGTCCAGGACGGCGGCGCGCAGGCTGTCGCGGCCCGCGCGGATCTCGCTGCGCGTCCGGCGTTCGGCGATGGCCTCGGGGGTGAGGTCGGCGGTGGTGGTGTTCATGCGGGTCTCCCTATGGTGAGGAACGGTGGTCAGGGGCGGGGAGCTGTTGCTCCGGGCACCCGCCCGGCCACCGGCCGGGCGAGCATCCGCAACCTCAGCGCGCTTGCGCGGTGGCCAGGAAGGCGCGGCGGCGCGCGTCGGGGGTGGGGTGGCTGCCGATGATCCAGCCGGCCAGCCGGTAGAGGCGCGACTCCTGGGGGAGGGCGGCCAGGGTCGCGGTGACGATGGCGTGCCCGTCCAGGCCGGCCGCGTTCAGCAGCTGCATTGAGTGGGCGTCGGCCTGGTACTCCTCGCGCCGCTGTTCGCGGGCGGCCAGCAGGTGCGCGCCGATCGCCACCACTAAGGCGACGTCGGCCCACGCCGAGGAGTCGGCGACGATCGCGGCCACGAACGTGCAGATGCCGATCCAGCAGACGTTCTGCCACCAGCTGGCCTGGGTCAGGCCTTGGCTGTGGCCCAGGGCGTGGTGGGCGATCTCGTGGGCGAGCACGCCGCGCAGCCGCGTCTGGTCGGCCAGCAGGTCGGCGCCGAGGGTGATGTGCGCGTCCGGGTCGCAGTGGCTGCCGTGGGCCAGGGCGCCGTCCTCGAGTGCGGGGTCGACGACGACGAGTACGGCCGGGGCGTGCGCGGCGCGGGCCAGCGCGCCGGTGAGCTCCGCCAGGCCCGCCGGCGTCGTCGGGGTGGTCGCGGCGGGGGTCGAGGTGGGGACGAGACGGGTGATTTGCGGGTCCATGACATCTCCTGTTCGGTTACAGCTAGTGATGATCGAAGGGCAGGGCAAAGGTCGGAGAAGGAGCGTGGCGGGGATGGTCCCCGTCGGGGCCGGGGGGGATGGGGGGTCTTGTGGAAGGGGGGGTAGCGGGGCTCAGGGCCCGGATTCCGGGGGGTTCTGACCCGCCCCCCCACCCCCACCACCCCAGCGTTTTCGCTGTTCACTCAGGGTGGGGGGTCCCCGGTGGGGGTCGGGGGGATGGGGGGTCCCCCCCGGGGGAGGCCCCCCGGGGGGAGGCGCGTCAGGCGGCGGGCCAGGCGGCGACCGCGGCGGGCACCTCGATCTCGCCGTGGCCGACACGCTCCGCAGCCGTCTGCAGGGCCACCCGCGCGTACCCGCGCCGCTCCTGGCCGGTGCGGTAGAACTTGTTCGGCAGCGGCCGCACCTCCAGCGGGCGCAGTAGATCGGCCAGCGCCACCGCGTCCCCCTTGCCCTCGGCGGTGCAGATGCCCAGCGCCACGGCGAGCTCCTCGCTGTGCAGCCGCTCGGCGCCCAGCGCGTCGAACGTGGCCAGTGCCCGGCGCAGGATCTCCGGCACCGGCCGAACCTCGGCGGTGGGCCCGGCCGGGGTGGCCGGCCCCTGGACGGGGTGCATCTGCTCAGCGCGCAGACGACCCGAGAGGACCGGGTCGCCCCAGCTGGCGGCGTTGCTGGTCGAGGCGACCGGACGGGTGCCGCGGGCCAGCTCCATCGGGGCGGTCCACGAGGCCGCATCCACGCCGCGGGGCACGACCCTCAGGCGCCGCGGCCCAGCCGGAGCGGCGGGCGAGAACCGAGCGCCGGGAGAAGACGCCTGCGGTTCCTGCTCCAAGCTCTCGTCGACCTCGGCGCTGTCGCGGTCACTGAAAGCGCGCCGCATGCGCTCCAGGCGACTCTCATACGCTGTGCCGGCCGCCTGAGCGGAGGCCTCATCCAGGTCCGGGCGCATTGCCGCGATCGCCAGGGCGGCCTCTTCGACCTGGTCAGGCAGCACGTTGTAGCCGCGGAACGGGCGCGGGGCCGAGCCGTCCAGGGACAAGAACCCGGTGCCCTTGCCGCCGAGCTGGTCCATGCTCAGCTTGCCGCCGACCGTCCAGCCGAACATGTGGGCCAGCTCTTCTGCATCGGGCCCATACATCTGCACCCGCACGCCTGACTGCTTGCGCATGTTGACCGGCACCAGGTCACCGGTCGGCCGTAGAGAAGAGATGATCAGGTTGACCGCTTCGTTGCGGCCGATGTTCTGCAGCTCGCCGATCAGCTTGCCCAGCTCGCGGTCGGCCACGGCGTTGGCGCCTTCGTCGAGGACGATGGTGATCTGCGGCAGGGTCGCGCTGACCGGCAACAGGTTGACGTTGTGGGTTTTCTTGAGCTTGCGGTAGCTGGCCTTGCGGTGCTTGGCGATCGCGATCGCCGCGGCCAGCATCAGCTTGCCCTCGGCCAGGTCCGGCGCGGCCCAGTCGATCGGGCAGCGCTGGACGCGGCCGTTCAGCCACACGTCGATCCACGGCTGGGTCAGGCCGCCGCCGTTGAGGTCGAGGTGCCAGACGATGTTGTCGCGGCAGCGGCCCAAGGCGATGGAGATGACCTGCAACAAGGTGGTCTTGCCCGAGCCGCGCTTGCCCGCGACGAGGGAGGCCTCCTCGCGCACCTCGGCGCCGGCCGGATCGGAGTTGGCGTACTCGCCCAGGACGATCGGCTCCAGGACGGAGCGCGGGCTGTAGTCGGCCGGGTAGAGGATGGTCTGGGCGATGCGGTTGACGGTGGAGACGCGCACCAGCACCTGGCTGCGTCCGGCGCCCTCCACGCCGCGCACCTCCACACTGCACCCATCAGGCAGGTCGGCAGCGGTAGCGAGCGCTTCAGCGCGAGAAGCGATCTGCGGGCGAGTCGCGCCGGTCGGCGGCAAGCTGAGCTGCACGTCGTATCCGGCGCCGTTGTCCCAGGTCCGTACGTCGCTGACGATGACGGCGATGTTGCACACCTGGCGGATGCGCGCCTCCCACTCGGCCGCCAGGCGAGCCGAAGAACGCAGCACCAGGGCGCCGGCGCGAGGCGCCTCAACTTGCCGTCGGGCGGTGATGCGGCCCAGCGGCGCGGTGATGACCGCGCTCAAGGCGCCGATGCCCAGCGCCGCCCAAGTGGTCTGCGACCACGGCGTGTCCACCAGCGTCCAGCTCCACCACGATCCCGCGCCGATCCAGCACGCCAGCCGATACATCAGCGCCGAGGGGGCGAGCTGGCGGTGGGCACTGGTGACGACCGTGCCCACCGCCGCGGCGGCCGTGGCCGCACATCCCCACACCGGCGCCAGGTCGACCGCGTCGCCCACGGTGGCCAGCGCGGCCAGCGCGAGCACGCCCTGCGCGGTCGCCGAGACCGGCCCGCGGGGCTTGAGAGACCAGTCCACCGGCCGGGACTGGCCAGCCTTGGTCTTGGTCTTGGTCGTGGTCTTGGTGTGGGTGCCCACCGTCATCTCCTTTCGTGTGTGCAGGTCAGGGCGGCGTCAGATGCGGCCGACGTCCCACAGCTGCTCATTGGTGCGCGGCGCCTCTTCGCGCTTGAGGTCCTCGGCGTGCGCGGTGCGGAACATCACCGCGATCTCCTCGGCGACCGGCACCAGCTGCGCCAGGCCCTGATACAGCTCGTGGATCGCGTCGACCACGGCCGGGTCGACGGGGTATTCGCCCTGAAGGCGCATCGTGTAGGTCCTGACGGCCATCGCGATGTTGGCCGGCACCTCGTGCAGCTGGTCCAGCTCACGGGCGACGGTCCACATGTCCTCGGGCGAGTGAGCAGCGGCCACGGCGTTGACCTCGGCAGCTGCGGCAGCGAGCGGGTTGGCACTCATGGATCGGTTCCTTCTGTAGATGCGGGTGGCGGTGACGGTCCCGGCCTGGTTGGCCGTGGTGGTCTGCGCGGAAGGCGTGCTCTGGGCCGTCTCGCTGGAGGCGGTGGCGGGGATGCGGAAGAAGTTGATGGTGTAGCCGCACCCGCAGGTGATGACCGTCTTGGCCTGGCCACCCGGGACGACGACCTCATGGGCGACGCCGCACCGGGGACAGGTGACGGTCGCCCTGATGGGCGGTTCGACGCCGGTCCCGTCGTGAACGACCGACACCGGCTGGTCGTCGTCCTGCTTGGTGTTCTCCTTCGTGTCGTTGCTGGTGTCCTGCTCGGACGTGCGGATGTCCTGAGCAGCGCTCTTGCGGGCCCGGTAGCGGCGCACCTGCTCAACCACCAGCGCCACCAGCGCCACCAGGGAGGCGGTGAGCTGGGCGTCCCAGGTGCCCAGCGCCGAGGCGGCCCGGCGCCGCGCCGCGGTGAAACCGCCCTCGCCGCGCGCGGCCTGCCAGGCGGTGGAGACCCGGGCACCGGTGCGCCGATCAGCCCACGCGCCCAGCCGGCGGGCCCGGGGGCCGAGGACCCGGCGGGCGGACTCGACCATCTGCGCGCCCCGGGAGTCCTTCCATGCGGTCGCCCTCTGGGTACGGGAGCGCTCGCGGACCTGACGAATTCGGGAGGCGGCGAAGTTACGGGCGGCCCCGGCGCGCTGACGTGCGGACTCGACCAGCTGCGCGCCGCGGGTGTCCTTCCAGGCCGGCCTGCGCGCCGAGCGCTCACGAGACTGGCGGACCCGGGAAGCGGCGAAATTGCGAGCCGCCGCGACCGGCCCGGCCGTCCGGCTCTGCGCCGAGCGGCCAGCCTTCGTGCTCGCCCCCCCGCTGGTCGTGGACCGGCGGTCCGCCCCCGATCCGGACCCCTTGGACGATTTAGAGTCGCGGCCGCGCGTACTACGCGAGCGGCCCTCGTTGAACAAACCGCCCGACCCCGTGCTGCTCGATCGGCGCGAACGTCCACCCAGCCCACCGAATGCGCCAGAAGCTCCGGAGCGGGTCCCGCCAGCGCGGCCACCGAGCAGACCGCCGGAGCGCGAGGAGCGACCCTGGCTACGCAGCGCGCCGAACACCGACCCGCCGGAGTCTGAGGCCGTGGATCGGCGGCCGCCGTGGCCACCGCGACCGGCCTCCCAACTGACCCCGGCCATGGAGCGCTGACGGCGCTGGTAGCGGTGACGCACGTACGCCACCGCGCTACCGCCGGCCAGCACCCCGCCACCGATCAGGCCGGGCAGGCCCAGCAGCTGATACAGGCTGGCCACCGCAGTGGCCGAGGCCGACAGGCCCCCGGCGGCCAGGTGCGCCGCCGGGATGCCCCCGGGCTCGTCATCGTCGAAGTCGTCGACGTCGACGGGGCCGTCCTGCGGCTCGGCAGCTGGGGCCGGGCGGTCGACCGGGGGGATGATGACCCCTTCGATCGGCTCTTCCGAGGTGCGCGGCGCCAGCGTGGGCTCGAAGTCGTCACTGCTGGTCATCGCGCACCCCCGTCGACGGCCGGGACCTGGTCGATGTCGCGGTGCTCCACGCGGACGGTGATGTCGTCGGCGCGGATCAGCCGGGCGATCTCCCGGGCCAGGACCACGCTGGCGTGACGGCCCTCGGTGCAGCCCGCCGCGATGGTGACGCGCCGGCCGGTGGCGACCATCACGTCCAGGGCGTAGGCCGCGGCGTGCCGGACGAGTTCCCGGGCGCCGGTGGTGGCCAGGACGGTCCGCCGGACTTTCGCGGAGCGGCCGGTGCGGCGTTGCATGCCGGGGCGGTCGGTTGGGATGTGGAGGCGGCGGGCGTCCATGGTGATGTCGGCGGTCGGTGCCGGTCCGTGGTTGTAGCCGAAGCTGGTGACGACGATCTGCACCGGGGTGGTCGGGGGGATGTTGATGGCCCACGGGTCGGTGTGCATGGTGGTCGCGGTCATCGCTCGTCACCGCCCGCCGACCCGATGGTGGTCATCTCGATGTCCTCGGAGTGTTCACTTCGCGAGCCATTCGCAGTGACCGACTTGGTGGGCGCCTGGACGACGTTTCCAGGCAGGAACCGGTACCCCTTGGTGGTCATCTCGGCGCGCGCCGCCTGTACACGGAGTCGAGCCCAGCCGCGGCTGAACTTGTACCGCTCGGCGACGTCGCCGTAGGTCGGGGTACGGCCGTTGCGGATGCACCCCCTGATCCACTTCTCGGCGTTGCGATTGTCCTGCTCATCCGGGCGAACCCGGTCACTGTCCTGCTCATCGTCGTCAGCGTCCGCGGCGTCTGAAGTGACCGCGCCGGTGACCGGCGTCAGGTCCGCGGCGGAGGGCTCCGGTGTGCATTCGATCGTCGCCGAGGTGTTCACTTCATCGTTTCCGGGAGCGGCCTCGGCGGTGACCAGTTCGGTGACCGCCTGGGTGATCTCTCGGGTGACGATCGGCGGCGCTTCGATCGGCGCCGAGGTGTTCACGGCATCGCGCGCATCCATCTCCGCGATGACCAGCTCCGCGACCGTGAGGACGTTGCCCTGGACGTCGACCAGTCCGGCCCGGACGTCCCCGATGCCCCGCCATGCGGCGTCCGTCGCGCTCATCGCCCGGATCTCGGCCAGGGCGACCTGCGGGGAGCGGATGTCCTCGGCGACGCCGTGCTTGAACGCGGCCCACGTCTCGGAGCGCAGGGACGGGATGACCCAGCGCAGCAGCGGGAACCGCAGCGGGCGCTGCTCCAGCAGGCCCTGTTCGCGCATCGTCTCCCAGTGCCGCCACTGGGAGTAGATCTGCCACAGCACCGGGGACAGAACGGAGGCGGCGCCGAACACGCCGGCGAAGTCCTCGGTCTGGGAAAGACCGGAGTTGTGGCTGTAGTTGAAGACGCCGACGCCGACGCCGATGGCGTAGGACAGCAGGCGCAGCCCGTAGGCACTGAACCCTTTGATCATCTTGTCGTGGGCGAGGTAGCCGACGTTCACCGCGACCGACTCGACGACGACGGCCAGCGGGACGGCCTGCCACCACTCCCACTTCAGGCCGTACATCAGGGCGAGGATCTGGCCGAGGACGGCGGCGCCGTTGACGCCCACGTTGGCGGCGGCCAGGACGACGGCGAGGCTGACGCGCTGGCGCAGGGTGCGGCGGTGGTTGCGGCGCTTGGTTGCGGCCGTGGTGGTCTGCTCGTCGAGCAGCGCGCGCAGGCGGGCGTGCTCGGCTTCGGTTTCGAGGCGCTCGCGCTCGGCTTGGAGGCGGGCGCGCTGTTCGTCGATGCGGGCGCGGGCGGCGTCGGCGCGGCGTTCGGCGAGGGAGCGCCACCGTCGCGGAGGCTCGGCGCGCTCTGGCGCGGCCGGGGCCGTGTCCGTAGCGTGCTCCATAAGATCCTTCTCCTGCTCTTGGGTGGTGCGGGGTCGAGGTCCCGGACCGCGGTGGAGTCGCGGTCCGGGGCCAGCTGGTGTGGTGCGGGAGCTGCTGCTCCGGGCGCCCCGCCCGCACTGGTCGGGCGGGGACCCGCAACATCAGCTGCGGTCAGGCCGAGGTGAGAACGTTGCTGGTACGGACGGTCTCCTTGAAGACCGAGCCGGGGCTGAACTTCGGCGCCCACGTCTCCGCGATCTTCAGCGGCTCGCCGGTGTGCGGGTTACGGCCGGCGCGGGCCTGCCGGTAGGCGGCCTCGAAGGTGCCGAAGCCGACGATGGCGACCGGTTCGCCGGCGGCGACGGCCATCGGGATGACGTCGAGGAGTCCGCTGAGAACCTTGGCGACGGTGGCCTTGGGGAGCTCGACGTGCTCGGCGACGGCGTCGATGAGTTCCTTCTTGTTCATGGGTGTTCTCCTTCGTTCCGGGGTGTTCCGGATCGTTCTGGGTTGTTCCGCGCCCGGGGTGGGTGCGGTGGAGCTGCTGCTCCGGACGCCTCGCCCGGCGGGCGGGCGAGGATCCGCAACGTCAGCTCGGGGGTCACCAGACGAACAGGGCCTCGCGTGCGTCCTCGTCGCCCTTGTCGCACTGGGTCTCTCCGTCCCAGAACGTGATCTCCATGTCGCGGACGGAGGTGTAGGAGTCGGGCTCGTTGCCGTCGTCCTCGGCGCGAAGGACCGGCGTGTCGTCGGGCATGTCGGTGATCCTGGCGAGTGCGGCGCGCAGGTCGCCGAGGGTGTTGATGGGGCCGCTGTAGTTGTGGCCTTTGTACGTCGTCGTGTGGATCGTCATGTCGGTCTCCTTCTTTTCGGCGGGGAGCTGGTGCTCCGGAAGCCGTCCGGCGGGTGGGCCGGGCGGCATCCGCAACGTCAGCGGACAACGAGCTGATCTGTGCCGAGGTGGATGGTCTGGCCTGGGGTGACGGTGGCGGCCTGGCGGCGGAGCTGGGCGGCGGTGTCGCCGGTGGCGGTGTAGGAGCGGGCGATGAGGAGTTTCCGTGCGGTGTCCGGTGTGATCGTGTCCATGCCGTCCGCCTCAGGGCTTCTTCGGCTTGGTGCGGGCGGGGTCGTCCTGGCGCGGCTGCGGCTCGGGCTGCACCATCGCGGCGTCGAGGGTGTTGAGGGCGAGGAGAGCGGTGGCGAGCCGCTCGGCCGGCGTCACTGCTCCGCCCGCAGGGTGAGCAGGGCGGCGCGGGCCTCCCGCTCCCGCTGGATCCGGGCGAGCTGGGAGGAGGTGAACGGCTGGTCGTCCCTCTTGTCGGGGTGAGGGTGGTTGATCAGCGACTCGAGGTAGGCGCGGGCGGTGGCCTCGTCGGTGGCCCAGACGGCTCGCTCGCCCTTGGGCGTGTTGAAGGTGAAGCGCGGCATCAGCTCTTCACCGCCCCGAGCGAGGTCGGCAGCGTGTTGGGCTCGGCGCTGAAGAACAGCACGTTGGAGCCCTTCCAGTCCTCGCCGAGCTCGGCGATGGCCCAACTCAGCAGCCCCACGCGGGTCGAACCGGGCGACGCTTTGACGATCTGGGAGATGGTGATCTGGCGAAAGTCGCTGCCGACGGGCTGGTTGAGGGTGAGGATGACCAGGAACTCCATCACTTGCCACCTTCCTTCGGCTTGCTGGTCTGGAGCGGCTGGCGGGCGTCCTGCGCGTTGGTGGCGCGGTCCGAGGTGTAGAGCGGCTTGGCCGGGGTGTGCGGCGGGGTGCTCATCGCTTGCCGCCCTTCGCGCAGCTGGTGCACCCGGGGGTGGTGCAGCTGCCGGTGGAGATGGCGGGCCGCTGGGCGGGGACCATGGCGGCGGTGAGGATGGCCAGCGTCTGCTCGATCTGGACGGCGTTCACGCGGCCACCGCCATTCCGCCGCGGCGGGCGAGGATCTGAGCGGCGGCCTGCGCGAGCTCGGCCAGCTCGGTCTCGCTGAGGATGTTGCGGCTGGCGGCCATCCACCGCTCGGGGTCGGCGCCGGCGAGCTCGACGAGGTCGGAGGCGGTCTGGGCGCAGGACGCGTAGCCGGCCTGGAAGGCGGCTTCGATGGGGCTGATACCGGCGGTAAGGTGAAGCACGGTCTTCCTCCTGTTGTGGCGGGTGTGGGGACCTAGGGCTCGTCCGGCGCCGTAATCGCCAGGGCGGGCCCGTTTTCGTTGTGAGAGGGGTCGTCGAGCAGGCCCATCAGGGCGTACACGGCCGTCCGGCGAAAGCGGAGGTCTCGGCCGCCCGGCGTGCGGCGGCCCTTGAGCTTGCCCTCGCGGAACCAGACCCGGACCGTCTCCTCATCGACCTCGCACAGATCGGCGACCTCGACCACCTTCATCAGCGGCTTCGGCTGGGCAGCCGGGGCGGTACGCACAGAAGACACCTCCAAATCGGACACGAGACGGGTAAGGGCTAAGATGAACCCTCCATAGGGAAGTTTCACTAAGGAAGACGATGCACCTCCATAGGGAGGTGTGTCAAGCTGTCTGTGAAAACAGGGAAGTCGGGATCCCGGATTGCCCCTCCATGAGGAGATCCCCCTACTCTTGAAGCGAGAGTGATCAGCCCCCATGCACAGGAGACGAAGCCGTGGCACGATTCACCGCTCAGAACATCGCGGACGACCTGCGTGCCGAGATCCAGTCAGGCGAGCTGTCTCCTGGGGCTGCACTTCCATCGGAGCGGCAGATGATCGACCGCTACGGTGTCAGCAAGGGCACCGTCGCCAAGGCCATCGGAATCCTCAAGGAAGCTGGGGCGGTGGTCAGCGTCCGCGGCCGGGGTGTGTTCGTTCCGAAGCGTCCGCCCGTGAAGCGCATCTCTTCCGAGCGTTACCGGGTCGACGCCGGGCCCCAGGAAACTCCGCAGACCTCGTTCACCGCCGACCAGGGCATCACCTGGCATGAGTACCGGCTGGACAAGGCGTACCGGTGGATTGAGGCAGACGAGCGTCTGGCCAGCCTCTTCGGAGTCCCGGCGGGCGAGCGGATCCTGGAGCGGCGGTTCGTCTTCTACGCCAAGGGGGAGCCGTCGCAGATGTCGAGGCCGTGCCTACTCGCCTCCGACGTCGAGGGGACGCCTGTCGCCGATCCGGATCGGGAGCCGTGGCCTGGTGGAACGATCGCGCAGCTGCGCAGCATCGGCATCGAGGTGGACGAGATCGATGAGGACGTCTCGTCACGAATGCCGAAGCCAGAGGAGAAGGCGGCGTTGCGCATCGGTTCCGGGATGCCGGTGTTCACCATCACTCGCCGCATGCTGTCCGGCGGCCGGGTGGTAGAGGTGGCGGATCCGATCGTTATCCCAGCTGATCGGGCAGTTCTCAACTACCGGATTCGTCTTGACTAAGGCCATGCAGGCGGGGCCTTGATCTAGTAGTTGATCAACTAAATAAGACGGGCCCGCCCTGGCGATTACGGCGCCGGACGAGCTCTAGATCCCTGTACCTGCCACAACAGGAGGAGATCCGTGGTTGCAACATCGCGGGCGTCTCTGTGCGCCCGCACACGATCAGGCGATGACGCCTGATGGGTTACCAGCTACGGCGCTGGCTTGCCGACCGACTTCCTGCCGGCCTCTCCTCGGGAGAGCGGCTGGTCGCGCTCGAGATCGCAGACCAGGCGCATGACGACACGCGTCGCGCGTACGGCAAGGACACCCTCGCAGCTGTGATCCGCCGAACCGGGTTCGCCGACGACAAGCAGCTCGGCAAGGTGCTGGGCAAGCTCGCCGGCAAGGGCCTCGAGCTCCGGGTGCCGATTCGTGACGCACGCGGGAACGTGGTCACCGACAAGAGCGGTCGGGTGCTGTTCGCCTGCAACGGCCACGCCCTGGAGTTCCATGTCCCTGGACAGGAGTGCCCGGCACTGAAGGCCCCCCGCACGGGGGACCTTCAGTCTGAGGCGGGGGACCTTTCCCCTCCCGGAAGCCCCCCCGCTGGGGGGAGCTTCGCCACTGAAGGTCCCCCGCCTGGTCCTGAAGGTCCCCCGCCTGGTGCGGGAAGCTCCCCCGCCTGGTCCCTGAAGGTCCCCCCAGCGGGGGACCCATCTCCTCAGTCTCCTCACGACTCCTCATCTCTCCTCAGCCACGAGCGCGTCGTCATGGAGGCGCTGGCCTCGGCCGGGGTCACCGTGGACGAGATGAGAGAAGTGATCAAGGAGATTCGACAAGCCATCAAAGGCAAGATCGAAAACCCGAACAGCTACTTCCGGACGATCGCCGCACGCGGCGACCTGCCCGACTACCTCAACCGGGTCCGAGCCAACGCCGAACGCGCCGCCGCCTACGCCGTCCGCAAGGCCCAGCCGCAGCCCGCCGCCGAGCAGGCGGCGGACCCTGACGAGCCTTCGGTAACGCCCGAGGAGCGGGAGGCCGCCATCGCTGCCATCCGGGAAGCGCTGGGTGGCGCCCACGTCCGCTCGGGAGGGAAGGGGCCCGCTCGCGTCCTGCGCCCCCGGCAGGCTCCTGAGGAGCCGTCGCCCGCGGCTCAGGCGGCGCGCAGCTACCTCAACAGCCGAGGCGACTACTTCGAGTGGATGGCCGTCGCCCGCGACAAGCTCGGCGAGACGGCCGGCCGGGACGAGGTCGTCATCTTCGCCGCCGAGCTGGCCAAGGAGCGAACCGCGCTGACGGCCTGACGCCCCGATATGCCGGTTCGGCGCACCACCAGACGGGGCCGAACCCAACCTCTACCGTGACAGAACGAGCAGAGCAAGGAGCCCAGCGTAATGGCCGATATCAATTTCTATCCCGGCGAAATCCCTCTCGACGACCCCCAGGTCGTCAAGGCAATGCAGGTTTACGACATCCTTAATTCGCGCGAGCAGCGGGAGATATTCAGAACGGTTTACCGTGCCGCTACTGCTTTCAAGCGCACCGGTGATATTGACCACCTGGTCCACCTCGCGGAAAGTATTAAAACGACGATCCTTCTTCACGGCGATCCGGCGATCCGGCAGGCGATCCTCGACGCGCCGACCGAGCCCAGCCCCGCCGAGGACCTGAGGGACGTCGCCGACCTGGTCAGGCGACTACGGGAGTAGCCAGTGCGCAGGCTCCGGATCAGTGAGCACACTGAGGCAACAGTGATGAAGTGGAAAGCCGGAGCCGCGCCGGAGGATCGGCAACTCGTCGAAGACCTTCTCGAGGCAATCGAAAATCTGTCCTCCAAGAAAGGTCGATTCAACTGGAAAATAGACGCAACGGACCGGACCATCACGGTGTTCAATCTGCCCAGAGGGCTCCGCGTGTTGGTTCGATTGTGGACTGATGATCCGCCCAGCAACCCGGATCAATACGATGTTGTCGCGATCGGATACGTGGATGATTGATCGGGATCTCCGGCGCGGAGGCGATCAGCGCCAAGTCCGCCCGCGTTCGCAGGGATCGTCCTATCCTGACCTCATGCCGTACATCGAGGACCGCGTCTCCACCGTCGAGACCGACATCGCCGAGATCAAGACCCGCCTCGGCGGCATCGAGACCTCTGTCGGCCTGCTGCAGAACTCCGTCGCGAACCTGGAGCAGACGCAGGCCACGATGCGCGACGACGTGGCCGACCTGAAGGCCGGCCAGATCGAGATTCGCGACCTGCTCGCCCGCGTCGTAGCCCGCCTTGAGGGCGTCGACTCGTAGGCTCCCGCGCTCACACGAGAAGGGCCCCGCCGTACGCCGGCGGGGCCCTTCGTGTTCGGCCAGCGGCAGCCCGCCCCCCGCAGGTACCGTGGCATCATGAGCGCCCAGCCCGTCGAGGACGACCCGCACGACCCGCAGACGATCCTGCGGGGCCTGCCGGAGCGGGAGCGGCCGGAGTTCCTGCGCCAGTACCGGCAGGCCCTCGAGGCGGCCCGCGACGACATGGCCCGCTACCAGGATCTGGGTCGGCTGCTGCGCCGGTGGAGTCTGGTCGTGGTGGCCGCCAGCCGGCCGGGCTACTACGAGGCGATCGAAGAGGCGAAGACCGGGCCCGGCGTGCCGCTGGGGGAGGCGCTGGAAGCTGAGCTGGCCCGCCGCCGGTGACGTTCCGCCCTGACCTGTCGGAGCGGGCGCTCGGCCAGCTCGGCGGGTTCCCTGTCGACGCGCTCGGTGCCTTGGCGGCCGGGATGGCCGAGGTCTGTGAGAACCCCTACGATCCGCTGACCACGATGGCCACCGATGACCCGCAGGTGCGGCGCGCGGACTTCGGCGGCGGGCGCGGCTTCGTGACGTTCCTGATCCTGGACTCGGTCGAGGTGGTTCGGGTGGTGGACGTCCTCTGGGTGGGGTGACGGACGACGAGGTCTGATGTCGCCCATCGCAGCTCAATGGGGTTTTGGAGTTTTGGTTTTTCCGTGAAAAGCCAAAACCTCAAAACCTCGGGCCTGGCGTAAACCGTCGAACTTAATGCATCGCAGCAGGTGGTAGCAGTATGTATTAAGTCGGCGCCGGGTCTGTCGAGTCATATGCGACTTGATGCGGCGCAGCGTTGAAGAAGCGCTACTATTACGGCCAACAAGAAAGCCCGACCCCTTTGGCGAGGGGCCGGGCTTCTGTAGAACAAGCTGGACCTGGGTCCGAACGCTGTTCTGGCATGTCAACAATGTCCAGTGTAGCGCTCTGCCGCTGAGCGGTCCCCGGGTCCGGCGATCATGTCCAACGACAGCGAGGAGCCGCCCTGTGGGCAGCAAGAACTTCATGATGAGCGTGTCCGTCCCCGAGAGCTGGGGGCGGCAGGTGCGGGTTGTCATCATCGCGATCGTGGTGGTGGTGTTTGCGGCAGCGTATGGCCGCGAGGATCTGCTTGCGCTTCTGGCGCGCCCGTAGTTTTCCCGCGTTGCACGAGAAGGGCCCCCGCCGCGCCGGTGGGGGCCCTTCGTGTCCGGTGGCCCTTCCGCCCCCCTCCAGAAGTGAGAGGGCCACCGGTTCCGCCGGACCCCGGTTGACGCGGGCGTGCACCGTCCGGCGGAGGCTTTTCAGAGGTAGCGGGGGCGGCCGGCCAGCGTCTCCCGGTACACCTGCAGCAGGAAGTCGGTGCGAATCACGGCCGGGTCGATGCCCATCTCCTCGGCCAGCTGGAGCGCGGCCGGGGTGAGCTGGAAGGCCTTGATGTTGCCGCGGCCGAGGGCTTGGCGGGCGGCGATGACCATCTCGTCGTACGCGGAGTGAGGGATCGGCTCCATGGGGTCATCGTAGGCGAGCATCACCATGGTTCACCATAGTGATTCTTAGATCACCCTGGGTATCCGCAGGTCAGTAGGGATGCCTACGGTTCTACCGTGATGATCGAATGGCGGCCCAACGCGCCCAAGTGGGAGCAGGTGGCCGACATCCTCAAAGCGAGGATCGCCGACGGCACCTACCCGGTCGACACGCCCCTGCCGTCGGAGCACCTGCTGGTGCAGGAGTTCGATGTGGCGCGCGGCACCGCCCGGAAGGTTCTGACCCGGCTGCGCGAGCAGGGCATCGCCTACTCGGTGCGCGGCCTCGGAACGTTCGTCTCCCCGCCGCCGGCCGACGAGTAGCGTGAACCGTGAGAGCCCCGACCTGGTGAGCCCGGGCCGGGGCTCTCGTGCGCCCGGCCGGAGGGCTGGCGCCGGGTAGGACGTCGAACCGGAATGCCCCATTTCCTGTCAGGGAAGGGGGGCGTCCGCACGTAATGCCTGCTGTGAGCGGGAAATCGCTTATACAACGGGTTGTTCACATCCCAAGTTGTGGCCCTATGGCCAGAACTTGAAGGGCTGTCGACTACCCCTAGCCTTCATGATCGTGATCGATCAGTCCCCGCCCGACTCCGTCTACGAGCGGCTCGCCAGCCTCCTCAGAGACGCGATCGAGCGCGGCGAGTATGGTCCGGGTGAGAAGCTCCCCAGCGAGGGGCGTCTCGCTCAGATCCATGAGGTCGGCCGCGACACCGTCAGAGACGCGCTCAGCGTCCTGCGTGCCGAGGGCCGGGTCGTCACGACGAGAGGCTCAGGGACGCGGGTGCGCGCAAACCGTGAGATGGAAGTCGTTGAGCTCCCCGCGGGCGGGCAGGTCACCAGTCGCATGCCCACGCCGGCCGAGCGGATCCGCTGGAACCTTCCACCGGGGGTGCCGGTGTTCGTGGTGGAGCATCCGGGCGGTGAGCCGGAGGTGATTCCCGCGGACCGGGCCCGGCTTGCGGTGCCGCCGATCGTCGATGAGGCCTCGAGGGGCTGAGTCAGGCGTCTCATGAACAGGGCCACCCCGGCACTAACCCTGCCGGGGTGGCCCGCTTGCCCGTGAGGGCCGCACCGCTACCGTTCGCCTCGGATGGACTGGCAACGGTGCGGCTGCCCATCCCTCGCCACGTGATCTCACGGGGGTTTGAATCGTAGCCGCCCCCATGAGTTATGTCACCAGTAAAGAAGGGGTTTGCTACTAACCTGAACCACCCGCATGCTCGTGTACGGTTCGCGGCCGCCAACACCGCCCCATCATGTCCCATTTACGGACGCCACCATCCGGTGGCGCCCACGGCATCGACGGCGCGGCCCACCGCGGCGCCCTCGCCTGTGAGGCGCCGACCGTCGCCGTGCTCGCGTGTGGCGCCGATGTCGCCTATCCCAGCTCGCACCAGCAGCTTTTCGCCGCCATCCGTACGCGGGGAGTGCTGGTCAGCGAGTCTCCCCTGGGTGCCCACCCGACCCGGCCGAGGTTCCTGGTCAGGAACCGCCTCATCGCGGCCCTGTCCCGGGGCACCGTGATCGTCGAGGCGGCCGTGCGCAGCGGGGCCCTCAACACCGCCGGGCACGCGGTCGCGCTCAACCGCCACTTGGCCGCCGTGCCCGGCCCGGTGACCTCGGAGGCCTCGATCGGGTGTCATCGGCTGATTCGCCAGGGCAGAGCCACCTGCGTCACCGGCCCCGAGGAGGTGATCGAACTCATGGGCACGATGGGCGTGGATCTGGCTCCCGAGCCACGTGGTCCGGTCCTTCCCCGCGATAGCCTCGATCCGGACAGCCGCAGGGTCGTCGAGGCCATGCCCACCCGGATCGGCGTGGGACCGGCGACGATCGCGGTCGCCGCCGGGGTCGACCTGGACACCGCGATCTCCTGTCTCGGCGGGCTGGCCGCGGCGGGCTACGTCGAACGCGTCTCCCGGGGCTGGCGCCTCCGCCCCGACCGGCCCGCCGGCGGGTAGTCCCTCTTTCGAGCGGATCGGCACGCGTCGGCATCATCGGTACGTGGCCGAGTGGACTCCAGGGGGCTCGGTCGAGCAGGCTGCCCTACGAGGGTGCGCCCGGTCGGGCAGGCTGTCCGGTCGGGCGTGCTGCCCGGTCGCGCACGCCGCGATGGCCGGAGGCAGGCTGTGACTATGCTTCCGCCATGCAGATCATCGAAGGTGCGGGGACATGGGCGCCACCCGCCGCCGGAGCGGTCAATGACTGGGTGGAGCAGCTGAGGACGCCGGATCTGTCGGTGGGAACGTACTGCATCCCCGCCGGCGGGATCGACGACCAGAGCCCGCACACCGAGGACGAGATCTACGTGGTCACCGCGGGGCGGGCCAGGATCGTGACACCCGGCGGTACGGCCGAGGTGGGCCCCGGTGCGGTGATCTTCGTACCGGCGGGTGAGGAGCACCGGTTCGACGAGGTGACCGAGGACCTGTCGCTGCTGGTGGTGTTCGGCCCGGCGTACGGCTCCCGCGCGCCGGGCCGGTAAGGCCCCACGCCTCGGTCGATCTTTGCGCTCCATCACAGGCCGATGAGCCCCCATGAGCCCCGATGAGCCCCGATGAGCCCCGATGAGCCCCGGTGGCCGCGTGCGGCGGTTCTGCCCGAAGACGTGCCTGTGCCGTGCCCAAAGACGTGCTTGCGCCCGTGCCCGAAGACGTGCCTGTGCCCGTGCCTGGTGCCCGGCAGGCCGGGCAACGGGAGACGCGGTCGGCCTTTTCTACGGGGGTGATCGCTCGTCTCCGACGGGGTGATCGCTCGGACACGAGGCCGTCCGGTGTCGCTTTTCCGGTCACGGCTGTACGCCGAGAAGGAGCGGGGATGAGGGCGGGGTGGCGGGGCGGAGGGGGAGCAGACGGACCTGGCCGTGGCCGAGGAGGAGCAGGGGGTCGAGGTAGGCGCGGCCTCTGAGCAGCCCCCAGTGCAGGCAGGTGGTGGCACAGTGGCCCGGGACGTCCTCGAGAACACCGATCACGTCCCCGGCGCCGACCGTCTGCCCGCGTCGCACCGTGGGCCGGACCGGCAGGTAGGTCGTTCGCAGGCCGGAACGGTGAAGCACGGTCACCACTCCCCGCCCGGCGAGCCGTCCCGCGTAACCGATCGTTCCCGCCCCCGCGGCGTACACCTCGGCCCCGGGGGAGGCGGTGAGATCGACGCCCCGGTGGCCCGCCAGCCACGGTCGCGGCGGTGGCGCGAACCCGCGAGGTATCCGTGGCCGCCCGGCGAGCGGCCACCCCCATCGCGAGGCGGAGCCCCGATCCGGGCGCCTCGTTCCCGCCAGGCCCATTCCTGTCGAGGGCGTTGTTCTCACCGCGGTCCTTCCTGTCGTGAGCGTCCTTCTCGCCGGGGCCGTTCCCACCGGGGGCGTTGTTCTCGTCGGACTCATTCCTGCCGTAGGCGTCGTTCTCACCGCGGCTGTTCCTGTCGTCAGCGTCGTTCTTGCCAGGGTCGTTCCTGCCGGGGGCGTCGTTCCCGGTGTGTTCGTCGCCATCGGGGTGGAGGCCGCGTCCGAAGTGGCGACGTGGCCGGTCGTTCGCATGCCGGGCCGGGAGGTCGGCAGGTGGACGTCGGCCGACGCAGGTGCCGACGTCGACGCCGATGCCAGGACCAGTGGGCACAGCAGGATCGGCAGCCCCAGAGCGTGGACGGATCTCATGAGTGTGAGCATGGGGATTCCACAGCAGGACGACGGCGCCGAACACGATTCTGTGGACAGGCCGCCGGAAGGAGGGGCACGTGGTCGAAGACCATGTTCGTAAGCTGGCCGCAGAGCTGGGGATCACGCTGCCGCCGCTCCGGGTGAGCGGGAGCGACCCGGTGCTGCCCTCGGTCTTCCGGGTGGGGACGGCCGCGGCCATCGCGGTCGGAGCCGCTACCGCGGCGGTCGCGGCGTTCCGGGGTGACGGGAGCGAGGCCGCGGTGGACGTGCGGGAGGCGGCGGTGGCCTTCCGGGACGAGCGTCATCTCAGGATCAATGGGGCACCCGTGGATCTGTGGGCTCCCCTGTCGGGCGACTACCGGACCGCGGACGGCTGGGTCCGGCTGCACTGCAATTTCGATCACCACCGCGATGCCGCCCTTATGGCACTGGACCTACCGGCCGGCGCGAACGCGGACGCCGTCATCCGCGCCTGCGCCGGTCGCGGCGCCGTCGAGATCGAAGAGGCGGTGACGAGGGCGGGAGGATGTGCCGCGGCCATGCGCGACCGCGCCGAGTGGCGAGGGCACCCGCAGTTCCGGGCGGTGGCCGCGTCACCGCTCGTCCGGTTGACCCGCATCGACGGCCCCGACGGCTCCGACGGCCCTGCCCGCCCTGACGGCCCCGACTGCCTTGATGGTCCCGACGGCCCCGACACCTCTAATGGCTCCGACGGCCCTGACCGCTCTGACGGCCCCGACGGCCCCGACGGCTTCGACCGCCCTGACGGCCCTGACGGCCCTGACGGCCCCGACCGACCCATCGGCCCCGTCGGCTTCGAGACGAGAGGCGGAATCGAGGCGAAGGGCGGGACGGGCGCGCGGCCTGGGACCCGGGGCGAGCGGGCGCTGGAAGGGGTCCGGGTGCTCGACCTGACGAGGGTGCTCTCCGGTCCCTACGCCACGCGGGTGCTGGCCTCGCACGGGGCCCGGGTGCTCAGGGTCGGGGCCGGGCACCTTCCCGAGGTGCCCGGGGCGGTGATCGGCTCCGCGTTCGGCAAGCGCTCCTGTCACCTGGACCTCAGGACGCGACAGGGAAGGGCCGGGTTGCGCGCCCTGGTGGCCGGGGCGGACGTGTTCGTGCAGTCATACCGGCCGGGGGCGCTGGAAGCGCTCGGGTTCGGTCCCCGGGAGCTGGCGGCGATCAGGCCCGGGATCGTGTGCGTGGACATCTCGGCGTACGGCGGGCACGGGCCCTGGGCGGGCAGGCGGGGGTTCGACAGCCTGGTGCAGATTGCCTGCGGTATCGCCCACGAGGGCGGTGACGGCTCGCGGCCGTGTCCGCTGCCCGCCCAGGTCCTCGATCACGCCACCGGCCATCTGGCGGCCTTCGGCGCGGTGGCCGGGCTGCTTCGCCGGTCCGTCGAGGGCGGCTCCTGGAGGGTGGAGCTCTCCCTGGCCCGTACCGCGCACTGGCTGGACGGTCTGGGCCGCGTCGACGGCGCGGCGACACCGGAGCCGGACGTCGCCGATCTGCTCCAGGAGACGGAGAGCGCCTTCGGGCGCCTCACCCACCTCCGGCCCCCGGGCACGGTCGGCGGAAGATCGCCGTACTGGTCGAGCCCCCCTCCCCGGCAGGGAGAACACCCGCCCGCCTGGTGGTGAGCCGGCCGGTGGTCCGCCGGTCTGCCGGGCCGACCCGGGTCCGGCAGGTCGCGCCCACCCGCGCAGGATCCCGGGAACCCTCGGAACCCCGGAACCCCCGAAACCCCCGGGCTCCCGGAAGCTCCCGAGGATCCCGGGAATCACGGCGTACGCGCCGCGGAGAAGTGGCGGAGCGGGGAGAGCAGGATCCAGCCGGTCGCGGTCAGCACTCCGGCCGCGGAGATCCAGAACACCGGGCGCAGCCCCAGCAGCTCGCCGGCCAGGCCGCCGCCGAGGCCGCCCAGGGTGACGACGCCCTGGATCATGAACGACTGGGTGGCGTTGACCCGGCCGCGCAGCTCGGCGGGGGCCTCGCGCAGGGTGATGGTGCCCATGCAGATGGAGAAGGCCACGACCCCGAGGCCGGAGATCACCGCGCTGACGGCCAGGAACAGGAAGCTGCGCCAGGGCGGTCCCGAGACCAGGGCGGTGGTCGCGAAGTCGATCGGGAAGAGCAGCGCGGCACAGGTCACGACGGCGTTCTCGCCGAACCGCCTGGTCAGCCGTGGTACGACGGCCGCGCCCAGCAGGCCGCCGACGCCGAAGCAGGCGGTGACCGCGCCGACCAGCCCTGCCGGCAGGTGCACCACGGTGAGGGAGTAGATCACGAACAGCGCCATGAACGCGCCGCCGAAGAAGTTGATCGTGACCCCGGCGCCGCAGAGCGCGCGCAGCACCGGGTTGCGGGCCACCGCGCCCAGACCCTCGCGGATCTCGGTCCACATGCCGCGCGGGGGAGCCGGGACGTGGTTCTCCGGTGCCGCGATCGACCGGATCAGGAACGCCGAGGCCAGGAACGAGAGCGCGTCGACCAGGAGCGCGAACGGCGCGGTGATCAGCTGGACGAGCAGGCCGGCCAGGCCGGGACCGCCGACGGTGGCCACCGCGAAGGCGGACTGGAAGCCCGCGAGCGCCTCGGTCCGCCGGTTCTCGGGCACCACCGTGGTCAGGTGCGGGAAGGCGGCCGCCCGGAAGATCGCCGAGCAGGTGCCGACGACGAACGCCACCGCGACCAGCCAGGGGACGGTCAGCACGCCCACGGCCCAGGCGGCGGGAACGGTCGCCATGGCGAGCGCGGAGACCAGGTCGCAGCCGACCATGACCGGGCGGTGCCGTCTCAGCCGGTCGGCCAGGGCCCCGGCCTGGAGGCCGAACAGCAGGTGGGGCAGCGAGGTCGCGGCGGTGAGCGCGCCCATCTGGGCGGGGGAGGCGCCCAGCAGGGCGGCGGCGGTCAGCGGTACCGCCAGCCGGGAGATCTCGGTGCCGGTCTCGGTGACGGCGCGGGCGGTGAACAGCAGCCGGTAGTCGCGCTGCCTCCTGAGCGGTACGGGACGGCCGGCGGGGGGTGCGGGGTCCTCCGGGCTCCGGGAGGCCCGCCGGGAAGTCTGAAGGAAATGCTTCATATGTGTGAAGGTAATCCTTCACACATATGAAGACAACCCTTCACATCTGGAGTGGGTACGGTCTGCACATGACCGAGGTGCCGAAGCGCAAGTCCCTCACCGACCCCACGGCGATGCGCGCGCTGGCGCATCCCGCGCGGCTCGCGATCCTGAACCGCCTCCAGGCCGAGGGACCCTGCACCGCGACCGAGATGGCCGAGGTGGTCGGGGTCACGCCCAGCGCGGCCAGCTACCACCTGCGGATGCTCGCCAAGTACGGCTTCGTCGAGGACGCGCCCGACCGCGGTGACGGCAGGGAGCGCCTGTGGCGTTCCAGCGGGCCGGGCCTGAGCGTCAGCCCCGACCCCGACGACGGCCCGGACGTCCGGGCCGCCAAGGAGTTCCTGATCAAGGCGTTCCGGGACCAGGCGGCGGACGAGGCCACCCGGGGGCTGGAGGCCCTGGAGCGGGAGTCCAGGCAGTGGCGGGAGGCCGCGATGTTCAACCGGGCGATCCTGCTGGTGGACGCCGAGGAGCTGAGGTGGCTGAACGAGCGGATCGACGAGCTGCTCGCCCCGTACAAGACCACGGTCAGGGACCGGGCGGACGCTCCCGCCGGGGCCAGGGTCGCCGAGGCTCAGGTCAGTCTCTTCCCGCGTGCCCGGCGACGTCCGCACGGCATCCCCAGGGACAGCTGACCCGCTCGCGCGGCACGTGCGGTATGTCCGGCGGTGCCCGAGTCCGCCGTACGCCTCCCGGAGGGCCCCGCACCCGCGCGCACGGCCTCCCCGAGCCGCCCGGGGCCCGTACGGCCTGTTCCCGGGGACCGGACCCGTCCGGGCGTCACCTGTGGGGGGCCGGACCGGCCCGGAGGTCACGGGTCGGGGGGAGGCCCGGTTGCGGGTACACTTTTTGATGGCCTGTGAGTCACGGGCCGACTTCGCATGCCCCGTCGAGAACCGCGGTCCCTTCGGTCCGGGTGAGAGCCCGGCCGGGTCCGGTGCGGGGCATCAGGGCGACGGCCGCTGGCCGTCGCGTCCAACCGAGAACAGCGCCCAGCGATGGGCGCCCCGACCTGGAGGACAATCAATGTCCACCCCCGTCGTCACCATGCGACAGCTGCTCGAGAGCGGCGTGCACTTCGGCCACCAGACGCGCCGCTGGAACCCGAAGATGAAGCGCTTCATCTTCACCGAGCGCAACGGCATCTACATCATCGACCTGCAGAAGTCGCTGGCCTTCATCGACCGGGCCTACGACTTCGTCAAGGAGACCGTCGCGCACGGCGGCACGATCATGTTCATCGGCACGAAGAAGCAGGCCCAGGAGGCCATCGCCGAGCAGGCCGCCCGCGTCGGGATGCCGTACGTCAACCAGCGCTGGCTGGGTGGCATGCTGACCAACTTCTCCACCGTGCACAAGAGGCTCCAGCGCCTGAAGGAGCTGGAGGAGCTCGACTTCGACAACGTGGCCGCCTCGGGGCTCACGAAGAAGGAGCTCCTCATGCGCCGCCGCGAGAAGGAGAAGCTGGAGCGCACCCTGGGCGGCATCCGCGACATGTCCCGGATCCCCAGCGCGGTGTGGATCGTCGACACCAAGAAGGAGCACATCGGGATCAGCGAGGCTCGCAAGCTTCACATCCCGGTCGTGGCCATTCTCGACACCAACTGCGACCCCGACGAGGTCGACTACCCGATCCCGGGTAACGACGACGCCATCCGCGCCGTCGGCCTGCTGACCCGCGTCGTCGCCGACGCCGTCGCCGCCGGGCTCATGGCCCGCGCCGGTGCCAACCGCGGCGGCGACGACAAGCCGGCCGTCGCCGGTGGCGCCGAGCCGCTGGCCGAGTGGGAGCAGGAGCTGCTGACCCGCAGCGACGAGACCCCCGCCCCCGCCGAGACGGCCCCGGCCGCCGAGGCTCCGGCCGAGGTCACCGACACCGATGCCACCGAGGCCACCGAGGAGGCCGACGCCCCCGCGGAGGCCGCCGAGGCCCCCGCCGAGACGGCCCCGGCCGCCGAGGGCGACGGCACCGAGAACGGCGAGAACACCGAGAAGCAGGCCTAGTTCCTCCTCGTACGGCCCTGTGCGGCCGTACGACCCGCACGACCCTTCCGGGTGGGTGCCGCCCAGTCGGGGGCACCCACCCGATCCACGACGATTCCCACGAGGAAAAGACAATGGCTTCCGTGAACATGGCCGACGTCAAGCGGCTTCGTGAGCTGACCGCCGCCGGCATGATGGACTGCAAGAAGGCTCTCGAGGAGTCCGAGGGGGACTTCGACCGCGCGGTCGAGCTCCTCCGTCTCAAGGGTGCCAAGGACGTCGGCAAGCGTGAGGCCCGTACCGCCTCCAACGGCCTGGTCGCCCTCAAGCAGGACGGCGACTCCGCCGCGGCGCTGCTGGAGCTCAACTGCGAGACCGACTTCGTCGCCAAGGGCGAGCGGTTCCAGGAGCTCGCGGCCCAGGTCGTGACGCACGTCCTGGCCTCCAGGCCCGCCGACGTGCCCTCGCTGCTCGAGTCCGAGCTGGACGGCAGGAGCGTCAAGGCGCACCTGGACGAGGCCAACGCCGCGCTCGGCGAGAAGATCGAGATCCGCCGGTTCGCCGTGCTCGAGGGCGGCTTCATCGGCTCGTACATGCACAAGACCGACCCCCAGCTCCCCCCGGCGGTCGGCGTGCTCGTGCAGCTCGACACCGCCAACGCCGACGTCGCCAAGGACATCGCGCAGCACGCCGCCGCGATGGCCCCCAAGTACCTCAGCCCCGCCGAGGTCCCGGCCGACGTCGTCGAGAAGGAGCGGGCGCTCTTCGAGGAGATGACCCGCGACGAGGGCAAGCCCGAGGCGGCCATCGGCAAGATCGTCGATGGCCGGATCAACGGCTGGTACAAGGACTTCACGCTCCTTGAGCAGTCCTTCGTCAAGGACAACAAGAAGTCCGTGGCGAAGTTCGCGGACGAGAACGGTGTCAAGGTCCAGGCCTTCGTCCGTTTCAAGGTCGGCCAGGCCTAGTCCCTGACCGGTCCCTGACATCCGCTCTTCACGCAGAGCACCGAACGAGGAGGCCGCCGTCGTGCAGGAGAACCCAGGACCCGCTACGCCGGCGGTTTCTTCGTATCCGGACCCGCTCCGCTGGAAGCGGGTGATGTTGAAGCTGTCCGGTGAGGCGTTCGCCGGCGGTGAGCCGCTGGGCATCGACCCCGGCGTCGTCGGGCACCTCGCCGACTCGATCGCCGAGGCCGTACGCGGTGGCGTGCAGGTCTCGGTGGTCGTGGGCGGCGGGAACATGTTCCGCGGCGCCGCCATGGCCGAGCGCGGCATGGACCGGGCCAGGGCCGACTACATGGGCATGCTCGGCACGGTCATCAACTGCCTGGCCCTCCAGGACTTCCTGGAGAAGCGGGGCGTCGACACCCGCGTCCAGACCGCGATCACCATGCAGCAGGTCGCCGAGCCGTTCCTGCCCCGCCGGGCCATCCGTCACCTGGAGAAGGGCCGCGTGGTCATCTTCGGGGCGGGGCTCGGCTCGCCGTTCTTCTCCACCGACACCTGCGCCGCGCAGCGGGCGCTGGAGATCGGTGCCGAGGCGCTGCTCAAGGGCACCCAGGTGGACGGCGTCTACGACGACGACCCCCGCAAGAACCCCGACGCCGTCCGGTTCGATCACCTCGAATACGGTGAGGTGCTGACCCGCGGTCTCGGGGTCATGGACGCCACCGCCATCAGCCTGTGCATGGACAACAACCTGCCCATCGTGGTCTTCGACCTCATGGGTGAGGGCAACATCCTGCGCGCGGTGCGCGGTGAGAAGATCGGGACGCTGGTGAGCCCGGCGCACTAGCGCGGGAGCGAACCCCGGGGCGGGCGGAACGGGCGTGAGCCCGGCGTGCCCCGGCGGTGAGCGAGCGAGAAGACAGGATGCGAACCTGACGCAGCGAGCGGAGTGGTACGCGAGCCACGGCGGCCCCGGGTGGGCCACCGCGGTGATGGCGTCCCGCGAAGTGCGTGAGGATGGGGAGTGACCGAGAAGACAGGGAGCCGCTGTGATCGACGAAACCCTCCTCGAAGCCGAGGAAAAGATGGACAAGGCCGTTTCGGTGGCGAAGGACGACTTCGCGGCCATCCGCACGGGCCGTGTCACCCCGTCGATGTTCAACAAGATCAGCGCTGAGTACTACGGGACGCCCACCCCCATTCAGCAGCTTGCCTCGTTCCACGTGCCCGAGGCGCGCATGGTCATCATCCAGCCCTTCGACAAGGGCTCGATGGCCGCGATCGAGAAGGCGATCCGCAACTCCGACCTGGGGGTGAACCCCGGCAACGACGGAGCCGTGATCCGGGTGGCCTTCCCCGAGCTGTCGGAGGAGCGCCGCAGGGAGTACATCAAGGTCGCCAGGAACAAGGCGGAGCAGTCCAAGGTCTCGATCCGTAACATCCGTCGCAGCGCGAAGGAGACCCTGGACAAGATGATCAAGGACGGCGAGGCCGGTGAGGACGAGGTGCGCCGCGCGGAGAAGGAGCTCGACGATCTCACCCAGAAGCACGTCGCCAAGATCGATGAGCTGCTCAAGCACAAGGAAGCCGAGCTTCTCGAGGTCTGAGTCCTGATCCTTGTCCCGCGCGGGCCCCGTGCGGGACAGGGATTTTGTGCGTGTAGGAAAGTAGGACCCCTGTGGAACCCGTGGCGGGCAGTAGCCGTACCGGCCGGAACCTTCCCGTCGCCGTGGCGGTGGGGCTCGCTCTGGCTGCGGTCATCATCCTCTCCCTCTACTTCGTAAAGGTGCTCTTCCTCGCGGTGGTGATCGCGGCGGTGGGCATCGGCGTGACCGAGCTGGTGCGCTCGTTCGAGGTCCGGGGCATCAAGGTGCCGCTGATCCCGGTGCTGGCCGGCATGGCCGCCATGCTGGCCGGAGCGTACTGGGGCTCGGAGCTGACCGGTTCGTCCTGGGGCGGGGCCACCTGGCTGGTCGGTGTCTTCGCGATGACCGTGCTGGTGCTGATGATCTGGCGGATGTTCAAGGGCACCGAGAACTACGTCCGCGACATCACCGCGACGATCCTGGTCGTCGTCTATCCCTCGCTGCTCGCCGGGTTCGTCGCGCTGCTCCTCGCCAACCCGGACGACGGCCCGGGACGAGTGGTGGTCTTCATCGCCACCACGGCCGCGAGCGACATCGGCGGTTACTTCGCCGGGATATCGCTGGGCCGCCACCCGATGGCACGGGTGATCAGCCCCAAGAAGACCTGGGAGGGCTTCGCCGGGTCGGCGCTGGCCTGCATGGCCGTGGGCGGCTGGCTGGTGGCGTGGCTGCTGCAGGAGGAGATCTGGAAGGGCGTCCTGATCGGCGCGGTGATCGTGGTCTTCGCCACCCTCGGCGACCTGGTCGAGTCGGTGATCAAACGCGATCTCGGCGTCAAGGACATGGGCAGCGTGCTGCCCGGCCACGGCGGCATGATGGACCGCCTGGACTCCATGGTGGCGGCGCTGATCCCGGTCTGGGTGCTGCTCATGCTGCTGGCCTGAGCCCGCCCGCGCCACCGGCCGGGCCGCACCACCCGTCACGGACCGCGCCGTCCGTCCCCGCCGTCCCGCGCTCCGGGCCGTACCTGTAACCGGTACGGCCCCGAGCGGAGGACGGACGGTCAGCCGTCGCCGGTCAGCCGGGTCGCGGAGAGGTGGGGGAGCACCGCCCGGTGGCCCCGTGCCGAGACCAGGTCGAGCTCGCCGGGGGTGAGGGGGACGAGCCAGAGCCATCGGACGGAGTCCCCGCCGAACGAGAAGCCCGACAGGTCGGGCAGACCGGGCAGGCCGGTCAGCATCATGACGCCGCCGTAGGCGGGGCCGAGCGGGAAGGTCTCGGGCCGGTGGTACCAGCGGGCGGTGTGGCCGTGGCCCAGCCAGGTGACCGAGTGCCAGGGGTACTGTCCCAGCCACAGGAAGAGCCGGGCCGCGTCGCGGGCGTCCCCGGGGGTGGCGACGGCGAGCTCCACCCGGGCGCAGGCGTCGGGCCGGTCGATGTACTGCTCCACGGTGGGCATCCGCTGGCAGCTCATCCCGACCGTGGACAGGATCGTGTGGCCCCTGTCCCCCTCGGGGGGCCGTTCGGTGATGCCCACGGTCGGCAGCCGCTCGCCCGCGGCGTCCCAGAACCTGCCGGCGGGGCCGACCGCGCGGTCCAGGTGACCCATCACGAACTGCTGGAAGGTGGCCCAGGCGCCGTCGCCCCGGCGCCACTCCCAGTAGGAGCGGGCCTGGGCGATCCTGGGGGCCAGGCCGTCCTCGGCCTCCCGCAGGGGCCAGGCGAACGGGGACTCGCCCACCGCGTCCCGGGAGTAGCCGGGCATCCCCCTGCTCATGTCCGCCCAGCCCGGAATGACCGCGAGCAGATCGTCGTTCTCGTACAGGGCGACGCCGTCGCCCTCCTCGAACCACAGGGCCCGCAGGGTGCCCAGGGGGCCTCTGCCGCCGGGGTGCCGGGTGTCGGCCCGGGGCACGACCGGGGGCAGTTCGGAGGTCAGCCGGGCCGGGTCGATCGTGTCCGGTGCCGGGCCGTGGTTGGCCAGCCAGACGGCTCCGTGCACCGTTCCCTGTGACCCGCACAGGTAAGCTACCGAGGAAGTCTCGTCGCGTTCGACCACCAGGGTGCGGCTCCCGTAGGGATTGACGTCGGTGAGTATGACCTCGACGCCGTCTCCCCGCTCTCCCGTAGGGCGGTTTGTCGCCATATCTTCGGACTTTAGATCACGGTCGGGCACCGCTTCGAGTATTCGCGTAACCGTCGAGAGAAGGCGTTGGACTTGTCGAGTGTCAGCCCGCCCGGGACCCCCGTACCCGGCCAGCTCACCTTCGTGGCGCCGCGCCGGGCCAAGCCCGCCCGCCACCTGGCCGACCTGACCATGGCCGAGCGCCGGGCGGCCGTCGCCGAGCTGGGCGAGAAGCCGTTCCGCGCCGACCAGCTCTCCCGGCACTACTTCGAGAGGCTCACCGGCGACCCCGGGCTGATGACGGACCTGCCGGCCGCGGCCAGGGAGAAGCTCGCCAAGGCGTTCTTCCCCACCCTGCTGACCCCGGTCCGGGAGATGACCACCGACGCCGGCACCACCCGCAAGACGCTGTGGCGGCTCTTCGACGGCGCTCTGGTCGAGTCGGTCCTGATGCGCTACACCGACCGGACGACCATGTGCGTCTCGTCGCAGGCGGGCTGCGGCATGAACTGCCCGTTCTGCGCCACCGGGCAGGCGGGCCTGACCCGCAACATGACCACCGCCGAGATCGTCGAGCAGGTCGTCGCCGGTGCGCGGGCCCTCGCGGCCGGTGACGTCCCGGGCGGTCCCGGGCGGGTCAGCAACGTGGTCTTCATGGGCATGGGCGAGCCGCTGGCCAACTACAAGGCGGTGATCGGCGCCGTCCGCCGGATGGTCGAGCCCGCCCCCGACGGCCTGGGCATCTCCGCCCGCGGCGTGACCGTCTCCACGGTCGGCCTGGTCCCGGCGATCGGCAAGCTCGCCGCGGAGGGCCTGCCGGTCACGCTGGCGCTCTCGCTGCACGCCCCCGACGACGAGCTGCGCGACACCCTGGTGCCGATCAACACCCGCTGGAAGGTCGCCGAGGTCCTGGACGCGGCCTGGGACTACGCGGCGAGGACCAAGCGCCGCGTCTCCATCGAGTATGCGCTGATCAAGGACATCAACGACCAGGAGTGGCGGGCCGACCTGCTCGGCAAGCTGATCAAGAACAAGCTGGTGCACGTCAACCTCATCCCGCTCAACCCGACCCCGGGCTCCAAGTGGACCGCCTCCCGCCCGGAGGACGAGCGGGCCTTCGTCCGGCGCCTGGAGTTCCACGGGGTGCCGGTGACGGTCCGCGACACCCGGGGCCGTGAGATCGACGGCGCCTGCGGCCAGCTCGCCGCCGCCGAGTAGCCCCTCTCGTCGGCCGTGGTCCTCAACCGGAGGGCGACGACGGAGGCACGTCGGGCACCCGTGGCTGAGCGGGCAGCGCGGGCGGCATGGGCGGCGCGGGCAAGGCCCTGGCCGCCACGCGGGTGAGTACCAGGCCGCACAGCAGCACCGCGACGAGCTGGCCGATGTTCACGGCCGCCATGACGCGGGTGGCCGGGTCGACGGCGTCGACGGTCAGGAAGGCGACGCGGGCCAGTATCACCGGCACGGACAGGACGGCCAGCGCCAGCGGCAGCGCGGGGTCACGCCCGCCCGGAGCCCGCGGACGCCTTCCCAGGCAGATCGCGCTCGCGACCAGGAACGCCAGGCAGGCCGTCCCCGAGCTGCTCAGCCACGGCCACAGCCACGACCAGAGGTGCCAGTCGACGGTCCGTGACATTCCCAGCGAGCCGAGCGCGCTCAGGAGCACGTGCAGCGGGACGCCGGCGAGGACGGGCAGGGCGGCCGTCCAGCGAGAGCGACGCGGGGGCGGCGCGTCGCGGTGGAACCCGGCCACCAGGGCCAGGACGGGCACCGCGAACAGCAGGCCGTACACGACGGCGTCGCCGGTCCCGGGCCCGTCCTGGGCGAGGGGGCCGTAGAACGACACCAGGGCGAGCAGTGCCAGGATCTTCGCGGTGCGGGGGTGACCGCGCACGAGCGTGCCGAAGACCGCGATCCACAGCAGGTAGCCGAGGATCTGCGCGGTGCCCGACAGCCACTGCTCGGACCAGACCTCGCCGGGGACGGCCGGCCGGCCGGTGCTCAGGGAACCCCGCACGGCCTCCAGGAACCAGGCGCAGCTCATCGTGGCGTGGAAGAGCAGCCCGAGCACGGCCGCCAGGCGGACCGCCCGGCCCCAGGCGAGGAAGCGCGGTGCCGCGCCGGCGCCGCCCAGCCGTACCCGCAGGGACAGGGCGGCCACGCTGGCGATCTCCGGCCAGCGGGGCCGGGGGTCGTCGGCGTCGGTGAGGCCGGCCGAACCCTCCATGAAGGCGCAGACCATCTCCTCCTCCCGCTCGGCGCGGTAGGAGGCGGGCAGCAGGCGCAGCACGCGCCGGTAGCGGTCCTCCAGCAGGCTCACGCCACACCTCCCGCGTGCCGGAGGCGCAGCCGTTCGCGCGCGCTCCTGACGTTCTCCGCCAGCCGTGCGGCCTCGGCCTCCAGGGCCCGTGCCCCGGACTCGGTGAGCCGGTAGTAGCGGCGCAGCCGCCCCTGCTGCGCCTCCTCGCGGTCCAGCACCACCAGCTCGTCGGCGGCCAGCCGGTCCAGCACGCCGTACAGTGTGCCGATCTTCAACTCCACCCGCCCGTCCGAGAGCTTCTCGACCTCCTGCACGATGCCGTAGCCGTGCCGCGGAGCGTCGACCAGCGCCGTGAGGACGAGGAACGCGGGTTCCGTCATCGTGCGTTGGCTCATGCGAACAGCATATCCTGTGCGACAGGATATTAGGCCTGGGTGACCGGCAGGGATTCCTGTGCGCCGCTCCCGGCCGGGTTCCTCACGGAACGGCGGCCAGAGAATTGGTCACATAGCGACCATCCTGTCAGCGAGCCTGCGACCATCCTGTCAGCACACCTGCGACCATCCTGTCAGGGAGCCGGAGATGTGCCATGCTCTTCCCATGGTCAGCGACTCACGGACGCCTCTGGGGAAAGTCCTCCCGCGACGCGCGGGGAAAACTGTCGAGGAGGCCCTGTCCGATACTCGTGTCACCCTCGTGACGGGGGCACGCCAGTGCGGTAAGAGCACTCTGGTCCGGCTCCTGGCCAAAGAACGCACCGGAGAGTGGCGCAACCTCGATGCCCCCGCCGTCCGCCAAGCCGCGATCGCCGATCCCACGGGTTTCGTCGAGTTCCCTGAGCTCATGGTCATCGACGAGATCCAGCGGGTCCCGGAGCTGCTGCTCGCCATCAAGGAGCAGGTGGACGACGATCCGAGGCCCGGCCGCTACCTGCTGACAGGATCGGCGCGGGTACTGGGGCTCCGGACGCTTCCCGACGCTCTGCCCGGCCGGATGGAGACCATCGAGCTGTGGCCGTTCTCGCAGGGGGAGATCGACGGTGGGGCCGACGGATTCGTGGACGCGCTCTTCGCCGAGCGCGACGATCTTCACCACACGTCCGACATCAGCCGCATCGAATACGCGGAACGGCTGGTCCGGGGTGGCTTCCCCGAGGCGGTCTCTCGCTCCAACGCCCGCAGGCGGGAGCGGTTTCTCGACGCGTACGTCGCGGATCTCATCGCGCGTGACGTGAGCCAGCTGGCGGAGATCGAGCGGACGGCGGAGATGCGGGCCCTGATCCGGCTGCTGGCCGCCAGGTCGGGCCAGTTGCTGGTCCCGGGGTCCCTGGGCAACGGGATCGGGCTCTCCGCGAGCACGATCCATCGATACCTGGGGTTGCTGGAAGAGGTCTTTCTGATCAAACGAATCCCCGCCTGGTCGCGCAATCTCGGCGGACGTGCGATCGGGACGTCCAAGATGGCCTTCGTCGATTCCGGGATCGCGGCCAATCTCCTGGCCGCTGACGCCAGAAGCCTGGTGCGTCCCGAAGGTGTTTTCGGCCCGCTTCTGGAGGGTTTCGTCCTGATGGAGCTGGCTCGCCAGCTCACCTGGTCGGACGAGCGCGTGGAACTGTTCCATTACCGGACCAAGGACAAGATCGAGGTCGACGCCGTCCTGGAGAACCGCCGGGGGCTGGTGGTCGGCATAGAGGTGAAGGCGTCGTCGACGGTGCGGCCGGACGATTTCAGGGGGCTGCGGCACCTGGCGGCCCGCCTCGGCGACGACTTCGCGGTGGGGGTCGTCCTCTACACGGGGACGCGGACGCTCCCGTTCGGTGACCGCATGCGGGCCATGCCGGTGAGTGCCCTCTGGGAGGTCGCCGCCCCACAGGGGTGAACGTCCGGGCGGTCCGCTCGTGGCGGGTCACCGGCTCCCTGGGCATCCGTGTCGAACGCCACGGGGTCGTTCAGGGGTTCAGGCGGCGCAGGCGCGCGTACAGCAGGAGGCTCGCGGCGATCCAGAAGAGGGTGGCGGCGGAGACGGGCAGCAGGACGGTGTCGAGCACGCCGGCGTTGGCGGCGCGCATCCACGGCATGATCGGGACCGCGAGGCGGCCCACGGGGGTGAGGCTGATCAGCAGGAGCGCGACGTAGCCGCCGAACAGGACGAGCATCGAGACGGCGGGGGAGGCCAGGACCGGGCGGCTGGTCAGCGCGCCCAGGGCCGTCCCGGTGCCCAGGCCGAGCAGGTGCAGCGCGACGCCGCGTGCCAGGTCGGCGGGGGCCGGCATGGCGGCGAAGCCGTGGAGCAGCGGGAACCCGACCGCGATCGCGGCGAGACCGAGGTTGACGATCAGCGCGGCGAGCAGTCCCGCGCCGATCTCGCGGCCCGGACGTCCGGCCGCCGTCATGGAGATCAGCCGCTGGGTGGAGGGCTCGGTGTCGAGCAGTCCCCGGGCGGCCCAGGCGAAGACGAGGATCAGCAGCCCGGCCGAGTCGGCGTAGGCGGTGAGCTCCTTGCCGGGAGGGGTGAGCGTGGAGTAGAAGATCACCAGCATCACGAACAGACCGATCGTCGGCTGGAGCAACCGGTGCGAGCGGCCGTAGGCGGCGAGCTTGAAGCGTACGAGGTGGATCACGACGACCGCCTGGTGAGGTAGCCGCCGGCGCGGAGCTTCTGCTCGACCTCGTCGGCCTCGTCCGCGTCCACGATCACCTCGATGACCACCCGCGGGGACGGTCCCTGCGGGACGTCCCGGGACGAGGGCGACGGTTCCGCCGACGGGATCGGTGGGGACGGGGACGTCCGGGCATCGGACGGGGCAGGGGCCGGGAGGGCTCCGACGGTGACGCGGCCGTCGGCGACGAGCCAGTGCTCGGCGCCGGGGAAGTCGCGGAGCTGGTTCTGGTGGTCGCTGACCACGACCGCCCCGCCGCGGGCGGCGATCTCACCGATGATCACGGGAAGTTCGGCCCGGGTCTGCTCGTCGAGCCCGGCGAAGGGTTCGTCCAGGATCAGCAGGTCCGGAGGGGCCAGCAGTGACTGGATGATCCCGATCTTCTGTGCGCTGCCCTTGGACAGGTCGCCGAGCGGCTGCCCGAGCAGGTGGGTCGCGTTCAGCCGTACCGCCAGGTCCGCGGCGGAAGCCGGGGGCACGCCCCGGATCCTGCACATGTGGGCCAGGTAGTCGGCGGCGGTGAACGGCTGGCCGACCGGGAACACGTCGGGGGCGTAGCCGACGACGGCGGGCCGGTCGGGGATCGTGCCGCGGGACGGAGGGACGAATCCCGCCAGCAGGCGCAGCAGCGTCGACTTCCCGGCTCCGTTGCGGCCGGTGACCTCGACGACGGAGCCGGAGGGGAGCGTGAGCTCGACGTCCTTGAGGATCCACGGGCCACGACGCGAGTATCGAAAGGACACCGTGGAGAGCCGCATAAGCCGCAACCTTACCGTGATCAATCCTTTCATCGTCCGGCCTTCCGGGACGAAACCACCCGGCCTTTCCGGTACGAAGCCCCGTCCGGTCTTCCGGTACGAGACCCTGTCCGGTCTTGGGGGACGAGGCCCGTCCGGACGAATGGACGGGCGGGCAGGCCCGGAATCCACGCCCGTGCGGGATACCGACGGGATCTCTCGCTTTTGCCCGGTGATTCCCCTCAGAATGGATTCCCTCCGGTAAAGGCCGATCGGGAAAAGGCGAAAGGATGCGGGATTGAACCGCTTTCCACGGGTTCTCGGGGTGCGTATGGGATATGACCCCGATCAGGTGGATCTGCTGATTCGCCGGATCGAGGGCACCCTCGGCAGGGGCTCCCTGGAGGGGGAGCCGATCATCGCGGACGAGATCCGCGACGCCCGTTTTCGCACGAAGCTCGGCGGCTACCACGAGATCGCCGTCGATTTCGCGCTGGAGGCGTTCATCGTCGCGATCGAGACGCGACAGACCGCCCAGGCCGGGCTGAACGCGCGGGCCGGGCAAGGCGCACGGATGGCGCAGGTGGCACAGCCTGCGCGGACCGGCCAGGTCACGGGGGATGAAGGGGTCACGCATACCGCCCAGCCAGCCCAGACCGCTCAGGCGGTCCAGGCAGCTCGGGCCGCTCAGGCCGCTCAGGCCGAGACCGTACAGATCGCGTGGGACGGTCGTCCGCCCGGTGGCCAGGAGCCCTCGGTGCCCTGGCAGGCCGCGCCCGGGGTGACGGAGTGGCCCGACCCCGGGACATCGGGCACGGATGCGGAGCCGACGCTTCGGGACCCGGTGTACGGCGAGCGAGGTCCGGCGTATGACGACCGGGATCGAGGGGCCGGTGAGCCGGGCCCGAGGTCGGGAGAGGCCGGCGGAAGGGGGCCGGCGGCCGGCGCGCGGGACCCGCGATACGACGACCCGGACCCGGAGCCCGGCGCATCCCCCCGTGACGCGGGCTCGCCGGGCCTCTTCGGTCCCGGTGACGCCGAGGAGCACGCCGCCCGGATCGAGCGGGTCGCGTTCCGGCCCGGACGTCTGGGCATGGGCTACCGGGAGGAGGAGGTCGACGCCTTCCTCGACCGGGTCGTGGCCACCCTGCGCGGCACCACCGAACGGCCTCTCAGCGCCGATGACGTGCGCGAGGCCAGGTTCGCCACGGTGATGCTGCGGCCGGGTTACGCGGTCGCCGAGGTCGACGAGTTCCTGGCCGACCTGGCGGGGGTGATGGAGGCCCACCTCGGCCGGTGAACGCCTCTGAAGGCGGCGTCGGCAGGGTGCCCGGGAGGCGGCGCCGACGGGACGTCCCGGAAGGCGGCGCCGGCGGAGTGCCCCGGGAGGCGGTGTCGGTGGGTGCCTCAGGAGGTCAGCGGGTGCCCCAGGAGTAGGTCTGCTTGTGCAGCTTGAGGTAGACGAAGGTCTCGGTGGCGCGCACGGTGGGGATGGCGCGGATCTTGCCGAGGATCTCCAGCAGGTGCTGGTCGCTCTCGCAGACCACCTCGACCATGATGTCGAGCGACCCGGCGGTCAGCACGACGTAGTCGATCTCCTTGATCGCCGACAGCTCGTCGGCGACCGTCTCCAGGTCGCCCTCGCACTTGATGCCGATCATCGCCTGTCGGGAGAAGCCCAGGGTGAGCGGGTCGGTCACCGCGACGATCTGCATGACCCCGGCGTCGAGCAGGCGCTGGACCCGCTGGCGTACGGCGGCCTCGGAGAGCCCGACGGCCTTGCCGATGGCGGCGTACGCCTTGCGCCCGTCCGCCTGGAGCTCCTCGATGATCCGCTTGGAGAGATCGTCGAGGACGACGGGGCCTGGCCGGGCGTCGTTCTCGCGGCGTACCTTGGGCGGCGTCGTCATCCGCGCTCCCTGGCGTCATGTTGCTGGCCTGTTGCCGTCACGTTGCGGCTCCGATGCGACATGCTGTCAGTTCCGGTGCTTCTGTCAAGTGATTTCGTAGCAATTTGGTATCTTAACAACGAAATCCCTTGTCCAGGGTTTTTCTCTCTGTAAGAGTCGCGAGACTCAGCCCCGATTCATGAGGAGGCCGACGGTGACCACCCCGGTTGATCTGCCCCGCCTGCGGAACTACATCGACGGTGAGCTCGTGGAGTCCGGGAGCGGCCGGTTCTCCGACGTCGTCGACCCCTGCACCGGAGAGGTCTACCTCAAGGCACCCGTCTCGGGGCAGGAGGACGTGGACGCGGCCTACGCCGCGGCGTCCGCCGCGTTCGGGGCGTGGAGCACGATCACCCCCGGAGAGCGCGCCAACCTGCTGCTGAAGGTCGCCGACGCGATGGAGTCGCGGGCGGACGAGCTGAACGAGGCCGAGTGCCGCAACACCGGCAAGCCGCGCGCCCGGATGGCCGAGGACGAGACCCCGGTCGCGGCCGACCACTTCCGCTTCTTCGCGGGTGCCGCGCGCACCCTGGAGGGTCCCACCTCGGGTGAGTTCCTCGCCGAGCACACCTCCGTGATCAGGCACGAGCCGATCGGCGTGGTGGGCCAGGTCACACCGTGGAACTACCCGATGATGATGGCGGTCTGGAAGATCGCCCCGGCGCTGGCCGCGGGCAACACCGTGGTGCTCAAGCCCTCCGACACCACCCCGGTCTCCACCGTCAAGCTGGCCGAGATCATCGGTGAGATTCTGCCCAAGGGCGTGTTCAACGTCGTCGTCGGCGACCGGGAGACCGGCGCGCTGGTCGTCGGCCACCCGGCCGCGTCGATGGTCGCGATCACCGGCTCGGTCGGCGCCGGCATGGCCGTGGCCCGCAGCGCCGCCGACGACGTCAAGCGGGTCCACCTGGAGCTGGGCGGCAAGGCCCCGGTCGTGGTGTTCGACGACGTCAGGGACCTCAAGGCCGCCGCCGAGACCATCGCCACCGCGGGGCTGTACAACGCCGGTCAGGACTGCACCGCGGCCTGCCGCGTGCTGGTCCACGAGAGCGTCCACGACGAGTTCACGGCCGCGCTGGTCGAGGCGGCGGCGGGCACCGTGACCGGTGACCTGGACAACGACGAGGCGCTGTACGGGCCGCTCAACAACCCCGACCAGCTCGCCAAGATCACCGGCTTCCTGGAGCGCGTCCCCGGCCACGCCAAGGTCCTGACCGGCGGCTCCCGGATCGGCGAGAAGGGCTTCTTCTTCGCCCCCACCGTCGTCGACGGCCTGCGGCAGGACGACGAGATGGTGCAGGACGAGGTGTTCGGGCCGGTCATCACCGTGCAGACCTTCTCCGACGAGGCCGACGCGATCGCCAAGGCCAACGGGGTCAGGTACGGCCTGTCCGGTTCGGTGTGGACCTCCGACCACGGCCGCGCGATGCGGGTGTCGAACCGGCTGGACTTCGGCGTGGTGTGGGTCAACACCCACATCCCGTTCGTCTCGGAGATGCCGCACGGCGGGTTCAAGCACTCCGGCTACGGCAAGGATCTGTCGGTTTTCGGCCTGCACGATTATCTTCGCGTGAAGCACGTCATGCACTACATCGGCGAGTAGGTATGAACAGAGGGACAAGCCTGGAATGACCGAAACTCAGGCGGGTACGGGAGCGGCCGAGGCCGTCTCCGGCCCGCCCACCGTGCCCGCGATCGAGCTCGACGGAGTCGTCAAGGAGTACGTCTCCCGCGGCGAGGTCGTCCAGGCGGTCGGCGGCGTCACCCTGAGCATCGAGGAGGGGGAGTTCTTCTCCCTCCTCGGCCCCTCGGGCTGTGGCAAGACCACCACCATGCGCATGATCGCCGGGTTCGAGGATCCCTCGCGCGGCACCGTGCGGCTGCACGGCCAGGACGTCACCGGGGTGCCGCCCAACCGGCGCGACGTCAACATGGTCTTCCAGTCCTACGCCCTGTTCCCGCACATGAACGTCTGGGAGAACGTCGCCTTCGGACTGCGGCGCAAACGCGTCCCGGGCGACGAGATCAAGCGCCGGGTCGGCGAGATCCTGGAGATCGTGGACCTCACCGGCCGGGAGAGACGCCGTCCCAGGGAGCTGTCCGGCGGCCAGCAGCAGCGGGTCGCGCTGGCCCGCGCGCTGGTCAACCGGCCCCGGGCGCTGCTGCTGGACGAACCGCTCGGCGCCCTGGACCTCAAGCTCCGCCAGGCGATGCAGATCGAGCTCAAGCGCATCCAGCGCGAGGTCGGCATCACGTTCGTGTACGTCACCCACGACCAGAGCGAGGCGCTCACGATGAGCGACCGCATCGCGGTCATGAACGACGGCGCGGTCGAGCAGCTCGGCGCCCCGCGGGAGATCTACGAACGGCCCGCCACGGCCTTCGTGGCCGGGTTCATCGGCACGTCCAACCTGCTCAGCGGCACCGTGGAGGGCCTGAGGGACGGTTTCGCGGTCCTGAGGCTGGGGGAGGACGACCACGTGCTCGCCGAGGGCGGATCGTTCCACGCCGGGGAGCCGATCGCGATCACGGTCCGCCCGGAGAAGATCACGATCTGCACCGAGAGGCCCTCCGGCGGCCTGAGCGTGGTCCGGGGCGTCGTCTCGGAGGTGGTCTACCTCGGCCTCTACACCAGCTACACGGTCCGACTGGCCCACGGGGCAGAGGTGACCGTCTTCCAGCAGAACGCCCTCGACAGCGCGAGCACGGCGGAGCGTGGCGACTCCGTCTGGCTGTCGTGGCGGCCGCACCACTCGTACGCGATCGGAAGTTGAGTCAGCTATGTACCCCCGCACCGACACCGCCTTCCTGCGAGGCATGACGCAGAGCCGTTCCGTCACCCGTCGTGACGCCCTCCGCCTGGGGGGACTGTCGGCCGCCGGTCTCGCCCTCGCCGCCTGCGGGGTGGAGGGCAAGAAGGTGGCCCCGCCCGCGCGGGACGCCGTCGCCGAGTACTGGGCCTCCAAGAAGAAGACCGGCACGCTGCGCTTCGCCAACTGGCCGCTGTACATCGACAAGGAGGGCAAGAAGTACCCCTCGCTGGAGATGTTCACCGCCGACACCGGCATCAAGGTCACCTACCAGGAGGCCATCCAGGACGTCGGCACGTTCTTCGGCAAGATCCAGCCGCTGCTGGCCGCCGGGAACGACATCGGCTACGACCTGATGGTGCTGACCAACGGCTTCCAGCTCAACCGGGCCATCGCGCTGGGGTACCTGGTACCGCTGGACCACTCCAAGCTGCCCAACTTCGCGGCCAACGCGACCTCCGCGGTCAAGGACCCCACCTGGGACCCGGACAACGCCCACACGATCCCGTGGACGGTCGGGGTGACCGGCATCGCCTACAACCCCAAGTACGTCGACGAGGTCAAGAGCATCGCCGACCTGTGGAACCCCAAGTACAAGGGCAAGGTCGGCATGATGCTCGACACCCAGGAGGTCGCGAACTTCGGCATGTTCGCCCTGGGCATCGACCCCGACGCCTCCACCGAGGCCGACTGGAAGAAGGCCGGGGCCAAGCTCACCGAGCAGCGCGACGCGGGCCTGGTGCGCAAGTACTACGAGAACGACTACGTCGACGCCCTCGCCCGGGGCGACATCTGGATCACCATGGCCTGGTCCGGCGACATCTTCCAGCAGGTCGCCGAGGGCAAGGACCTCAGGTTCGTGGTGCCCGAGGAGGGCGGCACGATCTGGACCGACAACATGTGCATCCCCAAGACCGCCCAGAACCCGGTCGACGCGCTGACCCTGATGGACTACGTCTACCAGCCCAAGATCGCCACGATGCTGGTGGAGTACATCAACTACATCACCCCGGTCTCCTCGGCCAGGGAACTGGTCCTGGCCGACGCGGACAAGGCCACCGGCGAGAAGAAGGCGTCGCTGAAGCAGATCGCCGAGAGCCCGCTGATCTTCCCGTCCGAGGCGGACCTGGCCAAGCTGCGCTCGTACAAGACCCTGAACCCGGCGCAGGAGAAGGTCTTCCAGGACATCTTCCAGCCGATCACCCAGGGCTGACGGTGACACGCTCGTGAAACGCCTCACCCCCTACCTGCTGATCCTGCCGGGCGGCCTGTGGCTGGTGATCTTCCTGGTGGTGCCGATGGTCTTCATGGCCTCGGTCTCGCTGCAGGAGGGCGACTCGCTGAACGGGTTCGTCCAGACCTTCAACGTCGGCATCTACGGCGACGTCCTGAGCCAGTACCGGACGCAGTTCCTGCGCTCGGCCGAGTACGGCCTGATCGGCACGCTGATCTCCATCGCGCTGGCCTACCCGATGGCGTACTGGATCGCGTTCAAGGGGGGTGAGCGCAAGTCCACCTACCTGCTGCTGGTGCTGCTGCCGTTCTTCGTCTCGTTCGTGCTGCGCACGGTGTCGTGGAAGTTCCTGCTGGCCGACGACGGCATGGTGCTGGGCCCGCTGAAGTCGGCGGGGCTGCTGCCCGAGGACTTCCACGTGCTCCAGACGACCGCGGCGGTGATCGGCGGCCTCGTCTACAACTACCTGCCGTTCATGATCCTGCCGATCTACGTGGCGCTGGAGCGGGTCGATCCCCGGGTGATCGAGGCCGCCCAGGACCTGTACGCGGCCAGACGCCAGGCCTTCACCAGGATCGTGCTCCCGCTCTCGCTGCCGGGGGTGTTCGCCGGGGTGCTGATGACGTTCGTCCCGATGACCGCCGACTACGTCAACGCGAGCATCCTCGGCGGCCCGGACAACACCATGATCGGCAACATCATCCAGGTCGAGTACCTGACCAACGGCGACTACCCGACGGCCGCGGCGCTGTCGTTCGCGCTGATGGCGGCGATGCTGATCGGCATCTTCGCCTACGCCAGGGCGCTCGGCACCGAGAACGTCCTCGAGGCGGCGGCCCGATGAGCGCGCGGACGACCGTGAACGTCCCCGGAGACCCGGTGACCGCGAGGACGACCACCGACCTTTGCGGGGGTGCCCGATGAGCGCGCAGACCATCGCGGAGACGAACGCCCGTCCCGTCGCGCGCGGCAGGTCGCGGCTCGGGGACCGGTTGCTCAAGGGCTACGTCTGGCTGGTCCTCGCCTGGCTGTTCGTGCCGATCGCCGTCATGGTCGTCTTCGGCTTCAACGACACCCGCAGCAAGTCCAACGTGACCTGGCAGGGCTTCACCCTCAAATGGTGGGGCCGGCTGGACGAGTACCCCCAGATGATCGAGGCGGTCGTCAGCTCGCTGCAGGTCGCCGCGCTCGTCACGCTGATCACGACGGCGATCGGCACGCTCCTGGGCCTGGCCCTGGGCCGCTACCGGTTCCGCGGGCAGGGCGCCACCAACCTGGTGATGTTCGCCGCGATCGCCTCGCCCGAGATCGTCATGGGCGCCTCGCTGCTGTCCCTGTTCATCAGCGCCGGGGTCAAGACCGGCTTCGTGACCGTCGTCATCGCGCACGTGTTGTTCTCGCTGTCCTTCGTGGCGATCACGGTGCGCGCCCGGGTGGTCGGGCTGGACCGGTCGATCGAGGAGGCCGCGCGCGACCTCGGCGCGTCCACCTGGGTGACCTTCTGGCGGGTCACCTTCCCGATGATCCTGCCCGGCGTCGTCTCCGGTGCGCTGCTGGCCTTCGCGCTGTCCATCGACGACTTCGTGATCACCCAGTTCACCAACGGCGCGCTCCAGACGTTCCCCCTGTGGATCTTCGGTGCGACCAGGAACGGGGTTCCGCCGCAGGTCAACATCGTCGGAACGCTTATATTCGCGGTAGGCGTCGCCATCGCGGTGGTCAACTCGGTCACCGCGCGCCGCCGTACCTGACCGACGCCGGGCCCCCTGCCCCCGTCGGGCGGTACGGGGCCTCGGTGTACACGTACTCCCGTACGGGAGGCTCCGGCACAGAACAGGGAGGCGAGATCGGATTCAGGCGGGGGGAACCCGCGCGTGGTCCCCGTGACCACGCGACACACCTAAAGACGTACTGACTCACGTAGGGAAGTGAGATCTGTGGATCCGCTGAAGGCTCTTGCTGACGCGGAGCGCAAGCCGTACTGGCTCGACAGTACGGCGAAACCGGAGCCGCTGCCGCGGCTCCTCGACGACACGACCGCGGACCTGGCGGTGGTCGGCGGAGGCTTCTCGGGGCTCTGGGCGGCCCTGATGGCCAAGGAACGCGACCCGTCGCTCGACGTCGTCCTGCTGGAGGGACGCCGGGTCGGGTGGGCGGCGTCGGGCCGCAACGGCGGCTTCGCGATGGCCACGCTCACCCACGGCATCGCCAACGGGCTGGAACGCTGGCCCGAGGAGATCGCCACCCTGGAACGCCTCGGTGTCGACAACCTCGACGAGATCGGCGAGGCCGTCGAACGGTACGGCATCGACTGCGGCTACCGGCGTACCGGCGAGCTGCACGTGGCCACCGAGCCGTGGCAGCTGGAGGAGATGAACCGGCACGTCGAGATCGCCCGCGAGATGGGCGCCCGCGTCGACGTCCTGGACACCGAGCAGGTCCGGGCGGAGGTGAACTCGCCCACCTACATCGGCGGTCACTGGGAGCGCGACGGCTGCGCCATGGTCGATCCCGCCCGGCTGGCCTGGGGGCTCCGGCAGGCCTGCCTGGCGCTGGGCGTGCGCGTCTTCGAGCGCACGCCGGTACGGGCGATGAAGGACACCCCGACGAGCATGGACCTGATCACCCCGCACGGCACCGTCAGAGCGCGCAAGGTCGCCCTGGGCACCGGGGTGTTCCAGCCGCTGCTGCGGCGGCTACGGCACTTCCTGGTGCCGGTCTACGACTACGCGCTGGTGACCGAGCCGCTCTCGGCCGGGCAGCTGGCCTCGGTGGGCTGGCACAACCGGCAGGGGGTGGGGGACGCGGCCAACCAGTTCCACTACTACCGGCTCACCGACGACGACCGGATCCTGTGGGGCGGCTACGACGCGGTCTACTACAACGGCGGCATGATCAAGCCCGAGTACGAGCAGCGCGACGAGACCTTCGTCACGCTGGCCGAGCACTTCGCCACCACGTTCCCCCAGCTCGACGGGGTGCGCTTCACCCACCGGTGGGGCGGGGTGATCGACACCTGCAGCCGGTTCAGCGCCTTCTACGGCCGGTCGCACGGCGGGCGGGTCGCCTACGCCGCCGGGTACACCGGCATGGGCGTCGGCGCGACCCGGTTCGGGGCCAACGTCATGCTCGACCTGCTCGCCGGAGAGCGGACCGAGCGGACCGAGCTGCGGATGGTGAAGGAGAAGCCCGTGCCGTTCCCGCCCGAGCCGGTCCGGTCGGCCGGGATCCAGATGACCCGCTGGTCGATCGCCCAGGCCGACCTGCACCAGGGCCGGCGCAACCTCTGGCTGCGCACCCTGGACCGGATGGGCCTGGGGTTCGACTCCTAGCGCGCCGGACGGCGCCCCGGCACCCGGCCCCGCGCCGGGCCCGGGGCACCGTCCCGCCTCCGGGACGCACCACGTCCCGCGTTCGGGGCCGGTCCGGCCGGATTCCCGGGTGCCGTCGCGTGTCCGGGGCGGTTTCCGGCCGGCTCCCGGGAGCCGGCCCGCGTCCCGGCCGGGCGCGTGTTGGCTTCCGCCCGGCGGGCCGTACAGACTTGCGCCATGTCGGAAAAAGTGACGTTCACCGCCGGAGGGGTCACCCTCGCCGGTGACCTGCGGGTCCCCGCGGCGCCGGGGCCGCACCCCGCCGTGGTCCTCACCGGGCCGTTCACCGGCGTCCGCGACCAGGTGACCGGCCGGTACGCCGCCCGGCTGACCGAGGCCGGATACGCGACGCTGGCCTTCGACCACCGCAACTGGGGCGAGTCGGGCGGTGAGCCGCGCTGCCACGAGGACCCGCAGGGCAAGCTGGAGGACCTGCGGGCCGCGGTGTCGCTGCTGCGCTCGCGACCCGAGGTGGACGGCGACAGGATCGGCGCGGTCGGGATCTGCCTCGGCGGGGGGTACGCGCTGAGGTTCGCCGCGTTCGACCCCCGGGTGAGGGCGTTCGCGGGCATCGCCGGGGCGTACAACAACCCCTACGGCATGCGGGCCGGGATGTCGCCCGACGGGTACCGGCGGGCGCTGGCGTCCTTCACCGAGGTGCTGGAGCGCCAGGACACGGGTGGCGGGACGGAGTACCTGCCCGCGGTGGCCGAGGAGGGGGAGGCGGCCATGCCCGGCGACGAGCCGTGGGCCTACTACGGCACCGGGCGCGGCGCCTCGGAGCACTGGCGCAACACGGTGACCAGGGCCTCGATCCGCGAGCTGATCACCATGGACAACATGACGGGCGCCGACTTCCTCTCGCCCACGCCCGGCCTGATCGTGCACGGGGTGGTCGACCGCTTCTGCTCGCCGGAGGGCGCCGAGGAGGCCTACCGGCGGATGGACGAGCCCAGGAGGGTCGTCTGGCTGGACAGCAAGGTCCACATCGACCTCTACGACAACGAGCCGCACGTCACCCGGGCGGTCGAGGCCGTCGTCGCGTTCTTCGGCGAACACCTCTGAGCGCCGTGTACGTCCTCGGGATGGATGTCGGCGGGACCTCCTCGCGGGCGCTGCTGCTGGACGCCTCCGGGCGGCGCTCCGGGTACGGCCACGCCGCGGGCGGCAATCCCGCGGCCCACGGCAACGCCGCGGCCGTCGCCAACATCGGCCTGGCGCTGGGGTCCGCCCTGCGCGGGACGGATCCGGCCCTGGTGGCCGGGGCGGTCGTCGGCCTGGCGGGCTCGGGCGCGCTGGAGCGGCCGGTGTTCGACCGCATGTGGGCCGCGACGGGACTGCGCGTCGCGCCCCGCCTCGTCGGGGACCTCGGCATCGCCTTCGCCGCCGGTACGGCGGAGCCGCACGGGACCGTGCTCATCGCCGGTACCGGGGCGATCGCCGCCCGGATCGAGGACGGGGAGCCGGTGACCGTCGCCGACGGGCTCGGCTGGCTGCTGGGCGACCAGGGGTCGGGGTTCTGGCTGGGCAGGCGGGCGGCCCGGGCCGCCGCCCGAGCCCTCAGCCGGGGCGACGCGGGCGGGACGCTGACCCGCCTGGTCATGGACGCCCTGCTGGACGACACGCCGCCCCGTCCGGAGGCGACCGACCCGGAGACGCCCGCCCCGGGGAGAGGGGTCGTCGGCGAGATGGGCGACGGCGCCGCCGGGGAGATGCGGGCGCTGGCGATCAGGCTGGTGGTCCGCGCCCAGTCGCGCCCCCCGCTGGAACTCGCCAGGCTCGCCCCGCTGGTCGCGCGGGCGGCGGCCGAGGGAGATCCGGTCGCCCGGGAGATCGTGTCCACCGCGGCCCGGTTGCTCTGCGAGACGGTGGCCGAGGTCCGCCCCGCGGACGGGACGGGCCCGATCGTGCTGGCCGGTGGCGTGCTGGCCGGTGACGGCCCGGTCGGTGCCGCCGTACGGGAGAGGCTGGGTTCCGGGGCGGTGCCCGCGGGCGACGGTGCCGGTGCGGCGGCGTGGCTGGCCGGGCGGGAGGCGTTCGGCTGGGACCCGGCGACCGCCGCGCTGCTGCACGCCCGCGTCGCCTTCGGCCGGTAGGCGCCGTCCTCCCGCGCCGGATGCCCGTGGACCGGATGCCCGTGGACCGGATGCCCGTGGACCGGATGCCCGTGGACCGGATGCCCGTGGACCGGACGGCCCGGGGTCCGGGGCGGGTACATACATCGATGTACGCCCCGGATGGGCCTGAGCGACGATGTCCCGGGCCCGGCCAGACGGGATCGTGGAAGGCGTGACACAACGCCGTATCGAAACGCTCGATCTGCTCCGGGGGATCGCCATCGCCGGCACCCTGGGCACGAACATCTGGATCTTCACCGATCCCGGCGGGCCCGCGCAGGTCCTGAACGCGCTGGGCACGCCCGGGACGATGGAGACCCTCCTCCGCTTCGTCACCAACGGCAAGTTCCTGGCGCTGCTCACCCTGCTCTTCGGGGTCGGCCTGGAACTGCAGTACCGCTCGGCCGCGCGCCGGAACGCACCCTGGCCCGGCTGGTACCTGTGGCGGGCCGGCCTGCTGTTCGTCGAGGGACTGATCCACTATCTGCTGATCTTCGAGTTCGACGTGCTCATGGGGTACGCGCTGACCTCCGTCATCGTGGCGTACCTGATCGGCAGGAGCGAGCGGGCGATCACGATATGGATGGTCACGGTCGGGTCGGTGTTCACCGTGCTGATCGGCCTGCTCACCGCGGTCATGCTCGCCGAGGGAACGGGCACGGGCACGGCCCCGGCGCCGTCCACGCTCTTCTCCGACGGAAGCTACCTCGACCAGGTCACGGCCCGGATCCAGTCGTTCGGCCTGTACCGCATCGAGATCGTCGTCATCGTCCCGCTGGGCATCGTGCTGTTCCTGCTCGGCTCCCGGCTGATGCGCGCCGGGGTGTTCGAGGACTCCGAGCGTGGCGACGCGCTCCGCAGGCGGCTCATGGTCGCCGGGTTCGCCGTGGGCGTGCCGCTGAACCTGCTCACCTCCTTCGCCGGGCCCGGCTGGTTCCTGGTGGACCGCTACCTGCTGCCCCCGCTGGTGGCGCTGGGCCTGCTCGGTCTCGTCGCGACCCTGGCGCGGCGGGCGACCGGCGCTCCCGGAGTGCTGAGGCGAGGGCTGACCAACGTCGGCCGCACGGCGCTGAGCTGCTACATCTTCCAGAACCTGGTCGCCTCCGTGCTCTGCTACGGCTGGGGTCTGGGCCTGGCCGCGCGCCTGGACGACCTGCGGCCGTGGTGGGTGCCGGTGGCCTGGCTGGGCATCTGCGCGCTCTTCATGACGCTGTCCACGCTCTGGCTGCGGCGCTTCGAGCGCGGCCCGGTCGAGGCGCTGTGGCAGTGGGCCTACCTGGCGCCGCAGAGGCGTTCGAAGAGCCCCGGCGGGGACGCGCGGGTCTCCACCGGCTCCACCGACCGGTAGGACGCGACGCCGCGACGGGCCGCGACGCGCGGTCGCGACGCCGGGAGGGGTGTCCGAGGTCGCGGTGCCCGGGACCGCGGTCCCGGGTCGCGGCGCCGAGGACCTGCGACCCTAGTGGCCGGAATCCCGCTGACCGGGATCCCGGCCGGCGGCGTCCCGGTGGCCGGGATCCACCGGGCGTTCGAAGAACGTCTCCAGCACGACGATGGCCTGCGTCCCGCTGACGCCGGGGATGTCATAGATCCGGCGCAGTACGTCCTGCAGGGCCTCGGTGGTCGCGGTGCGGACCTTGACCAGCACGGACGCCGCCCCGGCGATGACATGCGCCTCCTGGATCTCGGGGAGGGCGGCCAGCGCCTCCCCCGAGTCGCCCATCCACGCGTTCGCCTCGACCATGACGTAGGCCAGCACGCGCCGGTCGAGCGCGGCCGGATCGACGTCGATCGTGGTGGCCCGGATGACGCCGCGCTCGCGGAGCTTGCGGACCCGCTCGTGAGCGGCGCCGGCGGACAGCCCGACGATCTGCCCCAGGGCCGCGTAGGACCGGGTCGCGTCCCGTTGCAGCTCGGAGACCAGAGCCCGGTCGATCCTGTCCACGCCTCGTCCTCCTCTGAACGACAACTTGCAAAAGTCGAACTTGACCATATCTCATTCGATCGAGATATTCTCTCGCCAAAGGAGGTCTTGTCATGATCGACAGGTTCAAGGCGGAGTTCGAAGTCCTGGACGACCGCTTCTCCGTGTACTCCGGCGACGAGTACGTGGAGGTGCTGCACCGGGGAAGCCGTAAGACCGAGGGGCCCGCCTACTTCCCGGCCGGTCGCTACCTGGTGTGGAGCGACATCCCCAACGACCGGCTGCTCCGCTGGGACGAGACGACCGGGACGGTCGGGGTGTTCCGCCACTCCTCCGGTCACGCCAACGGCAACACCGTCGACCGCGAGGGCCGGCTGGTCACCTGCGAGCAGGGTGCCCGGCGGGTGACCAGGACCGAGCACGACGGCTCCGTCACCGTTCTCGCGGAGACCTACGACGGCAAGCGGCTGAACAGCCCCAACGACGTCGTCGTACGCTCGGACGGCTCGATCTGGTTCACCGACCCGCGCTACGGGATCAGCGACCACTACGAGGGGAGCCCGGCCGAGAGCGAGATCGGCGCCGACCACGTCTACCGGCTCGACCCGGGCACCGGCGACCTGAGGATCGTCGCCGACGACTTCGTCCGCCCCAACGGCCTGGCCTTCTCCGCCGACGAGAGGCGGCTGTACGTCGTGGACACCCGCAGGCGCCTCATGCGGGTGTTCGAGGTGACCGCGGAGGGCGGACTGTCCGGGGGCGAGGTGTTCGCCGGCGCCTGGTTCGACGGCATCAGGGTCGACAGTCACGACAGGGTCTGGGCCGCGGCCCTCGACGGCCTGCACTGCTACGACCCGGACGGCACGTTGATCGGCAGGCTCCCGTTGCCCGAGTCGGCGTCGAACCTCACCTTCGGCGGTCTCCGGCGCAACAACCTGTTCATCACCAACTCCGGCGGCGACCTGTACTCGATCCGGATCACCGTCGCCGGGGCCGGCCGTCCCTGACCATGCCCGTGCCGGCGGTCAGGAGACCTTCCACAGGATCACCTGGCGGTCCGCGCCGGCGGTGGCGAGGGTCTTTCCGTCCGGGCTGAAGGCCAGCGACCACACCGAGTCGGCGTGGCCGGTGAGCGGGCCGCCGATCGTCTTCCGGGTCCGCATGTCCCAGAGCCGGACGGCGGAGCCGGTGGCCACGGCCAGGGTGTCGCCGTCCGGGCTGAACGCGAGAGCGTAGATCTCGCCCGGATGCCCGGTGAGCGGGGCCCCGTCCGGGCGGCGGGTCTCCGCGTCCCAGACGATCACCTTTCTGTCCTCGCCCCCGGTGGCGAAGATCTTCTCGTCCGAGCAGAACGCCACCGAGCGCACCAGCCCGGTGTGCCCGGTGAGCGGGTCGCCGATCGGCTGCCGGGTCTTCACGTCCCACACGATCGCCGTGTTGTCGTCACTTCCGGTGACCAGGGTCTTGCCGTCGGGATCGAAGGCCAGTGACTGCACCCAGTCGCTGTGGCCGGTGAGCGGGTCGCCGGTCGCCTCCCAGGTCGCCGTGTCCCACATGATCACCGAGCTGTCGGCGCTTCCGCTGGCGAGGATCTTCCCGTCCGGGCTGAAGGCCACCGACCGTACCCAGTCGGTGTGGCCGGTGAGCGGGCCGCCGGTCGCCTCGCGGGTCGCCGCGTCCCATACGACCACGGTGTGGTCGCCGGAGTCGGTCCCCTGCGCGTTGCTGCCACCGGCGGCCAGGGTCTTTCCGTCCGGGCTGAAGGCCACCGACTCCACCGCCCTGGTGTGGCCGGTGAGCGGCTTGCCGATCGGCTTCCGGGTCTCGGCGTTCCACAGGATGACCGAGCCGTCACCACCACCGCTGGCCAGGGTCTTTCCGTCCGGGCTGAACGTCACGGCGTTCACCGTCTCGGTGTGGCCGCCGAGCCGGGCGACGGCGGTCACGCGCATCGGGTCCCCGGCGGTGTCGGTCATGGGCCGGAGCAGGTAGCCCGTGATCGCGACGGCCAGGAGCACCACGGCCACGACGATCGCCGTACGGGATCCGCGTCCGCGCCGGGGGGCGGGAACCGCGACCTGCGTGTCCCCGAGGGCGGCGGGGGCGGTCGCAGGAGCGGTGCCGAGCGAGGCGGTCCCGGCCGGAGCGGCGACGGTCGGCGAGACGCCGGGCGGGGCGACGACGGTCGGCGAGACGCCGGCGGCGGTGGCCGGTTCGATCCCGGCCTGTTCGATCCTCGACGGCTCGATTCCGGACGACGGGGTCCCGGGCGACGGGACGGTGGGGAGCACGGTGGCGGGCGGCGGGACCCGGTGGTGTTCGACGGCGGGCAGGGCGGCCGTCGGCGCGGGGGGCGGTTCGCCGGGGCCGGACCGGACGTCGGCCGGGGTGGTGCCCTGCGGTCGCGTCCCCCCGGAAGGCGTTCCCCCAGAAGGCGTTCCTCCGGAAGGCGTCCCCCCGGAAGGCCTGCCGTCTCCCGAACCGCTGGAAGGCGTGACCGAGGAGGGCCCGCCACCGGAAGGCGCGCCGGAGGCGGACGTACCGGTGAAGGGCACGCCGGAGACCGGGGTGGCGGTGATCTCGGCGAGCATCCCGGCGGCCTGGGCGCCGGTGAGACGGCGGGCGGGGTCCTTGCGCAGCAGCCCCTCCAGCAGGGGGGCCAGGGGGCCGGCGTGCACGGGCGGGTCGGGCGGCCGGGTGACGATCGCGACGTATATCGAACCGGCCGTCGTGCCGGTGAACGGGCGGCGGCCCTCGACCGCGGCGTACAGGGTGGCCCCCAGCGACCACAGGTCCGACGCCGCGGTGGCCCGGTGGCCGTTGATCTGCTCGGGGGAGATGAAGGCCGGGGTGCCCAGGGTGACGCCGGTGCCGGTGAGGGCGACGTCCCCCTCGACGGCGGCGATGCCGAAATCGGTCAGCACGACCCGTTCGCCTTCGAGCAGGACGTTGGCGGGCTTGATGTCGCGGTGGGTGATCCCGGCGGCGTGCGCGACCTCCAGCGCCGAGAGGATCCGCGTCCCGATCTCCGCCACCTCCGAGGGGGGCAGTCGCCCGCGGGTCCTCAGCACCCCGTCCAGCGACGGCCCGTCAATGATCTCTGTCACGATCCACGGGCTGCCGTCGGCCTCGACGACGTGGTCGTGGACGGTGATGATCGACGGGTGCTTCAGCCGCGCCGCGGCCCGCGCCTCACGCTGCACCCGCTTGTGCAGCATCTCGCGTTCCGGAAGGTCCAGCTGATCGGGGAGGGTGAGCTCCTTGATCGCCACCTCGCGGTGCAGGCTCTCGTCCCGCGCCCGCCACACCGTGCCCATTCCGCCACGGCCGAGCACTTCCATCAACCGGTATCGGCCGGAGATCAGCCTTCCGGTGTCATTCGCCACGACACGACCTTAATGACGGTATGACCCCGCGAGCTCCGGCGCGGAACCGATCGTGACCGTCCTGATGCCGGGCGTCGCTCCCCGGCGGCGGGCGGGTCACCGCGGCGGCCCGTCCACGGCGGGGAGTCCGGTGAGCGGTTCGTCCGTGGTGGGGAGTTCGGTGAGCGGTCCGTCCACGGCGGGGCGCCCGATGATGGGACGCAGCACCTCCAGCACCGCCGGGTCCTCGATGGTCGACGGGACGGGCTCGTCGGCGCCCTCGGCGATGCCGCGCATGGTCTTGCGCAGGATCTTCCCCGACCTGGTCTTCGGCAGCGCCGGGACCACGTCCACCTGCCGGAAGGCCGCCACCGCGCCCACCTGGTCGCGTACGGCCGAGATCAGCTCGGCGCGCAGCGTCTCCGGGTCGATGGCCACCCCGCTCTTGAGGACCACGAAACCGCGCGGGACCTGTCCCTTCAGCTCGTCGGCCACCCCGATCACCGCGCACTCGGCCACCGCCGGGTGCGCGGCGAGCACCGCCTCCATGGACCCGGTGGACAACCGGTGACCGGCCACGTTGATCACGTCGTCGGTGCGGCCCATCACGTACAGGTAGCCGTCCTCGTCGAGGTGGCCGCCGTCGCCGGTCAGGTAGTGGCCGGGGAAGGCCGACAGGTAGGACCGCACGTAGCGCTCGTCGTCCTGCCAGAGCGTGGGGAGCGTGCCGGGCGGCAGCGGCAGCCGGATGCAGATCGCCCCCTCCTCGCCCGGCGCGCACTCCTCGCCCGAGGCGCGCAGCACGCGCACGTCGTAGCCGGGGACGGGCACGGTGGGGGAGCCCGGCTTGACCGGCATGGGTTCCAGGCCGCGCAGGTTGGCCGCGACGGGCCAGCCGGTCTCGGTCTGCCACCAGTGGTCGACCACCGGGACGCCGAGTCTCCCCGCGGCCCAGTGGTAGGTGTCGGGGTCCAGGCGCTCCCCGGCCAGGAACAGCGTCCGCAGCGACGAGACGTCGTGGTCGCGCAGCAGCAGCGCCTCGGGGTCGGCCCGGCGGATCGCCCGGAACGCGGTCGGTGCGGTGAACAGCGCGTTCACCCGGTGCTCGGCGATCACCCGCCAGAACGCGCCCGCGTCCGGGGTGCCGACCGGCTTGCCCTCGTACAGCACGGTGGTGGCGCCGCGCAGCAGCGGGCCGTACACGATGTAGGAGTGCCCGACCACCCAGCCGACGTCGGAGGCCGCCCAGAACACCTCGCCCGGCGCGACGTCGTAGACGTTGGCCATGCTCCACAGCAGCGCCACCGCGTGCCCGCCGTTGTCGCGCACCACGCCCTTGGGCGTGCCGGTGGTGCCGCTGGTGTAGAGGATGTACAGCGGGTCGGTCGCCTTGACCGGCACGCACCCGGCCGGTTCGGCCTTCGCCAGCGCGTCCGCCCAGTCGACGTCGCGCCCGGGCACCAGCCCGGCGGGCGCCTGCTCGCGCTGGAGGACCACGCAGTGCGCGGGCGCGTGCGCGGCCAGCTCCAGCGCGGCGTCCAGCATCGGCTTGTACGGCACCACGCGCGATGGCTCGATCCCGCAGGAGGCCGAGACCACCACCTTGGGCCGCGCGTCGTCGATCCTGGCCGCCAGCTCCTTGGGTGCGAACCCGCCGAACACCACCGAGTGCACCGCCCCGAGCCGCGCGCACGCCAGCATCGCGACGACCGCCTCGGGCACCATCGGCATGTAGACCACCACCCGGTCGCCCTGCTCCACGCCGAGGGAGCGCAGCGCCCCGGCGAACCTCGCGACCTCCTCGCGCAGCCCGGCGTAGGTGTACGACCGCCCGGTGCCGGTCACCGGGCTGTCGTACACCAGCGCGAGCCGGTCGCCGTGACCGGCCTCGACGTGCCGGTCCAGCGCGTTGTGGCAGGTGTTCAGCTCCCCGTCGGGGAACCAGCGGTAGAAGGGGGGCGCTCCGGCGTCCAGGACCTCGCGCGGGGGCCTGATCCAGGTGACCGCCTCGGCAGCCTCGCCCCAGAAGTCCTCGGGATCGGCGATGCTGCGGGCGAAGGCGTCGGCGTACGGCATCAGGCCATCATGCTCTCCCCGGGACCTCCGGTCGAGATCCCCTTCCGGCCCGCCGGTCAGGCCGGGGCGGAGATGCCACCGCCCGGGCCTGCGGCGGACGCCACGGGCCCCTACAGGCGGTAGAAGTCGGTGTAGTGGTTGGGGGAGAACCAGGCCACGCCGGTGCTCCGGTTGACGACGATCCGGTACGCGTCACGCGCGGCGCCCCGGGCCCGGGAGTACACGTCGTACTCCTGGTAGGTGGCGCCCGCGGGCAGCTGGCCCTCCCGGTTGTAGAAGCGCCCGCCGGTGTAGTTGTACCTGCCGTCCGGCCAGGAGTACCAGCCGCGGTCGGTGGGGTAGCCCTTCCCGGACCAGATCGACCTGGCCGAGCGCGCGTCCGCGCAGCGGGAGACGGTGCAGGAGCCGTGGACCGCCGCGTCGGCGGGGGTGACGGTGACCACGCCGCTCATGGACGTGACGACGGCGATGACGAGGGCGAGTCGTGCCGCCCAGGAAGGCCGGGAACGTTCGGAAGCGCGCACGGGGTCTCCTTGTGAGGGGTGCCGAGATGTCGAACCCTGTCAGGATCACCGTCAAGCCGGGTCAGGTAAAGGTAAAGATCGCCAAAAACGGGGTGAAATCCTCGCGGCGTCCGCCTGACGCCCGGGCCGCGACACCGGTGCGACGCACCCGGGCGAATCCGCCCGGCCCGGTGGCGCGGCCCTCCGCGTTCAGACGAGCCCGCTCGGCTCGGCGGGCGCGGTGTAGCGGGCCTCGATGAGCTCGCGCACCCGGCGCCTGGTCTCGTCGGCCGCGTCGCCCGAACTCTGCTCGACCTCGGCCACCTCGGCCGCCAGCTCCTCGTCCTTGACGCTTCCGGCCAGCCAGCGCGAGTAGTCGCCCCGCTCCAGGTGGTAGTTCCACGTCCCCTCGTCGACGCCCTCGGCCATGCGGCAGAACGAGGTCAGGTTCCCGGCCCGCAGGTTCAGCATGTTCTCGGGGCCGCGGAAGAAGAAGCTGCTCTCCTCGCCGAGCTCACCGGCGGCGTACTTGCGGCGGTGCCTCTGGCGCTCCTCCTCGGGCGGGGCCAGCCGTACCCGGATCGGCTCGTCCTCGACCCGCCAGAACAGCAGGTCCCCGGTCGGCAGGTCGGAGAGGTCACCGCCGGGGACGTCGATGCCGGCGGCACCGGCGAACGCCTCCAGCACCCCTCCGGGACCGTCGCCCACCACGACGACCGCGTTCAGGGTCTGCACGACCGGCTCGCTGACCGCGTCGGGGTGCACGGTGACCAGCACCAGCCCGCCCATCTCGCGCAGCAGCTCCACCGACTGCAGGCCGAACCCGTCGGGCATCATGTGGTGGGCCTCGTCGACCACCAGCCAGTGCGGGTACCCGTAGCGGGCCGGCAGCGCCGACAGGCGGGGCAGGAAGTCCTGGAAGAACCCGGGCCTGTCGTCGATGGGCACGCCCAGCAGGTTGACCACCACGCTCTGCCCGGCGTCCTGCAGCACCTGGAGGATCTCCTCCTCGGTGGGGGCGCTCGTGACGTCGCCCAGCACGGAGGCGCCCTCGATGCCCTCGGTGTAGTCGCCCTCGGGGTCGATCAGGCAGAACCGGTACCCGGCCTTGGTGATCCGCTCCAGCAGCGCGGCGGTGACGGTGGACTTGCCGCTGTGCGAGGGCCCGGCGATCAGCATGCGCGTCCCGTACGGCGGGAAGCGCACCTCCTTCTTGTCGTCGTCCTCGCCGGTGGTGCCCAGCAGCAGGTGGCGGCGCGTCACGTCCACGTCGTCCAGGTCGTTCTCGACGAGCCGGTCGATCAGCTCGACGACCCCGGCGCCGCACTCGTTCCCGGTCACCAGGTCACAGCGTTCCCTGACGGCGGGCAGGGCGTTGGCCACCGCGACCGCGCACTCGCACAGGGACAGGAACGCGTGGTCGTTCTCGGCGTCGCCCACGCCGACCGTGCTGTGCTCGGACACGCCGAGCTCGGCCAGGGCCGCGGTCAGGCCGCTCGCCTTGTTGACGCCGGAGGGCAGCACCATCACCGCGCCCTTGTTGAAGATGACCTGCATCTCCAGGCCCAGGTCGCGGATGGCGCCGAGCACGGTCTCGCCGTGCGGTTCCCGGGTGGCCACGATCACCGAGCCGACGCTGAGCGGTTCCACGCCCAGCTCGCGCAGCCGCTCGACGAGGGCCTCGGGCGGCGCCTCGGCCAGAGAGGTGGTCTCCTGCTCGCCGGGCCGGTAGAGGACGGCCCCGTTCTCCGCGACCACCAGGTCGAACAGGTCGAGCCGGGGGAAGTCCGCGGTGAGGTCGCCGACCTCCCTGCCGGTGACCAGGACCGGCCGGCGTCCCGTGCGGACGAGACGTTCGAGGGCGGCCAAGGTGTCGTCGTCGACCCGGCCGTCGGTGGCCAGGGTCTCGTCGTAGTCACATGCCAGAACGTGATATCGCATCCGGTCCCCCTACCCCGCCCGGGAGGGAACACCGGAACGGAAGATGAACGCCGGCTGTGCGTCAGATGGCGTAACGGCTGGTCGCGGAGGTGCCCGGCGGGCTTCAGCCGGGGGTCTCCGGTCGCGCCTGCCTCTCGCGCGCGCTCCTGCGGGTGGCGTGCGGCTTGCCGTTCCTGCGCAACTGGGCGGTCTGGCCGAGGGCGACGTTCCCGGCCGCGCCGGCGAACTCGGCCATGAACCGGAGCTGGTCGACGGTGCAGGCGGCCAGCCGCTCCTGCAGGAAGGCGGCCATGGGCCGGTAGAACTCGGCGATCTCGGCGAGCCTGTCGGGCAGCTGGACGACGACCACGCGCCTGCGGTCGCGGGGGTCGTGCTCGCGCCGGATCAGCCGCTGCTCCTGCATCCGGTCGAGCATCTTCGTGACGGCGCCGGTGGTCATGCCCATGTACTCGGCGAGCTGCGTGGGCGTCACGGCCCGGCCCGAGCTCACCAGGTTCAGGCAGTGCAGGTCGTTGACGGGTACGCCGAGCTGGTCGGCCACGGCGTGCTGGAACAGCGTCGTCGCACTGACGAACTGCGGGATCTCCGCGAAGGCGGCGGCCTCCAGCTCCCCTCGTTCCGTTGACATCCGATCCCCTCCGGTTTAGCTTCTAGAAGAAGTAACTTCTTGAAGAAGCTACTTCTTGAGGCGTGGATTCGGCTGAAGGGTAGACCATGAAAGCTCTGATCATCGGTGGCGGCATCGCCGGACCGGCCATGGCCATGGCACTGCGAAAGGCCGGCATCGACTCGGTCGTCTACGAGGCGCATCCCACGGGGGCGTACGGTGCGGGCGCCACGATGGGCCTGTCCACCAACGGGCTGGCGGCACTGCGGGTCCTCGACGCGCACCGCGCCGTCGCCGCCGCCGGGTTCTCCTGCCCCCGGGGGGTGATGTGGCTCGGGAACGGCCGGCGGCTCGGCGAGGACGTCCCGACCCCGCTGCCGGACGGCACGACGGCCGTCCAGCTCCTGCGCGCCGATCTGTACGCCGCACTGCACGAGCAGGCCACCGCCAGGGGCGTGCCCACCGAGTACGGCAGGCGTCTCGTCCGGATCGACCACCGCGGGGACCAGGTCGTGGCACACTTCGCCGACGGCGGCGAGGCCACGGGCGACGTGCTCATCGGCGCCGACGGCATGCGCTCCACGACCAGGCGGTTCGTCGCTCCCGACGGCCCGCACCCCCGCTACTGCGGCATCGTCGGCACCAACGGGTTCGCGCGCGACCTCGACCTCGGCGACCTCGGCGACCTCGGCCTCGACGACGAGTGCGGCACCTTCCACATGGTGTTCGGCAGGCGGGCGTTCTTCGGCTACGTGCGGCGTGAGGACGGCCAGGTGTGGTGGTTCGTCAACATCCCCTCCTCCAGGGAGCCCACGCCCGCCGAACTCGCCGCGATCCCCGCCGAGCGGTGGCGGCACCGGCTGCACGAGCTCCTCGCGGTGGACACCTCCCCGGCCGCCCGGATCGTCCAGGCCTCGCCGCCCGGTCACGACTGGTTCGTCTCCCATCAGATGAGGGCGCCGAAGACCTGGCACCGGGGCCGGGCCGTACTGATCGGTGACGCCGCCCATGTCACGTCCCCCAGCTCGGGGCAGGGTGCCGCGATGGCCGTGGAGGACGCCGTCGAGCTCGCCCGATGCCTTCGCAACCTGCCTCCGGACCAGGCGTTCCCCGCCTACCAGCGCCTGCGTGAAGGACGGTTGCGCAAGGTGCACGCCGGCGCCCGGCAGGTCAACCGGAGCAAGTCCGCCACCGGCCTGAGCCGCGTTCTGCGCGACGCGATGTTCCCGGTGCTCATGAAGCGGCTCGGCGGCCCACAGGCCCTGAGCTGGCTGTACGACCACCGCATCGACTTCGACGACAAGGTCACGACCGGTACGGGATGACGCGCCTCTGCGGACGGCCTGGCGCGGATCAGGTTCGCCCAGGTCGCGTGCCCGCCAGCGCGGATCGGGTTCGTCCAGGTCGCGTGCCCATCAGCGCGGATCGGGTTCACCCAGGTCACGGGCCCAGGGCGGGTCGGCCCCCGGAGCCGAGCAGGTGAGCGCGGCCACCCGGGCGGCGAAGGCGGCGGCGTCGGCCGCGCGTTCGAGGTCGAGCCGGTCGAGCCGGCCGCCGAGCAGGCCGCCGGCGCGCAGCCGGTGCAGCAGCCCCGCGGTGAAGGAGTCCCCCGCGCCGACGGTGTCGACGACCCGGGTGGGCGGCGCGGGCACGGAGGCGCGCTCGCCGTCCACGGAGACCAGCGCTCCCAGCGGGCCGCGCGTCACCACGACCAGGCGCACACCCGCCTCGTGCCAGGCGTCGCAGACCCGCTCGACCGGCTCGCCGGGCCGGATGTGCTCCAGGTCCTCGTCACTGAGCCTGATCATGTCGGCCACCGCGCACCAGCGGGGCATCCGCTCCCGGTAGACGGCCGGATCGACGAGCGCGGCCCGTACGTTCGGGTCGATCGAGATCGTGGCGCGGGCGGCGGTCGCGGACAGCGCCTCCTCGACGGCCTCCGCGCCCGGCGCGCGGACCAGGGCCAGCGAGCCGGTGTGCAGGCAGGCGACGTCGCCGATCCGCCCGGCCGTCAGCTCCGCGACGCTCCATCCCCAGTCGGCGGAGCCGTCGGCGTGGAAGGAGTACCGGGCCTGTCCTGCGGGGTCCAGGGTGGCCACCGCCAGCGTGCTCGGCTCGGCCGCGTCGACGCAGCCGGTCAGGTCGACCCCGGAGGCGGCCAGGTGGGAGCGGAAGAGCGCGCCGAAGGTGTCGCCGGAGAGCCGTCCGAGGAAACGGGTCGGGGTGCCGAGCCGGGCCAGCGCCACCGCGGTGTTCGCCGGGCCGCCGCCGGGCAGGACCCGCAGCAGGAGCTCACCGCCCGGCCCGCCGTCCCGCCCGTCCTGGGCGGCGAGGGGGTTCGTGACGAAGGCGTCGGCGACGCACTCGCCGAGCACGGCGACCTGGCTGGAGGGCATGATCGTCGCCTTTCCGGGGAGGGACGCGGCGGATGCCCGGCCGCGTCGCCGATGGGTCACGTCGTCGCGGGCATTATCGCGGTCACCGCGATCTCCGGGCGAGGACCGTCAGCCCCCGGCGCCTCCCGGGTGACGGCCCCCGGGGGTGACGGCGTCCGCGACGGACTCACGACGGGCTCACCACGGGGCCGCGCCGGGCTCACCACGAGGCCCCGTCGGGCTCACGACGGGGCCAGGGCTCCCCGTCGGGCTCATGACGGGGCCACGACATGCTCCCCGTCGGTCGGGGCGGTGAGGACGCTGCCCGAGGTGCCGTCCACGGTGACCGACCGGCCGGTGACGATGTGCTCGGTCGCGCCGCTCACCCCCACGACGGCCGGGATGCCGTACTCGCGGGCCACCACGGCGCCGTGCGAGTTGGCGCCGCCCATCTCCATCACCAGGCCGCCCGCGGTCAGGAACAGCGGGGTCCAGCCGGGATCGGTGGAGGGGCAGACCAGGATCTCCCCGGGCTCCAGGTGCGCGCCGACCGGGTCCAGGACGACCCGGGCGACACCGGTGACGGTGCCCGCCGACGCCGGGGTACCGGTCAGCGCGCCTTCCACCGGTGCCCGTACGGCGACGGCCTCCGGCTCGGTGCCGTCCGAGAGCAGCACGCGGGGAACGTGCCTGCGGCGCAGCTCGCGGGCGGCCTCCGCGCGCCGCCGCGCCACCAGGGCCGCGGGCGTGCCCTCCCCGGACGGCGGCGGGCCGGTCAGGACCCTCCTGACCTCGCGGACGGTCAGGAAGAACACGTCGTCGGCGTCGTCGAGCACGCCCCGGGCGGCCAGCTCGGCCCCGACGACGAGCAGCTCGGCCCGCATGACGGCCAGCGCGGTCACCAGGATGTACTTGGGCATCTCACGCAACCCCACCAGCGCGCGGGCCCGGCCCAGGGCGAAGCGGACGAAACGCCCGCGAAGGCCCCCGGCGCGCCGGCCCAGCGTCCTGATCATGGCGGTGGCCTCGGCGGCCCCCCTGGCGAACAGGACGTCGGGGGCCAGAGCCGGGTCCTCCAGCCGCAGATAGTTGGTGAGGACGCCGATGATGTGCGTCGGGTCCTCCGACCAGCGCGGCAGTCCCAGGTCGATCTCGGCGACGGCCCTGCCGCCGTGGACCGAGAGGAACTCCGCCAGGCCGTCGCCCGCGACGCCGGGCAGCGACCCGGTGGCGAAGCGCCCGGCCAGCTCGGCCGCGGGAGTGCCCAGCAGCAGGGCGGTGCTCTCGGGGTCCCGGCGGATGCGGGTGGCCAGCCGCCACAGCGCCAGGTCCATCTCGGTGGTCACGTTGTGCGGCAGGCCGCGCAGCACGGTCTGCAGCTCACCGGGGCGCGCCCGGCCGCCCAGTGCCTTGGCGGCCAGGCCGAGCATGACGAACCCGGCCGCCGCCGAAGGCGCGACGGACGGCAGCAGCGGCATGACGCGGTGACCGAGCACCTGTTCGACGTGGTCGAGACGCTCCAGCGGGGTGGCACCCTCCGGCGCCGCCAGGCGGCTCCTGATCAGCCGGGTCACCGTCCGCACGTCCCGGTGCGCCGAGGCCGGGGCGAGCAGGGCCCGTACGGCGCGGCTCGGGATGTGGAAGCGGGACGCGAGCCGGGCCGCCCGGCGCAGCGCGGGCAGGGGTGAGGTGTGGGTGACGCCGAACCGGGGATCGTCGAACAGGCCGCGCAGCACCCGGGCGGACCTGGCCTCCATCACGTCGAGGATCCGCGGGAAGAGCGCGCGCCCCACCCGGCCGCGTACGGGGCCGGTGACGTCGAAGAACAGTCGCCCGCCCGCCTCCGCGACGACGGGAGCCCCGGCCGGGCCGTCGGGCACCGGGATCCCCAGCATCCGGTACACCGACGACGACAGCAGCCGGAAGGCCGACATGCCCATGGGGGTGATCGGCCGGTAGAGGCCCTGGGCCAGGCTGAAGCAGAAGTAGACCCGCGTGCCGCCCGGTCCCTCCGGCTCGTCCCGCTCGCCCGGCCGGTCCCGTCGGTCCGGCTCGCCCGGCCCGTCCGCCGCCGTCGTGGTCCACGTGGGCGGTTCCGCGTGCCGCGGGATCGGGTGGAGCGTGGTGATGGGACGCGCCTGGGTCAGCCACAGGACACCGTCGGCGTCGATCGCCCACTCGGTGTCCTGCGGTGCCCCGTAGTGCCGTTCGACCCGGTCGCCGAGCGCCGCCAGCGCCCGCAGCTGCGCGTCGGTGACACAGGCGCCCGCGGCCGAGCCGGTCCCGTCAGTGCCTCCGGTGCCTCCGGTGCCTCCGGTGCCTCCGGTGCCGGCCGGCACGTGCTCGACCCCGCCGCCCGCCAGCGGCCGTACGACCAGCCGCTTGTCGCCCAGGCGGCGTTCGGTGATCCGTCCGGTGGCGGTGTCGACCACGAAGTGGTCGGGGTTGACCGCGCCGGAGACCACGGCCTCGCCCAGCCCGGGAGCGGCGTCGATCACCGCCTCGCGCCGCCGTCCGGTGACCGGGTTGGCGGTGAACATCACCCCGGCCGTCCGCGACCGGACCATCTCCTGGACGATCACCGCCAGCAGCACCGAGCCGTGGTCGATGTCGTTCGCCGCCCGGTAGGCGACGGCCCGGTCGGTCCACAGCGAGGCCCAGCACCGCCGTACCGCGTCCAGCACCGCGTCGGCGCCGATCACGTTGAGGTAGGTGTCCTGCTGACCGGCGAAACTGGCGTGCGGCAGGTCCTCCGCCGTCGCCGAGGAGCGCACCGCGACCGGGCCGTCCGCGCTCGCCCGTACGGCGTCCGCGATGTCACCGGGGACCGGGGCGGCGAGCACGAGCTCGCGCGCCCGGGAGGCCAGCGCGTTCAGGGCGGGGACGTCCCCGGCGGGCGTGGTGGCCAGCGCGCCGAGCACCTCCTCCAGACCGGCCCGCTCGGTCACCCTGCGGTAGGCCTCGGTGGTGATGCAGACGCCCACCGGGACGGGCAGCCCGGCGGCGGTGAGCACGCCGAGGTTGGCGGCCTTCCCGCCGGCCAGGGACAGCGAGCGGGCTCGCGGGTCGTCGAATCGCAGGACCAGTGGGGTGGGCATCGGTTGCGTCTCCTTGGGGCCTCGACGAAGAGCGCCATGGCTGGGACGACGATAGGCCGCGGTGACGAATAAATCAACAACTGATGAAATAACCCCTCGGGGTCGGGTACGACGGCGGACGGCCACCGCGCCGGCCCGGTTCCTGGAACCCGGGTGGTCGCGCGATGGCCGCCCCCGTCCTGCTCGCGTCACCGGCGGTGCCGGTACGCGTGCCGCGGCCGCGGGACCGAGGGTCCCGTCCGGTGCCGCGGCGTTCCCCTAGTCGCCCCAGGCCAGGAGCCAGACCTGGCCGTTCGCGCCGTAGCGGTTCTGCTGCCACGGATGGATCCGCGAGCCGCACGTGCCGCCGTAGGGGTTGTAGGAGGTGCAGAAACGCCACCTGTCCGTGACGTCCCAGATGTTCCAGCCGACCCCGTACGCCTCGATCGTCTGGCATCCCTCGTACAGGTAGGTGGGAACGCCCGTGCTCCCGGTGCAGCCCGCCGAGGTGTACGTGACCCGGACGCCGTCACCGCACCAGGTGTGGTGGGCCGCCCCGCGCATCGAGGGAGGGCCGTACGTGGTCGTCAGGTACCAGCAGCCCGACGGGCCGGCGCTGATCGCGCTGCCGGCGAGCCGCCTGGAGGGGGTGGGGACGCTCCCGGCGAACGCACCCCGCGAGGCGTCGATCACCCGGGGGGCGGTCTGGCGCTGACGCGACATGTCGATGTACCTGTCGAGGCCCCTCGTCCGGATCTCCCCGGCCGTCAGGGAACGCACCCTGGGCGTCGGGGGCGGCACCGCGGCCTGCAGGTCGGGGCTCCACGCCGGGCGGGTGGACGTGGCCCACGGGGGGGCGTTCCACGCCGGCCGGTCCGGGCGGGGAGAACGGGCGGAACGGTCGGCGGGGGAGGCGATCTGGCCGGTGACCCGGTCGGTGGCCAGGCCGGTGTCCTCGGGGGCGTCCTGGGGGGTGTTCCGGGCGGCGGCCTGGGAGGCGCCGTCCCAGGAGGGGCGGGAGATCCCCGCCTGCGGGGAGTACGCGCCGTCCGGGCCGATGGGCGGAACCGGGGAGAAGGCGCCGAGGGTCAGGACGGCCGCGACCGCGACGGCGCAGCTGGAGGTGACCCGGGTGAAACGGTTCTTCAATGACATGCGGCATGCTCCTTATCAAAGCAGCGCGCCACGGGAGGACTTCGTCGCCATTTCCACCCGCGGTGCGATCTTGACGGCATGAAAAATATATAAGCCATCCATTCGGCGGGTGAGCGATCGTGTTTTTAAAAGGGTAAACGAAAATTTCCCATCCCCGTCGCACGGGCCGCGTTGTACCTGTTCGAACCTTGGTGGGCTCGGCGTCCCAGCAATTCATCAACCCCTTTCCCGATGTACGGGAAATCGCCCGCGCGGGCCGGAATGTTTTCCTTCCGGCCCGCGACAATTTGTTTCCGAAGGCATTTCCGGTGTAGCGGGATGGCACCCTGTCCGCCCGGCTCGTCCTTTTGGTCCGGGACCGCCGGGGCGGTCCTTCCCGTTTCCTTCCGGTGTGGGGCCCGGGACCTCCGCGGGACCTCCGCGGGGTACGGCCTCCGCCGCCGTCGTCCGCGGGGACGTCCGGGAGTCCGGAAGCGCCGGGGAGCGCCGGGGAGCGCCCGGGAGTTCACGAGGACGTGGGAGTTCGCGGTCCCTCCCCACTGCCGGTATTCGTGGTGAAAGGCCCGGCTAGTCTGGTCGCGGTCGACCCCGCGTCCCGTACCCCACGCCCTGTGGCCCATGCCCCGCGTGCCCCGCGCACGCGGCGGGGGAGAACGGCGCCCCGGCCGGGAACGCGCCGGGGGCCGAGGTCGCGACCGGGCCCCGCCCGGTGAGAACGACGCACACACGGCAGATCGAACGGAACAAATGTGGATCTTCTAATGGCCCTGGCGCTCGCGGCAGGCGTGCTGCTCACGGTGGCCGCGTTCACGGTGGCCACGCGGCGCCTGCTCGGCCTGCGGTTCGGGAACGTCCGCATGCTGCTGGCCGGGACGTTCATGCTCGTGATCGCCGAGCCGCTCATGAGGGCGTTCGCCAGGACGGTGGACCCGGGCGACCCCGGTATCACGCCGATCTGGTTCTTCATCCTCGCCGTGGTCTGTGCCCTGCTGGCCGGGCTGATACCGCTGGTCATCGCCGAGATCCTGATCCCGTCCGGATCGCTGCCGGGACCGCTGGAACTGGCCGGGAGGCTGCGCCGCCACCTGACCCGCTCGCGCCGCTACCTGCGCATCACGCGCATCCTCATGCGGCACGGTCTCGGGCCGTACCTGCGCGGACGCGACCCCGACCTCGGCGCGCCCTCCAGCAGGGCCCGGCTGGCCAGGTCGCTGCGCGAGGCCCTCGACGACGGCGGGGTCACGTTCGTGAAACTGGGACAGATCATGTCCACCCGTGCCGACCTGCTGCCGGTGGAGTTCGTCGAGGAGCTGCGGCTGCTGCAGGACGGCGCGGCCTCGGCCCCGTGGGCGGAGATCGAACCGGTGCTGACGGCCGAGCTGGGCGGGCCGCTGGAGGAGACGTTCGCCCACTTCGACCGCGAGCCGCTCGCCGCCGCCTCGATCGCACAGGTCTACCGCGCGCGGCTGCGCACCGGGGAGGAGGTGGTGGTCAAGGTCCAGCGTCCGGGCATCACCACCGTGGTCGAGCAGGACCTCGACATCATCGACCGCCTCGCCCACTCGCTGGAGCGGCGCACCCGGTGGGGACGCGCCTTCGGCGTGGCCGACCTGTCCAGGGGATTCGCCGACGCCCTGCGCGAGGAGCTCGACTTCCGGATCGAGGCCGGCAACATGGCCGCCGTGGCGGCGGCCTCCGAGGGCGAGCCGGTCCACGTGCCGGTGCCCTACCCGCGGGTGTCCGGCCGGCGGGTGCTCGTCATGGAGTGGCTGGACGGCACCCCGCTCGGATCGGCCGTGCCCGGCGGGCAGGCCGGGCAGGACCTCGCCAGGACCCTGCTCGACACGTTGCTGCGCCAGATCATGCTGCACGGGGTGTTCCACGCCGACCCCCACCCGGGCAACCTCATGCTCCTGGCCGACGGGCGTCTGGCCCTGCTCGACTTCGGCTCGGTGGGACGGCTCGACGGGTCGCTGCGGGACTCGCTGCAGCGCCTGCTCGGCGCGATGGACCGGGGGGACCCGCTCGGGGTGAGCGACGCCCTGCTGGAGGTGGTACCGCGGCCGGACGAGATCGACGAGCGGGAGCTGGAACGCGAGCTCGGCCGGTTCATGGCCCGGCACCTGGTCGCCGGCGCCTCCCCGGACGCGCAGATGTTCGGACGGCTCTTCCGGATCGTCTCCTCGCACGGCCTGTCCCTGCCGCCCGAGGTGGCCGCGGTGTTCCGGGCGCTGGCGACGATCGAGGGCACGCTCGCCCGGCTGGCCCCCGGCTTCGACATCGTCACCGAGGCGCGCGCGTTCTCGGTCCGCCACCTCACCGAGGTCCCCGACGCCCGGCGGGTACGGGACGCCGTCATGCAGGAGGCGCTGGGCCTGCTCCCCATGGTGCGCCGCCTGCCCCGCAGGATCGAGCGGATCGCCGACGCGGCCGAGCACGGCCGCTTCGGCGTGAACGTGCGCCTGTTCGCCGACGAACGCGACCGGCGGCACGTCACCGGGATGCTCCACCAGGTGCTGCTCACCGTGATGGCGGCCACCACGGGCCTGATGGCCGTACTGCTGCTCGGGTCGGACACCGGCCCGCGCGTCACCACGCAGGTCGGGCTGCACCAGCTCATCGGCTACAACCTGCTGCTGGTCAGTACCATCCTGGCCTTGCGGGTGCTGGTGATCATCTTCCGCCGGAGCGGGTGAGGGGAACCGGCGCGGCTACCCCACCCGTCCACGGGTAGAAAGACCCTCCAGGGGAGGGCCGCGATGACGAAGGCGAGGAGGCGATCATGACCGGCACACCCCCCACCACGGAGATCGTCATCGAGACGCACGGCCCCTCGGAGGCGTACGCCCTGACCGGGACGGTCTGCGAGCTCTACCGGGCGGTGTTCTCGCTGCCCCCGTTCAACGGCAACGCCGAGGAGTTCGCCAACCAGCGCCGCTACCTTCCCCGGCTGCTCCACCGGCCCGGCTTCCGGCTGACCACCGCACGGTCCGGGCCCGACTTCATCGGGTTCGGGTACGGCTACCTGCTGCCCCCCGACACCGCATGGTGGAGCCGCCTGACCGACCCGGTCGACGAGGAGTTCGCGACCGAGACCGGGACCAGGACGTTCGCCGTCATCGACTACGGGGTGCTGCCCGGCAGCAGGAACGCCGGGATCGGGCGCCGCATCCACGACGAGCTGCTCGGCGGATCAGGAGCCGAGCGGGCCACCCTGACGGTGCAGCCCGCGGCCGTGCGGACGCAGGCCGTCTACCGCAGGTGGGGCTGGCGCAAGGTGTCCCGCAGAACGATGGACCCGCCGATCCCCGCCCCGGTCTTCGACGTGCTGGTGCTGGAGACGATGCCCGGCCCGCCGGACGCCGGTCCCGTCGGGTGACCGGGTCCTTCAAGTGGCCGGGCCCTTCAAGTGACCGGTTCCGTCGGGTGACCGGGTCCGTCGGGTGAACCTGCCGGTGACCGGGCCCTTCGGGTGACGGGCCTGTCGGAGTGGACCCGCCGGTGACGAGCCCGTCAGGCGATGAGCTGGAAGGCGTGCAGCTTCTCGTCCAGGGCGGCGACCTGGCGCGTCCTCGCCCACGGATTCAGCGTCTCGCGGACCTCCACCACCGACCGGGCCAGCCGGGGTGAGGTGTTCTTGCAGGTGAGGCGGGCCGCCTCGCCGATATGCTCGCACGCCTCGTCGATGGCGCGCAGCTGCAGGTGCCCGCGTGCCAGGTCCAGCCGGCTGAAGGCCATGTTCCGGACGAACGCCGGATCGATCTTGGCCAGGGACCGGGCGGCCACCTCGACGGCGGTCTGCGCGTCCCCCATGTTCAGCAGGCACTTGGTCTTCGTCGACAGGTACTGCCCGTCCCCGTAGAAGTAGAGCAGGTGGCTCGCCACGTCCCCCTCACCGGCGTGCACCAGCTCCCGCCGCGCCTGGTCCAGGCTGGTCATGCACCGGGCGTGGTCCTTGCGCCGGTCGGTCCTGGGCGAACGGCTCAGCACCGCCGAGTAGGCGCGGGCCCCGACGTCGCACGCGTACGACACCAGCAGCCTGCTGCGGGCCCGCTGCCCCCAGGCCAGCGCCCCGAGCGCGTGCTCCACCCCCTGGCGGGGGTCGCCCTGCCAGGTCGCGAGCTGTGACCAGTTGGCCAGCACGAAGCTGTTCATCGCGTCGTCGTTGGCCGCGTGGGCGGCCACCTTGGCCTGGTCGTAGTAGTAATTGGCCCCGTTGAAGTCGTTGAGGTTGAACAGCACCCAGGCGGTGAACCGGCAGATGTTGGCCAGCAGCGTGAGCAGCCGCTCGCGCACCTCGTCGTTGGGCGCCGAGGGGATCAGCGACCGCACCAGGTGCTGCTGGGCCAGCACGGTGCCCAGCACCGACTGGGGGCCGAGCGCGTCCTCCTGGCGCATGCAGTGGTGCAGCACCGCGTCGATGTGGCCCACGGTCGCCGTGTCGACCCGGGACGGCTCGGTGGACACCAGGGCGAGCCGGTCGAACTCGTCCTCGTCGAGCCGGGCCAGCAGCGGTGAGGCCGCGGCGGCGGACGCCGCGGCCCTGATCAGGGCCAGCACGTCGCGCCGTTTCATGTTCGCCGCCCACTGGGCGAGCGCCCGTACCAGCGCGTCGTACTCCTCGTCGCGCGACCTGCCGACGGGCACCGGGCCGGTGACCAGGTCGGGCAGGGCCGACAGCACTCCCCGGATGTCCTCCGGGCCCAGGCTGCCCGCGGCACCGGCCGCCACCAGCGGCCGTCCCTGGAACCGGGTGGCCAGGACGTTGTGCTCGTCGGCATCGCGGTGGTCCTCACCGTCGACCAGGTCGGCGGTGCGGCATTGGTAGATGCGGGCCAGCCGGTTGAGGCCGGCGATCGGCGGCTCGTTGCCGGTGGGGCCGGGCCATGCCTCCCACGACCCGAGCTTCCGGGTCGTCAGCGGCTCGTTCGGCCAGTATTCGTTCCATAGATGGCAGACCTTGGCTTGTGTCAGTCGATGCGCCTCGCGGAAGCCCTGGCGGGAGTTCAGGCGCCAACGTCGCTGGAACTCTGCTGCGACCTCGGCCCACGTACAGCCACGTTCGCGAAGCTCGGCGCTGAAGACGTCCATCTGTTGCTTGACGCTGCGCGGTGCACGTGGCATTGTCTCGGCCCCTCCCGGCGGGTCCTCCGGTGGCGATTCTTCGCGCAGAACGTTACTTGCCGATCACGTTCCGTGACGGGCGAGTGCAGAAATCGGTGATCGGATCGCCGATGTCTGCAAGATCGTCACGTGCGGGAGTGATTCGACTCCGGAAAGTGACGAACGGATGCGACGTCGTCACCTGTTTCCAGCACGCTCCGTGCATCAGGGTTGAGAACAACGCCCGAGCCGCCGGATCCGCGGGGTCTCCGCTCGGGCGGGCGTCCCTTCCTGCGCCGGGGACGCGACCGAATCTCCGCAGTCCTTTCCCAGGAGCCATCCATGAGCGTGCTCCCCGTCGAACGGCCGGGACCGATGTACTCACCGTTTCATTCCGATCCGGACGACCCCGATCATCTGACCACCTGCGTGGACGAGGTACGGCTGGTGGCGCAGCCGGCCGCGGCCGCACAGGCCCGCGAGTTCACCCGCGTCCGGCTGGCCCGGTGGGGGCTGGGGGAGATGTCGGACGCCTGCGTCCTGGTCGTCTCGGAGATGACCACCAACGCCATCACGGTCACCCGCCTGACGCAGGCCGCCTGCGGCCACGTCCGCCCGCTGCCTCCCGGTGCCCGGTCCTTCCCCGAGGGCGGGGACGTGCCCGACCGTCCGCCCTCACCCCTTCCCCCGGGCTCCCTCCCGCCCTCCACCGGGCCCGCCGCGGGCATCGGGGCGTACTCGATCCTGCTGCGGCTGCGGCTCACCGCCACGGGCCTGTTCGCCGAGGTGTGGGACGACTGCGGCGGCACGCCCCGGCCCGCCGACGCGGGGGAGGACGACGAGAGCGGCCGGGGCCTGTACCTCGTCGGCATGTGCAGCGACGAGTGGGGTCACCTTCCGGCGCCGGGGGGCGGGAAGGTCGTCTTCGCCCGCTGGGGCCTGCCTGCGGGCTGGAGCGGCTCGGCCTCCCCGCCCCGATGGCCCGCCTACTCCCACGCCCGCACGACGCGCGCTTGAACGGGGACGCGCGCGCGAGCCGGACCCGTACGGGACGGACCCACACGAGCCTGACGCCCGCGAACCGAACGCCCGCGAGCCTGACGTCCGCGAGCCTGACGTCCGCGAGCCGGATGCCCGCGAGCCGGACGCCCGCCGGCCGGGACGCGTGCCGTGCACCGGTGCGCACGGGACGGCCGGACGCGCCGGGGAACCGCCGAAGGTGAGGGCGGTTCCCCGGCCGCGCCGGACCGGCCGGACCGGGTGGCAGAATGCCGGGATGGACACGATCTTGCGCGCGGCGGGCGAGGTGCTGGGGACCGAGCTGTCCGACCCGGTCGACCTCGGGGGCAACCGCCGCAGCGTCGTCGTGCGCTGCCGTACGGCGTCGGGCGGCACCGTGATCGTCAAGCGGTTCGGCACCGAGCCCGAGGGGCTGCGCGGCTTCACCGCGGAGGCGGCCGGGCTCTCGATGGGGCTGGGCGGCCCCGGCCTGCTGGGCGTGCACCCCTCGCTCCCGCTGGTGGTGATGGAGGACCTCGGGTCCGCGCCGACGCTGGCGGACGTGCTGCTCGGGGACGACCCACGGGCCGCCCTGGACGGCCTGGCGGCCTGGGCACGCGGGCTCGGGGTCATCGCGGCCGGGTCGGTGCACCGGCGAGCCGACCTCGCCGAGCTGTCGGCCCGCTACGGCAGGGGAGCACCCTCCTGGGACGAGGAGCCGTGGGCCGTGCGGCGCGCGGCCGAGTTCCCCCCGGCGCTCGCCGGGATGGGCCTCGACGTGCCGCGCGAACTGGCCGACGAGCTGACGCGGCTCGCGGTGACCGGCGCGGGCGACCACCTCGCCTTCACCCCCGGCGACACCTGCCCCGACAACAACCTGATCACCCCCGGCGGCCTGCGGCTGCTCGACTTCGAGGCGGCGTGCTTCCAGCCGGTCTTCCTGACGGCCGCCTACTGCCGGATGCCCTTCTCCAGCTGCTGGTGCGTCTTCTCCCTGCCCCCTGGCGTGGCCGAGGAGATCGAGAACATCTACCGCGCCGAGGTCGTCCGGGCCTATCCGGAGCTGGCCGAGGACGAGATCTGGCGGGCCGGGCTCCGGCGGGCGATCGCGCTCTGGACGGTGCACCTGACCGTCAACCTGATCCCGCGCATGGCCGACGACAAGCCGGTGCACCGCTTCCGGCGGTCCCCGACCGTACGGCAGCTGATGAGGCACCGCTGGGAGATGGCGAGCACCCTGGAGGAGTTCCCGGCCTTCGCCCGGACGATGCGGCTGCTGCTGCGGGACGTGGCCGGAAGCTGGGACGTCCCCCCGCTGCCGGGATACCCCGCCTTCGACGGCGCCTAGGGGATCACGCTCCGGAAGGCGGGACCCGTCCGGACGCGACCCCGAAGCGCTCGGGGTGGACGTGGCCCGGTCCCGCGCGGGCCGCGTCCGGCATGCCCGGCGCGTCCGGCGTGCCCGGCGCGGATCGGCTCGCGGCCGCCGGCCCGGGGGTGGCCCCGGGCCCGTCGCCGGGTCAGCGGTTGATCCACCGCTGCATCTCCTTGGGGTAGCGATCGCCGAGGATCTCGATCCGCCCGGAGGCCTCGGTGAGCTCGGCGAGGTCCTCGGGGGAGAGGCCGACGTCGACGGCGTCGCTGTTCTCCAGGAGCCGGTGAACCTTGGTGGTCCCGGGGATGGGCACGATCGAGGGGTGCCGGGACAGCAGCCACGCCAGGGCGACCTGCGCGTTGGTGACGCCCCTGCGCGCGGCGACGGACGACAGCAGGTCGACGAGGGACTGGTTGGCGGCGCGGGCCTCCTCGGTGAAGCGCGGCAGCCTGCCGCGCAGGTCACCGGCGCCGAACGACGTCCCGGGGGTGATCGCCCCGGTGAGGAAGCCCTTGCCGAGCGGGGCGAAGGGGACGAAACCGATGCCGAGCTCGGCGAGCACCGGCAGGATCTCCTCCTCCGGCTCGCGCCAGAACAGGGAGTACTCGCTCTGCAGGGCCGTGACCGGGTGAACGGCGTGCGCGCGCCGGATGACGTCCACACCGGCCTCGGACAGGCCGAAGTGCCTCACCTTGCCGGCGTCGACGAGTTCCCCGACCGTCCCTGCGACGTCCTCGATCGGCACGTCGGGGTCGACGCGGTGCTGGTAGAGCAGGTCGATGTGGCTCACGCCCAGCCGACGCAGGGAGTCCTCGACGGTCGCCCTGATGTTGCCGGGGCGGCTGTCCGGGCCGGTGGAGCGGCCGCCCTCGAAGGCGAAGCCGAACTTGGTGGCGATGACGACCTGCTCGCGCACGGGTGCGAGGGCCTGCCCGACGAGCTCCTCGTTGGTGAACGGGCCGTACACCTGGGCGGTGTCGAAGAAGGTGATGCCGCGTTCGACGGCGGCGCGGATCAGGGCGATGCCGTCCCCGTGGTCGACGGCCGGGCCCAGACCGTGGCTGAGGCCCATGCAGCCGAGCCCGATGGCCGACACCTCCGGGCCGCCACTGCCGAGCGTGCGCTTGATCATGGTGTTCCTCCTGACGTGGACGGTGGTTCCGGAGTAAGCATGACCCGAGGACCCGGCCGGCACGCGAGCCGTCGCCGCCGCGCGCTCTCCCTCGTGGCCGCGATCATCCCGAGGACGCGCCGGGAACGGCTCGGCCGGCGATCGCATTCCGGTTCCGGGCGTGAACCTTCCACTCGGCGAACGCTCAGGAACGGGGCAATGGGGGACAGGCTCCGGGAGTTCGGTCTCGGGCTCAAGACCCAGGACCGCGTCAGCTGACCTCCCGCCGGGCGGCGACGATCTCCAGCAGTGCGGCGTGCGTCTCGCGGTCGGCCGCCACGACCATCCCGCCCGGGCCGTCGTACAGCGGCCCGCCGTGGACGTCCGTGATGACGCACCCGGCCGCCCGGCACAACGCGATCCCGCTGGCGAAGTGCACGTTGTCCCACATGGGGCCGTCGGTGACGAACGCGGCCCGCCGGCCGGCGGCCACCCAGGCCACCGCCAGGGTGGTGGAGACGACGCGCGGCCCGAAGCGCCCCGTGAACGCGGGGTCGGTGAACAGCCGGGCCGCCTGGAAGCCCGGCGCGTTCGGGAACGGGGGATCGAGGTTGACGTCCACCAGCCGCGACCCGGCCGAGGGCGTGAGACCCTCGTCCACGCCGTCGCGGCGGACGCAGGCGCGGTCGCCGTCCGTCCAGAACACCTCGCCGGCGAACGGGTCGGCCGAGGCCGCCACGGTGAGGTCCCGGCCCACGCGCAGGGCGACGTTCACCGAGACCAGCGGGGTGCGCGCGGCGTAGTTCAGCGTGCCGCACAGGGGGTCGACCAGCCACATGCGCTCCGCGTCGGCCGAGCCGGTACGCCCGCTCTCCTCGCCCGTCACCGCGTCGTCCGGCCGGGCGGCGCGGATGACGTCGAGGATGGCCTTCTCCGCCGCGAGGTCGGCGGCCGTGGCGAAGTCCACCGCGGACTTGTCGAAGCGCTCCAGCGACGTGCCGTACATGGCCCCGACGACGTCGGCTCCCGCCCGTGCCGCCGCGAGGACCAGATCCCTGTCCGTGATCGTCATGTGGACAGGATATGCATGGGCTCGTCGCCTGATCGCCCCTGTGTGTGGATCGCGCCGATTACGCTCTCCCGTACCTTCTGGTGGTTCACGGAAGCGTGCGGTTCATCGCCTCCCGAAGTGGTCGACCAGGCGCGAGTAGCCGTCGTCGGCGTGACCCTCGCCGACGGCCCGGGTCACCAGGCCCAGGGTGTGGCCGGGGAGCTCGTCGTCGATGCCGCGTGCCCGGCTCTCCCTGACCAGGTCCTCGACCGACGGCAGGTGGTGCCGCAGCGCCCCGTACTCGGCCGCGTGCTCCCTCCGGTCGACCTCGTCGGCGATCGACGGCAGGAGCGACGGCAGCGCGGAGACGGAGGCGCCGACGTGCTCCAGGAACCGCCGCACCTCGATGCCCTCGCTCGACAGCAGCGCCGCCGCGTGCAGGAACCCGTTGAGCATCCCCCACATGGTGCCGTGCACGGCCATCCCGTACAGGGCGGGCACGCCCGCGTCGGCCGAGACCAGGACGCCGCGACCGCCGAGGAGCCCGAGCGCCGGACGGTACAGCTCGTACGTCGCCTCGTCGCCCCCCGGTCGTCGCTCTTCTCCACGTTGGTCATGGTCGTCCTCTCGTGTGCCGTACCGATCACGGATCACGCTAGGAACTCGACCAAGGTTGAGGTCAAGCCGAGATCGTATGCCCGGATCCGTGGGGGCCCCGGCGCGGCGCGCTCCGCCCGACCGGTGATCACATTCCGGTTCCGGCCGTGAACTTTCCTCCGGTGGACGGCGTCATAAAAGCGATTTCATCGACTGTTTCAGGAACGGGGCAATGGCATGCAGGTGATCCGACCGACGGTGGCGGTTCTGGCCGTGAGCGCGGCACTGGCGATGGCGATCCCGACGGGAGCCGTCGCCGCCGCGCAGGCCCCCGCGACCACGGCCGCGACCGCGCCGGGCACCTTCGGCCCGTACGGCTACGGCGGCGTCAGGCTGGGGATGACCGCCGCGCAGGCCAAGGCCACCGGCAAGGTCGTGCTCAAGGAGCGCGGCTACTGTTCCCGCTGGACCTACAAGGCCCACCGGGGCACCCGCGACACGGGAGGGGTCTTCATCTCCAGGAAGCGCGGCGTCGCCGTCATCTTCGCGTCGGCCGGGGTGCGCACCCCCCGGGGCATCGGCCTGGGCTCCACCCTGCGCCAGATCAAGAAGGCCTACCCGAACGCCAAGGGAAGGCTGAACGGCTACTACGCCGCCGTGCCCGGCAACCCCAAGGCGTACTACTACTTCGGCGTCGACGGGCGGGACAGGCTCCGGGAGTTCGGCCTCGGGCTCAAGACCCAGGACTGCGTGAGCTGACCTTCCGGACCACCGTCCCGCCCGTCCCGGGCGACATTCGAATCCAGATCGCAGGAGCGTGCGGCCGTGGACGTCAGGGAACCCGACTGGGCGTACGTGGGCCGGTCCCTCGTCAAGGTCCTGGCCGTCAGCGCGGCGCTGTTCATGGCCCTGAACATGGCCGGGGGATTTCTGCGGACGTACGTCGACTTCGGGCAGTGGCGGGCGGCCGGGATACGCGCAACGGCCGATCGCGTCGCGAACCCGGAACGGCGCCTGGACACATGGCCGACCAGTTCCCGCCTCACCCATGCGATCGACTGGATCGGCCTGACCTCCCATGTCGACGCGAAAGTGATGGGGGACCAGCAGGCCAAGGAGGAGGCCCGGACGACCATCGGCAGGCTCCCCCGGACGCTCGACGCCCTCGCGGTCGTGCATTTCGCGCACCCCATGACCACCGAGCGGCTCATCGCCTTCAACCGGCGCCACGAACTCTGCGGAGGGGTGGACGTCTCCTATGTCTACGCCCTGGGCTATCACGACGACTCCGGCAGCGACCCTCCGACGAACAGGGTCGTCTGGAACCGCGACATGGCCGACGAGCACACCGTGATCCCTCCCCAGTACCAGTGCGAGACCGAGCCGCAGATCGCGCTGGCGGCGTTCCGCAGATGGGTCGAAGCGCTCGACGAGGACGACGACCTCAGCGAGTTCGACCTGTACGACTGGTGGCTCGCCGGGGCGGCCTACGAGGGCGTCGTGCACCGGCTCGTCCTCGACCGCTGGAAGCTCGCCGATCTGCGCCCGCTCCTCGACGACCCGGAGGTGCGGACGATCAGACTCGCCGACGTCGCCTTCGACCTCGGCGACGTCAGGTAACGGCCGGTCGTCGCCGTCCGCCGAGCTGGAACCAGACCACGCGTCCGGCCGGCATCTCGTACCACCCCCAGGCCGAGGACAGCTCCTGCACCAGCCAGAGTCCGCGCCCCCCACCGCTCTCGGGGCTCACGCCCGCGCAGAGACGAGGTCGGCATCCGGCCGATCCGGCGTCGACGACGTCGATGTGGAGCGTTCCATCATGGCCGGCGACGGCGATCGTGACCCGTCCGTCAGGGCGTCGGCCGGAGTCGGAGTGGCGGACGGCGTTGGTGACGAGTTCGGTGACGAGCAGCAGCGCGTCGTCGGTGTGCGGGTGACCTGCGGCCTCCAGCAGGTCGCGGACATAACCCCTGGCGCGCGGTACGGCCGCCACCCGCGCGGGCACCTCGACCTGCCCCAGCAGGCCCACCTCCCTCACCGTGTCACCCCCGCGACCCGCTCGCCCCGCTCGCGCGCTTCTCCCGCCCCGATCCGGACGTCCCGCTTGCGCCTCCGCTCCCCAGCGAACATCGAGCCGCGACCGCGCTTCCCGGATGCGGACCTTCGCCGTCCGGGCGGCAGGAAGATCTCCATGCTCGCGGGCCCGTCGGGAGGAAGCCGCACCACGGAGTCGACCCCAAGCTCGCTCAACTCCCAGGCCAGCTCCACCAGACGCCCCCACACCCCCGAAGATCACGCACTCTCATCTGATCATCCGCCCTTCATGTATTTGTCCCTTATGGGCACTTGTCGGAGCCTCCTCTCCACAGAGAGTCACGACTCGTACGCACAGAGCATGCATCGTCGCAACCGGGAGCGCCACTGGAAACGCAAATTGCGTTTCGAAAAGCGCGGCCACTCTCCGTTCGTGGTCGGTTACTGTTGGCACCGATCCGATGGGGGTGGACATGAGGAAAACGGGAAGTCCGACGGTACGTAGGCGTCGCCTCGCCTTTGAGCTACGCCGCCTGCGCGACCGGGCTCAGCTGACCCTGGAGGAAGTCGCTGAGCGACTTGCCTGGTCGGCTACCAAGGTCTCGCGGATCGAGACGTGCCGAGTAGGTGTCACCCTCAAGGATGTCGGGTGCCTTCTCGATCTGTACGAGATCGACGCCTCCAAACGAGAGGAACTGATCGACCTGGCGCGAGACTCCCGGAAAAAGGGCTGGTGGCAGGCGTACGCCGACCTCCCTACCGAGTACGCCACCTACATAGGGTTGGAAGCCGAGACCGCCTCGATGCGCGGCTTCGCGGCCACCCTTGTGCCCGGCCTTCTCCAGACCGAGGACTACGCGCGTGCTGTCATCCGCGCAGCCTTGGTCATGTCGCCTCCAGGCGAGATCGAACGTCGCGTTGAAGTTCGTATGGCACGCCAAGCGCTTCTCTTCCGCGACGATCCCCTGTGCTTCTGGACCGTCTTGGATGAGGCCGCTCTCCGTCGTGTTATCGAGAGTTCGTCTGTGATGCGATCTCAGCTCAAGCGACTCCTTGAGCTGATGGACCTACCCAACATCACCGTGCAAGTGCTCCCATTTGCCGCTGGAGCCCATACGGCCACAGGTGGTGCTTTCCATATCCTGAAGTTCCCCAGTCTTGCTGACCCCGAGGTGGTCTTCGTGGAGAACCTTGGAGGCAACCTATATGTAGAGAGCGAAGCGGACGTTTACCGTTATACGGTGGCGTTCGATCACTTGCGCGCCAAGGCCTTGAGTCCCGATGACTCTCGGCGTTTCATCACGAAGACGGTTGCTCAGCTTGGCCGATCATGATGAAGGGGATATGAAATGTCTGCGCAAGACCTGTCCCGGTTCGTGTGGCGGAAGAGCTCCCTCAGTGGAAACGGTCCCGACTGTGTCGAGGTCGCCTCGCTGAACGCGAGGCGCTTCGGCGTCCGTGACAGCAAGGATCGAAGCGGTCCCATTCTGATCTTCACGGCTGTCGAGTGGCGTGCCTTCATCGGCAGCATCAAGAGCGGCGAATTCGACGATCCGGCAATCTGATCTCGCCGATACGACCGCCCTGCAGACCGGGAGAGTACTTCCTGGAACGAGACCGGTCCAAAGCCTGGGGCGGAACTGTGCTTCAGGGATCGAGCCGAATCCGGCGTGGGTGCCCCCACAATGAGACCGGAGTGGAACCTGTGGGCCAGCGGAGTCCGCGGGCGCCAGTACCTGTTCTCGCAATGAGACCGGTTCGGAGATAGGGATGGAACAAATGGGCTCCTCCGGGAAACGTCCGGTACGTCCGGGGCCTGTTCGGGAAGTCGGCCGGAGACCGGCTTCCGTGGGGGAGCGGTGCGGCCGGACGGTCCCGGCCGCGTCGGGAAGGCCGACCGGCGACTTTCTCGCCGATCGGCCCGGATTCAGGAACCGGCGGGCCTGTCGTAGACCTTGACCGTCCATGGTTCGCCCTGCCGGCGCTTGACCACGGCCGCGAGCCGCTCCGGCTTGACGTGGACCACGTCCTGAATGAACTTGCCGTCACAGAGGCCCAGCTTGCGATTGGCCTTCTTGCAGGAGGCATACGGATTGTTCAGCGGGACGTCGGGATTGGGAGTGCCGTCGTCCTTCCAATGCCCCTCGGCGATCGGCGCGTCAGCCGGGAACACCCAGATCTTCAGGGTCTGCGGCTCGTCGAGCCATCCCGGCGCGACCGACAGCGCGTCGTTCTCGGAGTCGGGACCGTCTCCCGATCCGTTGCAGCGGCCGAAATCGGCCTCCCCCGTTCTCACGTGGTGAATCACCACCCACGCCTTCGGGTCGGTGCACCGGATGGAGTAGCCGGTGCTGACGCTGGTCGGACGATAGACCACCGTCACCGGTGCGCCCATGGTCCGATGAGTCTCGGAGTGGATCACCGACAGCGTCTCCCCGTTCATTCCTCTGATCGTCCCGGACGGTTTGGCGCTGATCGTCGCCCGGGAGGAGAGGCCGGAGGCCGACCCGGTCGTATTCCTGTTCACGTCCGGCAGGAAGCCGCCCACGCCGGCAACCACTACGGCGGCCCCCGTCAGCACCGCCCCGGTCGCCGCTCTGCGGCGTAGCCGCGCCCGGCGCCCTCGCCGTACGATCAGCTCCAGGCGGGGCGGCGGCACGGGTCCGTCCTTGCTGTGGTCGGCGAACACCGTCCGCAGATCGTTCTCGGTGTACCGGGTCATCTGACGGCTTCCTCCATATCCGGGTCATGCAGGGTCGAATCCACCCTCAGCCGCGCCAGCGCCCGGCTGAGCTGCTTCTTCACCGTTCCGAGCGAGCATCCGAGAACGTCCGCCACCTGCTGGTGAGTAAGGTCACCGAAGTAGTGCAGAACGACCACCGCGCGCTGCTGCCCGGGCAGGGCACCGGTCGCCGCCCACAGGGCCTCGCGGTCGGTCACCGTCTTGGCAAGGTCCCGCCCCGCGGAGCCTTCCGGCATCACCTCCGTGGGCACCTCACCCCGCCAGCGCCGTCGCCACCAGGAGGCGTGCGTGTTCACGATGATCCGGTACACGTACCGATCGGGGTCGCCTTCGATCCTGCGCCACACCGTCCACGCCTTGACCAGCGCGGTCTGCACCAGGTCCTCCGCCGTCGCCCAGTTCCGGGTGAGCAGGTACGCCGTGCGGCACAATCGCTCATGGCTGTGCCCGGCATATTCGGTGAACCCATCCACCGTCCCGTCCTTTCGCGTGAACCGCTCTCATCGGGGACTACGCCGTAGGCGGATGGCTTGGGTGACAGGACACCAGGACCGTTTCGCGGGTTGATCTCTGAACCGCTTCTCGGCGAGGTGATCCCTGCGCGGGCGGGGATCCGCCCGATCCCGGCCGACCTCTGGAACAGGCCCTATGCGAGGAGGGCGAACCGCTCGGCGAAGGCGGACATCTCCTCGCGTTGCCGGTCCGGTTCGGTGGCGGTGGCGCTCACCACGATGCGGGTCACCCCCTGCGCCGCCAGCGCCTCGACCTGGTCGGCGCTCATGTCGATCGATCCCGACCGCGTGTACTCCAGCGCCTCCGGGTCGCGACCGGCCTCGACGGCGGCGGATCGGGCGATGTCCATCTGGGCGGCGCGTTCGTCCGGGCCGAGCGCGCCGCCGGGGAAGTAGCCGTCACCGCGCAGCCCGGCACGGCGTGCGGCGGCCCGGCTCGATCCGCCGATGTGGATCGGCAGATGGACGGTCCCGTGGGGCTTGGGGAACTGGCACAGGTCGTCGAAGGCGAAGAACCGCCCGTCGAAGCCGACGCCCTCCTCGCCACCGGCCCACAGCAGCCGCATCACGTCGATGGCCTCGTCGGCGCGACGGCCGCGGGTGGTGAAGTCGACACCCACCGCCCGGGCCTCGCCGGGCAGGGAACCGAGCCCCACGGTCAGCAGCCGCATCCGCCCCCTGGACAGCACGTCGACGGTCGCCAGCCGCTTGGCGAGGACCACCGGGTGGTGGTACGGCAGCAGCAGCACGCCCGTCCCGAGGAGGATGCGACGCGTGGCCGCGGCGACGAAGCTCAGGCAGTCGAGCGGATCGAGGTACGGCAGCGCCGGCGGGAGCTCGAAACTGCCGACCGTCGCACCGGGATAGAGCGCGATGTGCTCGGGCACGTACAGCGACTCGAAGCCGCAGTCCTCGGCGTGCCGGGCGTAGGCCACGATCCCGTCGGGGTCGATGCCGTGGTAGGGCGTGCTGTAGCTGATTCCGAACTTCACCGTCACTCCTCGGGTCGGCCGACGCGATGAACGGCCGGTCACGGGCCCGTACGGCCGGTGTCACGGAGACCCGGTGCGGCGGCCCCGGTGCCGTGAAGGCCCGGTGCCACCGAGCCCCGATGTCAGGGAGACCCGGTGCCGCGGGGGGGACGCCGTGAAGGCGCGCCCGGTCCGGTCGTCCGCCGACGGCCTCCGCCGGCGGCCGGTCGTCGTGGCCACGGTAGAACCCTGTCACCGGCGTCAAGGCAACCCCTGACCGGCCGTGACCACGGAAGGCGCCAGGCCCGGCCACGGCGCCGGGGGCGGGGGAACGCGGCGTGCACGCCCCCTGCGCCGGGTCGAGGGAACGCGGGCCGGACGGAGGGACGAGGTCCTCAGGGCCTGCGGGTGGACTCGCGCCTGATGAGGGTCCAGGGGACCTCGCTGTCGCGGTCGGCGGGGGCGAGGACGCCGAGGGCGGTACGGGCGCAGCGGATACCCTGGTCGCGCAGGGACTGGGCGATGGTGGTGAGCCCGGCGGGCGCGGCGGCGGCGGAGTCGTCCCAGCCGCTGAGCGTGAAGTCGCCGGGGACGGTCAGGCCCAGGCGGGAGGCGGCGCGCAGGACGCCGAGGGCCAGCTCGTCGCCCATCGCGGCGACGGCGTCGCAGGCGTGCGGGCCGGTGAGCAGCTCGGCCGCGAGCGCCTCGGCCTCGGACGCGCTGTTGGTGGAGCAGACGGCCACGCGGACCCGCGACCAGTCGCCGCCCGTCCCGGTCCAGGCGTCGCGGTAGCCGCGCAGGCGCTGGCGGGTGACCCGGAAGGTCGAGGCGTCCGGGTCGATCCCCTCCGGCGAGGGGCCGGTATCAGAGGGTGCGGCACCGCCGAAGCCGGCGGAGGCAGGGGAGGACGCGACCTCCCCGGAGGTGTGCGCGGGGGAGGCGCCGAAGCCGAGGCGGGAGACGCGGGCGCGGTCGAGCGGGAAGCTCAGCACCCCCGGACGGCGTGCTCCGGCGAAGACCTCGCGGCCGACGGCGACGGCGGCGGCCCGGTCGTCGGCGGCGACGAAGGAGAGACCCTCGCGGCGCGGCCCGCCGTGGATCACCGCGGGCAGGCCGGTGGCGACGATGGCGTCGACGACCGGGTCGTCGTCGGCGGTCGTCCAGACCACGAAGGCGTCGACGGCGGCCTCGGTGACCCGGTCGACGTCGGCGGGGCCGCCGGTGATGGGGACGAGCGTCAGCGCCATGCCGTGGTCGGCGCAGACCTGGGCGACGCCGGACATGAAGCGGGTGGCCTGCGGGTCGTCGAAGGCGTAGGTGAGGTGCTCGCCGAGCACCACGCCCAGGTTGCCGGTACGCCCGCTGCGCAGCGAGCGGGCACCGGGGTGCGGCCCCGGGTAGCCGAGGCGCTCGGCCGCCTCGCGGACCCTGGCCCGCGCCTCGTCGGAGACCCTTCCGGGCTGTCCGTACGCGTACGAGACGGTCATCACGGACACCCCGGCCGCGCGGGCCACCTCGGCCATGGTCACCCTGCGCCTGGCCGTCCGTCCGCTCATGGTCAGAGGATAGCTGTGTATCGATACACAGACTTTTTGTGTATCGTTACACACATGCGGGAGACGACGACGGGTGTGGGGGCGCGGACGGCCTACGCGGGTTTTGCGGCCTACGGTGCCTTCTGGGGGGGTGTGGGGCGCCTCGGTGCCTGGGATCCGCGACCAGGCCGGGCTGACCGACGGGCAGCTGGGCACGGCCCTGCTCTTCATCGGCGCGGGGGCGCTGCCCGCGATGCTCGTCACCGGCAGGGCGGTCGACCGCTGGGGAGTCCGGGTGGGGGCGCTCCTGCTGGTGGCGCTCGGCGCGACCGGGACGCTGGTGGCCGTGGCGAGCCGCGACGTGTGGAGCCTGTCGGCGGGCCTGGCGCTGCTGGGCGCCGTCTCGGGCGCGGCCGATGTCGCGATCAACGCGGCCGCGGGGGCGGCCGAGCGCGCCTCCGGCCGGCCGGTCATCACCCGCGCGCACGGCACCTTCTCCACGATGGTGGTGGCCGGAAGCCTCGCCACCGGGCTGTCGTCCGGTCTCGGGCCGCCGATCGTCGTGCCGTTCCTGCTGGTCGCGGTGGCCTCGATCGGCGCCGCGCTCGGCATCGCGGCCGACGCGCGAACGCTCCGGGCCGGTCCGGTCGCGGCGGGGGCCGCCCGGACCACCCCGGCCCCTGCTCCGGCCCCCACCGCCCGGACCACCCCGGCCGCCACCACCCCGGCCGCCACCGCCCCGACCGGCCGTCCCACCCGGACCCGCCCGGCCGCCCCGGCCGCCCCGGCCGGTCCCGCCGACCCCGTCGCCGTGACGATCACCCGGCCTCACCCGGCCCCGGCGGGGGACGCCCGCGGCGGAGGGCGGCACGGTCACCCGGTGCGCCTGTTCCCGCTGCTGGTCGTCGGAGCCCTGGGCGCGCTGGCCTTCGCCACGGAGAACGCCCACCAGAGCTGGGGCGCGGTCTACCTGTCGGACGTGGCCGGAGCCGGTCCCGCGCTCGCCTCGGCGGGCCCCGCGGTCTTCGCCGCCGTCGTCGCGCTCACCCGGTTCTCCGCCGGGGGGATCGGCCCTCGGCACGCCGCGGCCGTGCTCGTCTGCGGTGCCGCGACGGCCGCCGCCGGGACCGCGCTGGTGTCCGCCGCGACGTCCGTCTGGGTGGTCCTGTCGGGGCTGGCCCTGGCCGCCGCCGGTACGGCGGTGCTCTACCCCACGATGATGAGCGTCGTCGCGGCGCACGTGGGCGAGGCGGCGCGGGGGAGGGCGACGGCCGTGGTGACGACCGTCGGCTACCTGGGGTTCCTGGCCGGTCCCGTCTACGTCGGGCGCTGGGCCGAGGCGACCGGCCTGCCGGGGGCGATGGCGGCCGTGGCCGTCCTGGCCGCCGCGCTCGCGGTCCTGGCCTGGCCCCTGCTGCGGTCGGCCGTCGGCTCCGGCTCCCCGTGGGACACGCCCCCGGGCGATCCCCGAATGTGACGTAAGGGACGTCATGGCATAAGCTGACCGGCTGGTGCGTCCGGAACGGACGCATGCCATGACCGCTCGGCGGCCGCGACACGCGGTATCACCCCGGTCGAAGCCCGCCCTCCCGGCGGGCCCCGAACCGGGCGGAGCCTCCGTCTGGATGATGGACGGAGATTCCTTGAGGTCGTACCTCGCCGTGCTCGGCACGCCCGGAGCCTGGCGCTTCCTCGTTCCCGCGTTCGTCGCGCGGCTGCCCAACGCGATGCTCCAGCTCGGCGTCCTGCTGCTCGTGCACTGGTCCACCGGCTCCTACGGCGCGGCCGGTGTCGCCGCCGCGGCCGCGGCCGTGGCGCCCGCGCTGGTCGGCCCGCGCACCGGACGGCTCGCCGACCGCTACGGCCAGGCCAGGGTGCTCCTCCCGCAGATCGCCGTGCACGCCGCCGCGCTGGGCGCCCTGCTGGCGCTCGCCTCGGCGCACGCCCCGGCGGTCTGGCTGGTGGTCGCCTCGGCACTGGCCGGGGCCTCGATGCCGCAGATCGGCGCGATGGTCCGCGCCCGCTGGGCGCACGTGCTCGGCGGGTCGGGCGGGCTCGGCACGGCCTTCGCCCTGGAGTCCATCACCGACGAGCTGACCTTCACCCTCGCCCCGGTGCTGCTGGTGGCCGTCTCGACCGGGTTCTCACCGGTGTGGGCGCTGCTGGTGGCGCTGGTCATGGTCGTGGCCGGGACGCTCGCGTTCGCCGGGGTCCGGGGCGGCGCCCCCGAGCCGATGCCGGTCAGGGTCCGCTCCCGGCACGGTGTGCTGCGGATGCGCGGCGTGGCCGTGCTCGCCGGGGCGTTCGCCGCCCTCGGCACCGTCTTCGGCAGCCTCCAGGTCGGCATCACCTCCTCCACCGCGGCCCTCGGCCAGGCCGCGGCGGCGGGACCGGTCTACGCGAGCTTCTCCGGCGCGAGCCTGGCCGGGGGCCTCCTGTACGGCGCCGTCCGCTGGAGGGCCGGCGCCCCGGTCAGGCTGGCCGTCACCCTGGGACTGCTCTCCGCCGCCACCGTCGCCCTGACCCTGGCCGGGACCGTCCCGCTGCTGTACGGCGGGGCGGCCGTGGCGGGGTTCGTCATCGCCCCCGCCGTCATCACCGGCTACACCCTCGTCGAGGGCCTCATCCCGGCCGAGGTCAGGACCGAGGCCTTCACCTGGCTCAACGGCGCCGTCGGCCTGGGCGTCGCCGCGGGCGCGTCCGTCGCGGGCCGGCTGGTGGACGGCTTCGGCCCCTCGGTCGCCTTCCTCGTGCCCCCGGTCACGACCGGTGCGGCCGCCCTGCTCGTGCTGGTGTCCCTGCGCCGCCTTCTCCCGCGGGCGGAGCGCGGGCCGGTCCGCGAGCTGGTCACCGCCGCCTGAGGTCTGGGCGAGCGGTGCGGGCGATCACGGCCGGGGGACCCGTGGCAGGGGAGGGCTCGGCGGTCCACCGGGAACCGCTCCGGGTTCCCGGTGCGGACGCGGTCAGGCGTTGGCGGCCTGGCGGGCGCGGCGGGCCTCGCGGCGCTCGACGTAGCGGGAGGCGGTGACCTCCAGGCGCTCCAGGAACTCGGCGAGCTCCTCGCGGGCCTTCTCGCCCTCGGGGCCGAGGTTCTTGAGGTCGAACACGTCCCACTGGCGCAGGACCGGCTGGAGCACGTCGTCCAGGTGCAGGCGCAGGTCGTAGATGCCGGCGTTGGCGATGATCATGGCCTTGCGGGTGAAGCCCTCGATGCCGGTGCCGGGCATCTGGAACGTGGTGACGACGTCGGTCACGGCGCGCATGGCCTGGTCGGGGGCGAGCTCGAAGGCCGAGGCGAGCAGGTTGCGGTAGAAGAGCATGTGCAGGTTCTCGTCGGCGGCGATCCGGGCGAGCAGCCGCTCGCAGTCCGGGTCCTGGGAGGCCATGCCGGTGTTGCGGTGCGAGATGCGGGTGGCGAGCTCCTGGAAGGAGACGTAGGCCACCGAGGCGAGCACGCCCTCGTAGGAGTTGGTGAAGCCCTCGCCCATGTGCACCATCCGGGCCCGCTCCAGCGCCACCGGGTCGACCGCGCGGGTGACCGTCAGGTAGTCGCGGATGGCGGTGGCGTGGCGGCCCTCCTCGGCGGTCCAGCGGTGCACCCAGGTGCCCCAGGCGGCGTCGCGGCCCAGTGTGGTGGCGATCTCGTGGTGGTAGCTGGGGAGGTTGTCCTCGGTCAGCAGGTTCACGATCAGGGAGATGCGCGCGTCCTCGGGGATCCGGCTGTCGCTCTCGGCCCAGGCCTCGCCGCCGAAGACACCGTCGTAGTCACGCCCCTGCGACCAGGGCACGTACTCGTGCGGGAACCACTCCTTGGCCATCCTGTGGTGGCGATCCAGCTCCCCCGCGACGACGGGCTCAAGTTCGAGCAGCAGCTCGGTCTCACTGAACGTGCGCATCAGGCCTTCTCCCTCAGAGACTACGCGACCGTAACCTACGTTAGCGTAGGTAGACCTGGCGCGGGTACGTGCTCCATGTCTCATTCGCCGAGGTCCGGGCGTCCGGGCATCCACCCCGGCGGGCGGGAGGGCGGGCCGCCGTACGCGGGCCCGCCGTGCGCGCGGTCGTGACGGACCGGGTCGTTCAGCGCGCGACCTCCTGGTATATCGCCTCGAACCTGGCCAGGGACGCCCGGTCGTCGTGGGTCAGTGCGATGGCCCGGCTCGCGGCTCCCATCGCGGTGCGCGCCTGCGGAGAGGCGAGCAGGCCGCCCAGGTGCCAGGCCAGCTCCTGTACGTCACCCGGCTGGAAGAGCCGGCCGTTCTCGCCGGGCCGTACCAGGTGGGGTAGGGCCATCGCGTCCGCGGCGACGACCGGCAGCCCGCTGGCCATGGCCTCCAGGGTGGCGATGCTCTGCAGCTCCGCGACGCCCGGCATGGCGAAGACGTCGGCGGCGGCGTACAGCTGCGGGAGGGCCTCGTCGGGCACGAAGCCCAGGAAGGCGACCCGGTCGCCGACCCCGATCCGGTCGGCCAGGGTGGCGAGCGCGTCCCGCCGCCCGCCGGTGCCCGCCAGCACGACCTGCGCGTCGGCGGTGTTGAGGACGATCGGCAGGGCCCGGATGAGCTCGTCCAGCCGCTTCTCCTCGTCCAGCCTGCCGACGAACAGGATCGTGTCCCGCTCGGGCAGCCCGAAGGCCCGCCGGGACCACGTTCTCGGCTCGGCGCGCGGCCGGAACCGCGTCAGGTCGATGCCGCAGGAGACGGCCTCCACCGGGGTGCCGAAGCCCTTGCCGGCGAGCAGGCCCGCGGCGATGCGGGTGGGCGTGGTGACGCGGTCGGCGCGGGAGAAGACGCGCCTGAAGTCCTTCCAGGCCAGCGCGCCCGCCCGCTCGCGCAGGGGCTCGGGGACGCGCGCGAACTGGAAGAGGTTGTCCGGCATGAAGTGGTTGGTCGCCACCACGGGGATGCCGCCGCGCCGGGAGGCGGAGATCGCGGCGCGGCCGACGACGAAGTGTCCCTGCACGTGGACGACGTCGGGGGCGATCTCGTCGATCAGCCGGTCCAGCCGGGCCGGCACCGAGATCCGCATGGTGGGGTGGACGAGCACCGGCGCCGAGCGCAGCCGGTGCACGGTCACCCCCTCCACCTGCTCGGTCCTGGACGGGCCGTCGTCCGAGGCGCACACCACGTGCACCTCGTTGCCGCGCCCGGCCAGGCCGGCGGCCAGCCGATGGGTGAAGTAGGCGGCGCCGTTCACGTCCGGCGGGTAGGTGTCCGTCCCGATCAGGACCCGGCGGGGCCGGGTGGCGACGAGGGACGGTGCCGGCGCGGGGGCGGCGACTGACAGGGCCATCGGTGCTCCGTTCATGGGGTCGTCGCCTCGTGCGACGGGGACATCGGGGTGGTGCGGGCCAGCGCGGCGGTCCCGGCCGCGGTGAGCGCCGCGGCGACCAGCGCGGTGAGCGTGCTCGCCGGGCCGGTCGGCAGCGGTTCGCCGAGCAGCAGGGCGCCGAAGGCGACGGCGGTGAGGGGGTCGGCCACCTGCAGCGCGGCGAAGGCGACGCCGAAGTGGCCGACGGCGTAGGCGCGCTGGAGCAGGGCCAGCGCGAGCAGGGCGGGCATCGGGACGGCGAGCAGGAACCACGGCTCCCACGCACCGTCGACCAGGACGCGGGTGAGCGTGGCGGTCGCCCCGTAGAGCACCCCCGCCCCGGTCGCGAGCAGGCAGGCCCGTACCGCGCGCGAGGCGTGCCGGGCCGTGACGTACAGCGCCAGGGCGGCGGCCGAGGCTCCGGTGAGCAGGACCACCGCCTCGGCCGTGGACAGGTGGGGCTCGCCGGTGTGGACGGGCACGACCAGCACCAGGCCGACCAGGCCGATGGCGATCACGGCCGCGGCGGCCAGCTCGCGCGTCCCCGGTCTGCGCCGCTGCAGGGCGGCGGCGAAAGGCAGGGCGAACAGCAGGCTGGCCACGCCCATCGGCTGGACCAGGGTGAGCGGCCCGTACTTCAGCGCCACGACGTGCAGGGCGGTGCCGGCCGCGATGGACAGGCCGCCCAGCAGCCAGCGGGGCCGCCTGACCAGCCGTCCGAGCACGGCCGGCGAGGTGCGCGCGGCCTCGAACTGCTGCAGGGCGGCACCCAGGGCGAAGAACAGGGACCCGAGCAACGCCAGCCCTGCCGCCAGCACGGTCATGCGCACTCCTCACGGACAGATGAAGACATGGCGAAATGGCCGGATCACCTCGCGGAGGCGTCCGGTGGGGGTCGTGCGGTGAACAGTGGAAGCGTGCCCCGGCCGCGCATGCCGGAGCCATAGGGGTTCACCCTGACTTCCGTGGGGATTCCCCGAGTTTCGCGTCGGGGCTGTTGACCCGCTGGCTTTTCTTATCGTAGTTTCGCGGGCATGAATCTCGTGGGCGCCTGGCGCCTGGTCGAGTGGCGGATCGGCGGTCCGGGGAGCAAGGTCTCCTATCCCTTCGGCAGGGACGCGGTGGGTCTGCTCTGCTACACCCCCGACGGGTACATGAGCATGACCGTGGCGGGGGGCAAGGACGCCCCGTCACCGGTCGAGAGCGGCGGGAGCGGCGAGAGCCCGCGCGCGGCGTTCCCCGGGGAGCCGGAGCGGGCGCCCACCCCGTTCCTCGCCTACGCGGGCCGGTACGAGGTCCGTGCGGGCCAGATCGCCCACGACATCGAGGTGGCGATCGACCCGGCCCTGGCCGGTGTGGTGCAGGTCCGCGAGCTGAACGCCGACGACGACCGGCTGGTCCTGGCCGCGGCCGAGGGAGGCTCCTGGCACACCGTGATCTGGAGGAGGTCATGACGTCCGGACGCCGGGCGGTCAGTCGCGGGAGCCGGCCAGGGCGCTCTCCGGTTCCGCCACGGCGCCGCGGCGCCGCAGGTGGCGGACGACCTCCACGACGACGGTGACCGTCACGGCGATGCCGAGACCGAGCAGGAGTCCCTTGATCGGGTCGTTCTCGAAGGCCGCGCCGCCCACGTAGCCGATCAGTCCCGAGTAGACCGCCCAGGACACCGCCGCCACCGCGTCGAACAGGGCGAACGAGCGCCGGGGGTAGGCGACCGCGCCCATGGTCAGGGTGCAGGCGGTCCGGCCGCCGGGGATGTAGCGGGCCACCACCAGGACCAGCCCGCCCCGCTCGGCGAGCGCCTTCTCCGCCCAGGCGAACGCCTTGCGGCTGCGCCTGCCGTTGCGCAACCGGCCGTTGGCGGTACGCCCGATGAGGTAGGAGACGTGGTCGCCCACGAAGGCGCCCAGCGCGGCGACCACGATCACCAGCGGCAGGTCGGGCGCGCCGGTGGCGGCGGCGAACACCCCGGCCGTGATGACGGCCGTCTCCGCCGGGACCACCGGGAAGAACCCGTCCAGGAGCGCCACGGCGAACAGCGCCAGATAGATCCAGGGGGACGTCATCACGTCGTGCAGGAGGTCGAGGATGGTCTGCGTCATGCGGGTCTCCGGTCTCGGGGATGCGGGGGCGTGGTCGCGGAGAGAGATCTCTCGCGCACCACGCTGGCGTCCCGTCGAGCGGAGGACATCGGGGACGGACCCCGAAGTTCCCGATCACGTCCCTGAGATCACCAGGAGACCGGAGCCCGGCACCGGAGGACCGGAGGCCGCACGGCTCAGTTGAGCTGCCAGATGGCGAAGTTCAGCGCCGCCGCGTACGTCACCCAGGCCAGGTAGGGCACCAGGAGCCAGGCGGCCGGGCGGCTGATCCGCCGGAACAGCACGATGGTGAGCACGATCGCGAGCCAGAGGACGACGATCTCCGCGAACGCCAGGCCGTACCGCCCGGCGCCGAAGAAGAGCGGTGTCCAGGCCGCGTTGAGGACCAGCTGGACCGCGTACACGCCGAGCGCCGGTGTCAGGCCGGCCGCCGACCAGGCGAGCCAGCCGGACAGGGCGATCATGATGTACAGGACCGTCCAGGCGGGGCCGAACAGCCACTGCGGCGGTGCCCAGTCCGGCCGTTCCAGTGACAGGTACTCGCCGCCGGCGTTCACGGCCGCCAGCGATCCCACGACCGCCACCAGCGCGAGGACCACGAGGAAGACCGGGAGCCCGGCCCAGCGTTTCGGGTGTTGCCCTGCGATGACCATGCGAACCTCCTGCCCTGTCATTCGCGCCTCTACCGTCCGGCGGTTTCCCGCGGAGGGCACGCGTACGGCAGGGCCGTTCAGGCCGACGGGGCGGGGACCGGGTCGTGGTGCAGGCGGCCGAGCACCCGGCGGAAGGCGAGGACCGAGAACAGCACCGCCAGGCCGCTGATCACGGCCACCGCCGCGGTGCGGACCAGCAGGTAGGTGCCGATCGACTGGTGCAGCAGGAGCCAGATGCTCACCGCGGAGTTCGTCAGCAGCACGAAGGCCCACAGCAGGGTGATGCGGGCGAAGAACCGGCGGACCCGCTCGTGCTTCAGCACGGCCGAGGGCAGGTGGATGTAGTCCAGGGTCAGCTTCTGCACCAGCGGCCGGTTGAGCCGTACCGAGGCGAGGAAGACCATGCTGATGCAGATGGTGCCCAGCTCCGGCTGGAGGAAGTAGATCACCGCGCTCCCGGTCCAGAACCCGAGCAGGGCACGGACGGTGATCGCGATCACGGCGAGGATCATCGTCCCCGGCACGGGGATGCGGCGGACCAGCCGCCAGCCCACCCCCGCGTACACCCAGGTGACCGCCGCGACGAGGGCGCCCTTCAGGCCGAGCACGGCGAGCGCCGCGTAGAAGACGGCGAGGGGGGCGATGACGCCCTCCAGGATCTTCGGTGCCGCCTGTCTGGCCAGCGCGGTGAGACGGGGGAGGACGATGGGCTGGTGGCTCATGGCGCTCCACGGGACGGTGCGGCGGCGGGCACTGGGCGTTCACGCTGGTCGCGGCACGTCACGAGCGGATCGGACTCGTCACGCGGGCACCCGGACAGGCGTGTGCAGAGGCTGTTTCCGTTGTTCATCGGCGCCTCACCGTACCTGACGCCGTGCCATGTCCTCCTGAAAACCGGCCGATACCACCCCAAGGAATCTATGAAGGGTACAGATCATTACGATTCATGAAGAGGATCGCTATGTCGATAACGGTTGGGAAACGAAAGCTTTCCTGATGGGGTTGGGTCCGCGACGATTGAGACATGCCAGTGCTGCGCACGCGCGCGTCCGGCCATTCCACCGAGGGCGTCGCGAACGTGGCCGCCCAGCTCATCTGCTGGCCCGACCTCGCGCTGAAACGCACCCGCCGGGGACTGGGGTTCCGCACCCACGGGCGGGAGATCGTCAGGATGCCGGGGGACAACACCGCCGAGCTGCTCCTGACCACCGCGGTGATCGACCGGTGGGCCCGGGTGCTCACCGACTGCCACCGCATCACCCCCGGTACCGACGCCGGGTGGGTGTCCATGGACATCGAGGGCCGGGCCGACGCCGAGCTCTTCCTCTCGCTGGTCAGCGTCGCGATCAAGGTCAGCGAGGGCCGCGAGGGCGGATCGGTCGGCCGAGGCTCGCGGTGGCCAGCCTCGCGCCGAAACCGATGAACAGCGCGCCCGCGCCCGTCCGCAGCCCGGCCGACAGCCGTCGGCGGGCCCGCAGGCGCGCCGCCAGGAACGCCCCTCCGAAGATCACCGCTGACAGGTACAGGATGCTGAACGCCTGGCAGATCGCGCCCAGGATCAGGAAGGACAGCGCCGGGGTGGCGTAGCCCGGGTCCACGAACTGGATGAAGAACGAGATGAAGAACAGGATCGCCTTGGGGTTCATCAGGCTGATCACCAGGGCCCTGCGGAAGGGGCTCCGGACGGGGGCCGCTCCCGCCGCCTCGGCGGCCTCGGACGAGCTCGCGGAGCCCGCGGAGCCCGTGGAGCTCGCGGAGCCGGGGGTCGCGGGGGAGCGCCACGAGCGCCAGGCCGACCGGAGCATCTGGAACCCGATCCAGACCAGGTAGGCCGCCCCGGCGTACTTGACGACGGCGAACAGGATCGGCGTCGACGTCAGCAGCGAGGCCGCCCCGGCCGCCGCGAGCACCATCAGGACCGCGTCGCCGAGGAAGACCCCCATGGCTCCCCGGTACCCCTGCCGCACCCCGTGCCGGGCGGCGATGCCGAGCACGTACAGCGAGTTCGGGCCGGGCAGCATGACGATGAAGAAGGCGCCGACCACGTAGGTCCAGATGTCGACGATGCCGAAGAACATGGTGCCGCTCCATGGGCGTTGCGCGGGGACGCTGCAGGCGAGGGCACTGCAGGAGAGACACCACCGTACCGGTACGAGGGTCCTTACCGCCGCCCATAATTCGCGTATCCGACTTTTGGGCCTTGTGGCGAATCCGTGTCAAGGCTACGATCACGGCAACTCTTAGGAAACTTTCCTAAAAGAAATGAAGAACGGGAGAGCCGATGGCCCGTCCGCCCCCTCCGGCCCCGCTGCGAGCTGCGAAAACCCGGTGACGGCAGCCGTCACCACCGAAGGTCCGACCGTCCGGACGCCTCACCCCCCAGGTTTCCCGTCCATGGGAGCGATCATGCGGCGCACCTTTTCCTTACTCGTCCTGACACCGGCTGCAAGCCCTTTCCGCGGCCCGGCCGCGACGGGCCCCGCGGCCCCGGCCGCCTCGCGGGCCACCGCCCCGGCCGCCGTGCCCAGCCTGCGGACCACCGCTCCGGCCACCGTGCCGGTTCCCCGGACCACCGCTCCGGCCGCCGTGACAGTTCCGGCCGCCGTGAGCCCCGTCCCGCGAGCGGGCACGCCACCCCGGACGACACCGGTGACGCCGGCCCGGTGACCCCGGCCTCCCCGTCACCCCCCGACGCCCTCCGCCGCTCCTCCTGATCCCTCGCCGATCCACGGCACGGTCCCCGTACGGGACCGTGCCCACCTCGCCGTACGGCTCGCGTCCACGTCCGCCCCCGCGCACCCCCCGCGTGGCGCGGCCGTACGGTCACCCCCACCGAACACATGAGGTCCACCGTGAAACCACGCGTCATCGCTCGTTCCCTCGTCGCCCTGGCGGCCCTCGTCCTGGCGATGGTGGTCGCGCCACCCGCCCAGGCCGCCTCGGCCACCGCCGTCTTCGTCAAGACCTCCGAGTGGGGTTCGGCGTTCGAGGGCAAGTACACGATCACCAACGGCACCGCCACCACGATCAACGGCTGGTCGGTCTCCTTCGACCTCCCGGCGGGGGGAAGCATCAGCTCCTCCTGGGACGCGACGTCGAGCCGCAGCGGGCAGCGCTTCACCTTCACCAACCTCGGCTGGAACGGCACCCTGGCCCCCGGCGCGAGCGTGAGCTTCGGCTTCATCGCGAGCCCCGGCGGCGCCACCCCGGCCGGCTGCACCCTCAACGGCGCGCCCTGCGGCGGCGGCAGCGGCCCTGCCGTCCCCGGCAAGCCCGGTGCGGTGTCGGCGACGGCGTCGGCCAGCAGTGTGGCGTTGTCGTGGGGTGCGTCGTCGGGTTCGGTGACGGGGTATCGGGTGTACGAGGGTTCGTCGGTCCGGGCGACGGTGTCGGGGACGAGCGCGACGGTGTCGGGGCTGGCCTCGTGCGAGGCGCACACGTACACGGTCGCGGCCTACAACTCCGCGGGTGAGGGTGCCAAGAGCGACCCGGTGACCGCCACCACGACCGGCTGCACCGGCGGTGCCCCCGGCAAGCCCGGTGCGGTGTCGGCGACGGCGTCGGCCAGCAGTGTGGCGTTGTCGTGGGGTGCGTCGTCGGGTTCGGTGACGGGGTATCGGGTGTACGAGGGTTCGTCGGTCCGGGCGACGGTGTCGGGGACGAGCGCGACGGTGTCGGGGCTGGCCTCGTGCGAGGCGCACACGTACACGGTCGCGGCCTACAACTCCGCGGGTGAGGGCCCCAAGAGCGACCCGGTGACCGCCACCACGACCGGCTGCACCGGCGGCGGTCCGCTGCCCAAGCACTTCCTGACCGGCTACTGGCACAACTTCGACAACCCGGCCGTCGAGCTCCGCCTCTCCGCGGTGCCGAACGAGTACGACCTGATCGCCGTCTCCTTCGGCGAGGCCACCGCCACACCGGGCGAGGTCGTCTTCGGCGTGGACCCGGGCCTGTCGGCCTCCCTGGGCGGCTACACCGACGCCCAGTTCCGGGCCGACGTGCAGACCCTGCACGCGCGCGGCAAGAAGGTCATCCTCTCGGTCGGCGGCGAGGCCGGCCGCGTCCAGGTGGCGAGCGCCGCCGCCGCGACCCTCTTCGCCGACACCGTGTACGCCCTGATGCAGAAGTACGCCTTCGACGGCGTCGACATCGACCTGGAGAACGGGCTCAACGCCACCTACATGGGCCAGGCCCTGCGGCAGCTGCGCGCCAAGGCCGGTGCCGACCTGATCATCACCATGGCGCCGCAGACCATCGACATGCAGTCCACCGGTGCCGAGTACTTCAAGCTGGCCCTGGGCATCAAGGACATCCTCACCGTCGTCCACACCCAGTTCTACAACTCCGGCTCCATGCTGGGCTGCGACCAGATGGCCGCCTACTCGCAGGGCACGGTCAACTTCATGACCGCGCTGGCCTGCATCCAGCTGGAGAACGGCCTGCGTCCCGACCAGGTGGCGCTCGGCCTGCCCGCCGGGCCCGGCGCGGCGGGCGGCGGGATCGTCTCCCCTGCGCTGGTGAACCAGGCCCTCACCTGCCTGGCCACCCGTACCGGCTGCGGCAGCTTCGTGCCGCCGCGCGCCTACCCCGGGATCCGCGGCGCGATGACCTGGTCCATCAACTGGGACGCCAGCAACGGCTGGAACTTCTCGCGGACCGTCAAGCCGCACCTCGCGACCCTGCCCTGATCCTCCACCGGGCCGGGCCGGCCCCCCTGACCCCGGCCCGGCCCACCTCGGCACCCCCCACCTCCCCGAACGAGGAAGAGCCATGAGACTACGTCGAACGCTGGTCGCGGTCCTCGCCGCGATCGGCATGTCCGCAGGCCTGTCGGCGGTCGCCACCCCGGCCTTCGCCGCGTCCCCCACCGCCGCCTTCACCAAGGTCTCCAACTGGGGCAGCGGCTTCGAGGGCAAGTACACGATCACCAACGGCGGCACCACCACCATCAACGGCTGGTCGGTCGCCTTCGACCTGCCCGCGGGCGCCACCATCGGCTCCTCCTGGGACGCGACCCTCAGCCGCAACGGCCAGCGCTTCACCTTCACCAACGTCGGCTGGAACGGCACCCTCGCCCCCGGCGCCACCGCCAGCTTCGGATTCAACGGCACCCCCGGCAGTGCCACCCCGTCCAACTGCACGCTCAACGGCGCGTCCTGCGGCGGCGGCAGCGGCCCCGGCACCCCGGGCACCCCCGGCGCCCCGTCGGTGACCGGCACCACCAACTCCTCGATCTCCCTGTCCTGGGGCGCCTCCAGCGGCACCGTCACCGGCTACCGCGTCTACGAGGGCGGCACCCAGCGCGCACAGGTCAGCGGGACGAGCGCCACCATCGGCTCGCTGGGCACCTGCACCGCGCACACCTACACCGTCAAGGCGTACAACGCCCAGGGCGAGTCGTCCGCCAGCGGCCCGGTGAGCGCCACCACCACCGGCTGCACCAATCCCGACCCGGTCGGGAAGATGCCCGGGGCGCCGTACCTGTACATGGGCTGGGGCAGCCCGCCCAGTCCTGCCGCGGTGATGAGTGCGACCGGGGTGAAGTCGTTCACGATGGCGTTCATCCTGTCCAGCGGGGGCTGCACCCCGGCGTGGGACGGTAACCGGCCGCTGACCGGCGGCGCCGACGCGCAGGCGATCAGCCAGATCAAGGCCGCGGGTGGCAGTGTGCAGATCTCCTTCGGTGGCTGGTCGGGCAACAAGCTCGGCCCCAACTGCGCCACCCCGGCCGCGTTCGCCGGTGCGGTGCAGCAGGTCATCAACGCCGTCGGCCCCGCGGTGGTGGACTTCGACATCGAAAACAGCGACGAGTTCGAGAACTACACCGTCCAGGACCGCATCCTCAACGGCCTGAAGATCGTCAAGCAGAACAACCCCGGCGTCAAGATCGCCGTCACCTTCGGCACCACCACCACCGGCCCGAACGCCCACGGCCTGCGCCTGATCAACCAGGCCAGGGCGCTGGCGGTGCCGATCGACAACTACACGATCATGCCGTTCGACTTCGGCAGCTCCAACATCTACACCGACACCGTCAACGCCTCCGAGGGGCTGAAGAACGCGCTCAAGGCCGCCCACGGATGGAGCGACGCGCAGGCGTATGCCCGGATGGGCATCTCCGGCATGAACGGCCTGTCCGACCAGCAGGAGCTGACCACGGTGGCGGCCTGGACCCAGATCCGCGACTGGGCCCGCTCCAAGGGCCTGACCCGGTTCGCCTACTGGTCGGTCAACCGCGACCGTCCCTGCCCGGGCGGCGGGGTGACCTCCAACTGCAGCGGCATCGCCCAGGCCGAGTGGGACTTCACCCGCGTCACCGCAGGCTTCTGACCCGCCCGGCGACCGGCCCCGGCCGGTCGCCGAGCGGTCCCCACCGGATCGTCACCCGTCCTCAGCGACCCCCACCGGCCCTCCACCGGCCCTCACCGGCCCCGAACGGCTCACGGCCCGCGTCCCGGTGACGCGGGCCGTCTCCCCCCACCCTCCAAAGATCTCAGCGGGGTACATCCGATGAACCTCAGGAAACTCGCGGCGGCCGTCGTGCTGGCGCTCGGCGGCGCCATGCTCGCCGCGACGCCCGCCCACGCCGCCAACATCGCGGTCAACCCCGGATTCGAGAACGGGCTGACCGGCTGGACCTGCACGCAGTCCTCGGGAGCCGAGGCGATCACCTCCCCGGTGCACGCCGGCACCCGGGCACTGCAGGCCACGCCCGCCGGAAGCGACACCGCCCGCTGCGGCCAGACGGTCGCCGTCAAGCCGTCCTCGGCCTACACGCTGTCGGCCTGGGTCAGGGGAGGCTACGTCTTCCTCGGCGCGACCGGCACCGGAGGGACCGACCCCAGCACGTGGACGTCCTCCCCGTCCGCCTACACCCGGTTGTCCACCTCGTTCACCACCGGCCCCTCCACCACCTCGGTGACGATCCACGTCAACGGCTGGTACGGCCAGGGCGCCTACCAGGCGGACGACGTCGTCCTGGACGGCGCCCCGGGCCAGGGACAGCCCCCCGCCACGCCCACCGGGCTCACCGGCACCGGCAACGCCACCGCCGCCTCGCTGAGCTGGGCCGCCTCCCCGGGAGCGACCGGCTACACCGTCTACCGCAACGGCGCCAAGGCCGGCACCACGACCGGGACCACCTTCTCCGAGAGCCCCGGCACGGGCACCCACGCCTACCAGGTGAGCGCCGTCAACGCGGCGGGCGAGTCGGCCAGGTCCGCCACGGTCTCCGTGACGGTCGGCACCGACCAGCCGCAGCCGCCCCCCGTACCGTCGGGTCTCGCCGCCACGGTGAGCGGCGGCACGGTCTCGCTGCGCTGGAACGCCTCCACGGGGGCGACCGGCTACGCCGTCTACCGCGGCGGCACCAGGATCGGCACGCCCACCGCCACCTCCCACACCGACACCCCGGGCGCGGGCACCCACGTCTACCGGGTCGCCGCCGTCAACGCCGCCGGGGAGTCCGCCCGCTCCGGCGAGGTCTCCGCCACGGTCACCGGCACCCAGCCGGGCGGCCTGCCCAAGCGGGTGATGGTCGGCTACCTGCACGCCTCCTTCGCCAACGGCTCCGGCTACATCCGGATGGCCGACGTGCCAGGCGAATGGGACGTCATCAACCTGTCCTTCGGCGAGCCCACCTCGGTCACCTCCGGGGACATCCGCTTCACCCGGTGCCCGGTCGCCGAATGCCCCAACGTCGAGTCCGAGGCCGAGTTCATCGCCGGGATCCGCGCCAAGCAGGCCCTGGGCAAGAAGGTGCTGATCTCGATCGGCGGCCAGAACGGCCAGGTCCAGCTCGCCACCACGGCCGCGCGCGACGCGTTCGTCCGCTCGGTGAGCGCCATCATCGACACGTACGGCCTGGACGGGCTGGACATCGACTTCGAGGGCCACTCCCTCTACCTCGACGCCGGCGACACGAACCTGTCCGCCCCCACCACCCCGGTCATCGTCAACCTGATCTCCGCCCTGCGGACGCTCAAGGCCAGGTACGGCTCCCGCTTCGTGCTGACCATGGCCCCGGAGACGTTCTTCGTCCAGCTCGGCCACCAGTTCTACGGCCCCGGCCCGAACGGATCGGCCGACCGGCGGGCCGCCTCCTACCTCCCCGTCATCCACGCCCTGCGCGCGGACCTGACCCTGCTGCACGTGCAGGACTACAACTCCGGGCCGATCGTCGGGCTGGACGGCCAGTACCACACCATGGGCACGCACGACTTCCACGTGGCCATGACCGACATGCTGCTCGCGGGCTTCCCGATCGCGGGCAACCCGAACAACGTCTTCCCCGCGCTGCGCCAGGAGCAGGTCGCCATCGGCCTGCCCGCGGCCGCGTTCGCCGGGAACGGATTCACCACGGTGGCCGAGGTGCAGAAGGCCTTCGACTGCCTGGCGAAGGGGACGAACTGCGGGTCGTACCGGCCCAGAGGGGTCTATCCGAACCTCCGCGGCCTGATGTCCTGGTCGATCAACTGGGACAGGTACAACGCCTTCGAGTTCTCCCGCAGCCACCGGGCCTACCTCGACGCCCTGGGCTGACCGAACCCCTCGCCGCCGGAAGAGACGGACTTCCGGCGGCGAGGTCCCACATGAAAGCTGGCAGAGTGGTCTCGTTTCAGGGACCGGGTCGCTAGCAGGCTCCGGGATCCGGCAGGCTATAGGCCGTCATGGACTACGCAATTCTCACGGGGCTCGTCCTCGTCACAGGTGTCGTGCTCGCCCTGGTGGCACAGTGGAAGGGCTGGCGGCCCTCCCTTCTCGTCGTGCTGGCGGTCGGAATCGGCTTCAGGGTGCTCATCATGACCACCTCGGCGCTGGACAGCTGGCAGCCGGTCGACTTCATGGAGAGCTTCAAGCCGGCCGGCGAGGCGATCCTGAACCGGCAGGATCCCGTCCTCGGCAGCGAGGGCGGCTGGCACTTCCTGCCGACCATCCCCTACGTCTACGGCCTGCTGCTCTGGCTGGGCATCCCGTGGGAGGTGGGCGGGCGGCTGGTCACCGTGGTCGCCGACATCGTGCTGATCCCGCTGGTCGGCAGGCTCGCCGGCGGCCCCACCGCCTCGCTGCGCGCCTTCCAGTACGCCTGCAACCCACTGGCCATCCTCGTCGCCTCCGTCCACGGGCAGGTCGAGCCGGTCGCCCTGGTCTTCGGGGTCGCCGCCTTCGTGGTCGCCCGCGGCCCCGGCGACCCGAACCGGCCGGGCATGACGACGGACGTGGTCGGGCTGGTCCGCAGAAGCGTCGCGTTCCGCGGCCTCGGCGGGGCCGTACGGCACGCCACCGGCCCCGCGGGCGTGGTCAAACGGGCGCTCACCCCGCGTCCCGACGACCGTCAGGTACTGCGCCGCGCCCTGCTCGGCGGACTGCTGATGGGACTGGCGCTGTGTGCCAAGAGCTGGCCGATCTGGCTGATCCCCGGCATGCTCCTGCTGCTGCCCACCGTCCGGGCACGCGTGGTGGCGCTCGTGGCGACGGCCGCCGCGCCGATCTTCTTCCTGGTCACCCTGCCGATCTTCGCCGGCACCTCGCTGAACCAGATCCCCGAGGTCATCAGGGTGATCCAGGACATCCGCCCGATCGTGGGGGAGTGGGGCTACAGCGCCGTCCTGGTCGGCGGCGACTGGACCCTGTCCCCGGAGATCGCCACCTTCGGCACCCGGCTGATCTACGTCACCCTGCTGCTCACGGCCCTGCTGTGGCGCCGCGCCGACCCGGTCGACCTCACCACCGCGCTGCTGCTGGCCTTCATGGTCGTCACCCCCAGGCTCGGCGCGCAGTACCTGCTGTGGTTCATGCCGTTCCTGGTCGCCCGCCCCACCCGCTTCGCCTGGCCCGCCATCATCGGCGTCTCGCTGTGGGCCGGGTACGGCTACCTCTACATGACCCAGTTCGACACCACCACCTGGTGGAACCTGCACTCGATCTGGGCACAGTGCTCCGTGGTGCTCCTGCCGATCCTGGCGCTCGCCATGCCCTGGGAGCGCCTCGTCCCCAGGCCGGCCGGGACGCCCGGCGGCCCGCCGCCCCGCACGCCCGTCTCCACACCCGCCTGATCCGCCCCGGCCACGCGGCCCGCGTCCCCTTCCCGGACGACGGGCCGCCCGGGGCATCCGAGAACGGGCTGGTAGATTCCGATGTCCGTGAACGACACCGTGGAAATCCTGCGTTACACCGCTTTCACCCATGATCCCGAGGGGGGCAACCCGGCCGGGATCGTCCTGGAGGCCGCCGCGCTCTCCGACGCCGAGATGCTCGCCGTCGCGGCCGAGGTGGGCTACTCCGAGACCGCGTTCGTGACCGCCAGGGACGACGAGCGGCGCGCCTTCCAGGTCCGGTACTTCGCCCCCACGGCGGAGGTGGCGTTCTGCGGGCACGCCACCATCGCCACCGCGGTGGCCCTGGCCGAACGGCTGGGAACCGGCAGGCTGCTCTTCGACACCGGTGCCGGCGAGATCGCCGTGGACACCGAGATCGTCGACGACGCGCTGCGGGCCACGCTCACCAGCGTCCCCACGCGCTCGGCGCCCGTCGCGGAGGAGACGCTGGAGGAGACCCTCGCCGCCCTGGGCTGGTCCCGGGACGACCTCGACCCGGCCTTCCCGCCGCACGTCGCGTTCGGCGGCGTCCAGCACCTCATGCTCGCCGCGGCCTCGCGCGAACGCCTGGCCGGCCTCGACTACGACTACGAGCGGCTCAAGGCGGTGATGACCCGCGAGGACTGGACCACGGTCGACCTGTTCTGGAAGGAGAGCGACGAGCGCTTCCACGCCCGCAACCCCTTCCCGGTCGGCGGTGTCGTGGAGGACCCGGCCACCGGCGCGGCGGCCGCGGCCTTCGGCGGCTACCTGAGGGTCCTGGGCACGGGCTCCGCGGAGTTCACGATCGTGCAGGGCGTGGACATGGGACGGCCCAGCACGCTGAAGGTCTCGATCGCCGACCCCGACGGCCGGAGCCGGGTGAGCGGCGGAGCGGTGGTCCTGGAGACCTCCTGACGTAGGCCCCCGGTTCTCGGGTCCGGCCGCACCCGGCCGCCTCTCCGACCCGGGCCCGTCCCGCGCTCCCGGGTGCCGGGCGTCGCGTCAGGCGACCGGCTGGTCGCCCGAGGGGGCGACCAGCCGGCCCAGGGGCACCCCCGCCAGCCGCCGTACCTCGTTGGCCAGGTGCGACTGGTCGGCGTAACCGCTGGTGGCGGCGACCTCGGACGCGGGCATGCCGTTCCTGGCGAGCCCCAGCGCCCGCTGGAACCGCACCACCCGCTGCAGCACCTTGGGGCCGTACCCGAAGATCTGCGACGTCCGGCGCAGGAACTGCCGCTCGCCGAACCCCAGGTCCCGGGCCACCTCCGCGACGCTCCGCCCCGCCAGCAGCGCCCGGGCGATCACCGGCGCGGCCGGGTCGGGGTCCGGCACCGAACGCAGCCGCACCGCCAGGGCCCGCTGCATGGTCGCCGCGACCGCCCTCGGTGACCGGTCCCCGGTCCCGGCGATGAGCGCGTCCAGGGCGGACAGGCCGGTGAGCGGCCCCAGCTCCGACAGGGGCACCCGGAGGTCGCGCAGGTCGGTGAGCGGCACGCCGAAGACCTCGCCCGCCGAGCCGCACCGGAAGCGGACCCCGACGTAACGCTCGTCCGGCGCCATCGTGACGGGCTTGGGGCCGGTGTCGGGCCCCGCGACGTGCACTCCCCGCGCACCCCAGACGAGGTCCACGCAGCTGTCGGGCACGACCAGCTTCGTGGTGGCGGACCTCGTCTCGCTGGTCCACGCGCAGGTCACGCGCCCGGTGACCCGCTCGTCGGGCGCCCACTCGCGGTACATGCCCTCAGCGTACGGGCGCGGGCCTTGTCTCCCGGCCCGGCCCCTCGTCCCCGGCCGCCTTCTCGTCGGAGGCCGGCCGGTCCCGGCCGGGTACCTCCCCCGAGATCAGGGCGGCGGCCCAGTCACCGTCGGGATCGCTGTCGACCAGCAGCGCGCGGACCAGCAGGCTGAGCGGGATGGCCAGCAGCGCGCCCAGCGGGCCGAGCAGGAACGCCCACAGGATGAGGGACAGCAGGGTCACCGTGGTGGACAGGCCGACGGCGTCCCCGAGGAACTTGGGCTGGATCAGCGACTGCACCACGAAGTTGATCACCATGTAGGCCGCGATCACGAAGATCATGGTCTTGATCCCGCCCTCCAGGAGGGCGAGCAACGCGGGAGGGACCAGTCCCAGCACGAAACCGACGTTGGGGATGTAGTTCGTGATCAACGCCAGCACGCCCCAGAGGAGCGGGAGCGGCACACCGAGGAACCACAGGGCGCCCACGTCCAGTACCGCGCAGATCAGCCCGAACACCGTCGAGACCAGGAGGTAGCGGCGGGTCTTGCGGGCGAAGTTCCGGAGCGCCTCGATCAGCAGGGGCCTGCGCGCCGCTCCCGCCTTCAGCACCCCGGAGAAGGCCCGCGCGTCCAGGCACATGGCCAGGACCAGGACGACGATGAGGATCAGACCGGAGAACGCCCCCAGCAGGCCGCTGACGAACCCCTGGGCGAGCGCGAAGATCTTGCCGGGATCGAACGACTTGATCGCCTGGTTCATCTGATCGGTGCCGATCCCCAGCCCGGCCGCGAACTGCTGCGCCTGCACGACGAGCTCGCCGAACTGTTTCTGGTACGTGGGCGCGAGCCCCGCGAGCTGCGCGACCGCCAGGATGAGGATGGCCATCATGCCGAGCAGGATCAGCAGGACCAGCACCAGCGGGGCCGCGACCAGCGTCCATCCCGGGGCCCCGCGCCCGCGGAGCCAGGTTCTGACCGGGGAGACCGCCAGGACCAGGACGAGTGCGAGCAGCACCGGCCCGACGATCGATCCGACCTCCCGGATTCCCGCCAGGGTGACCACCGCGCCTGCGGTGCAGAGAAGCACGACGAGTGCCCTGGGCAACACTCTTTGGTCCGTCATGTTCGATCTCTACCCAGCAGGCGGAAAACACGTCCGCGCAGGGAGCGCACTTCGATTTGACGGACCCCGGCGTCGTACATAGAGTTCACAGGCCCGAGGGAGCCGGTGAAGATCACCAGCACTTCGGGACCATCCCTCTGATCATCTCCCTTCGTCGGGGCGTTCGCGTCACGACGGAGACCGGTTGGACATCGACCGGATGTTGGAGTAAGTTAGAGGGGTTGCCCTGGAAGCAGGGCGGTCGACATCCTAGCGGTTGCGACGGGTTCGGGTCGAGGGTCGGGAAAACCGACAGTTTGACACGAATCACGCGGATTCACTAGAATGGTAGTACGAAATGGAACGCCCCTGGTGGTCGGCCCGAACGGGTCCGGGTGGCCGGGTGTACGCGTCCGTTTCTTGAGAACTCAACAGTGTGTTAAAAGCCAGTGCATGAAGCACAACCCTGTCCTAACCACCCTTGCGGGTGGGGGACGGATTCCTTTGGTTGAACATCCATCGCGTTCCCGGGCCTTGTGTTTTGGGGATGGTGGTGGGCTTTCAGCCGGGTAAGGACTGTTCAGACATTGTTTGGAGAGTTTGATCCTGGCTCAGGACGAACGCTGGCGGCGTGCTTAACACATGCAAGTCGAGCGGAAAGGCCCTTCGGGGTACTCGAGCGGCGAACGGGTGAGTAACACGTGAGTAACCTGCCCCTGACTCTGGGATAAGCCCGGGAAACTGGGTCTAATACCGGATATGACACATGTCGGCATCGATGGTGTGTGGAAAGTTTTTTCGGTTGGGGATGGACTCGCGGCCTATCAGCTTGTTGGTGGGGTAATGGCCTACCAAGGCGACGACGGGTAGCCGGCCTGAGAGGGCGACCGGCCACACTGGGACTGAGACACGGCCCAGACTCCTACGGGAGGCAGCAGTGGGGAATATTGCGCAATGGGCGAAAGCCTGACGCAGCGACGCCGCGTGGGGGATGACGGCCTTCGGGTTGTAAACCTCTTTCAGCAGGGACGAAGTTGACGTGTACCTGCAGAAGAAGCGCCGGCTAACTACGTGCCAGCAGCCGCGGTAATACGTAGGGCGCAAGCGTTGTCCGGAATTATTGGGCGTAAAGAGCTCGTAGGTGGCTTGTCACGTCGGGTGTGAAAGCTTGGGGCTTAACTCCAGGTCTGCATTCGATACGGGCTGGCTAGAGGTAGGTAGGGGAGAACGGAATTCCTGGTGTAGCGGTGAAATGCGCAGATATCAGGAGGAACACCGGTGGCGAAGGCGGTTCTCTGGGCCTTACCTGACGCTGAGGAGCGAAAGCGTGGGGAGCGAACAGGATTAGATACCCTGGTAGTCCACGCTGTAAACGTTGGGCGCTAGGTGTGGGGACCTTCCACGGTTTCCGCGCCGTAGCTAACGCATTAAGCGCCCCGCCTGGGGAGTACGGCCGCAAGGCTAAAACTCAAAGGAATTGACGGGGGCCCGCACAAGCGGCGGAGCATGTTGCTTAATTCGACGCAACGCGAAGAACCTTACCAAGGCTTGACATCGCCCGGAAAGCTTCAGAGATGGAGCCCTCTTCGGACTGGGTGACAGGTGGTGCATGGCTGTCGTCAGCTCGTGTCGTGAGATGTTGGGTTAAGTCCCGCAACGAGCGCAACCCTTGTTCAATGTTGCCAGCAACATCCTTCGGGGTGGTTGGGGACTCATTGGAGACTGCCGGGGTCAACTCGGAGGAAGGTGGGGACGACGTCAAGTCATCATGCCCCTTATGTCTTGGGCTGCAAACATGCTACAATGGCCGGTACAGAGGGTTGCGATACCGCAAGGTGGAGCGAATCCCTAAAAGCCGGTCTCAGTTCGGATTGGGGTCTGCAACTCGACCCCATGAAGTCGGAGTCGCTAGTAATCGCAGATCAGCAACGCTGCGGTGAATACGTTCCCGGGCCTTGTACACACCGCCCGTCACGTCACGAAAGTCGGCAACACCCGAAGCCCGTGGCCCAACCAGCTTGTCTGGGGGGAGCGGTCGAAGGTGGGGCTGGCGATTGGGACGAAGTCGTAACAAGGTAGCCGTACCGGAAGGTGCGGCTGGATCACCTCCTTTCTAAGGAGCACCGGCCCTTCACCGATCCTCTGGGATCGTGGGGGTCCATGTCGTGTTCGTGAGCGAACGTCTCACGCTCGGCGCGCTCATTAGTGGAGCACTGGCTACTCGGTTCAGCGTGATCGCTGACCGATCAGTACCGCCCCCGGCTTCGGCCGTGGGGAGTGGGAACGTCGGGTCAGGGGTCGGGCTGGGGCGAACACACTGTTGGGTCCTGAGGAAACGGACACCAGGTGGGCCCGCTGAGGCGGGCTTGCTGTCTGTTTGACCCTCATGCAGGACCGATCATCTGCCAGACCAGCTCGTCACGCGTGTCGTGAGGGGTGTTGGTGGCAGGTTCGAGAGGTTGCTGTTTGTTGTTTGAGATTTGCATAGTGGACGCGAGCATCTTTGTGGCCAAGTTTTTTAGGGCACACGGTGGATGCCTTGGCATCAGGAGCCGATGAAGGACGTGGGAGGCTGCGTTAAGCCCCGGGGAGTCGCCAACCAGACTTTGATCCGGGGATGTCCGAATGGGGAAACCTAGCACCAGTCATGTGGTGTTGCCTCCGCCTGAATGTATAGGGCGGTTGGTGGTAACGCGGGGAAGTGAAACATCTCAGTACCCGTAGGAAGAGAAAACAAATAGTGATTCCGTGAGTAGTGGTGAGCGAAAGCGGATCAGGCTAAACCGTAGGCGTGTGATAGCCGGCAGGCGTTGCGTTTACGGGGTTGTGGGACCCTCTTACGGTTTCTGCCGAGACCGTGAACAGTAAGAAATCCAACTGATAGTCGAAGCTTCTGGGAAGTGGCGCCGTAGACCGTGAGAGTCGGGTAGGCGAAATTGGTTGGACTGTTGGAGGGGATCCCAAGTAGCACGGGGCCCGAGAAATCCTGTGTGAATCTGCCAGGACCACCTGGTAAGCCTAAATACTCCCTGATGACCGATAGTGAACAAGTACCGTGAGGGAAAGGTGAAAAGCGCCCCGGTGAGGGGTCGTGAAATAGTACCTGAAACCGTGTGCCTACAAGCCGTAGGAGCGTAAACACTTTTCGGAGTGTTTGTGATGTGACTGCGTGCCTTTTGAAGAATGAGCCTGCGAGTTATGGTGTGTGGCGAGGTTAACCCGTGTGGGGGAGCCGTAGCGAAAGCGAGTCTGAAGAGGGCGTTTGAGTCGCATGCTGTAGACCCGAAGCGGAGTGATCTAGGCATGGGCAGGTTGAAGCGCGGGTAAGACCGCGTGGAGGACCGAACCCACCAGGGTTGAAAACCTGGGGGATGACCTGTGTTTAGGGGTGAAAGGCCAATCAAACTCCGTGATAGCTGGTTCTCCCCGAAATGCATTTAGGTGCAGCGTCGCGTGTTTCTTGCCGGAGGTAGAGCACTGGATGGCTAATGGGCCCGACAAGGTTACTGACGTCAGCCAAACTCCGAATGCCGGTAAGTGAGAGCGTGGCAGTGAGACTGCGGGGGATAAGCTCCGTAGTCGAGAGGGAAACAGCCCAGACCACCGACTAAGGCCCCTAAGCGTGTGCTAAGTGGGAAAGGATGTGGAGTCGCAGTGACAACCAGGAGGTTGGCTTAGAAGCAGCCACCCTTGAAAGAGTGCGTAATAGCTCACTGGTCAAGTGATTCCGCGCCGACAATGTAGCGGGGCTCAAGTACACCGCCGAAGTCGTGGCATTCACACTTTTAGTCTGGCAGCTTGTCTGTCTAGGTGTGTGGATGGGTAGGGGAGCGTCGTGCGGCCGGGGAAGCAGCGGAGTGATCCAGCTGTGGAGGCCGTGCGAGTGAGAATGCAGGCATGAGTAGCGAATCAGAAGTGAGAAACTTCTGCGCCGGATGACCAAGGGTTCCTGGGGCAGGCTAATCCGCCCAGGGTAAGTCGGGACCTAAGGCGAGGCCGACAGGCGTAGTCGATGGACAACGGGTTGATATTCCCGTACCCGCTACGATGCGCCAATACTGAATCCAGTGATACTAAGGGTCCTTAAGTCCCCTGTTGGCCTTCGGGCTTGGGGTGAGGCTGAACGCCTGGCCTGAACTGGTAGTAGGTAAGCGATGGGGTGACGCAGGAAGGTAGCCCAGCCCAGGCGATGGTTGTCCTGGGGTAAGCATGTAGGACGTGTTGTAGGCAAATCCGCAACGCATTAAGTCTGAGATGTGATGCCGAGCCGATTGTGGCGAAGTGGGTGATCCTATGCTGCCGAGAAAAGCCTCTAGTGAGTGTCGTGGCGGCCCGTACCCTAAACCGACTCAGGTGGTCAGGTAGAGAATACTAAGGCGATCGGGTGAACTGTGGTTAAGGAACTCGGCAAATTGCCCCCGTAACTTCGGGAGAAGGGGGGCCTTCGCTGGTGATCACACTTGCTGTGTGAGCTGGTGGGGGTCGCAGAGGCCAGGGGGAAGCGACTGTTTACTAAAAACACAGGTCCGTGCGAAGTCGTAAGACGATGTATACGGACTGACGCCTGCCCGGTGCTGGAACGTTAAGGGGACCGGTTAGTTGTTCTTCGGAGCAGCGAAGCTGAGAACTTAAGCGCCAGTAAACGGCGGTGGTAACTATAACCATCCTAAGGTAGCGAAATTCCTTGTCGGGTAAGTTCCGACCTGCACGAATGGCGTAACGACTTCCCCGCTGTCTCAACCGCAGACCCGGCGAAATTGCACTACGAGTAAAGATGCTCGTTACGCGCAGCAGGACGGAAAGACCCCGGGACCTTCACTATAGCTTGACATTGGCGTTTGGAACGTCTTGTGTAGGATAGGTGGGAGACTGTGAAGCTGTCACGCTAGTGGTGGTGGAGTCATTGGTGAAATACCACTCTGGTCGTTTTGAACGTCTAACTTCGGTCCGTGATCCGGATCAGGGACAGTGTCTGGTGGGTAGTTTAACTGGGGCGGTTGCCTCCTAAAGAGTAACGGAGGCGCCCAAAGGTTCCCTCAGCCTGGTTGGCAATCAGGTGTCGAGTGTAAGTGCACAAGGGAGCTTGACTGTGAGACCGACGGGTCGAGCAGGAGCGAAAGCTGGGACTAGTGATCCGGCGGTGGCATGTGGAAGCGCCGTCGCTCAACGGCTAAAAGGTACCCCGGGGATAACAGGCTGATCTTCCCCAAGAGTCCATATCGACGGGATGGTTTGGCACCTCGATGTCGGCTCGTCGCATCCTGGGGCTGGAGTAGGTCCCAAGGGTTGGGCTGTTCGCCCATTAAAGCGGTACGCGAGCTGGGTTTAGAACGTCGCGAGACAGTTCGGTCCCTATCCGCTGCGCGCGCAGGAGACTTGAAAGGAGCTGTCCCTAGTACGAGAGGACCGGGACGGACGAACCTCTGGTGTGCCAGTTGTTCCGCCAGGAGCACGGCTGGTTGGCTACGTTCGGAAGGGATAACCGCTGAAAGCATCTAAGCGGGAAGCTCGCCTTGAGATGAGGTCTCCCACCACGAGAGTGGGTAAGGCTCCCGGGAGACGACCGGGTTGATAGGCTGGAAGTGGAAGCGCAGTAATGTGTGGAGCTGACCAGTACTAATAGGCCGAGGACTTGACCACAAAGCAACATGGCTTGGTCTGTGCAGCGCTCTGTCCCTTCGCCGGGTCCGGAGCAGCGCCAGACCAAGGTATTGCTCGCGTCCACTATGCAATTCTGAGACAGCAAACAGTGTTTGTGTGTTTCATAGGGTTACGGCGGTTATGGCGAAGGGGAAACACCCGGTTACATTCCGAACCCGGAAGTTAAGCTCTTCAGCGCCGATGGTACTGCACCGGGGACGGTGTGGGAGAGTAGGTCACCGCCGGACAATCTTTCGAAGGCCCCCACCATTGGTGGGGGCCTTCGTGTTTTCATGGGCCGGTTCGTCCGGGAACGCCCCTTCCCTCTCGAACGAGCCGGAAGGCCTATCCGCAGCGCGGGCCCCCATGACCTCTCAGGAACGCCACGGGGCACGTGGACAGGGTGCCGGCCCTGTCCACGCGCCCCGGAATCGCATTGAAGCCCTTCAACAGGACCCCAGAACCTCAGGATGTCGCGTAAGCGTCACGGCGTGATGAAGAGGCCGTCGCCCACGGTGCGCTCCGCGCCGTCCGAGGGGCGGTTGACGGCCTTGTGGCCGACCACCATCACGCTGGACCCGCCGCCGTCGAGGTTGATGGCCTGCTTGGCGCCCAGCCAGCGCATCAGGTGGGCTTCCTCCACCATGGAGGCGCCCACCGAGACGCCGGGGTTGCGTCCGTCGACCGTGGCCAGGATCAGCCCTCCGGATTTGCTGACGCCCACCATCGTGCGTGGGTGGCGCCGGAGCATCATGTTGACCGAGGCGTGCCCGTCGGCCGCGGCGGTGATGCGCACCCGGCCGTTCCTGACCAGTCCCACCCCGCCACCCATGGCGTAGGTCGTGGGGGTGAGGGGGACGGCCCGGCGCGTCCGCATGTCGATGACCTTGGTGTCCACCTTCATGCCGGTGCCCACGGCGTGTTCCTGAAGCCAGACGGCCATGAGACCGGTGCCGTGCAGGACGGACGTGCCCCGCGCGACGATGCCACCGGCCTGCCGGAGCTTGACGACCATGCCCTGGGAGTCGATGACGGCCTCGATGCCGCCGTCGGCCGCGGTCTTGCCGCCGAACTCCTCGGTGTAGAGGACGAGCTCCTCGGGGCCTGCGGCCCTGTTGATGCCCTTGACCTGTGTCTTGGTGCCGTCCGAGGAGACCGCGGTGACGACGGTCTCCAGCTCGGTGATCCGTGCCCTGCGGCCCTCGGTGATGACCAGTGCGCTCCGTCCGGGGACGGCCTCGCTGAGCAGCCGGCCGCCCACCACGGAGACGCCGACCGGGTCGCCCTGGAGCGCCTTGGCCGTGTGGATGTTGAAGAAGCCGCCGTTGACCCCGGCGATGGCACCGTTCAGCTTCGACATCGAGCTGGTGGTCTCGCGCTTGGCCACGCTCTTGCCGACGCTGGTCCTGTACGACCCCCGGAACCTCCTGGGGTCGACCATCAGCACGCGCATGTCCCAGGGACCGGTGGTCTCGGCACCGTCGTCCCCGAGATAGTCGGTCTTGGCCCGGATGCCCTGCTCCTTGAGCTCCTTCACCGTCTTGTCGGCCTTGGCACGCTGACCGAACGACCACAGGCCGATCCGCACCATGTATCGCTCCACGGCGGGAGCGTCCGCGGCGGCGGGCTGCACGATCTTCAGAATGCTGGGGGTGAACCCGGCGGCCTCCACCGCCTCGGCCACCGTCTGGGCTGTCTCAAGACGACCACTATCGTGCCCATTGGGCATAAGTGCGGAGACTGTCCATCCTTGAGTGGATTTGCCGTGTTTCACACTAAAAAGGGTAATTCCCGGCGCCACGCTCTGTTCCTTCTTTGCCGTGGCCGTGCTCACGCCCAGGGGAAAAGCCGAGGAGGGAAACCCCGAACTCACCTGCTCGGCCGCGGCGGGAATCGCCGTGGCCGTGAGCGCCAGCACCGTGAATCCGGCGACAAGACGTCGCGACATGTATATCTCTCCCCATTGGTCTCCGACTTCGTGCACCATCGTGCCGAGATTTACGGGTTAAGGGGAGCGAAACACGCTAAACATCACAAGAAAGTGTGCCGGATCACCCTGGTCATGGACGCGCCGAACGGGCGGGTCCTCCCGGAACGGGCCGGACGGATCCCCTGGTCAATAAGGATTAGCCCCCGGGCGTTTCGCCGCAGGTGTGAGAATGCGGCGCTACGGTGCGGTAGGCCGCATTTCCACAGGGCGAGCGGCACATCTTCCGAGAGGCAGCCGTCATGGGGCTGAGCGTTCTCATCGTGATCATCGCGAGCCTGGTCCTCGGGCTCATCCTCGGCGCGGTCCTGACGCGCCCGCGCCGCTGGGATCTCCACGTCTGCGTGGACGACCCCGCGCGGGAAGTGGACGACCCCGCGCGGGAACCGGCGGACGGCACGGCGGGCACCCCCGGGACCGGGGGTGCGAAGGCGCCGAGGGCGCCCGCGTGAACACGCCGCCGGACGCCGCGTCCGGTGCCATGCCGAACGCGGTTGTCCAGCGCCGTTCCGGACACGGTGTCCAGTGCCGTGCCGGACGCGGTTGTTCAGTGCCGTGCCGGACGCCGTGTCCGGTGCCGTACCGGACGCGGCGTCCGGCAGGCCCTCCGTACCCGCGTCAGTTCACGCGGTGGTACACCACGCGCAGGGTCTCGTGGACGATCCAGACGGTCTTGGCCCCCTCGGCGAGCAGGCAGACCGACCCCGGGACGAGCTCCAGCACGGCACCGCCGTCGACCTCCAGGGTGGCGCGTCCGGCGAGGACCACCACGAGATTGTCACGTTCCACGTCGATCACGGTGCCCGCGGTGAGCTCGCGGATGCCCCGGCTCTGCCTCCCGTCGGGTGAGGACCACAGCTCGATCGAGGAGAGCCGCGGGGAGCCCGCCAGGACCTGACCGGGCTCCAGCTCGTCGGGGGAGAGCCGTACGTCGCCGGCGGGTACGGAGAAGGCTCCGGCGGCGGTGAGCATCCGGGCCAGATCGGCGGCCTCGGGAACGAAGATCTCGGGCATGGGGACCTTTCAGGGGCGGGGATCGTCTCTCCGGATGGACTCCAGCGCCAGCAGGGCGACGTGGAGGGAGAGACAGGACTCGACATCGTCCAGATCGGTGTCGAGGACGCGCTCCAACCTGCGGAGGCGGTCGTAGAAGGCGGGCCGTGACAGGTGGGCCCGCTGCGCCGCGACGGCCTTGTTGCGGCCCGCGTCGAGGTACACGCGGAGGATCCCGGCGAGGTCGCCGCCGCGCTGGGCGTCGTGGGCAAGCAGGGGGCCGAGCTCGCGCTCGGCGAAGGTCTGCAACCGGGCGTCGTCGCGGAGCAGGTGGAGCAGCCCTCTGAGCCGGAGGTCGGGCAGCCGGTAGAAGGCGCGTCCGTCGGGCTGCCCGACGGCCACATCGGCGACCTGTTCGGCCTCCAGGAAACTGCGCCGCACGTCGCGTACCGACTCGACCACGGAGCCCGCGGCGAGCACGAAGGGGGTCGTGAAGGCCGCGCTCAGCTTCTCGGACAGCGACGTCAGCGCGGACTCGGCGGGGACGCGCGGCGGCAGCGGGAGCAGCAGGCCGACCCGGTTCTGGTCCAGGGCGCCGATCAGCGCGGGCAGGCGGGCCTCGCGGCAGGCGGCCGCGGCCGCGTCGGCCAGCTCGCCGAGCCGGGCCAGCTGTTCCTGGCCGTTCAGCGGGCCGTCGGCCGGTTCGGTCAGGCGGAGCACCGCGCTGACGAGGTTGCGGCCGGTGAGCGGGACGCCGACCGCGCGGGCGCGGGCCGCGGCCTCCTCGGGGTCGGCGTACGCGTGGGTCAGGATGCCGGTGATGATCGTGCCGTGCGCGCGGCGTTCCAGGGACTCCTGGTGGCGCTCCAGCAGGCGGCTCAGGGCGAGGGTGGTCGCGGCGCGCTCGGCGAGCACGATGTCGCGCGGGCCGGGTTCGGCGTCGCACAGCAGGATCAGCCGTCCCCAGTCCTGGCCCCGGGCGCCCACCATCGTCACCAGCCAGCCGGAGGCGGCGTCGTAGGCGGTGCGCGCGCCGGGGGAGACGGTGCGGGAACGGCTCTCCCACCCGGCGAGCAGGGTCCCGGGGTCGCGTCCCGCGGTCTCGCACGCCAGGACCTGGTGGGTGAGGTTCTCCAGCAGGGCGGGGTGGCCGGACAGGCGGGCGACCTGGCCGAGCACCTTCGCCGGGGAGGCGCCCTCGACCGAGAGCTGGGTGAAGACCTCGTGCAGCTGCTCGGAGGCGCGCAGCTCCTCCAGCTGGACGTCGATGATCCGGGCGTGCACGGACTCGGTGATCTGCACGAACGGCGTCTCCCTGGCCAGGGTGATCAGGGGCAGGCCGCGTTCCTCGGCGGCGGCGACCACGGCGCGGGGCAGCTCCCCGATGAACTTGCGGCCCAGCTCCACGATCAGGCCCGAGGCGCCCACCGCGACCAGTTCGGCGATGTACTCGGTCAGCCTGACCGGGTCGTCGGGCAGGGCTATGCCGGTGGTGAGCACCAGCTCGCCGCCGCGCAGCAGGTGCGCGATGTCGGTCACCTCGCCCACGTGCACCCAGCGCACCCGGCTGTCCAGCCGGTCGGTCCCCGCCACCACCCGCGGGTCGCCCCGGCGGACGGTGTCCAGGGCGAGGACGTCGGCGACGGTAGGGAGCACTCGTCGAGCGTATCCGATCAACATGTAAGTACGAGCTGACCCCGCCTTACAGGATGTCCAGAAGCCCTCTCCCTCCCCCAAGACGGTCCGCGACCTCACGGGGACGGCTCCGGCCGGGGCCCCGAAGGCCCGCCGGGGTGGCGGGACGCGGCCGGGCCGCCCAGGGACGTTCCGGGCCCATGGTCATAGGATTACCTCACCTTTTTCTGGCCGAGAGGCGCGATGTGAACATGGTTGAGACGGCCGGCGCGGGACGGGGCAAGGCCGTCACGGGCGCGGCGGGGGTGGAAGAGCTCGATCTCCGCCAGCTCCTGGCCGGGCTGACGGCGGTGCGCGACGGTGACTTCGGCACCCACCTGCCCGAGGACGGCGACGGGCTGCTGCAGGAGATCGCCACCGTGTTCAACGGCATGGTGGACCAGCTCTCCCTCTTCACCTCCGAGGTGACCCGGGTGGCCCGCGAGGTGGGCACCGAGGGACAGCTGGGCGGCCAGGCCGAGGTGCCGGGCGTCTCGGGCACCTGGAAGGACCTCACCGACTCGGTGAACGCCATGGCGGGCAACCTCACCGACCAGGTGCGCGACATCGCGCAGGTCGCCACGGCGGTGGCCACCGGCGACCTGTCGCAGAAGATCACCGTGGACGTCCGGGGCGAGATCCTGGAGCTGAAGAACACGCTGAACACGATGGTGGACCAGCTGTCGTCGTTCGCCGACGAGGTGACCCGGGTGGCGCGCGAGGTGGGCACCGAGGGCAGGCTGGGCGGCCAGGCCGAGGTGACCGGGGTCGCCGGCACCTGGCGCGACCTCACCGACTCCGTCAACTTCATGGCGGGCAACCTCACCGACCAGGTGCGCAGCATCGCGCAGGTCACCACGGCCGTCGCCAAGGGCGACCTGTCGCAGAAGATCACCGTGGACGCCCGGGGCGAGATCCTGGAGCTGAAGAACACCATCAACACGATGGTGGACCAGCTGTCGTCGTTCGCCGACGAGGTCACCAGGGTGGCGCGCGAGGTGGGCACCGACGGACGGCTGGGCGGCCAGGCCGACGTCAAGGGCGTCTCGGGCACCTGGCGCGACCTCACCGACTCGGTCAACTACATGGCCGGCAACCTCACCGACCAGGTCCGCAACATCTCGCAGGTGGCCACCGCCGTCGCCCGCGGCGACCTGTCGCAGAAGATCACGGTCTCGGCGCGGGGCGAGATCCTGGAGCTGAAGAACACGCTGAACACGATGGTGGACCAGCTGTCGTCGTTCGCCGACGAGGTCACCAGGGTGGCGCGCGAGGTCGGCACCGACGGACGGCTGGGCGGCCAGGCCGACGTCAAGGGCGTCTCGGGCACCTGGAAGGCGCTGACCGAGTCGGTGAACGTCATGGCCGACAACCTCACCGCCCAGGTGCGCAGCATCGCGCAGGTCACCACGGCCGTGGCCAAGGGCGACCTGTCGCAGAAGATCCGGGTGGACGCCCGGGGCGAGATCATGGAGCTGAAGGAGACCATCAACACGATGGTGGACCAGCTCTCGGCGTTCGCCGACGAGGTGACCCGGGTGGCGCGCGAGGTGGGCACCGAGGGCAACCTCGGCGGCCAGGCCACCGTGCGGGGGGTCTCGGGCACCTGGAAGGACCTCACCGACAACGTCAACTCGATGGCCAACAACCTGACCAGCCAGGTGCGCAGCATCGCGCAGGTCACCACGGCCGTGGCCCGGGGCGACCTGTCGCAGAAGATCACCGTGGAGGCCAAGGGCGAGGTCGCCGCGCTCGCGCAGACCATCAACACCATGGTCGACACGCTGAGCGCGTTCGCCGACGAGGTGACCCGGGTGGCGCGCGAGGTCGGCACCGAGGGCGAGCTGGGCGGCCAGGCGCGCGTGCCCAACGTGGCGGGCACCTGGAAGGACCTCACCGACAACGTCAACTCGATGGCCAACAACCTGACCAACCAGGTGCGCAACATCGCGCAGGTCACCACGGCGGTCGCGCAGGGCGACCTGACCAAGAAGATCGACGTGGACGCCCGGGGCGAGATCCTGGAGCTCAAGACCACCATCAACACGATGGTGGACCAGCTGTCGTCGTTCGCCGCCGAGGTCACCCGGGTGGCGCGGGAGGTGGGCAGCGAGGGACGGCTGGGCGGTCAGGCCGAGGTCGAGGGCGTCTCGGGCACCTGGAAGCGGCTGACCGAGAACGTCAACGAGCTGGCCGGCAACCTGACCCGCCAGGTGCGGGCCATCGCCGAGGTGACCAGCGCGGTGACCTCGGGCGACCTGACCCGGTCGATCACCGTCGACGCCTCGGGCGAGGTGGCCGAGCTCAAGGACAACATCAACTCCATGGTGAAGTCGCTCCGCGAGACCACCCTGGCCAACCAGGAGCAGGACTGGCTCAAGTCGAACCTGGCCCGCATCTCCGGCCTGATGCAGGGACACCGCGACCTCGCGGTCGTGGCCGAGCTGGTGATGAACGAGCTGGCGCCGCTGGTCTACGCCCAGCACGGGACGTTCCTGCTGGCCGAGGAGAAGCCGGACGGCTCGCAGCTGCGGGTCGTCGGCTCCTACGGGCACCGGGACACCGCCCGCAGGCACTTCTTCGGCGACTCCCTGGTGGGACAGGCCGCGGTCGCCAAGCGGCCCATCCTGGTCGAGGACATCGCCCCCGGTTACCTCACCATCTCCTCCAGCCTGGGAGCGGCCGACCCGGTCAACCTGATCGTGCTGCCGATCATCGTCGAGGACCAGGTGCTCGGCGTGATCGAGCTGGCCAGCCTCAACCGCTTCACCCAGGTGCACCGGGCCTTCCTGGAGCAGCTGGTGGAGACCATCGGCGTCAACGTCAACACCATCGTCGCCAACGCCCGTACCGACGCGCTGCTCACCGAGTCGCAGCGGCTGGCGACCGAGCTGCAGGTCGGGCAGGAGGAGCTGCAGCGCTCCAACGCCGAGCTGGAGGAGAAGGCCGAGCTGCTGGCCCGGCAGAACCACGACATCGAGACCAAGAACAGCGAGATCGAGCAGGCCCGCCAGGAGCTGGAGGACCGTGCCAAGCAGCTCGCGCTGGCCTCCAAGTACAAGAGCGAGTTCCTGGCCAACATGAGCCACGAGCTGCGCACCCCGCTCAACTCGCTGCTCATCCTGGCCCAGCTGCTGGCGCAGAACCCGGCGCGCAACCTCACCGCCAAGCAGGTGGAGTACGCCAACGTCATCCACTCGGCCGGCACCGACCTGCTCCAGCTGATCAACGACATCCTCGACCTGTCGAAGATCGAGGCGGGCAAGATGAACGTCAGCCTCGAACCGCTGCCGCTGCGGCAGCTGCTGGACTACGTCGAGGCGACCTTCCGCCCGCTGACCACCGAGAAGGGGCTTCGGTTCGACGTCGTGGTCTCCCCCGACGTCCCCGAGGAGCTGCTGATGGACGAGCAGCGGCTCCGGCAGGTGCTGCGCAACCTGCTCTCCAACGCGGTGAAGTTCACAGAGAAGGGCTCGGTCGAGCTGCGCATCGAGCGGGTGGGGCCGATGGAGCTGGCCGGGGTGCCCGACCAGGAGGCGCTCGCCTTCCGGGTGGTGGACACCGGCATCGGCATCGCCGAGGAGAACCTCTCGCAGATCTTCGACGCCTTCCAGCAGGCCGACGGCACCACCAGCCGCAAGTACGGCGGCACCGGGCTGGGACTGTCCATCAGCCGGGAGATCGCCGCGCTCTTCAACGGCGAGATCCGCGCGGTCAGCACGCTGGGGGCCGGCAGCACCTTCAGCCTCTGCCTGCCGATCGCCGAGCTCACCCCCGGCGGCACCGGCCAGGCGGTCGGCCAGGGGGCCGGCCGGGGGACGGTCGTCGCGGCCGTCGCCGAGCCCGTGGCTTTACCGGCCCCGTCGGTGGAGCGGTTCCCCGGCACCGAGGGTCGGCGCCTGCTGGTCCTGGAGTCCCGGCCCAACGGGCTGCTGTCCCAGCTCGCCGAGAGCGTCGTGGCCGACCTGCCCGAGACGCACGGGCCGGTGCAGGTCTCCGCGGCCAACGACCCCGTCGCCGCGATGGAGATGCTGAACACCGACACCCACCACTGCATCGTGCTGGACCTGGGCATGCGCCAGGACGCGGCGGCCGACTTCCTGCGCATGCTGGACGACGATCCGGTCCTGCGCGAGCTGCCGGTGCTCGCCCACCACAGCCGCACGCTCACCCGGCCGCAGGAGAACCTGCTCAAGGGCCGGTCCAACACCCAGCCGCTGGAGCGCCTGCCCAGCCTGGACGAGCTGCGCGAGCGCATCACCCTGCACCTGTCGGCGCCCGAGCCGGGTGACGTGCTGCCGCTGGTGCAGCCCAGCCCCGACGAGCGGCCCCAGCCGGTGGAGCAGGTGGACACGGTGCTGGTGGACAGGAAGGTCCTGGTCATCGACGACGACGTCCGCAACGTCTTCGCGCTGACCAACATCCTGGAACTGCACGGCATGCAGGTCCTGTACGCGGAGAACGGCCGCAAGGGCATCGAGATCCTGTCGCGCAACGAGGACATCGACCTGGTCCTGATGGACATCATGATGCCGGAGATGGACGGTTACGCCGCGACCGCGGCCATCCGCAAGATGGCCGACTTCGCGGACCTGCCGATCATCGCGGTGACGGCCAAGGCGATGCAGGGCGACCGGGAGAAGACCCTGCAGGCGGGCGCCAGCGACTACGTCACCAAGCCCGTCGACGCCCAGGAACTGCTCCGCCGCATCCAGCGGTGGCTGGAGATCTGACCCGTCCCGGACGACCGGAGGAAGGAACGCCCCGTCGGCGCCGCCCGGGTCCCGGGACCCGGGCGGCGAGGCCGGAGGGAGCCGGTGACCGCCTCAGGCGGTCCGGAACGAGCGCAGGACCTCCAGGTAGTGGGGGTTGTGCATGACGCCGAGCACGTTCCCGAACGGGTCCGTCACCGAGGCGGTGGCGAACCCCGCCTCCCGCTCGGTGATCGGTTCGTACTCCCCGGCCCCCATCCGCAGCAGCCGCTCGACCGTCGCGGGCAGGTCGTCCACGTGCCAGAAGACGACCGCCCCGCCGGGGCCGGTGAAGGGTCCTTCCGGCGCGTAGCGGCGGTCGATGATGCCCAGCTCGTGCCGGTAGTCGCCGACGCGGAACTCCACGTACGCGGGCGCGCCGTCCGGCCCGGCCATCTCGTAGTACGCCTCGACGCCGAGCAGCTCGGCGTACCAGGCCCGCGCCTTGACGACGTCGTCGGCGTAGAAGCTGGCGGTGGCGAATCCTCGGAACATGTCGGGTCCCCTCTCCGACGGCGGCTCTCGCCGTACATCCGGGACGTTACGAGCCCTTGAGGAAGCTCCGGTTCCTCAAGGGCTGGGAGACTGGGCGGATGTTGGAAACCTCGGTGCGGCTCCTGCGGCTGCTGTCGTTGCTCCAGGCGCGTCCGGACTGGTCCGGCGCCGAGCTGGCGGACCGGCTCGGCGTCACCACCAGGACGGTCCGCAACGACGTCGAACGCCTGCGCATCCTCGGCTACGAGATCCACTCCACGACCGGTACGGCCGGTGGGTACCGGCTGGGAGCGGGCAAGGCCCTGCCGCCGCTGATCCTCGACGACGAGGAGGCGGTCGCGGTGGCCGTCAGCCTGCACGCGGCGGCCGGTGGCACCGTGACCGGCATCGAGGAGACCTCGCTGCGGGCGCTGACCAAGCTGCGCCAGCTGCTGCCGTCCCGGCTGCGCGGCCGGATCGACGCGCTGCGCGAGGCGACGGTGTCGGTGCCGGGCCGCGTCCCCACCGTGGACGCCGGGACGCTCGCGGTGATCGCCGCCGCCGTACGGGATCGGGAGCGGTTGCGTTTCGACTACCGCGGCCACGACGGCGAGGAGAGCGTCCGCACGGTCGAGCCGCACCGCCTGGTCCACACCGGGCGGCGCTGGTACCTGCTGGCCTGGGACGACGAGCGCGGCGACTGGCGGACGTTCCGCGCCGACCGTGTCCGGCCCCGCACCCCGAACGGCCCCCGGTTCGCCCCGCGTCCCCTGCCGGACGGCGACGCCGCCGCGCACGTGCTGCGCGGGGCGGGGTCGGCGGCGTTGCGGTACCCGGCCCGCGTCCGGCTGCACGCCCCCCTGGAGGTGATCGCCGAACGGCTCACCCCGGCCGCGGGGCTGCTGCGCGCCGCCGACGGTGCCGACGGTGCCGACGGTGAGGGCGGGGAGGGCGGCTGCCTGCTGGAGACGGGCGCCGACTCGCTGCACGACCTGGCGGCCTTCCTCGGCAGCCTGGACGTCCCCTTCACCGTCCTGGACCCGCCCGAGCTGCGCGCCCTGCTGCGGACCCTGGCCACCCGGTACGCGGAGGCGGCCGGACCGGCATCCGGATGACGACGTCCCGGCGCCCGCCGCTCCGCGTCACCCGTACCGTGTCACCCGCTCCGAAGGCCGGGCGCCGCACGGGCCCGGCACACGCGCCGTCCGGACGGTCAGGCCGCGACGGGCGTGATCAGGTTGAACACGGTGTGCGGGTCGGCCCCGCCGTGCAGGAGGCCGATGACGATGGCGGCCATCGCCTCGAGATGGCGGGCGCGGTGCAGCGCCCCGATCTCCACGGGCACGCAGCCGAGGTCGGTGATCAGGGTCCTCGCGAGGGCGTTGGACGCGGCGTCGTCGCCGGCGAAGGGGACGGCCAGCGGGCGGCCGTCGAACACCGGGGGCGTCATCTCCCACACCCTGGCCTGGCAGAGGTTGAAGGCCTTGACGACGTTCGAGCCCACCGCGAGATCCTGCATCCGCTCGGCGAGCGATGTGCCGGGGGGTGTCACCAGGGTGAAGTCCCCGACCTCCACCGGGTTGTTGCAGTCGATGATCGTCTTCCCCCGGAAGGCGCCCTCGGCGGCCCCCGCGTCCCGCAGCGTGGACAGCACGCCCTCGTGACGGATCGCCACCAGCGCGACGTCACCGAAGGCGGCCGCCTCCCGCAGGGTGCCGTGCCGGGCACCCGCGCCGATCCTCTCCGCCAGGCGGGCGGCCCGTTCGGGCGTCCGCCCGGCGACGAGGACCTCGTGCCCCGCCCCGGCCCAGCGGGTGGCCAGCGCGTCGCTCATCAGCCCGGCACCCAGAACACCGATCTTCATGCTTCTCCTCCATACTTGGCACAACGGTCACCGGCGGCGACGGGCGGGTCGGGACGCGCGTGGTGTGCCGCCGGGCGCGTCCCGGGTCTCACGAGGCCCGTCGCCGATCGGTACCCACGTTATGGATCCGATGGTTACCGGCAGGTTCCTGTCGGGGGCGACCGATGGGGGAGCAGCAGGTGGCGGACTTCGACCGGCCCGGAGACGTGTTCCTGGCCGACTGCCCGGCCCGGCTCGCGGTCGAGGTCGTCGCGGACACGTGGTCGGTCGTGGTGGTCTGCGCCCTGAGGAAGGGGCCGTGGCGTTACGGCGACCTCAAGGCCCTCATCGGGGGGATCAGCTCCAAGATGCTGACCCAGACCCTGCGCCGCCTCCAGAGGCACGGCCTGATCAGCCGGCACGCCTACCCGGAGGTCCCGCCCCGCGTCGAGTACGACCTCACCGACCTCGGCCGGACCCTCCTGGAGCCCATCGAGATGCTGTCCCGGTGGGCCGAGACCCACGGTGACGCCGTGCTCGCCGCGCAGGACCGTCAGGAGGAATGACGGGGCCGGGCGGGTGGTACCCCCGGGGGGGCCGCCGGGCGTGAGGCCGCGCGGTCCCCCGGGGGGACCGTCGGGCGTGAGGCCGCGCGGTTCAGGCGGGCCTCCAGGCCGTCGAGCAGGCAGGTCAGGCCGAACTCGAAGTTGAGCGCCCTGGCGGTGTCGACGTCCATGCCCCTGAACTCGGCGTACCGGGCGGCCAGCTCGGGGTGGTCGGCCGCGGCCTTCTCCACCACCGGCTGGATGGCCGCGTTCAGCGCGTTGGAGTCGAGCCCGGTCCGCTCCATCGTGTTCCGCCAGGACAGCTCGGGGGTGGTGACCCCGATGACGTAGGACATCAGCGCCGAGGCCGCGTAGTCCTGGTCCATGCCGCGGAATCCGGCCCGGTCGAAGGTGGCGACCAGCCGCCCCATCATCCGCATCGCGTTGGGGCCGAGGGCGGGGGTGCACCCCACCAGGTTGATCACCCAGGGGTGGCGCATCAGCGCCTGGCGCATGCCGTAGGCGAAGGAGGCGGCGACGTTGCGCCAGCTGGTCTCGTCGACGTCCGGGACGTCGAACTCCCCGTAGACCTCGTCGAGGACCAGCTCCAGCAACTCGTCCTTGTTGGCGACGTACCAGTAGATGCTGGTGGCCCCGGACCCGAGTTTGGCGCCCAGACGGCGCATGCTCAGCGCGTCCGGGCCCTCGGAGTCCAGCAGCGTCATGGCCGCGCGCACGATCTGCTCGCGGCCCAGCGCCGGGCTCTTGGTGGTACGCGGCTCGCGCGTCCAGACGGAGCTGAAGTGCTCTTTCACACGACCAGCATAAATCCGGTAGTACACCGTTCGACGATGTCGTACAGTGTGCGAGTGAAATCGAACACTGTACGAGACGAACGTGACCCGAGACGCTGGTGGATCCTCGGGGTGCTCTGCCTGAGCCTGCTGGTCCTGGTGGTGGACAACACCGTCCTGAACCTGGCCATCCCGGCCCTCATGGTCGACCTGGGCGCCAGCCCCGCCGACATCCAATGGATCATCGACGCCTACGTCCTGGTCTTCGCCGGACTGCTGCTCACCTCGGGCAGCCTCTCCGACCGCTACGGCCGCAAGCGTTTCCTGATCATCGGGCTCGCGCTGTTCGGCGGAGCCTCGCTGCTCGCCGTGCTGGTCACCGAGCCCTGGCACCTGATCGGCGCCCGCGCCCTGATGGGCGTCGGCGGCTCCATCCTGATGCCGAGCACGCTGTCGATCCTGATCACCGTCTTCGACGAGGAGGAGCGCCGCAAGGCGATCGCCGCGTGGAGCGCGGTGGCCATGGTCGGCGTGATCGCCGGTCCGACGCTCGGCGGCTTCCTGCTCGAGAACTACTGGTGGGGCTCGATCTTCCTGATCAACGTGCCGGTCGCGATCGTCGCGGGCATCGCCGCCGTGCTGCTGATGCCCGAGTCACGCGGCCCGGCGAGAAGGCTGGACCCGGCCGGCGTGCTGCTGTCGACCGTCGGCATGGGCGCGCTGGTCTACGTGGTCATCTCGGCGCCGTCCGCGGGCTGGACCTCGGCGGAGACGCTGGTCGCGGCGGCCGTGGCCGTGGCCGCGCTGACCGCGTTCGTGATCTGGGAGCGCAGGACCGAGCACCCGATGCTCCCGCTGGAGCTGTTCCGCGACCGCAACTTCAGCGGCGCGTCCTTCTCGATCGTGCTGATGTCGTTCGGCACCGGCGCGCTGCTGCTGATGCTCACCCAGTACCTGCAGTTCGTGCTGGGCTACGGCCCCATGCGGGCCGGTCTGGCGCTGCTGCCGTACGCGGTGGCCGCCGCCCTGTTCAACGCGGTGGGCGCCGGTCTGGGGACCAGGGTCAGCAACCGGGTGCTGGTCGCCACCGGTCTCGCCGTGATGGCCTGCGGCTTCGCCGTGCTCGCCTTCATGACCGCCGGGACCGGGTACGGCGTGCTGATCGCCGGCCTCATGCTGATGGGGATCGGCGGCGGGCTGGCGGGCCCGGCGGCCTACGCGACGCTGATGGGCGCCGTGCCGCCCGCGCACGCCGGCGTCGGGTCCGCGCTGAACGACACCGTCCAGCAGGTCGGCATGGCACTGAGCATCGCCGTGCTCGGCAGCGTGCTGGCCGGTTTCTACACCGCGTCGATGCCCGCGGACGCGCCCGCCGCCGCCCGCGAGTCGATCGGCGAGGCCATGCGCCTGGGCGACCCCGGCGTGATCGGCACCGCGCGCGAGGCGTTCGTCTCGGCCATGTCGCTCGGCTCCTGGGTGGGCGTCGCCTTCACCCTGGCCGCGGCCACCCTGGCGTTCCTGGTGCTGCGGCCCGCGCCCGCGACGACGGGACCGGGCGCGGACGCGGACGCGGACCCGTCCTCACCGGCTGCCCCATCGCTGACAACATGACGGGTTTGATCGGTACATACCAACACGTTGACGGTAGGAGTGGTGGGCCCGACCGGCGATACTCGATACATGTCGGACCTCCTTGCGCGTCATCGCGCGGTAATGCCCAGCTGGCTCGCCCTCTACTACGACGACCCCATCGAGATCGTCGGGGGCAAGGGCAACCGGGTCATCGACGCGTCGGGCAAGAGCTATCTCGACTTCTTCGCCGGGATCCTGACCAACATGATCGGGTACGACGTGCCCGAGGTGCGCGAGGCCGTCGAGCGGCAGCTCGCCACCGGGGTCGTGCACACCTCCACGCTCTACCTGATGCGCGGCCAGGTCGAGCTGGCGGAGAAGATCGCCAGGCTCTCCGGCATCCCGGACGCGAAGGTCTTCTTCACCAACTCCGGTACCGAGGCCAACGAGACCGCGCTGCTGCTGGCGACCTACGCGCGCCGGTCCGACCAGGTGCTCGCCATGCGCCAGAGCTACCACGGCCGCTCCTTCGGCGCGGTCGGCGTGACGAGCAACCGCGCCTGGAAGAACAGCTCGCTCTCGCCGCTCAACGTGCACTTCCTGCACGGCGCCGACCGGCACCTGACCCCGTTCCGCGGCATGTCCGACGCCGACTACATCGCCGCCTGCGTCGAGGACCTGCGCCACGTGCTCTCCACCGCGGTCGGCGGCGACGTGGCCGCGCTGATCGCCGAGCCCGTCCAGGGCGTGGGCGGCTTCACCATGCCCCCGGACGGCCTGTTCGCCGCCTACCGGGAGGTGCTCGCCGCCGAGGGCGTCCTGTTCATCTCCGACGAGGTGCAGACCGGCTGGGGCCGTACCGGATCGGCGTTCTTCGGCATCCAGAACCACGGGGTCACGCCGGACATGATGACCTTCGCCAAGGGGCTGGGCAACGGCTTCGCGGTGGGCGGCGTCGTCGCCCGCGGTGACCTGATGGACGGCCTGCACGCCGTCGGGCTCTCCACCTTCGGCGGCAACCCGATCTCGATGGCCGCCGCCAACGCCACCCTGGACTACGTGCTCGACCACGACCTTCAGGCGAACGCGGCCAGGACCGGCGCGCTGATCATCGATGGGCTCCGCGAGGCGGCACCGCGCCTGCCGATCGTCGGCGACGTCCGCGGCAAGGGCCTGATGTTCGCCCTCGACCTGGTCGATCCGGCGACCGGCGCGCCGGCCCCGGCGCTCGCCGCCCGCTTCATGGAGGAGACGAAGAAGGCGGGCCTGCTGGCGGGCAAGGGCGGCCTGTACGGCAACGTGCTCCGGATGGCCCCGCCGCTCACCCTGACCCCGGACGAGGCCGCCGAGGGCCTCGGGATCATCGTCAACGCGCTCGAGACCGTCAACGCGGAGGTCGCCTCGTGAAGAACGTCACCCACTGGATCGGTGGCGGCCCCGCCGGGGGCGTCGACGGTGGCGGCCGGACCGCGGACATCTTCGACCCGGCGACGGGGCAGGTCGCCGGGTCGGTCCAGCTGGCCTCGGTGGCCGAGGTCGACGCGGCGGTGGCCGCGGCCGTGGCCGCCTGGCCCGCCTGGCGGGACGCCTCGCTGGTCAGGCGCGCGCAGGTGCTGTTCCGCTTCCGCGAGCTCGTGTACGCCAACCGCGACGAGCTGGCCCGGCTCGTCTCCGCCGAGCACGGCAAGGTCCACTCCGACGCGCTGGGCGAGGTCGCCCGGGGCCTGGAGGTCGTGGAGTTCGCCTGCGGTATCCCGCACCTGCTCAAGGGCGGCTTCTCCGAGGGGGTCTCCACCCGGGTCGACTCCTACTCGATCCGCCAGCCGCTGGGCGTCGTGGCCGGGATCACCCCGTTCAACTTCCCGGCCATGGTGCCGATGTGGATGTTCCCGATCGCGATCGCCGCGGGCAACGCCTTCATCCTCAAACCGTCGGAGAAGGACCCCTCGGCGTCGCTGCTGATGGCCGCGCTGTGGAAGGAGGCCGGGCTGCCCGACGGCGTGTTCAACGTCGTTCAGGGCGACAAGGTCGCGGTGGACCGGCTGCTGGAGCACCCGGACGTCACGGCGGTCTCGTTCGTCGGCTCCACCCCCATCGCCCGCTACGTCTACGAGACCGGTACCCGGCACGGCAAGCGCGTCCAGGCGCTGGGCGGCGCCAAGAACCACATGCTGGTCCTGCCCGATGCCGATCTCGACCTGGTGGCCGACGCCGCGGTGTCGGCGGGCTTCGGTTCGGCGGGCGAGCGCTGCATGGCGATCTCCGTGGTGCTGGCCGTCGACCCGGTCGGGGACGATCTGGTCGACCGGATCGTCTCGCGGGTCGGCGAGCTGACCGTCGGCCCCGGCGACGACCCGGCCTCCCAGATGGGGCCCCTGATCACCGGCGCCCACCGCGACAAGGTCCTCTCCTACCTCGACCTGGGCGTCTGCGAGGGTGCCAAGCTCGTCGTGGACGGCCGCCGCACGGCCGTGCTGGGAGGCGCCGCCGCCGAGGAGACGCCCGGCTTCTGGCTCGGCCCCACGGTGCTGGACCACGTTGCGGCCGGCTCGCGGGTGCACACCGAGGAGATCTTCGGCCCGGTCCTGGCGATCGTCCGCGTCTCCTCCTACGAGGAAGGGCTGGCGCTGATCAACGGCGGCGAGTTCGGCAACGGCACCGCGGTCTTCACCAACGACGGCGGCGCGGCCCGGCGTTTTCAGAACGAGGTGGAGGTCGGCATGATCGGCATCAACGTGCCGATCCCGGTCCCGATGGCCTTCTACAGCTTCGGCGGCTGGAAGTCCTCCCTGTTCGGTGACACCCACATGCACGGCACCGAGGGCGTGCACTTCTACACTCGCGGCAAGGTCGTCACCTCCCGCTGGCTCGACCCCAGCCACGGCGGCGTCAACCTCGGCTTCCCCGTCAACGGATAGACCGCGGCCGGGCTCCCCGGCGACGGACGATCGCGTGTGCGGCCCCTGCCCGGCGGACGGCCTCCGGGTAGGGGCCGCGCACGCGCGCCTGCGGCGGCGGGGGAGGGCCGGTAGGCTCCCGGGCAGGTCGGTGGACGTCGGGAGGAGAGCTCGTGGGCGGGGACAGGCTCGGCCGGGCGCGTCGTGCGGCGCTGCTGGGGGCGGGCGGTCTGCTGCTCGCCGCGTGCACCCAGACCGGCACCGGGACCGTGAGCGCGGTCCGGCCCGCGGGGAACCCGTCTCCGGCCGCGACCTCCCCCTCCCCGGTGACCTCCACCCTCGAGCCCTCCGCGGGGATCACCGCGACCCCCGCCTCTCCCGCCCCGTCGGTCTCTCCCACGCCGTCGGCGTCCATCGGCAAGGGCGAGGGGACCCTGCAGGTGCTCACCTTCCAGGGGCACGTCGAGTTCGGCGGCGCGGGCTCGCGGATCAACTGGGTCACCCCCTTCGAGCGCAGGAGCGGCTGCGTCGTACGGGTCGACCGGGTCCGGACCGCCGAGGAGATGGCCGCCAGGTTCGCCGCCGGGACCTACGACGTGGTCTCGCCCTCGCCCGAGCTGGCCGGGCTGCTGGTGGAGCAGAAGAAGGTCACGCCGCTGGACACCTCCCTGGTGGGGGCGTACCGGGACATCCCCAAGCGCCTGCGCGAGCTGCCCGGCCTGCGCGAGGACGGCCTGGTCTACGGCGTCCCCTACCTGTGGGGGGTCAACCGGGTGATCTACGAGGGGGAGGGGACGCGAAAGCCCCCGGCCCTGTACGAAAGGGCTCCGGCGGCGATCCGCGACAGCCCGCTGAGCATCGCCGACGCCGCGCTCGCCCTCGGCGGGGGCACCGGCCCCGAGATCGACGACCCGTTCCAGCTCACCCCGGAGCAGCTCGACGCGGCCGTCGCGCTGCTGACCCGGGGCGACGGCCCCGACCGGCTCTACTGGGACGACTCCCTCGACCTGGTCAGGGCCATGTCGTCCGGGTCGGTACGGATCGCCCAGGCCCTTCCCTACCACCTGGACCTCTTCCGCAGGGCGGGCCGGGAGACCAGGGCCGCGGAGGGAGGGCCGGTGACCGGGTGGGTCGACTCCTGGATGATCTCGGCCCGGTCGGCCAGCCCGAACTGTGCCTACCGGTGGCTCGACTGGATGAGCTCGGAGCGGGCCCAGCGCTCGGCCGCGGCCTGGACCGGGCTCGCCCCGGCCAACCCGGAGGCGTGCGGCGGGCGCGCGGGCCGGATATGCGACGCCTACCGCGTCCGCGACGGCCGGGGGCTGCGCGACGTGCTGTTCGCCTCCCGCCCGGCACCGGACTGCGGCGGCCGGGGCGGGACGTGCGCCGACTACGCCGAGTGGACGGAACGCTGGAAGGACCTGGTGAGGTGACCGGGGCCCGTCACCCCGGTCGATCCCCCGGGCCTTTTTCGGGTCCGTTCGTCCTGTCCTGATCCTTTCTCCCGGGCCTGATCCGTCCTTCCGAGCGGGATTCGTCCTCCCGGGCCGGGCCTGCTCCTCCCGGGCCGGGGCCGTCCTTCGGGTCGGCCCGTCCTTCCGGGCCTTCGGGCCGACATCGCGTGAAGGGGCCTTCTCCGTTCCCGTCCCCGCAGGTCGGCCGGGACGACGCTTTCCGTTGTCATGATCCATTCTGGGTGCGGATCCGGTGTCGAGATCATGAACTTTCTATCGACTGGTCGACCAGTCAGTGAGTATTATGTCCGTTATGAGGATTCTTCTTGTCGGGGCGGGCGGCGTGGGCTCCGCCGTGGTCCCCATCGCCGCGCGCCGGGATTTCTTCGAGCACATCGTGGTCGCCGACTTCGACCGGGACCGGGCCGCCGCCGTCGTGGCCCGGATCGCGGACCCGCGCTTCAGCGCCATCGGACTGGACGCCTCCGACCGGGCGGCGGTGCGGGCCGCCCTCGCCGAGCACCGCTGTGACGTGCTGTTCAACGCGGTGGACCCCCGGTTCACCATGTCCCTGTTCGAGGCGGCGCTCGACGCCGGGGCCGGCTACCTGGACATGGCGATGTCGCTGTCGCGCCCCCACCCGCTCAGCCCGTACGAGCTGCCCGGGGTGAAGCTCGGCGACGAGCAGTTCGCGCGCGGCGCGGCGTGGCGGGAGCGGGGCGGGCTGGCGCTGGTCGGCATGGGCGTGGAACCGGGCCTGGCCGACGTCTTCGCGCGCTACGCCGCCGACCACCTGTTCCGGGACATCGAGGAGATCGGCATCCGCGACGGGTCCAACCTGGTGGTCGACGGCTACGACTTCGCCCCGACGTTCTCCATCTGGACGACCATCGAGGAGTGCCTCAACCCCCCGGTGGTCTGGGAGGACGGCCGCTGGCACACCACCGAGCCGTTCAGCGAGCCGGAGGTCTTCGACTTCCCCGAGGGGATCGGGCCGGTCGAGTGCGTCAACGTCGAGCACGAGGAGGTGCTCCTGGTGCCGCGCTACATCGACGCCCGGCGGGTGACGTTCAAGTACGGCCTCGGTGAGGAGTTCATCGGGGTGCTGAAGATGCTGCGCAAGCTGGGGCTGGACAACGCGGGCAAGATCAGGGTGGGCGGGGTGGAGGCGTCGCCGCGCGAGATGGTCGCGGCCAGCCTGCCGGACCCGGCCACGCTGGGCGACCGGATGCGGGGCAAGACCTGCGCCGGGACCTGGGTGAAGGGCACGGGCCCGGATGGCGCGCCGCGCGAGGTGTACCTCTACCACGTGGTCGACAACGAGTGGTCGATGCGCGAGTACGGCTGCCAGGCCGTGGTCTGGCAGACGGCCGTGCACCCCGTGGTCGCCCTGGAGCTGCTGGCGACCGGCGTCTGGTCGGGGACCGGGGTGCTCGGGCCCGAGGCCTTCGACGCGGTGCCCTTCCTGGAACTGCTCAACGCCTACGGCTCACCGTGGGGCATGCGCGAGCAGGCCGCCGGGGTCACCGGGGTCCCCCGGGTCGCCGAGGACTCCCTCCTGGTCGCCTGAGACCCCTTTCCGTACGGTGCCCGTCACCGCCTCGCCGTCGTCAGAAGAAGGCGGCGCGGCGGGGACGGGAGTGGTTGTCGCCCTGCTGCGGGAGCAGCGCGTCGGCGCACTCCGGGCAGGCGAACAGGGCCGTGCCGTCGGGCAGCCGGCCGATCCTGGTCCGCGGGCGGGGCCACTTCTTGTGGCAGGCCACGCAGGCGTCGCCCTCACGCTGGGTGCGGGTCAGCCCCTCAGGGTCGAAGGTCATCGTCACGTGTGCCGTTCTGGTCGGCCCCCAGTTCATCTGAATCCCTCCGTGTGGAGACCTCGAGCTGCTCCCCGATGCGGCCGTGGGGAGGAGGTCGACACGTTTTCTGTCTTGATCGCGCACTTTCACATCGGAACCGTTATAACGCGGTCATGACCCGTGATCGCTGTGGCCGGTGTCAAGCGGTGGTTAAATCACGGCCTGCATGCAGGCCGTATAACGGCAAAAGGGACACCGGGCGTCAAGCCGGGTGCCCCTTTTGGTGGGGTCTAAACCGTCACGTCTCGTTCACCGCCTTCTCCAGGATCGCCAGTCCCTCCTCCAGCAGGTGGTCGGGAACGACGAGCGGGGGAAGGAAACGCAGCACGTTGCCGTAGGTGCCCGCGGTCAGCACGAGCAGCCCCTCGGCGTGGCACCTCGCGGCGATCTCGGCCGCCGCGGTGGGGTGCGGTTCCGTGGTGCCGGGCACCACCAGCTCGATGGCGATCATCGCCCCCCGGCCGCGTACGTCGCCGATCACCGGGTTGCGCTCGGCCAGGGCGCGCAGCCGGGGCAGCATGGTCTCGCCGATCCGCCGGGCCCTGCCGGTCAGGTCCTCGGCCTCGATGGTCTCCAGCACGCCCAGCGCCGCCTCGCAGGCGAGCGGGTTGCCGCCGTAGGTGCCGCCCAGCCCGCCCACGTGGACCCTGTCGAGGATCTCCGCGCGGCCGGTGACGGCGGCCAGCGGCAGGCCTCCGGCGATGCCCTTGGCGGTGACGATGATGTCGGGCACGATGCCCTCGTGCTCGCAGGCGAACAGGTCGCCGGTACGGGAGAAGCCGGTCTGGACCTCGTCGGCGATGAAGACGATGCCGTTGCGCCGGCAGAACTCCAGGATCGCCGGGAGGAACCCCCGGGCGGGCTCGATGAAACCGCCCTCGCCCGCGATCGGCTCGATCACCACGGCGGCGACGTTCCCGGCGCCGATCTCCTTGGTGATCGTGTCGATCGCCTGGGCCGCGGCCTCCTCGGCGCAGTTCTCCGGGCCGGTGGGCCAGCGGAACGGGTACGCCAGCGGCACCCGGTAGACCTCCGGGGCGAACGGGCCGAAGCCGTGCTTGTAGGGCATGTTCTTGGCCGTCAGCGTCATGGTGAGCAGGGTCCGGCCGTGGTAGCCGTGCTCGAAGACGACGACCGCCTGGCGGCCGGTGGCGTGGCGGGCCACCTTGACCGCGTTCTCCACGGCCTCGGCGCCGCTGTTGAGGAGGAAGGTCCGCTTCTCGTGGTCACCCGGGGTGATCCGGTTCAGCTCCTCGGCGACCCGCACGTACGACTCGTACGGGGTGACCATGAAGCAGGTGTGGGTGAAGTCGGCGACCTGCCTGCGCACCCGCTCGACCACGCGCGGGGCGGCGTTGCCGACGCCGGTCACCGCGATGCCGGAACCGAAGTCGATCAGCGAGTTGCCGTCGGCGTCGACGACGACACCGCCGCCGGCGTGCGTCACGAAGACGGGCAGCGTGGTGCCGATGCCCGGTGGCACGGCGGCCTGCTTGCGGGCGAACAGCTCGCGGGACCTCGGGCCGGGGATCTCGGTGACGAGGCGGCGCTCCTGCGGAAGCGAGGGGCCGCCCTGACCGGCGGTGCTGGTGACGGTGCTCATCCTGCGAACGTATGTCGCCGATGTCAGGGTGCCGATGATGCACTATGGCAAAATTGCCAAGACGCTGTTCTACATAACGTACAAACGGGGGTGGCCGTGCCGCCGACGCTGCGCACCGTCGTACGGCGGCCGTCGCTGGGGCTGGCCGTGCTCGCCGGGCGGGAGGCGCTCGACCGGCCGGTGCGCTGGGTGGCGGTCAGCGAGCTGGAGGACCCCACGCCGTTCCTGGAGGGCGACGAGCTGGTCCTCACCACGGGCATGCGCCTGGACGCCGCGAACGCCGCCCGCTACGTCGAGCGCCTGGTCGCCAGGGGCGTGGCCGGTCTCGGCTTCGGCACCGGGCTCGGCCACGAGGTGATCCCCGCGGCGCTGGTCGAGGCTGCCGTGCGGGCCGGGCTGCCACTGGTCGAGGTGCCGCGCGACACCCCGTTCGTCGCGATCGGCAAGGCGGTCAGCGAGCTGATCGCCGCCGAGCAGTACGACGAGCTCAGCCGTGCCTTCGCGACCCAGGGCCGCCTCACCCGCGCCGCCCTGCGGCCGGAGGGCCCGCGCGCGGTGATCGACCGCCTCGCCAGGGAACTCGGCGGCTGGGCGGTCCTGCTGGACGGGGCCGGGGCGGTGCGGCACGCGGCGGGCCGGGGCGCGACGGCCGCGGCCGGGGAGCTCGGCCCGGAGCTGGAACGCCTCAGGGGCGGCCGCCGTGGCGCGCCTGCCAGCCTGGCCCTGTCCTCGCCGGGGGAGCACATCGTCGTACGGCCGCTCGGGGCGCGCCGGGTCAGGGGATTCCTCGCCGTCGGCCTCGGCCGGCCCTTCACCCCGGTCGCGCACACCGTGGTCAACGCCGCCGGGTCGCTGCTGACGCTCGCCGTCGAGCACGGCGGGGAGCACGTGGCCGCGGAGCGCAGAGTCCGCTCCGCGGTGCTGCGGCTGCTGCTGGCCGGTGAGGTGGAGGCGGGACGCGAGACCCTGGAGCGGCTGGGGGAGGGGCTTCCCGGCGGGCCGCTGGCCGTGCTCGTCACGCCCGCCGAGCCGGACGCGGCGACGGACGCGGCGGACGCGGCGGCGGGGGCAGGGCCCGGAGCGCTGCCGGGAGCGCCTTCGGGAGCGGGGCCGGAGGCGGTGCTGGAGGCGGCGGAGGCCGTGCCCGGCGGGTTCGCCGCGGCCGACCGGGACGCGACCGGCGCCGACAGGGTGGTGCTGATCGTGCCCGCCCCGGCCGCGGACGCCGGGGCGGCGGCGCTCGGCGGGCACGGGCCGGTCGGCATCGGCGACGCGGCCGGGCCGGACGACCTGCGCGCCGGTCTCGTCCGGGCCGAGCGGGCGCTCGCCGCGGCCGGGCGCGGCACCGCGCCGGTGATGCGCTTCACCGAACTGGCGGGCCAGGGACTGCTCTCCCTGATCGACCCCGGTACGGCGGCGGCGTTCTCCTCGGCGCTGCTCGCCCCGCTCGTCGGGCACGGCTCCCGCGCCGACCTGCTGGGATCGCTCCGCGCCTACCTGGAGTGCAACGGTCACTGGGACGCGGCGGCGCAACGGCTCGGGGTGCACCGCCACACCCTGCGCTACCGGATGCGCCGCGTCGCCGACCTCGTCGGCCGCGACCTGGACGACCCCGCCGTCCGCGCCGAGCTCTGGGTCGCCCTGGCCGTCACGGCGCCCGAGGCGCCCCGGCCGGACGTCAGGGACGACGAGGAGTGATCATGTACCGGGAGATCACCGCCTGGAGGACGGCCTCGTAGGTGCCGCCGTCCCGCAGGTGCCCGGCACGTTCCAGGCTGATCGCGCCCTGGGCGGCGGCCCACACGGCGTCGGCGATCTTCCTGGGCTGGGTGGGCACGATGTACCCGGACGACATGCAGTCGGCGATCACCCGATCGACGATGTTCAGCGCCGCGCGGGCGAGGGTCCTGGCCCGCTCGCTCGGCACGAAGCCGGGGATGGCGCGCTCGAACATGAGGGCGTAGTAGCCGGGCTCGGCCAGCGCCGCCTCCCGGTAGGCGGGACCGAGCGCGGTGAGGTGCTCCAGGGCGTTCTTGCGCGGGGGCACCGCCTCCAGGCGGCGCCGGAAGCGCTCGAAACCCTCCAGGTAGAGCGCCTCGGCCAGGCCCTCCTTGCTGCCGAACATCGTGTAGATGACGGTCGTCGAGCAGCCCGCCTCGGTGGCGATGCGGCGCATCGACAGGCTCTCCGGGCCGATGGTGACGAGCAGCTGGCTGGCGACGTCGAGCAGCCGCATCCGCAAACGGTCCTGTGACGCCCGCTCGCCGACCAGGTAGGCGCCCTGAAGGCCGCGTGGCGCCGAGGGGATCATGCGCCCACGCCCTTCCGCTCTTGGGGTCCATCCGGTGACTTAGCCACAGTGAAGATCATTCAAACCGGCCCCTATGAGGAATATCCTTAAATGCAGGCGTTTTCGTTACAGGTCGGGTACACAGCGGTTTTTATGCGGAACGGCGCGCGGTCACGGGCCCGTTGTGCGGAGTGGAGCAGAGCCGCCCGCCCATCGGTGACATAGCGTCGGGGTATGGACGTGCGCCCCTTCTGGCTCGCCGGCCGCCCCGTCACGGGCGACGCCGAGCTCACCGTGACCAACCCGTATGACGGCCGCGTCGTCGCCGTCTGCTCCGTGCCGACCCCCGAGCAGGTCGAGGAGGCCGTGGCCGCGGCCGCGGCCGTGCGCAAGAAGGCCGCCGCGCTCCCGATCCACGTACGGGCCGAGGCGCTCGCGCACGTCTCGCGCCGCCTGGCCGAGCGGGCCGACGAGATCGCCCACCTGATCACCGCGGAGAACGGCAAGCCCGTCTTCTGGGCCCGCGGCGAGGTCGGCCGTGCGGTCTCCACCTTCCGGTTCGCCGCCGAGGAGACCCGCCGCCTGAGCGGGGAGACCGTCCGCCTGGACACCGAGGCCGCCTCCGCCGGCCGCCTCGCCTACGTCTCACGCGTCCCGTACGGCCCGGTGCTGGGCATCACCCCGTTCAACTTCCCGCTGAACCTGGTGGCGCACAAGGTGGCCCCGGCGATCGCGGCCGGTGCCCCGATCGTCCTCAAGCCCGCCCCGGCGACGCCGGTCTCCTCCCTGGTGCTGGGGGAGATCCTGGCCGAGACCGACCTGCCCGAGGGCATGTTCTCGGTGCTCCCGGTGCCCAACGACCGGGCCGGGACGCTGACCGAGGACCCGCGCCTGCCGGTCGTCTCCTTCACCGGCTCGGCCCCCGTGGGGTACGCGATCATGGATCAGGTGCCGCGCAAGCACGTGACGCTGGAGCTCGGGGGCAACGCCGCCGCGGTCGTGCTCGCCGACGCCGACCTCGACCGGGCCGCCTCGCGGATCGCGCTGTTCTCCAACTACCAGGCCGGTCAGAGCTGCATCGCCGTCCAGCGGGTGATCGTCGAGGAGTCGGTGCACGACGACTTCGTGGCCCGGCTCGTCCCGGCCGTCGAGGCCCTGGTGACCGGTGACCCGGCCGACGAGAAGACGCAGGTGGGCCCGCTGGTCTCGGTCGAGGCCGCCGAACGCGTGGAGCGCTGGGTCGCCGAGGCCGTCTCCGCGGGCGCCCGCCTGCTGACCGGCGGTACCCGCGACGGCGCCACGGTCGCGCCGACCGTCCTGGCCGACGTGCCGGCCGACGCCAAGGTCTCCCGCGAGGAGGTCTTCGGCCCCGTCATGATCGTCCAGAGGGTCTCCGGCGTGGACGAGGCGTTCGCCGCGGTCAACGACTCCCGCTACGGGCTGCAGGCCGGGGTCTTCACCCGCAGCCTGGAGATCGCCTTCCGGGCCAACCGGGAACTGGAGGTCGGCGGTGTCATCATCGGCGACGTGCCGTCCTACCGGGCGGACCAGATGCCCTACGGCGGGGTCAAGGACTCGGGCGTGGGCCGCGAGGGCATCCGCTCGGCCATCGCCGACCTCACCTACGAGAAGGTCATGGTCCTCACCGGGCTGACCCTCTGAACGGTCACGGCCGGGGCGGGCCCTCGGACGGTCGTGGTCCCGCGGACCCTCGGGCGGGTCCGGGCGGGAAGAGCGGTGAGCGGGCCGCGACCGGCTCAGGCCCTGCCCGCCGCGACGTAGAGGTCCCTGGCGGAGCCGCCGAAGTAGGGGCCGTACATGGTGCGGCGGTCGTCGCTGTACTTGAAGCTGCTGACCGAGACGATCGTGCCGCGGCCGGTGGAGGCGTCGAAACCGGCCAGCCAGGGGCCGCCGCTGGATCCGGCGGTCATGTCGCAGCGCATGCCCTGGCCGGTGGTCTGCCCGTTGGGATCGTCGCGGAGCGGCCCCGCGCAGTAGACCAGGTGCTCGCCGTCGTAGGGGGTGTCGGCCGGGAAGCCGAAACCGCTGGTGGAGCGTCCCCTGGGCGTGCCGAAGGCGATGTTCTGGCCTCCCACGACGTCACCGAGGTGCCTGCCGCCACTGGTGCCGACCGCCACCATGCCGATGTCGTGGCTGTCGTCGCCCTTGCGCGACCAGGGACCCGCGACGAACATGCGGCGCGCGGTGTACTGCCCGTACGGGCGGCGGCCCTGGGCGTAGCCGGGGACGAAGGTCCAGTTGTCGGCCCACGCCCCGGCGCCGTCCTTGACGCAGTGGCCCGCGGTCACCACCAGGTCCCTGTTGGCGCTCCTGACCGAGCTGGCCGAGCACACGAAATCGCTCCCGCCGATGGTCAGGAAGACCCGCCCCGTGGTCCGCCCCACCATGCCGCCCCCGGTCCAGCGGGCCCCGGCGGTACGCGACGGCAGGGCGAGCCCTCCGGGAGCACCGGAGGAGGGGGAGTGCGGCCCCCTGGCGGGGACGACGAGCCGTGCCCCGGCCCTGGCGGACAGGCGCCGGAGCGCCCCGGTGACCTTCGCGAGCGGGTCGAGGGGGAGCGCCGCGGCCATCCGGCGGGGGGTCCAGTAGCCGAGCACACGCTCCCGCTCCGCGGCGGTGTGGACGGGCACGTGCTCGGCCACGTCCGGAGCGCCGGACCGCTCGGCCACGTCCGGGGCGCCGGACGCCGGGGACCCTGCGGTGATCGCCCGCGCGGGGGCCGTCAGGTCCAGGGGAGGCCGCCCGGTGGCCGTGGCGCCGGTCACCGGGGCGCTCAGCAGGCCGACGACGAGCGAGACGGCCGCAAGCAGGGGGAGGCTCGGGGTCATGGGATCCGATTTTGCACTACCCCGGGTGTTCTTGTAGTTACTTTTGGTGAATCTCAGGGGGTGCCGGTGGTCTGCGCGGCCTCGTAGACGGCCTGGGCCTCGGTCCCGAAGTACGGCCCGAACATCCAGCCGGAGGCGAAGCCGTACTTGAAGCTGTTCACCGAGTTCAGGGTGCCCGACCCGGTGCTCTCGTCGAAGTCGAGGAACCAGGGGCCGCCGCTCGACCCGCCGGTCATGGTGCAGTTCAGCCCGAGGTCACGGGTCATCATGAAGTCGTCGAACGCGCGACCGGCGCAGTAGACGAGCTTGGAGCCGTCGTACGGGGCTCCCGCGGGATAGCCGAAGGAGTGCATCTGCCGGCGGCGCTGCTGGTTGAAGGAGATCCCCTGGCCGCCGACCACGTCGGTCAGCGACCTGCCGTTCAGCGGCGCCACCACGGCGGAGGCCACGTCGTGGTTGACGTCCTCGCTGTTGTTCCACTGCGGGGTGGTGTAGAGCGTGGTGGCCACCCAGGTGCCGTGGGGACGCTCGCCGTTGCGGTACCCCGGCACGAAGACCCAGTTGCCGTGGAAGGCGCCTCCCATTCGCACGCAGTGCCCCGCGGTGATCACGGTGCTCCTGTTCTCGCTGGTCACCGCGCTCGCCGAGCAGGAGGCGTTGCGGCCCTGATAGGTGAAGAACACCCGGCCCGTGGTCGTGGCGATCGCCCCGCCGCGGGTCCAGGGCGCGCCGTTGGAGGGGCGGGCGGCCGTCCCGCGGACGGCCGTGACGGTCTCGCCGTCCGGTGTGGTGGCGGGGACGGAGACGGGGTCGGCCGCGGCCTGGGCCCGGGTCGCCGCCGCGGTGAGCCGGGCGCCGTCCTTCGTGGGGACGAGGGCGGCGAGCGGCTTGGCCGCCTCCATCCTCGCCTCGGTCCAGTAGCGCCGGACGGTCCGCTGCTCGGCCGTGGTGTCGGCCGCCTCCCTCTCGACGGGCTCGGGGACGGCGCGTGCCGTACCGGCGCGGCCCGTCCTGTCGGCCCTGCCCCGGGCCGTGTCCCCGGTGGTGACCGGTGCGGCCGTGCCCCTTTCCGTGCCGGCGCTCACGGTCGTGCCGGTGGTCCTGCCGGCGCCCGTACCGGTGGCGGCGGTGGCGCCGGTGGCGATCGCCGTGGAGAGCAGGGTGCCCCCCGCGACCAGGCCAAGGACGGGGACAAATCGTGCATTGCGCCGCATACATACCTCCCGAGATCGGTGCTGTCCGGGACGCTAACGGGCGATACATATGCATTTCTCAAAATCTGAAGTATTGATATAGGGGAATTCAGACTTAAATGTTCCCTTTTATCGTGAGTTTCAGGGATCACAGAATCACCCGCCGATCCGGTCCGCCGGAATGATCCGTCCGCCTTCCCGGACCGCACGTCCCGCGGGCCGCGCCGATCACGCACGTCCCGCCGGTCCCGGTGACCGCGCGGGTCCACGGCGATCCGGGAATCGGGGTCCGGTCGAGGGGTCCGGTCGATTCGACAGTGCCGTCACAGCCGGGAGAATGGGGCGGTGCAACCAGACACCGTCCGTTCCGTCGTCCTGCTGGGCTCGACCGGCTCCATCGGGACCCAGTCCCTCGATGTCATCGCCCGTGACCCCGGCCGGTTCCGGGTGGCGGCCCTGGCCGCCGGAGGGAGCCGGGTCGACCTGCTGGCCCGCCAGGCGGCCGAGTTCCGGCCCGAGGTGGTCGCCGTCGCCGACCCCTCGGCGGTGCCCGGGCTGAGGGCCGCCCTGGCCGCCTACGGGGTGGACGCGCGGGTGCTGGCCGGTCCCGAGGGGGTGACCGAGGCCGCCGCCTGGCCCGCCGACATCGTGCTCAACGGCATCACCGGCGCCCTCGGGCTGACCTCCACGCTGGCCGCGCTGGAGGCGGGACGGGTGCTCGCGCTCGCCAACAAGGAGTCGCTGATCGTGGGCGGGCCGCTGGTGAAGCGCCTGGCCAAGCCCGGCAGCCTGATCCCGGTGGACTCCGAGCACTCCGCCCTGGCCCAGTGCCTGTGGGCGGCCGGACCCGGCGGCCCGGACGCGCGGGCCGTACGGAAGCTGGTGGTCACCGCCAGCGGCGGGCCCTTCCGGGGCAGGCCGCGCGCGGACCTGTCGCGGGTCACCCCCGAGCAGGCCCTCGCCCACCCCACCTGGTCCATGGGGCCGGTCATCACGGTGAATTCCGCCACACTCGTCAACAAGGGGCTGGAGGTCATCGAGGCCCACCTGCTCTTCGACATCGGCTTCGACCGCATCGAGGTCGTCGTCCACCCCCAGTCGGTCATCCACTCGATGGTGGAGTTCGTCGACGGCTCGACCATCGCCCAGGCCAGTCCGCCCGACATGCGCCTGCCCATCGCGCTGGCCCTCGGCTGGCCCGAGCGGGTCGCGGACGCCGCCCGGCCGGTCGACTGGACCGCCGCCCACACCTGGACGTTCGAGCCGCTCGACGACGAGGCGTTCCCCGCCGTCGCGCTCGCCCGGCACGTCGGACGGGCCGGGGGCACGGCCCCGGCCGTCTACAACGCCGCCAACGAGGTCTGCGTCGAGGCCTTCCTGGCCGGGCGCCTGCCCTTCCTGGGCATCGTCGACACCGTGGCCTCGGTGGTCACCGAGCACACCGTCACCGAGGCCGGTTCGGTGGCCGAGGTGCTCGACGCGGACGCGTGGGCGAGGATACGGGCACGCGAGCTCACCGGGACTGCCTAGACTGGTGAGCGTCGTCCACTCTCAAGGGCTGAAAATGACTTCTGTTGCTCTAGGAATCCCGTCCGTAAGGACCAGGCCGATCGCCGAGCGACGCACGTCCCGTCAGATCATGGTCGGTTCCGTCCCGGTGGGCGGGGACGCGCCGGTCTCCGTGCAGTCGATGACCACCACGGTCACCGCCGACATCAACGCCACGCTCCAGCAGATCGCCGAGCTGACCGCCTCGGGCTGTCAGATCGTCCGGGTCGCCGTCCCGTCGCAGGACGACGCCGACGCATTGCCGATCATCGCCAGGAAGTCGCAGATCCCGGTGATCGCCGACATCCACTTCCAGCCGAAGTACGTCTTCGCCGCGATCGACGCGGGCTGCGCGGCCGTCCGGGTCAACCCCGGCAACATCAAGAAGTTCGACGACAAGGTCGGTGAGATCGCCCGCGCCGCCGCCGACCGGGGCGTGCCGATCCGGATCGGCGTCAACGCCGGCTCCCTCGACCCGCGCCTGCTGCAGAAGTACGGCAAGGCCACCCCCGAGGCGCTGGTGGAGTCGGCGCTGTGGGAGTGCTCCCTGTTCGAGGAGCACGGTTTCCGTGACATCAAGATCTCCGTCAAGCACAACGACCCGGTCGTGATGATCCAGGCCTACCGCCTGCTCGCCGCCCGCTGTGACTACCCGCTGCACCTGGGCGTCACCGAGGCGGGCCCGGCCTTCCAGGGCACGATCAAGTCCGCGGTGGCGTTCGGTGCCCTGCTCGCCGAGGGCATCGGTGACACCATCCGGGTGTCGCTGTCGGCCCCGCCGGTCGAGGAGGTCAAGGTCGGCAACCAGATCCTGGAGTCGCTCAACCTGCGCGAGCGCGGCCTGGAGATCGTCTCCTGCCCCTCCTGCGGGCGTGCCCAGGTGGACGTCTACACCCTGGCCGAGCAGGTCCAGGCCGGTCTGGAGGGGCTGAAGGTCCCGCTGCGCGTCGCGGTGATGGGATGCGTCGTCAACGGTCCCGGTGAGGCCCGCGAGGCCGACCTCGGCGTCGCCTCCGGCAACGGCAAGGGCCAGATCTTCGTCAAGGGGGAGGTCATCAAGACCGTCCCCGAGTCGCAGATCGTGGAGACCCTGATCGAGGAGGCGCTGCGCCTGGCCGAGGCGATGGGCGTGGAGGTCGACCTCGACGACGAGGAGACCACCGGACCCCAGGTGGTCGTCGGCTGAGACGTCGAAAGGGGCGCGGCCCGCGCCCCTTCCGACGGGTCGTCCCCGCTTGATCCTTTCGTGTTTCCTCGGTGCCCGCCCGGCTCTCGTCCCGGCGGGCCCTTCTCGTTCCACGGGTCCTTGAGCCCTTCCCGGACCCTCCGGGGGACTTTGCCGGGCATGCGCGGGCCCTGCGGCGCGGGGCCTTGGCCGTCCCCGCCGATCCCTCCGTCGTCCCGCGTCCGGGATCCGCTCCCGGGATCCGGGCCCGGTAGGCGTTCCGTGCGGTCACCCACCCTGTCGTTACAGTTAGCAATCATCTGACTACACTTTGGCAGGCATCCGGTTGTGTCACGGGTGATCGTGCCGCCGAGCGGGAGACCATCGCCTCTGCCGTACGAGTGGGGGGATCGGAACAGTGAAGAAGAGGGTCGCCGGAATTGCCGCGGGCATCGGGATGCTGGTCGCCGCGGTGGGGGTGCCGCAGGGAGCGGCGGCCTCCGAAGGGCAGGTGCCGGCAGCGGCTCAGCAGAGGCAGGCGCTGGTGTGGGGGCCGTGCCGGGACGGCAGGGCCCATCTCACCGGCGCCCTGCCCGGGGCGCGGCCTGCCCGGATCGAGTGCGCCACGCTCAGGGTGCCGCTCGACTACGACGACCCGTCCCGGACCGTGGGCATCGCCCTGAACCGGATCAGGAGCCGGGTCTCCCGCGGTCATCTGGGCACGCTGCTGGTCAACCCGGGCGGTCCGGGCGCGTCCGGCCGCGACCTGGCCAAGGCGGTCGTGGCGGGACTGCCGCAGGGGGTGGTGGGCCGGTTCGACGTGGTCGGCTTCGACCCGCGGGGTGTCGGGGCCAGCGACCCCGCCCTCACGTGCGCGGACCCGCGGACGTTCTACCGGGCGCCCCGCCCCGACCAGGTCCCGGACACCCGGCGCGAGGAGGGCGTGCTGCTCGAACGCGCCCGCGAGTACGCCGAGGCGTGCGGCACCCGGTGGGGCTGGATGCTGCCCCACATGACCACCGAGAACTCGGCCAGGGACATGGACATGATCAGGGCCGCCCTCGGCGAGTCGAAGATCAGCTTCATGGGGTACTCGTACGGGACCTATCTCGGAGCGGTCTACGCCACGCTCTTCCCCGACCGGCTCAGGCGGCTCGTCCTGGACAGCGTGGTGGACCCGCGCGGTGTCTGGTACCGCTCGAACCTCGCCCAGAGCATCGCCTTCGAGGACAGGCACGAGGACTTCCTGAGGTGGGTGGCCCGCCACCACCCGGTCTACCGGCTCGGCGCCACCCACAGGGCGGTCTCGGCGGCCTGGTACGCCATGCGGGAGCGGCTGGCCGCCCGTCCGGCCCAGGGGGTGGTGGGTCCGAGCGAACTCGACGACATCTACACCGTCGGCGGTTACTCCGACGCCGTGTGGCCGCAGCTGGCCAAGGCGTTCTCCGCCTACGTCAAGCGGCGCGACCCGGTCCCGCTGCTCGGCGCCTACCGCAAGCACGCCGAGAACGACGCCAAGGACGAGAACAGCTACGCGGTCTACCTCGCGGTGGAGTGCCGTGACGCCCCCTGGCCGCGCGACTGGACCCGCTGGCGCACCGACATGACCAGGGCCAACGCCCGCGCCCCCTTCCTGACCTGGCCCAACGCCTGGTACAACGCGCCGTGCGCGTTCTGGCCCGAGCAGGGCGGCACCCCGGTGCAGGTGCGTGGGGGCGACGGCCTGCCGCCGGTCCTGCTGATCCAGGGCGAGCGCGACGCCGCCACCCCGTACGAGGGCGCGCTGCGGATGCGCGAGCTGTTGCGCACCTCCCGGCTGCTGACCGTGCCGGGCGGGAACCACGGCGTCGCGCTCAACGGCAACGCCTGCGTGGACCGGCGCCTGGCCGCCTACCTCCGGGACGGCACGCTGCCCGGTGGAGGCCGCCGGAGCGCGGGCGCTGCCGACGCCCGGTGCCCCGGAGTCCCCGCCCCGGTCCCGGCGGGCGCGTCCGCCCCGATGCGGGTACCCGCCGGTCACGCGGCACGGGGGAGTCACCTGAGCAGTAGATGAGTCGCTCTGTGTCGGTTCCTGCCAAAATCGAGGGGGTCGCGTAGGCTGAGCACGTGATGCTGCGCACAACGGCGTCGCGCGTGCTCGACGACAACGATCGGGACGAGGTCCTGGCGCTTCTGGACACCGACCCCGTCGGCAATGTCTTCGTCGCCTCCAGGGTCCGCTCGGTCGGGCTCAATCCGGCCAGGCTCGGTGGCCAGATGTGGGGATTCGGGCCACGCGGCGGCCTGACCTCCGTCTGTTACGCCGGGGCGAACCTTGTCCCGGTCAACGCCGGGACGGACGCCGTCTACGCCTTCGCCGACCGCGCGCGCAAACAGGGCCGACGCTGTTCCTCGATCGTCGGCCCCGCCGATGCGGTCCAGCTGCTCTGGGAGCGGCTGGAGCCCTACTGGGGGTCCGCCCGCGCGATCCGCTGGGCGCAGCCGGTCATGGTCGCCACCGAGCCGTCCCCCGTCGCGCCGGATCCGCTGGTACGGCGCGTCCGGCCGGACGAGTTCGACATCCTGCTGCCGGCCTGCGTGGCGATGTTCACCGAGGAGGTGGGCGTCTCCCCGGACGCCGGGGACGGCGGGGCGCTCTACCGGTCCCGGGTCGCCGAGCTGATCAGGATCGGCAGGTCCTACGCCCGTATCGAGGGCGGCAGGGTGGTCTTCAAGGCCGAGGTGGGCGCGGTGACGCCGCAGGTCTGCCAGATCCAGGGCGTGTGGGTCCATCCCGACCTGCGCGGCCGGGGTCACGCGGTGGCCGGGATGGCCGCGGTGATCAACCATGCGCTCGACTACTTCGCGCCGGTGGTCTCGCTGTACGTCAACGACTACAACGCCCCGGCCAGGGCCGCCTACCGCAGGGCGGGCTTCGTCGAGGTCGGCACCTTCATGTCGGTGCTCTTCTGAGCCTTCCCGCGACCGGCCTTCCCGCGTTCGGCCTTTTCATGTTCGGCCTTCCCGTTCCGGGCCCTCGTGACGCCCGGCCTGCGAGGACCCGGTGCGAAGCCCTCGCCATGAAGACCCCGAGCGAAGGCTCCCGCATGAGGGACCCGTACGAAGATCCGGTCACGGGACCCCTTCGGGAACGCGCTCAGGGAGTGCGGACCAGGTGGGCCACCAGGCGCTCCAGCTCCGCCTCCGGGTCGGCCGTGAGGCCCGCGTGCACCGGCCCGGTCTGCACGATCGTGCTGCGCGGCGCGGTCAGCCAGCGGAACCGGCCGCCCAGGGGCTCCGCGGCCAGCGGCCCGGCCTCGCCGTCGCAGGAGAGCCGGTAGGCGCCGAGCGCGTCGCGTACCCCGTCCAGGTCCACGCCGGAGTCGAGGGCACGCAGGCGTGCCTCGTCCAGCTCGATCCGGGCGCACAGGTAGCCGCGGGGCTGGCAGTAGAGCAGCACGCCGGCGTTGATCAGCTCGCCGCGCTCCACCCGGGGGACGACCCGGATGACCGCGTACTCGTAGACGTCCTTCACCGGTTGTCCTTCCAGAACGCGCCCACCGAGCCGGTCCCCTTCTCTCGTTCCTGCCGGGGGTCCTGACCGGACGGCCGGGGCAGCCAGGTGCGCGGCCCCTGGGCACGGGTCAGCAGGTGGTCGACGTACGCCTGCCGCACGGCCTGGGCCCCGTCGAACCCCGGTTCGTCCTCCAGCCACTCGTCGGGCACGTCGTCCACCACCCCGTCGAGCAGGTCCCTGGTGATCGTCACGCTGAGCTCGGCGTCGGCCTCGTCCAGGCGGGTGGCGAAGGGGGCCATCACGTGGTCGTCCGCGGCGAAGGGACGCAGGGGGTCGGCGGCGGGCCAGTTGTGGTGGAACCAGAGCGCGGCGCCGTGGTCGATCAGCCAGGTGTCGCCGTGCCAGAGCAGCAGGTTCGGGTTGCGCCAGCTGCGGTCGACGTTGTGGATCAGCGCGTCGAACCAGAGCAGCCGGGAGGCGAAGCCGGCCTCCGGCGGCCGGGCGAGCGGCTCGAAGCCCAGCGCGCCCGGCAGGAAGTCGACCGCGAGGTTGTTGCCCTCGCTGGCCTTGAGCAGGTCCTGGATCTCCTCGTCGGGCTCGCGGGCGCCCAGCTGCGGATCGACGTCGATCACCTTCAGCTCGGGCGTGCGGAAACCGAGGCGACGGGCCAGCCCGGCGCAGACGATCTCCGCGACCAGGACGCGGCGGCCCTGCCCGGCGCCGCGGAACTTCACGACGTGGGTGCCGAGGTCGTCCGCCTCCATGATCCCGGGGAGCGAGCCGCCCTCGCGCAGGGGCGTCACGTAACGGGTGGCCTTGATCTCTTCGAGCACCCGGCCAGGTTACCGGTTGGGCCCGCGGTGCCCGTGCGGCGTCCTCACGTCGCGGAGACGACCCTCTCGGGCCTCCTCGGGCCTCCTCGGGCCTCCTCGGCCTTCTGGGCGGAACGGCGGCGGGCATCGGACCGCGCCCGGCCGAGGGCCGGCCGTCACCCAGGGCGATTCGGATGGTGTGCCATGTCTTGTCCTGGCCTGAGCATCACATGAGTGTCACGGTGAGGGACACAAGACCTTCATCCCCGTTGACTCTGGGCGATCCTTCTTCTTGAGTGAGAAGGGTGGCGGCGAGGGGAGGCTCGCGTGCCGTATGCGCAGCCGCTCAAGACGGGGGATCCGGCGACGCTCGGTGAGTACGAGATTATCGGGCGCCTCGGAGAGGGAGGCCAGGGGGTGGTCTATGTCGGGGTGCGCCCCGACACCGGCTCGGAGCCCTACGCGATCAAGCTCCTGCACGGCTCGCTGGGGGAGGACTCGGAGGTCTTCCTGCGCGAGGTCGAGCTCGCCAAGCAGGTGGCCCGGTTCTGCACGGCCCAGGTGATCGACGCGGGCCTGGACGGCGAACGGCCCTACATCGTCAGCGAGTACGTCGACGGCCCGTCGCTGCACCGCGAGGTCGCGGTCAGCGGCCCCCACGAGGGGGGCAGGCTGGAGCGCCTGGCCATCGGCACGGCCACCGCGCTGGCGGCCATCCACCGGGCCGGGATCGTGCACCGCGACTTCAAGCCGCAGAACGTGCTGCTCGGGCCCGACGGGCCCCGGGTCATCGACTTCGGGCTCGCCAGGGCGCTGGACGCGGCGGCCACCCAGAGCGGACGCGGCGCGGGCACCCCGGCCTACATGGCGCCGGAGCAGGTGGAGGGCGCCGAGATCGCCCCGGCGGCCGACGTCTTCGCCTGGGGCGCCACGATGTGCTTCGCCGCCAACGCCCACGCCCCCTTCGGCCAGGACTCCATAGCGGCCGTGCTGAACCGGATCCTCACCGCGCCCCCGCAGCTGGGACGGCTCGACGGGCTGCTGGGCGCGCTGGTGGCCGACTGCCTGGACAAGAACCCCCGCAACCGGCCCGGCAGCCGGGAGCTGCTGCTCGCGCTGCTCGGCGACGACGTCAACCGGTCGGTGCTCGGCGCCGGGGCCCTTCCCGGCCGCGCGGTCTCCGGAGGGTCGTCCATAGGTCCCGGCGCGTCCGGCAGGTCCGGTGGGTCCGGCCGGTCCGGTCCTGTGGGCCCGGTCGCCCTCTCCTCGCCGCCGGTCTTCCCGAGCTCCGCGAGCTCGCCCGAGGGTCTTCCGGCCGGGGGCCTTCCCTCGGGTGGGCTCTCGTCCGGCCCCTCCCGTGCGGCGTCCCTCTCGTCCGGCCGCCTCTCCCGTTCGGCCCCGCCGGTGCCGCCGGGCCGGTCCGGCCGGTTCGCGTCCTTCGGCGACGGGGAGTTCGACGAGCCCAGGACCCATCCGGGCCGGGCGGCCACCAGGGCCTCGGTCGCGGTCTCCGGGGCACTGCTGATCAGCGCGGCCGTGCTGGTGGGGGTCCTGGTCCCGGCGCTGAGCGGTGCGGCCCCGCCGGACCCGCAGCACCGCTCCGCCCTCCCCGTGGTGGAGGCCGGCCCGCAGACGGGGAGCACGCCGCAGCCCGGCAGGACGAGCCCTTCGCCCGGCCGCATTCCACGACCCTCGGCCGGGCCCCCGCGCGCCGAGGGCGTCAGGTCCTCGCCGCTGCCGCCCCCGGTGACCACGGTGATCGTGCCCGCGCTCGTCGGACTGGATCGTTCCGAGGCGGCGGCCCTGATCAAGAAGGCCGGGCTGGTCCCCGGGACGGTCAGGAGCGTCTCCTCCGACCGGCCCGTCGGGCAGGTGCTCGGGAGCTCACCGGTCGCCGGGACCGCGCTGTCCAGGAAGGGCAGGGTCGACCTGGAGGTGTCCGCGGGGACCCGGGTGCCCACCCTGATCGGTCTCGCCAGGCGCGAGGCCCAGGCGGCGCTGACGCGGGCCGGGCTGGTCGTCGGAGGGGTCGGCAGGCGCTGCTCGCAACAGCCCGCCGGACAGGTGCTCGCCAGCACCCCCGGCGCGGGCGCGAGCGTCTCCGCGGGCGGCGCGGTGGCGCTGGTCGTCTCCCGGTACGGGGTCCCGGTGCCGCCGGTGACCGGTCAGGGCGCGACCGACGCCTCGAACACGCTGGGCGGTGCGGGCTTCGCGGTACGGAGCCGGGCGCGACTGGTCACCGACCAGGCACGGGACGGCATGGTGCTGGCGCAGAGCCCGGCGCCCGGCGCCTGTGCCCGGCCCGGCGCGACGATCGTGATCACTGTCGGTGTCAGGAGCCAGACCGGGCCGGGACCCGGGCCGGGGCCGGAGCCGACCCGGGACCCCGATCCCGGGCAGACCAGCGCGCCACCGAGTCCCACGGACGCGCCGGAGACCGTTCCCGGCCACGCCGTCCCCTCGGGGTGACCGGGTGAGCCGGCGGTCCGGTGAGCCGGTGGCCCGCAGGCTCGTGATCCGCGGGCCGGAGCGGGGGGTCGTCGCGCCCCGCCCGGAGCGCAAGGTCAGCGGGACCCGGACTCGAAGGAGGCCAGCGCGGCGGTCAGCAGGGTCGTCCTGACCTCCTCCTCGGGCAGGTCGATCGTCTTGACCACCGCGTACTGGAGCGAGCCCAGAAGGGCCCACGCCCGGACCCTGCGCTCGGGGCCGGGGTCGGACCCGGCCAGGCGCTGGTAGATCCGGTCGCGGAAGGCGCGCAGGGCCTCGCCGGGGGAGCCGGGCGGCGCGTCGTCGGCCGTGTTGATGTCCTCCATGATCAACCGGATGATCGCCCGGTGCCGCACGATGAAGGTCACCAGGGCCTCGACGAAGGCCCGGTCGTCGTCGAAGTCGCCTTCGAGCAGGCCCACGATGTCCTCGCTGGCCGGTGAGATGAGCTCCGTGGCCAGCCGGTCCTTGGGATGGAAGTGGTAGGCGACCGCCGTCTTGGTCAGGCCCACGGCCGAGGCGATGTCGGCCAGCGAGGTCGCCGCGTAGCCGCGCTCGGCGAACAACCGCCGGGCGGCGTCCAGGATCCGGTCGCGTGTGTCGCTTCCAGGGTCAAGTGTGGTCATCGTCTCATTCCCACGCCGTCCGCACCATTTCGCAATATACCCGCATACCCTTATATCGTCGGTTTGTACGACCGTACAGGACGATGTTTCAGGCATATTTCACATTCATACGGGGCGGACATCGATGTCTGGTTTGCTGGGGCGGTTGGGAAGCTGGTGCGCGTGGCACGGAAGGGCGGTGCTGGCGCTGTGGGTGGCGGCGGCGGTGCTGCTGACCGCGGGCTCGGTGTTCTTTCCCGGCCCCACCAGCAACGACACCAGCATCCCCGGGACCGACGCGCAGCGGGCCCTGGACCTGATGAAGGAGGGCTTCGGCTCCGAGTACAGGACCGGTGGCACCTTCCAGATGGTCCTTTACTCGCCTGACGGCGCGCTCACCGCGAAGTCCAGGAAACGCGCGGTGGAACGCGCCGTGGAGCAGGTCCGTGACGTGCCGAACGTGGCGGAGGTGAAGACCCCCTACCGGATCGGCGGTCTGGCGCCCAGCCTGGAGATCGGCCTCATCACCGTCAAGCTCAAGGAAGGTGACTCCGCCACCCGGAGCGAGACGACGAAGCTCGTCTCCGAGGCGGTCGAGCCCGTACGGCAGGCGGGCATCGAGGCGGTCCCGGCCGACTCGTCCAACCCGGCGGACAAGGAGATCAAGACCGGGACGAGCGAGATCATCGGCATCGTCTGCGCGCTGCTGGTCCTGCTGCTCGCGTTCGGCACCCTGGTCGCCGCGATGATCCCGATCTTCGTCGCGCTGATCAGCATCGCGACCGGCCTCGGCGTGATCAGCCTGCTCGGCCACCTGCTGGACGTGCCCAAGCAGGCGTCGATCATGGCGACGATGATCGGCCTCGGCGTCGGCATCGACTACGCGCTCTTCCTGCTCAGCAGGCACCGCAAGCTGCTGGCCGACGGGCTGCCGGTCCACGAGGCGGTCCGCCGGGTGGTCGCCTCCTCGGGCGGCGCCGTGGTGTTCGCCGGCGGCACGGTGATCATCGCGCTCAGCGCGCTGCTGCTCGCGGGCTTCCCCCTGCTGCAGACGCTCGGCTGGATCACCGGCATCTCGGTCGTCGCCGCGGTGTTCACCTCGGTCACCCTGGTCCCCGCGCTGCTCGGCCTGCTCGGGCACCGCGTCAACGCGCTGCGCCTGCCGTTCGTGGGACGCCGGGGCAGCCACGGCTCCTCCGGCTGGACCGGGCTGGGCCTGTGGGTGGCCAGGCGCCCCTGGACCGTGCTCGCGCTCAGCGTCGCCCTGCTGGGCGCGCTGGCCGCGCCCGCCCTGGCGATGAAGCTGGGCACGCTCGACGACGGCTACAGCGACCGGGGCACCGACACGCGGCGCGCGTACGAGCTGCTGGAGGCCGGGTTCGGGCCCGGCATGAACGGACCGCTGGTCGTGGTGGCGGACCTGGACGTCAGGGTCGTGGACCGCGAGCCCGCCCCGGCCGTGCTGCAGCTGTTCAAGGACCGCGTCGCGGACGTCGACGGGGTCGCCCACGTCACCGACCCGGTCCTCAACAAGGGCGGTACGGCGGCGCTGCTGCAGGCGATCCCCGACTACGCCCCGGCCGACCCCCGCGCGCTGGAGGTGGTGGAGGCGGTACGCGCGCTCGACGTCCCCGGCGCCCAGGTGCACGTGGGCGGGAAGGTCGCGGGCATGGCCGACGCCGGCGACAGGATCGCCGGCCGCACGCCCCTGGTCGTCGGCGTGGTGATTCTGCTCAGCGCGCTGCTGCTGCTCCTGGCGTTCCGCTCGCCGGTCGTGGCGATCAAGGCCGCGCTGATGAACCTGGTCTCGCTCGGCGCCGCGTTCGGCGCGCTGTCGCTGGTGTTCTCCCTGGGGCTGGGCAGCGGCCTGGTCGGCATGGACCCGCCGGTCAGCACGGACGGCTCCTACCTGAGCACGATCTTCTTCACGGTGCCGATCGACAGCTACATCCCGCTGATGCTGTTCGCGATCCTGTTCGGCCTGTCCATGGACTACGAGGTCTTCCTGCTCACCGCGGTGCGCCAGGCCTACCTCAGGCACGGCGACAACCGCAGGGCGGTGGCCGAGGGGCTGGGCTCGACCGGCCGGGTCATCACCTCCGCCGCGTTGATCATGGTCGCGGTCTTCGTGGCCTTCATCGCCTACCCCGACCCCATGGTCAAGATCTTCGGCGTCGGGCTGGCGGTGGCCATCGCGGTGGACGCCACGATCATCCGGGGCCTGCTCGTCCCGGCGACCATGGTGCTGCTGGGCAGGCTCAACTGGTGGTGTCCTCCGTGGCTGGACCGCATCCTGCCGAACCTCTCCGTGGAGGGCCACGAGGAGGAGGACGAGGAGGAGAAGCCGGAGCCGCGCCGGGAGCTCGTCGGGGCCGGTCACGCCTCCTGAGGCCGGTCACGACGCCCTGAGGGACCGCTCGCACCTCCCGGGGGGCGGTCTTGCCTCCCGGGAGGGCCGCTCGTGCCTCCCGGGGGCGGTCGTGCCTCGGGGGGCCGGTCACGTCCGAGGAGGGCCGGTTGCGTCCGGGAGACGCCTCGCGCGTGCCCGGGGGCGTCCGGTGCCTCTCCTCCCAGTCGCTTCCAAGTGCTCCTCAAGTCGCTCCCGTCATGCTCTCGCCTGGGAAGCGAGTTTGGGGAGAGTGCGCAGATGTGGGCAAGAATCGGCACCGTGACGGGCCTGGTGCTGGCGAGCACGCTGGCGCTGCCGGGCACCGCGACGGCGGAACCCGAAGAGGTCGACGTCCCCGTCGGGACGTGGCTGGCAGCCAGGACGCACCCGGCCGTCCAGCTGACCTCGGTCTCCTACACGGCCGACGTGGCGGTGCCGACGCCCGTGGCGAACCTGGACGCGATCAAGGGACTGACCCAGCAGGGGGTCGCCGCCGTGCAGACCGGCAAGATCTCCTCCGACGAGAGGAGCATCTACCGCTGGGTCGTGCAGCAGATGGCCAAGAACCCGGGTCGCTACTTCTCGCCCGGCGGGCGGGAGCGGGTCGTCGAGGCGACGGCCGGAGGGCTCTGCACCGGCTGGTGGGTCACGCCGGACGGCTACATGGTCACCGCGGCGCACTGCGTCGGCCAGGAGGAGACCGCGCTGGCGAAGACCTTCGCCACCCAGGCCCTCACGAAGATCAACGAGAAGGACGCCGCGGACCTGGTCGCCGAGCTCGGTGACGTGGCCTCCGACGAGGAGATCCTGCGGACCGCGGCGAAGATCTTCCAGGTCTGGAACGCGGACAACATCAAGATCCGCAACGTCCAGAGCTCGCTCTCGCTGCTGCAGAGCCTGCCCGGCGGGGGCGTCGACAAGACCACCAAGACGGTGCCGCTCGAACTGGTGGCCAAGGGCACGGTCTACCCGGGCAAGGACGTCGCGATCCTCAAGGCCAACGGGCAGAGCAACCTGCCGACCGTGCCGCTGGGCGAGGACTCCGACGTCCGGGTCGGCGACACCCTCTACATCAGCGGGTTCCCCGGCACGGTGACGCAGACCTCGATCTTCAACATCGAGTCCAAGCTGGACCCGGCCTTCACCGAGGGCCCCTACAACGCCGACCGGCAGACCCCCGAGGGCGTGCCGTACATCCAGACCCAGGCGCCGTCCTACCCCGGCAACTCGGGCGGGCCGGTGTTCGGCAGGAACGGCAAGGTCATCGGCATCCTCGTCGGCGGGCTGATCCAGCAGGACGGCGGCTCCACCGAGGGTGAGAGCTTCGTGCTGCCGGTCAGCGTCGTCAAGGAGAAGCTGAACGAGAAGAACATCAAGCCCGCCCATTCGGCGACGACGACGGCGTACAACGAGGCGCTCGACCTGTTCTTCAGGAACAGGTACTCCGACGCGCTGCCCAAGTTCCGCGAGGTGCAGGCACTCCAGCCGAACCACCCCTACGTCGCCGTCTACATCCGCGACTCCCAGCAGGCCATCACGGCGGGCAAGGACGAGAGCGGCACGCCGATCCTGCCGTGGCTGCTGTGGGGAGGGGGCGGGCTGGTCGCGCTGTTCGTGATCGGCACGATCGTCGCGGTCACCAGGGGCAGGCGCCGCGCCAGGGGAGCGGCCCCGTTCCCGCCGGTCCCCTACGGGGATCGGCCCGGCCATCCGGTGCCGGGACACGGTCAGTACCCGCCGCAGGCGCAGCCGTACGGGGCGCCGCAGCACCCGTACCCGCAGCAGCAGCGCCCGGCCTACCCGTATCCGGGCGCGCCCGAGGACACCCGGGCGGTACGGCCGCAGTCGCCGTACGGTTACGAGCAGCCCCGGCGGGGTCCGGCCGGCCCGGGGGCCGACACCCGGATCGCCGGGCTGGAGGCGGAGCTGGAGGAGCTGCGCCGGAACATGGCGCAGCGCCCGCCCGACCACCGCTGACGTCACCGCCCGACCCGGCGTCCGATCCGAGCGCGCCCGTACGGTCCGGCGTCCGTTCGAGTCGACGTCCGCCTGGTCCGGTCCGGTCCGGCGCCCGCCCGATCGCGTGCCCGTCCGGCCGGAGCCGGAGCCCGTCCGGACGGGGCCGGAGGACGTCCCTAGGCGGGGACCCTCGCCCGGCGGCGTCCCTGGTAGCCGCTGTGCACGAGGATGTCGCCGGACCCGGCCGGTGGCGCGTACGGTCCGGTCCGGGTGACGGGACGGCCCCGGCCTTCGTGCGGCGCGGGAACGGACACGGCGGGACCGGCCGGCACCCGGGGACCCCCCGGCAGGGCGGGGCGGGCGGGCACGGCGGAGGTGGTGAACGGGGCGGGCCTGGCCGGGCCGGCCGCGATGGTCGTGCTGACCATGGAGTCGCCGCGTCGATGACGGCGGCCGCGCAGGGGGGCGTCCTGGACGAAGGTGGACGACTCCACCACGGGACGCTCGTGCAGGCGGCGCCTGCCCTGGTAGGGCGCGCGGGCACGGTCGTCGCGCGGGGTCCGCGCCCCGGTCTCCTCCAGGACGCCGACGGGGGCCGTGACCGCGGGGAACTCGGCCGCCGCGGCCGGGGTGAACGACGTGGTGGCCGGGACGAGCTCTGAGGGCCTGCCGACGAGACGGGCCGTGACGGGCGCGTTCCTCGGCATGCGGCGCCGCCCGGGGGCGCGCCGGCGGCCGGGGGACCTGCGAGGGGGCGCGACCGGTACGGCGCGTTCCGCGGCGGCCGCGAACCGGAGCCGCGACTGCTTCGCCTTGGTGTGCGCGAGGATCGCGACCGCGGCCAGCAGCACCGGTGCGAGCACCGCGGGGGTGCCGAGTTCCGGGGTGTACCCGGTGACGTCGCCGGTGGAGGCGACGGGCGTGGTCGCGAGCGCGCTGGTGTCGGCGGTGGACGCCTTGGCGTGCTTGCCCTGCGAGGTACGGCCCGCGACGGCCGGGCCCTTGGCCTGGATGCCCGCCTTGGTCCCGGTCTTGGTCCCGGTCGTGCTCTTCGACGCCTCCGCGGCGTCGCCCTTCTTGGAGGGGGGCGTCCTGTCGCCGTCCGCGGCCCGGGGGCCCTGGTCGCGGGTCTGCTCGGCGGGCTTCTTGGCGTGCTTGGGGGAGGCCTTGGTCGTACCGGAACCCGTGGAGGAGCGGGTGGGGGCAGGAGTGGGGACGACGGCGACGAGCCCGGGCACGTCGGTGGTGGGGCCGGCGGGGCCGTTGATGGTGGCGGGGTTCTGGATCGTCTCCTGCTGCGCCTCCCTGTCCAGCCGGGCCTTGATCTTCTCCGGGTACCCGTAGCCGACGACCTTGTCGGTCTCGCGCTCCTTGCGCTTGGCGACCCCGCCGTCGATGTTGCCCTCGATCGTGTGGATCCTGCCGCCCTCGACCGCGGTGACGATCCCGACGTGGTCGATGCGGTCGACGCTGCCGGAGCCGCCCCAGTCGAAGAAGACGATGGCGCCGGGCTTGGGGGTGGTCCCCCAGGCGTCCTGCTCCCGGAACCACTCGGCGTGGTACACGGTGTAGGCGAACTGGCCCACCCAGGCCTCGTAGCCGAGCTGCTCGGCCGCCCACGACAGGTACATGTCGCACCACGGCGCGGAGGTGTAGTCGGCGTCGAACTCGACGGTCTTGCCGTACCAGCTACCGAACTTGGTGTAGCCGCCGCTCTTCTCGGAGTAACCGAGCTGGCTCTCGAGCAGCTCGATGAACTTCTGCATCTCAGGAATCATGTGAGGCATCAGGGGGACCCCCGGCGGCCGTGCGTCCGGTCGCTCCGCCCTGCGACCCGGCCACCGGGAGACGAGGTTGGACGACGGCACGTGCACGACGACCCACCGCGGGGGCGGTGGGGCGCGTGTGGCGGTGCCATTGACCGGATGTCTTCCGTGACGAGGGAGGTTACCCGGACAAAAGGGGGATTTACGACACACCACGGTGCTCGCGGCGTCACCCACGGTCACGCAATCAAACAAACAACGACGTCAACGGCCGATTTCGGACTTTACGCCACCAAACCGCTCCAACAAAAGATCTACCAAAGAGCCTCGCGTCCGGCCGGCCCGGACCTTCGCCTCCCTGACGCCCCGGGTAGTCTGGTATTTTCTGCGAGTTTTCCTCCCGTTTGGGGTATATGGGTAGTCGTGTAGGTATTTGTCCCCATGTGTAGGAATCGCTTGTGCGAGAGGCTGGTCTCATCCAGCAAAGGCTCCTGCAAGCGGAAAAGGATCGAAGGTACGAGCCATGTGTCAGCACCAGCCTCGATGTCCCCTGGCGAGCGCCCCCGACCACGACGCCGCCCACCTGGTGGTCTTCCATCCCGAACAGGGATGGGGTCTGCTCTGCAACGGGGTCGTGGTCTTCGACGACACCGGAGCACTCCTTCCGGACGGGAGCAGCGTCCCCGTGCACGGCATCCCCGTCCACCGGGACTCTCTGGGACGTGCGGCGTGAGCGGCCCCCTCCGCGTCGCCGACACCCTCGACGCGTCCCCCGTAGCCCCCGCACCCTCCGCACCCCCCGCCCCCGCCGTCGAGGCGACCACCCCCACCGGGACGTCCGGCATCGCCGGCGCCCCCGGGATCGTCCACGTGTTCGGGACCTCGTGCGCCCGTGACGACGCGGACGGTGCGACATCGTCGGAGCCGTGCCCGCAGGCCGTCTCACCGGTGTCCATCGGACGGCCGTCCACGGACCCCCACCCCGGCCGCCCGGTCGTCCGGGAGCGCTGGCACCTGTTCGCCCCCGACTCCTCGTCCGTGCCCCGGGCACGTCACATGACCCGTGACTGCCTGGAGGGCTGGGGGCTGCACGAGCACAGCCAGGTCGCCGAGCTGCTCGTCAGCGAGCTGGTCACCAACGCGCTGCGCCACTCGCGGGGAGCGATCCGCCTCGCCCTGTACTTCACGGACGGCATGCTGCGCGGCGAGGTCGAGGACGCCGACCCCTCCCTGCCCCGGGTGTGCCAGGCACGCGACGAGGACGAGCGAGGACGCGGGATGTACCTGCTCGAACTGCTCTCCTGCTGCTGGGGCAGCGCCCGTACCGCCACCGGCAAGACCGTCTGGTTCGAGCTCACCGCGTCCCCCGCGCAGGGCTGAACCCACCTGCCTCTCCCCGAGGCGGAGAGCGGGTCCCCCGACCCGTCGTCTCCCGCCGAAGGCCGGAGCCGGTGAGCATCGCACTCACCGGCTCCGGCCTCCCCCTCGCCCGGATCCCCCTCGCCCCCGGCCCCTCTCGCCCTCCCGGGAAGCCCTCTCGTGGGTCGGTCCAGGTCTCTCCCGCGTCTCCTGACGGCCCTCTCGCGGCCGATCGCGTGTCCTGGGCCTGGGGACCTCGGCCACCGTGCCCGTCCACGTCAGGACGTCGTCAGGCGCCCGGAGGGTGGCGTCCGTTCGTGCCCCCGTCGTCGTCCCGGGTGCCGTCCTGGAAACCGTCGCGGTCGCCGGTCCGGTTGCGCTCACCGGTCCAGACCGCGATCTGGGCCCGTGAGTGGAAGCCGAGCTTGGTCATGATGTGCTCCACATGGCCCTCCGCGGTGCGGCGGGCGATGGTCAGCGTGGTCGCGATGTCCCTGTTGCTGAGCCCCCGGGCGATGAGCTGGGCGATCTCCGTCTCCCTGGGGGTCAGCGGCGACGGCTCGGCCTCGGCGACCGGGACGACGGGACGATCGAGCTCCTCCAGGGCGGCGGCGATCGCCTCGTCACAGGTCATCCTGGCCCCCTGCCGGACCGCCGCGTCGAAGGCGGCCCCGCCCAGCGCGTCACGGGCGGCGGCCTCGCACTCGTCGTGGTAGCACACCAGGTGCCCGTATCCGGACAGCCGCGCCCCCAGAGCCTGCCAGATCCGCTCCAGGACCCCCAGCAGCCTGGCCGCCCGGAGGTGGTCGCCCTCGGCGGCGGCGATCCAGGCCAGCACCTCCAGGTTGACGCCGGTGCCCAGCAGGTCGTCGATCGAGCGGTTGAACCTCAGGCTCTCCTTCTCCAGCTCGATCGCGCGCCGCGCGTCACCCTGACGCCAGACCGCGACGCCGAGCGCCATCATGGTGTACGCCCGGTGCCAGCCCTCCCCGTGGGCGTCGCAGAGCTCCAGGCAGCGCTCCCCGAAGGAGATCGAGTTCGGCCAGTCCCCCCGGAAGGAGTGGGCCAGGCAGAGCCGGATGAGCGCCGCGGCCTGACCGGTCGGGTCGTCCTCGGCGCGGTGGCGTTCCGCCGCGTCCTCGTACAGCCTGATCGCGACGTCGACCTCGTTCCGGGACATCGCGATCATCCCCGAGAAGAGGGCGACGTAGCCGAGGATCGCCTCCTGTCCCGGTCTCCTGCCGATCGTCCCGGCCTCCTCCAGCATCGCCTCGGCGGCGGTCATGTCGGCCTGGATGACGGCCAGCCAGCCACCGGACCACAGGGCCCGGCCCCTGGTCCCGTCCGGCCCGGTCCCGAGCAGGGCCCGGTCCAGCCAGCGGCGTCCCTCGCCGAGGTAGTGGCTCGTGATCCAGTGGTAGAGCAGGTCGGCGGCCATGCCCAGGGCCTCGGACCCCTCGCCGGGTTCGGTGAAGCAGTACTCCAGCGCGGTGCGCAGGTTGGCGTGGTCGAGCTTCAACCGGCCGAACCAGGCCACCTGGCCGGGACCGAACCGCTCCGCGTACGCCTGTGCCGACAGCCGCCGGTAGTGGTCACGGTGGCGCCGCCGCAGCGCGGTCTCCTGTCCCGATGCCACCAGGCGCTCCCGGCCGTACTGCCTGAGCGTCTCCAGCAGCCGGTAGCGCGCGGCCGAGGGCGTGCCGGGGTGGTCCTCGCGGATCAGGATGGACTTGCCCACCAGCCCGATCACCAGGTCGATCACCTCGTCCCGCTCGATGCCGTCCCCCGAGCAGACCGCCTCGGCCGCCTGGAGGTCCAGGCCGTCGGTGAACACCGACATGCGCGCCCACAGCAGCCGTTCCTGCTCGGTGCACAGGACGTGGCTCCAGTCGATCAGGGCGCGCAGCGTCCGCTGGCGGGGCAGCGCCGCGGGCGATCCCCCGGTCAGCAGCCGGAAGCGGTCGTCCAGGCGGGACAGCAGCTCGGCGGGGGACAGGGCTCGCAGCCGTACGACCGCGAGCTCGATCGCGAGCGGGATGCCGTCCAGCCTGCGGCAGATGCGCTCCACGTCGGACCGGTTGCCGTCGGTGACCGTGAACCCCGGGACGATCGAGGCCGCCCGCTCGGTGAACAGCCGTACCGCCTCCGAGGTGGCGGGCGGTGCCGCGGGCGGCGCGGGACGGTCCGGGTCCGGCGGGGCGGGGGGCAGCGGCAACGGCGGCACGGGAAGGCTCTGCTCCCCGGCGATGCCCAGCGCCTGACGGCTGGTGGCGAGGATCCGCAGGCCCGGGGCGGAGCGGATAAGGCTCTCCGCCAGCACGGCGCAGTCGCGGATCAGGTGCTCGCAGTTGTCCAGGATCAGCAGGGCCCGCTTCGGCCGCAGGTAATCGGTGAGCACCTCGGCGGGGGGCCGGGTGGAGACGTCCCGGATGGCCAGCATCTCGCTCACCGACCCGACGAGCAGTTCCGGGTCCCGCAGCCCGGCCAGCTCGACCAGCCACACCCCGTCGGGGAAGGCCCGCTGGACGTCGGCGGCGACGTGCAGGGCGAGCCGGGTCTTGCCGACCCCGCCGGGACCGGTGAGGGTCACCACGCGGGCCATGGACAGCAGGCGTCTGACCTCGGCGATCTCATGCCGACGTCCTACGAAACTGGTCACCTCGGACGGCAGGTCCGTTGCCTGCCGACGCCTGCGGGCGACCGATGCCACCTCGTCCATCAGGACCTCACGCCGGCTTCGTCACGTGGACCGCCGTGTGGCTGGATCCGGACCGGCGTCTCCACACTATGCGCAGGGCGTGACCTCCCGGTACGCGCCGTGTCCGTACGGTCACCGCACGGGCGGGCCTTTGCGGGGGGCATGCCCGCGGGACGTGGCGGTTCCGGGGTTCCGGCGGCCCGGACGTCCCCCGGTCCAAGGTTTCCACCGGCCGGGGCCCCACCGGCCGGGGCCTGTCGGCCGGGGGTCCGTCGGTCAGGGGCCTCAGCGGTCAGGAGAGCACGGGGGCAGGTCCACGAGGGCGGTCCCGGAGGACACGGCGCCCTCCGGCAGGGTGGTGATCGTCACCAGCCGGGTGGCGTGCCCGTCGCACCCCTGCGGTTCGCCGAACTCCCCGGTCACCTCCCGCGCGTACTCGGTGCCGCCGGAGAGCTCCAGCTCCCGCGTGTCCGAGGTCAGCGTGTCCGAGGGCGGCGTGTCGTGCGCGCCGCCCGGTCCCTGGGCGAAGCCGAGCCGCACGGTCACGGGCTCGGGGCCGGAGGTCGTCACCTGGAACGCGACGGTGGTGCCGTCGAAGGAGGTGATGGAGACCGCGGGGGGCTCGCACGGCTCGCCGCGGGCCTCCTCGGTGCGGCTGAACGCCCCGCCGGGGGCCCCGGGCACGGTGGAGACCGTGACCCGGCGGTGGACGGTGTGCCCGCAGGCCGGGTCGGCGAAGGCGTACGGGAGGGCGTGCGAGTAGGACGTGGACCCGCCGAGCACGACGGTGCGCGGGGGCGCCTCGGCGAGACGCCCGGGGTCGGGCCCCTCGGCGAACGTGACGGTGACCGTGACGTCGTCGGGCGTGGAGGCGCGCAGACGGACCACGGCCCCGTACGCGTCGATCCGCGGGATCGACAGGTCGCCGACCGTGTGCGCGGGCGCCGGTGGCCGTCGCGTCCCGGTGGGCGACCCCGTGGGGCTCGGCGTGGTGCTCGGGGTGGGGTCCGGCGGGCGGGCGGAGGGGGTCCGGGAGCCGGTCGGGGTGGGGGCGGTCGTGCGGGGGCGTTCCGGGAGCGGCGGGACCGCCGGGGTCGGCGGGGACGTCGGGACCGCGGGGGACATCGGAGGCGGCGGGGGCACGACGGGGACCGGGGCGGCGCGGTCGGCGGGAGTGGCCCGCGAGGGGGACGGGATCCGCTCGGCGACCGTGCTCCGCGAGGGTCGCGGCTTCCCGGGTCCCGCCGGCGCGGTCGCGCGCGTCCGCTGCCGTACCGGGGTCTCCTCGACCACCGCGGAGTCGGGCGGCGGGGTGAAGATCGTGTCCGCGGAGAGCCTGTCCTGCGGCCGGTTGCCCGCGATCACCCCGGCGGTCATCGCGACGGTGATCACCCCCAGCCCGGCCAGCGTCCTGGGACCCAGCCGGGGACGCCGGATCCGGTCCGCCCGCCCCGCCCGCCCGGCCCGGCCTCCCCGGCCGAACACGCCCCCTCTGCCCGCGGGCCCGGCCTCCGCCGCCGGTCGCGCCAGCGGGAACGTCAGCGCCAGCAGCGTGGCCAGCTCGGCGAGATGCCGCCGCCCGCGCTGCTCCCACTCCGGCCCGTACGCCGCGGGCGCCGCGGCCTCCACCTCCTGGAGGAACTCCCGCGCGCTCCGCGGCCGGTCCGCCGGGTCGACGGCCATGCCGCGGGTGATCAGCCCGCGTACCGAGCTGGGCACCTCGTCGACCGGGACGGGCGCCGCACCGCGGTGCGCCGGTGCGGCGCCGGGACCGGTCTCCGGCGGCCTGCGGCCGGTGAGGCACTCGTAGAACACGCACGCGGCCGCGTGGACGTCGGCCGCCGCGCTCGCCGGGGCCCCCTGCCGCCGCTCGGGCGCCAGGTAGGCGAGGCCACCCGGGTGCCCGGCGGGGAGGGCGATGCCGAGATCGGCCAGCTTGCTGCCGCCGTCGGCCTGGACCAGCACGTTCTCGGGCCTGAGGTCGCGGTGCAGCACCCCGGCGTCGTGCGCGGCGGCCAGGCCGAGCAGCGAGCCCCTGAGCACGGCCAGCGCCGCCTCGGGACTGGTCGTGCCGTGCTCGTCCAGGATCCGCCGGAGCGCGACCCCGTCGACCAGCTCCATCACGACCGCGGCCTCGAGCACGTCCTCGTAGTACTCGTGGAGCCCCACCACGTTCGGATCCCGCAGCTCCACCAGGACGCGCGCCTCCGCCCGGAAGCGCGCCAGGAAGCCGGGGTCGTCCTTGAGGGTCGCGTCGAAGTACTTGATGGCCACGTAGGCCCCGGTGGGGGCGTACGTGGCCAGCACCACGCGTCCGCCCCCGCCGGCACCGAGTTCCCGGATCTCGCGGTATTCCGGAACCATCCAGCCCCCTTCGGCGTGCCGTCGCTTGTTCGACGGTCTCACCCCCGTGGTCGGTTGTCACGATCGGTCAAGTTCGGCGAAGAACGCGGGTGACCGCCGCCGGGTTCGCGGGGGTCCGGACGTGACGGAGGGCCCAGACGGTCAGCGCGCCGCGCGGTCCCGGGTGAGCGACTCGTAGACGGCCTCGGCCAGGCGGTGGCCGCGGAGGCCGCCCGAGACGGCGCCGGCCATCCTGTTCATCGTGTACGCCATGCCCAGGCCGTACGCGGGGTCGCCGAGCCCCAGCGACCCGCCCATGCCGGTGTGGCCGAACGCGGACTCCGCGCCGGCGGACGGGGTGAGGAAGGTCATCGCCGGGCGCATGTACCCCAGGCCGAAGGAGCTGTCGACGAACAGCACCCGGTCCGGGCCGTTCACCCTCCTGCGCGTCGCCTCCCGCAGGGTCTCCGGCCGGACGATCCGCCCGGCGACCAGGTCGCGGTAGAAGCCCGCCAGGCCGCGGGCGGTGGTGACGGCGCCCATCGCGGGCCAGCCGGCGCGCAGGACGAGCGGGTGGTTGGCGCCGCCGGGCAGCAGGTGGATCGGCGGGTTGCCCAGCGCCCGGTTCATCAGGCTGTCCCTGTCCATCGCCGCCCGGGCCATCAGCAGGAGCGGGTCCTCGTCCACGGCGCCCCCGCTCGCGGGGGTCTCGCCCGCGCGGTCCTCTCCGGCGGGAGCCGGGTTCGCCGTACCCCCGGCGCCCGTACCTCCGGCGCCCGTACCCCCGCCCGCGGGGTCCCCGCCCACCGCGTCACGGTTCGCCGTGCTTCCCGCGTCCGCGTCCGGGGTCGCCGGGGGCCCGTCGGGAGCGGGGGGCCTGCGGTCCCCGGCGGAGAGCCGCGCCGCCCGCGCCGCCACATCGTCGCCGGCCCCCACCCACAGGTCCAGGCCGGACGGCCCGGAGATCTCGGCGGCGACGATCTCCCCCACGGACGAGCCCGACACCCTGCGGATCACCTCGCCGACCAGGAACCCGTACGTCAGCGCGTGGTACCCGTGCGCGGTCCCGGGCTCCCAGATCGGGGCCTGCCCGGCCAGCCGGTCCGCGATGGCGGCCTGGTCCTCGAACTCCTCCACCGGGACCGGCTCCTCGATCGCGGGCAGTCCCGCCTGGTGGGTGAGCAGGTGCTCGACGGTGACGCGGTCCTTGCCGCGGCGGGCGAACTCCGGCCAGACGTCCGCGACCGGGGCGGAGACGTCGAGCAGGCCGCGCTCGGCCAGCGTCAGCGCCACCGTCGCGGTCACCGCCTTCGTGCACGAGTACGCCAGCACGGGGGTGTCACGCTCCCAGGGGCGCCCGCTCCTGCGGTCGGCGGTCCCGCCCCACAGGTCGACGACCGGCTCGCCGTCCACGAAGACCGCGAACGCCGCGCCCAGCTCCTCGCCGTCGGCGAAGTGCCCGTCGAACACCTCCCGCACCCGGGAGAAACGGGGGTCGCAGTGCCCGTGGGTCCGCACGCCGCTCCGGGTCGTGTCCTCTGCCGTCATCGTCCGCCCCGCCTCGTCCGGAAGTGAGCACTTGCTTGGTGGCCGAGCCTAACAACCGGGGCCGCCCCGGCCCAGGAGACCGGCGCGGGACCCTCGGCCGACCCGCCGACGCTCCTCCGGCCGCACCCCGGCCGGGGGTGCGCGGTCGTGTCCTTGGGCCTTCCGGGAGGAGCCTTCCGAGCCCTTGCCGGAGCCTGCGGGGACCTTCCCCCCGTCCCGGCCGGGACATTTGTCCCCTGGCATTGCGTATCGACGGCTCTGCCCGCCCGTCCCCGTCCTTGACAGCGTGGAGGACATGCGAACAAAGATCATGAGCGTTCTGGCGACGACCGCCCTCGCGGCGGCGTGCGCGGCGGCTCCGGACGGAGAGCCGCGCCGGACCGGCGCGGACGATCCGCGCGTCGTGCGCGTCGAGACCGGAGCCCTGCGCGGCACGGTCACCGGCGAGCACAGGATCTTCAACGGCGTCCCGTACGCGGCCCCGCCCGTCGGCGAGCTGCGCTGGAGCTCCCCGCGCCCGGCCGCCAGCTGGACCGGGACCCGGGACGCCACCCGGCCCGGCGCCATGTGCCCCCAGGTCGGCGCGGACTACGCCAAGGTGACCAGCGAGGAGGAGGACTGCCTGTTCCTCAACGTGACCGTGCCGCGCACCCCGAGGACCGGCAGGCCGGTCATGGTGTGGATCCACGGGGACGGCGCCCTCGGCTCCGGGGACTTCACCGACGTGCGCCGCCTGGCCACCCGGGGGGACGTGGTGGCCGTCACGATCAACTACCGGCTCGGGGTGTTCGGCGGGTTCGGATATCCGGGGCTGGCCGGGTCGGGGACGTACGGGCTCCAGGACCAGCAGGCCGCCCTGGGCTGGGTGCGCCGCAACGCCGCCGCGTTCGGCGGCGACCCGCGGAACGTGACCGTGCTCGGCGTCTCGTGGGGCGCGATGAGCATCGGCGGTCACCTGACCTCGCCGAGGGCGAAGGGCCTGTTCGACCGGGCCGTCATGCAGAGCGGCGAGACGATGATGGACATGCTCCCCGGAAGCATGGGCGAGGGCATGCCCGGCCGCCCGGATTACGCCTGGCTCCCCGCCGCCCAGGTCGAGGAGACGGGCCGGTACGCGGCCGGCAAGCTCGGCTGCTCCGACCTGCGCTGCCTGCGTGCCCTGCCGGTGAGGACCATCCTCAAGGTTCCGCAGATCATGAACATGTTCCAGTCCTACGCGTACGGCAACGAGACGCTGCCGCGGTCGCCCGCGGCCGAGCTGCGGGCCGGTCGCGGGCACCCGGTGCCGGTGATCTCCGGCGCCACCCGCGACGAGCACCGGCTCTTCGTCGCCATGACGCACGACCTGGCCGGCCGGCCCGTCACCGCCGCCTCGTACCGCGGCCTGCTGCGCGTCGCGTTCGGCGCGGACGCGGCCAGGGTGGCCAACCGGTACCCGCCCCGGAGGTACGGCTCGCCCTCGCTGGCCTGGGCCGCGGTGATCACCGACAGGATGTGGGCCCGCGCGACCTTCGAGCAGAACAGGCTGCTGGCCGCCAGGGCCCCGGTCTACGCCTACCAGTTCGCCGACCGCCGGGCCCCGATGTTCCTTCCGATGAAGACGGACTTCCCGTTCGGCGCCTTCCACGCGGGCGACCTGCCGTACCTGTTCCCGGAGCGGAACGTCACGCTGAGCCCGGCCCAGCGGGAGCTGTCGGACCGGATGACCGGCTACTGGACCCGGTTCGCCCGCACCGGCGACCCCAACGGCGCCGGGCTGCCCCGCTGGGAGCGCTTCGACGCCGCCGCGCGCGTGCCGTACACCCAGGCCCTGAGGCCGGGCACGGTCGGGCCCGTCGACTACGCCGCCGACCACGACCTCGGTTTCTGGCCGTCGCCGTCCTGACCCCGTCTCTGGGAAACTCACCTCGTCCCCCGGTGCGGCGTACCCTGCCGCGCCGGGGACCGGTGTGCCCGGGGAACCCGTGCAAGCCGTGACTAGAATAGTTGTACTAACATGTGAAATTACTTGCCCGGGGAGAACCATGAGCCGTCCACAGCGGGGGACCCTCCGCGACGTGCGGAAGGGCAATCGGTCCGTCGTCCTGTGGACGCTCTACTTCGCCGGCGAGCTGAGCAGGCACGACCTGGCCCAGACGACCGGCCTCAGCGCCGCGACGGTGAGCAACGTGATCGCCGACCTCATCGCGGACGGCATCGTGGTCGAGACCGGCTCCGTCGACTCGGACGGGGGACGCCCCCGGATCATGCTCAAGGTCGACCCCTCGTACGGGTACGTGGTCGGCGTGGGCGTGGGGGAGACGCGCGTCCGCGTCGAGCTGTACGACCTGGCCATGGCCGAGAGGGCGAGGAAGGAGTTCGCCCTCGACCCCAGCCACCACGAGCCCGCCGTGGTCGCCCGGTACATCCTCGACGGGCTGGAGGCGGTCCTGGCCGAGGCCGGCGCGACCGAGTCCGAGGTCATCGGCATGGGCCTCGGCGTCCCGGGCGTCGCCGAGCAGGGGGCCGACCTGCTCATCCACGCCCGCGCCTTCGGCTGGGACGGCGTGCCACTGGGCGCGCTGCTGCGCGAGGGCACCTCGATCCCGGTCTTCGCCGACAACGGCGTCAAGACGACCGGGCAGGCCGAGCTCTGGTTCGGTGCGGGCCAGGGGGCCCAGCACCTGGTCATGACCTTCATCGGCACCGGGGCCGGGGCGAGCATCATCAACGGCGGCGTCACCTACCGGGGCACGGCGAGCGGCGCGGGCGAGTGGGGGCACACGAAGATCGTCCTGGACGGGCGGCCGTGCCGCTGCGGCAGCCGGGGCTGCCTGGAGGCGTACGTCGGGGCCGAGGCGATCCTCGCCGGGGCCGGGAGGGAGCTGGGCGGCGACGACGAGGAGAGCGTGTTCGCCGCGCTGCTGGCCGACCCGCTGGCGCGGCCCGCGCTGGAGGAGGCCGTCCGCTGCCTGGGCGCCGGGCTGGCCGACCTGATCAACCTGTTCAACCCCGAGCGCGTCATCCTCGGCGGCTGGGCCGGGTCCCTGCTGGGACGGGAGTTCCTGCCCGAGATCCGGGCCGCCGCCGGCCGGTACGCCCTGCCCCTGCCGTTCTCGCAGGCCTCGATCGAGCTGGGCAGGCTGGGCGCCGAGGCGGTCGCGCTGGGCGCGGCCACCCTGGTCGTCGAGGACTTCCTGCTGCGCAGCCACGCGGTACGCCCGGCCGGCCGGGAACCCGCGGGCACGACCGCGACCGGCGCGACCCCCGCGGCCATCGGTGCCGCGGCCGCCCTGACGAGCGCCCCGGCGGGCCGTCGATGAGCGGGCCGTCGACGAGAGGGCCTGCGACGGACGGGCCTGCGACGAACGGGCCTGCGACGAACGGGCCTGCGACGGACGGGACATCGACGGACGGGGCACCGATGAGCGAGGCACCGGCGAGCGGGACATCGGCGAGCGGGACACCGGCGAGCGGGCCTGCGATCGGCGGGCCGCCGGCGGGCGCCGGGCCGGGGACGAGAACGGCGCTGGTGGTCCGCGGCGGCTGGGAGGGGCACGCCCCGGTCGAGGCGACCGAGCTGTTCATCCCGGAGCTGACCGCGGCCGGTTTCGCGGTGACCGTCACCGGCGACCTGGAGGTCTACGCCGACCGGTCGCTGCTGGCCGGTACCGACCTGATCGTGCAGTGCTGGACGGACGGCGTGCTGACCCCCGAGCAGGAGGCCGGCCTGGTCGCCGCGGTCGAGGACGGCACCGGCTTCGCCGGCTGGCACGGCGGCGTGGTGGCGGCCTTCGGCGGGCGCGACTACCTGCGGATGGTCGGCGGCCTCTTCCTGCACCACCCGGACGACTTCCTCACCTACGACGTGAGCATCGACCCCGCGCACGCGGATCACCCGATCGTCGCCGGGCTGGGGGACTTCACCGTCGAGACCGAGCAGTACTGGATGCTCGCCGACGCCCGCAACGAGGTGCTCGCCACCACCGTGTTCGTCTCCCCGCCGACCCCCATGCCGGTCGTCTGGACCCGTCGCTGGGGGAAGGGGAAGGTCTTCTTCTCCGCCGTCGGCCACCGGCTCGACGACCTGCGTCACCCCACCGTGTACGAGCTCACCCGGCGCGGCCTGGTCTGGGCCGCCCGCTGAACACCGGAACCGCCCCGCACCGGTGACGGTGCGGGGCGGTGTGAGTCGGTGCGGGCCGGACGGCCGGTCAGAGAGTCAGATCCCGTTCCTGCCGATGACCCCGCTGTACCACAGGGCGCTGTCCTTGAGGGTGCGCCGCTGGGTCGCGTAGTCGACGTGGATCAGCCCGAACCGCTTGTCGTAGCCGTACGCCCACTCGAAGTTGTCCAGGAGCGACCAGGCCAGGTAGCCGCGCAGGTCGGCCCCCTCGCCGATCGCCTGGTGCGCGGCGAGCAGGTGGGAGCGCAGGTAGTCGATGCGCTCGGCGTCGGCGACCCGTCCGTCCACGGCGGAGTCGTGGTAGGCGGCCCCGTTCTCGGTGATCATCAGCGGGGTGGACGGGTAGTCCCGCGCCAGCCGCACCAGGAGCCGACGCAGGCCGTCGGCCTCGACGGGCCAGCCCATGGCGGTCACCGGCAGGCCGGGCTCGGGGTACTCGACGCCCTCGGTGCCCGGGAAGCGGTCGGAGGAGGGCGTGCCCACCCTGGCCGCGACGAAGGTCGGCGCGTAGTAGTTGACCCCCAGCAGGTCGATCGGGGCGCCGATGATCTCCTCGTCGCCGTCGGCGATGTGCTCCAGGCTCGTGAAGCGGGCCATGTGCTCCAGCATGTCGGCGGGGTAGCGGCCCTTGAGGAGCGGGTCGAGGAAGATCCGGTTGTGCAGGCCGTCGACGAGCCCGGCCGCCGCGACGTCGTGCCGGTCCAGCGGGTCGCGCGGGGAGACCGGGGTGAGGTTGACCGTGACCGAGACCTCCCTGGCCCCGGCCGACCGCAGCGCGCGGGCCGCGAGGCCGTGGCCCAGCAGCAGGTGGTGGGCGGCGCGGAAGGCCGCTCCCGGCTCGGTGCGGCCCGGTGCCTGGTCGCCGGTGGCGTACCCGAGGAAGGCAGAGCACCACGGCTCGTTCAGGGTCGTCCACGTCCGGATCCGGTCCCCGAGGCGGTCGTGGACGGCCACCGCGTACTCGGCGAAGTACTCGGCGGTCTCCCGGACGGTCCAGCCGCCCCGGTCCTCCAGCGACTGCGGCAGGTCCCAGTGGTACAGCGTGGCCATGGGCTCGATGCCCGAGGCCAGCAGGGCGTCCACCAGCCGGTCGTAGAAGTCCAGGCCCCGCGGGTTCACCGGGCCCGTGCCGTCGGGCCTGATCCGCGGCCACGCGACCGAGAAGCGGTAGGTGTCGACGCCGAGCTCCCGCATCAGCGCGACGTCCTCGGGATAGCGGTGGTAGTGGTCGCAGGCGACGTCACCGGTCTGTCCCAGGTGCACCCGGCCGGAGGTCCGGGCGAAGGTGTCCCAGATCGAGGGGGCCCGGCCGTCCTCGCGGGTGGCGCCCTCGATCTGGTAGGACGCGGTGGCGACCCCCCAGCGGAAACCCGTGGGGAACAGGGCCAGGCCGGTGCCGGTCCGGTCGTCGGTCTGGGTCATCCCTTGAACGCTCCTTGCGTGGTCACACGGATTGATCGCCTGCCGGGCACGCCGGGACGACGATCGGTGGCGGGTTCGCCGGGGTGGCGCCGAGACGGTGCTCGTGGCACGTCGCGCCACCCGCCCGCCGCCGGTCGGCGTGCTGGGAGGAGAGGGTGGCCACTCGCTTCGACGCTTAATTCATATTGAAATTTAAGAGGCAAAACTAGGTCCGCGTCAAGGTGACGTTACCGAGTCGTTCCCGGCCCCCCGCGTCCCGGCCGGTGCCGCGGGGGCACGGCGCGCGGTGGCCGGGCAGGGCGTCCCCGCGCTCCGCCCCCTGGTCGCCGGAGGTGGAACGGGGCAGGGACGCGGGAGGGACGCGGCCCGGGCTCGGGTAGCTTTCCGTGGGTGACCGTCCTTCTGCCCGGTGTGGCACTCACCGACCACGCGTTCACCGTCCCCCTCGACCACGCCGACCCCGGCGCCGGGACGATCGAGGTCTTCGCCCGGGAGGCGGTGGACCCGGCCAGGCGGGGGGGAGGACCTGCCCTGGCTGCTGTACCTGCAGGGCGGTCCCGGCGGGAAGTCGCCGCGCCCGGCCGCGGCCGACGGCTGGCTGGGGCACGCGCTGCGGACCCACCGCGTCCTGCTGCTCGACCAGCGGGGGACCGGGCGCAGCACCCCGATCACCGCCAGGACGATCGACGGCACCGACGCGGAGCTCGCCGCCCGCCTGACGCGCTTCCGGGCCGACGCGATCGTGGCCGACGCCGAGCTGATCCGGCGGGAGCTGTGCGGGGACCGGCCGTGGGACACCCTGGGCCAGAGCTACGGCGGCTTCATCACGCTCACCTACCTGTCGCAGGCGCCCGAGGGCCTGGCCACCTGCTACGTCACCGGCGGCCTGGCCGGGCTGGACGCCACCGCCGAGGACGTCTACACGCGCACCTACCCCCGGGTCCGCGACCGGGTCCGCCGCCACTTCGCCCGCTACCCGCACGACTCGGCCCGGCTGGACGAGATCGCCGCCCACCTGCGCCGCCACGAGGTCCGCCTGCCCGACGGGGACGTGCTGAGCGTGCGACGGCTGCAGACCCTCGGCATGTGCCTGGGCATGAGCGACGGGCCGGAGTACCTGCACTGGGTGCTGGAGGAGGCCTGGTCCGGCGACCGGCTCTCCGACCTGTTCCTGTACGAGGTCATGATGGCCACCGGCTTCGTCGGCAACCCGCTCTACGCGGTCCTGCACGAGTCGATCTACGCCCAGGGGGCCGCCACCGCCTGGGCCGCGCACCGGCTGCTGCCGGAGGACTTCCACCCCGACGCCGGGCCGACGCTCCCCACCGGGGAGATGATCTACCCCTGGATGTTCGACGAGATCGCCGCGCTCCGCCCCTTCAAGGGGGCCGCCGAGATCCTGGCGGAGACCTCCGGCTGGCCCGCCCTGTACGACCCGGCCCGGCTGGCCGCCAACACCGTCCCGGTGGTCGCCGCCGTCTACTACGACGACATGTACGTCGACGAGGGCCTGTCCGTCCGCACCGCCCGCGCGGTCGGCAACGTGCGGACCTGGGTCACCAACGAGCTGGAGCACGACGGCGTCCGGGTCTCCGGCGCCCGCGTCCTGTCCCGCCTGATGGACATCGCCCGGGGCGCCCACGGCTCCTGACCGCCCGGACGCGTGCTACGAGGACACGCCCCGGTCCCGTGCGGTCCCGGAACCGGGACCGGCGGGATCAGGCGGGATCAGGAGGTGACGGTCTCGGTGACCGGCAGGCGTACCTGGAAGCGGGTGTCGCCCGGCTCCGACTCCACCCGCAGGTCGCCGCCGTGCCGGCCGGCGACGATGCGGAAGGAGATGTCCAGGCCGAGCCCGGTGCCCTCGCCGACCGCCTTGGTGGTGAAGAACGGCTCGAAGATCCGGTCCCGCAGGCCCTCGGGGACGCCCGGGCCGGTGTCGCAGATCTCGATCAGCGCGATCGTCTCGTGCTCCAGCCGGGTGCGGACGGTCAGCACGCCGCTTCCGGCCATCGCGTCGATCGCGTTGTGGATCAGGTTGGCCCACACCTGGTTGAGCTCCCCGGCGTAGGCCGGGACGGGCGGCAGGTCGGGGTCGTAGTCGGTGGCGACGCTGATCCCCGGCGGGATCTTCCCGCGGAACATGGTCAGGGTGCTGTCCAGCAGCTCCCGCAGATCGACCGTCTGGTACGGCGCCCGGTCCATCTGGGAGTACTGCTTGGCCGAGGCGAGCAGCGAGGAGATCCGCTCGGTCGCGTCGGTCACCTCGTCCAGCATCTGGGCGATCTCGATGGCCTCCGAGAGCCAGTGCATCGCCGCGTCCACGTGCCGCTCGCCGATCATCTCGCGGACCTTGTCCAGCTTGCCGACCTCGAACCCGGCCGCGATCAGCGCGGGCGCGATCTCCCAGGCGTCGGAGACCCCGGCCTCCTCCAGGGCGTCGGACAGCTCGTCCTCGGCGTCGGAGACCTCCAGCGGCGAGCGGGTCGGCGCCTGGGCGATCCCGGCGGCGCACGCCTCCTGCAGGTCCACCAAGGCGCGCAGCCGCTGGGGCTCGATGCCCTCCCCGGCCAGCGCGGCCAGCCGCCGCCGCGACGAGCGCACCTTCGTGCGCAGGTCGTCCACGGCCCGTACGGCCGCCGCGGCCGGGTTGTTGAGCTCGTGGGTGAGCCCGGCGGTGATGGTGCCCAGGGCGGTCAGCCGCTGCCGCCGGTCGACGAACTCCCGATGGGCCAGGCCGCCCAGGCGGGCCCCGTCCAGCAGGTGGACCGCCATCGGGAACCACTCGCCCATGATCAGGCCGAACTCCCTGGCCGGGAGCGCGAGCATCCGCGTGGGCTTGGTGGCGCGCAGCGAGTGGCCGTAGGCCGCCGGGGCGCGGTCGACCAGGTAGGCGGAGACGGCCCCGGCGTAGACGCCCGGCTGCGAGGTCGGGCTCATGCTGCCCGGCCCGACCTGGGTCTCGGTGGACATCACCACCTCGCCCTCGACGAGCACGACGAAGCAGTCGGCGGGCTCCCCCTGCTTGATGATCGTCTCGCCCGCGTCGTACTCCTGCTCGGTCCCGTGCTCGGCCAGCCACCGGAGCTGGTCGTCGGACAGTCCCTCGAACAGGAACAGCCCGCGGAGCACGTCGATGTCGATCATCCCGCCTCCTTCGTGGGTGCCGCGGGGGACCTCGTCCGGGGCGGTCACGTCTTCTCCAGGTAGCGGTGGACCAGGGCGACGGCCATCGCTCCCTCGCCGACCGCCGAGGCGACCCGCTTGATCGACTCGGCCCGGACGTCACCGGCGGCGAACACCCCCGGGACGTTCGTCTCCAGGTGGTAGGGCTCGCGCCGGAGCGGCCAGTTGCGCGGCCGGTTCTCGTCGGCGGTCAGGTCGGGGCCGGTGAGGATGAAGCCCCTGTCGTCGCGCTCGATGATCTCGCCCAGCCAGTCGGTGAACGGCTCGGCGCCGATGAAGACGAACAGCCACTCGGCGTCGGCCGTGCGCTCGCCGTCCGCGTCCTTGAGCGTGATCCGCTCCAGGTGGCCGTCGCCCTCGGCCCCCACCACCTCGGTGCCGAGGTGCACCTCGATGTTCGGGATCTGGGAGATCTGCTCGATCAGGTAGTGCGACATGGTCCGCTCCAGGCCGTCGCCCCTGACGATCAGGTGGACCCTGCTGGCGTACCCCGACAGGTAGACCGCGCCCTGGCCGGCCGAGTTGGCGGCGCCGACGATGTAGACCTCGCGGTCCCGGCACTCGGGCGCCTCGGTCAGGGCCGCGCCGTAGTAGCAGCCGGAGCCGATGAAGTCGTCCAGGCCCGGCGCGCCGAGGCGCCGGTAGGAGACGCCGGTGGCGAGGATGACGGTGTGCGCGGCGATCCTGCCGCCGTCGTCGAAGCCGACCACCCGGGCCTGGCCCTTGACCTCCAGGCTGGTGACCGTACGGGCGCTGAGCAGCTCGGCGCCGAACTTCAGCGCCTGGCGCCTGGCCCGGTCGGCGAGCTGGGCGCCGGAGACGCCGTCGGGGAAGCCCAGGTAGTTCTCGATCCGGGAGCTCTGCCCGGCCTGCCCGCCGGAGGCGTGCTGCTCGACCATCACCGTGCGCAGCCCCTCGGAGGCGCCGTAGACGGCCGCGCCCAGCCCTCCGGGGCCGCCGCCGATCACGATCAGGTCGTAGAAGTCGGTGGCCGGTGCGGTGGCCAGCCCCACGGCCTGGGCCAGCTCCGCGGGGGCCGGCGCGACGAGCGTGGTGCCGTCGGCGGTGACGACCAGCGGAAGCCTGGCCGGGACCGTTCCGCCCCCGCCCCCGATCCCGGTCGCCGTCCCGTTCGGCTTCCCGCCCGCCGCCGTGTTCGCCGCCGGGTCCGCCGTCGTGGCCGCCTGCCCGGCCGCCGCGAGCAGCTCGGCGCCCTCGGCGGAGTCGGCCAGCATCCAGCGGTAGGGCACCTGGTTGCGCGCCAGGAAGTCCCTGACCTCGTACGAGGGGGCCGACCAGCGCGCGCCCACCACCCGCAGCTCGTCGGACTGGCGCCGGTCCGTGCGCTGCCAGGCCTCCAGCTGGGCGTCCAGCACCGGGTAGAACTTCTCCTCGGGCGGGTCCCACGGCTTGAGCAGGTAGTGGTCCAGGTCGACCACGTTGATCGCCTGGATCGCGGCCTCGGTGTCGGCGTAGGCGGTCAGCAGCACGCGGCGGGCGTAGGGGTACAGGTCCATGGCCTGCTCCAGGAACTCCACGCCGTTCATCTGGGGCATCCGGTAGTCGGCGAGGATCGCCGCGACGTCGTCGCCGCGCAGCCGCAGCTCGCGGACGCTCGCGATGCCGTCGGCCGCGGTGTCGGCCCGGACCACGCGGTACGAGTGACCGTAGCGCCGGCGCAGGTCACGGGCCACCGAACGGGACACCCCGGGATCGTCGTCGACCGTCACGATGACCGGTTTCTCCATGTCCTGCCTTTCCCCGAGACGGAAGGATCGCTGTGGGACAACCTCTACGCAGGATGTCACACGCGGGTTAAAGCACGGTTTTATCCGGCATCCGATGGATCGTCGGCTCCGGGGACCCGCCGGGCCGGGGCGTCGCCCTCCCGGGAGGGCGTGCCGGGCTCGGCGGCCCGGCCCGCGGCCTCCTGGGGGCGCGCGCCGGGACGGCCGGGCATGCCCGCGGCGCGGAGCAGGGCGGCGGGACGGTCGTGGCCGGCGAGCAGGCTCCGGAGCTCGGCGTCACCGGCCCACAGCTCGCCCATGGTCTCGTGCCCGACCCGCTCGGCGATGATCTGCAGGGCGATGTCCTGCCTGACGTACTCCACCGCCATCGTGACCACGGCCGGGTCCTCGGTGTAGACGCCCCACGCGGCGCCTTCGGTGAACCCGCCGACCACGGTCTCCCGCCGGTCGCCGGTGACGACCAGCAGCCGCCGGTCCAGGTCCGGCCGCCCATGGGTCCGGCCGCCCCGCCCCTCGGGGGAGGCGGCACGGGTGGGGAAGCGGTGCTCGTACAGCCGCCCGACCGGCTTGCGGGCCGGTCCGAAGTGCATCACCGAGGTGGTGACCCCGCGCTGGACCGCGCGCTCGACCAGCGGGGAGAGCAGTGTCATCTCCTCGGGCCAGATCGACACGAACAGGTCGGTACGCGCCCCGGCCACCACGTCCTCGGCCCGCGCCAGGACCGCTCCCGCGTCCTTGAGGCTGTGGATCAGGTGCGCCCGGGGAGGCGCCACGATCGCCGGGAGCGAGACCTCCAGGGCCTCCATCGAGTCGTCGAACTCCCGGCGCATCCGCTGCAGCAGCGATCGCGGCGGCAGCGGCAGGTAGTCGGTGGCGTCGTCCGAGCCGCGCAGCTCGTAGGCCGCACCCTTGGCCACCAGCTTGCCCAGCGTCTCGTAGACGGTGCTGCGCGGCACGCCGGAGCGCTTGGCCACCTCGTAACCGTTGAGAGGCTGCCCGGCACCGACCAGGGTGACGTATGCCTTGGCCTCATAGCCCGACATGCCCAAACGCTGTAATTGCTCCACTACGTCCCGCATCGCAGTTATGGTACGGCGCGAGCTACCTGTTTAGCGCTGTCCTAAAGCACCTGTTTCGAGGGATTTTCATCACTCGTACCTGCTTTAGGCTCTGGAGCTGGGGCGGAGCCCGACATGATCTAGAAAGTCCAGATTTTTACGTTTATTTAGGACGAGCCACATCTCAGCCGGACGGACCCCGCGAGGCCCCCGCGAGGCCCCCGCGAGGCCTCCGTAGGGTCTCCGTGAGGCCTACGCCGGCCTGAGGGCGCCCAGGGCGAACTCCACGAGGGTGTCGGCGTAGGCGTGGGTGAGCGGGGCGGTCCGCAGCATCCAGCGGTGGTAGACCGGCCCGTACAGCAGCTCGACGGCCACGTCCAGATCCGCGTCCGCGGCCACCTGGCCCGCCCGCTGGGCGCTGCGCAGCCGCTCCTTGGTCGCCTCCAGGTGCGGTCCCATGACCCGCTCGGTGATCTCGGTGTTCATCGACGGGTCCTGCAGCAGCTCCAGGTTCAGGGCGCGGCTCATCGCCTCCAGCCTGGGGTCGTTGTACTCGTCCACGATGGCCCGCAGCACCTGCCGCAGGTCGGCCCCGAGATCGCCGGTGTCCGGCAGCGACAGGTCCTGACCCTCGCCCCCGCCCATGGAGAGCACGGCCTCGACGAAGACGGCGCCCTTGGACGGCCACCAGCGGTAGATGGTCTGCTTGCCCACTCCCGCGCGGGCGGCGATCGCCTCTATCGTCAGCTTGGCGTACCCGGTCTCGGCGACCAGGTCGAAGGCGGCGGTCAGGATGGCCCGGCGGGACTGCTCGCTGCGACGGGCCGGGTTCGGTGTCTTCACGGCTCGAATGTACCAAGTGATGAGCCGATACGTCTCGTCTTGTCAAAGGGGCCGCCGGGAACGCCGAAGGCCGCGGAACGCCCCCGGCGGGACGGTTCCGCGGCCCTCGGGCCGACCGGTCGGATCAGACCTGGTCGGCCTTCTCCAGAGCGGAGCAGCAGGTGTTCACGATCAGGCGGGTCACCAGGTACGGGTCGACGTTGGCGTTCGGACGCCGGTCCTCGATGTAGCCCTTCTTCTCCACCTCGACCTGCCACGGGATGCGGACCGAGGCGCCGCGGTCGGAGACGCCGTAGCTGAACTCGTTCCACGGGGCGGTCTCGTGCAGGCCGGTGAGGCGGTCCTCGATGCCGACGCCGTAGTGCTTGACGTGCTCCAGGGCGTTGCCGCTCAGGGCCTCGCAGGCGGTGATGATCGGGTCGTAGCCCTCGCGCATCGCCTTGGTGGAGAAGTTGGTGTGCGCGCCCGCGCCGTTCCAGTCGCCCTTCACCGGCTTGGCGTCCAGGGTGGCGGCGATGTTGAAGTCCTCGGCGGTGCGGTAGAGCAGCCAGCGGGCGATCCACATGTGGTCGGAGACCTCCACGGGACCGGCCGGGCCGATCTGGAACTCCCACTGGCCGGGCATGACCTCGGCGTTGATGCCGGAGATGGCCAGGCCGGCCTGGATGCAGTAGTCGAGGTGCTTCTCGACGATCTCGCGGCCGAAGACCTCGTCCGCGCCGACGCCGCAGTAGTAGCCACCCTGCGGGGCGGGGAAGCCGCCGAGCGGGAAGCCGAGCGGGCGGCCCTCCTTGAAGAAGGTGTACTCCTGCTCGATGCCGAACCACGACTCCTGGTCGGCGTACTTCTCCGCGACCTCGACGAGGGCCGCACGGGTGTTGCTCTCGTGCGGGGTCATGTCGATGTCGAGGACCTCGCACAGCACCAGCACGTCCGCACCGCCGCGGATCGGGTCCGGGCAGGTGAACACGGGCTTGAGCACGCGGTCGGAGGAGGAACCGTCGGCCTGGTTCGTGCTGGACCCGTCGAAGCCCCAGATCGGGAGCTCGGCGCCGTCCGCCAGGACCTTGGTCTTGGAACGGAGCTTGGCGGTCGGCTTGGTGCCGTCGATCCAGATGTATTCAGCCTTGAAGGTCATCGGCGAGGTCCTTGGGATGGAGGGATCTGCTGCCCCCAAAGATTCGCAAGTCGCGATTTCGCATCTGTTGCCCATGTGTGAACAGAATGTTACTCGCCGCCGTTTGGGCAGGCAGAGGCGGTGAGAAAAGTTCGCACTCACCGTTTCCACGGCTGTGAGCTGCCCTTTTCCCGGTCCGCGAGGGTGAGGGAGACGTTCGTCACCCGGGCGGTCCGGTGCCGTCCGAGGTGTCGTCCGAGGTGTCGGTCCGGGTGTCGGCGAAGATCCGGGCGGAGACCGACTCGTGGGCCAGGCGCCGCATGATGTCCAGCACCCTGCCGTGCAGGACGGTGCCGAGGACCAGGGCCTCGACCGCCGCCTCCCTGGGGCCGTCGACGGGGATCACGCGCATCTCGTGCTCGGTCACCAGGTTCAGGGCGGTGCTCGCGTAGGGGAGCAGGGCCTCGCCGTCGGCGGGCATGCCCAGCCGGACGAGGGTGAGGATGACCTGGGCCAGCTCCTGGCGGGTGGGGGCGGCCGGGTCGATCCGCCAGCCCAGCTCCTCGATCAGGGCGTCGGCCCTGGCGCAGGCCTCGGCCCAGTCCTGGCCGGAGGCGTCCGGCTCGACGGGGGGAGCGATGGCGTACTGCGCGGTGCCGAGCACGTGGTGCAGGCTCAGGGTCTTGTCGTCGACGGCCTCGATGACCCTGCGGATGGACGCGATCGGCAGCCGCCCGACCTCCAGCAGCGCCCGGATCAGCCGGAGCCGCCGCAGGTGGTCCTCGCCGTACCGCGCCCTGGTGGCCGAGGTCTGCTCACCCGCGGGGAGCAGACCCTCGCGCAGGTAGTACTTGATCGTTGGGATGGCCACGCCCGATGCGGCGCTGAGTTCTGATATCCGCATTGTTGGATAGTACAGGTAGCCAATGGAGTGACGTCCCCCGGCTTACCGAGCAGTCGCTTGCCTGAGGAAGGGGTGCTCAGCCGGGCTCGCCCCAGCCGTCGTCACGGGCCTTGGACAGCTCGGCCTCCATCTCCTCCAGGTCCCGCATGAAGCCCGCGAACCCCCTCGGGCCCAGGCGGCGCCAGACGAGCAGCTGCAGGGAGAGCGTCTCCTCGTCCAGCTCGGTCCTGGCGGGCTCCACGGGAGCAGAGGGCTCCTCGGCCGGGGAGAGCCGTGCGATCGGCGAGACCTCCCGGCGCGGCTCGGACTCCCGCGACCTGGACTCCCTCGACCGGGAATCCCGTGACCTGGGCTCCGGGGGCGCGGACTCCCTACGGCGCGGTGACGGCACCTGCCGCATCCGCCGGTCGGCGGCCTGCAGCTCCTCGACGGTCAGGCGGACACCGTGCTCACGCTCCAGCAGCCGCAGGTGCGGTTCGTCGCGCAGCCTCTGCTCCCCGGCGCGCCGGGCGCGGCGGGCGGCCAGCTCGTCGTGGACGTGCGTGCCGGGAACCTGGTGCGGCGCGTCGGCCGGACGTCGAGTCATCGTGGGTTCGCCTCCGTCAGGCGGCTCCTTGTCTGGAACCTCTGTTAAAAACGACGCCCAGGACCCCGCAAAGGTTGTCGATCCTCTCTCCGGAAGCCCGGATCGTCCGCCGGAGGCCGCGATAGGGAAGGGAGCCGGGCCCTTTTCGTGTCCCGGACGGCCTTGACGCGGTCTCGATGTGAGAATAATTTTCATCCAATTGACCAGTGGTGAAAGGAATGCCTGTGGCCGCAGGTGCGCTCGGACGCATCCGGACCGAGACCCCGGCGCTGCCCGAGGCGTTGCGCCGGGTGGGGGAGGCGATCCTGGCCGATCCGGCCGCGGCGGCCCGCTCCACGATCATCACGCTGGCCGAGCGGAGCGGCAGCTCGCCCGCCACCGTCACCCGCTTCTGCCGGGTGTTCGGCTTCGCCGGGTACGCGGGGCTGCGGGTCGCGCTGGCCACCGAGGACGGCCGGGCCGCGCAGGCCAACTGGGACATGGGGGTGGGCCACGAGATCGGCCCCACCGACCCGCTCGACGCGGCGATCGGGGTGATGGCCGCCGCCGACTCCCGGCTCATCCAGGAGACCGCGGCGCAGCTCGACGCGGGCACCGTCACCACGGTCGCCGAGGCCGTCGTCGCGGCCCGCCGCGTCCTCATCTTCGGCGTCTCCACCAGCGGCGCGGTGGCCGGGATGGCGGGCGGGCGGCTGCGCCGGATCCGGATCCCCTGCTGGAGCCACGCCGACGCGCACGAGGCGCTCGCCGACGCCGCGCTGCTGGGCGAGGGCGACGTCGCGATCGGCATCTCCCACCAGGGCCGTACGCGCGAGGTGCTGGAGTCCCTCGCCGAGGCGGGCGACAGGGGAGCGCTGACCGTGGCGGTCACCTCCTTCGCCCGCTCCCCGCTGGCGGAGCTGGCCGACCTGGTGCTGACCACGGCCAGCCGCGAGACCACCTTCCGGCTGGGCGGCCTGGCCGCCGTCCACTCCCAGCTGTTCGTCCTCGACGCGGTCTACGTCGCGGTCGCGCAGCGCACCTACGAGCAGACCAACGAGGCGTTCGAGCGGACGATCCGGGCTCTGGAGAGCCATCGCGTCGAGAGGAACTGAGCGTGGACGGCACAGCGGGCGACGGCACGGCGGACGGCACGGCTGACGGCGCCGTGGGCGACGGCACGGGACACGACGGCAGGGTGCGCGACGGCACGGGGGACGTCGGGGCCGCCGACTACGTCGACCGGGTGAAGGCCCTCGTCGACGAGGTCTCCCGGACCCAGACGGACGCGGTGGGACGGGCGGCCGAGCTCATGGTCGCCTGCCTGCTCGACGACGGCGTGATCCAGGCGTTCGGCTCGGGACACTCCGAGGCGATCGCCATGGAGATCGCCGGCCGCGCGGGCGGACTGGTGCCCAGCAACCGCCTGGCCCTGCGCGACGTCGTGCTGTACGGCGAGGCCCCGGTCGCCACCCTGCTCGGGCCGGCCGGTGAGCTGGAGCGCGACCCGTCGGTCGCCCGGAGGATCTACGACCTGGCGCCCGTCCACCCCCGGGACGTGTTCGTGCTGATCTCCAGCTCGGGGGTGAACGGCTCGGTGGTCGAGCTCGCCTCGATCGTCAAGGAGCGGGGGCACGGCCTGATCGCCCTGACCTCGGTGCGGCACAGCACCGCGATGACCTCCCGCCACCCCTCGGGCCGCAAACTGCTCGACCTCGCCGACGTCGTGCTCGACAACCGCGCCCCGTACGGCGACGCGGTCCTGCCGTTGCCGGGCGGCGGCACGTTCGGGGCGGTCTCCACGATCACCTCGGCACTGCTGGCCCAGATGGTCGTGGCCGAGGTGGTACGGGGCCTGACCCGGGCGGGCCGGACCCCGCCGATCTACCGCTCCGCCAACGTGACCGGAGGCGACGAGCACAACCGCCTCCTCGAGAACCGCTACGCCGGACGGATCCGGCGAGGTGCCTGACCATCGCCTTCCACTCCCAGGAGGTAACTGATGACCCAGTTGTCCAGGCGTGAGCTCCTGCGCGGCGCGGCCCTGGCCGGTCTCGCCCTGCCGGCCCTGTCCGCGTGCGCCACCCCGGCCGGGAACGGCGCCGCGTCCTCTACCCCCGCCGCCGGGGCCACCAGCGCGGCCAACCCCCTCGGCTTCGCCGGGAACAGGCCCCTGGAGATCTGGATCTTCGACGGCGGGTTCGGCGACGCCTACGCCCGCGACGTCCACGAGCGGATCCTCACGGCGAAACACCCCGACCTGGAGATCAAGCACAACGCGACCAAGGAGGTCGCCAAGACCCTCCAGCCGCGCTTCGCCGGGGGGAACCCGCCGGAGGTCGTCAACAACTCCGGCGCGGGCGCCATGGACTTCGGCGCCCTGGTCCAGGACGGCCAGCTCGCCGACCTCACGCCGCTGTACGACGCGCCGAGCTGGGACGACCCCGCGGTGAAGGTGCGCGACACCATCGACCCCGCCGCCATCGAGCTGGGCAGCTACGACGGCAGGCCGTACGTCCTCAACTACGCCAACACCGTCTGGGGCATCTGGTACTCGCGCACGCTCTTCGAGGCCGAGGGCTGGCAGGTCCCCAGGACCTGGGACGACTTCCTGGCCCTGTGCGAGACCATCAGGAAGGCGGGCAGGACGGCCCCCTTCACCTACGCGGGCAAGCACCCGTTCTACATCTACGAGGCCATCCTCACGCTCGCCGCGAAGATCGGCGGCAAGGACGTGCTCAAGAACATCGACAACCTCCAGGAGGGCGCCTGGAAGGCCGAGCCGGTCAGGCAGGCCGCCGGGGCGTTCGCCGAGCTCGGGTCGAAGTACCCTGCTCCAGGGCAACCGCCGGGCTCGACCACGTGCAGACCCAGACCGCCCAGAACAGGGGCCAGGTCGCGATGCTGCCCTGCGGCTCCTGGCTGGAGAACGAGCAGAAGGACTCCACCCCCGGCGGCTTCGACTACGCCATGTTCCCGCTGCCCGACTTCGGCTCCTCCGACGCCCTGCCGTACGGCACCCTGCACGCCCAGCCGGGCGAGGAGTACATCGTCCCGGCCAGGTCGGCCAACCCCCGCGCGGGCCTGGAGTACATGCGCGCCATGCTCTCCAAGGAGGGGGCGGGCGGGTTCATGGAGATGGTCTCACACGCTCACCGTCGTCAAGGGGGCCGACCAGGGCCGCACGCTCAAGCCGGGCCTGAAGAGCGCCTCGACCGCGCTGGCCGCCGCGGGCGACAACGCCGTCTGGTTCCTGTTCCGCAAGTGGTACGCCGAGCTGCACGACGAGGTGGCCGCGGCCTCCGGGCAGCTCATGTCCGGCAAGCTGTCCGTCACCGAGTGGGCGGA
>NZ_BAAAWD010000028.1:0-145966 GCF_039534895.1 Streptosporangium longisporum | reverse complement strand
GCCCGCCGGCCGTGAGGGACGGGCGGCGCGGCCTTCGCCGCGTGAAGGATCAAGGAGGACGCGGTGTCGGACAAGGCCGACATGAGCGCCAGGCTGTGGTCGCTCGCGCACCTGGGAACCCCGATGGCGATCCGGGTGGCCGCCACGCTGCGCATCGCCGACCGGGTGGCCGCCGAGCCCCGGAGCGCGCGGGAACTCGCCGAGCAGACCGGCGCGCACGCCGATGCGCTGGAGCGCGTGCTGCGGCACCTGGCCGCCAAGGGCGTGCTGTCCCGGGACGACGACGGGCGGTACGCGCTGACCCCGCTGGGCGAGCCGCTGCGCGACGGCCACCCCGCCCACCTGCGGGACATGCTGGACATCGACGGCGCGGTCGGCCGCGCCGAGCTCAGCCTCGTCCGGCTCCTGCACAGCGTGCGCACGGGCGAGGCCGCCTACCCCGTGCAGTTCGGCCGCCCCTTCTGGGACGACCTGGCCGCGGACCCGGCCCTGGCCGCCTCCTTCGACGCGCGGATGGGGGCCGACGCCGTCGAGCGGGCCGGTGAGATCGTGTCGGCTCACGACTGGGGAGCGCTGGGCCACGTCGTCGACGTCGGCGGCGGCGACGGCACGCTCATGATCGCGCTGCTGACCCGGTTCCCCGCCCTGCGGGGGACCGTCGTGGACCTGCCCGGCACCGCGGAGACCGCCCGCAAGGCGCTGGCCGAGGCCGGGCTCGCCGACCGGGGCGACGTCGTCCCCGGAAGCTTCTTCGAGCCGCTGCCGCGCGGACGCGGGGGATACCTGCTCTCGTCGGTCGTCCACGACTGGGACGACGAGGCGGCACGGACCATCCTGCGCCGCTGCGCGGAGGCGGCCGGCGACGACGGCTCGGTCTTCGTCATCGAGCGGATCGGCCCGGACGGCGAGTCGCCGCACACCGCCATGGACCTGCGGATGCTCGCCTACTACGGCGGGAAGGAACGCCGCGCCGCCGAACTGGCCGCGCTGGCGGCGGACGCCGGGCTGGAGGCGGTGGCGGTGCACCCGGCCGGACGGCTGTCGGTCATCGAGTTCACCGCCGCGCGGCGCCCCGCGCCCCGGCCGGAGGAGGACACCGGCCGTACCGGACGGGACGGGGCAGCCGCGGCACAAGGACAGGCAGGACAGGAAGGACGAGCCGGAAGGACCGGCACCGAGGCGGCGGTCGCGGCCGGATGACGGCCGGGCGGCGGTCGCGCGGAACGACACGAAGGGCAGGGCAGCCGATGGCGGAGCAGGACGTTATCCGGATCACCGGAGCGCGGGTGCACAACCTCAAGAACGTCTCCCTGACGATCCCGAAGAACAAGATCACCGTGTTCACCGGGGTGTCGGGCTCGGGCAAGTCGTCGCTCGTCTTCGACACCGTGGGCGTCGAGGCGCAACGCCGGCTCAACGCGACGTTCCCCTGGTTCATCCGCAACCAGCTGCCGAAGTACGAACGGCCGCAGGCCGACGCCGTCGAGAACCTCACCCCTCCGGTGATCGTCGACCAGAAGCCGGTGGGCGGCGACGCCCGCTCCACCGTGGGGACGATGACCGACGTCTACTCCATGGTTCGTGCCCTGTTCGCCCGGCACGAGGGACCCGACGGCCGGGTCTCGTCGTACTCCTTCAACGACCCGGCCGGCATGTGCCCGGAGTGCGAGGGCCTGGGCCGCACCGTCCAGGTCGACCTGGAGCTGTTCTTCGACCGCTCCAAGTCCCTCCAGGACGGGGCGATCCAGTACCCCGAGTACAAGGTGGGCAGCCCCGACTGGCAGATCTGGGTCAACTCCGGCCGATTCGACCCGGCCAAGCCGCTGAAGGACTTCACCGGCAAGGAGTGGGACGACCTGCTCCACGGCACCGGCGGGCCCAAGATCAAGGTCAAGACGAAGAACGTCTCCTTCCAGACCGACTACGAGGGCGTCATCGACCGCTTCACCCGGCTCAACCTCAAGCGAGACCTGTCCGCGCTGAGCGCGAAGCGGCGCGAGACCGTCGAACGGTTCATGAACAGCGGCGTCTGCCCGGCCTGCGAGGGCGCCCGGCTGAACGCCGCCGCGCTCGCCACCCGGATCAACGGCCGCAACATCGCCGAGTGGTGCTCCATGCAGATCACCGACCTGCGCAAGGAGCTGACCGGGATCGACGACCCGGTGGCCGTCCCGATCGCCGCGGCCCTGGAGCGCATCGTCGCGATCGGGCTCGGCTACCTCAGCCTGGACCGCCCCACGCCCACGCTCTCCGGCGGTGAGGGGCAGCGGCTGAAGATGGTCCGGCACCTGGGCAGCGAGCTGACCGGCCTGACGTACATCTTCGACGAGCCGAGCGTCGGCCTGCACCCGCGTGACGTGGAGCGGCTCACCGAGCAGCTCCGCGCGCTGCGCGACCAGGGCAACACGGTGCTGGTCGTCGAGCACGACCCCGACGTGATCGCCGTCGCCGACCACGTCGTCGACGTCGGCCCCGGCGCGGGCGCCCACGGAGGTGAGATCGTCTTCTCCGGCGACCTCAAGAGCCTGCGCGGGTCCGGCACCGCCACCGGCCGCGCGCTGGGCGTCAAGGCCGAGATCAAGAAGGACGTCCGCACGCCGCGGGGAGAGCTGCGGATCGAGGGCGCCGACCTGCACAACCTGAAGAACGTGACCGTGACGATCCCCGCCGGGGTGCTGACGGCCGTCACCGGCGTGGCCGGAGCGGGCAAGAGCACCCTGATCGGCGAGGTGTTCCGCGCGAGCCGGCCGGAGGCGGTCTTCGTCGACCAGTCACCGATCGCCGCGTCCTCCCGGTCCACGCCCGCCACCTACCTCGGCATGATGGACCCGATCCGCAAGCTGTTCGCCAAGGCCGGCGGCGTCGACGCGGGACTGTTCAGCTTCAACTCCAAGGGCGCCTGCGAGGAGTGCCAGGGACGCGGCGTCATCATCACCGAGCTGGCCTTCGCCGACCCGGTCACCGTCCACTGCGAGACCTGCCGGGGCCGGCGGTTCAAGGAGGAGGTGCTGGCCCACCGGCTGCGCGACGCCTCCATCGCCGACGTGCTGGAGATGCCGGCCGGGACGGCCGCGGAGTTCTTCACCGAGAAGGCCCTGCGCGCCAAGGCCCAGGCCCTCATCGACGTCGGCCTGGGATACCTCACCCTCGGGCAGCCGCTCAGCTCGCTGTCCGGAGGTGAGCTGCAGCGCATCAAGCTCGCCGACCGGCTCGGCCGCACCGGGGAGATCTACGTCCTCGACGAGCCCACCACCGGGCTGCACCTGTCCGACGTCGACACCCTCATGGCCCTGCTGGACCGCATCGTCGACGAGGGGAACACGGTCGTGGTCGTCGAGCACCACCTCGACGTCGTCCGGCAGGCCGACTGGGTGATCGACCTGGGCCCCGAGGGCGGCCACGACGGGGGACGGGTCGTCTTCACCGGCACCCCCGGCGACCTCGTCGGGTCCACTGACTCGATCACGGCCGAGTACCTCCGGCGCCACGTGCGGTCCCGGGGCTCCCGGTCCGCCACGTCCAGCACGTCCACGAAGTCCGCGGGCTGAGACCCGGGCGGGGGCCGGCCCGATCGGGCCGGCCCCCGCCTCGGATCACCCCCGGCGGGGGCCGATCAGGCGGCCCGGCCGGTACGAACCGGCCGGGCGGCCCGATGAGTCTCCGGCGGGTGCCGGGACGGCGGCACGACCCGGCCGCTCCCGCACCGGGACGTCCGAGGAAGGCCCGGTCCCCGAGCGGCTCGGGGAAGGGCGAGACGACCGAGGGAGAGGAGGATCATGACCGAGCGGGCGGCGGCCTCCCCCGAGGAGGCGATGGCGGCGTTGCTGTCCCCGGACGGACGCCGCGACCCCTACCCCCGTTACGAGGCACTGCGCGCCCACGGGGACCTGGTGACCGTCAGACCCGGCCTGATGGCCGCGGTCGGCCACGCGGTGTGCGCGCGAGCCCTGCGGGAACCGTGGCTCCAGGTGCAGGACGCCGAAAGCTACGACCGGGACCTGCCGGGCTGGCGCTCCCACTCCTCCCTGCGGGGATGGACCGGCTCCATGCTGTACACCAACCCGCCCGACCACACGCGGCTGCGGCGCCTGGTCAGCGGCGCGTTCACGTTCCGCCGGGTGACGGCGCTCGGGCCGGCGATCGAGCGCATGACCGGCCGGTTGCTCGACCGGGTGGCCGAGCTCGGCGCGGGCGGAGCCCCGGTGGACTTCATGCGGGAGTTCGCCTTCCGCCTGCCCGTCGGGGTGATCGGCGCCCTGCTCGGCGTCCCCGAGGACGACCAGGGCTGGTTCCGCGCCGCCGCGGCCGACGTGACGCTCGCGCTGGAGGGCACCACCGACCCGTCCGTGCTCGGTACGGCGGACAAGGCCATGGACGAGCTGTCGGCGTACTTCACCACGCTGATCGCCCACCGGCGCCGGGAGCCGGCCGACGACCTCGTCAGCGACCTGGTGCGGGTGCACGACACCGACGGGAGCCGGCTCGGCGAGCACGAGCTGACGGCCAACCTCGTCCTGCTGCTGTCGGCCGGCTTCGACACCACCACCCACCTGCTGGGACACGGCCTGAAGCTGGCGCTGGAGCACCCGGACGCGGCCGCGAGGCTCGCCGCGGAGCCCGGATTCGCCGAGGGCTACGTGGAGGAGTGCCTGCGGTTCGAGCCGCCCGTCCAGGCCACCACCCGCTGGGCCGTCACCGACGCCGACCTGCTGGGGACGCGCGTCCCCGCGGGCACCAAGGTGGTGGTCATGCTGGCCGCCGGGAACCGGGACCCGCGTCGTTTCGACCGGCCGGACGTCTTCGACCCGGGAAGGCCGGACAACCAGCCGCTGAGCTTCGGCGGCGGCGCCCACTTCTGCCTGGGGGCGGCCCTGGCCCGCCTGGAGGCACGGATCGCGCTGCCCATGCTGCTGCGCCGCTTCCCGGCCGTCACCGCCGCCGGGCCCGCCGACTACCGCGACCGCTGGCTGGTACGGGGTCACGACACCTTCCCCGTCACCGTCGGGTGACGGGCCGGGACCGGGCGGCGCGTCACGAACGGTGAGGCGTCACGACAGGGTCAGGTGCCGCGGCCGGCCGGGGCGTCGCGACAGGGGGAGGCGTCGCATCGGATGCGCGACGAGTGATCGGATGAGCGACGACGGCCGGGGTCCCTCGCGAGGGACCCCGGCCGTGACCGTCGTGGCGGCGGAACCGCGAAACCGCGAAACCGCGAAACCGCGGAGCCGTCAGAAGTTCCACCTGGTCGCGCCGTACGGTGCCGCGGTGCCCAGGGCGAACACCTTGTCCGGGACCACCTCGTACACGTACCACGGGGGCGGTCCCGCGCTCGGGGCGCTGTACTCGGCGTACAGGGCGCCGTCGCGGACGGACGGTTCCCAGCCCTGCGCCGCGTACGCCGCGGCGATCCCGTGCAGCCGATCGTCCCCGGTCACCCGCTCCGCCCGCCCCTCCACGACGAGGTCGAACTCCTTCAGGGCGACCGTGACGGCGCAGCGCGGGTCGTGCGCGAGGTTCCTGCCCTTGCGGGTGCCCGGACCGGTGGTGAAGTGAAAGGCGCCCTCCCACCAGAGCGCTCCCAGCGGCATGACGTGCGGCCTGCCGTCCGGGCAGACCGTCGTCAGCCAGCAGGTGTACCGGCCGGGACCGCCCGAGCCCGGTACCTGCGAGAAGCCGTCGTCGAGGCCCTCCAGCACCTGCTTCCAGGGGATCGGCGGCGCGCCGTACCCGTCGAGGTTCCGTTCGGCCACAGGTTCCCTCATGAGCATCCTTTCTCTCTGTCCTCTCCGTCACCTGGGGCGGGACGCCTCCCGACTCCTATCACGCCGCGATCTCGACGCGCGTGTGGTCGCCGATGACGAGGCGGTGGCGGATCTCGTCGCGGCGGGGCGCGATGACGGCGGCCCGGCCGATCAGGGAGTCCTGCAGCCGGTCGATCCCCGAGATGGAGGCCTCGTCCATGACGATGGAGCCCGACAGGCCGGTGCCGCGGAGCACGCAGCCGGCACCCAGGGAGACGTCCGGCCCGATCCGGCTGTCCTCGACCAGGGTGCCCGGACCGACGATCACCGGGCCGACGATCCGGGACCGCACCACGCGGGCTCCCGGCGCCACCACCACCGGGCCCGACAGGCTGCTCAGGGGGTCGACCTGTCCGGCGATCTCGGTACGGAGCCCGCCCAGCAGGTGGCGGTTGCACTCGAGCACGTCCTCGATCCGCCCGGTGTCCTTCCAGTAGCCGCCGTACACGCCGGCCCTGACCGTGGCGCCGCGGTCGATCAGCAGCTGGATCGCGTCGGTGATCTCCAGCTCGCCGCGGGCACCGGGAGCGACGGCCTCGGCCGCCGCGTGGACGGCCGGGGTGAAGAAGTAGACGCCGACGAGCGCCAGGTCACTACGCGGGTGGCGGGGCTTCTCGACCAGGCGCCGCACGGTGCCGTCCGGCTCGACCTCCGCGACGCCGAACGCCCGGGGGTCGGCCACCCTCTGCACCACCACCTGCGCGGCCGGGCGTCCGGCCCGGAAGGACGCGGCGATGTCGGCGACCCCGTCGGGCAGCATGTTGTCGCCCAGGTACATCACGAAGTCGTCGTCGCCGAGGAACGGCCGTCCCAGCCTGACGCAGTGCGCCAGGCCCAGCGGCCGCTCCTGCCGGATGTAGGTCACGCGCAGTCCCAGGCGGGACCCGTCGCCGATCGCCCGCTCGATCTCCGGCGACCACGTGCCCACCACGATGCCGACCTCCCTCACCCCCAGTCCCCGGATGTCGTCCAGGACGTGCTCCAGGACCGGCCGGCCGGCGACGGGGATGAGCTGCTTCGGCATGGAGTAACTGAAGGGGCGAAGGCGCGTTCCCGACCCGCCCGACAGAACAAGGGCTTTCATGAGCGACTCCGAAGATTCCCTGAGAGCGGCGTGCGCGGGCCGTCACGCGGGCCGGTCGCGCCGGCCCGCGTGCCCGGATCTCAGCGCACGGACATCTCGCTGGCGCCCTCGGGGGCCCGCGCCTGCCCTGACGCGCCGGCGTCTTCCGGCCTCCCGGCCCGGTCGTCTTCCGGCCTTCCGGCGCCCGCCTCCTCAGGCGTCCCGGCACCGGTCTGCGCGGTCTCCCCGGGCGTTCCGGCACCGGTCTGCGCGGTCTGTGCGGCCTCCGCGGCCGGGGAGGTGCCCGCCTCTTGCGGGCCGCCGGCCTGTGCCGCGCCGGTGGGCGGGACCTTCCGCAGGCCGGCCAGGGCGACGGCGGCGAGACCGAGGAAGACGACCGCCGTGACGATCGCGGTGACGTGCAGCCCGGAGGTGAAGGCGTCCCGGGCGGAGGCGAGCAGCTCGCCACCGGCCTGTCCGGGGAACCGCTGCGCGGTGAGCACCGCCCCGCTGATGCTCTCGCGAGCGGCCTGGGCCGCCTCGCCGGGCACCTCATCGGGCACGGTGACGCCGGCGCGGTAGGCCGCGGTGGCCACCAGGCCCAGGACGGCCACCCCCATCGCGGTGCCGAACTCGCTCCCGGTGGACTGCAGCGACCCTGCCGAGCCGGCGCGTTCCGGCGGCGCCGACGTCATGACCAGCAGGGGGCTCAGCACGGTGATCGGGCTGCCACCGGCGTAGACCATGACCAGGCCGGTCATCAGGAGCGGCATGTCGCCGGAGGCGCCCACCCGCGTGAGCACCACCATCCCGGCCGCCGCGAGCACGGCTCCGGCGGCGATCAGGTACGCCGGGCGCACGACCCGCGCGACCGCGCCGGCCACGTTGCCCATCACGATCATGACCACGGCCGGGAGCACCATCCACAGCGCCACGCCCGAGGGCGAGTACCCCTGGACGAGCTGCAGGAACAGCGTCACCACCAGGCCGGTCCCGCCCATGACGAACGCGAACATCAGCGACAGCACCATGGTGCCGGAGAGCACGCGGATGCCGAACAGGCGCAGGTCGAGGAGCGGGTCGGCCAGCGTGCGCTGCCGCCGTACGAAGACCAGCGCGCAGGCCGCGCCCAGCAGGATCGCGGCGGCCGCCTGCGGGGCCGGGCCACCGCGGGCCAGCTCCTTGAGCCCGTACACGAGCGGCAGCACCGCCCCCAGGGAGAGCAGCACGCTCGGCACGTCCAGCCGTCCCGCGTGCGGGTTGCGGGACTCGGGCACCAGGAACGGCGCGGTCAGCAGCAGCAGGCCCATGACGGGCACGGCCATCAGGAAGATCGACCCCCACCGGAAGGCGCCCAGCAGCAGGCCGCCGACCACGGGGCCGAGGATCACACCCGCCATGATGGACGAGCCCCACACGGCCATGGCCGTGCCCATCTGCCGGGGATCGGGGAACATGTCCCGGATCAGCGCGAGGACGGAGGGGGCCACCGTCGCCCCGGCCACGCCGAGCAGCGCCCGCGCGCCGATCAGCATCGGCGTCGAGGTCGCGTAGGCGGCCAGCAGCGAGGCGGCGACGAACACCGCGGCCCCGGCCAGCAGCACCCTGCGCCGGCCGATCCGGTCGCCCAGCGTGCCCATCGTGACCAGGAAACCGGCGATCATGAAGCCGTAGATGTCCGAGATCCAGAGCTGTTCGACCCCGCTCGCGCCCAGGTCGGCGCTCACGTGCGGAAGCGCCAGGAACATCACGGTGATGTCCACGGTGGTGAGCATGGTCGGCAGGCACATCACGGCCAGGCCCGCCCACTGGCGCCATCCGGCCCTCGCGGGAGTGCCGGAGGCAACGTCCGCTGTAGTCACGCACCTGTCCTCTCGTCGTCGGGGCACGTTCTCACCGGCCCGGTTCCGGGCCGACACCTGTCCCGCCCACGATCACAGGTCGCGCCGGTCCGGCACATCTTCCGGCGTGCGCTTCCCTCGGTACGGCCCGGCCGGAGGGAGCGCACGCCGGAAGATGCCGCGCGCGGGCGGCGGTGGGATCGTCCGTCGTGGCGGCAGCGGGCGGCCCGCCCCGGACGCCCGTACCGGACGATCCGCCCGGGACACCCGTACCGGACTATCGGCTCCGGACCCGTACCGGACGATCCGCCCCGGACCGCGGGAACGCGGTCCCGGCCCGACCCACACCGGCCCGACCTCACATCACAGGGGAAGCCCCATGCGCGTCCTGTTCACCTCGTATCCGTCGCACGCCCACCTGTGGCCTGTCGTACCGTGCGCGTGGGCACTGCAGAGCGCGGGACACGAGGTCCGTATCGCCACCCACGCCTCCTTCGCCGGCGCCGTCACCGCGGCCGGGCTCACCCCGGTGCCGCTGGGGGACCCGGACGGCGTCGAGCCGCGCATCAGGCCCGACGCCAAGCCCCCGGAGCACCCCGACGAGGTGCTCCGCCACGCTGACGTGCTCGGCCTGACCGGACAGGAGCGCGAGCACTGGATCGTCTTCCACCAGTGGCTGCTCTGCGCGATCTCCGACTACGTGCGGACCGACCTGCCCGAGGCCGGGGAGCTGGTCGACTTCGCCCGCGCCTGGCGCCCCGACCTGGTGATCTGGGACCCGACGTTCGCCTCGGGCCCGGTGGCCGCGCGCGCCTGCGGGGCCGCGCACGCCCGTTTCCTGCTGGGCCCCGACTTCCCGGGCTGGAGCTTCGACCGGGTCGCGGAGAAACGCGACGCGCTGCGGGCGGCCGGCCTGCCGGAGAACCTCCAGGCCGACCTGCTCAGGCCGCTGGCGGAGCGGTACGGGATGGAGGTCGACGACGAGCTGCTGTACGGGCAGTGGTCCATCGACCCGATGCCGCCCGGCATGAGGCTGCCGACCAGCGCGGTCACGGTCCCCATGCGTTACGTGCCCTACAACGGCGCCGTCCCCTTCCCCGAGTGGCTCCGCGAGCGGCCCCGGGTGCCCAGGATCGCCCTGACGCTGGGGGAGTCGACCCGCAGGTTCATCAAGGGCGACTGGGGCCGCTCACCGATGATCATCGAGGCCGTGAAGGACCTGGACGTCGAGCTGGTCGCCACCCTCAACTCCCTGCAGCTCGAGGGCATCCGGGACCTCCCCGCCAACGTGCGCGCGATCGAGTGGGTCTCGCTGAACCAGCTGCTGCCGACCTGTTCGGCGGTCATCCACCACGGAGGAATCGGCACGTTCGGCGCGGCGTGCGCGTTCAAGGTCCCGCAGATCGTCTGCGACACCGAGGAGACCGTCCTGGTACGCCCCTCCGAGGTGGACCCGCGCACCATCGAGGACGGCACCTTCCGCAACGGCTTCGAGTTCGGCGTCAGTGAGGAGGTCGTCCAGACCGTCACGACCTGGGAGCTGCCCGCCAAGAAGCTGGAGGCGACCCCCACGTCGGAGTACGTGATCGGCCGGGGCGCCGGCACCCGGCTCAACCACCGGGCCCAGTCGGTCGACGAGATCCGCAAGATGATCGAGCAGGTGGTGAGCGACGTCTCCTACGCGCGCGGCGCGCAGGCCGTCCTCGACGACTGGCTCTCCCTGCCGAGCCCGGCCGCCGTCGTCCCCGTGCTGGAGCGGCTGACCGCGGAGCACCGGCGCGCATGAGCGGCCCTGCTGACCGCCGAGCACCGGCGCGGACGAGCGGCCCTGCTGACCGCGGAGCACCTGCGCGGATGAGCGTCCCGGCGCCGACGACCACGGAGGACCCATGCGCACGCTGACCACCGGCACGCTCGCGGTGCCCGGCGCGACCCTCTACCACGAGGTCCGCGGGAGCGGCCCGCCCCTGCTGCTCGTCCCCACCGGCAACGGCGACGCCGGGCCCTACGAGCCGATGGCCGAGGCGCTGGCGGGCCGCTACACCGTCATCACCTACGACCGGCGCGGCTTCTCCCGCAGCCGGGCGGACGAGCCGGTGGACGACGCGCGCCGGGTGGACACCGACGCCGACGACGCCCACCGGCTGCTCACCCACCTGGCCGGCGGGCCCGCCCACGTGATGGGCGGCAGCTCCGGCGCCATCACCGCGCTCCATCTGCTCGCCCGCCACCCGGCCGCCGTCCGGACGCTGGTCGCCCACGAGCCACCGCTGGCCTCCGTCCTGCCGGACTCCGAGCGGTGGCTGCGCTTCTACGCCGACCTGTACGAGATCTATCGGCGCGACGGCGCCCAGACGGCGATGCGGTTCTTCCGCGACCGGGCCGGCATGGCCGAGCCCACGCGGCCCCCGCGGGAGTTCCAGCCGTCACCGGAGCGGCTGGAGGCGATGCTGACCCGCATCCGTACCAACCAGGTCTTCTGGTTCGAGCACGAGATCCTGCCCTACCCGGCCTTTACCCTCGACGTCGCGGCGCTGGAGACGGTCACGGACCGGCTGGTGCTGGCCGGCGGCAGCACCTCGCGCGAGCACTTCCCCTACCGGCCCAACACCGTGCTGGCCGGACGACTCGGCCTGCCGGTCGTCGACTTCCCGGGCGGGCACGTCGGGTACGTGACGCACCCGATCGAGTTCGCCGACATGCTCATCCACATCCTGGGCGACCGCTGACGCCCCGGTGAGATCGTGTCGAGGAAGAGGGCGGGGTAGTAGCCTGCCTGCGATGCCTCGGACCACGTGACCGGAGGAGTCGATGCCGGGGTGACGGCAGGACGGCCGCTGCCCGCGCAGGACGACGTGCTCGGGCACTTCGACACGCTGTCGAACTGGGGGCGGTAGGGCGACGACGAGCAGGGAAAGCATGGAGAACCGGAAGAGTTTCTCGCCGAACCCTGCGGGTCTTTCCAGGCCATGGAGCTTCTCGGAGGAAGTGATCATCGAGGCCGCCGTCATGAGCAAAGCCTGCGAAGACATCCCCCATGGGCAGCACATCCTGCACATGTTTTCCTCCAGATCGGAACACCCCTACTCTTTGGGCCATCTGGCTGCAGAGATGGGAGTTGCGGAGGCCGACGTCCGGGAGACCATGCGTCGCATCGACCAGTTCTGTGATGCCTTCGGCCGCGCACCCCTCATTAAAAAATCGGGCGAGGGTTACAAAATGGACAGAGAAACGGCGAAGGTTCTCCTCGCGGCCTGGGAGTCCTGGTCCTGATCTTTTCGCCTGCTCGCCGTCGATGTCAGGCCCCTCCTGCCTTGCACGGGCACGGAGAGGGGCGGGCAGCGGTCAGGCCACGATCAGGTCGGCCCGGCCGCTGACCAGGGCCACGTGCAGGCGGGTCGGCCAGTCGTCCTCGTCCTGGGTTCGATCCTTGATCTGCTCTCCGGCCTGATCCGTGGTCCTGCCCTCGCCTCCGGTTCGCTCGCCCTTCCCGGTGTGGTCGCCGGTCTCGTCCGTGCGCGGCGTCCACCCGTCCGGTGCGTCCAGCAGGACCGGCAGCCCGGTCTCGGTCCGGATCCGGTCGGCCCAGCCCAGCAGGTGCTCCCAGCCGATTCCGGCCGGGGCGTCGTGCAGATGCAGGCCGGTGACGCCCAGCGCGCGCAGCCGGCGGCACCGGTCGAGCAGCGGCTCGGCCCCGGCGGACCAGGCGTCCTCGTCCGGGCAGCGCAGGCCCGCGCACACGGCCGTGGCCGGGCCGACCTCGTCCAGCAACGCGGTGACCGGCGCGGGGCCGGGGAGACCCTGGTCCGGCAGGATCTCGACGAACCGGACGCCGCCGGCATGTGCGGCCCGGCCGACCGCGCCGGGGTCCGCCTCCGGGGACACGACGATGCCGAGCACCGCACCCGTCGTCCCTGTCGTCGCTCTCGCCAGCGCGTCGCGGACGATGTCCTCGATGTCCTCGATGTTCCGGGCTTTTTCCGTACCTGCGGTGCTCTCCGCGCTCGTGATGCCCCCGGGGACCCTCGCCATCGTGTCGCGCACGTCGGCGAGGACCAGCGAGACGCCGGTCGGGCGGGTGGGGGAGTGGCGCGGGTCCTCCGCGTCGTCCGGCAGCCGCGCGGCCACGCGGGTGGGCAGCCGGAGCGGCCCCAATGTGACCGGGAGGCCCAGCGCACCCGTGACCGGGGCCGTGCCTTCCACCGAGGCGACGTCCCGGACCCGGGCGACGTCCCGGACCTGGGCGACGTCCTGGACCGAAGCCATGTCCCGGACCTGAGCGACGTCCTGGACCAGGGAGACGTTTCCGGCCGGGGTCGTGTCCGGAATCGAAGGCGTCCCTCCGTCCAAGGGCGAAGGCGCCTTCCCGTCCGGCCCGTCGTGACCCTGCGGGCCCGTCCCCGCGACTCCTGCGGCGCTCGCCAGTGCGGCGAACTCGGCCTCGGCCTCGGCGATCCGGTCGCCGTGCCGGCGGCTCAGCCCGGCATAGGTGATCGCCCCGGTACGGGTGATGAAGTGCATGCCGAACCGGTGCGGAGGCAGGTGCATCCGGCGGCCGAACGTCTCCCACCAGCGCATGCTCCGCCCGGCCAGGGTCTGGGTCCGGGCGACCGGCCCCCGGCGCACGGCCTCGTAGGCGGCGAACGCCTCGCCCGGCCGCCCGGCCCGCTGCAGGGCGTCGGCGAGCGCGATGGCGTCCTCCATGGCCAGCTTGGTGCCGGAGCCGACCGAGAAGTGCGCGGTGTGCGCGGCGTCGCCCAGCAGCACGGCGTTCCCGGCCGACCAGCGGGCGTTGCGCACCACCCGGAAGGCGTGCCACCTGCTGCCGTTGCCGATCAGCGGCCGGCCGCCGAGGTGCTCGGCGAACACCTCGGCCAGCATCCGCCGGGAGCGGTCGTCGGTCAGGCCCGACTCCACCGGGGCGTCCATCCCGGCGTTGCGCCACGTCCGCTCGTCGGCCTCGACGATGAAGGTGCTCAGGCCCTCGCCGTACGGGTAGGCGTGCGCGGCGAAGACGCCGTACTCGGTGGGCACGAACGGGAACGTCACCGCGTCGAACGGCGCCTCGGTGCCGAACCAGACGTACCTGGCCGCGCCGGTCTCGACGGCGGTGCCGAACCGCCCGGCCCACCGGCCGCGGTTGGCCGACCCGGCGCCGTCCGCCAGGACGGTCACCCGTCCGGGCCCGCCGTCCGGATCGAGCCGCAGCTCCCGGTGGAAGCGCACCTCCGCCCCGGCCCGGACGGCCTGGCGCTGCAGGATGCGCAGCAGGGTGTGCCGGGACACGGCGGTGAAGCCGTACCCGCCGTAGCGCAGGGAAGCGCCGGGCAGCCGCAGCTCCATGTCGGACCACGAGACGCCGGCCCGCAGGATCAGCTCGTGGGTCTCGGGGTCGGCAGCCCGGATCGAGGACATCGTGCGGCCGGAGAAGACCACGCCGAACCCGAAGGTGTCGTCGGAGCCGTTGCGCTCGTGCACCCGCACCGAGGACGACGGGTCCGCCAGCATCAGCAACCGGGCCAGGAACAGCCCGCCGGGCCCGCCGCCCGCCACGTCGACGTGGAGCCGGCGCATCTCACCTCCCGCGTACCGCGAGCAGGCCGAGCAGGTCGAGCAGCCGCTTCTTGTCGGGCTTGCCGATCGGGGTGTGCGGCAGCTCGTCCAGCACCTCCAGCCTTTCGGGGATCTTGAACGCGGCCACGCCCCGGGCCGTCAGTGAGCCCGCCACGTCGTCGAGCGTCAGCGTGTGGCCGGGACGGACGCGGACGAACAGGCACACCCGCTCGCCGACCTCCGGGTCGGGCATCGCGACCGCGGCGGCCTCGGCCACCTCGGGCATCTCCTGGACCAGGGTCTCGATCTCACCGGCGGAGACCTTCTCGCCCGCCCGGTTGATCAGGTCCTTGACCCGGCCGCAGACCACCACGTGACCCTCGGGCGTGATCCGCACCAGGTCACCGGTGCGGTACCAGCCGTCCGGGGTGAACGAGACGGCGTTCTGCGCGGGCACCCCGAAGTAGCCGCGCGGGGTGTACGGGCCGCGGGTGAGCAGCTCGCCCGGCTCGCCGGGCGGCACCGGACGCCCGTCCGGCCCGACCACCAGCAGCTCGTCGTACGGGCTGACCGGCGAGCCCTGGGTGGTGTGGGCCACCTCGTCGGGCGCGTCGGCCGGGGTGTAGCAGATGAGGCCCTCGGCCATGCCGTACACCTGCTGCAACCGGCAGCCCAGCGCCGGGCCGATCCGCGCGGCGACCTCCGGCGAGAGCACCGACCCGCCGACGTGGACGTGACGCAGGCTGGACAGGTCGTGACCGCCGTCCCCGGCCGCCTCCACCCACTTGAGCACCACGGCCGGGACCGCGGAGGTGGCGGTGACGCGCTCGGCCTCGACGGCCGCGAACACCGCCTCCGGGCGGGGGGACGGCAGCAGGACGACGCGGCCCCCGGCGTGCAGGGCACCCAGGACACCGGGGCTGGCCAGCGCGAAGTTGTGGGCGGCCGGGAGCACCGCCAGGTACACGGTGCTCGCGTCGAACCCGCACACCTCGGCGCAGCGCCGGAAGTTGTACTCGTAGTCGTTGTGCGTGCGGCCGATCACCTTGGGCACGCCCGTGGTGCCCCCCGACAGCAGGAACACCGCGACGTCACCGGGGTCGGGCGCCCGCTCGTCCAGCCACCGGCGCCGGCGCTCGACGTCGCCGTCCGGCCGCATCAGGGCGCGCACGTCCACGCCACCCGGCCGTACCTTCTCGCCGACGACCAGCACCCGCGCCGGTCCGGGCAGCGTGTCCGCCACCCGGTGGGCCAGCTCCTGGTGGTCGTAGCCGCGCCAGTCGTCCGGCACGACCAGGGCCTTGGCCCCGACGTGCGCGCCGATGGAGGCCAGCTCGTGCTCGCGGTGCGCCGGGAGCATCATCACCGGCACCACGCCCAGCCGCAGGCAGGCCAGGGTGACCACGACGAACTCCCACCGGTTGGGGAGCTGCAGCAGGACCGTGTCACCGGCGGCGAACCCGAGCCCGGCGAGCCTCTCGGCCAGGGCGTCGGAACGCAGCGCCAGGTCCCGGTAGGTCAGGCGGTGCTCACCGTCGACCACCGCGACCCTCTCGCCCCGCGCCCGCGCCCACTCCCACGGCAGGGAGCCCAGCGGGCGGTCGCGCCAGCATCCGGCCTCGCGGTAGGCGCGGGCCAGGTCGTCGGGCCAGGGTACGGCACCCTCGGGCCTCATCGTGTGCTCCTCTCACTGATCGGTGCGCTCCCGTCGACCCGTTCGGCCAGCAGGGAGGCGATCGCGTCGATGGTGGGCCGGTCCCAGAACAGCGTCGCGGGCAGCGGGATGCGGAAGCGCCGCTCCAGCCCCCGGCGGATCCGGGCCGTCATGACCGACTCCAGGCCCATCTCCACCAGGGGGCGGCGCGGGTCCAGCTCGGCCGCGGCGAGCTTGGTCTCCGCGGCCACCTGAAGGCGGATCTCCTCGACGAGGACCTCGTGCAGCTCGGTCCCCTTCAGTCCGGCCCAGCGCGGGGCCTCGGCGTCGGCCTCGGGTTCCTCGCCGGGCGTCTCCGGTGACAGCTCCGCCAGCACCGGCGGCCTGCGCCCGCCACCGTCCACCGGGACGGTCCGCAGCACGGCCGCGTAGCCCAGGCCGTACCGCTCGGCCAGCTCCCAGGCGTCGAACGCCTCGGCGGCGGTGATGTCGCCCGTGCCGCACGCAGCCAGCTCGGCGTCGGTCACCTCCGAGGAGGTGGACATGCCCAGCCCGCGCCAGGACGTCCAGCCGAAGCTGGTCGTCGCGGCGTCCCCTGCGGCCCGGCGGCGGGCGGCGAGCGCGTCCAGGAACGCGTTGCCCGCCGCGTAGGCGCCCTGGCCGGGCAGGCCGAGCAGCTGCCCGCAGGAGGAGAACAGCACGAAGAAGTCCACGCTCCCCGGGGGGAACAGGGCGTCCAGCACCAGCGCGCCGTCCACCTTGGGCCTCAGCACCGCGCGGATCGACGCCTCGTCGAGCGCCCGGACCACGCGGTCGTCGACGACGCCCGCGGCGTGCACGACCCCACGGATCGGCGGCAGCCCGAGCGCGGCGGGGGAGAGCGCCTCGGCCGCGGCCCGCGCGTCGGACACGTCCAGCGCGACCGTGACCACGGTGACGCCGCGCCGCTCCAGGGCACGGACCGCCGCGATCCTCGCCCGGAGGCCGGGATCGGCCGGGTCGTCCCAGCGGTCGCGGGGCGGCAGGGCCGTACGGCCGGCGAGCACGATGCGGCGCGCGCCCCGGTCCGACAGCCACCGCGCGACCTCCAGCCCGAGGGCGCCCAGGCCACCGGTGACCAGGTAGGTGCCGTCCGGCCGGCAGGCCGCAGTGGTCCCGCCGGGCCCGCCGAGTCCACCGGGTGCACCGGGCCCGCCACGCTCACCGCGTTCACCGGGTCCGCCAGGTCCGCCGGGTACGCCGGGTTCGCCGTCCGGCAGGCGCAGCCGGGGCACCCAGAGCCCGCTGTCGCGCACCGCGACGACGTCCTCGCCGCGGACGCCGCGCAGGACCTCCGCCAGGGCGTCCGTATCGCGCGGGGAGCGGCCGAGGTCGACGACCCCGCCCCACAGGTCGGGGTGCTCGCCGCCGACGACCCGTCCCAGGCCCCACAGCGCGCTCTGCGCGAGCGCGCCGGGGTCACGGCCCTCGCGCACGCCCTCGGTCACGCACCACAGCCGGGCGGGACGGGCGCTCCCGGTGCCGGCCAGCCGCCGCGCGGTCCGGGCCAGCAGCCAGGCGGCGCGGGCCGCCGCGTCGCCCACCTCGCCCGCCCCCCGCGGGGCGGCGTCCGGCGGGACCACGACGACGGCGCGGGGACCGGTCAGCTCGCTCTCGCGCAGCTCCTCCGGCGCGGCGGCGACGCGGTACGGGACCCCCGAGCCGCCGAGGCGGGCGGCCAGCCGGTCGCGCAGGGCGCCGTCCGGGCCCACCAGGATCACCTCCGCGAGCTCCCCGGCGGCTCCGGTGGTCGCGGTGTCCCCGGTGGCCGCGGGACCGATGCGCTCCACCGGCCGCCAGACGAGCTCGTGGACCAGCCTGCGGGGGCCGGTGACGGTCCGGGCGTCACCGTCGGGCAGGCCGTAGCGCAGGCCGGTGAGCCGGCCCGTCACGGTGCCGCCGAGGTCGGTGATCTCCACGTCGACGGTGTCGTCACCGGTCACGCGGACGACGACCCGCGCCCGCGCCGGCGGCCGATCCGCCAGGGTGACGCGCCGGATACGCGCGGGCATGCGCAGGACCGGCGGCCCGGAGAACGTCACCGAGGCGGCCGACAGCACGGCGTCCAGCAGCGGCGCCCACGTGGCGGGCGGCGTACCGGAACCGGTGCCGGTGTCGGTGTCGGTGTCGGTGCGGACCGTGAACACCAGGCCGTCGTCGCCGCGCCGGAGTCCTTCGACCGCCCAGGGGAAGCCCATCTCGGCCACCTCCAGTGAGGCGAGCCGGTCGATCACGTGACCGGGCGGCAGTTCCTCATCGGCCGTCACGTCCAGGACGGGACCGGCCGGGAGGGCGGAGCGGGGTTCCACGACCGCGGTGGTGTGCGTCACCCAGCCGGCGTCGTCGTCGGCGCCGTCCACGATCCGGGAGGAGAGCCGGACGACACCGTCCTGCAGGACGACCTGGAGGTCGCGCGGGTCGGTGAGGCTGACCGGCACCCGCAGGGCCACGTCGGCCAGATCCGCCCGGGACCCCGCGGACGAGGCGGCGGCCAGGAACGTGTTCAGCAGCACGGCCGCGGGGACGATCTCCACCCCGCGCACCGGATGCCGCCCGGGGTAGGGGCGGGACTCGCGGTCCAGGCGGGTCAGCCACGCCCACGCCGGGGTCGTGCCGTTCAGGCGGTTCCTGCCACCGAGCAGCGTGTGGCTCGACGGGTCGTGCCGCCCGAGCGTCTCGGCGCGGCCGGCCGGCTCCTCCGCCCAGTGGGGCCTGCGCTGCCACGCCGGTCCCGGCAGGTCGGTGAGCGCGCCGTCCGGCCAGGCACGCGACCAGTCGACGTCCGCGCCGTGGCAGTACAGCAGGCCCAGGTTGGTCAGCAGGGTCTCCGGCTCGGGCCTGCCGCGGCGCAGGGAGTGGGTCACGTAGGCGTCGTCGACGCCCAGCTCGTCGAGCGTCTCGCCGATCGAGTGCTCCACGACCGGGTGCGGGGAGACCTCGACGAACAGGCGGTACCCGTCCTCGACGGCGGCCGTCACCGCCCGGGCGAACCGTACCTGCCCGCGCAGGTTGGCCGCCCAGTAGGCGCCGTCGCGGGGCGCGGCCGAGCGGGGGTCCTCCAGCGCCGTGCTGTACAGGCGGACCGACGGCGGGCCGGGCGGCAGGTCCGCGGCGGCCTCGGCCAGCGGGGTGAGCAGCGGATCCATGTGCGGGCTGTGGAAGGCCACGTCGGAGTCGACGCGGCGTACGACCAGCCCCTCGGCGCCCCACCGGCCGGCGAGCTCCTCGACGGTCCCGATGTCACCGGAGACCACCGCCGAGCCCGTCGAGGCGGCCACGGCCACGGCCAGGTCGCGCCGGTCGCCGATGCGCGCCTCGGCCTTCTCGGGCGGCAGGTTCACCAGGGCCATGGCGCCGCGGCCCGCCACCCGGCGCAGCAGCAGCGAGCGCCGGCACACCAGCCTCGCGCCCCGCTCCAGGGTGAGCACCCCGGCGGTGACGGCCGCCGCGATCTCGCCGACCGAGTGGCCGATCACCGCGTCCGGACGCACCCCGCGGGCCCGCCAGACCGCGCCGAGCGCCACCTGCATCGCGAAGATCATCGGCTGGACGACGTGGACCGGCTGCGGGGCGTCGTCGGCGATCACCGCGCGGGGCGACAGGCCCATCTCCTCGGCGAAGATCGGCTCCAGGCGGTCGATCACCCCGGCGAACACCGGATCCCCGGCCAGCAGCTCGCGGCCCATCCCGGTCCACTGGGAGCCGTGCCCGGAGAACACCCAGACCAGCCCGCGCCCGGCGCCCGGCAGCACGGTCCCGGTCGCCGGTCCCGTGCCCTGTCCGGCCAGCTCCCGCAGCCGCGCGACCAGCTGTCCCCGGTCGGCGGCGACCACGGCGGCCCGGTACGGCAGGTGCGTGCGCCGGCGCGCCAGGGTGTGCCCCACGTCGGCCGTGCCAGGCCTCACGCCGGTGGTGCCCGGCTTCGCGCCGGTCGTGCTCGCCTCCGCGTCGGTCGTGCTCGCCTCCGCGTCGGTCGTGCCTGCCTTCGCGTCGGTCGTGTTCGGCCCGTCCTCGCGGGAGAGCAGGTCGGCGAGCCGGCCCGCGTACTCGGCGACGGCCGCACGGCTCGCCCCGGACAGCGGGTACAGCGCCGGTCCGGCGTCCCGGCCCGTCTCCCGCCGGGGCGCGTCCCCCTCCTCCAGGACGACGTGCGCGAGCGTGCCGCCGTAGCCGTACCCGGAGACACCGGCGCGCCGCGGCCCCGCGGTGTCCGGCCAGGGGGTCGGCTCGGTCACCACCCGCAGCCCCGAGGTCTCCCACGGGACGGCAGGGTTGGGCGTGGTCACGTTCAGGCTCGGCGGGATCTCCCCGTGCCGGAGCGCCAGCGCCGTCTTGATCACACCGGCCACGCCGGCACCGGCCTCCAGGTGACCGACGTTCGGCTTCACCGACCCGATCAGGCAGGGACGCTCCCGGGGCCGGTCGCGGCCGACGACCTCGGCCAGCGCGCCGGCCTCCAGCGGGTCGCCGACCCGGGTGCCGGTGCCGTGCGCCTCCACGTAGTCCACCGTGGCCGGATCGACGCCGGCGGCCTCGTAGGCCCGGCGCATCAGGTGGGCCTGCGCCCGGCCGCTGGGCGCCATGATGCCGTTGGTACGGCCGTCCTGGTGCACGGCACTCCCGCGGATCACCGCGAGCACCCGGTCACCGTCGCGCCGGGCGTCGGCCAGCCGCTTCAGCACGACGACGCCCCCGCCCTCGCCACGGCCGTAGCCGTCCGCGGACGCGTCGAAGGACTTGCTGCGCCCGTCGGGCGCGGTGGCACCGGCCGCGTCCAGCACCAGCGAGAGCCCGGGGGCCGCCATCACCATCACCCCGCCGGCCAGCGCCACCGGGCACTCCCCGGCGCGCAGCGCCTGCGCGGCCAGGTGGACGGCGACCAGCGACGACGAGCAGGCCGTGTCCACCGCCATGCTCGGGCCGCGCAGGTCGAGCGTGTAGGAGACGCGGTTGGCGACCCCGCAGTAGGCGCCGCCGATGCCGGTCCACGCCTCGACGCGCGGCAGGTCCTCCAGCAGCCTGCGGCCGTAGTCGTCCGCACCGACCCCCATGAACACCCCGGCGTCGGTCCCGGCGAGGTCGCGCGGCGGGATGCCCGCGTGCTCCAGCGCCTCCCAGGCCAGCTCCAGCACGATCCGCTGCTGCGGATCCATGAGCGCGGCCTCGCGCGGGGTGATGTCGAAGAACTCGGCGTCGAACCCGCGCACGTCGTCGAGGAAGGAGCCGCGCCGCGTCACGTCCCGGACGGCTGCGGCGTACTCGTGACCCTGGGAGGCGTACCACTCCCAGCGGTCGGGGGGCACCTCCCCGGCGGTGTCGCGGCCCTCGCGCAACAGGTCCCAGAACGCCTCCGGTGAGTCGACGCCTCCGGCGAATCTGCAGGCCATCCCGATGATGGCGAGGGGTTCGGGGGATTCGGGGGGTTCGGGGGAGTTCATCGGCCCTCCTTCGTCCGTCATGGGCATCCCTGCCGGGCCTCCAGCGCAGCGTGCGGTCAGTGAAAGGGGGATCTCACCGGTGGCCGACGACGAGCGCGTGGCTGAAGCCCAGGTCCTGGTGGCGCTCCACCCGCGAGAAGCCGGCGGCGCGGACGGCACGCTCCATGTCGCCCGGTGAGTAGGCCATGCCCTCGCCCGAGGCGAGGGTGAGGAAGTACGGCGACACCAGCCCGGCCGTCATCGGCCCGGTGCCCTCGTCGTCGGAGGAGATGTTGTAGACCAGGCACACGCCCCCGTCGGGGAGCGCGTCGTGGCACCGGCGCAGCAACTCGGTGTTGCGCTCCAGCGACCAGATCTCGAAGATGTGGAACAGCAGGACCGCGTCGGCGCCCTCGGGCAGCGGGTCGGTCAGCAGGTCCCCGGCGCGGAAGCGGACCCGCTTGCGCAGGTCGGGGTCGTCGATCCGCTCGGAGGCGAGCCGGACCACGCTCTCCTGGTCGAACACCGTCACCGTGAGGTGCGGGTAGCGCCGCGCCAGCTCGATGGCGTTGGTGCCGTCGCCGCCGCCGACGTCGACGGCGTGCCGGATCCCGCTGAAGTCGTAGTGGTCCAGCAGCTGCGCGAACGACTTGCGCGACGCGTCGCCCATGTTGGCGTAGAAGACCTCCTGCAGGTCCGGGTGGGCGGTGAGCCGCTCGTACAGCGTCGTGCCGGGGCCGTCGAGGTGCCGCAGCCCCACGTTGGTGCCGCGCCGTACCGCCTCGGCCAGGTCCGGCATGCTCGCGTTGATGACGCGGGCCTGGACGTCGACGAGCGGGCCCAGGAAGCGCGCGCCGCCGCGCAGGAGCTTGCGGCTCACCACGGGGCTGTTGACGTACCTGCCGTCGCGCCGCTCCAGCAGCCGCAGGGAGGTCAGGCCCAGCAGCAGGACGCGGGCCGGTTGCTCGGCGACCCCCAGGGCCGACGCGGCCTCGGCCACGTCCATTCCGCCGGAGGACTCCAGGCGTTCGAAGAGGCCGAACTCCAGGGCGGTGCGGAGCAGCTCGAAGGCGGTCGTGCCGTGGATGATGAGCCGCAGGTAATCGGAGTCCGACAGGGTGACGTTACCGCTGGTGACCATCGATGTCCCCTACAGAAAAGCTGGCGTTCCCGATGTGACGACTACTCAGAATCATCGACACGCCATTCACGTCCGCATCTCCGTAAATGCGGTGAGGCCACCGGGAAAGCGGTCCCGGGGAAAGCGGCCCGGGAAAAGCGCCGCGTCCGGCCGGCGGACGACGGTCACGGGGCGGAAAACGGCACTGGTGAAGAAGCGGCCCGGGGACGGGCGCGTTTACGATCCGGCACATGTACAGAAGATGCCGTGTATGCGAAGGTGAACTGCGGGAGTTCGTCGACCTGGGACGGCAGCCGACGGCCAACGGTTTCCTGCGGCCGGAGGAGACCGACGGGGAGTACTTCTTCCGTCTGGCGGCCGGGATCTGCACGGACTGCGCGATGGCGCAGCTCCTCGACGAGGTCCCGCAGGAACGCAGGTACCACGGCGGATACCGCTACCACGCGTCCGGATCCGCCGGTCACCGCAAGCACTTCGAGGAGAACGCGCTCCGCCTCCTCGAGACCGAGCTCACCGGTCCCGACCCGTTCATCGTCGAGATCGGCTGCAACGACGGGGTGATGCTGTCGACGATCGCCAGGGCCGGGGTACGGCACCTGGGCGTCGAGCCCTCCACCAACGTGGCCGAACTGGCCCGCGCCAGGGGTGTCGACGTGCTGACCGAGTTCTTCGACGAGCGGACGGCGGCCGGCATCCGCTCCCGCCACGGCGCCGCGGACGTCGTCTTCGGCGCCAACACCATCTGCCACATCGCGCACGTCGCCTCGCTGCTGCGCGGGGTCGACGCGCTGCTCGCGCCGGGCGGCGTCTTCGTGTTCGAGGAGCCCTACCTGGGCACGATCACGGAGCGGACCGCGTTCGACCAGATCTACGACGAGCACGTCTTCTACTTCAGCGTGACCTCGGTACGGGCGATGGCCGAGCGCCACGGGTTCGAGCTGGTCGACGCCGAGCGCATCCCGCTGCACGGCGGCGAGATCCGCTACACGCTGGCACGGCCAGGCGCGCGGGTGCCCAGCCACGCGGTGCGGGAGCTGCTCGCCGAGGAGCGCGAGCGGGGCCTGTCGGACCTCGCGGCGCTCGGCCGCTTCCGGGACAGGGTGGAGCGCGTCCGGAAGGACCTGGTCACCCTGCTGCGCGACCTGCGCGCGCAGGGCAAGCGGGTGGTCGGCTACGGCGCCCCGGGCAAGAGCACCACGGTGACCAACTACTGCGGGATCGGCCCGGACCTGGTCCCGTTCGTGTGCGACTCCACCCCGTCCAAGCAGGGCCACCTCGTGCCCGGCTCGCACCTGCCGGTGCTGCCGCCGGAGGCGTTCTCCGACCCCTACCCCGACTACGCCCTGCTGTTCGCCTGGAACCACGCCGACGAGATCATGGCCAAGGAGCGGGCGTTCCGCCAGCGCGGGGGCCGGTGGATCCTGTACGTGCCGGAGGTCCGGATCGTCTGAGCCACCCCGCCGCCCGCGTCCCGTGACGGGCCCACCGAGGCCGCCCCGCGCCCGGACCGTCACGGGACGCGGCCGTCCCGGCCGTCCCGGCCGTCCCGGCGGTCACGGGACGCGGGGGCTCGGACGTCCCGGCCGTCACGGGGCATGGCGGCTCAGGAGTCCCGGCGGACATGGGAGACCGGACGCCGGATCGTCCCGGCGTCCGGTCATGCGATCACGCGGCCGTACGCCCCGGGGCCACGCGGCCCCGGGGGTGGTCCTCAGACCCCCGCCAGGCTCCGGCCCCGGCTGCGCCTCAGGAGGGCGGGCACGCACTCGCGTACCGCCTCGACGACCCGGTCCACGTCGGCGTCGGTCAGCCCCTGGTGCATGGGCAGCAGGAGCGTCCTGGCCGCGGCCTCGTCCGCGCCCGGCAGCACGGCGTCGGAGCCGTAGGCCGCCACCCGGTGCAGCGGCGGGTAGCGGAAGGTCGTGTAGATCCCGCGCTCGTACAGGTCGCGCGCGAGCCGGTCCCTGATGCCGCCCTCGACCTGGATCCAGTACATGTAGTGGGACGACTCGTGGCCGGCCGGCAGCGGCGGCGGGCAGAGCAGCCCCTCGACGCCGGCGAGCCCCCGGTCGTACCGCTCGGCGATCCGGCGCCTGCGGGCCACGAAGTCCGGCAGGCGGCCGAGCTGCACCAGGCCCACGGCGGAGAGCACGTCGTTGGTCACCGAGCGCCTGGAGAACGACGACAGCTCGAACTCCCACCACCGGGTGTGCTCGCGCATCGCCTGGTCGTACCCGCTGGTCTGCTCCATCCCCAGGTAGGCCAGCTTGGGGGCGCGCGCCGCGAGCCCGGGGGTCGCGGACGTACAGCATGCCGCCGTCCACGGTGACCATGATCTTGCCGTGGTCGAAGCTCCAGACCCCCATGTCGCCGAACGTCCCGCAGGCGCGGCCGTCGACGCGCGAGGCGACCCCGATCGCCGCGTCCTCGATCAGCAGGACGCCGCGCTCCCGGCACAGCCGCGCGATCTCCACGATGTCGCCGGGGTGACCGCCGTAGTGCAGGACGACGACGGCCCTGGTCCGCGGCGTCAGCGCGGCCTCGATGTGGGCGGCGGTGGGGTTCAGCGTCCTCGGGTCGACGTCGCAGAAGACCGGCCTGGCCCCGCGCGAGGCCACGGCGTTGCCCGCGCCGACGAAGCTGATCGTCGGCATGACCACCTCCGAGCCCGGTCCGGCACCGGCCAGCTCCATCGCGATGAACGTCGCCTCGGTGCACGAGTTGGTGGAGGTCACGTGCCGCGGGCCGACGCCGAGGTGACGGGCGAACCCCTCCTCGAACGCCTTCGTCCGCGCGCCCCGGCCGATCCAGTTGCTCTCGAAGACCTCCCGTACGGCGGCCAGTTCCCTTTCCCCGAGCATGGGCTGGAAGACATTGATCATTTCTTTCATCGGTACCCCGTTCGCATGACGGTGGTTTTCCTCCGACGTCCATAGTGATGGCGGGGAACGGCGCCGACAATGAACGGGCCCGATACGGCAATTTCCGATAAACGTCCCCGCGTGGACGCGCCGGCGCGAAACTCCAGGGCGGCCCGGGAATCCCGCGGCAACGGGCGGAGAACGCGACGAAAGGCGCGGGAATTCGGGGGACCGCCGCAACCGGGAAGGTGCGCGACGATTCCGCGCCGACCAGCATTGGGGGAACGCCGTGCCCGGGGCGGGGAAAGCCCGCCACCGGGGAGGGCGGGACCGCGTGCCGGATCGCCCCGTGCCCCGGCCGCGGCCGCCGACCGGCATGCCGTTGACGAGGAGACCGAGAGGTGGTTCATGGCCGTGCCAGTGGTGGACCTCCCGGAGCTGCCGGGGGTGGACGCACGCGAGAACCCGACCGTCGCCGTGGTCGGCCTGGGGTACGTCGGATCGTGCCTTGCGGCGGCGCTGGCCGACCGCGGGCTGGACGTCGTCGGGGTCGACACCGATCCGGTGCTGGTCGGTGAGCTGAGGAGCGGTCACTGCCGCTTCCAGGAGCACGAGTTGGAGGAGGTCCTGTCGCGCGTCACGACGGCCGGCAGGCTGCGCGTCACCGGCGAGCATCCGGCCGTCTCCGCGGCCGACGTCGTGGTGGTGGCGGTCGGCACGCCGATCCGGGACGACGGGTCGATGGCCGACGGCCAGCTCCGCGCCGCCTGCCTGGCACTGGGCGAGCACCTGCGGCCCGGCCAGCTGGTGCTGCTCAAGAGCACCCTGGCCGCGGGCACCACCCGCGAGCTCGTGGTCCCGCTGCTGGAGCGCGGCGGGCTGACCGCGGGCAGGGACTTCATGCTCGCCTGCACCCCCGAGCGGCTCGCCGAGGGCACCGCCCTGGAGGAGCTGCGCACGCTGCCGATCGTGGTCGGCGGCATCGACGCCCGCAGCACGCGGGCCGCCGCGGAGTTCTGGCGGCGGGCCCTGGGGGTCCGGGTGATCGAGCACGAGTCACCGGAGGCGGCCGAGATCACCAAGCTGGCCAGCAACTGGTGGATCGACCTGAACATCGCCCTCGCCAACGAGCTGGCCATGTTCTGCTCGCTGTACGACGTGGACGTCCTCGACGTGATCGAGGCGGCCAACTCCCTGCCCAAGGGGTCCGGCAACGTCAACATCCTGCTGCCCAGCGCCGGGGTGGGCGGGTCGTGCCTGACCAAGGACCCGTGGATGGTGTGGCGGTCGGCCCGCAGCCGGGGCGTGGAACTCCGGACGCCACAGGCCGGCCGCGAGGTCAACGAGGCCATGCCCGCCCACACGGCGCAGCTCGTCGTCGACGAGCTGGTCGCGCGCGGCAAGGACCCGGCCAGGTCGAAGGTCGCCGTCCTGGGCCTGGCCTTCAAGAACAACACCGGCGACCTGCGGGCCACCCCGGCGCGCGGCGTCATCGAGGCGCTGGCCAAGGCCGGGGCGGAGGTCCGCGCCCACGACCCGCTGGTCGACCCCGACCAGGCCGAGGAACTGCTGGGCGTCCGGCCGGCCGAGAGCCTGCACGAGGCCGTCCGGGACGCCGACTGTGTGGCGATCCTGGCCCTGCACCGGTGCTTCGAGGATCTCGACGTCGCCACGCTGCCCGTCGCCGACTCCTGCCTGGTCCTGGACGGGCGGGCCTACTACCCCAAGGAGACGATCGCCCGTCTGCGCGCACTGGGTCACGCCTACCGGGGGATCGGGCGATGAGCGCCGTCCGCGCCGTCGTCACGGGCGGTTCCGGTTTCGTCGGCGGCCACCTGACCGACCGCCTGCTCGCCAGGGGCGACGAGGTCACCGTCTTCGACGGCGCGCCACCGCCCGGCCGGCCGGGCGGGGAGCACGCCCGCCACGTCGAGGGCGACGTCCGCGACCTCGACCGCCTGGCCGAGGCGATCACCCGCGGCGTGGACGTGGTCTACCACCTGGCCGCGGTGGTGGGGGTGGACCGCTACCTGTCCCGGCCGCTGGACGTCATCGACGTCAACGTCACCGGCACCCGCAACGTGCTGGAACTGGCGGCCAGGGCCGGGGCCCGGGTCGTGGTGGCGAGCACCAGCGAGGTCTTCGGCAAGAACCCCTCGGTGCCCTGGCCCGAGGACGGCGACCGCGTCCTCGGGCCGACCACGGCCGACCGCTGGACCTACTCCTCCAGCAAGGCACTCGGCGAGCACCTCACGTTCGCCTTCGGGCGCCAGCACGGGCTGGAGGCCACGGTCGTCCGCTACTTCAACGTCTACGGGCCGCGCCAGCGCCCCGCCTACATCGTCAGCCGCAGCGTGCACCGGGCGCTCAACGGCCTGCCCCCGGTGGTGTACGACCGGGGCCGGCAGACCCGCTGCTTCACCTACGTGGCCGACGCGGTCGAGGGGACCCTGCTGGCCGGGTCCCGTCCCGAGGCGGTCGGGCGGGCCTTCAACCTCGGCAGCACCCGGGAGACCTCGGTGGCCGAGGTCGTCGCCCTCATCGCCGAGCTCACCGGCGCCGGCCCGGCCGTGCCGGTGGACACGGCCGAGAGGCTCGGCCCGGCCTACGAGGACCTGCCCCGCAGGGTGCCCGACACCGCGCGGGCACGCGCGCTGCTGGGCTGGGAGTGCACCACGCCGCTCCGGGACGGACTGCTGCGGACCATCGAGTGGGCCCGCGCCAACCCCTGGTGGCTCGGGATCCCCGACAGCGGCGCCGCCTGACGGCGGCCGGCGACGAGCGGGCCCCGCCTCCACGCGACGGAGGCGGGGCCCGCTGACGTTCGTGCCGTGCTGACGAACGGGGCGCGGGGAACGGCGAAGGCCGGTGCGGGAGGGCCTTTCCGCCCGTCCCGCACCGGCCTTCCGACGGTCTCGCGCGTCCCCGGCCTTCTCCGGCGGCTCAGCGAAGCTCGACGCCGCCGTGCCGCACGGCCTCCAGGAAGTGCCCCTGGGACAGGGCCGAGGCCACGGTCTCGATGTCGTCGCTCATGAACCGGTCACGGTCGAGCGTGGGCACCAGCGCGCGGACGGCGTCGTAGGCCGCCCGGCCGGCCGGGCTCAGCCCGTCGTGGCGTCCCGAGACGTCCACCGCCTGGGCCGCGGCCAGGAACTCCACCGCGAGGATCCGGTCGTTGTTGCCCAGGACCCGGCGCGCGTTGCGGGCGCCGATCAGGCCCATGCTGACGACGTCCTGGTTGTCGCCGTTGGACGGCACGCTCTGCGTGCTGGCCGGGCCGATCGTCCGGTTCTCGGCCACCAGCGCCGTGGCGGGGTACTGCGCCCCGGCGAACCCGCTGTTGAGTCCCGGGTCCCCGGAGACCAGGAACTCGGGCAGGCCGTAGCTGAGGTGCCGGTTCAGCAGCCGGTTGGTCTGGCGTTCGGAGAGCACGCCGAGCTGGGTCAGCGCGATCGTCACGAAGTCCATCGCGAAGGCGATCGGCTGGCCGTGGAAGTTGGCCCCGTGGAAGACCTCCTGGCCCGGGAAGAACAGGGGGTTGTCGTTGGCGGAGTTGAGCTCGATGCGGAGCTTGTCCCCGGCGTGGGCCAGGGTGTCCCGTACCGCGCCGAGGATCTGCGGCACCGCCCGCAGCGAGTAGGCCTTCTGCAGGTAGGTGTCGGTGCGCTGGACCTCCACCCCGTCCCGCCTGCCCTGCTGCACCTGCCGTCGCAGGTCGCGGTGGTCGACCGTCAGGCCGCTGCCGCCCATGAGCGTCCGCAGGTTGGCCGCGCTGTCGATCTGGCCGGGGTGCGGGCGGGCGATCTCGTGGCCCTCGGGCAGGAACGGGCTGGTCGAGCCGCGGAGGGTCTCGATGATCAGGGCCGAGACGATCTCGGCCTGCCTGACCTGGTCCAGGGCCCGGCAGACGACGAGCGAGCCCAGACCGGTCATCGCGGAGGTGCCGTTGATCAGCGCGAGGCCCTCCTTGAAGCGCAGCTCCAGCGGGACGATCCCGTGCTCGCGCAGGACCGTCGCGGTCTCGACCGGCCGGCCGTCCCGCAGGACGTATCCCTCGCCGATGACCGTGGAGGCGATGTGGGACAGCGGCGCCAGGTCGCCGCTGGCGCCGAGCGACCCGATCTCCGGGATGGCCGGGGTGATGCCCCGGTTGAGGTAGAGGGCCAGCCGCTCCAGCACCTGTGGCCGTACGGCGGAGTGGCCCTTGGCCAGGGCGTTGAGCCGGGCGGCCAGGATCGCCCTGGATTCCTCCTCGCCGAAGAGCGGGCCCACGCCGGCGCTGTGGCTGCGGACCAGGTTGGTCTGCAGCTCCACCTCCTTGGAGACGTCGACCAGCATGTAGATCATCTCGCCGTAGCCGGTGGTGACGCCGTAGATGGGGATGTTCTGGCGGGCGATGTCCTCGAACATCCGCCGGCTCTCCGCCGCCCTGGACAGGGCCTCGGGGGTGACGCTGCAGGACGCCCTGTCCACGGCCACCCGCCGGACGTCCCCGATGTCCAGGCTCTCACCGTCGAACCCGACCTCCACGCGGGTCTCTACCATGGTCACATTACTCACCTCTGACAATTCATGAGATCGCACGAATCACAGCGGAATGGAAATCACGACAGCGTTCACAGATTCTGTGCGAAAAGGGCCCTGGAGTCCAGCGCCGCGAGTGCGAACATTCCCCCGGAAGGGGTTCATGTTCCTGCCATATTCGCACGACGGCCGCCGCAACACGGAAGATGCGCGGCCCGGCGGCGACGGTGAGGATGCGGTGGACGGATTCGTCGGAACCGCCGCCGGGTCGTTTTCCGCGTGCGGTCGCCGCGGCCTGGGCAGGCCGCCCGTTAGAGAGGAGCACCGGTGAGTTCACCGCAGGAATACGACGTGGTGGTGGTCGGAGGTGGCCCGGCGGGATCCACCGTCTCCACTCTCGTGAGCAAGCACGGGCACCGGGTCCTCCTGCTGGAGAAGGAGAGCTTCCCCCGTTACCAGATCGGCGAGTCGCTGCTTCCCGCGACCGTTCACGGAATCGCCCACCTGCTCGGCGTCGACGACGAGATCCGGCGCGCGGGTTTCACCGTGAAACGCGGCGGGACGTTCAAGTGGGGCAGCAATCCGAAGCCGTGGACATTCGAGTTCGCCGTCTCCCGGAAAATGGCCGGGCCCACCTCGCACGCGTACCAGGTGGAGCGGATGAAATTCGACACCATCCTGCTCGAGAACGCGCGCAAGAACGGCGTGGACGTACGGGAGAACAGCCCCGTCACCGGCGTCGTCGAGGAGGACGGGCGCGTCCGCGGCGTGCGCTACCGCGACCTGGACGGCAGGACCGCCGAGGTCCGCGCCCGGTACGTCGTCGACGCCTCCGGCAACACCAGCCGCCTGTACGGCAGGGCGGGCTCGGAGCGGAAGTACTCGCCGTTCTTCCGGAACCTGGCACTGTTCACGTACTACGAGGGCGGCGGGCGGCTGCCCGAGCCGTACTCGGGCAACATCCTGAGCGTCGCCTTCGACCACGGCTGGTTCTGGTACATCCCCCTCAGCCCCACCCTGACCAGCGTCGGGGCGGTGGTGGGCCAGGAGTCGGCGCAGCTCGTGCAGGGAGACCCCGAGGCGGCGATGCAAAGGTTCATCGACGCCTGCCCCCTCATCCGCGAGAAGCTGGCCGGCGCCACCCGCGTCACCGAGGGACCCTACGGGCGCTTCCGCGTCCGCAAGGACTGGTCGTACTGCAACACCCGCTTCTGGGGCCCGGGAATGGTCCTGGTCGGTGACGCGGCCTGCTTCGTCGACCCGGTCTTCTCCTCCGGCGTGCACCTGGCCACCTACGGGGGGCTGCTGGCCGCCCGGTCCGTCAACTCCTGCCTGGCCGGCACGATCGACGAGGAGAGCGCCTTCGCCGAGTTCGAGCGCCGCTACCGCCGCGAGTACGGGCTCTTCCACGAGTTCCTCATCGGCTTCTACGACATGCACCGCTCCGAGGACTCCTACTTCTGGCAGGCGCGCAAGGTCTCCAACACCGCCCCCACGGACATCGAGGCGTTCGTCGAGCTGGTCGGCGGCGTGGCGTCGGACGAGATCGCCGACGGCGTCATGGCCCGCGCACGGATGGCCGCCACCTCCCGGGAACTGGCCAGGACGGTCGCCACGTTCGAGGAGCAGCCCGTGGAGTCCCTCGGCGCCGCGAGCGGACCGGTCCTGTCCAAGCTGCTGGAGCAGGGCGCGGCCCTGCAGGGACGGGCCCTGCTCGGCGAGCGGGCCGGCGAGGGCGGGCCGCTGGAGCCCGGTGGCCTGCGCGCCTCCGCCGACGGCCTGATGTGGGTCCGGCACGAGACGGCCTGACGCGGGCCGGTGAACGGAGCGATCGACCATGCCGTCAGCGGGCTCGTCCTTCCTGCTCTTCCTGGTCCAGGTGGGCGTATTGCTCTCCCTGGCCCTGCTGCTCGGGCGCCTCGCGGCCCGGCTGGGACTTCCCGTGCTGGTCGGCGAGCTGCTGGCCGGGGTGCTGCTGGGCCCGACGGTGCTGGGCCACGCCGCCCCGCAGCTCGCCGGACAGCTCTTCCCGGCCGGGCAGACCCAGCTCCTGGACGCCTTCGGCCAGATCGGGGTGCTGCTGCTGGTCGGCATCACCGGCGCCCAGCTCGACCCCGGACTGCTGCGCGAGCGCGGCGCGGTCGCGCTGCGGATCAGCCTCGCCGGGCTGCTGGTGCCGCTGGCACTGGGCGTGGCGACCGGGTACCTCCTGCCCGGTGAGGTCCTGGCCCCCGGCACCTCCCGGGACGTCTTCGCCGTGTTCATCGGCGTCACCATGTGCGTCACGGCACTGCCCGTGATCGCCAAGACGCTGAGCGACCTCGGCATCCTGCACCGCAGGATCAGCCAGTTCATCGTCACCGCCGCGCTCTTCGACGACGCGGTGGGGTGGCTGCTGCTGTCGTTCGTCTCGGCGATGGCGGCGGGCCGGGCCCACGCCGGCGGCGTGGCGGCGACCGTGGCGTACACGGTGGCCTTCGTCGCCGCCGCGGTCCTGCTCTGCCGCCCGCTCGCGCGCCGCGCGCTGCCCGCGGTGACCCGCGATGCGGGCTCGTCGATCGCGACCGCGGTCTCGATCGTGCTGTTCTCCGCCGCCGTCACCGGGGCGATGGGCATGGAGGCGCTGTTCGGCGCCTTCGTCGCCGGAGCGGCCGTGCTCACCCTGATGGACCCGGTACGGCTGGCGCCGCTGCGCACGATCGTCATGTCGGTCTTCGCCCCGGTCTTCCTGGCCGGCATCGGCCTGCGCCTGGACCTGACGGCGCTGACCCGGCCCGAGATCCTGCTCGTCGGCGTCCTGCTGCTCCTGGTGGCGACCGCGGGCAAGTTCGCCGGCGCCTACCTGGGGGGCGCGGACCGGCCGGATGGGCCACTGGGAGGCGCTGGCCCTGGGCGCGGGCATGAACTCCCGCGGCATGGTCGAGGTGATCATCGCCGCGACCGGCCTGGCGCTCGGGGTGCTGACCACGGCGATGTTCACCGTCATCGTCTTCATCGCGGTCGTCACCTCGCTGACCGCGCCGCCGCTGCTGCGCGCGGCGGTGCGGCGCCTCCCGCCCGACGAGGAGGAGCTCGCGCGCCGGGAGCGGCAGGCCGCGTGGCACGCCGCGGGATGACGTCCCGGGGCACCGCGCGAGGACGGCGCGGTCCCGGCGTCCCGGTGCCTGGACCGTGATCCGGGCGTCCCGGGGCTGCGCCTCCCGAGGGGAACGCGATTCCCGGAAAGCGAGGAACGCAATTCCCGAGAAGCATCGACGAGAACGGAAATCTACGCTGGACGTGCGCGTTCCCGCCCGTACCGGGCCGCCGGGGAAAGGCCCCGCGGATGCCCGTACCGCCGGGAAGTCACTAGGGAAAGGTATCGGCAATGACCACCGTCGCACCGGTTGAGCAGATTCCGCTGAGTTTTCACCAGGAGTTCCTGTGCGCGTTCGACACGGGCACCACGGAGGGCCCGTTCGGCCCCCGCTACCACGTGGTCGGGGCGTGGCGCCTGCGCGGCGAGCTCGACCTGACGGCGCTGGAGGCGGCCCTGGGCGACGTGGTGGCCAGGCACGAGGCGCTGCGGACCGTGATCGTCCGCGACGGCGAGCGGCCGTACCAGCGCGTCCTGGCCCCCTGCTCCCCGCGGCTGACCGTACGGGACCTGGGTGGGTGCCCCGCGGACGAGCGTGAGAGCCGCGCCGAGGAACTGCTCAACGAGGTGGAGTCGGGGACCAACGACGCCTGCGAGGTCCCGCTGCTGCGGGCCGTCGTGGGCCGCTTCGACGACACCGACGCGGTGCTCGTGCTCAACGCCCACCACACCGCCGCCGACGCCTGGTCGATCGACGTGATCCTGCGCGACCTGCTCGCCTGCCACGCCGCCCGCGCCGAGGGCACCGAACCGGACCTGCCCGACGTGCCGCAGTACCAGGAGTACGCCCGCCACGAGCGGGAGAACGCGGACTCCCCGGCCGCGGTCGCGGCACGCGCGTACTGGCGGGACACCCTGCGGGACGCGCGCATCACCGCGCTGCGCTCCGACCGCCCCCGCTCCGCCGGAGCGCCCAAGGCGACCTCCTGGCACCGCTTCGCCGTCGACACCGAGGTGGCCTCCGCGGCCGTGTCCCTGGCCGGTGAGCTGAAGAGCTCGCCGTTCATGGTCCTGTTCGCCGCCTACCAGGTGTTCCTGAGCCGGCTGACCGGCACCGACGACCTCGTGGTGCCGACGTTCACGCCCGGCCGCGGCAACGCGCGCTTCCACGAGACGGTCGGGTCGTTCATCAACTTCCTCCCGCTCAGGACGGACCTGTCGGGCTGCGGGACGTTCCGCGACGTGGTCCGCAGGACCCGCCAGGCCTGCCTGGGCGCCTACTCGCACGACGTCCCGTTCGTGCAGATCCTGGGCGAGGCCCCCACCCTGATGGCCCCGGTGGCCAGCGACGACCTCCAGGTCAGTGCCTTCCAGGCGATCAGCTCGCCGTACCTGGCGACCGACGAGCGGGCCGGGGGGCTGACCTACTCCAAGCTGTGGCGGCGGACCGTCTCCCAGGAGGTCGGCTCCGACGTCCCCGACGGCATCCTGTGGACCCTGCACATCGGGCCCTCCAACGACATGGTCGGGAGCCTGGGGTTCAACAGCAACCGCTTCGACGCCGACACGATGAGCCGGATGCTGGCCGATTTCCTGCGGGTGCTGCGCGCGGCGGTGACCGCACCGGACACCGACCCGAGGCGGCTCTGACCCGGTGCCCGCGCGGAACGCGGGCGCGCACGGCAGATGCGGCGACAGACGACGAGATCCGGAGACGCCATGGTCGACCACCCCACCGCCGGACCGGACGCTTCCCGGCCGGACGCCGGTCCCCGGCGAAGCACCCGTCCCCTGACCGGGGAGGAGTACATCGAGACCCTCCGGGACGGCCGTGAGATCTACATCTACGGGGAGCGCGTCAAGGACGTGCCGTCGCACCCCGCGTTCCACAACCCCGCGCGCATGGTCGCGCGGCTCTACGACGCGCTGCACGACCCGGCCCGGCGCGAGGTGCTCACCGCGCCGACCGACACCGGGAGCGACGGGTACACCCACCGGTTCTTCACCACCCCCCGCAGCGTCGACGACCTGGTCGCCGACCAGCGGGCCATCGCCGAGTGGGCCCGGATGACCTACGGCTGGATGGGACGCAGCCCCGACTTCAAGGCCTCCTTCCTCGGCACGCTCGGCGCCAACGCCGACTTCTACGCGCCCTTCGACGACAACGCGCGGCGCTGGTACCGGGAGTCGCAGGAGAAGGTGCTGTACTGGAACCACGCGTTCGTCCACCCGCCGGTGGACCGGGACCGGCCGCCGGACGAGGTCGCCGACGTCTTCGTGCACGTCGAGAAGGAGACCGACGCCGGCCTCGTGGTCAGCGGGGCCAAGGTGGTGGCCACCGGCTCGGCGCTGACGCACTACAACTTCATCGCGCACGCCGGCCTGCCGGTCAAGGACCGCAGGTTCGCGCTGGTCGCCACCGTCCCGATGTCCGCTCCCGGGATGAAGCTGGTCTGCCGCACCTCCTACACCGCGGCCTCGGCGGTCATGGGGACGCCCTTCGACTACCCGCTCTCCTCACGGATGGACGAGAACGACACCCTGCTCATCCTGGACAAGGTGCTCATCCCCTGGGAGAACGTGTTCGTCTACGGCCACCTGGGCAAGGTCCGGGCCTTCTCCGGCCAGTCGGGCTTCATGGAGAGGGCGGCCTTCCACGGCTGCACGCGGCTGGCGGTGAAGCTGGACTTCATCGCGGGCCTGCTCGTCAAGGCGCTGGAGATGAACGGCACCGCCGACTTCCGCGGCGTGCAGACCCGCCTGGGCGAGGTGCTGGCCTGGCGGAACCTGTTCTGGGGCCTGTCGGACGCGGCGGCGCGCAACCCGGTGCCGTGGAAGAACTCCGCGCTGCTGCCCAACCCGCAGTACGTGATGGCCTACCGCTGGTTCATGCAGCTCGGCTACACGCGGATCAAGGAGATCATCGAGCAGGACGTGGCCAGCGGGCTGATCTACGTCAACTCCAGCACCGCCGACTTCAAGAACCCCGAGATCCGCCCGTACCTGGACAAGTACCTGCGCGGCTCGCACGGCGCGGACGCCGTGGACCGGGTCAAGCTGATGAAACTCCTCTGGGACGCGGTGGGCTCGGAGTTCGGCGGCCGGCACGAGCTGTACGAGCGCAACTACTCCGGCAACCACGAGAACATCCGGCTGGAGCTCCTCTTCAGCCAGACCGCCGGCCGGCAGATCGACGACTACAAGGCCCTGGTCGACCGGTGCCTCGGCGAGTACGACCTGGAGGGCTGGACCGTGCCGGACCTGTCCTCCTTCGAGGAGCTGCGGCACTTCACCTCCGACGCGTTCAACGGCTGAGCGGCCCCTCCCGCCGGCCGGTACGAGAAGCGTCCTGACAAGCACGAAAGGGGTAACCGACGATGACAGCCCTCATCCGCGTGAAACCGGATGCCGCTCCCGAGGAGGTCGTCGAGGCGCTCGAGCGCGACGGCGTGGTGATCGTCGAAGGACTCGCCGACGAGGCGACGATGAAGGGCCTCTGGGCCGACCTCGGCCCGGACCTGGAGGCCTCCGACTACTGCGAGAGCGGCTACGACGGCCACCGGACCCGGCGGATCTCCTCGCTGTTCGCCCGAACGACCCACCTGACGCCGGTCGTCACCCACCCCCTCTACCTGGGACCGGCCCGGACGATCATGCAGCGGCCGGTGCCGATCTGGATCGGCCGCTCCCGCATCGAGATGACGCCGAACATCCACATCAGCGCCACCCAGGCGATCCAGATCGACCCCGGACAGGGCAAGCAGCCCCTGCACCGCGAGGACACGCTCTACCTGCGCCCGCACCCGGGCCCCACCATCCGGCTGCAGCTCATGCTCGCCATGACCGACTTCACCGCGGAGAACGGCGCCACACTGGTGATCCCGGGAAGCCACCACTGGGACGACGAGCGCGCCCCGCGGTACGCCGAGAGCATCCCCGCCGAGATGCCCGCGGGGTCGGCGCTCCTGTTCACCGGAGGGGTGTACCACTGCGGCGGCAGGAACGACAGCGACCGGCCGCGCGTCGGCCTGACCCTCTCGCTGGACGTGGCGAACCTGCGCCAGGAGGAGAACCAGTACATCGCGGTGCCCAGGGAGGCGGTGCTGGCCCACCCCGAGGAGGTCCGGCGCCTGCTCGGCTACGACCGCTGCCCGCCGGGAGTGGGCTGGTTCGAGCTCCAGGACCCGCACATGGTGCTGGAGCACGACGACATCGCCCAGGCACGCGCGGCCGCGGACCTGATGGGACTCAACGCCTCCCGCGAGAACGCCGTCCGCGACGACACCGTCCGCGAGAACGCCGTCCGCGAGAACACCCACGAGAGCGTCTCCCGCGAGGGTGTTCCCGGCGACGACGCCTCCCGTGAGGCGACCCGTGCACCCCGGGAGACGGTCGACGCGTGAGCCGACCTCCCGGCGACCGAAAAGCCCCTGGCCGATGGCCAGGGGCTTCTCGCATCCGCGTCCGTCCGCGTCATCCCGGGTTCGTCACACCGGACGACCGGGAGGCCCCGGACGACAGCGAGGCGGTCCTCCGCCCGGCGGTGGCGAACAGCATGTGCATGCCGGTGTCCGAGAGCCGGTCCTCCTGCTCGACGGCGACCCCGAAGCCGCGCTCGCGCAGCATCGACACGACCCGCGCCAGCCGGCCCCCGATGTCGTGCACCTCCAGCGCCAGATGGCCGATCCTGGCCCAGTCGGGCTCCTCGATGCCGGCCAGCACGTCCAGCTCGCCCTTCTCCACGTCGATCTTCAGCAGGTCCACCCGGTCCACCCCGTGCTCCCGGATCAGGGAGGAGAGGGTGACGGTCCGGCACTCCACGTGGGACAGCCGGTGCCGCGACCGGGCCAGCCTCTCGGCGGCCGGCGCGGGCACCCCGCCGCGCACCAGGAGCCGCCTGGCGAGCTCGGTCTCCTCCGGCTCGTCGGCGTAGAAACCCGACTCCGCAGGCGCCTGCGGGTAGTAGCCGAAGCGCCGGGTGCCGTTCCGGTCGGACACGGCCACCTCGTGCGCCACTCCCGAGGGGACGTGCCGGTCGAAGTTCTCGCGCAGCGCCGCGTAGGTGTCCGGCCCGGGCTCCGCGGCGACGACGAGCGCGTCCGGGTGACGCTGCTTGAAGAAGATCGACGCGAGACCGATGTTCGCGCCGATGTCGAAGATCACGTCAAGGCCGGTGGAAGGGAAGCCGTCCCTCAGGTACGACTCCTCGACGAATACCTCCCGATAGATCACAGCGGCTTCTCCGGGATCGACCTGCGTCACCTCCAGGCCGTTCGGCAGACGCCTGCGCACGAGTCCCATCTCTCCTCCTCACGGCGCGGCCGGGGCGGCACGGCACGGCCGGGGCCGGCCGCGCCGCCCCGGCCGTCCTCGTCGCTTCGCTACGCCTGCTCGTGCGGCGCTTTGGCGGCGACGTCGCGGACGAACGTCGCCAGGTCGGGGTCCTCGAACAGGTCGCCCATGTCGATCGTGACGCCGATCTCCTCCTCGATCCGGGCGATGATCCGGACCGCCGAGACGGACTGCCCGCCCAGCTCGAAGAAGGTGGCGTCGGACGGGAACTCGGCCACGCCGAGCACGTCCTTCCAGATCCGCTCGACCCGCCGCTCGATGTCCGAGGCGACGGGGCTCGGGCGCTGGTCAACGGTCATTGGCTCTCCTCCTGCCGTCAATGTGAATCATCCCTGTGCCCCGGAGAGGGCTCCGGCGAGAACGGCGGCACCGGGGTGCACGGCACGTCCCCGTCCACGCGGGCCGTCCTGGGGACCGTGTCCGCGCGGGCCGTCCTGGGGGTCGTCCCCACCGGCCGTTCCTCCCCGCGGGACGCCGGGCCGGTCTCCCCGGACATCCGCCATCGGTGGCCGGGCCGCCTCGTGGACATCCTCGGCCGGCGGCCGGGTGGCCTCGTCGACGAGCGCCGCGAGCCCGGCCGGGGTCGGCTCGGCGAAGAACCGCCGCAGGGACGGCTCGACGCCGAAGCGGTCCCGGACGCGCGCGACGAGCCGGGGGACCAGCAGGGAGTGGCCACCGGCCGCGAAGAAGTCGTCCTCGACGCCGATCTCCGCCCGTCCCAGCAGGTCCGACCAGATGGCGATCACGCCCTTCTGGGTCGGGGTCGGGGCCGGGGGTTCCGACCGCCAGGCGGCGTGCCGAGGGCCGGGCAGCCTTGCCCGGTCGACCTTGCCGGTGAGGTTCCGCGGCAGCGGGCGGTCCAGGACCGTGAACAGCACGGCCGGTGTGTCGCGGCCGAAACGCCGCCGCAGGCAGGCTCGCCAGGCCCGGGCCGGGGAGGCGTCCCCGGCCGCGGAGGGGGCCGGGACGACGTAGGCGACCAGCGCGTCGGGCAGGCCGTCCCGGCCGGTACGGGCGACGACCGCGCACTCGGCCACCGACTCGTGCGCGGACAGGGCCGCCTCGACCTCGGTGAGCTCGATCCGGACGCCGGAGAGCTTCACCTGGAAGTCCTTGCGCCCGCGGAACTCCAGGCGGCCGTCCCAGCGCCGGCGCGCCAGGTCCCCGGTCCGGTAGGTCCGGCAGGCCACCGCGGGCTCCTCGGGCCTCCCGGGCCCCCGGAGCGGCTCGAAGACGGGCTCGCCACCGGCCGTGCCGATGTACCCGGGGGTGACGTACGGGGTGCGCACGACGATCTCACCGGTCACCCCCGCCGGGCAGGGGCGGTCCCGGTCGTCAACGACCAGGACCTGCCGGCCGGGGATGGGACGCCCGATGGGGATCACCCCGGCCGCGTCGCCGCTCCCGTGGCCGACCGTGTTCCCGACCGCAGCCCCGATCGTGTCCCCGGCTGCGTCCCCGACCGTGTCCACTGTCGTGTCATCGACGGGGCGACCGGCCGTGTCCCCGGTCGGGCCGCCGATCTCGTGCCACGTCGCCGCGATCGTCTCGGTGGGCCCGTAGAGGTTGATCAGCCGGGTGGACGGCAGGGCCGCGCGCAGGCCGCGCACCAACTCCGGCGATACCGCCTCACCCATCAGCAGGATGTGCCCGAGGCGGGCGGGACGCCCGGCTCCTCCGCCGGTGATCGCACCCAGGAGCGTCCTGGCGAAGCTCGGAACGGTCTGGATGTGCGTGATCTCCTGGTCGGCGAGCCAGGCCACCAGCTTCTCGGGGTGCGCCCTGATGCCGTCCGGCACCGGGCAGAGCGTCGCCCCGGAGACGAGCGTCGCGAACACCTCGCACAGGGCCGGGTCGTGCTCGGGGGTCACCCACTGCGCCACCCGGGAACCGGGCCCGATGCCGAACCCCGCGGCGAACCAGGTGACGAACTGCGCGAGGGCGGCGTGGGTCTGCGGGATCCCCTTCGGACGTCCCGTCGACCCCGACGTGTAGGCGACGTACGCCCAGGCGTCCGGATCCGGAACGCCGGGAAGCGGCGCCTCCGCCGGGGAGTCCTCGGTCCCGGCCACGATGTCGGCGGTGAGGCCGGCCGTGCCCGCTGTGCCGTCGGTGGCGGTGGCGGTGGCGGTGCCGGTGCCGGTGGTGCCGCCGTGGTCGGCGGCGATGTCGACGACCCGCCCTCCCAGCTCGTCGCGGTACCAGCGGGCCAGTTCGTCCCCGTCAGGTGCCCCCTCCACGAGCATGCAGGCGGGGCGCAGGTCGGACAGGACCGCCCGGACGCGATCCCCGGCGTCGCCCGTGCCGAGCCACACCAGATGGGCGCCCGTGCCGAGCACCCCCAGTAGCGCCGCGATCCGGCCGGGACCCGGCGGTACGCGCACCGCAACCGCCGCGCCCTCGACACCCCCACCGCTCCCGGTACCGTCTCCGGCACCGCCCCCGTGGTCCAGGCGGCGCAGGTGGGCGTCGAGGACGGACGCCCGCCGGGCCAGCTCACGGTAGGAGGTGGCGGCACCCTCCCAGGCGACCGCGACGGCGTCCGGCCGGTGCGCGGCGTTCAGACGCACGAGCTCGTGGACCCCGAGGCCGGGGGAGGGGGCGGCTCCGGTCCGGTCCGCCTCGCGGGCGGCCTCGCGGACGCGGTCGGCGGACTCCAGGGGGAGAGCGTCCACCGGCAGGCCGGGGTCCTCTGCGGCAGCGGTCAGCAGGGTGCGCAGCTGGTCCAGGACGGAGCGGGCGGAGTGCTCGTCCAGGAGGCCGTCACGGTAGGTCAGCGAACCGGTGACCGAGGGCCCGGCCAGGTCCACGGTGAACGTCAGGTCGGCCAGGCTCGCGGCCACGGCCGTGCCGTCCGCGCGGTCCACGCCGTCCGCGGCCGGGAGGCGGCGCACCTCGGCGCCGGGAAGCCGGAGCTCGGCCTCCGGGCTCTCCCGCACGTCGAGCACGACGTCGGACAGCGGCACCCGGTACGGGTCCCGGTCGGCGCGAAGTGCCCGGACCACGTACGGGAAGGGCAGTTCCCTGCGGGCGAGGGCCTCGCGGACGCGTCCGTCCAGCCGGGTGAGCAGCTCGCGGAAGCACGGCCCGCCGGAGAGGTCGGCGGTCAGCACGAGCGGATTGACGAACGGCCCGGCCAGAAGGTCCGTCCCCGGAGCGGTGCGCAGGCTCACCGGGACCGTCACCGCCGTCCGGTCCGTGCCCCCGTACCGGTGCAGCAGGCAGTGCAGCGCGCCGAGCAGGACGGTGGACGGCGTGGTCCCGGCGGCGCGGGACAGTTCCTCGACCCGGGAGCGCGCGTCCGGGCCCCAGTCGAACCGGACGGTCCGGCCGCGCGCGGATCGGGGACGGCCGCGGTCCACGGGCAGGGTCACGGGAGGCATGGGGGTCAGCGCGCGGGTCCACCAGTCCAGCAGCTCGTGGAACGCCGGGGTGCGGATCCAGCGGCGCTGCCGTCGCGCGTGGTCGGCGAACCGGGACGTGAGGGCGGGCAGGGCCGTGCCCGCGGGCCTGCCGGCCAGCGCCGCGGCGTAGCCGGCCGACAGCTCGTCCACGACGATCGACACGGACCGGTCGTCGGCGACGGCGCGGTGCAGCCGGAGTGTCAGCAGGTGGTCGTTCTCGTCCAGGCGGACCAGGGTCGCCCGGGCCAGGGGACCCCGTGCCAGGTCGAACGGCTCGGCGCTCAGCGCGGCGCGGACCCGCTCGGCACGCCGTTCCGTGCCGAGGTCGTCGTCGGGGTCGTCGCCGGGGCCGCCGGGACCGACGTCGGGACCCATGGCGCGACCGATGTCGGCACCGTCGTCGGCACCGTCGTCGGCACCGTCGCCGATGACGGCGTCAGGATCGAGGAGCGCGAGCGCGTGGCCGGCCTCCTCGGACGACGGTGAGATGTGCTGGACGAGACGGCCGCCGCTCTCGCGGATGACGGTCCTGAGGGGTTCGTGACGGCGGACGACCTCGTTCCAGGCGGCGCGCAGCGCGCCGACGTCGAGGTCGCCGCGGATCCGGTAGGCCGTGCCCACATCGTGGGCCCCCGGCTCCGGGTCCAGCGCGTCGAGCAGCCACAGCCCGTCCTGCGCGCAGGACGTGACCGCCCGTCTGCCTCGGACGGCACGCGTGTGAGACGCCACGTCCTGCCCTCCCGCCTTCTCGTGCGGTGCCGCGTTCCGTTCCCCTTCGGGCGCCGGCCCGCTGGCCCGCCGTGCCGGTGGGACGCGGCGGGCCGGTGGTCGCGCGACCCATGGTCCGCTCCGGGGTCGCGCGGCCGCATCTCCTCGGTTGCCGGGCGACGGCCGGAGAACGGGACGCGGTGCAGGCCCGTGCGGTGCGGGGTCCCGGCCGGGGAGCCGAGACGCGGTGCCGGGTCTCGGCCGGGGAACGAGATGCGATACGGGTCGTGTGGTGCGGGGTGTCGGCCGGGGAACGAGACGCGGTGCCGGGCCTCAGTCGGGGAACGTGATGCGGTCGGGCGGCACGTGGGCGGTGAGCCAGACGCCGTTGGCGCTCACCTGGAACTCGTGGCCGGCCCGGTGCATCTCCCCGGAGCGGACGACCAGCACGACCGCACGGCCCCGGCGCTCGCCCACCCGGGTCGCGGTCTCCCGGTCCGGCGACAGGTGCACGGCGTGGCGGGCCATCGGCAGCAGGCCCTCACTTCGGATGGCCGCCAGCTGAGCGGCGACCGTCCCGTGGAACAGGAACTCGGGCGGCTCGACGGTGGGAAGGTCCAGGTCGACCTCGACCGTGTGCCCCTGGTTGGCGCGGATCCGGTCGCCCTCGACGGTGAAGCGCCGCTTGTCGTTGCCCTCCACCACCCGCGCGAGCTCGTCACGGGTGATCGTGAACCCGTGCCGCGCCGCGGCGGCGAGCAGGGCCTCGACCTCCACCCAGCCCTGCGGGTCGAGTGTCAGGCCGATGCTCTCCGGCTGGTGCCGCAGATGCTTGGAGAGGTACTTGGAGACTCGAACGAGCCTTCTGTCGTCCATGGGAGACCAGGATGCCGACCGGCGACGCCGTTCTCCATCGAATTCACGCCGTCCCGCGTCACGGGAGGGACTCAGCCGTCGGCGGCCCAGTTGTGGGTCTGCTTGAGCACGGCCGCCACCCGGGCGAAGCGCTCGCCGTCGAGGACGGAGCCCTCGCGCCGGATGTCGTCCTCGCCGAGGACGAAGACCCGGTCCAGGCGCAGGTAGGAGACGCGGTCGTCCCGGTCCCAGGCGCCGGGGCCGATCTCCAGCCAGTCGTCCGGACGGCCGCCCCCGGCGCGGCTGGAGAGCATCAGGGCGAGCAGGTCGCGGTCGTGACGGCCGACGACCAGCAGCGGCCGGTCCTTGCCCCGGGCCGGGTCCTCCTCGTACGGGACCCAGGCCCAGACGATCTCGCCGGGGTCGGCGAGCCCGTCGAGGTCGGGGGAGTAGTGCAGGGTCGCGCTCCGGTCGACGCGAAGGATCTCGCGGACCGCGCCACGGGCCGGACGGGGGTCATCGCCAAGATCACGCACGCGGACAGCCTACACGGGCGTGTTCCCGGACCCACCGCCGGACCGGCCCGGGGAGGCGTTCCCCGGCCTGTGCCCTGACCCGCCCCCGGCTCCGACCTCGCCCCCGACCTCGCCCTCGGACCCGCCCCCGGACCCGCCCTCGGACGAGGCCGTGGACGCGGGAGTGGGCGTGGACGACCAGGCGTCGACCTCGGCCAGGAGCGCCGCGACCAGGTCCCGGGGGGCGAACGACGCCTCGATCGAGGCGCGGGCCAGCTCGGCCAGGACGTCGTCGCCGTACCCGAAGACCTCGCGCAGCCGCGCGTACTCGTCGGCCAGCGCGGTCTCGCCGTCGGTGTTGATCGTGACCCTCAGCCCGGCCGCGCGCAGCCGGGGCAGCGGGTGGTCGGCCAGCGAGGGGACGAGGCCGAGCAGGACGTTGGAGGTGGGACAGACCTCCAGCGCGATGCCGCTCTCGCGCACCCGCGCCACCAGCGCCTCGTCGTCGAGCACCCGGATGCCGTGCCCGAGCCGTTCGGTACGCCCGAGGTCCAGGGCCTCGCGGATGCTGGCCGCGCCGGCGGACTCCCCGGCGTGGTGGACCAGGTGCAGGCCGGCGTCCGCGGCCGCGCCGAACACCTCGGCGAACGGCGCCAGCGGATGGCTCTCGTCGCCCGCCAGCCCTATGCCGATCACCTCGTCGTAGCGGGTGGCCAGCTCGTAGGTCCGCCACAGCCGCTCCACCGGCCGGCGCCGGGAGTGGTCGAGCAGCACCCGGCTGCGGACGCCGAACCTGGCCTCGCCCTCGGCCAGCCCGTCGAGCACCGCCTCCAGCGGCATCTCCAGCCGCCCGACCCGCTCCCCGTGCGAGGCTGCGGTGAAGGTCACCTCGGCGTAGCGGGTGCCCTGGGCGGCCTCGTCCTCGCAGAACTCCAGGGCGATCCGGCGGAAGTGCTCGGGTGTGCGCAGCAGCCCGCGCACCTTGGCCCGCTGGTCGGCGAACTCCCGGAAGCTCGTGAACGCGCCCTCGGGCTCGGGTGGCCCGCCCAGCTCGCGCACGGTCTCCGGGCGTACCGTGCTCTCCAGGTGGACGTGCAGGTGGGCCTTGGGAAGCAGACGGAGATCTCTCACGTCGCAGCATGCTAGAGCCTCGTGGTGAAGCGACCGCGGCCCGGGCCGGGCGGGTGCCCGGCCCGGGCCGTGGTTCACGAGACGGGCCGGGCGATTCCGCTCCCGGCCCGCAAGGCCCCCGTCCCCGAAGACGATCGATCCGGAAGGCCCCTGATCCGGAAGGCGGCTCAGCCGCCGCTCTTGCGGCGGAAGGAGCGCTTGGCCGCAGCCGGGCCGTGGGCACCGTGGATCTTCGAGGAGTTCTTCCCCTTGCCCCCGGAACCCGCGTCCGTCTCGGCGAGCTTCTTGCGCTCCAGTGCCTCGCGGAACTTGCGCTTCAGCTCGTCGTCGGAACTCTCGTCGGAGCTCTGGGGCTCCGGTGTGACGTCAGACATCTACAGACCTCCTGATCTGGCGGGCGGTCCAACCCCGACCAACAGGATCGTCATTCTCTCACCCGGACACCGTCCGGGTGGCGCCGTGGCTTCGGCTGTGAGAGGAAGGGCGGCCGTCCGCCTCAGTGCACGTCCAGGGCCATCAGGACCAGCAGGCCGGCCAGGTGGCCCACGACCACGAAGACGAGCACGAAGACGAAGACGAACTTGGCCGGGCCGTGCTCGAAGTGCCGGCCCTCCTTCAGGGCGGGCCTCCCGGCCTGGCGCTCGGCGATCCGTTCCTCGATCGGCTTCCGGTGAAACATGGGGGATCCTTTGCTCGCCGATGCTTGGGGCGATAATCATTTGTACGCTAAATATCCTACTATGTTCAGATGAGAGGTGATGAGGGACATGATCGATGCCCTCAGCCTGGAGCGGCAGGTCTGTTTCGCCCTGGCGGTCGCCTCGCGTGACGTCATCGCGCTCTACCGGCCGCTGCTGGAACCGATGAGGCTCACCCACCCGCAGTATCTGGTCATGCTCGCCCTCTGGGAGCGGGCACCGCTGTCCGTCAAGGAGCTGAGCAAGCTACTGCACCTCGACCCCGGTACGCTGTCCCCGCTGCTGAAGCGTCTCGAGACCGTCGGCTACGTCCGGAGGCGACGGGACGGCCAGGACCAGCGTGTCCTGGCCGTCACGCTCACCCCGGAGGGCCTCCGGTTGCGGGACGAGGCGGAGAGGATCCCGCCGGCGATCGCCGAGCGCCTGGGGATGGACCTGGAGGAGCTCCAGGAGCTTCACCGGTCGCTGACCCGGGTGATCGCCGCGGCCGGCGGCGCGCATCACTGACTCACGTGGAGAGGAAAGGCTCATGGCCGGTAGTCACGGGGGAAGCCCCAAGTCCTGGCTCGCGGTGATCGTCATCCTGCTGGGGTTCACCGTCGGGGGCGTGGCGCTGTGCCTAGGCCCCAACTGGACGTTCTTCTGGGTCGGCGCGGGGATCGTCGCGGTCGGCGGCGTGATCGCCCTGATGGTGGACATCTTCTCGGACGTCATCATCGACGCCCCCCGGGCTCCGATGGACCAGCGCTGAGGCCGATCCACCGGACTCCAGCGCCTCCTCCACGGTGGCGAAGACGCCGAAGGACGAGCGCAGGCCGGTGATGGTGAGAATCCGCTCCAGGACTCCGTGCAGGCCGACCAGGGCCAGGCCGAAGCCCTGGGAGCGGCTCCGCCGGAGCACCTGGACGAGCTGGGCGACCCCGGTGGAGTCGCAGAAGGTGATCTCACCGACGTCGACCACGACCATGGAGGGCGTACCGGCCTCCCATGCCTTGTCCATCTCCCCGCGGAATGCGGGGGCGTGCCGGTAGTCGAGCTCCCCGAGCACCCGGACGACCAGCGCCGTCCCGAGCAGGCTCGATGAGATCGTGAAAAAGGTCATACTGGGCTCCTTCGCCCGCGGGGACAGGGCGGGCTGTCTTTTTCCTACCAGTTCCGGGGACGCGATGCCCCGGAGAAGCGGCCTCAGACGATCCGGTAGAGCAACTCGGGCCGTCCGATCCCACCGTACCGGGGCACCCGGCGGGCGATCCCGCTCTCGGTCAGGTGCTCCAGGTAGCGGCGTGCGGTCACCCGGGAGACGCCGATCGCCGCTCCGGCGGCCTGGGCCGACAGGCCGCCGGGGTTCGCGCGCAGCTCCGCCAGGACGGCGTCGAGGGTGACCTGTGTCATCCCCTTGGGCAGCGGGCCCTGCGCCGGGTTCCGCAGCGCCGCCAGCGCGCGGTCCACCTCGTCCTGGCCGCTGGCCTCGCCCACCCCCGCCACCGACGACCGGAACTCCGCGTAGCGGGTGAGCCTCTCGTTCAGCGAGGCGAAGGTGAAGGGCTTGAGCAGGTACTGCGCCACGCCCACCGAGACCGCGGACCTGATCACCGACAGGTCGCGCGCCGAGGTGACCGCGATGACGTCCGACATCACCCCCGCGGCCCGCAGCGCCCGGCACACCTCCAGCCCGTGCATGTCGGGCAGGTAGAGGTCGAGCAGGACCAGGTCCACCGGGCGGCGGCGCAGGAAGCGCAGCGCCTCACCGCCCGACCTCGCCACCCCCTCCACCCGGAAGCCGGGCACCCGCTCCACGAAGACCCGGTTCGCCTCGGCGGTGATCTCCTCGTCCTCCACGACCAGTACCGAGATCATGGGGCCTCCCTCCCGTTCAGCGGCAGCCGCACGGTGAACACCGCGCCGTGTCCGTGTCCGTGTCCGTGGTCGTGGCCGTCACCGCTGTCCCCGTCGTCGTGTCCGTCGCCGTGGCCGCCCGGGCCCGTCCCGCCGACCGCGATCGTCCCGCCCGCCCGGCGGACCGCCTGCCCGACCATGGCCAGGCCGAGACCGCGGCCGTCGCCCTTGGTGGTCCATCCCCGCCGGAAGGCGTCGGCCGTCCTGGCCGGGTCCAGCCCCTGGCCGCTGTCGGAGACGCCGATCACGAAGGTCGTCTCGTCGGCGCGCAGCCGCACCTCCACCCGCGCGGGACGGGTACCCGCCATGGCCGCGTCCACCGCGTTGTCCACCAGGTTGCCGACGATCGTCACCAGGTCGCGGGTGTCCAGGCCGAGGTCGCCCAGCTCGCTGTCGGGGGTGATCGCCAGCTCCACCCCGCGCTCGGCGGCCTCGGCGCTCTTGCCCAGCAGCAGCGCGGCGAGCACCGGCTCGCGCACGGCGCCCACCACCCGGTCGGTGAGCTGCTGCGCGGCCCGGATCTCCGCGGTCGCGAACTCCACCGCCTGCTCGGTACGGCCCAGCTCGACCAGGGTGATGACGGTGTGCAGCCGGTTGGCCGACTCGTGCGCGGCGGCCCGCAGGGAGTCGGCGAACCCGCGCTCGGCGTCCAGCTGCCCGGCGAGGAACTGCAGCTCGGTGTGGTCGCGCAGGGTGACCACGGTGCCCAGCGAGCGGTTGCCCGAGCGGACCACCGCCGCGTTCACCACCAGCGTCCGCTCCCCGGTCATGTGGATCTCGTCGGTACGGTTCTCGCCCGTCGCCAGCCGCTCGGCCAGTGAGGGGGGAAGGCCGATCTCGGTGACGTGCCGCCCGGCGGGTTCGCCCGTCAGGCCCAGCAGCTCGCGCGCGCCGTCGTTGGAGAGCGTCACCCGGCCCTCGGCGTCGACGAGCAGCAGCCCCTCCCGTACGGCGTGCAGGATCGCGTCGTGGTACTCGTACATCCGGCTCAGCTCGGCCGGGCCCATGCCGTGCGTCTGGCGCCGCAGCCGGGCCCCGACCAGGTACGTGCCGGCCCCGCCGACCGACAGGCCCAGCCCGCCGATCAGCAGGGCCCCGGCGAGCTGGTCGCGGAGCCTGATGCTGATCCTGTCGATCGTGATGCCGCCGCTCACCAGGGCCCTGACCCGGCCACCGGCGTCGCGGACCGGGGCGACGGCGCGCACCGAGGGGCCGAGCGTGCCGGTGTAGGTCTCGGTGAAGGTCCGTCCCGCCAGGGCGGGCGCGGTGGTGCCCAGGAAGCGACGGCCGATCTGGGCCGGGTTGGGATGCGTGTAGCGCACGCCGTCCAGGCTCATGATCGTGATGAAGTCGACCCCGGTCTCCCTCCTGACCCGCTCCGCGTACGGCTGCAGCGCCGACGGGTCGCCGAGGGAGGCCAGCACGGAGGGGGAGTCGGCCACGCTGACCGTCACCGCCCTGGCGGTGCCGGCGGCCTCCTCGACGAGCAGGTCCCGCGTCTGCAGCAGGGCCAGCGACGCGCCGCCGGCCACGGTGACGCCCACGACGACGATCTGCAGCGCCAGCATCTGCCGCGCCAGGCTCCAGCCGCGCACGGCCAGGCTCCAGCCGCGCACGCGGCGGGGAAGCGTCCACAAGTCCACGAACGAAATGTACGCAATGGTGACTTAGATCACAGCACCGGCTCATAGTCGCTCGACCGGATTCTCATCCAGAGCGGGAGGCACGCATGAGCGCGGCCCGGGATCGAACGCACTACCTCTACATCGCCGTGATCGTCGCCGTGGTCGCCGGTATCGCCGTCGGGCTCGCCGCCCCCGATCTGGCCAAGGAACTCAAGCCGATCGGCACCGCCTTCGTCGCCCTGATCAAGATGATGATCAGCCCGATCATCTTCTGCACCATCGTGCTCGGCGTCGGCTCCGTCACCAAGGCCGCCAAGGTCGGCCGGGTCGGCGGGCTCGCGCTCGGCTACTTCCTGGCCATGTCGACCGTCGCGCTGGGCATCGGCCTGCTGGTCGGCAACATGATCGACCCCGGCCAGGGCCTCCAGCTCACCGACGAGCTGCGCAAGGCGGCCGGGGCCGAGGCGGCCAAGGGCGGCGAGAGCGACACGGTGACGTTCCTGCTCGGGATCATCCCCACCACGCTGGTCTCCGCGCTCACCTCCGGCGAGGTGCTGCAGACCCTCCTGGTCGCGCTGCTGGCCGGGTTCGCCCTGCAGGCCATGGGCGAGCGCGGCAGGCCGATCCTGAACGGCATCACGCACGTCCAGCGGCTCGTCTTCCGGATCCTCGCCATGATCATGTGGGCCGCCCCGGTCGGCGCCTTCGGCGCGATGGCCGCGGTCGTCGGCGCCACCGGCATGGACGCGCTCAGGAGCCTCGGCGTCATCATGCTCGCCTTCTACCTGACCTGCCTGCTCTTCGTGTTCGTGGTGCTCGGCCCGCTGCTGTGGCTGGTGGCCCGGGTCGGCCTGTTCTCCCTGCTGCGCTACCTGGGCCGGGAGTTCCTGCTGATCCTGTCCACCTCCTCGTCGGAGTCGGCGCTGCCCCGCCTGATCGCCAAGATGGAGCACCTCGGCGTCAGCAGGCCCGTGGTCGGCATCACCGTGCCGACCGGCTACTCCTTCAACCTGGACGGCACCGCCATCTACCTGACCATGGCCACGCTGTTCATCGCGAGCGCCACCGGAGCCCCGCTCTCCTTCGGCGAGCAGATCTCCCTGCTGGTCTTCATGATGATCGCCTCCAAGGGGGCCGCCGGGGTCACCGGCGCGGGCCTGGCCACCCTCGCGGGCGGCCTGCAGTCGCACCGCCCCGACCTGGTGGACGGGGTCGGCCTGATCGTCGGCATCGACCGCTTCATGTCCGAGGCGCGGGCGCTGACCAACTTCGCGGGCAACGCGGTCGCCACCGTGCTGGTCGGCACCTGGACCGGCGAGTTCGACCGGGAGCGCGCGGAGGAGGTGCTGGCCGGCAGGGTGCCGTTCGACGAGGCGACCCTGCTGGACGACCACGACCACGACCACGACGGCGACGACGGTGACGGCGGTGACGGCGACGGGAAGGACGGGGACGACGGGGACCCCCCGCCGCCCGCGACCCGCTCGGGCGACCCGGCGCTCTCGCCCGCGTAGGACCCGCCCGTGCCGGGTACGGTGGCGCCGGTGGCACCTCGCCGCCGTCGGCACACCGTGCCGGCACACCACGCCGGCGGCCCGCGGGAGCCGCGGGCCGGGGCACCGGCGGGACGGCGGGCACCCGGGCACCCGAGTACCTCGGTGCGCGGCGGCCGTCCCGGTGGTCCCGGCACCACGCCACGCGGTGCCGGCCGGCGTCCTGGGAAACGGGAAGGTCGCGATGAATCTCTCTGGTGTGGGCGTCTGGAGCACTCAGTTGCGGTACGGGGACCCGGCCGAGTCCGCCGAGGCGGCGGCCGAGCTGGAGGAGCTGGGCTTCGGCGCGCTGTGGATCCCCGACGTCGGAGGGGCCCTGTTCGACGCCGTCGAACACCTGCTGGCGGCGACCCGCCGGACGGTCGTCGCGACCGGCATCCTGAACCTGTGGATGCACACCCCGGCCGAGGCCGCGGCGTCGTACGCGACGCTGTCGGCCGCCCACGGCGACCGGTTCCTGATGGGGATCGGGGTGAGCCACGCCCCGCTGGTCGACCAGACCGAGGCCGGCCGGTACCGGCGGCCGATGGCGGCCATGGAGACGTTCCTCGACGGCCTGGACGCGGCGGAGCCCCCCGTGCCCGCCGGCAGGAGGGTGCTTGCCGCACTCGGCCCGAAGATGCTCCGGCTCGCGGGGGAGAGGACGCGCGGGGTCCATCCCTACCTCGTCACCCCCGACCACACGCGGCTCGCCCGCGAGGCGCTGGGCGAGGGCCCGCTCGTCCTTCCGGAGCAGACGGTCATCCTGTGCTCCGGAGCCGAGGAGGCGCGCGCGATCGGGACCGACTGGCTGCGGGGCTATCTCACCCTCCCGAACTACGCCAACAGCCTGCTGCGCCTGGGTTTCTCGCCCGAGGACCTGGAGTCGGTCAGCGACCGCCTGTTCGACGCCCTGATCGCATGGGGGGGACGAGGAGGCGGTCAGGCGCAGGGTGGACGAGCACCGCGCCGCCGGGGCCGACCACGTCGCCCTCCAGGTGCTCACGGCCGATCCGGACGCCTTCCCGCGCGAGCAGTGGCGCCGCCTGGGCGCCGCCCTGGCATAGACGTCCCGGACGTCCCCGATTCCGGACGTCCCCGATTCCGGACGTCCCCGATTCCGGACGTCCCCGGTTCTGGACGTCCCCGAGCGTCCCCGGACGTTCCGGGGCGTCCCCAGGCGTACCGGGTTCACCCGGGCGTACGGGGCGTTCCCGGGTGTCCGGGGCGTTCCCGGGTGTCCGGGGCGTTCCCGGGTGTCCGGGGCGGTCCCGGGCGTCGCGGGTGACCTCGGCCGTCAGGGCGGGCGGGGTCCCGTCCGCCCCCGGGACCACCGGGCCGTCCGGACGGGGACCATCGGGCCGTCCGGACGCCGCCGGGAGCCGTTTAAGGGGTCGTCCCCGGGGGAGACATCGCGTTCCCGGACATCGTCCGGGCCGGGCCCGCCACGCGCGGACGTCCCGGCCGGGACGGCAGGTACTCCCAGGAAAGCGGTTCGTCATGAGCAGAGCACCCATATCCCCATCCGGCTACGACCGGGTCGCGATCGTCACCGGAGCGGACTCCGGCATCGGCAAGGCGAGCGCGGTGGCGCTGGCCGAAGAGGGCTTCGACGTGGGCATCACCTACCACTCCGACCAGGCCGGGGCCGAGGAGACCGCGAAGCTGGTCCGTGAGCTGGGCCGTACGGCGGCCGTGCGCCGGCAGGACCTGACCCGGCCGGAGGAGGCCGCCTCCGCCGTGGACGAGCTGGCCGAGGAGCTGGGCGGCCTCGGCGTCCTGGTGAACAACGCCGGGACCGGCAGCAGCACGCCCCTGCTGGAGATGGACTTCCAGGAGTGGCGGTCGGTGATCGCGGTCGACCTCGACGGGGCGTTCACGTGCGCCCAGCGCGCCGCCCGCCGCATGGTCGCCTCCGGCCGCGGGGGCCGCATCGTCAACGTCACCAGCGTCCACGAGGAGCACCCGAGGGTCGGCTCGGGACCGTACTGCGCGGCCAAGGGCGGCCTGCGCATGCTGACCCGGGTGCTCGCCCTGGAACTGGCCCCGTACGGGATCACGGTGAACAACATCGCCCCCGGGGAGATCGCCACCCCGATGACCGGCCAGGAGGACGAGCTGCCGGAGCCCGGCAGCCGTCCCGGGTACCCCATCGACCGGCCCGGTGACGCCCGTGAGGTCGCCGCCGCCGTCACGTTCCTCGCCGGCCCCTCCTCGTCGTACGTCACCGGTGCCTCGCTGTTCGTGGACGGCGGCCTGGGGCTCATGGGCCCGCAGGCGGGCGGCGCCCTGAAGTCGGGCGAGTGGCGCGAGGGCTGACCCGCACCCGGTGCCGGCGTACCGGCGCCGTCCCCGGGACGGCCCGCACCCCGCGTCCGGGGGCGGCCTTCCCGCGGGCCGGTCCGTCCCTCGCACCGGTACCGGCGCGGTCTCCCCGCGCCGGTACCGTGCCCGTCTCCCGGGAAAGCGGGGGCGGGCCCGTACAGTGATTCCGGCCGGTGCGCTCAAGAGTGCCGAACCGGTGTGCCCGCTGCCGCATACTCGATCCGGTGCGGGCGGAGCGTGAAGAGACGTGGGTGGTCACAGATGGACGTACATGACGAGCCGGGCGTCCAGCGCGGTACCGCCCGGATGCTGACCGGGTTGCTCACCGCCAGCCATCTGAGCGCGCTGGAGGATCTGCCCCCGCTGGTCACCGAGAACGCCGCGCACGCCGGTCTGGGCGAGGTGCTGATCTACCTGGCCGACCTGCAGCAGAAGGTGCTCCGGCTGCTGACCGGCCAGGGCGAGGACGCCGGTGAGGAGGCCGACGGGCACGCCGCCGAGCTGCGCATCGACACGACGCTGGCCGGGCGCGGCTTCCAGGAGTCGCGGGTGCTCTTCCGGCCCGGCGACGAGGACGACGAGGCAGGGACGGGCCACTGGTGGATGCCGCTGCTGGACGGCACCGAACGCCTGGGCATGCTGCGCATCCAGGCCCCGGCCGACCTCGGGAATGCGGGCCAGGAGGCGATGCGCGCGCTGGCCGCGGCGATGGCGCTCATCGTGGCCAGCAAGCGCGGCCACAGTGACTCCTACCCCCGTCTGGTGCGCACCCGGCCGATGCACGTGGCCGCGGAGATGCAGTGGACGCTGATGCCGCCGCTGACCTTCGCCAACACCGAGGTGGTGGTCAGCGCCGCGCTGGAGCCTGCCTACGAGGTCGGCGGGGACGCCTTCGACTACGCCGTCGGCGGCGACCTGCTGCACCTGGGCATCTTCGACGCGATGGGCCACGACGTCTCGGCCGGGCTGACCGCGAACCTGGCCCTGGCCGCCTGCCGTAACAACCGACGCCAGGGCATGGGCCTGGCCGACAACAGCGAGGAGATCGAGAAGGTACTGATCGCCGAGTTCGGCCGGGCGACCCGTTTCGTCACCGGCATCCTGGCCGAACTGCACCTCCCCACCGGGATGCTCAACTGGATCAACCGCGGTCACCACCCGCCGGTGGTGATCCGGAACGGGAAGGCGATCACCACTCTGCGCTGCCCGCCCGCCCACCCCATGGGCCTGGACTTCGACCTTCCCGTCACGGTCTGCCGCGAGCAGCTGCAGCCCGGCGACCGGGTGCTGCTCTACACCGACGGCGTCACCGAGGCCCGCAACCGCGAGGGCCGGGAGTTCGGGCTGGAGCGCTTCGTCGACTTCATCGTCCGCCACCACTCCGACGGCCTGCCGGTCTCCGAGACCCTGCGCCGCCTGATCCACCACGTGCTGGAGTACCACGACGGCAGGCTCCAGGACGACGCCACCGTGCTGCTGGTCGAGTGGCAGGGCAACGCCTACCGCACGCTGACCCCGAACTGACCCGGCACCGGCCCCGCACCGGTCACGGACCGGCTCCGAACCGGCCCCGGACCGGCCCTGGACAGGCCCCGGACCGGCCCCGGACCGGCTTCGGACCAGGTCACGGCGCGGGCCGGGTCGCGGGAGGGACGCCCGAGGTGTGCCCGCGGGGTGCCGGGGCATGAGACGGGCGAGGTGTGCGTCCGGGGTGCCGGGGCATGACTCGCTCTCCCCATCCCGTCCCATCGACCTGACACGGAGCCGCGGTATGTCCGACCGGGACGAGGCGAGCGTGTCGTTCATCGGCAACGCCACCACCCTCATCCGTTACAACGGGTTCACCATCCTCACCGACCCCAACTTCCTGCACCGCGGCCAGCGCGCCTACCTGGGCTACGGCCTGTCCACCCGGCGGCTGACCGAACCCGCGCTGAGCGTCGACCGTCTCCCGCCGCTGGACGCCGTGCTGCTCTCGCACATGCACGGCGACCACTGGGACCGGGTGGCCCGCAGGGGGCTGGACAAGGGCCTGCCGGTCGTCACCACGCCGCACGCCGCGCGGAAGCTGAGGCGGCAGGGCTTCGGCGAGGCGGTCGGCCTGACCACCTGGCGTGACCACGAGCTGCGGGGCCCGGGCGGCTCGGTCAAGATCACCTCGCTGCCCGCTCGGCACGGCCCGGGTGTGATGAACGCCCTCATGCCACCGGTCATGGGAAGCATGCTGGAGTTCACCGACCCCGGCGGGCTCGTGAGCCTGCGCCTGCACGTCAGCGGCGACACGCTGATGGGCAGGGAACTGGACGCCATCCCGCGGCGCTTCCCCGACATCGACGTCGGCATCGTCCACCTCGGCGGCACCAAACTGCTGGGGATGGTGATGGTGACGATGGACGGACGGCAGGGTGCCGACTGGGTGACCATGATCAATCCACGCCGCGTCCTGCCGGTGCACTACGACGACTACGGCGTCTTCAGCTCCCCGCTGTCCGACTTCCGCGAGGAGGTCGAGCGGGACGGCAACGGCGCCCGGGTCGTCTACCTGGCCAGGGGCGAGAGCCACCCGCTGCCCGGCCCGGCGCAGCGTTGACGTGCCCTCCGGGACGCCCCTAGCGTGAGCGGGCCCGACCGACCGATCGAGAAGGAGCGGCGGATGGCCGTCGTCGACGCCCACCAGCACTTCTGGAACCTGGAGACGGGTTCCTACCCCTGGCTGACGCCGGAGGCGGGGCCGATCCACCGCACCTTCGCCCCCGAGGAGCTTCTCCCGCAGCTCGCCGCCGCGGGGGTGGAGCGGACCGTGCTGGTCCAGGCCGCCGACACCTACGCCGACACCGACGCGATGCTGGCGCAGGCGGACGCCCACGCCTTCGTCGCGGCCGTGGTCGGCTGGGTGCCGCTGCACCGCCCGGACGAGGCCGCCGAGGCGCTGGAGCGCTACCGCCGGCATCCGAGGTTCGCCGGTGTCCGGCACCTCATCCACGACGACCCCGACCCCGACTGGCTGATCCGGGACCCGGTGGTCGAGGGCCTGGGCCTGCTGGCCGGGGCGGGGCTGCCGTTCGACGTGGTCGCGGTCCTGCCCAGGCACCTGGAGCACGTGCCGGTGCTGGCCGAGCGCGTCCCGGGGCTGCGGCTGGTCGTCGACCACCTGGCCAAGCCGCCGATCAGGGAGAAGGGGTGGGAGCCGTGGGCGTCGCTCATCGCCCGCGCCGCCGAGCACCCGAACGTGTACGCCAAGGTGTCCGGCCTCAACACCGCGGCCGACGCGGAGACCTGGACGGCCGGGGACCTGCGACCCTACGTGGACCACGCGCTGGAGGTCTTCGGCCCCGACCGGCTGATGTTCGGCAGCGACTGGCCGGTGGCCGTCCTCGCCGGGGACTACGCCAAGGTGTGGCGCGAGACCGGGGTGCTGCTCGCGGGCCTGACCGAGGCCGAGCGCGCCGCCGTCCTCGGCGGCACGGCCACGCGCTTCTACCGGATCCAGGACTGACGGCTCCCGGCGTCCGCCCGCGCCGGGGGTGAGAACTCCCCGGATCACGGACCGGCGGCTCCCGGCTCCTGCTCACGCACAGGCACCGCGGCCCGTCCGGGAGGGGGACCGGCGGCCTCCGGCGTCCGCTCGCGCCGGCGCGGGGGAGTTCACCCGGGACGAGGGCGGAGACGGCGGGCGAGGAGCTCGCGCATGGCCCCCGTGTGGTCGGCCAGCCGGTCGAGGGACGACAGCAGATCGCCCGCCGCCGCCTCGCCCAGGACCGACCGGAGCTCGGCGGTGACGGCGGCGCGCGCCTTGCGGCCCGCGTCGACGGCGTCCCTGCCGTGCCCGGTGAGCTCGACGACGCGTGCCCGCTGATCCTCCGGATCGGTCCTGCGGGTGAGGTAGCCGATCCGTTCCATCTCCGTCACGACCTTGGACGCGCCCTGCGGCGTCATGCCGAGCAGGCCGGCCAGGTCGCTCACGCGGACCGGGCCGCCGAGAAGGTGCTGGAAGACGTAGCCGTGCACGGTGCGTACCTCGGCGTGCCCCGCCGCTGCCATGCGCCCGCGCACCTCGGCGTCGCAGGCGGCGGCCAGGGCGGTGAAGAGCAGGGTGAGGTCCCCGGTCGCGCCGGGATCGGCGGGGCTTGACGTCATGCGTCCCACCGTCCAATACTCAACCGAGGTTGCGCAACCATGGTTGAGCAAATGAGGAGGGGATCATGTTCTGCGATCCGGCGTTCACCCCGGTCGTCGAGGCGTTCAGGCAGGGGGTCGGTCCCGGAGGCGCGGCCCTGGCCGTCACCGCGGGCGGCCGCCTCGTCGTGGACGTCTGGGCCGGTACGGCCGACGAGAGCGGGACCCGCCCGTGGCGGCGCGACACGGTCGTCAATGTCTTCTCCGTCTCCAAGGGGGTCGTCGCGACCGTGGCCCTGCTGTGCGCGCGGCGCGGGCTCCTCGACCTCGACGCGCCCGTGGCCCGCTACTGGCCGGAGTTCACCGCGCGGGCCACCGTCGCCCAGCTGCTCTCCCACCGCGCGGGGCTGCCCGCGATCCGCTCCCCGCTGCCACCGGGGAGCCTCTACGACTGGGACGCCATGACGAGCGCGCTGGCCGCCGAGGAGCCCTGGTGGACGCCGGGGGAGCGGCACGGCTACCACGCGGTCACGTTCGGCTGGCTGGTCGGCGAGCTGCTCCGCCGGGTCACCGGCCGGGAGATCCGCGACCTCGTCTCCGGTGTCTGCGGTGTCTCCGGCCTCTCCGGGGAGCTGGGCGTCCCCGACCTGTGGATCGGCCTTCCCCGGCACGAGGCGCACCGGGCGGCGTTCGTGCTCCCTCCGGAGAGCCCGCCCGCCCCGGAGAGCCCGTCCACCCTGGAAGGCGCGTCCGCAGCGGGAGGCGCGTCCGCAACGGAAGGCGCGTCCACGTCGGAGGGGGCGTCCACGCCGGGAGGCCCGCTCTCCCCGGCAGGCCCGTCCGGGCTGGAAGGCTCCCCGCTGGCCGAGGCGATGGCGGACCCCGCGTCGGTCACCGCCAAGGCGTTCCTCAACCCGGCCGACCAGCTCGTTCCCGGGCTGGTGAACACCGGACGCTGGCGCGCCGCCCAGATCCCCGCGGCCAACGGCCACGCGTCCGCCCGGGCCCTGGCGACCCTCTACGGCGCCCTCCTGTCCGGCGACCTGCTCGATCCCGGGACGCTGGAGCGCGCCACCACGGTGCACAGCGACGGTTTCGACGAGGTCCTGCGCGGCCGGACCCGCTTCGGCCTGGGATACATGCTCCCCAACGAGGTACGCCCCTTCGCGCCCCGGGCCGAGGCGTTCGGGCACAGCGGGTCGGGCGGCTCGCTCGCCTTCGCGGACCCGGTGGCGGGCATCGGGTTCGCCTACACGCCGAGTCGTACGATCACCGTCCCCGCGGGCCCCGACCCGCGCTGGCCCCCGATCCTGGAGGCGCTCTACGATCGGCTGTGACCGGGACCTCCGGGCGGCTCCGGCCCGGTCGCGGGAACGTGCGTCGCGGGAACGTGCCACGCCCACATGCCGCCCTGGCTCCGGCCACGGCCGTGGCACGCGCTAGCGTGCTGGGGTGGACAGGACCTTCACCGTCGAGGAGGCGCGGGCGCTCATGCCCGTGCTGCTGGAGCGGGCCGACGCGTTCGTGACGATGCGGGGCGAGCTGGCCGAGCTCGCGTACGAGCTCCGCACCACCGGCACCTCCGAGGCCGGTGGGCTGGCGGAGGCGAAGGCGTACGAGGCCAGGCTGGAGGAGATCCTGGGCTGGTTCGAGGAGCGGGGCATCGAGGTCAAGGGCGTCGCGCCGCTGCTGGTCGACTTCCCCGCGGTGCTGGACGGGATGCGGGTGCGGTTGTGCTGGCTCGAAGGGGACCGCGACCTGGCCTGGTACCACCGTGACGAGCTCGGCTTCGCGGGGCGCAGGCCCCTTCCCTGACCGGCGCGGGTCCCCTCTGGGTGGGGACTACTCGACCACCAGCTCCACCGGGATGTTGCCGCGGGTGGCGTTGGAGTAGGGGCAGACCTGGTGGGCGGCCTCCACCAGGGCGGTGCCGGCCTCCCCGTGCAGAGCGTCGGGGAGCTCGACGCGGAGCGTCACGGCGAGCCCGAAGCCCTCGCCGGCCGGGACGAGGCCGACCTCGGCGGTCACCGAGGCCTCGGAGACGTCGGCCTCGTGCCTGCGGGCGACGAGCTGGAGCGCGCTGGCGAAGCAGGCGGCGTAGCCGGCCGCGAACAACTGCTCGGGGTTGGTGCCCTCGCCGGAGCCGCCCAGCTCCTTGGGCGGGGCGAGCGCCACGTCGAGACGCCTGTCGGACGAGACCGCCCGTCCTTCCCGGCCGTTGGCGGTGGCGATGGCGGTGTAGAGCGTACTCATCGTGATCCCCTTCATCTGTTGCGGACCATTTGATTGTGCACAACTTAATGTGGCGCAGTCAAATCCGGTACACTCGGGACCGTGAAACTCTCCGTGGAGAACCTGGTCTGCTTCGACGTCCACGCCGCCTCCCGGGCGCTGGACGCCGTCTACCGCGGGGTGCTGCGCGAGCTGGGCCTGACCTACCCGCAGTACCTGGTGATGATGACCCTGTGGGAGCGCGGGTCGGTGACGGTCAAGGAGCTCGGGCTCGCCCTCAGGCTCGACTCGGGCACCCTGTCACCGCTGCTGAAGCGGCTGGAGGCGGCGGGCCTGGTGCGCCGCGAGCGCAGCGCCGCCGACGAGCGCTCCGTGCTGGTGGGCCTCACCCCCGAGGGCGAGGCCCTGGAGGAGCGGGCCTGCGACGTGCCCGAGCACATCTTCCGGGCCGCGGGCCTGGAGCCCGCCGAGGTCGCCGAGCTGCAGCGCACCCTGCGCCGCGTCGTCGCCTCCCTGGACGCCTCGTCACGCTGACCCCTGCCGCTCCTGCGCGAGACGGCACGACGCGGCAAGGGCAGGTGTGGAGACGACCGGCGCGGACCGGCCGGGTCAGGCGCGCTTGGCGATGGCGGTGATGAGGGGCTGCACCAGCCGGGCGGCCAGCGGGCCGAAGGCGGCCAGGATGAGCACGTACGTGGCGGCCAGCGGGCCGAGGTCGGGATGGACCCCGGCGGCCACGGCCAGACCGGCGATGACGATGTTGAACTCACCCCGGGGGATGAGCGCGATACCGGCCCGCACCCGTCCCGCCTTGGCGATCCCGGCCCGCCGCGCGGCGTACGCGCCGGTGAGCAGTTTCGTGATCATGCTGACCAGGGCGAGCAGCGCGGCCAGCCCGGCGACCGGAAGGATCTTGGTCGGGTCGGTCTGCAGGCCGAAGAAGACGAAGAACACCGCGGCGAACAGGTCGCGTACCGGGGTGAGCAGCGCCTGGGCGTCCTCGGCCAGCTCGCCCGAGAGCGCGATGCCCACCAGGAAGGCGCCGACCGCGGCCGAGACCTGGAGCTGCTGGGCCACCCCGGCGACCAGCAGCGCCAGCCCGATGACCTTCAGCAGCAGCACCTCGGAGTTGGGGCTGGAGACGAACGCCTCGATGACCTTGCCGTAGCGGAGCGCGACCAGCAGCACGACGCTGACCGCGGCCAGGGCGATCGCCACGGTGACCGCGCCGCCCGCGAGGCTCAGCCCGGCCAGCACCGCGGTCAGGACCGGCAGGTAGATCGCCATCGTGAGGTCCTCGAAGACCAGCAGCGACAGCACCACCGGCGTCTCGCGGTTACCGATCCAGCCCAGGTCGGACAGGACCTTGGCGGTGATGCCCGAGGAGGTCGCGTAGGTGACGCCGGCCATGGCGATGGCCGCCACCGGACCCCAGCCCAGCAGCAGCGCGGCGATCGCGCCCGGCGCCGCGTTGAGCACCAGGTCGACCACGCCCGCGCGGGCGTTGCTCCTCAGGCTCGTCACGAGCTCGTCGGCGTTGTACTCCAGGCCCAGGGTGAGCAGCAGCAGGATGACGCCGAGCTCGGCGCCGACCGAGATGAACTCCTCGCTGGTGGCCAGGGGGAGGATGCCGCCGGTGCCGAACGCCAGCCCGGCGATGAGGTAGAGGGGGATGGGGGAGATGCCGACCCTCAGGGCCAGGGCACCGAGGATGCCCAGCCCGAGGAGAACGGCGCCGAGCTCAAGGAAGAGGACCGCCGTGTGCACCCGCTGACCTACCCGCCGGAAAGGATGTCGGACACGGCGGAGGTGCTCTCGGGGCTGCCCACCACGACCACCACGTCGGCCTCGGCCAGCTCGAAGTCGGGCGCGGGGCTGGCGAACACCTGTCCCTCGCGCACCACGGCCACGATGGAGGCCCCGGTACGGGTGCGCACGCGCGCGTCACCCATCGGCCGGCCGGCGTACGGCGAGTCCGGCGCGATCGGCAGCTGCAGGCTGACCAGCCCCTCGACCTCGCGGTGCAGGGCGTTGAGGCGCTGCACGATGCGCGGCGCGCCGAGCAGCTCGGCGAGCGCGTCGGCCTCCTCGTCGTTCAGCTTGACGGTCTCACAGGCCCGGTCGGGGTCGTTGCGGTCGTAGATCACCAGGTCGCGGCGGCCGTTGCGGTGCGAGACGAGCCCTATGCGTCTGCCGGACCGTGTGGTGAACTCGTGCCGCAGTCCTATTCCGGGCAGTGCCGTCTGCTCGACCTCCACCGTGCCAGCCCTTCACGCGTGCGTGCCCCGTCTTCTCCGGAGCACGACCCTTCACAGAACCTACCAACCCCTCCCATGAGGCGCGCGGTCAGCACGGACGCCCCGCGGGCCCGGCGTCCCCTGCCGCGACGCTCCGGGAAGGATGCGATTACTGTGGCCGTACGTGATCTCGTGACGAGGAGCCGCAGGCATGGCCGACCGCCCGTACGACCGTCCGTACGACATCGTGCTGTTCGGTGCCACCGGCTTCACCGGGGGGCTCACCGCGGAGTACCTGGCGCGTGTCGCGGGCCCGGAGCTGCGCTGGGCCCTGGCCGGGCGTGACCGGGCCAGGCTGGAGGCGGTCAGGGAGCGGATCGGCCTGCCCGGGCTGCCGCTGCTGCTCGCCGACGTGACCGACCCCGCCTCCATGGCGGAGATCGCCCGGCAGGCCAGGGTCGTCGCGACCACCGTGGGCCCCTACCTGACCTACGGCGAGCCGCTCGTGGCCGCCTGCGCCGACGCGGGCACCCACTACGCCGACCTCACCGGCGAGGCCGAGTTCGTCGACCGGATGTTCATCCGGCACCACGAGCGGGCCAGGCGGACCGGGGCCAAGCTCGTGCACGCCTGCGGGTTCGACTCGATCCCGCACGACCTGGGCGCCTACTTCACGGTCGGCCACCTGCCCGAGGGGGTGCCGCTGGAGGTGGACGGGTTCGTCCGCGCCTCGGGCGCCGCCTCGGGCGGCACCGTGCACTCCGCCGTCCTGGCGGCCTCCCGGCTCCGCGAGGCGGGCGAGGCCGCGCGGGTCCGGAAGGAGCTCGAAGGAGTGCCGGAACCCCGGCTCGTCGCGGGCCCGGCGGCGGACCGCGCGGTGGACCCCGCGCCGCCGCCCGCGGCCAGGAGGGTGCGCGGCGGGCCCGGCACGGTCCGCTACGTCGGGGGCTGGGCGCTGCCGCTGCCCACGCTCGACCCGCAGGTCGTCGCCCGCTCGGCCCGCGCGCTGGAGCGGTACGGCCCCGACTTCACCTACCGCCACCACTTCGCGATCAAGAGCCTGCCGGCCGCGCTCGGCCTCGCCGCGGGCGTGGGCACGCTGGCCCTGCTCGCCCAGGTCCCCCCGGCCCGCTCCCTGCTGCTGAAGCGTTTCCCGCAGGGCGCCGGGCCCACCCCGGAGCACCGGGCCCGGAACTGGTTCAAGGTCACCTTCCTCGGCCGGGGCGGCGGGGCACGCGTCGTCACCGAGGTCGCGGGCGGCGACCCCGGCTACACCGAGACCGCCAGGATGCTCGGCGAGGCCGCGCTCTGCCTGGCGAGCGACGACCTGCCGGACGTCTCGGGCCAGGTGACCACCGCCGTGGCGATGGGCGACGCGCTGATCGGGCGCCTGCGGCGCGCGGGCATCACGTTCAGGGTGCTGAGCGACTCGCGCGGGCAGGCCCCCGGCCGGTGAACGCCCTGGTCACCGGGGGCCATCGGGGGACCGTCGGAGGGGAAGACTTGGCACGGGCATGGGCGTGAGGGCACTCCGGCCGAGGTATGAGACGGGGTAGCTCCCGTGCTCACGAGCGGGCACGGGCCGCGTCACGTCCGGCCACGGACGCCGGGGACCGTGATCGGGACCCGGCGGACGGGACCGGAGGGCGGTAACAACCCACCGGGACACGCCGGGCCGCCGGGTGGTACGCCGGACAGGCTCCCGGGCGGCAGAGCCCGGGGCCGGCCGGCCGATCCCGGGACCGGCCCCAGCCTCAGGAGGCTTCACCATGCAGATGCCCGCAGTCAACGAGTGCCAGGTCGACGCGTGCGCGTACAACACCGACCACTCCTGCCACGCGCTGGCCATCACGGTCGGCAACAGCACCCACGCCGAGTGCGAGACCTTCTTCAGGGTCTCCACCAAGGGCGGCGACCCGAGCGCCACCGGTCACGTCGGCGCCTGCAAGATGTCCAACTGCCAGCACAACGTCCAGTTCGAGTGCCAGGCCTCCGGCATCGTCGTGGGGTACGCGCAGAAGGACATCGACTGCCTGACCTACGCTCCCGCCTGATCCGCACCCGCCCGGCGACGCGGCGGACCGGGCACGGCGCCCCGGCGCCGGGTCCCGGCCGGGACTCACCGTGGCGGAGGCCTCCGGCCGGGTCTCAGGGAGAGCCCGTCCGGGTCCGCCGGTCGACGACCACGTCGGCGACGGCCACGACCAGCGCCACCAGCACGAAGGCCACGGTGACCAGCAGCGAGTGCCGGAACGCCGTGGCCTGGTCACCTCCGGACGAGGCGACCTCGGCGAAGAACACCGAGCCGATCGCCGCGATCCCGAGGGCCGCCCCTATCCGCTGACCGGTCTGCAGCACCCCACCGGCGGCTCCCCCCATGGCGGGAGGCACCTCCGACAGCGTCAGCGTCTGGTTGGGGGAGATCACCAGCCCGCTGCCCACGCCGGCGGCGAGCAGCGGCAGCGCGGTCGCCCAGGCCACGTGCTCGCCGGGGACCAGCCACACCGCGAGCGCCGTGACGCACAGCGAGACCGCGACCAGCAGCAGACCGGCCACGACCAGCGGACGGCCCATCCGGGTGACGAGCCTGCCGCCCAGGGCGGCGGCCACCGCCGACCCGGCCGCGAACGGCGTGGTGGCCAGGCCCGCCTCCAGGGGCGAGTAGTGCAGCCCGTTCTGCAGGTACAGGGTCAGGATGAAGAAGATCGCGGTGAACCCGGCGAAGTAGAGCGTGCCGATCAGCGCACCCAACGTGTAGGAGTGCCTGCGGAACAGCGACAGGTCGACGACCGGCGTCGAGTACCGCCCGTAATGGTGCTCCCAGGCCGCGAAACCCGCGAGCACCACCACCCCGGCCGCGGCCGAGACCCACTTCCCGGCGCCGTGCCACTCCTGCCCCTCGACGAGCGGCAGGAGCACCAGCGTGATCCCGCCCGCCAGCAGCAGCACGCCCACCGGGTCGGTGCTCTCCCGGACGCGCTCGGCGGGAACGTGCGGCCGGATGTAGCGGTACGCCAGCACCACGGCCAGGATGCCGATGGGCACGTTGACGTAGAACACCAGCCGCCACCCGTCGGTGCCGCCGCCCAGATGGATGAGCGCCCCGCCGAGCAGCGGGCCGATCGCGGTCGACACGCCGATGACGGTGCCCAGCATGCCGAACGCCCGGCCCCGCTCGGCCCCCCGGAAGAGCTGCTGGATCAGGCCGCTGACCTGCGGGGTGATCACCCCGCCCGCCGCCCCCTGCACGAGCCTCGCCACGACCAGCCAGCTCGCGTCGCCTGCGATCCCCGAGGCCGCGCTGGCCAGGGTGAACAGCACGACGCCGAGGACGAACGCGTTGCGCCGCCCGTACATGTCGCCGAACCGCCCGGCGGGGATCAGCGCCAGCCCGAAGGTGAGCGCGTAGCCCGACACCACCCACTGCAGGGCGCTCTGCGAGGCGTCCAGCCCGGTGCGGATGGCGGGCAGGGCCACGTTGACGATGCTGACGTCCAGCAGGGTCATGAACCCGGCGACCAGGCAGACGGTCAGCGCCTTCCACCGGCGCGGGTCCGCACCCTCCGGATCCCGGGCGGCGGCCGTGCCCGGCGATCCGCCGCTCATCCGCGCACGCGGGGGGAGAGCGGCGCGGGACGGCCCCGGCGACACGGGCGACACGGGCGACACGGGCGGCACGGGCGACGGGCCGGGGACCATCGTGACCACCTCGTTCTCCGCGCCGACGGCCGGGCTCCATACTCGGCAGCCCCTACTTACCCTTTCCGGACGTCCGAATCACGGGCCCGGTTCCGGGGGGCATGGCGCGGGAGTGCGGTGGGTTCGTGAGGGGCGGTGGGTTCGTGAGGAGGGTCGCGGTGAGTCCGTGAGAAGGGGCGGCGGGTTCGCGAGAAGGAAGTGCGGTAGGCCCGCGGGGAAGGGGCGGTGGGCCCGCGGGGAGGGAACGCGGCGGGCACATGGAAAAAGGTACGGCGGGCGGCCTCCTCGCCGCCCGCCGTACCCGGCCCGCCCCGAACGCTCCCTCCCACGGTGCCGAGGCCCTTCCAGCCCGGGCCCCCCGGCGCCGGACGATCTCGGCACCGGAGAGGTCCCGGACCGGGGAGCCCCGGCCCCGGAGAAGCTCAGGGCCGGAGATCACCCGATGTCACGGGCAGGCCACCTCGCCGCTGGTGGCCGGGACGTTCACCGCGGTCCAGGCGGCCTTGACCGCGTTGACCTCGACGCAGCTCCCCGGGAAGAGCGACTTGGCGGCGGACACGGTGGCCCGGCGCGCCTTGGCGTGCGTCCACGGCGCCGTCTTGGTGTTCAGGCCGGACTGGAAGATCTGGCCGGCCTTCTGGATGCCGATGCCGGTCAGGGTCGTCGGGCCCGAGCAGACCGTGCTGGCCGGCTTGCCGACCGGGTTGGTGCCCTCGGAGAGCAGGTAGAACCAGTGGTTCTGCGGGCCCGCCGCCGAGTGCACCGGGGTGGAGGGGATGGAGGAGCTGTAGCAGTTCGGGTGCCCCTTGGCGGAGGGGTTGTACATGTTGCGGATCTCCCCCGAACCGGACAGGTTGACCTCCTCGCCCACCAGGTAGTCCGGCGGGTCGAGGGTGGCGGGCTGGTTGGCGTAGTGCTCGGTCAGCGCGCCGTAGATGTCACCGGTCGACTCGTTCAGGCCGCCGGACTCGTTGCCGCTGCCACCGCCGCCGCTTCCGGAGTTCTGGAAGATGGCGTGGCCGTACTCGTGGGCGACCACGTCCATCGGGGTGGCCTGCCGGGTGTTGGCCGAGTTACGGCCGAAGCTGGTGTAGCTGCCGTTCCAGTAGGCGTTGACGGCGGCCAGGCCGACCCGCGCGGGGTAGGAGCGGCCCGTGCCGGTGACGCCGTTGCGGCCCAGCCAGGTGCGGAGCATGTCCCACTGCTTCTGCGCCGCGTACAGGGCGTCGACGCACGCGGTCTCCAGGTTGGTGCCGGACCCGTTGCCCCAGTTGTCGGTCGACTTGGTGTAGACGGCACCGTTCTGGCCGCCGCAGCGCAGGCCGGGACGGGTGGTGTCGGTCATCGAGTACGAGCCGCTCGACCCCGACGTCTGGATGGTCACCGGGTTGCCGTTGTAGTAGCTGTTGCCGGTGCCGGCGTGGACGTCGTCGTAGGACTCGATGATCGACCCGTCGAGCGCGTCCACGAAGACGTGCAGGACGCTCGGGGCCTCCTGGGTGGCGCCGTTGACGACCACCTCCCAGGCCAGCCTGGGCGTCGTGGTGGTCGCGTGCACGACCAGTTCGGGGGTGCCCACGCTCTCCACGGTCGGGAGCTGCGCGCGGGCGGTGGCCGACGCCGTGGCGGCGTCCACCCTGCTGGTGACGTCGATCGTGATCCTGCTCTGCAGGCCCGATTCCACCGAGCCGACCCGCTCGCCGAACCGGTCGGTGGCCACGACCACCTCACCGCCGTGGACCCGCAGGCCGCGGTAGCTGCGCGAGTAGGTCAGGTACTGCAGACCCTTGACGCCCGAGACGTTGGCGGCCAGGTTGAACTTCTCGTTCTCTCCCTTGAGCGTGAGGTCGGCCCTGGCGGCCAGGGTCGCGTTGGCGGTCGCGACGGCCTGGGCGCGCGCCTCGGCGCTCGGCGGCGCGTACACCGGCGGCTCCGCGGAGGCGGCGCGTGCGGGGTTGTCCACCGGCGCGGTGGCGGCGTTCACCGCGGAGGGGGTGGTCAGGGCGGCGATGGCCAGTACGGCCACGGCACCGGCCTTGAGCTTCGAGTTCACGCGGGGTGACTCCTCTCGATGTCCCTTGGGGGGTAGGAGGGATGCAAGGAGCCCTGTAGGTGGGGGCTACACGCAAAGCTGACATCGAAAAAGCCGGTCGAACACCTCACAAAGTTCCATAACGTCGTGCTATGGGCGGCGTGACAGGATCGCCGGGGCGGCGTACTCCCAGCACACGAGGGTGATCGGCCCGCCGGCGTGCCCTCCCGCGCGGACCGGGAATCACGTGAGCAAGAGGGGTCGGCTCCGGAGCGTCACGGCCGGGACGAGGACCGGGGTCCGTGCCTCCGTCCGCGCGGGTCAGGACGGGAGCCGGGGTCCGTGCCCGCGTCCGCGCGGCCCGGACGGGACCTCGTACGGGTCAGAAAAGACAGTGGTCGCAGTTTTCCGGACCTGTCGATCCGCCTTCCTTGGCGCCCGGCCGGTCCGGCGGGACCGTGGGTACATGACACAGACAGAACCGACTCGCGGACCGGGCACGGCGGTACAGGACGGTGGCCAGGCCGGTACGGCGGCGGGTCCCCGCATCCGGTGGGGCCGGTTCGCCTGGCACTACGTCGAGATGATCATCGCGATGTTCGTCGGGATGTTCGTCCTGGGCATGCTCCTGCGTGCCGTCGGCCTGGGTTTCTCCCACGACCGGCAGCCCGAGCTCGCCTACCTGCTGATGGCGTTCAACATGTCGGTCGGCATGGCCGTCTGGATGCGCTACCGGGGCCACGGCTGGGTCTCCACGCTGGAGATGTGCGCGGCCATGTTCGTCCCGGTCGTGCCGCTGTTCCCCCTGCTGTGGGCGGGCGTCATCGACTCCGAGGGCCTGATGATGATCGCTCACATGGCGATGTTCCCGCTGATGCTGGCCGCCATGCTGTGGCGCCGTGACGAGTACGCCGGCTGCGCGAGCTGACGCCCCGTCCCGGCGGTCCCCGCCGGGTCCGGCGATCCGGCGGGGGTGTCGGGGTCCGGTGCCGACGGGGGCCGGCGCCGGGACGTCGGCCGGTGCCGGCGGGACGTCGCGACCCAGGGGCGCGTGGCCCCGGCGGGACGGCAGGCCCTACCATCCACGTGTGCAGAACGATGTTCTACGGGCCGGTCCGCTCCCCCGCGCGGCGCTCGCCGCCTTCTGGGTCTGTTCCGCGGCCCACCTGGTGCTGCTCGCCGCCGGGGACGGCCCGCTGAGCTCCCTGACCAAGGCGCTGCTGATGCCGCTGCTGACGGCCTGGGTGCTGGCCCGGCGAGGGCCGTTCCCGCTGGTGGCGGCGCTCCTGCTGTCCTGGGGCGGGGACGTGACCCTGGACGTGGACGGCCTGTTCCTCGCCGGGATGGCCCTGTTCGCCGCCGCGCACGTGTGTTACGTGACCTTCTTCGTCCGGCGGGGGGCGCTCGCCGTGCTGCGCCGCCGTCCGTCGTTTTTTTTGCTGTACGCCGTCCTGTGGGCGGGCCTGGTGGCCCTGCTCTGGCCCGGCCTGGGGGACCTGCGGCTGCCGGTGGCCGGGTACTCGCTGCTGCTGACCGCGACCGCGGTCACCGCCGCCGGTCTCGGCCCGCGGATCGGGGCCGGTGGCGCGCTGTTCCTGCTCTCCGACGCGTTGATCGCCTTCGGCCTGGCCGGTCTTCCCCGGCCCCCTTGGGTCGACCTCGTGGTCATGGCCACCTACGTCGCGGCCCAGTACCTCCTGGCCTCGGGAATCCTCGCGCGCGAGGGGGGGCCGCGGGCCGGGTGAGGTCGGGCCTTGCGCGCGAGGGGGGACCGCGGGCCGGATGAGGTCGGGTCTTGCGCGCGAGGCGGGACCGCGGGCCGGGTGAGGTTGGGTCTTCTCAAGAGCCCGCGTACCGGGTTATCAAGAGCTGCGGAGCCCGGAAGCCCCACCCCACCTCAGGCCGTCGGCATCACCTCGCCCCGGGCGCCTGTGGTCACCCCCCGGAGTGGACGAAGGACGACATGCGACACATGCGGCAAGTGATCACGCGGATCCTCTGTGTCCTGGCCGTGCTCGCGGCCACGCTCGTGGCCGGGCCCGGCCCGGCGGCCGCCCGCGAGCGGACGGCTGGGCCTCCCGGCCCGTGGGGGATCGCCTTCGTCACCCCTTCCTCCGTCACGCCCGTCCAGCGCCAGCGAGGTTCGTGGCCGTCCGAGTACAAGGCCGAGATGTCCCTCGGGGAACCGGGCGAGGTGCTGGTGAGGTTCCCGCGGATCGGCCTCGACTCCGGGGGAGTCGCGCACGTCACGGCGGTGTCGGGAGCCCCCGTCTGGTGCCAGGTCGGCGGGTGGTGGCGGTCCGGCGCCGACGAGATCGTGTCGGTGCGATGCCACCGCCACGGCGGGGAGCGGGTCCTCGTCCCGTTCTACGTCGCCTTCGGGCACAGCGCCCAGATCCTGCCCGCACGCCAGGCGTACGGCTACGTGCACTGGGACGGCTCCGCCGTGGCCGGGCGGTTCAACTCCTCGGCGGCGACCGCCGTGAACTCCGTCGTGAAGTCGGCGACGGCCCCGGGAGTGTGGCAGGCCGTCCTGCCCGGCCTCGGCACGACGGGCCCGGCCGGCAACATCCAGGTCACGGCGGTGAACCCGTCCGTACCGGCCCGCTGCAAGGTGGGCGGATGGGCGCCGACGGCCGCCGAGCAGAGGATCGTGGTGCGGTGCCACGACGCGAACGACGTGCCGCTCGACACCGGGTGGAACCTGACCTACCACCGCGCGCACGCCGTTCTCGCGACGTACCCGCAGTACGACTCGGCCTACACCTTCGACAACGCGCCCGCCACCGCGGGCTCCTACGTGCCGGTCCCGTCGGCCGTCAACCACAACTCCCACGGCGTGGGCATCGGGATCCAGCACCCGGCGGTCGGCAGGAAGCAGGTGACCGTCTCCGGGATCATCAACATGTACGCGGACAACGTGCAGGTCACCGCCACCGGGCCCGGCCCCGCGTACTGCAACCTGTCCCATCCCTCGCAGCTCTACGCCACGTACGTGAGCATCCGGTACGTCTCCTGCTACACCGGCACCACCCCGGCCGACCAGCCCTCGATGATCACCTACCTCGCCCCGCCCGTCTGACCGGCGAGGCCGGGAGCGCGCGGGGCGATCCCGGCCCGCCGTCCGGAAGGTGCGGTCAGAGCGTCCGGTAGTAGACGGCGACGGGGAGCATGGTGCACCCGAGCTTCTCGTACAGGGCCCTGGCGGGTGCGTGGAAGGGGTCGCCACCGGTGCCGATCTCGACCACCTCGGCTCCGAGGGCCCGCATCCGGTCGAAGGCGTGCTCGCACAGCGCGGTGCCCACGTGGTGCCGGCGGTGACCGGCCGAGACGGCGAGGTGCGAGACGGTTCCGTTCCTGCGCGCCACATCGACGCTCCAGGCCACGTAACCGGCGACGGCGTCGCCGATCTCGGCGACCGCGACGTACCCGTGCCGCTCCGGGGCGTGGAGTCCGGCGACCTGCTCGCGGTAGTCGGCGCGCCAGTCGCCGTGCTGGTTGGCGAAGACGACCTCGCCCACCAGGGGGCGGAAGGATTCCTCGTAGAACGGCCGGAACGTCTCGATGGTCAGTTCGGTGAGCCGCGCCAGGTCATGCTGGACGAACGGACGGATGAGCATGGAAGTGCGCCTTTCAAGCTGAGGGCGTGACACCTGGATGGAAAAAGGCATCGATCGGCCCGCTCACGGCCCGGTACGGACGGCGAGCCGGCCCTCAGCGGCGGGTACGCCCGGCGGCGAAGCACTCCATGCGCGCCACGATAGCCCGCCACCGGACGACACGTCGACCGGAACTCCGCCGAGGCCCCGTGAATGACGATCACCGGATTTCGTTGGTGAAACCAATGGAAACATGTAAGGTTGGCGAAACCAATGTTGGAACGACCAACGAAACGGAGTCGTCATGTCCACCGACACCCTGACCGCCGACCGTGTCGAGATCGCCGGCCTGTTCACCCGTCTCGCGCACCTGCTCGACGACGCGCGGTGGGAGGACACGGGCACCGTCTACACCGACGACGTGGTGGTGCGCTCGCCGCGCGGGGGCGAGCTCCACGGCATCGAGGAGATCGTCGGTTATCTGCGGGGGAGCGAGGTCGAGGGGGAGCGTACCCAGCACCTGACCACCGACCTGCTGGTGGACGTCGACGGTGACCGCGCGGCCGCCTCGGCGAACTCGCTGGTGTACTTCTACCGCGACGGCCGGGCGCCCCACCGGACGAGCGGCCTGCGGCTGACCTGCACCGCGGTACGGACGCCGGCGGGCTGGCGGTTCCGCGAGTCGCAGATCACGCCCGCCTGGACGCGCGAGAACTGACGTCCCCGGAAGGCTCCTGACCCCCGGGGTGCCGGGCGGGCACCGCCGGGCCGGAGCGCGTGGTGGACGCCGTGGAGCGGTAGCGCGAGGGCGGGATGCCGTAGCGGTCGACGAACGCCTGGCGCAGGGTCTCGGTCGTGCCGAACCCGCAGCGGTTCGCCACGGCGCTCATCGGCAGCGAGGTGGAGGCCAGCAGGTGCGCGGCGCCCTCGGTGCGGGCCCTGCGCACGAACCGGGCCGGGGTCTGCCCGAGGTGCCTCAGGAACAGCCGGGTCAGGTGCCGCTCGCTCACGCCCGCCCCGGCCGCCAGCGTGGAGGAGGCCAGGTCGGCGTCCAGGTTCCCCGTCACGTGGTCGACGATCTGCCTGACCAGGGCGTTGTCCGACGGCGGGGTGGCGGTGTACATGCTCATCTGCGCCTGGTTGCCGGGCCGCTGCAGGTAGGTCACCAGGTGCTGCGCCACCTTGCGGGCCACCTCGGCGCCGTGGTCGTCCTCGACGAAGGACAGCGTGAGGTCCAGGGCGCTGGTGACACCGGCCGCCGTGTAGGTGTTCCCGTCGCGGACGAAGATCGGGCCCGGGTCGACGGTGACCCCGGGGTGGCGCGCGGCGAGCGCGTCCGCCCACTGCCAGTGGGTGGTCGCCCGGCGGCCGTCGAGCAGCCCGGCGCTGGCCAGCACGTCGGCCCCGGTGCACACCGACGCGACGCGCCGGCTCTCGCGGGCCAGGCGGCGGACGTGGGCCACGATCAGCCGGTTGCCGGCCGCCGCCCGGTGACCTATCCCTCCCGACACGATGAGCGTGTCGAGCGGTCCGGTCACCCGTTCGAGCGCCTCCTGGGCCTGCAGCGTCAGGCCGGTGCCGCAGACGATGGGATGGCCGCCCGGGGTCACCATGCGGACGTGGTACGGGGGAGCGGCCCCCTGCGTGTTGGCCATCACCAGGGTCGTGGTCACGCAGGCGATGTCGAGCAACTCCGCGGCGTCGTACCCGACGACGATGACGCGACGCTCACTCATGGCACGACCCTATGCCAGCGAGGGGCGGAGGACCCCGGGGGGCGGGAGGTGACCGGGTCGGGTGACGACCCCCCTATACGGGGATTTGCTCCCCGGTTCGTGGTGTGCTCTACTAAACGGGGAGAAAGTCCCCGGTATGAGTGGAGGTGCGGACTATGGACGGTGGCGTCGTCACGGGCGGTGCCGATGTCCGGCCTCGCCGGGCGGACGCCCAGCGCAACCGGGCGAGCATCCTGGCGGCGGCGCTGGAGGTGCTGCTCGAGGACGGGCCCGAGGCCCCGCTCGACAAGATCGCCCGACGGGCCGGGGTGGGCAACGCCACGGTCTACCGGCACTTCGTCGATCGCGACGAGCTCGTCCGCGGCGTGATCCTCGCGGTCGTGGAACGGAACGCCGAGGCGGCCGAGCGGCTGCTGGCCACGGAGCCGGACCCGTCGCGGCCCTGCGGGCGTTCATGCACCACGGCGCGGACAGCCGCATCAGCGCGGTCCTGACGGTGCTGAGCGAATGGGTGGACAAGGAGGTCCCCGGGTTCGCCGAGGCCAACGAGAGGGTGCTGGCCGCGCTGCGCCGGATGATCGCCGACGGCCAGGATCGTGGCGGGCTGCGTCCCGACATCGGGGTGGCCGACGCGTTCCTCGCGCTCTGCCAGCTCAGCCGGCCGATACCGGGCATCGACGCCCGGCTGTCGTCCCCCTACGCGCACCGCCACGTGGACCTGCTGGTCGACGGCCTGTGCACCTCCGCCCCCACGCCCCTGGCCGAGGCCGTCGATCTCGACCACCTTCACGCGAAGCGTGGTCCCGCCTGATCCATCGCACCTGACCGCGGCGTCACCTCGCGTGGAACGCTCCGCGACGGACGGCGACGCCCGCTCGCCGTCATGCCCGACAGACCTCGGCGGCCCCGTCCCGGTACCGGCCGGACGCCCACCGCCCCACCCGCGCAATGCCAGGAGATGTCATCGTGTCCAGTGCTCCACCGTCCGCCGCGTCCGCGGCCGGCACGCCGGCGGCCACCCCGGACGTTCCCGGCCCGCCCGGCGGGTCCCGTACCGGCCTGGTGCTCGCGATCCTGGTCCTGTCGGCCTTCGTCATGATCCTCAACGAGACGATCCTGAGCGTCGCCCTGCGTGACCTGGCCGAGGACCTGGACGTGGCCACCACCACCGTGCAGTGGCTGACCAGCGGCTTCCTTCTCACGATGGCCGTGGTCATCCCCACCACGGGCTACCTTCTCGTACGGTTCCGGCCCCGTCAGATCTTCGCGGCCGCGATGACCCTGTTCGCCCTCGGCACCCTGCTGGGGGCGCTGGCCCCCGGCTTCGAGGTGCTGCTGGCGGCCCGCGTCCTGCAGGCGGCCGGGACCGCCGTGATGATCCCGCTGCTGATGACCACGGTGATGCGGCTGGTCCCGGTCGAGCGCCGGGGCGCGACCATGGGCACGATCACGATCGTGATCGCCGTGGCGCCGGCGATCGGCCCGACCATCGGCGGGGGCGGTGCTGTCCACCCTGGACTGGCGGTGGATGTTCTGGCTGGTCCTGCCGCTCGCGGCGGTGGCCCTGGTCCTCGGGACGAGCCTGCTGCGCCTGCCGGCGGAGACCCGGCGGGTGCCCCTGGACCTGCTGTCGATGCTGCTGTCCGCGGTCGGGTTCAGCGGCGTGCTGTACGGGCTGTCCACGATCGGCGAGGCGGGCGGGACCGGGCCCGCCCTCGCCTGGACGTCGATCGCCGTCGGGCTCGGGGCGTTGGCGCTGTTCACGTGGCGCCAGACGCGGCTGCAGCGCACCGACCGCGCGCTGCTCGACCTGCGCCCGTTCGGGAACCGGGACTTCACCGTCTCCCTCGCGGTCTCCGCGCTGATCTTCATGTGCTTCCTGGGCGCCTCGGCGATCCTGCTCCCGCTGTACCTGCAGACCGTTCTGCGGACCAGCACCTTCGTCAGCGGCCTGGTCCTGCTGCCCGGCGGGCTTGTCCTGGGACTGCTCGGGCGGCCGGTGGGCGCCCTGTACGACCGGGTCGGTGCCCGGCGGCTCGTCATCCCCGGCGCGGCCGCGATCGCGGGAGCCCTGTGGTTGTTCGCCGCCCTCGGGGCGGGCTCGCCGCTGGTCGTGGTCGTCGGCATCCACATGCTGCTGATGGCCGGGCTCGGCCTGATGATCACTCCGCTGATGACCGACTCCCTCGGAGCCCTGCCCAGCAGGCTGTACTCCCACGGCAGCGCGATCCTGTCGACCCTGCAGCAGGTCGCCGGCGCGTTCGGCACGGCCGTGTTCGTCTCCCTGGCCGCGCGCGGCAGCCTCGACCCGGCCGGGATTCCCGACGCCGGCGGGCTGCGGCTGGCCTTCGCCGCCGCCGGATGCGTCGGCCTGCTGAGCCTGGTCGGCGCCCTGTTCGTCCGCGGCCCTCGCGCCCGCGAGCCCGAGGTCTCGGCCGCGTGACGCGTCACGACCTGACCTGACGCCGACCTGGCCTGACGGGATCCTGACGCGATGTGGCGGGCGGAGACCCACCGGTCGCCCCGGCGGAGCCCGAGGGCTCCGGACCGGGAATCGGCCACCCGGTTCACCCGGCCGTCCGGCTGCCTGAGCCGCCCCGACGGGCCCGTGGGCCTAGGTCCTGGTGAGCCAGGTGACCTGGGCGCCGTTGTCGAAGGACTCGCGCCGGGTGGGGGTGAACGTGGTGGGATCGAACCCTCCGGAGAACATCGGGATGCCGGCGCCCGCCACCACGGGGTAGCTCTTGAGGATGATCTCGTCGATCTCCGGGAGCAGGGAACCGGCGAGCCTGCCGCCGCCGCAGAGGTAGATGTCCATACCGGTGTCCTCCGCCTTCAGCCGACGGACGAGCTCGACCGGGTCGCCGGTCTCCACCTCGACCGCCGGGTCGTCGATCGTCAGCGTGCTGGAGACGACGTACTGGCGCAGGTGGGAGTAGGGGCTGGTGGTGGGGACGGCCAGGGCGGGCTCGTAGGTTCCGCGGCCCATCACCAGCGTGTCGAAGACCTTGTTGGGCACGTCGTCGATGCCGACGTGCCTGCGGACGTGGGTGGGCAGCGTCTCGGGATAGCGGGCGTTGATCCAGGCGGCCATCTCCTCCGACAGCGGGTAGAAGTCGAACTCGCCCCCGGGGCCGGCGATGTAGCCGTCGAGCGAGACGGCGATGTAGTAGACGAGCTTTCGCACAAGCATCACCTTAGATGTAGTACTCTATGTGTAGTGGTTTGAACGTAGTACTACATCTGGAGTGATGTCAAGTGCGGAGAAACCCCGAGCGGCGGCTGGCGCTCATCGACGCGGCCATCGAGGTGCTGGCCAGGGAGGGGGCGCGGGGGCTGACCTTCCGGGCCGTCGACGCGGAGGCGGCCGTGCCCCCGGGGACGGCCTCCAACTACTTCGCCAACCGCGACGACCTGTTCACCCAGGTCGGCGGGCGTATCTACGAGCGGTTGCTGCCCGACGAGGCCACCTTCGCCCGGAGCCGGGAGGGCGTCCAGGACGAGGCCCGTTACACCGAGCTCATGCACGAGCTGCTGGCCCGGATCGCCGCCTTCGACACCGGCTACCTGGCCCTGCTGGAGCTCCGGCTGGAGTCCACCCGGCGCCCCGAGCTGCGTGCGGTGCTGACGAAGCGGATCCGCGAGGACATCGACGCCAACGTCGGCTACCACGCCGAGTCGGGCCTGCCCGGCGACCCGACCTCGGTGGTGCTCCTCTACCTCGCCCTGAACTGGCTCATCCTGGAGCGGCTGACGCTGCCCGACCTCTTCACCGAGGAAGAGGTCCGCGAGCTGGTGGACGCCGCCGTGCAGCGCATGATGAACCCGCGCGGGACCGGGCGCGGCTGAGGACGACCGATGTCATCCCCTGGCCGAGGTCACCCGGTGTCCGGTGTCACCTCGTCGCGTCGGAGGCCGTGGCGGGCGTCTCCTCCGGCAGGGGCGCCCCCTGCGGCTCGGCCGAATCCCGCCTACGCCCCCCGGACGCGGATCGAGGGCAGATGGGTGATGGGGAAGTTCACCGAGCGGGCGATGAAGCACAGCGCGTGGACCTCCCCGTGCAGGGCGCGGGCCTTCTCCGTCATCGACGGGTCGGCGACCGTCACCTCGGGACGCAGCACGACCTCGGTGATCTGGCCGCCCCCGCCGCTCTCGTCCATCGTCATGACCCCGTGCGCGCGGTCCTCGTACTCGACGACCGTGACCCCGCCGACGGCGCACAGGTGCAGGTACCAGAGCATGTGGCACTGGGCCACGGAGGCCACGAGCAGGTCCTCGGGGCTCCAGCGCGCGGGGTCGCCGCGGAAGGCCGGGTCGGAGGAGGCGGCGATCGGGACCTTGCCGGCCGCCAGGATCTCGTGGTCGCGGCTGAAGGACCGGTAGTCCTCCGTGCCCGGGCCCAGGTTTCCCGTCCACTCGACCGTGACGTCATAGGTGTGCGTCGTCGTCATGGATCGAGGGTAGAGGACGGTCCCCGGACGCCCGGATCACCCCCTCACGGGTGCCACCGCCGGGCGTACCGTCCGGTGCGACGCACGGCGTCACCGCGCGGGAATCCCCTGGCATGAGGTGACGGAACGCTGACAGGATCCCGCCATGACCGCGAATCCGAAGATTGAGATCATCGCCCATGACCCGACGGACGGGGTGTACGCCAGCACCGAGGACTACGTCCACGCGGTGGAGGTCCGCAACGCGCAACGGTTGCTGTTCGTCTCCGGGACGATGGGACTGGATGCCTCGGGTGCCGCCGGAGCCACGCTCGAAGAACAGCTCGCCCTCGTCTGGGCCAATCTGCGCGCGATCCTGGCCTCGGCCGGCATGACCGTGGACAACGTCGTCAGGCTCACCAGCTATCTGCGCGACGCCTCCTATGCCGAGGCGAACGCGGCGGCCCGGGTGAGGGCGCTGGGCGGCCGTACCGTTCCCACCACCGCGATCGTCGCGCAGACACTGGCCGGCGACTGGCTGGTGGAGATCGAGGTGACGGCCGCCGGCTGACCCGTCGCGGCCGGTGCCCCCGTCGGGGCGGGCCCCTCCGGCTCCTGACCGCCGAGCCCGTGACGGTGTGTTCTCCTCCTCCGGTCCGGCCGCGGGTGTCCCTCCCCGGCGGGCGACGGGACGCCGGGCCGCGGCCGTACCGGAAGGGTCGCCGGGTGGACGGCCCTCGTCCTGTTGCCTCACCTATCGATTATCGATATATTTTCATCGCTAGTCGATCGAAGGAGGGGCGATGGGAAAGTTGACAGTGCTCGCGTTGCGCGCCGTGCTCGTGGCGTTGCTCGCGGGTTCGGTGTTCGTTCAGGCGGTCATGGTGCCGCTGCTGGCCAGTGACATGGAGGGGTTCAACGCGGAGTTCGCCTACCTGCGCGTCCCGCTTCTCGTGATCATCGTCCTGGGCGTCGTGACGGCCCAGGTCGTCCTGGTCTGCGTGTGGAGGCTGGTCACGATGGTGCGCCGCGGAACGGTGTTCTCCCACGCCGCCTTCCGGTACGTGCACATCGTGATCGGCGCGATCGTGGCGGCGGCCCTGCTGGTGTTCGCGCTCGCGGTCCTGCTGGCGCCGGGCGAACCGGTCGCCCCGGGCGTGGTCCTGCTGATATGCGGGGGATCCCTGGCGGTCCTGGGGGTCGCCCTCGTCGTGCTCGTCCTGCGGATGCTGCTCGCCCAGGCCGTCGCGCGCGACGTCGAGGCGGCGCAGATGCGGGCCGAGCTGGAAGAGGTCATCTGATGCCGATCGCCGTCGACATCGACGTGATGCTGGCCAAGCGCAAGATGTCCGTGGGCGAGCTCGCCGACCGCGTCGGGATCACACCCGCCAACCTGGCGGTGCTCAAGAACGGCCGTGCCAAGGCGGTGCGCTTCACCACGCTCGCCGCGCTCTGCGAGGTGCTCGAATGCCAGCCGGGGGACCTGCTGCGCTGGGAGGCCGGGGAGAACGGGCACGACGGGGAGGCCGTGGACGGGTGACGCGGGCCCGCGCCAGCCTCCGGTGACACCCGCGCCGAGGCGCGGTGGAGCGGACCGGGACTAGGAGGGGCGCCGGCCCGTCAGGGTCGCCAGCCGGGCGACCGCCTCGGCCACCGGGGTCTCGCCGGTGGTGAGCTCGACGATGGCGTGGTTCAGGGCCGGCTCGTGCAGGGCCGCGTCGATGAACGCCGCGACGTCGTCACGGGGCACGTCGCCGTACTCGATCGCCGGGCCCGCGCTGACACGCCCGGTGCCGGGCTCGTCCAGGAGCGTGCCCGGCCGGACGATGAGCCAGTCGAGGCCGGTACCGGTGAGGTGGACGTCGGCGGTCTTCTTGACCCGCATGTAGTGCTCGAAGCCCTCCACGGGCTCGCGGCCGCGTCCCGCGTCCGGGAACACCGACACGAGCACGAAACGCGGCACCCCGGCGCGGACGGCCGCGTCGGCGGCCTTCTCCAGCCCCTTGCCGTCGATCGCGGTGGTCCGGTCCATGCCGGTGCCGTGGGCCCCGGCCGAGAACACCACGGCGTCGTGCCCCCGGAGCCTGCGCGCCAGCTCGTCCACGGAGTCCTCGACGAGGTCCCCGGCGAGGGGCACCGCGCCGGTCGCGCGTACGGTCTCCTCCTGGGCGGGGTCGCGGATCATGCCGGTGACCTCGTCGCCGCGGGCAATGAGCAGCGGGGCGAGCCGGCGTCCCACGCCTCCGGCGGCGCCGATCTGGAATACCCTCATGGCCTTGCCCTCCCCGCACCGGACGGCGCGCTCGGACCCAGCCTCGCACGAGACCGCCCCCATCACCCGGTGGCGGCGCCGTCACGGCCGGGATCGGGCACGCGACCTTTCCGGTGGGGCCCGCGAGGCCGGCTCAGCGGGTGACGTGCTCCCAGTGCGGGTCGCGGTAGAGCACGACCGTGGTGCCGCGGAGCAGCTCGTTCGGCGCGGAGACCAGCACGAGCTCGCCCGCCGCCTCCAGGCCGCGCAGCACGTCGCGGACCCGCGGCCCGACCGGCAGGCGTCCCGGCGGGAGGCCCAGGGTGTCGCGGACCAGGTCGGCGACCTGGGAGAGCCGGAACGGCCCGGTGAAGGGGGCGATCAGACCGCGGACGAGCTCGTCGGTGATCACGGTCTGGGCCTCGAGGTGGGCGAGCTGCCAGGTCAGCTGGACCCCGCGTCGGCCCGTCCCCGCGCAGGCCGTGCACGGCTGGGAGAAGCCGGGCACGATGTCCTCGACGGTGCCGCCCAGGCAGGTGGTGCACCGGCCGGTCTCCGAGGCGTGCAGCTCGGCGGCGGCCCGGTCGGCCAGCCGGATGCCGCACAGGCACCGGTAGATCCGGAACCCGCCGCGCACCACGACGAGGTCGTCGGCGTCGTCGGGGACCTCTTCCCACAGGGCGGTGATCGTGTGCTGTCTCATCGTCGTGCGACTCTACCCATTCCCGGTCACTTCAGCGCGCCGGGCACCGAAGTCCCCCACCCGGGATCCGCCCGGCTCAGCCCGGGTCGAAGGGGACCAGCCGCATCGGGGTGCTCCACAGCCACTCCTCGGTGATGTAGGTGGAGGTGAGCAGCGACATCAGGCCCAGCGCGCGTTCGATCGAGGTGGAGGGGTGGGCCCCGCAGTCGCCGAAACGGCACATCCACAGCTCGAGGATGCTGTCGTCGGAGAGCTGCTCGTGCACCGAGGGCCGCCCGGTGTGGAAGCCGTCCCGCCAGATGTCGACCGACGGGCTGGCGAACGGGAACGACCCGGCCAGCACCCCGCCGCCCGAGGTGACCGCCCGGCCGACCGCGTCGTGCACCGGCAGGATGCCGTCGGTCTGGAAGAGCACCACCCCGCCGCCCGGGGGACTGGCCACCCGCAGGGTCTCCACCGGGGCCTCCTGCTCGGCGCGCCACAGCTCGGCGATGTCCATCGGCGGGTACAGCTCCGGCGCGACCCCCAGGCGGCGGACGACCTCGTCCTCGCTCACCTCGCCGACGAAGGCGACGCAGAGCCCCTCGTTGTAGTCCTCGTACGAGAACATCATCGCGTCGACGGTGTCCTGCAGCTCGCGCAGGCGGGGGCTGACGCCCGGGGCGCCGGGCAGGCCGGAGAACAGGCCGGCCATCTCGGTGAAGAGCGCCTGGACGCCGGGGGAGCGGCCCGCGATGCACGGCCGCCAGGGGTCGGCCCCCGCGGCGAGCAGGACGCGCGCGGCGTCGTCACAGCCGTGGCGCACGGCCTCCCAGAGCGGGGTGACGCCGTCGGCGTCGATCGGGTCCACCTCCGCCCCCGAGGCCAGCAGCAGCTCGATCACCTGGGCGGCGCCCTCCTTGGCGGCCTGGTGCAGGGGCGTCGTGCCCAGCCACGGCAGCCTGCGGCCCGGGTCGAAGCCGTCCGCCAGGTGCCTGCGGATCTGCGCCAGGTTGGTGTCGCGCCACGCGTCGGCGTCCTCGGCCCACTCCTCGTCGCCCATGTTCACCTCGTCTCGTCGTGCTGAGCGGATTCAACCAGCCCGGTACGACGGTTCTCGGCCAGTCTCCTCCGGGAGAGACGGTCGGCGGTACGGGTGGTCTCGGGAAGGCGGTACCGGGGTGTCAGGTTCAGTACGTTGTGGCAGGCGGTGTCCAGGTCGACGCGGTGGCCCACCGAGACGAAGACGGGCTTGACCCCGTCCCGGGTGCGGAGCACGCGGCCGACGACGTCGCCGTCCAGCGTCAGGTCGGTCCAGGAGCCGCGCTCGGCCGCGGGCTCGGCGTGGACGCCGACGAAGGCGGTCTTGCCGACCCCGACGGTGGGCAGCCCGGTGAGCACGCCCAGGTGGCAGGCCAGCCCGAAGCGGCGCGGGTGCGCCAGGCCGTACCCGTCGCAGACGACCAGGTCGGGGGGTGCCGACAGCCTCCCGAGGGCCTCCAGCAGGGAGGGGACCTCGCGGAAGGCGAGCAGCCCGGGGACGTAGCCGAAGCTCGCCCGCCCGTCGACGGCGACCTCCTCGACGACCTCCAGCGTCGTGCCGTCCAGCACGGTGACCGCCGCCGCGAGCCTGTCCCCGTCGTAGGCGACGTCCACTCCCGCCACCCGGGCCGGCCTCCGCGGGCCGGGACCGGTCAGGTCGAGCAGTTGCCTGAGCTCCGCCTGAACGGCCTCGGCTTCCATTACGGTAAGCGGCATTTGTCCCCTCATGACTGCATGATCGCTACTTTTAGCTTATGACGTCTTATTTTGGAACCGTCCAGCGGATTCTCCGGTGGCCGGTCAAGTCGTTGCGGGGTGAGGATCTCCGCCGGGGTCACTTCGACGGGCGGGGGCTGGTCGGCGACCGGGCCTACGCGCTCGTCGACGAGCGGGAGAGCCACGCGGGCAAGGTGCTGACCGTACGGCACCGGCCGGAGATGCTGCACTGGCGCGCCGGGTACGCGCCCCTGAGCGGCGGGAACGGCGACGATGCCGGGAACGGCGACGGCGGGGCCGGTGCGATCCCCGGCGCGTCCTCGGGCGACATCCTCGCCGGGAACGGCGACGGGATCGCCCTGCCCGGTGACGGGCGGGCACCGACGCTGACCGCGCCGGACGGGACCGTCTGGGAGTGGGACGCCCCCGGCCTGACGGGCGCGCTGACCGAGTCGCTGAACACGCCGCTGAGCCTGCGCGCCGCCGACGGGCAGCACGACCGGTCGATGACCGTGCTGGTCACCTTCGCCAGGTCCCTGGCCGCGCTGGGCGAGGAGCTCGGCACGCCGGTGGAGGTGGAGAGGTTCCGGCCCAACCTGCACCTGGACGTCGACGCCCCCGCCTTCGACGAGGAGGACTGGGAACCCGGCACCGTGATCACCGTCGGAGGGGCCGAGCTCTCGGTCGTCGGCGAGCGTACGGGCCCGTGCGTCAGGTGCGTCGTGCCGAGCTGGGACCCGCTGGGCCGCGAGCGCCGGCCCGAGCTGCAGAAGTGGCTGATCGCCGAGCACCGCAACAGGTTCGGTGTGATCATGCGGGTCACCCGCCCCGGCGCCGTCGGCCTCGGGGACGGCGTCACCGTCGTCCCGGGTCCGGTCCCGGGGGAACGGCCCGCCGGATCGTCCTGACACCGGGCCCGATACCGGGCCTGATGCGGGGCCTGATGCGGGGCCTGATGCGGGGCCTGATGCGGGGCCTGGTACCGGGCCCGCCGCGGGACCGGGGCTAAGGTTTCCGGAGAAGGCCCGCGGGATCCGGGTGCGGGATCAGGGAGCGGGACTCGGGATCCGGGATTCGGGAGAGGTGCGGCATGTCGGTGCTCGTGGCGTTCAGCGTGACTCCGATCGGGACGGGGGAGGACGTCGGCGAGCTCGTCTCCGAGGCGGTGCGCGTCGTGCGCGCCTCCGGCCTGCCGAACAGGACCGACGCCATGTTCACCACGATCGAGGGAGCGGACTGGGACGAGGTCATGACCGTCGTCAGGGACGCCGTCGCGGCCGTGGAGGCGCGGGCCGGCCGGGTCAGCCTCGTGCTCAAGGCCGACATCCGCGAGGGATCGCCCGGCCGCCTGGAGGCCAAGGTGGCCACCGTCGAACGCCACCTGGCCGGGTAGCGGCCCCGGCCCCGGCCTCGCCGGGGACGCCGCGGGAACACCTCGCCGGACGGGATCGTTCTGCAGGGACGGACGACTCCAGGAGTGTGGCGACATGGCGGGCAGCAGATCGATCGGGCGGCTCCTCGCGGGCGGGGCGGCGCTGGCCGCGGCCGGGTGGGTGCTGAAGGACATCCCGGCCGAGCTCGGCGGCAGGGCCGAGGGCGAGCGCCTGGAACGGATGCGCCGCTCGCCGCAGTTCCACGAGGGCGTCTTCCGCAACTCCACGCCCGGCGGCTTCGTGCCCTCGGCGCAGAGCGCGCGCCAGATCTTCTGGCACATGTTCGCCAACCGGGTCGAGCGCCGCCCGGCCGCGCCGGTCCCGGTGGTGACCACCCCGTCCGGCGGGCCGTCCCCGGCGGGGCTGAGCGTCATCTGGTACGGCCACGCCACCGCGCTGCTGGAGATCGAGGGCCGAAGGGTGCTCCTCGACCCGGTGTGGAGCAGGCGCGCCTCGCCCACCCAGCTGGCCGGCCCGCGCCGCCTGCACCCGGTGCCGGTGCCCCTGACCGGCCTCCCGCCGCTCGACGCGATCGTGATCTCGCACGACCACTACGACCACCTCGACCGTGCCACGGTCCGCCGCCTCACCGCGCTGCAGACCGCGCCGTTCCTGGTGCCGCTGGGGATCGGCGCCCACCTGGAGCGCTGGGGCGTGCCCGCCTCGCGGATCGTCGAGCTCGACTGGGAGGAGGAGGCGACCGTCGCGGGCCTGCGGTTCGTCGCCACCGCCGCCCGGCACTTCTCCGGCCGCACCTTCGACCGCAACGTCACGCTGTGGGGTTCGTGGGTGATCGCGGGAAGCGGCAAGCGGGTCTTCTACGCGGGCGACTCCGGATACTTCGACGGCTACGCGGCCATCGGCGCGGCCCACGGCCCGTTCGACCTCACGCTCATGCCGATAGGCGCCTACAACGACGCCTGGCCCGACATCCACATGGACCCCGAGGAGGCGGTCAACGCCCACCTCGACCTGGGCGGCAGGCTGCTCCTTCCGGTCCACTGGGCGACCTTCGCGCTGGCCACCCACCCGTGGGCCGAGCCGGTCGACCGGCTGTGGCACGAGGCCAAGGCCCGCGGCGTGCGCATCGCCGTCCCCCGTCCCGGCGAGCGCGTCGACACCGTGGACGTGCCCATGCTGGAGAGCTGGTGGGAGCTGCTGCACGGCGGCGAGACCGCGGCGTCCTCCCTTCCCCGGGAACCCCTGCAGGCCGGGGAGCCGAACGGCGAGTCGCCCTTCCCGAGGCTCTGACCCGCGACGTCAGGCGTCCCGGGGCCCGGCCGACAGGCGGGTGCGGACGACGAGGTCGTGCACCGCGTCCGCGGCCGGCGCGGTGCCGGGCAGGTGGGAGGCGTCGCGTGCCTCCTCCAGCCGCGCGGTCAGCCGGGCGACGTCGTCCGCCAGCCGCTCGCGGCCCGGCGCGTCCGCGGGCGGGAGGCCGTGCTCGGCGAAGCGCTTGGCGGCCACCAGGTCACCGAGGTACGCGGGGCCGCCCGGCAGCCGGGTGAGGTCGGCCTCCAGCTCCCCGGTGCGCATCAGGTGCAGCCCGGTGAGCAGCACGCGGAAGGTGTACAGCAGCGGCTTGAGCTCGCCGGACCGCTCGAACAGCCGCCACTGGGTACGCGCGAAGCCGAGGTAGTGACCGGCGTGGTGGCGGGTGACGCAGCCCGGGGCGAGCGAGACCATCTCCCGGTGGACCGGCGAGGTGGCCACCACCAGCGGGGAGAGCAGCTGCTCCAGCACGTACCCGTTGCGGCGCAGCAGCAGGCGGCAGAACTTGGCCAGGTCGTGGGTGACCAGGTCCACCTCGACGCCGTCGCGCACCCAGGAGCGGGTGAGGGTCTCCGGGCCCGTGCGCAGGCCGACGACCTCCTCCGGCGGCAGCAGGTGCACGCCGCGCAGGTCGACGTCGGAGTCGTCCGACGGGAAGCCGTACAGGTGCGCGCCGCTGACCGTGGCGAAGACGCTCCGGTACGCCTGCCCGGCGGGGATCTCGGGCAACCAGGAGGGCAGGACGACGGTCACAGCGCCGCCTGCCTGGTCCGCACCAGGAACTCCTCGACGCGCTCCCGGCCGGGCTCGGCGGGCAGCACGCCCGCGCCGCCGAACGCCGCGACCAGGTCACGGCGCCAGCGGTCGACCTCGTCCCAGGACACCTCTCCCCGGCGCACCGCGAGAAGCCGGTCGCGGTGGGCGTCCATCCGGACCAGCGGCTCGCCGTGGCGGACCAGGTGCAGGCCGCTGAGCAGCAGGCGGATCATGTGCATGGCCTGCTTCCACCGGGGACGCTCCGGGTCGAGACGCCGGAACTGCGCGTCGGCGTACCCGACGAAGGTCCGGCAGGCGCGTTCGGAGACGAAGGCGTCCCGCAGGGCGAGCAGCTCCTCGCCCACCGGGGTGACGTGCTCGACGACCGGGGACCACAGGCACTCCAGCACCGTCGGGTTGGCCTCCAGCGCGAGCCCGCAGAACCGCTCGACCTCCCAGGAGAACTGCTCGGGCAGCGGCCCCTCGACGTGCGTGGGCGGCTTGTCCAGCCGCCAGAACAGCCGCGTCGGCGCCACGAAGACGCCGCGCCGGTCGGTGTCGGAGCCGTCGACCTCCAGGCCGTACGCCCGCGAGCCGACCACCACCGACAGGACCGCGTGATCCGGGACGTGTTCCACTTCTGTGCCGTCAGTAGAGGGTGTCGCGGGCGGCGGCGTTCAGGTCCTCGTCGATCAGCTCGGCCGGCGCGTCCAGGGAGAGCTGGTCCTTCATGATCTGGCCGAGCGTGGGCAGCGACTCGCGGGCCGGCCACCGCTCGGGACGCCACAGCGACGAGCGGCGGAACGCCTTGGAGCAGTGGAAGAAGCACTCCCGCACCTCGACGCTGATCGCCAGCGCCGGGACCTTCCCCCGCACGCTCAGCCGCTCCATGTACGGGGCCTGGCTGACCACCTGGGCCCGTCCGTTGACGCGCAGGGTCTCCTCGGTGCCCGGCACCATGAACAGCAGGCCGACGTTCGGGTTCACCACGATGTTGCGCAGGCTGTCGATCCTGCGGTTGCCGGGACGGTCGGGGATGACCAGCGTGTGCTCGTCGAGGACCAGCACCCCACCGGCCTCCTCGCCCCGCGGGGAGACGTCACAGGTGCCGTCGGGCCCGGAGGTGGCCAGCAGGACGAACGGCGAGGCGCCGATGAAGGTGCGCGCGTGCTCGTCGAGACGGCCGATGTCCTTGCGCAGCACGGCCTCGGAGGGCTCGCCGGTGACCCGGCGGAGCCCCTCCTCCGAGGTGATCGTGACGATCCGGCCGGGGTCGTGGGTGTCGGGGGAGGCCATGGCACAAGGCTAGTCCCCGGCGGGACGATCTTACTTACCGGTCGCAATATGATGTGTCGCGATTTATCACCACGCGGGCCGCGGTGGACTTTTCCACGGAGCGGAGCGGCCTACGCGATCTACCTGGGGGAACAGTGCTGGGCTTGTCTTCGCGCGCTGCGGGGTCGCTGGATCGATGAGCGCCCCCGCCGACGCCGCGAGAACCGTTCCCTACGACTACGAGAGGTTCAGCAGGCTGGCCGGGCCGGTGACCGAACCGGACCCCGGGACCCCGTACCGCGTGCGCCACCGCTCCCTGCTGGCCACCGAGCCGCACCGGGTGCGGGCGGTGCTGCTGATGGTCGCCGCGCTCCTGGTCGAGTTCACCCTGATGATCTGGCTGCTGCAGCCCGGCCACTGGACCGTCCGGCCCGACCCCTACGGCGCGCTCCCGTGGTACCTGCCGGTGGCCGACCGCGTCATGCTCGTGGCGATCGCGCTGATCGAGGTCTTCCGCCTGGTCAGCGTGGTCTCCAACGTGCACGCCATGCTCGCGGCGCGGGACCCCGTCCCGGTTCCGCCCGAACCGGGCACCCGGGTGGCGTTCATCACCACCTGCGTCCCCGGCAAGGAGCCGCTGGAGATGGTCAGGGAGACCCTGTCCGCAGCGCTGAAGGTCCGCCACGACGGGGTGTTCGACGTCTGGCTGCTGGACGAGGGCGACGACCCCGACATCCACGAGCTCTGCGACTGGCTGGGCGTCCACCACTTCAGCCGCAAGGGCGTGCCCCACTGGAACCGGCCCAAGGGCTCCTTCCGGGCGAGGACCAAGCACGGCAACTACAACAGCTGGCTGGACGCGCACGGCGACGAGTACGACTTCTTCGTCTCGGTCGACACCGACCACGTCCCGCTCCCGGAGTTCTGCGAGCGCATGCTCGGCTACTTCCGCGACCCGAGGGTGGCCTTCGTGGTCGGCCCCCAGGTGTACGGCAACTACGAGGCCGGGGTCACCAAGGCCGCCGAGAGCCAGCAGTTCCTGTTCCACTCGCTGATCCAGCGCGCCGGGAACCTGTACGGCGCGCCGATGTTCGTCGGCACCAACAACGCCGTGCGCATCCGCGCGCTCAAGCAGATCGGCGGCCTGTACGACTCGATCACCGAGGACATGGCCACCGGCATCGAGTTCCACCGCGCCCGCGACCCGGAGACCGGCGAGCGCTGGATGTCGGTCTACACCCCCGACGTGCTGGCGGTGGGGGAGGGGCCGTCGTCGTGGACCGACTTCTTCACCCAGCAGCTGCGCTGGAGCCGCGGCACCTACGAGACGCTGCTCACCCAGTTCTGGAGGGCCGCTCCCCGGCTGTCACCGGGACGGTTCTTCAACTACACCCTGATGGTGACGTTCTACCCGATGTCCGCGCTGAACTGGCTGCTGGCCGGTCTCAGCGCGACCCTGTTCATGGCCGTCGGAGGCTCGGGGGTCACCGTGCCCATGGACATGTGGCTCATGCTGTACGGTGACGCTGCGCTGCTGCAGGTCATGCTCTACACCTGGAACCGGCGGCACAACGTCAGCCCGCACGAGCCCGAGGGCTCCTCCGGGGTCGCGGGAATGGTCATGTCGGCGCTGTCGGCGCCCGTCTACGTCACCTCCCTGCTGGGTGCCGCGCTGCGCAGGCCCAGCAAGTTCGTGGTCACCCCCAAGGGCGACTCGGCCAGCCCCGACCAGATCGCCACGTTCCGCATCCACCTGTGGTGGGCGGCGATCTTCGGCGGAGGGCTGCTGCTGACCGTGTTCTGGACCGGCCACGTCCACCTGGTGATGACCCTGTGGGCGATCCTCGCCCTGGTCATCTGCACCGGACCGCTCGTCATGTGGGCCTGGGGCCTGCGCGCCGCCCGGGCCGGTGCGCAGGTCCCAGGGGAGGCCCGCTCGTGAACCGCCTGCGCAAGAACCTGGCCGGCCTGTTGGTGGTGGCCGTGATCCTGGCCGTCAACCTGCCCGCCGTCGCGGGGTTCGCCACCCGGCAGTGGCACGACTACAGCATCAACCGGCCCGACTACAAGGCCACCCACGGCCACTGGACCTTCCTCGACGTCCCGGAGAGGTTCAAGGTCAACGCCATCCACGCCGCGCTGCTGCACACCGGCAAGGTGCTCATCGTCGCCGGTTCCGGCAACAACGCCGCGAACTTCGACAAGGGCACCTTCAAGACCGTGCTGTGGGACCCGTCGAAGCCCGGCCGGCCCGAGGAGTTCAAGCTCGTCGACACCCCGGTGGACTTCTTCTGCGCCGGTCACGTGGCGCTGCCCGACGGCAGGCTCCTCATCGCGGGCGGCACCAAGCGCTTCGAGGTGCTGAAGTCCAAGGTGAAGCGGGCCGCGGGAGCCCTGGTCATCAAGAACGAGAACCCCGACGCCAGGCCCAGGGACTTCCACCCCGGTACGTTGCTGACCGCTCCCGGCGGGCAGGTCTACCGCACCCTCGACCACGTCACCGTGCCGCCCGCCAGGAAGATCGAGAGCGGTGTGCCGGGCAAGGTGCGGATCAGGCCCAGCGAGACCAAGGTCTTCGCCGAGGCGGTGACCGAGGGCGGCGCCGGGGTGCTCACCGCGCAGCCCGGCTCGGTCACGTACAGGATCCAGGGACTCAAGGGCCGCCAGAAACGCGACCTGTACGCCATGGGCGGCAGCATGACGCTGGAGAAGCAGGACTTCCAGGGCATCAAGGACGCCTACGAGTTCGACCCCGTCACCGAGCGCTACCACAAGGTCCAGGACATGGCCGAGGGGCGCTGGTACCCGACCATGACCGAGCTGCCCGACGGCAGGGTGATGACCGTCTCCGGCCTGGACACCGTGGGGCAGATCACCCGGGACAACGAGATCTACGACCCGAGGACCAAGACCTGGCGGCCCGGCCCCAAGCGCTTCTTCCCGACCTACCCGGCGCTGTTCCTGCTCGAGGACGACATGCTGTTCTTCTCCGGGATGAGCGCCGGATACGGCCCCGGGCAGCTCGCCCTGCGCCCGCCCGGCATCTGGGACTACCGGCGCGACACCGACCGCCTGGTCAGGACCCCCGGAGGGGTGGGCGGCCTGGCACCGGACGAGACGGAGGCGTTCACCCCCGTTCCGGGCCTGCCGCAGCCGGAGCTGAACGAGACCGGCGCCTCGGTGCTGCTGCCGCCCGCCCAGGACCAGCGGGTCATGGTGATGGGCGGCGGGCCGGTCGGCGAACGCCAGCCGGGCCTGCCCAACTCCACCGCCAGGACCGCCGTCGTCGACCTCAACGAGGCCAGCCCCCGCTACGTGCGCGGCCCCGACCTGTCGCACCCGGTGCGCTACCCGTCGGCCGTGCTGCTGCCCGACGACACCGTGCTCTCCTTCAACGGCTCCGGCGACTACCGGGGGCGGGGCGCCAGCGACGTGCTGCGCGCCGAGGTCTACCGTCCGGCGACCAACCGCTTCCACGAGGCCGCCTCTCCCGCGGTCGGCCGCAACTACCACGCCGAGGGCCTGCTGCTGCCCGACGGCCGGGTGCTCAGCATGGGGTCCGACCCGCTCTTCGCCGACGAGGTGGGGTCGCTCCCCGGCACCTTCGACCAGCGGATCGAGATCTACACCCCGACCTACCTGCACAACGGGGAGAAGGCGCCGGTGTTCACCGGCGGGCGCGAGAGCGTGGGACTGGGCCGCCGGGCCGGTTTCCAGACCCCCGACGCCGCCCGTATCCGCGAGGTGCGGCTGATGCGCCCGAGCGCGGTCACCCACGTCACCGACGTGGAGCAGCGCTCGATCAGGCTGAACTTCATCCGGGTGAAGAGCGGCATCATCGTGACAATTCCCTCCAATCCCGCCCTCGTCCCTCCGGGGTGGTACATGCTGTTCGGTGTCACCGAGCGGGGCACGCCGTCCCCGGCGCGCTGGGTCCGCGTCCAAGGGGAGCCGCGCTCGCGCCGGCAGGCGGACCCGTGGACCAGGACGCCCGCCGAGTCACCCGCGGAGGCCCCCGTGCGGACCCCCGCCGAGACCCGCGCGGACACCTCCACGACCCCCACGACCCCCGCGACTCCCACGGGGACCCGCGCGGACGCCGCACGGCGTCCCGTCACTTCCCCTCCCCAGGAACGGTCCCGGGGTCCGCACGCCGGAGGTACTCGATGAACAGGTACGGCCTCGCCGCCGCGCTGGCCCTCGCGCTCGCCACGGCGGCCTGCGCGGCCGACCCCGGCCCGGCCGGTCCGGGCGCGTCCGGATCCGGCACGCCCGCCACGGCCGCCTCCTCCACGCCCCCGGCATCACCGCAGAGCCCCGCGGGCACGGCCTTCTACGTGGACCCCGACAGCGCCGCCGCCCAGGAGGTCCGCAGGCTGGAGGGGGAGGGGAGAAGCGAGGAGGCCGCGCTGATCCGCCGGATCGCCGACCGTCCCAACGCCATCTGGATCGGCGACCAGGACCCGCAGGGCAGGGTCGCCGACATCACGACCAAGGCCCGGCAGGCGGGGCGGGTACCGGTCCTGGTGGCGTACCACATCCCCGACCGCGACTGCGGGCGGTTCTCCGCGGGCGGCGCCGCGGGCGCGGACGAGTACCGCGCCTGGATCGGCAGGTTCGCCGCGGGCATCGGCGACCGGCCCGCCTGGGTGATCGTCGAACCCGACGCGCTGGCCCACATCCTCGACAACTGCACCCGGGGCGGCCAGGCCGGTGAGCGCCTGGACCTGCTCCGCGGCGCGGTGGAGACGCTCAAGAGGCAACCCGCCACCAGGGTCTACGTGGACGCCGGGAACGCAGGCTGGATCAAGAACCCGGACGACTGGGCCGAGCCCATGCGCAGGGCCGGGGTCCCTCAGGCCGACGGCTTCGCCTTCAACGTCAGCAACTTCTTCACCGTCGAGGAGAGCGTCGCCGTCGCCCGCAGACTCTCCGACGGGCTGGGGGGCGCCCACTACGTCATCGACACCTCCCGCAACGGCAACGGCCCCGTCCGCGACGCCCACGGCGACGACGCCTGGTGCAACCCCAAGGGGCGCGCGCTGGGCACCGAGCCGACCACCGAGACCGGCCGGGAACGGGTGGACGCCTTCCTGTGGATCAAGCGACCGGGAGAGTCGGACGGCGAGTGCCACCGCGGGGAGCCCAGGGCGGGCGACTGGTTCCCCGAATACGCGCTGGAAATCGCGCGTAACGCGGGATAGCCGCTCATTCGTTATACCTTCGATCTTGCAGGTCAAGATTGCTTCGCAGGAGATTGACCGGAGTAGTCGGATATTCAGCTACCTTCTGGGAGCCTTCCTGATGAACAGATGGAAGATGATCGTCGCCGCGACGGTGGCCGCCGTGCCGCTCGCCGTGCTTCCGGCCGTCGCGTCGCCCGCCGCGGCGTCACCCGCCGATCCACCGCTCCCGGGGTCGCCGGTCGCCGGTGCCCCTCCCGCGGCCGCGCCGGTCACCGCGCCGTCCCCCGCGCCGACGACCGCGCCCGCGGTCCGCGACGGGGAGACCCAGCCGGTCCACTCGCGCGCCGACGCGCTGACCGAGACGGTGTTCGTGGAGGTCGCCGGGGTCGACAGCGACGCCGACGGGCTGCCCGACCGGGTCGCGGTCGACATCATGCGTCCCAAGGCGACCGCCTCCGGCCTCAAGGTGCCGGTCATCATGGAGGCGAGCCCCTACTACGCCGGTGGCAACGACGTGCCCAACCACGTCGTCGACCTCGACGGCTCCGACCCCGCGGGCATGGAGTACCGGCGCAACAAGTTCGACGACCTGCGCGACGAGATGTTCGGCGTCGACGGCCTGGACGTGGCCCGCGCCGAGGCCCCGCCCTTCCGCGGCTACTACGACAACTACTTCGTGCCCCGCGGGTACGCGGTCGCCCTGGTGGAGAACCTCGGCTCGGGGCGGGCGACCGGCTGCCCCACGACCGGCCTGCCGAACGAGACCGCCGGCCCCAAGGCCGCGATCGACTGGCTCAACGGCCGCGCCCGCGCCTTCGACGCCGCCGGGAACGAGGTCAAGGCCGGCTGGTCCACCGGGAACGTCGGCATGATCGGCGTCTCCTACAACGGCACGCTGCCCAACGCGGTCGCCGCGACCGGCGTCAAGGGACTCAAGGCGATCGTGCCGATCGCGGCCATCTCCTCCTGGTACGACTACTACCGCGCCAACGGCGGCGTGCTGGCCCCCGGCGGCTACCAGGGTGAGGACGCCGACGTGCTGGCCCGCTACGTGCTGACGCGCGCCGACGCCCAGAAGGCCTGCGGCGCGTTCGTCGACGCGATCGAACGCGACCAGGACCGCGTCACCGGCGACTACTCCGACTTCTGGGACCGGCGCAACTACCTCGACGACGTGCGCAAGGTCCGCGCGGCCGTCTTCCTGGTGCACGGCCTCAACGACTGGAACGTCAAGACCAAGCAGGCCGTGCAGTGGTGGGACGCCCTCGCCGAGCGGAACGTCCCCCGCAAGATCTGGCTCCACCAGGGCGGCCACTTCAACCCGTTCTCCTACGCCGGGCGCAACGCCGAGTGGCTGCGCCAGCTGCACCACTGGTTCGACCACCACCTGTACGGCCTGTCCAACGGCATCATGAACGAGCCCCAGGCCGACGTGGAGTCCGGGCCGGGCCGGTGGGAGCGGCACGCCTCGTGGCCGCTGCCGGGCACCGAGGACGTCCGGCTCCACCTGGCCCCGGGTTCCGGCGGCCGTAACGGCACCCTGGACGTCGGCCGTTCCCGGGACCGCGCCGTGGAGTCCTTCGTCGACCAGAGCGTCCGCACCGCCGAGCTGCTCGCCGAGAACGCCGAGGCGACCGACCCCAACCGCCTGGCCTACCTCTCGGCCCCGCTGACCCGCGACACGCGCCTGTCCGGCACCCCCGAGATCTCGGTACGGGCCTCGTTCAAGGGCGGGCGCTCGCCCTACCTGACGGCGCTGCTGGTGGACTACGGCACCGACGCCCGCGCCTACGGCGACGTCGTCTACGGCGACACCCCGGTCTGCTACGGCCAGGGCGTGGCAGGCGACACCGGGTGCGCACGGCTGGCCGAGCACGTCACGGTGACCGCCCCCTACAAGATCATCACGCGGGGGTGGATCGACGTCCGCAACCGTCACTCCGCCTCCCGCACCGACCTGCTGCGCGAGGGCCGCTTCTACAACTTCGGCTTCGACCTGCAGCCGAACGACCACGTGTTCAAGGCCGGTCACCGCATCGGCGTCGTGCTGCTGTCCACCGACCGGGACTTCACCCTGCGGCTGCCCCCGGGCACCGGCGTCTCGGTCGAGCCCGCGCGGACCTCGGTGCGGCTGCCCCTGGTCGGCGGCCGGTCGGTGCTGCGCTGACGGCGACAGGCTGACGACGGCCAGCCGACGGTGTTCGCCCGACGGTGTCCGGCCGACGGGATGGTCGGCCGACGGAGCCCGGCCCCCGCCTCGGCCGGGCTCCGTCGGCCGCGTCCCCGGCGGGGCCCGGGCCACCCCTGAGGGGGAACCCTGGCTTGTCCCTGACATCGGCGCCGGGCCCTGCCGCCGGACGGCGGCGGGGCCTAGCGTGGGGGCATGGGACGAATTCTGTTGATCGTGGCGGCCGTGGTGATCGCCTTTCTCCTGCTGGGCTCGGTTCTGGGCTTCCTGTTCACGCTCCTCAAGTGGGGGCTGATCATCGGCCTGGTGGGCGTGGTGATCATGTTCGCGAGCAGGCTGTTCGGCTCCTCGAGCACACGCGGATGACCTCCGCGCCCGGGTGACCGGCGTGCCTGGGTGACCACCGTGCCCGGGTGGTCGGCGCCGGGCTCGGCGGACGGCGCCGCGCCGGACGGGTGGTGCCGTCGTCTCCGGACGGGCGGCACCGCCGCCGTGTCCGGGCAGGCGTCACCGGCCCCGGACCCCGGTCCTCCGCGCCGGTCGGTATCGCTCGGGGTTCGATACCGGCCGTGAACGGCGGCGACCGGCCGTCACCGGCCCACCGGTCACCACCGGCCATCACCGCCCGGGACCCGGCGTGACCGTCAACGGCCCGGCATGCCTGCGCGCATGCCGGGCCTGCGGCGTTCCGGGCCCGCGTTCCGGGCCGGCGCTCGGGGCCCGGGTGGTCAGGGCCTGAACGTTCGGGTCTCAGGTGTCCACGGCCAGGTGTCCAGGCCCCGGGCGTCCGGAGGCCCGGTGGTCAAGGCCCCGACGCCCGGAGCCCCGGTCAGCCCCGATCGGCCCCGGTCAGTCCCGGTCAGTCCCGGGTGGCCTGCTTCAGCCGCAGGTCGCCGAGCAGGGTCCGGGTGGCCGCGGCCACCTCCTCCACGGCTCTGTCGAAGGCCTCGGCGTTGCGCGCCGACGGGGAACGGAATCCCGAGATCTTGCGGACGTACTGGAGCGCGGCGGCTCGCACGTCCTCCTCGGTCACGTCGCTGACGTAGGGCTCACGAAGGGTCTTGATACTCCGGCACATGCCAGGACGGTACTGCGCGCCACCGACGATTCGCCCGCCGGCTCGCCCCGATCCGGTGCGCCGCTCGCCCTCTCGATGGGTCTGCGGATTCCGGCATCGGCCCGGGAGGCGCCGGGAGGCGCCGGGAGCCCCCGGCCGGGGTCACGCGGGGGAGCGCGCGAGCCGGTCCTCGCGCCCGCGCCGGGCCGCGTCGGCGGTCAGGATCGCGTCGAGCAGGCCGGGGAAGAGCGCGTCGAGGTCACCGCGGCGCAGCGCGTTCATCTTGGCGGTGCCCCGGTAGACCTGCCTGATCACGCCCGCCTCGCGCAGCACCCGGAAGTGGTGGGTGGTGGTCGACTTGGTGATCGCCAGGTCGATCGCCGAGCAGGGAGCCTCCTCGTCCTGCTCCAGCGGCCACAGGAAGCGCACGATCTGCAGGCGCATCGGGTCGGACAGCGCGTGCAGCACGCCCTCCAGCGTGATCTCGCCGGGCTCGGGGTGGTCCCAGGGTCCTGGCGGCGGGGGCGGTCGGCACGCGGTCTCCCTTCTCGTGGGTCGTCACGATTGTACGAGAACGATCGTAGTTTGACATCTATCGTAGTACGTCGTTTATCGTATGAACGTGAGCCGGGGAGCCCGTCCCGCGTCACCCCGGATGCCCCCGCGTGAGAAGGAGTACGGCCCGTGAGCGCCCCTGTTCGAGCCCCTGACGTTGCGGCAGCCTCACCTGTCCCCCAACCGGATCTGGATGTCTCCGATGTGCCAGTACTGCGCGCGGCGGAGGAGGGGCCGGAGGCAGCCGACCGACTGGCACCTGACCCACCTGGGCGCCCGCGCGGTGGGCGGTGCCGGGCTCGTCATGGCCGAGGCCACCGCGGTGACGCCCGGAGGGCCGCATCAGCCGGCCGACCTCGGCCTGTGGAACGACCGCCAGCAGGAGGCGTTCGCCCGCATCACCCGCTTCCTGTCCGAGCACGGCGCCGTGCCCGCCGTCCAGCTCGCGCACGCCGGGCGCAAGGCCTCCACCCGCCGCCCCTGGCGAGGGCGGCGCCCCCAACGGTCCCGTGCGAGAACGGCTGGCGTGCCGGTCGCGCCGAGGCCCGATCCCCTTCGCCCTGACGTGGCCCACCCGTCCCCGAGGAGTCTGGACACCGGCGGCATCGACCGGCTCGTGGGACGCCTTCGCCGCCGCGGCCGGGCGGGCACTGGCGCGGGCTTCCGGGTGGTGCCGAGATCCACGGCGCGCACGGCTACTGATCGGCGAGTTCCTCTGCCGTTCAGCAACCACCGCCACCGACGCCTACGGCGGCTCCTACGAGGGCCGGACGCGTGGTTCGCGCTCCGGGTCGTCGACGCGGTGCGCGCGGTCTGGCCCGAGGAGCTTCCCCGTCCTCTTCCGCGTCTCGGGCCACCGACTGGGCTCGCCGAGGACCCCGCCGACGACCGCGAGGGCTGGAGCGTCGACGACACCGTCCGGTTCGGCCAAGGACTCTCGCACCACGGCGTCGACCTCCTCGACGTACTCCTCCTGGCGGCAACGTCCCCAGGGCGCGCATCCTCACCGGGCCCCGGCTACAGGTGCCGTTCGCGGCCCGGGTCAAGGCCGAGACCGATCTGCCGTGTCGGGCCGTCGGGGAGATCACCGACCCCCGCAGGCCGAGGAGATCGTCGCCTCCGGCCGGGCCGACGCCGGTGCTGCTCGGCCGCGAGCTGTCTGCGCGCAACCCCTACTGGCCCCAAGCCTAGCCGCCCGCGAGCTGGCCCCCGGCCGGCGCCCGCTGGCCCGCCGACCAGTACCACCGGCGGTCTGACCCGCCCCGGGGTCCCGCGCGATCCCCCAATGCCCCGACGAGGTCCCGGAGGGCGGCCACTCCGCTCGCCCGCGTCCCCTCCGGACACGCTCGCGAGCGCGACCGACGGGATCCGGGGCCGGGGGCCGGGACGGGGCGGTCCCGCGAGACGGGGCCGTCCGCCGGTCACCGGTGGGAGAAGCGGACCGGCCCGCCAGGGGCGAGCCTCCGGGGTACGAGCGGGCCGTCCGGGATCATGGGTGGGCTTGGCGCAGCGCCACCGCGTCCGCCAGCACCCTCGGCGGGATCATGGCCGTCGATCAGCAGGCGGCGCATCAGGGCCGCGACGTGCGCCCATGCCTCCGGGGGGAAACCGCGCCGGGTCACTGGGTGCCGATCCGCACGGCCCCGCATGGGCTCGCCGCGCCTGGCCGGCAGGCCGATGCCGCTGAGGTAGACAACCCGCCCTCGGCCAGCAGCTGGCGGCCTCGTCCCCGCCGCCGAACGCGGTGGCGTCCACCCGCACGTGATGTGAGGACGGTCCACCCCGGTCGGCGGCGAAGACGGTGAAGCCCTCCGCGTCCAGCGCCGAGCCAGTGCCCGGGCGTTGGCCAGGCAGCCGGTCGGCGCGTAACCGGAGACCCCCGGGCGGCGTGCTCGGCGGCGACGACGGCAGGCGGCGCCAGGCGGGAGGCGTCGTATGTTGGCGTGTTCAGGCCGGGTAGCGACGCTCCGACACCCGGCGGGCGAGCTCCTCGTCGCGGGTCCACCACGGCCCGCGCCCGGAGGACGCGAAGGAGGTGTAGGTGGACTTGGTCAGCAGTAGGTGCGCGCCCTCGCCCAACTGGACACTGGAACCCTGGCCGCCCGCGATCAGCCCCGCCACGTGCGAGTGCGTCGCTACACCACCATCGCGCGCCGACCTCGTACAGGCCGCGCGCACCCGCGCGCACGTCGTACGGAACACAGCATCAGCCCCGTCCGAGCCCACCAGCGCGGGCCGGTGCTCGCGCAGGAAGGCCCGGGAGGGCGTCGTGGTCGACGTCGAGCCGCGCGGCGTCGTAGGGCAGGTCGGCGACCTGCAGCCCCCGGATGCCGGCCACGGCCCGCGCGTTGCGGGCGCCGTGGCCCACCGGCTCCCTCGGGCGGCACCGCGATCGTGTCGCCCGGGGCGGTGAACGCGCTGTAGCAGTCCAGACTTGGCCAGCGTGCCGCTCTGCATGCCGCACCTCGGCGAACGCGCCGCCCATCAGCGCGGCGACCTGGAGCGGGACGAGCACCTCCAGCACGTCAAGCTCGTCCAGGCCGGTCTGGTACGTTGTCGCCGGCCAGCCCATCGAGGGACGGCATCCCATGGATAATCTCGTGGCCGCCCTGGCCCGCTCGCTCATCGTGTTGTGCCCGCGTACAGACCACGCCGTCCTCGTCGAGGCGGCCCCGGTGCTCGGCCAGCACCGCGTCGCCACCGGGTCACCGCGTCCAGGCCCCAGCCGGACACCTCCGACTCCAGCTCGGTCAGGCGCAGCTGTGCCCGGGGCGGGGCCCACGGGGCGACGCGGCTGCGCATCTCCAAGAACGTCCTTCCGCCGATCGCGGACGGCTTGACGAGACGCGCGCCCGGACTGTGACTACTGTGACGCTACGACGCGCGCGGTGGCCCGTCATCGTTCCGCCGGTGGAGACCTTCCTACATATGTAGGATCGGACGGTGATCGCGGGATGATGTCAGGAACTGCTGGAGTCGCTGGCCGCGGCGGTTGGGCGGGCATGTTCCGTGGACGACACTGAGGGCCGGGTCGTGGCCCACAGCGCCCACCACGGCGACGCCGACCCTGTCAGGGCCACGCCATCCTGTCGCGGTCGGTCCGGCGGAGGTGACCGCCTGGCAGGAGGCGCACGGGTGTGAGCACGGGCCAGGGAGCCGGTCCCGGGTCCCCGACGACGCCACGCGCTCAGTGCATGGTACGGCCGTCTCGCGTGCCGCTGCTGCACCAGGACCGCAGGGTCGGCTACCTGTGGATCATCGAGGGGGCCGGCCCGCTGAGCCCGCAGGAGCGGCAGTGGCCGTGCGCGACGCCGCCGCGATCGCCGCGCCCCTGCTCGACGACGGCGGCAGCTCGCACACCCTGGCCACCTGCTCACCGGCAGACATCGTGTGGCGGCGCGCGCGGCCGGCGTGCTCGGCGAGGGACCGTTTGCGCGTCCATCGCGCTCCGGTGGAACCGTGCCGGGGTGCGCGAGGCGGTCGCGCGGAACTGGCCAGGACGCTGCGCCCCCGGCCTCACGATGCTGGACCGGCACGCCGTGCTGCTGGCTCAACCGCAGGTGAGGACGCGGTGCGCTGGGTGAGCGGCGGGTCGCGCGGACACGGTGCGGGCGCCGGGGTCAGCGCCGTGCACCCGGGGCTGGAGTCGGCCGTACGTGGCGCCCCGCGAGGCGCTCGTCGCGGCCAGGGCGGCGGCGGCCGAGCGAGGCTGGGACCCGTCGCCCGCTGCCGGACCTGGGCGTGTACCGGCTGCTGGCCGAACCGGTCACCGACGCCTCCGGTCAGGCCGGCGGGCCGCTGACGCGCTGCGCGAGCACCCCGGCTCGTCCGTCACCCTGGAGACCTACTGGACAGCGAGGGGACGTCCAGGAGACCGCCCGCTGCTGCCACCTGCACCGCACCAGCCTCTACTACCGGCTCACAGGATCGAGCAGCTGGCCGACCGCGACCTCAAGAACGGACCCACAGGTTAGAACTCCATCTCGCGCTGAAGCTCGACGCTGGAACGCGGTGTACGGCGGGACGAACCGAGCCCAGCTCTCCCGGTGGTCGCAGTTGATCAGTGAGATCATGACCGTTCTCGTCGTGTTCGCTCTCATCCCGCTGTCACTGGTCCTGGTGTCGTTGGTCGGCTCGCCGCGCTCGGCGCGCTGGCCCTGACGACCTCACGGGAGCAGGATGGGAGGACGACTTCCCGAGGTAGACGTGCGACAGCTCAACGCGGTGGACACGCAGTTCCTGAATTTCGAGACCTCGACGAACGCTCGCGAACATCGGGGGGCTGGCGATCCTGTCGGGCGGGCTGTCGCGCGGTGACCTGGTGTCGCTGCTGGCCAGGAGGCTGCCCTGGCGGCGCCCTTCCGGATGAGGCTGGTGCCCGTCCCGCTCGGCCTGGACCACCCCTACTGGACCGAGGAGCACGCGGTCGACCTGGACTACCACGTGCGCGAGCTCGCGCTGCCGCGCCCGGCAGCGACGAGCAGCTCGTGGAGCAGGTGGCCAGGCTGCACGCCCGCAGGCTGGACCGGCGGCTGCCGCTGTGGGAGATGTACTGATCCACGGCCTGGCCGGGGACCGCACGGCCCTGTACATGAAGGTGCACGTACCAGCCGCGGTCGACGGCGTCACCGGCGCCGACGTGCTGGCCGTCTGCTGGACACCTCGCCGGAACCGCCCGACCTCGCCGAGCCCGAGTTTCCGACTCCCCGCGCTCCCCGCGCTCCTTGGTGTCCGCAGCGTCCGCGGATCGCGCGGATCCCGCGGAGCCCAGGACTCTGCGGATTCTTCGGGCTCGTGGAGATCGCCGGCCCGCGGAGACGATCGACACCCGGGAGATGCTCGCCAGGGGATCGCCAAGGCCGTCGTCCAACCGGCCAACGGTGCGCTTCCTGGTCAACGCGGTCTCCGCACCTGGACGAGATCCCCCTGGTCTCCCAGATACCCGGGGCCAGGACGATCTCACGGGCCACCCGCACCTGGCCACCGCGGCGCCGGAACCGCCGAGGTGCCCCGAGATGCCGCGCATGCTGTCCCGCCGCACCCCGTTCAGCGGAGGATCAGCGCGCACCGCAGTTCGCCTTCACCACCCTGCCGCTGCAGACACACGTCAACAAGCGCGAGTCTCACCAAGAACGGCCCTCGGTCGTCACCGTGACGCACGTCCGGTGATGAGCCCTGTGCGCGCGTGCGCCTGCGCCAGTGGCTGGCTGCAAGCACGGCTCCCTGCCGCACCAGCCGCCGCGGCTCACGTCGCCGGCAGGTGCCGTCTCAGGTGCTCTGCGCACCCCCGCGGGACCGCGGACGCAACCACGCTTCGTGACCATCATCGACTCACACACATTGGCCACTCCAGGTGGCCGCACGCCGCTCGGATCGCCAGTCCTGCTTATGCGCGGCGTTGCGCGAGACGCGATGCGGCGCTCGATCAAGGACGCGCTCCATCCTCGCTGCTCGTCACGGCCCGCTCGGCCACTGGCAGGAGGACATAGAGCGCACGATGATATGCCGTGACCGCGCTGACCGGCCTGCGCGCGCGCGCCGCCTCATCAACCTCGTCGCCGGAGCCCCGATTCCAACGTCCTGATGATCTACGAACGTCGTTCCGGGCCCAGCAGCCTCCCGCTCTACATCAGCGTGCGCACGGAACCTGCTGGACGCTACCTTATCATCCGGTCCTCGGTGGTGCACCACGACGCCCGCGCGAGAGGCGCCCTGACCATCACGTCTTCTCCTCATCGACGGCTCACTCCAGCCGTCGCACGTGCCGTGAATCAGCACATGCCGGAGATGGTCCCCCGACGTCGTGTGTACCGTCCACCGACTACCTCGGGGAGCCCTCGTTACGAGCTCAAGCTCCTCGTTGAGCAGCAGTGCACAGCCCCAGGGTGCGTCCGTCGACGCAAAGCGCACAGCTGCCGTCTCAGGCCGACGATGCGAGCCTACCTCGTACGCCTGGTTGACCGAAGCGGGATTGTCACGTCGTGCCAGCGGCCTGCCATGATCAGCAGTCATGCCGTGCTCGGAGGTGGAGTCGGAGGAGGCCGGAGGAGGAGGCGCCGTCCACCGACAGTCGAAGCGTTGCCGGACGTCCACCACCTTGATCGATGCAGCGGCTCGCGCGACGGCGCGTGCTGCACCATGTAGTACGTCGCCGGGCGGTGGTGCTGGACCGACGTTGGACCACGCCTCCGAGCAGCACAATCTGAGCTCGAGCAGATCGCTCCTCGCGGATCTGGTGGGATGCACGCCCAGGGCCTGCAGCGAGGCATGGCGCGAGAAGTGCCGTGATGTGACAGGGGAAACACTCGCGGCGTCACGCGCAGACGCACGCGGCGATGTGGCTTCCACGGTCCCTCCTTTCACAGCGCGCGTATGCCAGTAGCCACTTGCACAGCACGTCACCGCCTAATCTGTCGCGGTCCAGGATTCCCCGCAGCGCGTGCCGGTGCGGACGCGACTCGCGACCGCGACGACGATCGCCCAGGTCGGACGGCGCGGAGACACCCCACGCCACCGAGACCGCGCACTGAGACCGCACGCAAAAGCCGGCCCGGTGATACGAGCACGCGAACAGGCACGTCTGCGTGTACGAGGATGTGAGAAGCGGTTCGTCAGCAGTACGAGGACGCGACGACGCCGGGCGCGTACGAGGACGAGCGGAAGCCAAGGAGGGCGATGGAGGAGGCCGCGGAACGGCGGCGGCGCGCCGAACGGGTGGGTTCTCGGCCGCGCCGCCACGACACGCTGCCCCGCACCGTGCGGGATCCGGACGGGTCCAGCCGCCCACCTCGGAGAAGGCGTCTGACTACCCGCGGCTTATGCACGCACAGGCCTTGAGGTCGTCGGCTTTGCGGCCCATGGTGATCACACAGTCGTGTTCGGGCCTCGCACGGAGCAGACCACCGACTCGCGGTCCTCCCACTCTCGCCCCGCGTCTGCCCATGTGTCACGGTCGCGCAGGCTCGGCCAGGATCCGTGACACTTGCGGCCCGCGTCACCACGACCGGCCTCGCATGTCAGCGTCAGCGCGTGTGCAGTAATGGCCCGTCACGGACCGGTTCTTCGCCCGCGTCGAAGAACCCCTTCGCGCAACGCGCATGACGGCCACCCTCGGGCAGCGGTAGCGCAGCAGGTCGGGGCCGATTGGCCGACACAGCCGCCGGATCCTTGTACACCAGCCCGTCGAAGTCGCCGCGGCCGAGCCCTCTGTCGTGCGTGGCGTCATACCGTGCCATCGCGTCTCGGCCGCGCTACCACGTGGTTGAAGGCCTGACCTGACCCCTATCTCGTGGCTCGGAGACGAGCGTGCCGTGCGCCGCCGCCTGCTGCTTGACGGCGCCTTCCACGAGCTCGTCAGCTCGACCGCTCAGATGCCCCGCGGGCCACCATCGGAGGAACGCGATCAGTTTCGCACCCGCCTTCAGCACTGTCGTCCCCACTCTGTGACCCGTGCACCCCGGTGACCTGCTCCTCACCCGCGGCCTGATGGCCCGAGACGCCGGATCTATAGCGGCCGGCTGTCAGGGCTGCGTCCCGACACGGCGCCTACATGCGGAGACCGCGCCCCGGGGTACAGCCGGGCGACGAGCTCGCGGGAGGCACCTCCTCAGGGGCGCCGAGTCGCCACGGCGCCGCGCGCCTAGCACGGTCCTCGGGGACGTCGTAGTGGTCGCGTCGAGCGCCCGGCGCGGCACGCCGAGCGTCTCGGCGACAGGCGCATGCAGCTCCTCCACCGAGGTGTCGCTGACCAGATGAGACCAGAGCCAGCCCCCGGCGTACCCCGGCCACTGCGGGCGGGTTCGATGAGGACGCTCACCGCCCTGACGAGGTGCGAGCGCGCCCCACCTCCCAGGGCGGCACGGCCTCCACCTCGTCGTCGCGAGCGTCTCGTCGCGCATCACGAACCAGGCGGAGTGCAGGACGAACAGGGCCATCCTGTTCCGCAGCCGGGTGGTGGGAGGTCGTCCGGATCGACCAGGAAGTCGACCAGCTGGAAATGTGCTCCCGGCCTCTCCATGATCGGGTTGTTCTTGAGCGAGGTCTGGTTGCGCTCGAGAACCGGATGATCTGGCGGTGCCTGCCCTGCTTCAGGTCCGGGAGTAGCGCGGACCAGCTCCGCCGGTCTCCTCGGTGCGCGGCTGCTCCTCGGCCGGAGACGAGCTCGCCGATCGTGCGCGACCTGTCCTCGGCCAGGCTGAGGACGATGTCGTCCTTGGTCTTGAAGTGGTAGTAGAGAGCCGCCTTGGTCACGCCCAGGGCCTCGCGATCTCGCGCAGCGAGGTGGCCTCGTAGCCCTGTTCGATGAAGAACGTCGGGCGGTCTCCTGAGCGTGTCCGCGTGTCGGGGTGTTCCCTCATGGCTCCCTTTACCGATGAATCACTTGACGGCCGCAAGTAAGGCGCTACTTCCCCATATATCCGACGCTAGCCGGTCGCAGTAAGCATTTCCCAGGGGCGTGGAATGAAGGAGACCGCGGCCGCACCGGGGCGGCGCCGCGAGGTCATGGTAGTGCTGCCGGGCTCATGCTCGCGATAGTCTGCCATGCTCGACAACTGATCGTCGGAACCGCGATGCCGCGCATCGTCGGCGAGCTCGGCGGCCTGACCCACCTGTCGTGGGGTGTGACCGCCTACGTGCTCGGCACCACCGTCTCGACCCCCATCTGGGCAAGATCGGCGACCTGTACGGAGGAAGAACATCTTCCTCGCCTCCATCGTCCTCTTCATGCTCGGCTCCGCGCTCTGCGGGATGGCGGCTCGGACCTGCTCGCGGCGTCCCTCGGACGGCCATGGCCCAGCTCATCGCGTTCCGCGCGCTGCAGGGGCTGGGCCGGCGGCCTGATGGTCAACGCCATGGCGATCATCGGCCATGCCGTCCCGCCCCCCGAGCGCGGCCAGTACAGGGCATCATGGCCGCCGTGATGTCCTTGCCATGATCGCCGGACCGCTCGTCGTCGGCGGGTTCATCACCGACCACCTGAACTGCGCTGGGCCTTCTACGTGAACCTTGCCCCTCGGCTTCGTCGCGCTGGCCATGCTGGCCGTCACGCTGAAGCTGCCCAGGCTGCGCACCGAGCACCGCATCGACTGGCTCGGCGCGGTCCTGCTCTCGATCGGCATCACCGCGCTGGTCCTCATCCACCTGGGGCGGCAACGATTATGCCTGGGCTCGCCGCAGATCCTCGGCCTGGCGGCGCTCGCCGTGGTCACGCTGGCCCTGTTCGTCCCGGTGGAGCGCCGCGCCGCGAGCCCATCCTGCCGCTGCACGTCTTCCGCGCCGAACTTCAGCCTTGATCTCGGCGTTGGGGTTCCTGCTCGGTCGCATGTTCGGCGCGATCAACTTCCTGCCGCTCTTCCAGCAGAACCGTCCAGGCGCCACGGCCACCAACTCCGGCCTGCTGCTGCTGCCCATGATGGGCGCCTCCATGGTGGTCTCCCTCTTCGTCGGCGCGCCATCACCAGGACCGGCGGTACAAGATCTACCCCGTTCCTCGGTGGCGCGATCATGGCCGTGGATGTGGCTGCTCTCCCTGGATGGACGTGCACACCCGCGCCTGGCAGACCGGTTGTTCATCGGCGTCCTCGGCCTCGGCATGGGCTTTTTGATGCAGATCACCATGCTCATCGCCCAGAACAGCGTCGAGCAGAAGGACCTCGCGTGGCCAGCAGCGCCTCCACCTTCTTCCGCTCCATCGGCGGCTCGTTCGGCGTCTCGCTGTTCGCGCGGTCTTCAACAACGAGCTCACCGCCGTCTGCAGAGCAGGCTGGGTGCGGCGGGCAGAAGCTCGCCTCCGCGGGGCCCAGTTCGACCCGCGCCTGCACCGGCTTCCCGGCAACGTTGCGGGCCGCTTCCTGGAGTCCCTGGCCGTCTCCATCTCCGAGGTCTTCGGTGGGCGATCCTGTTCGCCGTGCTGGTGCCCGCTGGCGGCCTTCATCAAGGATCCCGCTGCGCGGCGGGCCCCGGGGACGCCGCCGAGTCGAGGAGCAGCCGGTCCGGCCCTGGACTGACGCCCCGGCCGTGCCCGGCGCCAAGTCCGGGCCCAGTGTTGTCAAGTCGCCCCCGCACGATGGGCACATGACGACGAGCATCCCCGCCGGTACGTCACCCGGGCGGCCCGGGGCCGACGACGCCCCCCGCATCCACGAGCTGATCTCGCTCTGCGACGTCCAGGTGATCGGCAAGGCGGACATGACCCTCGACGACGTGGCCGACCAGATCAACGACCCCTCCTTCGACCTCGGGACCGACGGCCTGCTGGTCCACGACACGACCGGACGCCTGACGGCTGGGCCTGGGCGTGGCGCAAGGGCACCGGCGACACGTCGACATCGACGTCGTCGTGCACCCCGCCACGCCCGAGCTGACCGGCCCGCTCTGGGACACCGTGATCGAGCGGGCGGGATCACCGCCGGTCTCGGCCACGACCGTGCCGTGGTGGGACATCGCCCTGTACCGCGAGGACGGCGAGCAAGCGACGCGCTCGCCGCGGCCCGGGGCTTCGGCGCCGCCACCACCTTCGTCGGCTGCGGGCCGACCACACCGGGCCGGTCGGCCACCCCGCACTCCCCGCGGGCGTGACCGTGCACGACGGGCTCACCGAGGAGGTGCGCCGCCAGGCCCACGCCGTGGAGCAGGCCGGTTTCGCCGAGCACTTCGGGTTCGCCCCAAGGGCTACGACGAGTGGTACGACGAGCTGGCCTCCTCCGCGAGCACCGACTGGTCGCAGCTCGCGCTCGCCCGCCTGGACGGCGAGCCGGTGGCGATGCTGCTGGGCACCGACGCCTTCCTCGGCGACGAGAACTGCGGCTACGTGCGCCGCCTGGCCGTGGCGCCCGCGTTCCGGGGCCGGGGCCTGGGCCGGTTCATGCTGCGCAGGGCCTTCGCCGAGGACGCCGGCCGCGGCGGGCCGGCACCTACCTGCACGTCGACGCCAACAACGGCACGCCCGCGCTCGGCCTCTACCTGTCGGTGGGCATGCGCCAGGTGCTGGCCATCGACGTCTGGCGGCGCACGGTCTGACGTCCCCCCGTCGTCACGGTGTCGCGGGCCGGGGGTCTCGGCGCCGCAGCAGCGGCAGCGCGCACGCCCCGGTGAGCAGGATCGTCCCGGTCAGGGCCAGGCAGGTGGCCGCCACCGACCCCGAGCCCAGATAGAGCGTCCCGAACGTGGCGACCCCGACCACCTGGCCGAGCTGGGTCATCATGACGAACAGGCCGCTGACGTCCGGGGCGTCCTCGGGGGCGGCGTGCGCCAGCCCCACCGACAGCGTCGGCTGAACGCCCCGCCCAGACCCACCCCGATCACCACGAACGCCGCCGCCAGCAGCGGCCGGTTCCCCGCGGTGAGCGCCGGCGACAGCAGCAGGTAGCCGAGCCCGGCCACGCCGAGTGAGACGACGATCATCCAGCGGTGCAGGCGTGCGGGACACGGCGCCAGCCGAGGCTGACGACGGTGAACCCCACTGCGGCCGGCACGAACGTCAGGCCCGCCGCCAGCGGGTCGTCACCCAGCGGTCCCTGCAGGTGCAGGGCGCAGGCGAGCAGGAACCCGCCGTAGGTCGTCATCGTCCCGAAGACCACCAACGCCGACGGCACCGTCCCCGGCGCCCGCAGCACCCGTACCGGCACCAGCGGGGCGGCGACCCTGCGCTCGACCAGGACGAACACGCCCGCCATCACCGCGCTCGCCACCAGGGCGGCCAGGCTCCACAGCGGCCAGCCCCGCTCGTGGCCCAGCACCAGGGGGACCACCAGCAGGCCGACCGCCGCCGAGAGCGTGACCAGGCCCGGCAGGTCGAGCGCGCGGTGCCGCGACGGGCCCCCGGCGGGCAGCAGCCGCGCCCCCAGCACGAGCAGGACCACGCCGATCGGCACGTTCACCAGGAACACCGGCCGCCACGAGGAGCCGAACAGGTCCGCAGAGACCAGCACGCCGCCCAGCACCTGACCGGCCACGGCGGCCCCGGAGACCACCGCGGCGTACAGGCCGAGCGCGCGGGCCCTGGCCGCGCCCGCGAAGCTCGTCTGGATCATGCTCAGCACTGGGGCACCATCAGGGCGGCCCCCGCGCCCTGCAGGAACCGGAAGGCGATCAGCTGCCCGGCCGACACGGCCAGCCGCAGGCCAGGGAGGCCGCGGTGAATCCCGCCAGGCCGTACAGGAACAGGCGGCGCCCGCCGTGGCGGCCGCCCAGCCGGGCACCGGTGACCAGGAGCATGGCGTAGGCGATGGTGTAGCCGGAAACGATCATCTGCAGGCCCGACCCCGACGTGCCGAGGTCGGAGCGGATCACGGGGGAGGCGACGTTGACGATGGAGACGTCCAGGACGGCCATGAACTGCCCGGCCAGGATCACCGTCAGCGGCCAGGGGGAGGAGGTACGGGCGGCCGGGGCCGGAGCCGATGTCACGGTCATGGCAAGGAGCCTGTGGACCGGGCCGGTACGGGTGACGAGAGCCCGCTCATCTGGTATCGACGGCACCTGGCAACCGGATCGCCCGTCGGCCACCATGGGGGGATGACCGTCACCGCACCGGGTACCGGGAGGGGAGCCGGGTCGGCCACCCGCCGCGCCGAGCTGGCGGCGTTCCTGCGCAACCGCCGCGAGCGCATCTCCCCCGAGGCCGCGGGACTGCCCCCGGGGTCGCGCCGGCGCACCCCCCGGGCTGCGGCGCGAGGAGGTCGCCCTGCTCGCCGGGGTCGGCGTCACGTGGTACACGTGGCTGGAGCAGGGGCGGCCGATCAACGCCAGCGTGCAGGTCCTCGACGCGATCTCCCGCACCCTGGAGCTCGACAGGCCGAGCGCGAGCACCTCTACCGCTCGCCGACGTGCCCGCCGTGTCCGAGGGCGACGCCTCCCGCGGACGGCTCGCCCCGGAGATCCAGGTGATCCTCGACCGGCTCGACCCGATCCCCGCGGCCGTCTACAACGGCCGCTACGACCTGCTGGCCTGGAACGCGGCCTACGGTTCCCTGTTCCCGAACGTGGTCGCCCAGCCGGTCGCGACCCGCAACGTGCTCTGGCAGATCTTCGCCATGCAGGAGTGCTGCAGCCAGATCGCCAACCGGGCCGAGGAGGTGGCCCAGATGGTCGCCGTCCTGCGCGCCGGGTTCGGGCGGCACCTGGGCGAGCCCGCCTGGACCGGGTTCGTCCGCGCCCTGTCGGCCGCCAGCCCGGAGTTCGCGAGCATGTGGGCGGCCCACGACGTGGCCAGGCCGGGAAGCCAGATGAAGATCTTCCACCATTTCTCCGGCGGGCAGGTCCGTACCGTCTCGACCAGCATGACGCTGCCGTCGCCGCCGGAGACCAGGATGGTCGTCTACACGCCCGCGGACGAGGAGAGCCGCGAGCGCATCGAGTGGATCAGGGCCAACCCCGAGGCCCCCGCGACCGCGCACATGCACCCGGTGACCGTCACGGGCTGACCGCGCCCGGGGGATCGCTCCGGCCGGCGGCCCGGTCACGAGATCGAGGCCACCGCTCCGGACACGGGCCCGGGACGGCCGCCCCGTCAGCGGTCCGGCCGTACCCGGTGCTTGGACAGGTGGGCCAGCACCGCCTGGTTGGCCTCCCAGCCGTCCGGAACTTCACCGGCACGCCGAGCTGGACCGGTTCGGCCGACGGGTGGGCGTCCAGCAGCTCGGGGATGCCCGCCCTGGCCACCACCACGCAGGCGTGGCGATGCCGGGAGGTCAGCACGCACAGCCGCCCGACTCCAGGTGGAACGCGGTGGCGTCACGCCGCCCGGAGAGCGGGTGCAGCACGATCGTCACGTCGTACTCCCGGCCCTGCAGCCGGTTGGCGGTGTCCACGGTGATCTCCGGCGGCACCCCGGCGGCCCTGATCGCGGCCACCTGGTCGCGGTGCGCGGCGCCGACGGCGATCCGGCCCGCGGTCACCGGATGGGCGCCCCGCTCGGAGTACGCGACCGGGCCGCGCTGCAGCAGCCGCACCGCAAGCTCAGCGGTCGCCGTACGGCCTCGGCGTCGGTGCCGCACGGTGTGGCGGCTCGGCAGCTCGTACAGCGCCCAGCCCGACGCGGCCGCCTCCTCCAGCGCCCGGTCCTGGCAGGTGCGCATGCCGTCCACGGTGAACTCCAGCCTCCGGTCGGCGTGACCGGTCCCGGCACGGAAGCCGGTGAACGGGTAGAACGCCTCGGAGATCACCGGTGCCGCCGAGGCGGGCAGCCGCCAGGAGACCGGCAGCCGGTGCACCGGCAGGTCGGGGTTGTGCCGCAGCAGCACCGCGACCGCGCTCTGCACCGGGTCCCACGACAGGCCCGCCCAGCGGTCGCCGTCCACGATGGAGAACGGGTCGAGCTGGCCGGGGTCGCCGACGAACAGCGACCGCTCGAACAGCGAGGCGATGCGCAGCAGCTTGTCCGACCGCATCTGGTACGCCTCGTCCACGATGGCCAGGGCCAGGTGCGGTCGCCGACCCAGGCCCACTTGTCGGCGGTGGCGATCACCACCGCGGGGTCCCCGAGGTCGGGCAGCTTGCCCGCGACCGAGACGTTGGGGTGGGCGAGGATGCGTCCGGGCGTGATGTAGCCGCTCGCCGACAGGCGGCCGATCGGCAGGTCGGGATGCTCTGTCGCGAGCCGTTCCACCAGGTCGTCGACCTGCTCGTTGGTCTGGGCGACGATCATCAGCGGCTCGCCGGTCTCGGCGATGTGCCCCGCGGCCTTCACCACCAGCGTGGACTTGCCCGCGCCCGGCGGGGAGTCCACCACCACGCCGCGGTGGCGGGGCAGGTCGGCCAGGACGGCGTCCACCACGGCGGCCGCCTCCTGCCGCGGCGTCGGGCGGGCGCTCACAGCCACTCCTCCTGCGCGTCGTCGTCGCTCGGGACGTACTCCTGCGGGGGGCCGCCGTGGGTCCACGGCGTCCGCTCGGGATCGGGCAGCGCCGCCGACGACTGGAAGTCGTCGGTCAGCGAGGTGTACGAGACCCGCTCGCCCGGCTCGGGCACCGACCCGGGGACCGGTGTCTTCCCCCGCCCCATGCCCTTGACGATCTTCAAGGTGATCTCCCCGTCCGCGATCCCGACGATCTCGGCGGCGTGCCCGCGGCGGTCGGGGCTGCCGACCACGGTGCCGGGCGTGAGCCGTACCGGATCGCCGGTCCGGACCGTGACCAGCGGCCGGAGCTTGCGCGAGCGGCCCTCGCCCTCGCTGTGCTCGGGGTCGGCGGACGTCACCGTCCCGGCGAACGCCTCACCGGTCAGCCGGTACTCGGCCATCAGCAGCGGATCGTCGTGGGCCCGCTGCACGTCGTAGCCGGCCCGCGCCCGCTCCAGCCCGGCCAGCCGGGCCGCCGCGCCGACCGCCCCGTCCCTGCGCGCCTGCGGCGGCCCGCCCTCTGCGACCCGCTCGGTGAACCGGGTGAACGACCCGCGGTCGAACTCCCAGCGGTCCTTCACCCGCGCTCCCTCGGGCAGGGAGCGCAACAGCTCCACCGCCCGCCACATCAGCCGCCAGGTGGGGTCGAGCTGGGTGCGCAGCGCCTGGCTCACCCGGTCCACGGCACGGTCGGTCGGCGCCTCCTCGTAGGCGCGGATCGCGGGACCGAGCACCTCGTTGTCGAAACCCGGGTCGGTGGCCGGACCGGCCGGGGGCCACAGCAGCGGATCCTCGGCCTCCTCGGCGGCCTGGCGCCCGGAGGTGCCTGGCGGGGGATCGATCCATCCCATCAGCGCCGCGAGGTTGGCGTCCTCCAGGCCGCTCTGCCCGGTGGCCCAGTGCAGGCTCAGCGCCTCGGTCGCCACGAGCAGCATCGACGAGCCGGGCTGCTGCGACCGGTCGGCGAAGTAGGTCAGCCACCGGCCGAGCAGCGGCACCGACGGGTGGACCGGGTAGGGGCCGTCGGCCCGGCGGAACCGGGTGGAGCGGCCCAGCAGCCCGACGAACGAGGCCGCCGACCGGTTCGGCACCAGGATCTGCGGCGCGTCCAGGCACCGCTCGTACGGCTCGCCGCTCCTGCGCTCGACCGTCTCGGTGCTCTTGGCGAACCCCTCGACGTACGGCAGCAGCACCTCGGCCAGCCCGGCGGCGAAGGCGAACCGCAGGTCCCGGTTGCGCGGCTGGGGCACGACGAGCAACCGGGGATGGCCCGGGTCGGTGCCCACCATCGCGGCCAGCGGCGCGGCGGCCTCGCCCGCGAGCTTGAGCGGGATGAGCACCATCGGCTGGGCGGAGACGTGGCAGTGCCGGACCGTGGTGATCCGCTGCGCGACACCGTCCCGGATCGCCCGCAGCTGCGCCAGCGCCGTCAGCGCGCTCATCCGCGGACCGCCCTCACCGCAGCGACTCCTCGCGCAACCGGTTCGCCAGCCGCAGCAGGCGGGCGATCTCCTCCTGGCCCTCGGCGGGCTCGCGGGTGCCCTCGGCCAGGCCGAGCGCCTCGTCCACCCCGGAGACGCCGCCCAGCTGGTCGCGGACCTGACGTCCCAGCAGGTCGGTGGACCCGCAGGCGCGTGCCTCGTGACGGCAGAACATGCACATGTCGCAGGTGGACAGGCAGTCCGGGGCGTACCGGGCCGGCACCCGCATCAGCGCCTGGGCCAGCTCGTCGGCCGAGCGGGTCGGCACGCCGTCCTCGCCGGGGGCCAGGTCGAAGGTGACGTCGGCGGGCAGGCCCTGGAGCAGCTGCTCGATCCTGGTCATCCGGGTGAGCTGGCGGTTGAGCACCGAGAGCTGCTTGCGCACGTCGACCAGGGCGGCCGTCGGGCGGTTGGCGAAGTTCTCCGGGCAGACCAGGACCACGTCGTGGGAGACCCGCAGCGGGTCGTGCCCGAGATCGGCCATGAGCGTGCGCAGCGCCAGCACGTACACCGCCGCCTGCCGGGCCGCCGCCGCCACCTTGTCCGGCTCGGCCTGCCCGTCGATCATGCCGAACGACTTGATCTCCACGATGTGGAAGCGCCCGCCGATCTGGAAGGCGACCACGTCGGGCTCCAGGTAGGAGGTGTGCCCGGCGATCTCCAGGCTGAGCAGCGGGTGGTCGTAGAAGACCGCGGAGCCGTCGTCCTGGCGTGCCGCGCGGTCGATCAGCGCCCGCGTGTGGGAGTGGCGCAGGTGGGAGCCGACGCTCTCCACGTCCTGGTAGCCGACCTGCTCGACGGGCAGGTCCAGCAGCTCGCGCAGCAGCCGGAGCAGCTCGGCGCAGCCGTTCTCCTTCACCAGGGCCTCGAACACGTTCCCGCGGGTGATCGCGAACTGCGACTGGCCGAACGGCGCGGGGAAGCCGACGTGCCGGGCCGTGAGGTCCTTGTCCACGCCGGCGGCGTCCATCACCGCCCGGCGGGTGCAGCCGGGGTTGGCGGCCAGCGCGGCGATGGCCCGCGCGTCGTGCGGGCGCGCGGGCACCGGCCCGCGCAGCTCGTCGAGCCTGATCACGACGGCTCTGTCCCGGACCGTGCTCACGAGCCGGTCCTTCCGTCCAGCCTGGTCTTCATAAGGCCCCCCTCACGGCGTTCATCGCGGTGACGCCGAACAGGCGCTCCGCGTCCGGTAGTTGCCTCGTGGCCCGCGCGGCCACCTCGGCCCGCTGCGCGGCGTCGGTGGCGCGGTGCACCTCCAGCTCGGCCCGTGCCGCGCGGATCGCGGTCGCGGGACTGGCCGGGGCGAACCCCTCGACGGCGCCCGGGATGTTCTGCGCCATCCGCGACAGCAGCCGCACCGCGCCCGCGGGCGGTTCCGCCAGCCGCGTCAGGTGCTCGGCGATGCGCATGGTCGAGACGAGGAAGTCGACGCGCGGGCTCAGCGGCCCGAGGACCCGCCGCTCGGGCGGCCACGTGCTGTCGGCCAGCAGCCCCCGGGCCGGGGAGAGGCGGTCCGTCAGCGCGGCGCACAGGTAGTACGGCCTGGCGTACGGGTCCCCCCGGAAGGAGCGCTCCTCGTCGCGGCGCAGGCTCGTCAGCTGGGAGCCGCGCAGCTCGCGGGAGAAGAACGCGTCGTTCACCGCCACGATCAGCTTGGCCGGCGTCGGCACGCCCAGCATGGCCAGCGCCTGGTGGACCTGCTCCCTGATGGGGAGCAGCGAGGCCCCGGACTCGCGCGGGGCGGGCGCCGGGACCGGGGTCTCGACGGCCACCGCCGCGTCCCAGGCCTGCTCGGCCCGGCGCAGGTCCCCGCGAAGCGTCCTGGCGAGCGAGTTCTCCCTCGCCTTGACCGCCCGCCGCACCTCGGCGCGGAGGTCGGCTATTCGCCGTTCCAGCGCGTCCAGTGAATCACTCACGGCCCGGAGCGTAACAGGAGTTCCTCCTGTCTCCCGTGAATTCCAGCCATTTCCAGCATTAGGTGTGTCGGATTAAAGACGAATAATCGGGCGAAAGGAACATTTAATACGAAAGATCACTGCCGATGTCGGCGGGCTCCGGGAACCAGGACGGGAGCGGGCGGGTGTGCACCACGTCCAGCCGCGACACCGCGCGGGTCAGGGCGACGTAGAGCAGGTGGGGACCCCGCGTCCCGGTCTCCGCGATCCGCGCCGGCTCGACCACCACCACGTGGTCGTACTCCAGACCCTTGGCCATCGAGACGGGCACGGCGGTGACGCGGCCAGCGCAGGTGCCGTCGCCCAGCGGGGAGACCTCGACGCCCCCGGCGTCCAGCGCGGCCGTCAGCGCGTCCAGCGCGGCGTCGGCGGCGATCACCGCGACCGAGCCCTCGTGGCCGAGCGCGGCGCGTACCGCGGCCACCGTGCCCTCGCCCGGATCGGACACCCGCCGGACGGCCAGGTGGCCGTCCGTGCGGAACGAGCGGGTCCCGGGCACGTCCACGGCCAGCTCCTCCAGCAGCCGGTTGGCGACCGCCACCACGGCCGCGGGCACCCGGAAGCCCGTGGTCAGGGCGATCAGCTCCGCCTCGGGCCTGCCCAGGTGGGCGAGCTGGTCCCGCCAGGCGCGGGCCGCCCACGGCGTGGTGCCCTGCGCCAGGTCGCCGAGCACGGTGATCGAGCCGTGCTCGCTCCTGCGCGCGATCGCCCGGCACTGCATCGGGGAGAGGTCCTGGGCCTCGTCGACGATGACGTGACCGTGGCCCCCGCGGGCGCTCCAGCAGCCCGGAGATCTCGTCGAGCAGCACCATGTCGGCCCGCCGACCACCTCGCGCTCCTGAACGAGCGCGGGGGCCGGTCCCACAGCAGCGCGGCCCGCTCGGCGGGGGGACAGGACGCCGTCCGCGGCCTCGTCCAGCACCGCAGGGTCGCCGAGGACCTCCGCCAGCACCTCCTCCGGCCGGACGACCGGCCAGACCGCGTCGACGTACCCGGTGACCGCCCTGGCCGTCCTGCGTGCCCAGGCCGCGTTCACGTTCTGCCCGCGCGCCTCGGCCTGCCGCAGCAGCAGGGCCACGACCCCGCGAGAGCACGCGCTCGCGGCCCACCCCGTACGAGGTCGTCTCCCGCAGCGCGCCGGTCACGACGAGGCGGAACTCCTCGGCCCCGATCCGCCACCGGTAGGAGCCGTCGGGGACGGCGATCCCGTCCGCCGGCCGCGTCACCCGCCGGTACAGCGCCCGGCGCAGCACGTGCGCCATCCGGGCGTCGTGCTTGACGACCGCGGTCTGCTCGGGGTCCTCGGCCCGCAGCGGCCCGCGTGCCAGCAGGCCGTCCACGGTGGTCTGCTCGACGTCGACCTCGCCCAGCGCCGGGAGCACGGCCGCGATGTACCCCAGAAAGACCCGGTTGGGGCCGAGGATCAGCACGCCCGCGCGCGAGAGCCGCTGCCGGTGGGTGTAGAGCAGATAGGCGGCCCGGTGCAGCCCCACCGCGGTCTTGCCGGTGCCGGGCGCCCCCTGGACGCAGATCGACTCCTCCAGGCCGGCGCGGACCAGCTCGTCCTGCTCGGGCTGGATGGTGGGCCACGATGTCGCGCATCGGCCCGACCCGGGGCCGTTCGATCTCGGCTGCCACGATCCGGCTCGCCACCCCCGCCGTCGCTCCCGCCTCCTCCCCGGATCCCTCCCCGGGGCCCTGGCCGTCATCGAGGAGCTCGTCCTCGAAGCCGGTCAGCGCCACCGGGTCCCGGGACCAGCCGAAACGACGCCGTACGGACACCCCGCGCGGGTCGCGGGCGCTCGCCCGGTAGAACGCGGTGGAGACCGGGGCACGCCAGTCGATCACCATCGGCTGCCGTCCGGGACCACCGGAGACGTGGCCGCGGCCGATGTAGTAGCGCTGCCCGCCGTGCTCGGCGGAGGCGGGGCCGAAGTCCAGGCGGCCGAAGAACGGCGGGCCGTCCGGTCGTTCCTCCAGCTCCTTGGCCTGGCTCCTGAGGTCGTAGCCCAGCCTCTCGGCGCTGTAGCGGTCGCCCGCGACCCGCTCGCCGACGACGACGTTCAACCGTGCCCCGTCGATCATCCGGCGGACGGCCGCCTCGCACTCCGCCAGGTAGGCCCGCTCGACGTCGAGTCCGTCGCCGAGTCCGTCGCCGAGTCCACCGTCGATTTCCCTGTCGAGTCGGTCGTCGGGCCCGCCGGGTCCGGCACCGGTCATCACGCATCACCCCTAAGTGTTAACTCGGTAAATATATTAACCGAGTTAACCGCCTGTTAGGCTGGAACGCGTGACAGGGCTTCGTGAACGCAAGAGACGGCAGGTCCGCGAGACGATCTCGGCGACGGCCGTCTCGCTCTTCCTGGAGCGGGGGTTCGACGAGGTGTCGGTCGCGGAGGTCGCGGCGGCGGCTGAGGTCTCCAAGCCGACGCTGTTCAAGTACTTCCCGACCAAGGAGGACCTCGTCCTGCACCGCATCTCCGACCATCAGGGCGAGGCCGCCCGGGTCGTGCGGAACGGAGACCGGGCCAGGCGCCGCTGGAGGCGCTGCACCGGCACTTCCTGGCCGGTCTGGAACGGCGGGACCCCGTGACGGGGCTCAACGACCATCCCGAGGTGCTCGGCTACCACCGGATGGTCTTCACCACGCCCGCCCTGGCGGCGCGGGTCTTCCGGTACATGGCCCTGGACGAGGAGGCGCTCGCCGTGGCGCTCACCGAGGTCACCGACGACCTCACCGCCCGGCTCGTCGCCGGGCAGGTGCTGACCGTGCAGCGGGTGCTGGCCCGGCGCAACTGGCAGGTGCTGGTGGAGGGGGAGACGGCCGAGCGGGCCCATCCCGCGGCCGTCGCCGCCGCCGACCACGCCTTCGCCCTGCTCCCGGCGATCGGCTGACCACCCGGCCCGGCCCGGCCCGGCCCGGCCCGGCCGGGGCGGTGGCGGGCGGCGGCGCGTCCCCCGTGGGGGCGGGCGGCCCGTACGCGCCGCCCGCCGTGGTGCTCAGCCCGCGACCTCGGTGCGGTCGGCCGACCACAGGGTGTGGAAGGAGCCCTCGCGGTCCACCCGCTGGTAGGTGTGCGCGCCGAAGAAGTCGCGCTGCCCCTGGATCAGGGCCGCGGGCAGCCGCTCGGCGCGCAGCCCGTCGTAGTAGGCCAGCGCGGTCGCGAAACCGGGGGCCGGGATGCCCAGCTCCGCGGCCTTGGACACCACCCGCCGCCAGGAGTCCTGCGCCAGGGTCAGCGCGTCGGCGAAGTAGGGGGCGGCGAGCAGGGTGACCGGCTTCTCCTCCGCCTCGTACGCCTCGCGGATGCGGTCCAGGAAGACGGCGCGGATGATGCAGCCGCCCCGCCAGATCGTGGCCAGCGCGCCGAGGTCGAGGTCCCACGCGTACTCGGTGCTGCCGGCCCGGAGCTGGTCGAAGCCCTGGGCGTAGGCGACGATCTTCGAGGCGTACAGCGCCCGCCGCACGTCCTCGGCGAAGTCCTCGCCGAGGGTCCCGGCCGGCACGCCCGAGGGGCCGGGCAGGCCGCGCGCGGCGGCCCCGCAGGTCCGCGTGCCCCGACAGGGAGCGCGCGAACACCGCCTCGGCGATGCCGCTCACCGGGACGCCCAGGTCAAGCGCGATCTGCACCGTCCAGCGGCCGGTGCCCTTCTGCTCGGCCCGGTCGGCGATCACGTCGACCAGCGGCGTACCGGTGACCGCGTCGACCTGGCGGAGCACCTCCGCGGTGATCTCGATCAGGTACGAGGACAGCTCGCCCTCGTTCCACTCGGCGAAGATGTCCGCCAGCTCCGCCGGGGTCCGGCCGAGCCCCTGCCTGAGCAGGTCGTAGGCCTCGGCGATGAGCTGCATGTCGGCGTACTCGATGCCGTTGTGGCACCATCTTCACGTAGTGCCCGGCCCCGTCGGGGCCGATGTGCGTGCAGCAGGGCACACCGTCCACCTTGGCCGCGATGTCCTCCAGCAGCGGACCCAGCGCCTGGTACGACTCCTTCGAGCCGCCGGGCATGATGCTCGGCCCGAGCAGCGCGCCCTCCTCCCCGCCGGAGACCCCCGCCCCGACGAAGTGCAGGCCACGCGCGCGCAGGTCGGCCTCACGCCGGCGGGTGTCGGCGAAATGGGCGTTGCCGCCGTCCACCAGCATGTCGCCCGGCTCCAGCAGGGGGGCGAACTCCTCGATCACCGCGTCGGTCGGCGCCCCCGCCTTGACCATGATCAGAATGCGGCGCGGGCGCTCCAGTGCCGCGACCAGCTCCTCCGGGGTGTCACAGGGGACGAAGGTGCCCTCGTCACCGTGCTCCTCGATCAGTGCCTTCGTCCTGTACTGGGAGCGGTTGTGCACCGCCACCGCATGTCCGTGCCTGGCCAGGTTGCGGGCGAGGTTCGCCCCCATGACGGCCAGCCCTGTCACACCGATCTGTGCCTGCGTCATTGAAAACCTCCAGCTCGGAGAAACCGGTCTCGTGACGCGGAAAGCAGAACACGGCGGAATGCCGTGGGTGAATTCATCGAAAACCTGAGCGAAAGTTAGATTCTGCTGGACGTCAGCCATCTGTGCCAATGACCGTTACACGGAACGCAACTCTCGTACGCGGGGGCGGTTATAATAGCGCGGCGTGTGATTTCTCCGTTCACATTAACAACAACTCACTGTTTGGAAGGAAAAAAGGGGGATGGGGTAAAAATTTAGTAGAAGAATGATGCACCGCTCTTTATGAATAGCCCGTTCTTGTGGTTCCGCGTAGGTCATGGAACATTTGTGACGTCCGGAATCATTCGCCGTCAGGGTTTTCGATTGTAGTTTCCCCCACGGGCATTTCGCCGTGTTTCTGCTTCTGTCACGATAACCGTTTTTTCGCGTTTTCCGAGCTTGGGATGGGGGTTTTCAATGGAACGCAAGGTCATCAGATCGGTGGTGACATGGCCCTGAGTGCCGTCATGGGGGCGAACCTAGCCCGCAACACCACTGCCCAGTGCACGGACATGCGGGTGGCGGTGCACAACCGCCTCCCGTACAGGATCGAAGGCACTGATGCGAGGAGCACTGGTGACGATGGCACCTTCGTCCCCTGTGACACCGGCCGGAGGTCTGGTCGCGGCCTGGGCGCCCGCGCGGCCGATTCTGATTCATGGTCAGGCGGGGGCGCCGACCGACGGTGATCGAGGGTTCGCGCCGCCCTGCTGGAGCCTGGATGGCGCATGCTTGTTGGTACGGCGGGCAACGCCCTTTCGCCGACACCCGCCGGCGTTGAGGGCCGACCTGCGCGCGCGTGGCCTGCATCTTCGTCGGGGGGGGGGTCTCCGGCGGGGAGGGGTGGCGCGCTGCTCGTGCCGAGCATCATGCCCGGCGGGGTTTCGATAGGAGTCGTGTGACCAGGCGCTGGTTCCGCTGCTGGAGGACATCGCGGGCCAGGGTGGACGTGTGGCCCTGCTGCACGACATCGGCTGCCGACGGGGCGGGCCTACGTTGGGAAGATTGGTGCAGCAACGGCAGTCGAGTTACGCCACATGCACTCATCGCCGAGGCCTATCGCCTGCTGCAGGCAGGGGCTCGGCGACCCCGGCGGAGGCTGTCGGACATCTTCGCCGAGTGGAACGAGGGTCGAGCTGTTCCTCGTACCTTGATTCGAGTCATCAGCGGAGGTGCTCCGCATGTCGGACGCGGTTCACACGGTACGCTCGCTGGTCGACGTGATCGCCGACGGGGCCGAGCGGAAGGGCACCGGCCGCTGGACGGTTGGTCAATCGGCGCTTTGGACCTGGGCGTCCCGGTGAAGCGCATCGCCGAGGCGGTGTTTCGCGCGCTTCCTGTACGGGGCAGCGCGGACCTGCGGGGCCGCCCGCGCGGGGCCTGCGCCGGTTCCCCTCGGGCGTGCCGTGCCGGGACTCCTCGTCGAGGACTTCGCCGAGGACGTGCGGCGGGCGCTGTACGCCTCGAAGATCGTCGCCTACGCCAGTGCTTCGACGCAGCTCCGGGCCGGCAGCACCGAGTACGCGTGGGACTTTGTCGACGCTCGTCGCGCTGGGGCCACGATCTGGCGGGGCGGCTGCATCATCCGCGCCGTCTTCCTGGACCGGATCCGCGAGGCGTACGAGGCGGAGGAGAAGCCGGGTCACCCTGCTCTGCCGCCCCCCCTACTTTTTTTTTTTTTTTTTTGTTGGCCGACGACGCTGACCCTGGGCGCGGACTCCTGGCGGCGGGTTGGTGTCCAATGCCGCGGAGCTGGGCATTTCCCGGCCCCGGGGTTTTTTCGCGACCTGCGCTGGCCTACTATTTCGACGGCTGCGCGCCGATCGGCTGGCCCGCGGCGGGTGCCTGGATCTAGGGGCAGCGCGACTTTCTTCGGCGCGCACCCTACTCAGCTGTGGACGCGAGGGCTCCTTTCCACACCTGTGGTCGGCCGACCGCACCGATGTCGCGGGCTGAGCACCACGGGCGGGCGGGAGCGTACGGGCCGCCCGCCCCCACGGGGGACGGCGCCTCCGCCCGCCACCGGCCCGGCCGGGCCGGTCCGGGGCCGGGCCGGCCGGGTGGTCAGCGGATCGCCGTAGCAGTGGCGAGGCGTGGTCGGGGGCGGCGACGGCCGCGGGATGGCCCGCTCGGCCGTCTCCACCCTCCACCGATCACCTGCCCGTTTTTGCGCCGGTGCCAGCACCCGCTGCACGGGTCCACCTGCCGGGCGACGAGCCGGGTCGGTGAGGGGGTCGTCGGTGACCTCGGTGGAGTCGCCAGCGGCGAGCGCCTCCTCGTCCAGGGCCATGTACCGGAAGACCCTCGCCGGCCAGGGCGGGCGGTGGTGGAGAACTCAGTCCGGTGGTACCTAGATCCTCGTGGATGGTCGTTGATTGAGCCCCGTTCACGGTCCCGGCCCTTTCAGACCGGCCAGGAATGGCTGGTTGCAGGCGCCTCCACGGCGCCTTGCCCTGTCTCCGTTCCGCGTCGACCCGGGCGGGCTCGCCTGATGGTCGGGAGTATGCTGTGCAGGACGATGTCCTCCTTGGTCGGGAATACTTGAACAGCGTGCGTCTTGGAGACCTCAGCCGGCCGTCGCGACCGTCTTGCGCGAACGACGGGCCCTTCGTCTGAACCCCCCGCTTCCAGGAAGAGCGAGAGGACGGCCGGTCGCCGAGTCGTCTTCGCGGCCTGCCGTCTCTTGCGTTTCACGAAGGCCCTGTTCACGGGTGTTCCAGCCTAACAGGCGGTTACTCGTTAATATTTTACGAGTTTAACACTTAGGGGTGAGCGTGATGACCGTGTCCGACCGGCGGGGCCCGAAGGACCGGACTTCTGACAGGAAATTGCGACGGTTGGACGCGGCGGGACGGACTCGGCGACGTGTTTTTGGACTCGTACGTCGAAGCGGGGCCTACCTGGCGGATGTGCGAGGCGGTTGCCGTGCCCGCCGGATGTGATCGTGGGGACGGGGCGCGGGTTGAACGTCGTCGTCGGCGAGCGGGTCCGCGGGCGCACGCTAGGCGAGCGCGCGTGGAGGGCTGGGCTACGATTCCTCAGGAGCCGGCCTAAGGAGCTGGAGTGAACGACCGGACGGCCCGCCGTTTTTCTTCGGCCGCCTGGACTTTCGGCCCCGCCTCCCGCCGAGCACGGCGGTCAGCGCTACTACATCGGCCCCGGGCCACGTCTCCGGGTGGTCCCGGACGGGCAGCCCGATGGTGATCGACTGGCTGGCCCTCCGGTCTCCACCGCGTTTCTAACCGGGCGAGCGCCCGCGACCCGCTGCGCGGGGTGTCCGTACGGGGTCGTTTTCGTGGCTGGTCCCGGGCCGGTGGCGCTGACCGGCTTCGATGACGAGCTCCTCGATGACGCAGAGCCCCGGGAGGGATCCGAGGAGGATGCGGGGAGCGACGGCGTGGCGAGCGGATCGTGGCAGCCGAGATCGAACGGCCCCGCGGTCGGGCCGAATGCGCGACATCGGGCCACCATCCATAGCAGGCCCCGAGCAGGACGAGCTGGCGTTCCGCGCGCCGGCCTGGAGAGTCGGATCTGCTGTCCAGGGGGCGCGTGCACACCGTCAAGACCGCGGTGGGCTTGCAACCGGGCGCCTATCTGCTCTACTACCCGACCCACCGGCGAGCGGCTCTCGTGGTCGCGACGCAGTGGCCGTGCTGATCCTCGGCCCCAACCGGGTCTTTCTGGGGTACATCGCGGCCGTGCTCCCGGCGCTGGGCGAGGTCGACGTCGAGCAGACCACCGTGGACGGCCTGCTGGCACGCGGGCCGCTGCGGGCCGAGGACCCCGAGCAGACCGCGGTCGTCAAGCACGACGCCCGGATGGCGCACGTGCTGCGCCGGGCGCTGTACCGGCGGGTGACGCGGCCGGCGGACGGGATCGCCGTCCCCGACGGCTCCTACCGGTGGCGGATCGGGGCCGAGGAGTTCCGCCTCGTCGTGACCGGCGCGCTGCGGGAGACGACCTCGTACGGGGTGGGCCGCGAGCGCGTGCTCTCGCGGGTCGTGGCCCTGCTGCTGCGGCAGGCCGAGGCGCGCGGGCAGAACGTGAACGCGGCCTGGGCACGCAGGACGGCCAGGGCGGTCACCGGGTACGTCGACGCGGTCTGGCCGGTCGTCCGGCCGGAGGAGGTGCTGGCGGAGGTCCTCGGCGACCCTGCGGTGCTGGACGAGGCCGCGGACGGCGTCCTGTCCCCCGCCGAGCGGGCCGCGCTGCTGTGGGACCGGCCCCCGCGCTCGTTCAGGAGCGCGAGGTGGTCGGCGGCCGACATGGTGCTGCTCGACGAGATCTCCGGGCTGCTGGAGCGCCCGCGGGGCCACGGTCACGTCATCGTCGACGAGGCCCAGGACCTCTCCCCGATGCAGTGCCGGGCGATCGCGCGCAGGAGCGAGCACGGCTCGATCACCGTGCTCGGCGACCTGGCGCAGGGCACCACGCCGTGGGCGGCCCGCGCCTGGCGGGACCAGCTCGCCCACCTGGGCAGGCCCGAGGCGGAGCTGATCGCCCTGACCACGGGCTTCCGGGTGCCCGCGGCCGTGGTGGCGGTCGCCAACCGGCTGCTGGAGGAGCTGGCCGTGGACGTGCCCGGGACCCGCTCGTTCCGCACGGACGGCCACCTGGCCGTCCGGCGGGTGTCCGATCCGGGCGAGGGCACGGTGGCCGCGGTACGCGCCGCGCTCGGCCACGAGGGCTCGGTCGCGGTGATCGCCGCCGACGCCGCGCTGGACGCGCTGACGGCCGCGCTGGACGCCGGGGGCGTCGAGGTCTCCCCGCTGGGCGACGGCACCTGCGCTGGCCGCGTCACCGCCGTGCCCGTCTCGATGGCCAAGGGTCTGGAGTACGACCACGTGGTGGTGGTCGAGCCGGCGCGGATCGCGGAGACCGGGACGCGGGGTCCCCACCTGCTCTACGTCGCCCTGACCCGCGCGGTGTCGCGGCTGGACGTGGTGCACACCCGCCCGCTCCCGTCCTGGTTCCCGGAGCCCGCCGACATCGGCAGTGATCTTTCGTATTAAATGTTCCTTTCGCCCGATTATTCGTCTTTAATCCGACACACCTAATGCTGGAAATGGCTGGAATTCACGGAGACAGGAGGAACTCCTGTTACGCTCCGGGCCGTGAGTGATTCACTGGACGCGCTGGAACGGCGAATAGCCGACCTCCGCGCCGAGGTGCGGCGGGCGGTCAAGGCGAGGGAGAACTCGCTCGCCAGGACGCTTCGCGGGGACCTGCGCCGGGCCGAGCAGGCCTGGGACGCGGCGGTGGCCGTCGAGACCCCGGTCCCGGCGCCCGCCCCGCGCGAGTCCGGGGCCTCGCTGCTCCCCATCAGGGAGCAGGTCCACCAGGCGCTGGCCATGCTGGGCGTGCCGACGCCGGCCAAGCTGATCGTGGCGGTGAACGACGCGTTCTTCTCCCGCGAGCTGCGCGGCTCCCAGCTGACGAGCCTGCGCCGCGACGAGGAGCGCTCCTTCCGGGGGGACCCGTACGCCAGGCCGTACTACCTGTGCGCCGCGCTGACGGACCGCCTCTCCCCGGCCCGGGGGCTGCTGGCCGACAGCACGTGGCCGCCCGAGCGGCGGGTCCTCGGGCCGCTGAGCCCGCGCGTCGACTTCCTCGTCTCGACCATGCGCATCGCCGAGCACCTGACGCGGCTGGCGGAACCGCCCGCGGGCGCGGTGCGGCTGCTGTCGCGGATGGCGCAGAACATCCCGGGCGCCGTCGAGGGGTTCGCCCCGGCCAGTCCCGCGACCGCGATCCGCGCGGCACGGGCCGAGCTGGAGGTGCACCGCGCCACCGACGCCGCGCAGCGGGCCGAGGTGGCCGCGCGGGCCACGAGGCAACTACCGGACGCGGAGCGCCTGTTCGGCGTCACCGCGATGAACGCCGTGAGGGGGGCCTTATGAAGACCAGGCTGGACGGAAGGACCGGCTCGTGAGCACGGTCCGGGACAGAGCCGTCGTGATCAGGCTCGACGAGCTGCGCGGGCCGGTGCCCGCGCGCCCGCACGACGCGCGGGCCATCGCCGCGCTGGCCGCCAACCCCGGCTGCACCCGCCGGGCGGTGATGGACGCCGCCGGCGTGGACAAGGACCTCACGGCCCGGCACGTCGGCTTCCCCGCGCCGTTCGGCCAGTCGCAGTTCGCGATCACCCGCGGGAACGTGTTCGAGGCCCTGGTGAAGGAGAACGGCTGCGCCGAGCTGCTCCGGCTGCTGCGCGAGCTGCTGGACCTGCCCGTCGAGCAGGTCGGCTACCAGGACGTGGAGAGCGTCGGCTCCCACCTGCGCCACTCCCACACGCGGGCGCTGATCGACCGCGCGGCACGCCAGGACGACGGCTCCGCGGTCTTCTACGACCACCCGCTGCTCAGCCTGGAGATCGCCGGGCACACCTCCTACCTGGAGCCCGACGTGGTCGCCTTCCAGATCGGCGGGCGCTTCCACATCGTGGAGATCAAGTCGTTCGGCATGATCGACGGGCAGGCCGAGCCGGACAAGGTGGCGGCGGCGGCCCGGCAGGCGGCGGTGTACGTGCTGGCGCTGCGCACGCTCATGGCCGATCTCGGGCACGACCCGCTGCGGGTCTCCCACGACGTGGTCCTGGTCTGCCCGGAGAACTTCGCCAACCGCCCGACGGCCGCCCTGGTCGACGTGCGCAAGCAGCTCTCGGTGCTCAACCGCCAGCTCACCCGGATGACCAGGATCGAGCAGCTGCTCCAGGGCCTGCCCGCCGACGTCACCTTCGACCTGGCCCCCGGCGAGGACGGCGTGCCGACCCGCTCGGCCGACGAGCTGGCCCAGGCGCTGATGCGGGTGCCGGCCCGGTACGCCCCGGACTGCCTGTCCACCTGCGACATGTGCATGTTCTGCCGTCACGAGGCACGCGCCTGCGGGTCCACCGACCTGCTGGGACGTCAGGTCCGCGACCAGCTGGGCGGCGTCTCCGGGGTGGACGAGGCGCTCGGCCTGGCCGAGGGCACCCGCGAGCCCGCCGAGGGCCAGGAGGAGATCGCCCGCCTGCTGCGGCTGGCGAACCGGTTGCGCGAGGAGTCGCTGCGGTGAGGGCGGTCCGCGGATGAGCGCGCTGACGGCGCTGGCGCAGCTGCGGGCGATCCGGGACGGTGTCGCGCAGCGGATCACCACGGTCCGGCACTGCCACGTCTCCGCCCAGCCGATGGTGCTCATCCCGCTCAAGCTCGCGGGCGAGGCCGCCGCGCCGCTGGCCGCGATGGTGGGCACCGACCCGGGCCATCCCCGGTTGCTCGTCGTGCCCCAGCCGCGCAACCGGGACCTGCGGTTCGCCTTCGCCGCCGGGCTGGCCGAGGTGCTGCTGCCGTACGTCGAGGGGTTCGCCAAGAGCACCGAGACGGTCGAGCGCAGGAGCGGCGAGCCGTACGAGCGGTGCCTGGACGCGCCGCAGATCCTGGTGCCGAACCGGTCGGCGGCCTCGTTCGTCGGGCTGCTGGGCCGCTCCACCCGGTTCCGCCGGGCCGACGGCCCCTACCCGGTCCACCCGTCGGTGCCGCTGCTCGGCCGGTGGCTGACCTACTTCGCCGACCGGTCGCAGCAGCCCGGCTCGTCGATGCTGCTCGTGGCGACCGAGGCGCTGAGCCTGCACTGGGCCACCGGGCAGAGCGGCCTGGAGGACGCCAACCTCGCGGCGCTGATGGGATGGATCGATCCCCCGCCAGGCACCTCCGGGCGCCAGGCCGCCGAGGAGGCCGAGGATCCGCTGCTGTGGCCCCCGGCCGGTCCGGCCACCGACCCGGGTTTCGACAACGAGGTGCTCGGTCCCGCGATCCGCGCCTACGAGGAGGCGCCGACCGACCGTGCCGTGGACCGGGTGAGCCAGGCGCTGCGCACCCAGCTCGACCCCACCTGGCGGCTGATGTGGCGGGCGGTGGAGCTGTTGCGCTCCCTGCCCGAGGGAGCGCGGGTGAAGGACCGCTGGGAGTTCGACCGCGGGTCGTTCACCCGGTTCACCGAGCGGGTCGCAGAGGGCGGGCCGCCGCAGGCGCGCAGGGACGGGGCGGTCGGCGCGGCGGCCCGGCTGGCCGGGCTGGAGCGGGCGCGGGCCGGCTACGACGTGCAGCGGGCCCACGACGATCCGCTGCTGATGGCCGAGTACCGGCTGACCGGTGAGGCGTTCGCCGGGACGGTGACGTCCGCCGACCCCGAGCACAGCGAGGGCGAGGGCCGCTCGCGCAAGCTCCGGCCGCTGGTCACGGTCCGGACCGGCGATCCGGTACGGCTCACGCCCGGCACCGTGGTCGGCAGCCCCGACCGCCGCGGGCACGCCGCCGAGATCGTCGGGATCGCGGACGGGGAGATCACCTTGAAGATCGTCAAGGGCATGGGGCGGGGGAAGACACCGGTCCCCGGGTCGGTGCCCGAGCCGGGCGAGCGGGTCTCGTACACCTCGCTGACCGACGACTTCCAGTCGTCGGCGGCGCTGCCCGATCCCGAGCGGACGCCGTGGACCCACGGCGGCCCCCCGCAGGAGTACGTCCCGAGCGACGACGACGCGCAGGAGGAGTGGCTGTGAGCGCCCGCCCGACGCCGCGGCAGGAGGCGGCCGCCGTGGTGGACGCCGTCCTGGCCGACCTGCCCCGCCACCGCGGCGTGGTGGTGGACTCCCCGCCGGGCGCGGGCAAGTCCACGCTGGTGGTGAAGGCCGCGGGGCACATCGCCGAGACCGGCGAGCCGCTGATGATCGTCGCCCAGACCAACGAGCAGGTCGACGACCTGGTGGAACGGCTCGCGACAGAGCATCCCGACCTGCCGATCGGCCGCCTGTCGGCGAGCGGCTACATCACGCCCGGACGCATCCTCGCCCACCCCAACGTCTCGGTCGCGGGCAAGCTGCCCGACCTCGGGGACCCCGCGGTGGTGATCGCCACCGCCGACAAGTGGGCCTGGGTCGGCGACCGCACCTGGCCCTGGGCCATCGTGGACGAGGCGTACCAGATGCGGTCGGACAAGCTGCTGCGCATCGCCTCGCTGTTCGAGCGGTCGCTGTTCGTCGGCGACCCCGGCCAGCTCGACCCGTTCTCCATCGTGGACGGCGACCGCTGGGCGGGCCTGTCGTGGGACCCGGTGCAGAGCGCGGTCGCGGTGCTGCTGCGGCACAACCCCGACCTGCCGGTGCACCGGCTGCCGGTCTCCTGGCGGCTGCCCGCCTCGGCGGCACCGGTGATCTCCGAGGCGTTCTACCCGTTCACCGGCTTCCGTGCCGGGACCGGTCACGCCGACCGGAGGCTGGAGTTCACCGTGGACGGCATGCGCACCTGCCAGGACCGGGCGCTGGAGGAGGCGGCCGCGTCGGGCTGGGCGCTGTACGAGCTGCCGAGCCGCCACACCGTGCGCACCGACGCCGAGGCCGTACGGGCGACCGCTGAGCTTGCGGTGCGGCTGCTGCAGCGCGGCCCGGTCGCGTACTCCGAGCGGGGCGCCCATCCGGTGACCGCGGGCCGGATCGCCGTCGGCGCCGCGCACCGCGACCAGGTGGCCGCGATCAGGGCCGCCGGGGTGCCGCCGGAGATCACCGTGGACACCGCCAACCGGCTGCAGGGCCGGGAGTACGACGTGACGATCGTGCTGCACCCGCTCTCCGGGCGGCGTGACGCCACCGCGTTCCACCTGGAGTCGGGGCGGCTGTGCGTGCTGACCTCCCGGCATCGCCACGCCTGCGTGGTGGTGGCCAGGGCGGGCATCCCCGAGCTGCTGGACGCCCACCCGTCGGCCGAACCGGTCCAGCTCGGCGTGCCGGTGAAGTTCCCGGACGGCTGGGAGGCCAACCAGGCGGTGCTGGCCCACCTGTCCAAGCACCGGGTACGGCCGGACCGCTGACCGGGGCGGCCGTCCCGGGCCCGTGTCCGGAGCGGTGGCCTCGATCTCGTGACCGGGCCGCCGGCCGGAGCGATCCCCCGGGCGCGGTCAGCCCGTGACGGTCACCGGGTGCATGTGCGCGGTCGCGGGGGCCTCGGGGTTGGCCCTGATCCACTCGATGCGCTCGCGGCTCTCCTCGTCCGCGGGCGTGTAGACGACCATCCTGGTCTCCGGCGGCGACGGCAGCGTCATGCTGGTCGAGACGGTACGGACCTGCCCGCCGGAGAAATGGTGGAAGATCTTCATCTGGCTTCCCGGCCTGGCCACGTCGTGGGCCGCCCACATGCTCGCGAACTCCGGGCTGGCGGCCGACAGGGCGCGGACGAACCCGGTCCAGGCGGGCTCGCCCAGGTGCCGCCCGAACCCGGCGCGCAGGACGGCGACCATCTGGGCCACCTCCTCGGCCCGGTTGGCGATCTGGCTGCAGCACTCCTGCATGGCGAAGATCTGCCAGAGCACGTTGCGGGTCGCGACCGGCTGGGCGACCACGTTCGGGAACAGGGAACCGTAGGCCGCGTTCCAGGCCAGCAGGTCGTAGCGGCCGTTGTAGACGGCCGCGGGGATCGGGTCGAGCCGGTCGAGGATCACCTGGATCTCCGGGGCGAGCCGTCCGCGGGAGGCGTCGCCCTCGGACACGGCGGGCACGTCGGCGAGCCGGTAGAGGTGCTCGCGCTCGGCCTGGTCGAGCTCCAGGGTGCGGGAGATCGCGTCGAGGACCTGCACGCTGGCGTTGATCGGCCGCCCCTGCTCCAGCCACGTGTACCACGTGACGCCGACCCCGGCGAGCAGGGCGACCTCCTCGCGCCGCAGCCCGGGGGTGCGCCGGCGCGACCCCGGGGGCAGTCCCGCGGCCTCGGGGGAGATGCGCTCGCGGCGGTTGCGCAGGAACGCCGCCAGCTCGGCGCGGCGGGTGGCCGACCCGGCTCCCCTCCCGGTACCCGGTGCGGTGACGGTCATCCCCCCATGGTGGCCGACGGGCGATCCGGTTGCCAGGTGCCGTCGATACCAGGATGAGCGGGCTCTCGTCACCCGTACCGGCCCGGTCCCAGGCTCCTTGCCATGACCGTGACATCGGCTCCGGCCCCGGCCGCCCGTACCTCCTCCCCCTGGCCGCTGACGGTGATCCTGGCCGGGCAGTTCATGGCCGTCCTGGACGTCTCCATCGTCAACGTCGCCTCCCCCGTGATCCGCTCCGACCTCGGCACGTCGGGGTCGGGCCTGCAGATGATCGTTTCCGGCTACACCATCGCCTACGCCATGCTCCTGGTCACCGGTGCCCGGCTGGGCGGCCGCCACGGCGGGCGCCGCCTGTTCCTGTACGGCCTGGCGGGATTCACCGCGGCCTCCCTGGCCTGCGGGCTGGCCGTGTCGGCCGGGCAGCTGATCGCCTTCCGGTTCCTGCAGGGCGCGGGGGCCGCCCTGATGGTGCCCCAGGTGCTGAGCATGATCCAGACGAGCTTCGCGGGCGCGGCCAGGGCCCGCGCGCTCGGCCTGTACGCCGCGGTGGTCTCCGGGGCCGCCGTGGCCGGTCAGGTGCTGGGCGGCGTGCTGGTCTCTGCGGACCTGTTCGGCTCCTCGTGGCGGCCGGTGTTCCTGGTGAACGTGCCGATCGGCGTGGTCCTGCTCGTGCTGGGGGCGCGGCTGCTGCCCGCCGGGGGCCCGTCGCGGCACCGCGCGCTCGACCTGCCGGGCCTGGTCACGCTCTCGGCGGCGGTCGGCCTGCTGGTGGTCCCCCTGGTGCTGGGCCACGAGCGGGGCTGGCCGCTGTGGAGCCTGGCCGCCCTGGTGGCGAGCGCGGTGATGGCGGGCGTGTTCGTCCTGGTCGAGCGCAGGGTCGCCGCCCCGCTGGTGCCGGTACGGGTGCTGCGGGCGCCGGGGACGGTGCCGTCGGCGTTGGTGGTCTTCGGGACGATGACGACCTACGGCGGGTTCCTGCTCGCCTGCGCCCTGCACCTGCAGGGACCGCTGGGTGACGACCCGCTGGCGGCGGGCCTGACGTTCGTGCCGGCCGCAGTGGGGTTCACCGTCGTCAGCCTCGGCTGGCGCCGTGTCCCCGCACGCCTGCACCGCTGGATGATCGTCGTCTCCCTCGGCGTGGCCGGGCTCGGCTACCTGCTGCTGTCGCCGGCGCTCACCGCGGGGAACCGGCCGCTGCTGGCGGCGGCGTTCGTGGTGATCGGGGTGGGTCTGGGCGGGGCGTTCAGCCCGACGCTGTCGGTGGGGCTGGCGCACGCCGCCCCCGAGGACGCCCCGGACGTCAGCGGCCTGTTCGTCATGATGACCCAGCTCGGCCAGGTGGTCGGGGTCGCCACGTTCGGGACGCTCTATCTGGGCTCGGGGTCGGTGGCGGCCACCTGCCTGGCCCTGACCGGGACGATCCTGCTCACCGGGGCGTGCGCGCTGCCGCTGCTGCGGCGCCGAGACCCCCGGCCCGCGACACCGTGACGACGGGGGGACGTCAGACCGTGCGCCGCCAGACGTCGATGGCCAGCACCTGGCGCATGCCCACCGACAGGTAGAGGCCGAGCGCGGGCGTGCCGTTGTTGGCGTCGACGTGCAGGTAGGTGCCGGCCCGCCCGCGGCCGGCGTCCTCGGCGAAGGCCCTGCGCAGCATGAACCGGCCCAGGCCCCGGCCCCGGAACGCGGGCGCCACGGCCAGGCGGCGCACGTAGCCGCAGTTCTCGTCGCCGAGGAAGGCGTCGGTGCCCAGCAGCATCGCCACCGGCTCGCCGTCCAGGCGGGCGAGCGCGAGCTGCGACCAGTCGGTGCTCGCGGAGGAGGCCAGCTCGTCGTACCACTCGTCGTAGCCCTTGGGGGCGAACCCGAAGTGCTCGGCGAAACCGGCCTGCTCCACGGCGTGGGCCTGGCGGCGCACCTCCTCGGTGAGCCCGTCGTGCACGGTCACGCCCGCGGGGAGTGCGGGGTGGCCGACCGGCCCGGTGTGGTCGGCCCGCAGCCGGACGAAGGTGGTGGCGGCGCCGAAGCCCCGGGCCGCGGCGAGCGCGCGCTTGCCGCCGTCCTCGCGGTACAGGGCGATGTCCACCACGGCACGGTCGTGGCCGAGACCGGCGGTGATCCCCCGGGCCCGCTCGATCACGGTGTCCCAGAGCGGGCCGGTCAGCTCGGGCGTGGCGGGGTGCACGACGACGTCGATGTCGACGTTGTCGCCGGTGCCCTTGCGCCACGCCCAGGCCCAGCCGGTCAGGCGTCCGGTCGTGTCGTGGACCAGCAGGCCGTCGGTCCCGAGGTCGAAGGAGGGGTCGTTGATCTGGTCGGCCACGTCGTCGAGGGTCATGTCGGCCTTGCCGATCACCTGGACGTCGCAGAGCGAGATCAGCTCGTGGATGCGGGGGGCGTCGTCGGCCCGGGGCCGCCGGGTGACGTACCCGGCGGGGATGCTCGTCGTCATGTGCCCATCGTGGCGGGGGCGACTTGACAATCACTGGGCCCGGACTTGGCGCGGGCACGGCCGGGGCGTCAGTCCAGGGCCGCGACCGGCTGCTCCTCGGACTCGGCGGCGTCCCCGGGCCCGCCGCGCAGCGGGATCTCCTTGATGAAGGCCGCCAGCAGCGGCACCAGCACGGCGAACAGGATCGCCCACCAGAAGACCTCGGAGATGGAGACGGCCAGGGACTCCAGGAAGCCGGCCCGCACGTTGCCGGGAAGCCGGTGCAGGGCGGCCGGGTCGAACTGGGCCCCGCCGGAGGCGAGCTTCTCGCCCGCCGCACCCAGCCTGCTCTGCAGACCGGCGGTGAGCTCGTTGTTGAAGACCGCGCCGAACAGCGAGACGCCGAACGAGCCGCCGATGGAGCGGAAGAAGGTGGAGGCGCTGCTGGCCACGCCGAGGTCCTTCTGCTCGACGCTGTTCTGGGCGATGAGCATGGTGATCTGCATCAAAAAGCCCATGCCGAGGCCGAGGACGCCGATGAACACACCGGTCTGCCAGGCGGGCGTGTGCACGTCCATCAGGGAGAGCAGCCACATGCCCACGGCCATGATCGCGCCACCGAGGACGGGGTAGATCTTGTACCGGCCGGTCCTGGTGATGGCGCGGCCGACGAAGAGGGAGACCACCATGGAGGCGCCCATCATGGGCAGCAGCAGCAGGCCGGAGTTGGTGGCCGTGGCGCCCTGGACGGTCTGCTGGAAGAGCGGCAGGAAGTTGATCGCGCCGAACATGGCGAACCCGAGCAGGAACCCCACGGCCGAGATCAGGCTGAAGTTGCGGTCGCGGAAGACGTGCAGCGGCAGGATGGGCTCGGCGGCGCGGCGCTCCACCGGGACGAACAGGGCCAGCGTGACCACGGCGAGCGCCGCCAGGCCGAGGATCTGCGGCGAGCCCCAGGCATAATCGTTGCCGCCCCAGGTGGTGATGAGGACCAGCGCGGTGATGCCGATCGAGAGCAGGACCGCGCCGAGCCAGTCGATGCGGTGCTCGGTGCGCAGCCTGGGCAGCTTCAGCGTGACGGCCAGCATGGCCAGCGCGACGAAGCCGAGGGGCAGGTTCACGTAGAAGGCCCAGCGCCAGTTCAGGTGGTCGGTGATGAACCCGCCGACGAGCGGTCCGGCGATCATGGCCAGTGACATCACGGCGGCCATGATGCCCTGGTACTGGCCGCGCTCGCGGGGCGGGACCAGGTCGCCGATGATCGCCATGGCGTTGACCATCAGGCCGCCGGCCCCCAGCCCCTGCAGCGCGCGGAACGCGATGAGCTGGGCCATGCCGTCCGAGGGACCGCCGAGCAGGTCCGAGCCGGCCATCCCGCAGAGCGCGGAGCCGAGCATGAAGAGGACGATGGAGGCGAGGAAGATGTTCTTCCTGCCGTACAGGTCGCCGATCTTGCCCCAGATGGGGGTCGAGACGGTGGTGCCGAGCACGTAGGCGGTCACCACCCACGACAGGTGGGTCAGGCCGCCGAGCTCGCCGACGATGCGCGGCATCGCGGTTCCGACGATCATGTTGTCGAGCATGGCCAGGACTATCGCGAGCATGAGCCCCGGCAGCACTACCATGACCTCGCGGCGCCGCCCCGGTGCGGCCGCGGTCTCCTTCACTTCCACGCCCCCTGGAAATCTGCTTACTTGCCGACCGGCTAGCGTCGGATATGCTGGGAATGTAGGCCGCTTACTTGCCGGCCGTCAAGTTGATTCATCGGTAAAGGGAGCCATGAGGGAACACCCCGACACGCGGACACGCATCCAGGAGACCGCCCTGACGTTCTTCATCGAACAGGGCTACGAGGCCACCTCGCTGCGCGAGATCGCCGAGGCCCTGGGCGTGACCAAGGCGGCTCTCTACTACCACTTCAAGACCAAGGACGACATCGTCCTCAGCCTGGCCGAGGACAGGTCGCGCACGATCGGCGAGCTCGTCTCCTGGGCCGAGGAGCAGCCGCGCACCGAGGAGACCCGGCGCGAGCTGGTCCGCCGCTACTCCCGGGACCTGAAGCAGGGCAGGCACCGCCAGATCATCCGGTTCTTCGAGCGCAACCAGACCTCGCTCAAGAACCACCCGATCATGGAGAAGGCCCGGGAGCACATCTTCCAGCTGGTCGACTTCCTGGTCGATCCGGACGACCCTCCCACCACCCGGCTGCGGAACAGGATGGCCCTGTTCGTCCTGCACTCCGCCTGGTTCGTGATGCGCGACGAGACGCTCGCCGACGACGAGGTGGAGGCCGCCGCCCTGGAGGTCGCGCTCGACCTCGTCAGGCGGTGAGCGTCCTCATCGACCCGCCCGCATGGCCGGGTCCCCGGGGGCTGCTCTGGTCTCATCTGGTCAGCGACACCTCGGTGGAGGAGCTGCACGCCTTCGCCGAGACGCTCGGCGTGCCGCGCCGGGCGTTCGACCGCGACCACTACGACGTCCCCGAGACCGTGTACGCGCGGGCCGTGGCGCTCGGCGCCGAGGAGGTGCCCTCCCGCGAGCTCGTCGCCCGGCTGACCGCCGCCGGTCTCCGCAGGCGCCGTGTCCGGGACGGCAGCGACAGCCCCGCATAGATCCCGGCGTATCGGGCATCAGGCCCGGGTGAGGACATCACCGCACGTCACAGAGGGGACGACATGCTGAACGGCAAAACGATCGCGTTCCTCGTGGCCCCGGAGGGCATCGAGCAGGTCGAGCTGACCGAGCCGTGGAACGCCGTCAAGCAGGCGGGCGGCACGCCACGGCTCGTCTCCACCGAGAAGGGTCAGGTCCAGGCCTTCAACCACCTGGAGCCGGCCGACCGCTTCCCGGTGGACGCCACGGCCGACGAGGTCTCGGCCGCCGACTTCGACGGGCTGGTACTTCCCGGCGGCGTCGCCAACCCCGACCTGCTGCGTACCGTGCCCGAGGCCGTCGCGTTCGCGAAGGGTTTCTTCGACGCGGGCAAACCGGTCGCGGCCATCTGCCACGCGCCCTGGACGCTGATCGAGGCCGGCGTGGTACGCGGCCGCAAGGTCACGTCCTGGCCGAGCCTGCGGACCGACCTGGGCAACGCCGGGGCGGAGTGGGAGGACCGCGAGGTCGTGGTCTGCTCCGCGGGCCCGAACACACTGATCACCAGCCGCAAGCCCGACGACCTCAAGGCCTTCTGCCAGGCCGCGGTCGACGCCTTCTCCGGAGGGGGCGGCTGACCCGTCCGGTCCCCGGCACGGTCCGGGGGCAGCGTCGGCGGCGCGCCGGAACCCACCCGTTCCGGCGCGCCGCCGCCGTTCCCGGCCTCCTCCTCCGCCCTCCTGGCTTCCGCTCGTCCTCGTACGCGCCCCGGCTTCTCGCGTCCTCGTACGCGACGCGGCTTCTCACATCCTCGTACGCGACGGCCTTTCGCGTCCTCGTACACGGCCCGGCTTTTCGCGGTCTCGTGCGCGGTCTCGTGGCGGGGGTGTCTCCCGCGTCCGACCTGGGCGATCGTCGTCCGGTCGCGTCGTCCCGCACCGGCACCGCGCGGGCGGGGAATCGGCCGCGACAGATTAGGCCGTGACGTGCAGGGCAAGTGCTCTGGCAACCGGCTGTGAAAGGAGGGGACCGTGGAAGCCACCATCGCGCTGCGTCTGCCGCGTGACGCCGCGAGTGTTCCCGTCATCAGGCAACTTCTCGACTCCTCGCTGCAGGCCCTGGGCGTCATCCCCCAGATCCGCGAGGACATCCAGCTCATGCTCTCGGAGGCGTGTTCCAACGTCATCCAGCACGCCACCCCCAGCGACGACTACATGGTCAGCACCGAGCTGTCCCGGGACCGCTGCATCATCAAGGTGGTGGACGCCGGCAACGGCTTCGACTTCGACGGCGCCTCCTCCTCCGCCCCCGCCTCCACCTCCGAGCACGGCAGGGGACTGCTGATCATGCAGGCCCTGGCCGACGACATCCGCTTCGTCAACCGGCACGAGAAGGGCTCGATCGTCTGCCTGGAGAAGGCGCTGCGCTTCGTCGACGACGCCCCGGGGCTGTCACTGCTGCTCAACGAGGAGCTTGAGCTCGACGAGGGCCTCCCCGAGGTAGTCGGTGACGGTCCACACGTCGGGGACCATCTCCCGGCAGGCGATCACGCCGACGTCAAGTGAGCCGTCGTAGGAGAAGACCGTGATGTTCAGCCCTCCGCTGGCGTCGGTCACCACCGAGACCGGATGGTACGCCAGCAGTCGTGCGCCGCTGATGTAGAGCGGGAGCTGCGGGCCCGGAACGTTCGAGATCATCACGTTGATCGGGCCCGCGCTCCCGGCGAAGAGGTTGAAGGCGGCGCGCGCGGCCAGGCCGGTCAGCGCGGCCGGCATCATGTCGCTCATCTCCTGCAGCCAGCGGGCCGGGGCGAGCGAGGAGCGCTCCTTGATCAGCCGCATCGCGTCGCGCACCGCCATCAGGCGTTCCAGCGGGTCGGCCACCTGGGTGGCCAATGTGGTGATCATGATGGTCACCTGGTTCCCGGTCCGCCGGTCCCCGGGGGTGCGCAGCGAGAACGGCACCCCGGCGACGAGCGGCTGGTCGGGCAGGGAGCCGTGCTTGAGCAGCCACTGGCGCAGCGCCCCGGCGCACAGGGCCATCACCACGTCGTTCACGGTGACGCCGAGGGCGTTCTTGACGAGCTTGACGTCCTCCAGCGGCAGGGTGGTGAAGGCGAACCTGCGGTGCGCGCTGATCCTCCCGCTGAACGGGGTGCGGGGGACCAGCATGCGCGGCATCTCGGGCACCTCGGCGGTTCCGGCCAGCCGGTTGGCCAGGTGCCGGGTGGCCCGTGAGATCGTCCTGGCCCCGGGTATCTGGGAGACCAGGGGGATCTCGTCCAGGTGCGGGACCGCGTTGACCAGGAAGCGCACCGTGTTGGCCGGGTTGACGACGGCCTTGGCGATCCCCCTGGCGAGCATCTCCCGGGTGTCGATCGTCTCCGCGGGCTCGGCGATCTCCACGAGCCCCGAAGACTCCGCAGAGTCCTCGGGCTCCGCGGGATCCGCGCGATCCGCGGACGCTGCGGACCCCAAGGAGCGCGGGGAGCGCGGGGAGTCCGGGAACTCGGGCTCGGCGAGGTCGGGCGGTTCCGGCGAGGTGTCCAGCAGACCGGCCAGCACGTCGGCGCCGGTGACGCCGTCGACCGCGGCGTGGTGCACCTTCATGTACAGGGCCGTGCGGTCCCCGGCCAGGCCGTGGATCAGGTACATCTCCCACAGCGGCAGCCGCCGGTCCAGCCTGCGGGCGTGCAGCCTGGCCACCTGCTCCCCGAGCTGCTCGTCGCTGCCGGGCGCGGGCAGCGCGAGCTCGCGCACGTGGTAGTCCAGGTCGACCGCGTGCTCCTCGGTCCAGTAGGGGTGGTCCAGGCCGAGCGGGACGGGCACCAGCCTCATCCGGAAGGGCGCCGCCAGGTGCAGCCTCCTGGCCAGCAGCGACACCAGGTCACCGCGCGACAGCCCGCCCGACAGGATCGCCAGCCCCCCGATGTTCGCGACGTTCGTCGAGGTCTCGAAATTCAGGAACTGCGTGTCCACCGCGTTGAGCTGTCGCACCGTCTACCTCCGGGAAGTCGTCCTCCCATCCTGCTCCCGTGAGGTCGTCAGGGCCAGCGCCGCGAGCGCGGCGAGCACGACCAACGACACCAGGACCAGTGACAGCGGGATGAGAGCGAACACGACGAGAACGGTCATGATCTCACTGATCAACTGCGACACCGGAGAGCCCTGCCCGGTTCGTCCCGCCGTTACACCGCGTTCCAGCGTCCGAGCTTCAGCGCGAGATGGAGTTCTAACCTGTGGGTTCCGTTCTTGAGGTCGCGGTCGGCCAGCTGCTCGATCCTGGTGAGCCGGTAGTAGAGGCTGGTGCGGTGCAGGTGCAGCAGCCGGGCGGTCTCCTGGACGTCCCCTCCGCTGTCCAGGTAGGTCTCCAGGGTGACGACGAGCCCGGGGTGCTCGCGCAGCGCGTCCAGCGGCCCGCCGGCCTGACCGGAGGCGTCGGTGACCGGTTCGGCCAGCAGCCGGTACACGCCCAGGTCCGGCCAGCGGGCGACGGGTCCCAGCCTCGGCTCGGCCGCCGCCGCCCTGGCCGCGACGAGCGCCTCGCGGTGCGCCCGTACGGCCGACTCCAGCCCCGGGTGCACGGCGCTGACCCCGGCGCCCGCACCGGTCCGCGCGACCAGCCGCTCCCCCAGCGCCACCGCGTCCTCACCGCGGTTGAGCAGCAGCACGGCGTGCCGGTCCAGCATCGTGAAGGCCGGGGGGCGCAGCGTCCTGGCCAGTTCCGCGCCGACCGCCTCGCGCACCCCGGCCGGTTCCCCCCGGAGCGCGAGGACGCGCAACGGTCCCTCGCCGAGCACGCCGGCCGCGCGCCGCACCCCGATGTCGCCGGTGAGCAGGTGGCCCAGGGTGTGCGAGCTGCCGCCGTCGTCGAGCAGGGCGGCGATCGCGGCGGCGTCGCGCACGGCCCTGGCCCGCTCCTGCGGGCTCAGCGGGCCGGCCCCCTCGATGATCCACAGGTAGCCGACCCTGCGGTCCTGGTGCAGCAGCGGCACGCAGAGCCGGCCGACCATGCCGAGCGCGGCGTTCTCGGGGACCCGGACCGGCTCCCTGGCCGTGCTCACCCCGTGCGCCTCCTGCCAGGCGGTCACCTCCGCCGGGACCGACCGCGACAGGATGGCGTGCGCCCTGACCGGGTCGGCGTCGCCGTGGTGGGCGCTGTGGGCCACGACCCGGCCCTCCAGGTCGTCCACGGACATGCCCCGGCCCACCGCCGCGGCCAGCGACTCCAGCAGTTCCTGAACATCATCCGCGATCACCGTCCGATCCTACATATGTAGGAAGGATCTCCACCGGCGGAACGATGACGGGCCACCGCGCGCGTCGTAGCGTCACAGTAGTCACAGTCCGGGCGCGCGTCTCGTCAGAGCCGTCCGGCCGATCGGCGGAAGGACGTTCTTTGGAGATGCGCAGCCGCGTCGCCCCGTGGGCCCCGCCCCGGGCACAGCTGCGCCTGACCGAGCTGGAGTCGGAGGTGTCCGGGCTGGGCCTGGACGCGGTGACCCGGCTGGTCGACGCGGTGCTGGCCGAGCACCGGGGCCGCCTCGACGAGGACGGCGTGGTCCTGTACGCGGGCACCAACACGATGAGCGAGCGGGCCAGGGCGGCCCACGAGATCTCCATGGGATGCCGTCCCTCGATGGGCTGGCCGGGCGACAAGTACCAGACCGGCCTGGACGAGCTGGACGTGCTGGAGGTGCTCGTCCCGCTCCAGGTCGCCGCGCTGATGGGCGGCGCGTTCGCCGAGGTGCGGCTGCAGAGCGCCACGCTGGCCAATCTGGCCTGCTACAGCGCGTTCACCGCCCCGGGCGACACGATCGCGGTGCCGCCCGAGGGAGCCGGGGGCCACGGCGCCCGCAACGCGCGGGCCGTGGCCGGCATCCGGGGGCTGCAGGTCGCCGACCTGCCCTACGACGCCGCGCGGCTCGACGTCGACCACGACGCCCTCCCGGCCTTCCTGCGCGAGCACCGGCCCGCGCTGGTGGTGCTCGGGACGGGGCTGATGCTGTTCCCGTACGACGTCGCGCGGGTGCGCGCGGCCTGTGACGAGGTCGGCGCGCTGGTGGTGTACGACGCCTCGCACGTGGCGGGGCTGATCGCGGGCGGCCGGTTCCAGTGTCCGTTGGGCGAGGGCGCGCACCTGCTGACCATGTCCACCTACACCTCCTTCGGCGGTCCTCCGGGCGCGGCCGTGGTGACCCGCGACGAGGAGCTCGCCCGCCGGGTGTCGGGAGCGGCCTACCCGGGCCTGACCGCCAACTACGACGCCTCCCGCCTGGCGCCGCTGGCCGTCGTCGCCGCCGAGCACGCCGCCGGGGGCTCCGGTTACGCCGACCGCTGCCTGGCCAACGCCCGGGCACTGGCCTCGGCGCTGGACGCGGAGGGCTTCACCGTCTTCGCCGCCGACCGGGGCTGGACCGCCTCACATCACGTGGCGGTGGACGCCACCGCGTTCGGCGGCGGGGACGAGGCCGCCAGGCTGCTGGCCGAGGGCGGTGTCTACCTCAGCGGCATCGGCCTGCCCGGCCAGGCGCCCGGCGAGCCCATGCGGGGCCTGCGGATCGGCACCCAGGAGGTGACCCGGCGCGGTTTCCCCCCGGAGGCCATGGGCGCGGTCGCGGCCCTGATGCGCCGCCTGCTGATCGACGGCCATGATCCCGCCAGGGTGCTGCGGGACGCGGTGGCGCTGCGCCACGCCACCCCATGATCCCGGACCGGCCCGCTCGACCCCCGGAGGCTCGCCTCCTGGCGGGCCGGTCCGCTTCCCCCTCCCACCGGTGACCGGCGGGACGGCCCCGTCCCCCCCTCGCGGACCGCCCCGTCCCGGCCCCCGCCCCGGATCCCGTCCGGTCGCGCTCGCGAGCGTGTCCGGAGGGGACCGGGCGAGCGGGAGTGGCCGCCCTGGGACCTCGTCGGGGCTTTGCGGGATCGCGCGGGACCCCGGGGCGGGTCAGACCGCCCGGTGGTACTGGTCGGGCCAGCGGGCGCCGGCCGGGGCCAGCTCGCGGGCGGCTAGGTTGGGCCAGTAGGGGTTGCGCAGCAGCTCGCGGCCGAGCAGCACGGCGTCGGCCCGGCCGGAGGCGACGATCTCCTCGGCCTGCCGGGGGTCGGTGATCTCCCCGACGGCCCCGACCGGCAGATCGGTCTCGGCCTTGACCCGGGCCGCGAACGGCACCTGGTAGCCGGGCCCGGTGAGGATGCGCGCCCTGGGGACGTTGCCGCCGGAGGAGACGTCGAGGAGGTCGACGCCGTGGGCGAGCAGGTCCTTGGCGAACCGGACGGTGTCGTCGACGCTCCAGCCCTCGCGGTCGTCGGCGGGGTCCTCGGCGAGCCAGTCGGTGGCCGAGACGCGGAAGAGGACGGGAAGCTCCTCGGGCCAGACCGCGCGCACCGCGTCGACGACCCGGAGCGCGAACCGCGTCCGGCCCTCGTAGGAGCCGCCGTAGGCGTCGGTGCGGTGGTTGCTGAACGGCGAGAGGAACTCGCCGATCAGGTAGCCGTGCGCGCCGTGGATCTCGGCCACCCGGAAGCCCGCGGCCAGTGCCCGCCCGGCCGCGGCGGCGAAGGCGTCCACGAGCCGGTCGATGCCGCCGGTGTCCAGCTCCTCGGGGACGGGGTGGCCGTCGGCGAAGGGGATCGGGCTCGGCGCGACCGGCCGCCAGCCGTTCTCGCCGGGACCGGTGGGGGCGCCGCCCTGCCAGGGGCGGCGGGTGGAGGCCTTGCGCCCGGCGTGCGCGAGCTGGACGGCGGGCACGGCGCCGTGCTCGGACAGGAAGCGGGTGATGCGGGCGAACGCCTCCTGCTGGCGGTCGTTCCACAGGCCGAGGTCGGCCGGGCTGATGCGGCCCTCCGGCGTCACCGCGGTGGCCTCGGCCATGACGAGCCCGGCACCGCCCACCGCGCGGGCGCCCAGGTGGGTCAGGTGCCAGTCGGTCGGCACCCCCTGCTCCGGCCCCTCCTCCGCCGCGCAGTACTGGCACATCGGAGACATCCAGATCCGGTTGGGGACGGTGAGGCTGCGCAACGTCAGGGGCTCGAACAGGGCGCTCACGGCCGTACTCCTTCTCACGCGGGGGGCATCCGGGGTGACGCGGGGACGGGCTCCCCGGCTCACGTTCATACGATAAACGACGTACTACGATAGATGTCAAACTACGATCGTTCTCGTACAATCGTGACGACCCACGAGAAGGGAGACCGCGTGCCGACCGCCCCCGCCGCCAGGACCCTGGACCACCCCGAGCCCGGCGAGATCACGCTGGAGGGCGTGCTGCACGCGCTGTCCGACCCGATGCGCCTGCAGATCGTGCGCTTCCTGTGGCCGCTGGAGCAGGACGAGGAGGCTCCCTGCTCGGCGATCGACCTGGCGATCACCAAGTCGACCACCACCCACCACTTCCGGGTGCTGCGCGAGGCGGGCGTGATCAGGCAGGTCTACCGGGGCACCGCCAAGATGAACGCGCTGCGCCGCGGTGACCTCGACGCGCTCTTCCCCGGCCTGCTCGACGCGATCCTGACCGCCGACGCGGCCCGGCGCGGGCGCGAGGACCGGCTCGCGCGCTCCCCCGCGTGACCCCGGCCGGGGCTCCCGGCGCCTCCCGGCGCCTCCCGGGCCGATGCCGGAATCCGCAGACCCATCGAGAGGGCGAGCGGCGCACCGGATCGGGGCGAGCCGGCGGGCGAATCGTCGGTGGCGCGCAGTACCGTCCTGGCATGTGCCGGAGTATCAAGACCCTTCGTGAGCCCTACGTCAGCGACGTGACCGAGGAGGACGTGCGAGCCGCCGCGCTCCAGTACGTCCGCAAGATCTCGGGATTCCGTTCCCCGTCGGCGCGCAACGCCGAGGCCTTCGACAGAGCCGTGGAGGAGGTGGCCGCGGCCACCCGGACCCTGCTCGGCGACCTGCGGCTGAAGCAGGCCACCCGGGACTGACCGGGACTGACCGGGGCCGATCGGGGCTGACCGGGGCTCCGGGCGTCGGGGCCTTGACCACCGGGCCTCCGGACGCCCGGGGCCTGGACACCTGGCCGTGGACACCTGAGACCCGAACGTTCAGGCCCTGACCACCCGGGCCCCGAGCGCCGGCCCGGAACGCGGGCCCGGAACGCCGCAGGCCCGGCATGCGCGCAGGCATGCCGGGCCGTTGACGGTCACGCCGGGGTCCCGGGCGGTGATGGCCGGTGGTGACCGGTGGGCCGGTGACGGCCGGTCGCCGCCGTTCACGGCCGGTATCGAACCCCGAGCGATACCGACCGGCGCGGAGGACCGGGGTCCGGGGCCGGTGACGCCTGCCCGGACACGGCGGCGGTGCCGCCCGTCCGGAGACGACGGCACCACCCGTCCGGCGCGGCGCCGTCCGCCGAGCCCGGCGCCGACCACCCGGGCACGGTGGTCACCCAGGCACGCCGGTCACCCGGGCGCGGAGGTCATCCGCGTGTGCTCGAGGAGCCGAACAGCCTGCTCGCGAACATGATCACCACGCCCACCAGGCCGATGATCAGCCCCCACTTGAGGAGCGTGAACAGGAAGCCCAGAACCGAGCCCAGCAGGAGAAAGGCGATCACCACGGCCGCCACGATCAACAGAATTCGTCCCATGCCCCCACGCTAGGCCCCCGCCGCCGTCCGGCGGCAGGGCCCGGCGCCGATGTCAGGGACAAGCCAGGGTTCCCCCTCAGGGGTGGCCCGGGCCCCGCCGGGGACGCGGCCGACGGAGCCCGGCCGAGGCGGGGGCCGGGCTCCGTCGGCCGACCATCCCGTCGGCCGGACACCGTCGGGCGAACACCGTCGGCTGGCCGTCGTCAGCCTGTCGCCGTCAGCGCAGCACCGACCGGCCGCCGACCAGGGGCAGCCGCACCGAGGTCCGCGCGGGCTCGACCGAGACGCCGGTGCCCGGGGGCAGCCGCAGGGTGAAGTCCCGGTCGGTGGACAGCAGCACGACGCCGATGCGGTGACCGGCCTTGAACACGTGGTCGTTCGGCTGCAGGTCGAAGCCGAAGTTGTAGAAGCGGCCCTCGCGCAGCAGGTCGGTGCGGGAGGCGGAGTGACGGTTGCGGACGTCGATCCACCCCCGCGTGATGATCTTGTAGGGGGCGGTCACCGTGACGTGCTCGGCCAGCCGTGCGCACCCGGTGTCGCCTGCCACGCCCTGGCCGTAGCAGACCGGGGTGTCGCCGTAGACGACGTCGCCGTAGGCGCGGGCGTCGGTGCCGTAGTCCACCAGCAGCGCCGTCAGGTAGGGCGAGCGCCCGCCCTTGAACGAGGCCCGTACCGAGATCTCGGGGGTGCCGGACAGGCGCGTGTCGCGGGTCAGCGGGGCCGAGAGGTAGGCCAGGCGGTTGGGGTCGGTCGCCTCGGCGTTCTCGGCGAGCAGCTCGGCGGTGCGGACGCTCTGGTCGACGAAGGACTCCACGGCGCGGTCCCGGGAACGGCCGACGTCCAGGGTGCCGTACGGCCGCCGGAACCCGGGGCCAGGTGGAGCCGGACGTCCTCGGTGCCCGGCAGCGGCCACGAGGCGTGCCGCTCCCACCGGCCCGGCCCGGACTCCACGTCGGCCTGGGGCTCGTTCATGATGCCGTTGGACAGGCCGTACAGGTGGTGGTCGAACCAGTGGTGCAGCTGGCGCAGCCACTCGGCGTTGCGCCCGGCGTAGGAGAACGGGTTGAAGTGGCCGCCCTGGTGGAGCCAGATCTTGCGGGGGACGTTCCGCTCGGCGAGGGCGTCCCACCACTGCACGGCCTGCTTGGTCTTGACGTTCCAGTCGTTGAGGCCGTGCACCAGGAAGACGGCCGCGCGGACCTTGCGCACGTCGTCGAGGTAGTTGCGCCGGTCCCAGAAGTCGGAGTAGTCGCCGGTGACGCGGTCCTGGTCGCGTTCGATCGCGTCGACGAACGCGCCGCAGGCCTTCTGGGCGTCGGCGCGCGTCAGCACGTAGCGGGCCAGCACGTCGGCGTCCTCACCCTGGTAGCCGCCGGGGGCCAGCACGCCGCCGTTGGCGCGGTAGTAGTCGTACCAGGAGGAGATGGCCGCGATCGGCACGATCGCCTTGAGTCCCTTGACGCCGGTCGCGGCGACCGCGTTGGGCAGCGTGCCGTTGTAGGAGACGCCGATCATGCCGACGTTCCCGGTGGACCAGCCGGCCTTGACCTCGTTCCCGGCGGCGTCGAAGGCGCGGGCGCGGCCGTTGAGCCAGTCGATCGCGGCCTTGGGGCCGGCGGTCTCGTTCGGCAGGCCGGTCGTGGGGCAGCCGGTCGCCCGCCCCGAGCCGAGGTTCTCCACCAGGGCGACCGCGTACCCGCGGGGCACGAAGTAGTTGTCGTAGTAGCCGCGGAAGGGCGGGGCCTCGGCGCGGGCCACGTCCAGGCCGTCGACGCCGAACATCCTCGTCGCGCAGGTCGTCGAACTTGTTGCGCCGGTACTCCATGCCCGCGGGGTCGGAGCCGTCGAGGTCGACGACGTGGTTGGGCACGTCGTTGCCACCGGCGTAGTAGGGCTCGCCTCCATGATGACCGCACCTTGAGGCCGGAGGCGGTCGCCTTGGGACGCATGATGTCGACCGCGACCCGGTCGGGCAGCCCGTCGGCGTCGCTGTCGACCCCGGCGACCTCCACGAACACCGTCTCGGTCAGCGCGTCGGCGCGCGAGTGGACCGGCTGGGTCTCCCCGTCGCGGACCGCGGGCGCGGTCGTCGGCGCGGGGGACGGCGCGGTGACCGGCGCGGCCGCGGGAGGGGCACCGGCGACCGGCGACCCCGGGAGCGGTGGATCGGCGGGTGACGCCGCGGCGGGCGACGCGACGGCCGGAAGCACGGCGAGCGGCACGGCGGCCACCGTCGCGGCGACGATCATCTTCCATCTGTTCATCAGGAAGGCTCCCAGAAGGTAGCTGAATATCCGACTACTCCGGTCAATCTCCTGCGAAGCAATCTTGACCTGCAAGATCGAAGGTATAACGAATGAGCGGCTATCCCGCGTTACGCGCGATTTCCAGCGCGTATTCGGGGAACCAGTCGCCCGCCTGGCTCCCCGCGGTGGCCACTCGCCGTCCGACTCTCCCGGTCGCTTGATCCTCAGAAGGCGTCCTCACGTTCGGCCGGTCTCGGTGGTCGGATCTGTGCCCAGCGCGCGACCTTTTGGGGTTTGCACAGGCGTGTCGCCGTGGGCTTCGCGGCGGGGCAGTTGCCGTTGCGGGAGGTGTCGAGACGTAGTGGGCGCCCCCAGCCCGTCGGAGAGTCTGCGGGCGACGGCGGACGCTCTTCTCGACGGGAAGAAGTTGCTGACGTTGAAGGCGAAGCCGTCGGCCTGAGGTTACCCGGGCCCTGGCATGGGCTCGCCAGTCGTGTCGGGTTCTTGATCCAGCCTCGTTCCCGGCGTCCACGTAGACCCTGTGCGGTTGCTCTTAGCTTCCTCCACTCGGCGCCGCGGAGCGGTCCAGGCGCTCGACCGCCGCCGCCCCGGTGCAGTTGTCGAGGTGTGGTCCAGCGCGTCGGGTTCTACGATCACAGGCGGGCCGGTTGCCGATGCCCGCGGCGAACCTCCCTATCCAGGCGCGGTACTCGTCCGCGCCCGCGGCGCCGCCCGCTGAGAACGCCGGCGCAAGTCGCGTCGTGTTAATGTGTGTACGCCCACCATGGACCGGTTACCCTCCCCGCCTGCCGGGCTTGGTCGTGATTTCGGCGACCCTGCCCTGCGAGTCCTGTCCGCCGAATCCAGATGGCGTTTGGACGGTCGGCGATCCGCGGATCAGCGCGGCCTCCTCGCTTCTCCCCTCCCCCTCCAGCCTGTCTGCCCTCCTGGTCGGCGCGCTGTCGTCCCGTAGAAGGCCGTTGCCCGCGGGCTCTGTCGTGATGCGGGGG
>NZ_BAAAWD010000027.1:0-36413 GCF_039534895.1 Streptosporangium longisporum | reverse complement strand
GCCGCCGGCCAGCGCGTCGGGCAGCTGGCCGTCGAAGACGTCGCCGTCTTCCTCCCAGGAGGTGAAGGTCAGCAACAACTCCTCGGCGGCCGCCAGGACGGCCAGGAGGTCGTCGTGCTGATCGGGCATGAGCACGGATCGGGTGGTCATCGAGTCGGTCCTCCGGTCTTGGCGGCGCTGCGGTAGGCCAGGGCCTTTTCCAAGTAGGCGATCCGCAGGTTGGGGATGTCCAGCTCGGCACCCTCCAGCAGCTCCGGGTTGGCCATCAGGTCGGCGGCCTCCTCCAGCAGGTCGTCCTCCTCGGCGGCGGTGCGAGCGGGCAGGGCCGCGCCCAGCGGCTCGGCCGGGGCGACCTCGCGCTCCGGGCGGCGCTCCTGGGCCCACACGGTGAGGTCGTCGATCGATCCGCTGATGCCGTGGCCGAGGTATTCGTCGCGCAGGTCGGGGTCCAACCAGGCCAGCGCCAGGCGGCGCCGGAAGTCGCGCTCGGCGGCGACGTAGCGCTCGCTGGCGGCCTGCTTGGAGATGTCGCCCAGGGCGCGGCCGATGCGCTCCCAGGAGGTGCCCTTGAGCCGTTCGTGGACCACCGCCAGGCGCAACACCTCCCGGGCCTGGTTCACCAGGAGGGCGGCCTGCTCAACCACCTCACCGGGGTAGGCGTGAGCGTTGGTGGTGTCGACCAGGACACGGGCGATGTCGGAGGCGTCGCAGGCCTCGACCGAGACGCCCAGGCGCGCCAGGGACGCCGACGACAGAGTGCGATCGTGAAGTGCAGGGATGTCGCTCATACGTCAAGGAAACCTTGACGTGGTCACCGCGTCAAGGAAATCCTGACGAAAGCCGGGGTTCCACCCTCAGAACGTGCATGATGGCATGAATTCAAAGAAAGTAACGTTGGTTGTACAGTGACTTAGTGGGTGTGCATGCATGCACAGCCGGAAAAACAAGAGGGCCTCGCACCCGGGCGACCAAACCAAGATGCGAGACCCCTTGTCATCTGCGGGCAGGGTGGCGGTCGGAAGTGGTCAGCTCCCGGCGCCACCCGCGCCGCGCAGCACGGCCTCGACGATGATCACGACCACTCGCACCACGAGCACGATCGCGTCCGCCGATCCCGGCCACGCAGGCCAAACGCCCTTTTTTCTCTTCTCATCCGGATCCATCAGCCGTCCTTACGGTGTGTACCTATGGGACAGGCCGACCGAAGACCGGTCGACCCCTAGGGTTGCCGGCCGGTTGTGATCGGCGACTGCGACTCCGGATAGACCCACGGTAGGGGAACAGGCGACAGGGCGAGACGCTAAGTACCTGGGCAAACGCGCGCCTACTGGCGCGATGCGCACACCTTGAGGCAGCCGGATCTACCTCTGGTAATGCCATTGAGGAGGCCCTCTAAATGTCCGTCCCTAGCCGCGCGCTTTGTGACGGAAATCACATCTGGAAGGGTCCCGACCAACTCACGGGAATGACGATTCCCGCAAGTTAGTGCCCGAAATGTCCGATCCTTCCGGCGGCCGCGTCCGGAGGAACCTTCTGGGTGAAACGGCTGATAACCCGCGCCGCCTTCGCCACTGTGGATCGCGTGGCCACCCCCGACGAACCACCCCCCACCCCGCCCGGCAAGGACCCCGCCAAAGCCGCCCCCGGCCAAGGCCTGCGGCTGGCCCGGATCGGGCCGACCCTTGCCCTGGCCCTGGCCGGCTCCCTCCTGCTCAGCACCGGCCTGTTCGCCGGCGCCCTGTGGATCCTGGGTTTCCCCGTGCTCACCCCGGTCGGGCCCAAGGGGCTGCCGCTGAGCCGGCTGCTGGACCTGCTGAAGCTCTCCTTCGCGGTGGTCGCCGGGATCGGCGGCGTCATCGCCCTGGTCGTGGCCTACCGCAAGCAGAAGGTCACCGAAGCCGCCGAGCACCGCCAGCAGGCCGCCGAGCTACGCGCCGACGAGGCCCACCGGCGCGAGGCGACCAAGCTGTTCAACGAGCGCTTCGCCACCGCCGCCAACCACCTGGGCCACGACTCGCCCGCGGTGCGCCTGGCCGGCGTGCACGCCCTGGCCGGCCTGGCCGACGACGCCCCCACCCGGGAGTTGCGCCAGACGATGATCGACGTCTTGTGCGCCTACCTGCGCATGCCCTATGCCCCCGACCCTGGCGCCGACGGCGAGGCGGCCGAGCGCCTGGCCTTCGCCGGCCTGCGCGAGGTACGCCACACCATCATCCGCGTCATCGCCACCCACCTGCGCCAGAACGCCACCACCTCCTGGCAGGGCCACGACTTCGACTTCACCGCCGTCGTCTTCGACGGCGGCAACTTCAGCCACGCGGTGTTCTCCAGCGGCAGAGCCACCTTCAACGGCGCGACGTTCTCCAGCGGCACGGTCGCCTTCACCAATGCGACGTTCTCCGGCGGCGCGGTCGACTTCATCGGTGCGACGTTCTCCGGCGGCAGAGCCACCTTCAGCGGCGCGAGGTTCTCCGGCGGCACGGTCGCCTTCACCGCCGCGGTGTTCTCCGGTGGCGTGGTCACCTTCGATGGCGCGACGTTCTCCGGCGGCACGCTCTCCTTCAACGGCGCGACGTTCTCCGGCGGCACGCTCTCCTTCAACGGCGCGACGTTCTCCGGCGGCACGGTCACCTTCAGCGGCGCGGTGTTCTCCGGCGGCACGGTCGCCTTCCACTTCGCGACGTTCTCCGGCGGCACGGTCATCTTCCACCTCGCGATGTTCTCCGGCGGCACGGTCATCTTCCACCTCGCGGTGTTCTCCGGCGGCACGGTCGCTTTCGATGGCGCGACGTTCTCCGGCGGCACGGTCACCTTCCACCTCGCGACGTTCTCCGGCGGCACGGTCACCTTCGGCAGCGCGAGGTTCTCCGGCGGCACGGCCGCCTTCAACGGCGCGGTGTTCTCCGGCGGCACGGTCGCTTTCGATGGCGCGACGTTCTCCGGCGGCACGGTCACCTTCGGCAGCGCGAGGTTCTCCGGCGGCACGGTCGCCTTCACCGGCGCGAGGTTCTCCGGCGGCACGGTCGCTTTCGACGACGCGACGTTCTCCGGCGGCACGGTCGATCTCCGAGAAATGGACGATTGGTCGCATCCGCCGATCCTGCAGAATCCTGTACCGCCTGGTGTGTTACTGCCCGATCGGTCGGGTGATGTTCCGGAAGAGGATGCGGCGGCGACGTGAGTGGCCGCCCGCTGGCCCGCTGCCAGTGCCCCAAGAACACCGCGCAGCTTCGAGCATGCGGCCGGATCGCCACGGCCGAGGATCTGCGCTGCGACATCTGCCGGATCGGCTGCCGGCGGATCCGGCTCGCCGTCGACGCCACCGGCGCGGCTGGCGGCGCCGAGGTTCAGATCACGCACGCCAGTTCCCCGGCCGCCCTCTACCGGGCCCGGTTCGGCACCCCGCCCCGCCCCTGAGCCGCCTCGCGCGCTGGCGCGTAGATGGCTCCTAAAAAACTCCTTGGCCTCCGGGGGGTTACCTCGTGGGATGACCACCGCCGAAACCCCACCTGGGCGAGGAGCCCAGTCAAGGGGATGCGCCGTACGCCTGCGGAAATCACCTGCCCTAACGTCAAAATCCGGTCCCAGAGGCCCTACTTTGCCCCACTAAGGCTCAGGAAGTGCTGTCACGCAGCACGCGAGGGATCTGCCGTGCAGCGTCCAGCAACTCAACGCCGAGAAGTTCTCCAGAACTGGAGAAGCGGAGGAGGGCAGGAACATCCCCTTCGCCACCGTCGACAGGCAGCTTGAAGGTTTCCTCACCGGGTTCGATCTCTCGAAATTCGATGTATGCGGCATTGACTTGCGGATCGTGGCGCAGGTTCATAATCAGCCTCCGGAAGGGAAGTCAGATGGGGCCGAGGTCCGTGATCTCACGGCTTCCTCAGCCCCATCTAACCATTTAACAAGGCTAGGCGCGACGCCAGGCAGTCACGACGTAACCGTTATTATTGCAGATCACGACGATCTTGCCCTTCGTGTACTTCCAGTTTCCGTTCGACTGCTTTACCGCTCGACTGCAGGTGGTGTAGACGATGTCCTCGACCTGATCACCGGTGATTGAGTCCTTGGCCATTTCCTCCGCTGCATGGAGTGAGTAACCGGTGACGATGCACGGCGCTCCGGCCTCGATCTGCATCTCGGTCCCAACCCCTGAAGTAATGACAGGGGCGGCAGTTGCTGCCGGAGCCGCTACCAGCAAGACACCTACGGATAACAGACTGGCAGCGATGACGTTACGGACGCTCATGTTTGTTAACTCCCGATCAGACGTCGTACTCGTACAGGTACACATCAGCAATCGCGCCAGGGTGCGACCAGCTGAAGTGCTTCTTGACACCGTCGGGGCAGGCAGGGGAGGAGAACTCGGTAGTGCCGGAGGCGAAGACCGCCTTTACTTTGGCGCACTGACCGTCGGCATCGGTGTCCTGCAACCACCCCGAGACTGTGATCAGTCCGCTGTCACATGACAACTCCCAGTGCGCACGAGCGCCCGATGTGGTGACGTTTCTAATCTGCCCGCAGCCACCGAGAACCCTTGCCGAATCGCTTGTCGGCTGAGGAGAGGGGGAGGCGGCGTAAGCAGCAGGGGTAGCCACAAACGCCGTTGCGGCCGCAACCCCAGCAACGAGCAGAGTCTTGACAAACATCATATCGCATTCCTCCACGAGAAGAGATTCTGGAGTAAACCCTCCAGTCATGACCTAAGAGAATGTAGGTGCCCATGTCGATAAAATAAAGTGTTGGCATTCATCTAACGAGATGGTATGAGCATGTCCACTTCAGGTGAACCCGTCAGTGAAAACACTCGCTGAGCTGCGGTTTGGCGGGTACGTCGCAACGCGGTTCCTCTAAGCACTTGCGAACAAACGGATTGTTAAGACGACTTCCACGAAAGGGATCCCGCAAGCCGCCGTCCTGCGGAAATGACTTTCGACCGCTAGAATATTGCCTCACAGTGCCCGAATAATCGCACACAGTTAATGATGGTGAGGGACTTGAGAAAATTCCGTCGAGCTTCAATGTCACCTCCGTCACCGAAAGGTCGCTCTACGTCAAGAACGCATAATCCACACTCTCGAACGAGCGAGCCATACCCCTGACCCGTTTATTTGCAGGCATTATGACCATGTTTCGTTTCGTGGTTAATCGCAGGATCGGCCGTGACGACGTCCCTGACAGGCTGATTCTTAATGACCGTAGAAGCTTTTCCAGCAGGAGGTATTGTCGTTATCGTCACGACCATAAACGTTAATGTCGATGCTGGCTGCTGGTTCGGTTGTGCTGCTGTGTTCGTTCTGGTGACTATCGGCTGCGTCCGCCGCGCCCGTGCTCGGGGCCACCTCGCGGCCTCGGCCGGGAGCTGCGCTGGGCCTGCTGGACATGGGAGCGCTCGATACGTTCGGTGTGCTCCTGGGCGGCTCGCCCGGCGGGCAGCGCGGCGCGCAGGTCGACCTCCTCGGTGACGGCCGCCAGGCGCCGGCGGGCCTCTTCGGCGGTGGCCGGGGCCCGGTAGCCGGGGAAGGCCAGAAGGGCCGCGCGAGGAGGGGCCGGGGTCGGTGCGCTGAGCCGGGCCACGTCGTCGCTGAGCACGGCGCTCAGCCGTTTGAGGTGGGCGTCGGGGAAGGCGCCGTAGTGGCGCGCGCTCCAGGCCGGGGCGGCCGCGATCCGGCGCCGACGCAACTCACCGGCCAAGGCGCCGGCGTGGGTGCTCAAGGCGGCGGCCTGGCGGTGCTGGCGGTGGCGCCGGTGCCAGGAAGTGATGGTGGCGGCCAGCAGTACCAGCGCGGTGGCCACCAGCATCCACGTGGCGGCCGCCGGGCCTTGGCGGGCGGCCGCGATGATGATCCGGGTCGCGGTCCGCACCTCGGCCCGGGCCGGCACGGGAACACGCGCCTGGGCGCGCGGGGCTTGGGCGGACCAGGCCAGGCGGTCGGCCAGTGCGGCGATCGGCCCCGGCCCGCCCGTCTTGTCCGGGCCGGGCTTTTCGATGCGCTCGGCGAGCGCGGCCAGCATCGCGGCCGCCCCCCGGCACCCGCTGCGCCAGGCCGCGACGTCGCCGTCCGGGGTGCGCTCCAGGCGTTCGCGGATGGCGTCGACGAGCTGCGCGGCGCGCTTCCACTGCTCGGCGTCGACGGCGGCCCGCTCGCCGAGACCGGGCGGGCCGGCCGCCTCGCCGGAGCGGCGCCACTCGGCAAGCGCCGGGCCCTGGCCGTCGACGTCGTCCCACTGCTGGCGCAGCTGCGGCAGGGTCAGGTCCGCGGCGAGCTTGCCGCCGCCGAACCACACCGGCGCACGCCCGCCGACCGGGCGCAGCGCGGCCGAGTAGCCGACCACGCGGTCGCGGCCGCCGGTGGCGAACCGGGCCCGCACCAGCACCCCCGACGCCTTGGCGCGGCGCACGAACTCCGCTTCGCTCGCCGAGCTGGCGGCCGCCGCGCGCACCAGGCGGGCCAGGCGCAGCCGGTCGACGTCCCCGCTCCCCGGGCCGGTGTGGGCGGCCGGGCTCCTCGAGGGCGGGCCGGTGCCGGCAGCGTGCGGGCGGGCTCGCTTGGTGCGTTCGGCCTCGGCGCGGCTGTAGCCGGGCAGGCCCCGCCCGGGACGGCCCTCGACCACGTGCAGCCCGAAGCGTCGCTCCATCTGCGCGCACAGCACCGACATCGCCATCCGGTCCCGGCCGGGCGCGGCCAGGGTCAGGTCCTCGCGTACCAGGTTGACCGCCAGGTGGATGTGGTCGTTGCCGCCGGCCGACGGGCCGTGGTGGACGGCGATCCACCGGCACGGCGCCGGCCCGGTGGACTCATCGAAGCCCAGCCGGGCCACGGCCGCGCGGGCCACGACCGCCCACTGCTCATCGCTCAGCGCCTCGCCGGGCGGAAGCGAGATCGCGCAATGCCACACCCAGCCCTTCTCGGGCTCGAGTCCAGCGATGACGCGGTGGTCGTCCAGGGCGTGGCCGAGCTCCAGGACGCGCTCCCAGTGCTCGGGGCCATCCAGGCGGGTGCCGTCGGCGACGTCCAGGACGTGATCGGCCGCGATGACGCGCTGGTCTCGGTGCTCGTTGGAGCGGCCCGGCCCGAACAGGTAGCGGATCAGGCCGCCGATGTCGTGGCCGTGCTGCGCGGCGATCTTGTTGATCACCGCCCGTCCCCGCCCTCACCCTCGTCTCGCTCGGGGATCAGGTGGGCCAGGGCGGCGGTGATGCGCTGGGCGGCCTGGCGCACCACGCGCAGCGTCGCGACCACCTCGGCACCCGCCGGCACCTGGCCGCTGTTGGCCCTGGCCGCCAGCTGGTTGACGTTGCCACCGACCGCGCTCAGCACCCGCTGCGCGGCCGCCACCTGCCGGGCCAGCGCCCGGCGCTCGGCCACCGCCATCAACCGCTCCCCTCCGGTCAGGGAGGCCAGCATCGTCTCGGCCAGCAGGTGCGGCACGCTCATCCCGGCGGCCGCGGCCGCCGCCTCGACGCGGCGCTGCTCGGCGTCGGTGAAGCGCACCGTGTTGCGGTTGCCGCGTCCGCCGGCCACCCGGCGACGGCGCCCGCCCGGCCGGGGCCCGGGTGGCGGGGACGAGACCTCCTGGACGTCGACCACCGGCCCCCCTTCCCAGCGAAGCGACCCCGCCCCCAGGCGGGGACAGATCACCTACGACGGTAGACAGGTGATCACCCGGGGCGAAAGCCCCAGGCCACAACCGGCGCGATCAGGCGCCTGATCCTCATCTTGCTCACTTTGGAAGTCGTCCTGCTCCCAGCCCGCCGTCTCCCCGCCCGCCGGTCTTCCTCACCCTTCCCGGCTCGTCCCCCGCGGCCCGTCCGGCCGGCGCGCGGCCGACTGTCCAGTCCGCCGACCGAGCCTCAGGCGAGGGAGCGGACTGGACCGGCGGCAAGCGTCGGCCACACTCCAGGCCGAGGACGAGGCGGCCCGGCGGATCACTTCTGAGAACTGACAGCTGGACGCATGCCTGCGCTGGCTCGATTGCTTCACCCGGCGCTTTCCCGACTCAGCAAAGTGGTCAGAATGTTCTTTTATTGGTCAATCTATAATTTTGCGACAAAAGCGACAAATCCTGATCATTTGATCGGCTAGAGACGGGCTCGATCGGTTGTGTGTGTGCGGAACTTGATCCATGCCCGAAGGCAAAGCCGGTGAGCACGAGCAGGCCGCTGAGAGGGTAAGCAACCGGCTGATCTGGCGTTTTGCCCGTTCGGAACAGGTTCGGAACGGGTTTTGGATCTTGATATTGCGATGGTTCTATGGCGAGACTGAGTGGGCGGCCCGTCGTGAGACGACCGCTGTCTCGAATGCACCCGTCATGTCTTCCTGGGCGCGGCGAGGATTGTTCGAGAGGTTGCGAAGGGGGTTCCTGTTACCGGCAGGGGCCCCCTTCTGATGTTCCGAACCACTTCGTGGTTCACAGAGGCAACCGGCCGTACAATCCGTTTTTGTACGGAACGCTTGGCTTGCCTGGTTCCGTACTAGATAGGGCTGGATTACGGGGAACTAATAAGGAATTCTCTACCTATCAGCTCGTGGGGCGACCGGTAATCGCAACATGAGGCCATCGTAGCGGATTTAGGCCGCGCCCAGGAAAGATGAGGCTCTTGTAATGGCCGTACATGATCCACGTCCGTCGTCTCGGCGTAGACGCCCTCTCGCCGACAATCAGCTTCCTTCCCTGCCCGCCTCGTCAGATAAGCCTGCTGCATCGGATGGGCTGCGTCCTGTCCACCGCGTCGCAGTATTGGTGATCATCGTCGCGGTCGTGCTGGTGATGCAACTCGCTGGACAGGCCCCGCTGGACACCCTGACCGTCGTGCTTGTGGCCGGCGGCGCGGCCGCGCAGATCAGCTCCTGGCTAAGTGGACAGCCCAGCAGCAGCCAAAACGGCTCGGGGCGGAGCCAATGAGCATCTCTCTCGTAGATGAACTGGAAAGCGTGCATACCGCGACGCAGTTCAAAGCTCTCCTCGGAAGGCTCAGGGAAGTCAACAATCTCTCGTTCAAAAAGCTCGAAGAAGAGGGACTGCCTAAAAGCACCACCTCCACCAACTTCAACAAGAGCACGCTGCCTTCAACCTTCTTTGTCACTCGGTACACCGAAGCATGCGGGTTGAACCCTTCAGAAGTGGCTCTGTGGTGCGCTGCCCTAGCCAGGGTACGAGATTCCGAAAGAAAACCCCTATCGAAGGAGAACCTCTCAGAGGAAGCCGCATCAAAGAACCGTCAGGTATCCAAGAGACACCGGTTGCTGCAGGAGATAAAAATTCCAAGATGGATAAGCACACGGCTACTGACGGTGCTGACCGCACTAGCGCTCACTGCTGCCATCCTATGGTGGCAGCCCTGGAATCGAAATCAGCCGGATGCCAAACCCACCCCTACGCCAGCCCAGGAGACGGCTGGGCTCATCCAGCACTGCGACACCCGCAACCCCACTCTCATACGTATCTCGGCGGACGAGTGCGTTGGAGTCACCGATGGCACTGACCGCGCCGATGTTTTTGGCGAGGACTTGCGGCCGGCCTTAACAGCCATCGCCGCCGAGAACCGCCAGGCGGTAAAGGGAGGACCAGGTAGCTACGTCACAGTCGCGTTCTTGGCTCCGCTGGGAACCGGCCCTCAAAACCTGACCGGCGGGCGAACTGTCCACGAGGTCGAAGGAGCTTTCATCGCCCAATACACCGCCAATCATCCCAAGAGTCCCAGCAGCAGACACCCCAAGATCCGCTTGGTACTGGCCAACATGGGTAACAACGAGGCCCATTGGCGCAGCACTGTCAAGCACCTGAAGGCTATGATCAAGGCTCCCGACTCCCTGGTCGCAGTCGCGGGAATGGGTCTCAGCCAGCAGGAAAGTGTCGACGCGGCCCGCGAGCTGGCTGCTGATCCAGCCATTCCTATGGTCAGTGACGTCATCACGGCTGACGGATTCGACTCTACCGGCACAATCGATAAGGACGAACGAACAGGTAAGAGCGGTGACCCGATCCGCGGACTGGTCCGGGTGGCACCCAATGTCTCTACTCAGCTGAAGGTAATAAGCCGGGAACTGATGAAAAATCGTCCCGATTTGAAAACCGCAGCGCTGGTATGGACCGAGCGCACCCCTCAGGGGTCCCCCGATCTATATACTCATTCTCTGAAAAAAGCGTTCGAGAATCCCGAAAGCGGGCTCAAAGAATACTTAATCAGCGAAGAAAGCCAATATAAATTCGATCCTCGCGGTGGAGAAGAGTCCCTACGAGGGATCGCCAACCTTCTCTGCGGGGAGAAGGTCGACATGGTGTTCTACGCTGGTCGCCAAACAACTCTTCCAAGCTTCTTAGAGTTCCTGCATCAGCGCTCTTGCCGCTCTACGCCCATCACTGTGGTCACCGGCTCAGACGCCGCCGCACAACCTATAAACCCCCCGGAGCTCAATGATCCGGAAGCGCCCATTTCTATCATCTACGTCCCGCTCGCCAATCCCGATTATCTTGCCAGTAAAAACAATCCCGATAGGACTCTCTATAAAACCTTCAGAGACAACTTCACAAAGTCCCATTATAATCAGGTTTTCCCGAGCGCACATTTAAAAACCGGGTGGGCGATAATGGCTCATGACGCTATGCTCACCGTAGCTACAGCAATCCGCAAAGCGACTCCTTCGGAAGACTCTGATAGCAAGGTCCTCCCACAAACGTTCGCTATCGGCGACCAGCTTTACTTCTTTCGGGACCCCAGGGATATTCCCGGCGCCAGCGGCATCCCCGGCGCCAGCGGCCTGTTTGGAATCGATCCAGAAACGGGAAACCGCAAGAGTAAAGCGCAACAACCGCCCGTCTATATAAACCGATAGCCATGCCGCTGTTGAAGCAATACTTAGAAGAGCGGAGCAGGCCCAACCTTGAGCCTGCCACGTGGCTTCTATGAGGGCTGGGTACCATATGGTACCCAGCCCTCAACTAAAGCTTTCGAAGATCAGACGTGTTTTAGGTAACGGGGACCACAGTTCCCGGAACCTACGGCCGGCCTCCTCGAGCTCCCGGCCGACTCCCCCGCATCTGCGCGTAGAGGTTCTGAGGAACTGGCAAAACGCCTCAATGAGGCGGTCCACCTGGTGCGTCTCGTTGCGTCATCCTTTACGTTGTAAAGACCACTACGCTGTCTCACGTCGATCACCCCACCGGACGACTCTCTGTGGCCCTGAGAGCCCCGGAGAAGCCCAACCGGCCACAGGTCCGCGGACGGGATACCGGACGGGCCCACGTGATCGCCTGAGGTGATCTAGGCGCCCTTCACGCCTCACCGGCCGCGCGGGCGAAGTCGGCCACGCTGGCGTAGTGGCCCCGGAAGGAGGCGGTGACCGTCCCGCAGGGCCCGTTACGGTTCTTGCCCACGATCAGGTCGATCTCGCCGACGCGGTCGGCCGGGTCGTAGGCGCTGGGCCGGTGCAGCAGGATCACCACGTTCGCGTCGTTCTCCAGGCCGCCGGACTCGCGCAGGTCAGCCACCATCGGTGTGTGGTCACCGCGCTGCTCAGGACCGCGGTTCAGCTGAGCTAGCACCACGATCGGGATGTCGAACCGCTTGGCCAGCTGCTTGAGCTGGCGGCTCATCTTCTGCACCTCGGCCTGGCGGTTCTCCGCACGCTCGGCGCCCAGGCTGGACAGCAGCTGCATGTAGTCCAGCACCACCAGGCCGAACGGCGTGCCCTTGCGCTGCATCGCGCTCAGGCGCCGCTCCAGGTGCCCGACGGTGAACGCGCTGCTGGGGTCGACGATGGACAGCCGCGGCCCGGCCTCGGACGCGATCGCGTACCCCCGGGCCAGCTTCTCCCAGTCCTCGGCGCTCAGCACGCCGGCCTGTTCGGTCATCGTGATGGTCTTGGCCAGGTCGACCTTGGCGGTCGCCGAGGTGAGCCGGGCGGAGATCTCCCGGTGGGTCATCTCCAGCGTCACCAACAGCGTCTTGACGCCCTTGATCGCGGCGTGGCGGCAGATCTCGGCGGCCACCAGGCTCTTGCCCATCGCCGGCCGGGCTCCGATGATCACCAGGTTCCCGGCGCGCAGCCCGCCGTGCAGCATCGTCGACAGGTCCCGGTAGGGCAGCGGGACGACCGAGACCGGCATCGGATGCTCGGCGTCGTCCAGGTCGCGCCGATATAGCTCGTCCCAGGTGACCTCATCCGGGTCATCCAGGTCCGGCCCGGTGACCTGGTCCAGCAGAGCCCGGGCGCGCGCCCGGACGGCCTCGATCTCCTCCAGGCTCGCCCCGGCCGACAGCTCGGCCAGGTGCAGGCCGGCCGACGACACCTTGCGGATGTAGGCGTAGTTCGTCAGCTCCGCCAGTTGCTGGCCGAACATCTCGCGGGTCGTGATGGCATGAGATCGGGTCAGCAGCTCGGGCAGGTAGCGCAGGACGACGATGTTGCCGAGCCGCTGGGCGGCTTGGGAGACGGACAGATACGACGGTTCCCGCCCGGCCGCCTCGGCGTCCACGATCAGCTGATAGATCAGCTGGTGGACCGGGCGTACGAAGTCGGCGGCCGCCAGGCGCTCCATCAGCTCGACCGCGAAGGCTGGGGAGGTCAGCACCGCGCCGAGCACGGCCGCCTCGGTCTCGATCTCCACCATGCTCGGGGCGCCCGGCGCGGCGCCGGTGTCGATGCTCATCGGGCGTTCCTCTTGGCGAGCGCGGTGGGGTGGCACGTCGGGCACGGGAACGGCCCGACCTCGTCGTCGTACAAGACCCGATCCGCCGGCAGGTAGGGGTCATGGCGGGTGTCGTCGCACCGGGGCGGCAGGTCCGGACGGCTCCCGTCCGCCTTGCGCAGCGCGGCCGCGGCCGCAGACCACCACGGACCATCGAACCCGACACGGCCCGGACCCTGGCTCTGCTCGTCCTGGGCCACCAACAGCAGGGCCGCCCGGATCAGGGCAGGGTTTCCCCGCTCGACCACTCCGGGATGCTCCAAGGCCTTCGTGATGGAGGTCGCTCTCCACTCCGGACGCAGCGCGCGGACCTCGGCCACCAGCGCCGCCCGATCCTCGGAGGACAGCACCTTGCCGCTTCCCCCGGTGCTCCGCGGATCGTTCCCGACTCCGGGAATTCCCGGAGTCGGGAATGGGGGTGCTTCACCCGAAGAGCCTCCCCCCCCTCCCTCGTTGCGGAGGGACGTCTGTGACTCGGGAGACGCGGGCTCTCTCGGGGGGGCTAGGGGGGGGGGTTCAACTGAGGTTTCTACTGAGGTTTTGTGTGCCAAGTTGGCACCCACCTCAGTGTCAGATTGACACGTAGGTACGTGCCAAGTTGGCACGGGGTACGTGTCAGATTGGCACAACAGCAGGTCAGAGGCCATTTCGAGGGTCGTCTGACCCTCCTCGGCGCCCTCCTGGGGGCTGTCCTCGGGTACGGCTGACCCCTCCTCCTCGTCGAACGTGATCGCCTCGATGAGGTTGTCGTCGTACTCCTTGGGAGCCCGCTTCATGGACTCCAGCAGCGGCAGGTTGACCCGGGTGAGGTTCGAGATCGGCTCGCCGGTTCGGGGGTTGAAGCGCCGGACCGACTTGATGAGCTTTTTGGCCTTGAGCGCGCTATTCACCCGGTTGACGGTCCGGACGGACATGCCGGTCTCGTCGGCCAGCCGCTCGATCTTGGGCCAGCAGTACCCGTGAACGTCGGTGTGGTTGCAGTACGCCCCAAGGAGATGCTTCTCGTTGGCCTCCAGGCCGCCGTCGGCGGCGTAGACCATCCCGATGTGCTGAACCGTCATCGGGCACCGCCGGCCGGAACGCTCGTGATGCCGGGGGTGGCCGCACCGGTGCGGCCACCCCCGGTCTCGCGGACCGCCCGCAACTTGTCAAGTTCCCCTCGGCGAACCATGCCGGGTAGGACGATTTCAACAGAGGTGGGTACTCTCATGGGTGCGGTGGTTCTTTCTGTGTTGGGTACGCGGAAGAGCTGGCGGGCCGGGAGGTGGCACTCCCGGCCTTTCTCTTGTCTGAACTGGTCAGCGTGGGTACAGGTCGTCATGCGGGCTTGTCTATCGACCACCGGGGCCTACGCTTTGGTCCGATTCGAGCACTCCATGCAAGCGATGAAGTAGGGGCCGAAAACCGGCAGAGGTCGCGCCTGTCGTTGTCAAGATTTGAGGTGTCACACGGCTGAGCTACCTCCCTCTTGGCAGGTTGAGCGAGAGGGCCGCCGTTCTGCCTGTGGGGCATTCTGTCGGGCCTGCGACCTTGCGTCTTGGCGACGGGCTCTCAAGAAGAGATCAATCTGGGCCCTACGGCTCCGTGGTGGATTCGGGACGCCCGCCAGGCGGTGAGAGGACTTCGTACGTAGCCGTGCGGTCGCGCTTGAGCTCCTGAAAGATCTCGATCCGATCGGATGGGATCAACATCACGGTCACGTCTACGGGCTCGCCAGTGCTAGCGGAAACGCTAACCCGACATATCTCCAGCACTGGGAACAAGGGGGAGATGCCGAGAAGTTCGGCTTCCTCGGTCGTGGGAGTACGCGCCCGGGTCAGCTCGTGCCAGGCCAGCGGACCGTGGCCAGCTGCTTCGATGGCGTCCAGGTACCCACCCGGCACACCTCGCTTTCGCACATCCGGTGCGGCTTCGACCACCTCGGGGACGATCCAAGAGTCGGAGAGGGTGAACGGGTCCTCGCCCGGAACGCTCATTACGCGTCGACGGCGAAACACCGGCGTACCTGGCGCGATGCCGAGGATTTCGGCTGCGCGCTCGGTGATGGGTGCTTCCTCATAGATGGGCGGAAAGTGCGGCTGCCACTCGGGGTCATCGGGCCTGGTCGCGGCGAAGCTGTAGCCGATCGTACGGCGGCGATGTACGAGAGTGCCGCGGGTGATGCGGCGGCGAACCGGGTGAGGATTGCGGACATAGGTTCCAGAGCCAGGCTTCTTGATCAGTAGCCCTTCAGCGGCAAGGGCCGTCAGTGCCCGGTTCGCGGTGTTCGTGGTGACTTCGTACCGGCGCGCCAGTTCTGGAGTCGCAGGTACACGCCACCCCGGCTTGAGTCGACCCGAGGTGATCTCTTCCCTGAGGTCGTCAGCAATGCGCTGGTATGGGGCGCGGTCGTCGGTCATGCGAACACCATAAGCCAAAACTACGTAGGTAGCTTCTTGACGGCTCGGACTTTCCCGCTTACGTTCAATCTACGTAAGGCGAATCTACTTACATAGGTTTCCTTGCTGCTCAGCAGTGCGGTCCCGGTGCTGTCACACCGGGACCGCGAGGACCACTAGCTGTAAGGAGCTAGAAGCCCATGGGAATCATCCCCCGTCCGCGCGCCGCGCTCGACAACCTGGACGCGAGTGCTCTGACCTACGCCCTGTCCCGCATGACCCCCGAGCTGACCTTCCTGGTCCTGCCCGGTGAGTCGTGGGACGAGATGATGGCGCGCCGCGAGGCCGCCTCCGACATCCTCGACGACCTGCTCGCCGAGGCCGCCGACGAGCTGGCCGATGCCGAGGCGGTGGCCTGGTGAGCGCCCCTCAGTTCGACACGCTGCCGACGTCGCCTGACCAGGCGCGGACCTTCCTGACCGCCGCCGAGGAGAGGGACTGCTGGCCCACCGCCTACAGCGGGAGCCTGAGCTACTCCGGCGCAGTCCACGCGCTGCGCGACGCCCAGCTCGGCACCGGGCACGCGACCCTGGCCGTCAGCCAGGAACTGGCCAAGCTCCGCGAGGGCCTGGCCGACGTCGGCGACGTCGCCCCCCTGCGCCAGGACCTGGCCGCCATCGCTCAGGCGGTGCGTGAGCTGACCGACGCGCTCACCCCGGCCGCGCCGCTGGCGGACTCGACCGACCTGTCCAACGCCGTCGCCGACGTCCGTACCGAGGTCGCCGAGGTCGCCGAGGTCGCCGCCGCGGTGCGGGAGCTGGCCGACGCGATCCTCCTGCAGACCCTGCAGGCCCAGCGGCAGCCGCCGCGTCGCCGCTGGTTCGCGCCCTGGACGGAGGTGGCCTGACATGGGCCGCTACCAGTGCCCGCTGTGCCTGAGCATCCACCGCCGCGAGCAGCTGCAGAGCTGCTCGTCGCACACCTTCGGCTACGACCCCGAGTGCGCCGGCTGCCTCCAGGCGGTCGCGCAGACCCCGTGCGGAGGCACCGGATGAACGTCGAGACCATCATCACCACTGCTCTGATCGTCGTCTGCGTCTTCGCCGCCGTGATGTTCCTGGCGGCCCTGTGGGGTGGCCGATGAGCACCCCTCCCACGTCGGTGCCGATGCCCGACCCCGACGACGTCGCCCGGGGTCTGGCGGAGCTGGAGCTCTACACCCACACCCGGGACCGGTTCCTGCCGGTGCCCATTGCCCCGGCCCCCCTGGCCGTCCCGGCCGACGTCGACCCCGACGAGACCGAGGACGCTGAGAACTTCGAGGAGGAGGGCGAGACCCGCCGGGTCCGTCAGCTGCGCGCCCGGGTCGCCGAGGCTCACCGCCTGGTGGACCTCCAGCGCGACGAGGCGCCGCTGCTGGTCGACACGGACAAGGTCCGCAAGCGCCGCGCCCGGGTCGCCGAGGCCGCACGGCTGCACGCCCTGGCCCAGGACCCGCACGCGCTGGCCTGGTCGGACGCGAGGGTGCGCCGGACCACCACGGTCATGTCGATGTCGGCGGCCGTCATCGCCCTGGGCGTGTCCTCGATCGGCGTGCAGCACTCGGTGGCCAAGGGACTCAAGCTCGCCGAGGGCTCGATCGGCTGGTGGGCCGCGTTCGGCGTCGAGCCGATCCTGAGCCTGCCGCTCCTGGCGGCCGTGACCGTGCAGGCCTACGCCGCGATGCGCGGCCGCCCGGTCGACCGCAAGAGCCCCGAGGGCCGCAAGGTTTTCAAGGCCGAAGCCTTCTTGCTCGGCATGACGCTCGTGCTCAACTGCTGGCCGGCCTTGCAGTGGACCGGGTTCGACCTGCTGCCGCTGGTCGTCCACTCGCTCGGGCCGCTGGGCGCGGTGACCGCAATCTGGCTGCTGCCGACCCTGTGGAAGATCCTGTCGGTCCTCCCCGTCGGAGAGGACGACGACCGCCTTACTGGCCTTACGTACAGGGAAAACGCCGATTCTGAGGCGGCGTCCAGTAAGGCCGCGAAGATCGCTCCCCTGGTGGAGCGGGCCCGGACCCTGATCGCCTCCGGAGCGCTTCCGGCCAACCCCAGCGCCAACCGGATCCGCACCACGTTGCAGTGCGGGATGGATGACGCCCGCGACGTCCGAGACGCCTTGAAAGGCGGCGCGTGATGACCCGCAAGACCGCGCTGCTGGCCGCGCTGCTGGCCGCCCCCGCCCTGGTGCTGTCGGCGTGCTCGGGCTCGACGTCGGCGCCGGTGGTGCAGAACGCGCCGCTGCCGACCTGTGCCCCGACCCCGCACACGCCCACCACCCCGCCCGGCCCGGTCGCGCGCTACCGCGACGGCTCCACCTACGACTGCTGAGGAGGACCGATGGCCCGCAAGAACGCTCCCACCACGGCGCCCGTGCGCCACCGGCCGACCGTTGAGCGCGGCGTGGGCACGGTGGGCCGCGTCCACCGGATGCTCTGCACCTGCGGAGAGCGCGGCCGCGACTGGAGCGTGCGCTCCATGGCCGACCGGGACGTGACCCTCCACCTGATGGACCTGCCCCGCGTCCCGGCCAACGACCGCTGCCGCGACGAGCGCCGCCACGACCGCCGCCCCTGGGAGCCGTGCGAGGTGTGCGCCGACCAGCTGCCGCTGTTCGACCTGGAGGTGACCCGGTGAGCCGCCGCGCCGCCCGCCCCTCGGGCATCGGCGCCCACCTGATTGGGGTCGCCGTCGTGGCCGCGATCGCCTGGTGGCTGCTGAGCCTGACGTCCCTGCCCGTCCCGGTGGCCGCCTGGCTGGCCGGTGTGGTGGCTGGCCTGTCGACGCTGTCGGCGCTGCGGGCTGCTCACCGCGCCGCTCTGGCCGCCCTGGTCCCGACCGCTTCCCGTCCCCGTTCGCGAGGTACCCGATGACCAGCAACGACGACACCGAGACCATGACGGCGGCCGACGAGCCGATCGCGAGCGAGACGGCGGCCGCTGTCCCCGCTGAACACCCGGCCCCGGCTCCGGAGCCGCAGGACGACGTCGACGACTACGACGACGAGCCCGGGGGCATCCCGGCGGCGCACCTGGCCGCCGGGGGCCTGTCGGCTTCGGCCACTGCGGTGGCCAGCCTGTATCAGCTGCTGGGCCTGCCCGGCCTGATCGGTGGCGGCGTGCTGGCTGGTGGTAGTGCGGTGGCGTACGTGCGTCACCGCTACCAGGCCCGTCAGCGCTCCATGGCCGGGGTGAGCTGGGAGGCCGGTCGCGGTGGCCAGGGCGGCCGCCGCTCCAGCGCGTCGGGCGGGTCGGTGTTCGGCGCGCTGCGTAGCGAGGGCCGCTCCTCGCGCGTCGGTGGCCTGCTGGGCGGTCGTGGCGGCCGGTCCCGTTCCGGCGGGCTCGGCGGGCCGGGCGCCTTCGGTGGGCGTTCGCGCCGATCGGGCAGCGCCGGGCCGGGCCTGGGTGGCCTGTTCGGCGGGGACCGATCCCGCGGCCGCGCCTCCGGCACCTCCCGGTCGACCGGCTCGACGGGCTCGACGGGCTCGGGGAGCGGTCGCCGGCCGACCGGCTCGGGGTCGAAGACGAAGGCCGGCCGCCCGGACGGGCCGGTCGCGGCCGCTCGGAACTTCGCCGCGAGCCGGGTCCGCAAGAACCGATCGCGGTCAGCACGGACCCCGGCTTGGAAGGACACCAGAGGAGCGCAGATGGTCGAGTCCGCACGTCAGCGCGCGGGGGCGGCCCGCAACTTCGCCGCCAGCCGGGTCCGTCAGGCCCGTGAGCGCTCCCGCGCTCAGATGGCGGCCACCTGGAAGGACAGCCGCGGCGCGCAGATGGTCGCCTCCGCCCGCCGGGTCCTGGGGCCCAAGGCGCGTCGGCTGGGCGCCTGGGCTGATCGGCGTACCGGCGCGCGGGTCTCCACGGCCTGGGCGGCCGTGCGCGGCGCCGGCTCCTTCACCGTCGCCCGGCGCCGGGCGGTCTCGGCGCTGGGCACCTGGGACGCGCAGGTCACCGCCTCGGTGGTGGCGCTGGTGGCGTTGCTGGTCGAGCAGGTGCGCCGCTTGTGGGGTCGCACCACCACCGCCCCCCAGGACGGCCAGGACGGCCAGGAGACCGCCCACGACACCGACACCGACACGAAGGAGGACACCGATCAGGAGCCCGCCCCGCAGCTGCAGCAGGGCCCGCAGCAGGAGCCGCAGGAGGAGCCGGTCGTGCACGGCGACTCCCCCACCGAGCCGTCCATCACCGCGACCGTTGTCTGCCCGAGGTGCGGCGCCTCTCATGAGGTCACCGTCCCGCCGGGCCAGGCCAAGGCGGTCGTGACCTGCACGTGCGGCTACAGCATCACCTTCTGGCGCATCTCCGCCGAGGTGGCCCAGGCCGCGTCTTCCCCTCGCTCCGTCGTCATGGCCGACCGGGCCAGGACCGTCACCGCAACCCGTATCTACCGAAGGGGTCGTTTCATGAGTGCCAACCCGCTCGCCGCCGCCGCTGCCGAGGTCAACGCCGTGGCCGCTGCTCACTCGCCCGAGGACATGTGGACCGTCGCCCGTGAGCTGGACCAGCTGCACGAGGTGCCGGCCAACATCGCGATGGCCGTCAGGACCTACACGATGCGCCTGCAGGGCGAATACCCCGTCGACCCGGCCGTGGTCGACGCGATCCACGAGCTGTATCAGGGCCTGGCGCAGCTCGTGCCGGTCGCCGAGGAGATCGCGGTGATGTTCCGCACCGCGCACGCCGAGGACCTCAAGCGCGAGGAGGCCCCCCGCACCAACGAGCAGCTGTGGGACGTCGGCCGCATCTAAGCCGCCCTGACCTGCACACACGAAAGGAGAGACGACGGTGGGCACCCACACCAAGACCACGACCAAGACCAAGAGCAGCCAGGCCCGGCCGGTGGACTGGTCGCTCAAGCCCCGCGGGCCGGTCTCGGCGACCGCGCAGGGCGTGCTCGCGCTGGCCGCGCTGGCCACCGTGGGCGACGCGGTCGACCTGGCGCCGGTGTGGGGATGTGCGGCCACGGCCGCCGCCGCGGTGGGCACGGTCGCCACCAGTGCCCACCGCCAGCTCGCCCCGTCCGCGCTGATGTACCGGCTGGCCTGCTGGATCGGCGCGGGATCGTGGTGGAGCTGGACCCTGGTCGACACGCCCTGGTCGCAGACCACCTGGGCGGCGCTGGGCATCGGCGCGCTGAGCGCGGTCATCACCGCGCCGCTGGGCCGCATCACCGCCCGCCGCCCCGTCCAGGCGCCCCGCGCCGGCGCCCTGGTCCTGCGCTCGACGGCCCGCCTGGCCGTCGAGTGGGAGGCGCGCATCCGCCAGGTGTGCAACATCAACGTCATCGTCAGCGACGTGCGCACCTGGGACAACGGCGCCGGATACGACGTGCAGTTCACCCTGCCGCCGACCGGTGCGACCCGCGCGCAGATCGCCACCCGCGCCGAGGCGCTGGCCACGGCCGCCGACCTGCCTGACGGGTGCAGCGTGGAGGTGCGCGGCGTGCCGGGAGCCGGACGCAGCCAGGTCCTGCTGCGCGTCTCCACCGTCAACCGCATCGCCCAAACCGTCTTCTACCCGGCCGACTACAGCCCGCGCTCCATCCTGGAGCCGCTCGTGCTCGGCGAGCACGCCAACTCCGACCCCGCCGGCGCCGAGGTGCGCGAGGAGGCCTCCCTGATCGCGGGCAAGCGCGGAAGCGGCAAGACCACCTTGTTGCAGGTCATCTCCATCGCGCTGGGCCGCTGCCGCGACAACATCGTCTGGCACCTGGACCTCAACGGCGGCGGCCTGACCCAGCCGTGGATCGATGTGTGGCTCGACGGGCGTGTCCAGCGTTGCCCGATCGACTGGGCCGCGCCGAACCTGACCGAGGGCAAGGCGATGATCACCTCCGCGATCGCGATCGCCAAGCACCGCAAGGCCAGCTACCGCAAGCTCAAGAAGGCGCAGAACGTCAGTCTTCTGCCGGTCAGCGCGACCTTGCCGCAGATCACCATCGTCATCGACGAAGGCGCTCGCGCCGTGGCCGATCGCGACCTGGTCAAGCTGGTGGGGGAGCTGCAGGAGATCGGCCGTAACGAGGCCGTCAACCTGGTCCTGTCCAGCCTGCGGCCGACCGGTGACCTGGTGCCGGTCAACATGCGCAAGCAGAGCGGGGTGCGGGTGCAGATGTTCGGCCCCGACCCCGAGGAGCTGGGGCACATGTTCGGCTGGACGGTCGGCAACAAGCTGAGCATGGACCAGCTCGGCGGCAAGGGCACCGGCTTCCTGTCCGTCGACAGCGCGCCGCCGCGCCCCTTCCGCGGCTACAACGTTTTGCCCAACCAGATCGAGGAGGCCGCCCTGGCGATCGCGGCAATGCGCCCGGACCTGGACGCCGCCTCCGCCCAGGCGGCCGGTCCGGCCTACGCCAGCCGCCTGGAGCGGATGCGCAAAGCCTTCGCCGACCGCACCAACACCGACGACGACGTCGACGCCGATGACGTCGACGACCTGGAGGCGCCCGTCTCGGCCCCCGCCACCCAGGCCGGGCCGCGCCGCCTGCGGGTCGTGCCCCGCGGCGCGGACGCGGCCTCGTGGGCCACCCCGATGGAGCTGGCCCGCGGCACCCGCCCGGCCGCCTCGACCAGCGACGCCGCCAACTGGGGCGACCCGATCCCCTCGGGCCGTCTGCGCGCGCAGCAGATGCACCCGGTCCAGGGGCCGGCCACCCAGGCCGCCCCGGCCGCGCCGGTCGGGAGCGTCGCCGAGGTTCAGCCGGTGCCCGAGATCCTGCGCCGGGCACTGGCCACGTTCGACGCGCTGGGCGCCGAGCGGCTGCACAGCGAGGAGCTCGCCGCCGCGCTGGGCATCGTCGCCGCCGAGGGCAAGGGCGATGCGGTGGCGCTGGCCGATCTACTGCGCCCGCTGGAGGTGCGGCCGCTGCCGAACAAGTTCTACCGCACCGGCCAGGAGCGGCGCGGGTATGCGCGGGTGGCCCTGCAGACGGCTGCGGAGCGTGTCGGACACGGCGAGATCGAAGTGCCCGCCGCGGTCGCCGCCTGGCCCGCCGCCTGACGCATTTCCCCCCGGGGGGCCTCCCCGGGGGGACCCCCAACCCCCCGACCCCCCACCGGGGACCCCCCACCCCAAGTAACCAGCGAAAACGCGCGGGTGGTGGGGGTGGGGGGCCAATCGGAAACCCCCCTTCTCCGGGCTCTGAGCCCCCGCTACCCCCCTTCGGCAAGACCCCCCACCCCCCCGGCCCCGACGGTGGCCACCCCCCGCCACGCCCTTTCTGTTGCCCTCTCCCTGCCCCTCGACCATCACCCGCTGTGATCGAACAGGAGATGTCATGGACCCGCGAATCACCCGCCCCGCCCCCGCCTCGACGACGACGCCGGCGGGCCTGGCCGAGCTCACCGGCGCGCTGGCCCGCGCCGCGCACGCCCCGGCCGTGCTCGTCGTCGTCGACCCCGCACTCGAGGACGGCGCCCTGGCCCACGGCAGCCACTGCGACCCGGACGCACACATCAGCGTCGGCGCCGACCTGCTGGCCGATACGACGCGGCTGCGCGGCGTGCTCGCCCACGAGATCGCCCACCACGCCCTGGGCCACAGCCAGGGCCTGACCCGCACCAGCTGGTGGCAGATCATCTGCCGGATCGGCGCCGCCACGGTCGTGGCCGCGGTCGTCGTGGGCTCCTCGGCGTGGGTCACCATCGCCCTGGTGGTCGCGATCGGCGCGCACCTGCTGGCCGCCCGCGAACAGCGGCGCGAGGAGTACCAGGCCGACGTCCACTCGATGCACCTGCTGGACGCGGTCGGCCTGGACGGGCGCGCCATCGTCACCGCGACCCTGGCCGCCCTCCCGCAGGAGTCGCGCCTCTACCGGCTGGCCGGCTGGATCATCGGCAGCCACCCCACCCCTGACGCGCGCCGCCGCGCTCTTCTGACCGCTGCTCAGGCGCGCTGAGGTTGCGGGTGCCCGCCCGTCCCGGCCGGGCCGGGCGGGTGCCCGGAGCAACAGCTCCCCGCCCCTGACCACCGTTCCTCACCCCAGGGAGACCCGCATGAACGCCACCACCACCGACGTCACCCCTGCCAGCCTCGACGAGGCGCGCGATCGCAGCCTGATCCGCTCGGGCCGCGACGCCCTGCGTGCCGCCGTCCTGGACGCCGCCAGCATCCTGGTGCACAAGACCCGCCGCAGCGACGCCAGCGCGGTCCTGACCGCCGCCACCCCGCTGATCACCTGGGGCCTGGAGGCCGCCACCGCCCGGGACCTGATGCTGCGCAAGCAGGCCATCACCCGTCACCACTCCAACGTGCTGGCCAGCGGCGCCGCGAACATCCACACGCCGAAGCAGTTCCTCGACGGCTGCCGCGCGCTGCACGCCTTCCTGGCCAGCGACGAGAACTGAGGGTGCCGGTGCCCGCCCGGCCGGTGGTCGGGCGGGCACCCGGAGCAACAGCTCCCCGCTCGTCCCCGCCCCGTCCTCGCCCCGTCCCGCGACCGTGAAGGAGCTCTCGTTGACCACCACCGTTGAGGTCGTCTCGTTCGGCTACGGCCACCAGGAGCCGCCCGAGGCCGACATCGTGATCGACGCCCGCAGACTGTTCCGCAACCCCCACCACAACCCCGCGATGCGCGAGATGACCGGCCTGGACCGGGCGGTCTACGACCACGTGATGGCCACCCCCGGCATCACCGCGGTGGTGCGCCACACCGTGGCGTGCGTGCTGGACCTCATCTCCGCCACCGGCGGCCCGGTCATCGTGGGCTGCGGCTGCGTCGGCGGCCGCCACCGCTCGGTCTCCCTGGCCCGCGCGATCGCCGGAGAGCTCGCCGTGCTGGGCATCGGGCTCGGCGTCGCCGTCCGCCTGGTCCACCGCGACGTCGACAAGCCCGTCATCCAGCGCTGAACCCGCAGCCCCGCTCCCGCCCCTGCCAGGAAAGGATGCTCATGACCCCCGCCCCGATCCTCGACCACGAGGCCACCGCCGTGCGCGCCGAGCTTGCCCGCACCGACACCAAGGCCGGCATCATCCTCGCCTTCGCCGGCACCTCGTTCTCCGTGCTGGCCGCCCTGACAGTGCTGGCCTCGGCCCTGGCCGTCCCGGCCCGCGTCGGCCTGGGCGTCGCCGTGGCGCTGCTGGCCGCCGCCTCGGCCGTGACGCTGACCGTCATCCGGCCCGCCCTGCCCCGCCGCGGCCGAGGCGGCACCGGCTTCACCGCGGCCGCCTTCCTCGACGTCGACGAGCTGCTGGCCACGCTGCCCGACACCGCCACCGAGCGAGCCCGCGACGTCATCCGCCTGTCGCAGATCGCCCACGCCAAGTACCGCAAGCTGCGCCTGGCGGTCGACCTGATGCTCACCGCCCTGGCCGTGGTCGTGACCAGCCTGCCGCTGGGCGCCCTGTAGAGCCGGGGGTGTTGCGTGTCGCCCCCGGAGTCCCGGCCGGGGGCGGCCCGGAGCGCCCACCCGGACGCTCAGCACAAATGCATCAGGGGCCTCCCGCCGCAAAACGAAGGGGCCCCTGACGTCCCGAAGGAGATCCCAGGATGTCACAGCGCGGACAGTGGCCAGCAGGCTCCAACTCCACCCCGGCCAAGCCCACCTACTCCTGTTCCGGTTGCGGAGCCACCAGCTCCAGCCCGATCAACCACGACCACTCCAAGAAGAAGTAGCGTCAGCGGCACCCCACCGAAAGCGGGCCCGGAGGATCTTCCTCCGGGCCCGCTTCGTGTGCGAGAGGTGCGAGAGGTGCGAAGTCTCGCACTTGTCGCACTTACCTCTGGGGTGGGTCAGTCAGCTTCTTCTGGGTCTCGGCCCGGCGGGCAAGGGCGCCGTCGATGATGGCGGCCAGGACCTCGTGTTTGGGACGGCGGGTGGTGTAGTGCAGGTCGTCGACGAGCTGGGCGAGCGCGGCGGCCGACTCGACGGGCATGTACCAACTACGCCGGTCCATCTTGGCGACTGCGGGAGTGCTGGGTGTGCGATCTGTCGCACTAGTGCGAGGAGTATCACCAGAGGTGGAACGGCTGTCGCGGAGCCGCTGGCGCAAGGTGTCACTGATCTGGCCGGCACCCGGCGGCGGCGGGAGCTTCTTGTTGCTCATGCGGACGCCTTGTCCAGCACTGCGGCCAGAGTGCGGAACTCAGTAGCGTGCTCGGAGTCGGGGGCGTAGTCGGTGACGGTCCGGCCATAGCGCCATGCCTCGCTGATCGGCACGCCGCGTGGGACGGTCGCCACGATCGGTAGCGGAAGTCCTTCCAAGGCGTTGATGACGCTTCGGCCGATATTGGATCGGGCTTGGCCCCCGGCGCCCCGGTCCAGCATGGACACGACCATGCCGTGCAGGGTCAAGGGCGTGCGGCGCAGCTCGCTCTCCAGGGCGTCGATCTGGGCCAGCAGCAGCCGCAGGGCACGCAGGGTCGAGTCCTCGGCTTGGACCGGGATCAGTACGCCGTCAGCGGCCGTGAGTGCGTTGTCGGTGAGGATGTCCAGCGCGGGTGGGCAGTCGATCAGGCAGTGGTCGTAAAGATCCTTCAGCGGTGCTAGGACACGATCCAAGCGCTCCTCTCGGGCCCGTAGCCGGTCCAGTTCGCGGCCGACGGTAAACATCTCCAGGGTGGTAACGATGACGTCCAGGCGGCCGCTGCCGGGGGTCGAGTACGGCACGATGATCTCTTCCACTGACCCGGTCCAGGCGCCGGTCAAGATGCCGGCCAGGTTCCGCTTATCCGGGGCCTCGGAGAGCTGTAGGGCTTCTGTCAGGTGCCCCTGAGGGTCCAGGTCGATCAGCAGTACCCGTCGGCCCAGTTCGGCCAGGGCACCTCCCAGGTTGATCGTGGTGGTCGTCTTACCGACGCCACCTTTTTGGTTCACCACTGCTGTGATCTGCATGCTCGCACGGTAGCCCGGTTGGTTATCGCACGTCTCGCACTCCTCGCACGTCTCGCACTTCAAGGGGTCCCCGTAGCGAACAGCGAAAATCCAACGGATAGGCCTCTGAGCTGCGGTTATACAGGTTTCTGGTACGGTTGTTGATCTCCTCGACTACGGTTCGTCATGGTTCGTGTGTTCTGTGATGTACGAGGTGGTTGATGTCAACGCGGTTCCTGTCGGATGAGCAGTTGGAGCGTCTGCGGTCGTTCCCGGATATCGGACGCGAGGAGCTGAACAAGTACTTCACGTTGACGCCGCGCGAGCATGGGTTCCTGGACGCACCGGGCCGGGGCCCGGAGGCTCGGTTGGGGCTGGCCGTTCAGCTGTGTACGTTGCCGTGGCTCGGTTACATCCCCGACGACCTCCTTGAGATCCCGCAGGCGGCGCTGCTGCGGCTGGCGGGCCAGATGGCGGTGTTCCCCGGGATGCTCGAACAGTACGACCGGGTGACGCGGAAGCGGCCACAGACCCGCAGCGATCATCTGAAGTCGGTTCTGAAGTACCTGACGTGGAAGAACCCCAAGCCGGGCAGTATCCAGTGGAAGGAGCTGGAGCAGTTCCTTTTGGATCGGGCGATGGAGCACGACACTCCGAGTCTGCTGTTCCAGCAGGCGGTGGAGCACCTGCAGGCCGCCCAGGTGGTGCGGCCCGGTGTGGTCACGCTGATGGAGCTGGTGACCACGGCCCGCGCGGCGGCGGGGAAGCTGACCACTCAGAAGGTCGGGCATCTGCTGACCCGATCCATGCGGGCCGGCCTGGACGGTTTGCTGCTGGATGATCCGGAGATCGGGACGTCCCGGCTGCGGTGGCTGACGACGCCGGCGGTGGAGGCGAGTGTCCCGGCGATCGGGGTGTCGGTCGACAAGCTGCTGTATCTGCGGGGGATGGACGCCCACCAGCTGGACCTGTCAATGCTGCCCCGGGAGCGGCGCCGCTTCCTGGCCACGGTGGCCCGCCGGTCCACGGTGCAGGGCTTGGAACGGCGGGAGGAGCGCCGCTACCCGATCTTGCTTTCGCTGGTCGCGCAGTCGGCGGTCGACCAGCTGGACGAGGTCATCGCCTTGTTCGACCAGGCGGTATCGGCGCGCGAGTCCCACGCGAAGGCCAAGACTGACGAGGCCCTGGCGGAGCGGGCCAAGAGGGGCGAGGCCCGTCAGCTGCTGATGGATGTGATCTTGCCGGTGCTGAACGACCCGGGCATCCCGGACGAGGAGGTCGGCGGTCTGCTGCGCGACCAGATCGGACTCGACAAGCTCCGCGAGGTCGCCTCGGTGTCGTGGAAGCCGTTGCCCCGCGACCACGGGCGGCTGGCGGCGCTGGAGGCTTCCTACACCTACCTGCGCCGCTTCACTCCGAGGGTGCTGTCGGTGATCGATTTTCAGGGTGGGCCCGGCGCCCAGGATCTGATGACCGCGTTGATGATTTTGAAGGAACTGAACCGGACTCACGGGCGCAAGGTCCCGGCCGAGGCGCCGACGTCGTTCGTTCCGGCTCGGTACGCCGACTACCTGGCCAAGGCCCGTAAGGCTGGTGATGACACGGCGTTTCGGCACTACTGGGAGCTATGCGTGGTACTCGCCCTGCGAGACGGGCTCCGCTCCGGAGATGTGTTCGTGCCCGGCTCGCGCCGGTACGCCGACCCGGGCACCTACCTGTTCACCCCGGAGCAGTGGGAGGGCAAGCGGGCGGAGTTCTGCCAGCTGGTCCGCAGGTCCGCCACCGCGTCCGAGGCGATTGACCAGGTCAAGGAAGAATTCCACCAGGCGTTGGAGGAACTGGAGGAGACCCTGGCGAACGCCGCTCCGAACGACGTGGGCGCGGTCCGCCTGGACGAGGAAGGTCGGCTGGTCATCCCGCCGCTGTCGGCCGAGGACATCCCCGCCGAGGCCAAGGCGCTGCGGGAGGAGCTGGCGGGGATGTTGCCGTTCGTGCCGATCGCCTCGCTGCTGATCGAGCTGGACGTCCGCACGAAGTTCCTGGACTGCTTCACCCATGCCGGCGGCCGGAAGATCAACCTGTCAGTGGAGACCCGCCGCAACATCCTCGCGGTGCTCATCGCCGGCGCCACTAACCTCGGACTGACCCGGATGTCGGAGGCCTGCGGCGTCTCCTACGACACCCTCGCCTGGACCCAGGAGTGGTACGTGCGGGAGGAGACGCTGCGTGAGGCCAACACGGTGCTGGTCAACCACCACTACCAGCTGGAGCTGGCCGGGAAGTTCGGTGGCGGCACCATGTCCTCCTCCGACGGCCAGCGCTTCCCCATCCGCCGCAAGTCGTTGACCGGCCGTGACATGAACATCCACGGGGGAAAGGTCTTGTCGACCTACACCCATGTCTCCGATCAGTGGTCCACCTACGGCACCAAGCAGATCGTCCCCACCACCCGCGAGGCTAACTACACCCTGGACGAGCTGCTCGGCAACGAGACCGACCTGCCGATCCACGAGCACGCGACCGACACCCACGGCGCCACGCTCGTGAACTTCGGGCTGTTCGACCTCGTCGGCAAGGCGCTGACCCCGCGGATCCGCGATCTGGGGAAGATCACGATGCAGCGGGTCGACAACCCGACCGCCACCAACGCCCTCTACCCGCACGCCGGACCTTTGCTGGCCGACCGGTGGAACGAGGATCTGATCCGCGCCACCTGGGACGACATGCTGCGGATGGCCGGATCGCTGAAGTTCGGGGAGGCGACCGCGTCCCTGGTGGTCGGGAAGTGGTCGGCGGCCTCACGGCAGAACACTCTCGCAGCGGCGATCAAGGAATGGGGGCGCATCCGCCGCACGATCCATGCCGCCCGGTACCTGTCAGACCCGGTGTACCGGCGGAAGATCTCCCGGCAGCTCAACAAGGGCGAGAGCTTGCACGCGCTGCGCCGGGACCTGCACTACGCCCAGCAAGGCACGATCGTCCGGCCCCACCTGACCGACCAGACTGAGCAGTCCTGGTGTCTGACCATCCTCACCAACGCCGTCATCACGTGGACGACGGAGTACTACGCAATGGGCATCAAGGAGCTGCGCGAGCAGGGCCGCGAGGTCCCCGACGAGCTGCTGTCGTTCATCGCACCCGGCCACCGAGAGAACATCAACTTCTTCGGATTCATCGAGGTCGACATCGAAGGCGAGACCGCCAAGCTCGACGACGGATGGCGGCCACTGCGCCCGACACTGGTGAACGAGGCCGGCACCACCTTCCTGCTCAACCCCTGACCTTGCGATCGTTATCTTGGGTTCGTGGCCGCTTCTCGCAGGCCAGCGCGAGATGATCTTTTCTTTCACGTGTGCCACGTTGGCTGATCTTCGCGGTGCTCAAGGTGCCGACGCCAAGAGTGGCACAGGCGTCGCCGATGAGGTGGCGCAGGGCCCGGCGGCGTTGCATCATCCAGAGGGTTCCAGGCTGTCCCGCAACCAACGGTCCCGCCGACTGTAGGGGTCTCGGTAGCAATGAAGAAATTTCCAACGAAGTAGCCGCTGACCTGCGGTGGTCCTGGGCTCCTATGGCTAAGGTCTCGATTCGCTTACGGTGAGGCCGTCTCAATTCGTTTCGCGCCGTGCCCCCGGATAGGTCGCCCGCGGCAGGACGTGCATGTGAACGCTGCGCGGGCACCGTCTCCAGAGGGGATGCTGGCACCGTGAGCATGCCTGCGCTGAACCTGGCCAGACCACGCTGCTACGCCCTCGGCGACGCGAGCACGCGCCAGAGACCCAACACGGACAGCAGGGACGCCGCGCCCGCCGCGCCGACGACCAGGCCGGGCGCTGACACCTCGCCCAACGCCCCGCCGCCAGCCGCGAACAGCCCCTGCAACGTCATGGTCCCGGTCAGCGCCAGCCCGAAGGCCTGGCCTCGGTTCGCCTCCGGCACCGCCTTCAGGAAGCGCCGGGCCAGCCCCAGCTGGTACGCGACCCCGAACCCGGACGCGGCGAGCAGCAGCGCCGCGATGACCGGCCCGGGCGAGAGCACGAACCCGAGCAGCGGCGCGCCGAGCAGCAGTGCCAGCGGCCCGGCCAGCCGTTCCCTTCGTTCCGGGGTGACCAGCCGGCCGATCACGAGGTCGCCGGTGAGCATGCCGAGCGCCACGGCGGTGAACAGCAGCCCGGCCGAGTCGGGCATGCCGATCTGGACGGCGTACGGGACGAGCACGCCCTCGGCGCCGACCACGAGCGCGGGCGGCAGCCACTGGGCCAGCAGCAGCGAACGGATCGCCGGCCGGCGCAGCAGTTCGCGATTGACGCGCCAGGTCTCGCGTACCGCGTACCCTGCGGCCGTGCCGCGGCGCGGCCGCTCGGCCAGCCGCAGGCGCAGCAGCGCGGCGGACAGCAGGCAGCTCGCCACGGTGATCCAGAGCGCGCCGTACGGGCCGAGCGTCGCGATCAGCATCCCGCCCACGGCGAAGCCGAGCACCTGCGTGCCGCCGGCGGCCATGGAGAACACGGCCCGGCCGAGCACGTACCGGTCGCCGTCGAGCAGTTCGGGCAGCAGCGCGCTGCGCGCCGCGGAGGCGACCGCGCTGGGGATGCCGGTGACGAACACCAGCACCAGCATCGCGGTGGGGGAGAGCAGCCCGGCGGCGAGCACAGCGGCGACCGCGGCGCGGACCAGGTCGTAGCCGACCATCACGGCCCGCGGCGGACACCGGTCGGCGTACGCCAGCAGCAGCGTGCCGCCGAGGGCGTAGGGCAGGAAGCCGGCGACGTAGGCCAGCGCGGCTAGCAGGGGCGAGCCGGTGCTGGCGTAGACGGTCACCGAGAGCGCGAGCATCTTCACCGACTCGCCGCCGAGGAAGAGCGTGTAGCCGGTGAACAGCACGCGGAACTGGCCTACCGCGAACACCTCGCGGTAGGTGGCCCGCGCCGGTGCGGCCTGGAGTGTCGTCATGCGGGCCAGTCTCGGGGCGGTGCAGGCGGAGGCGTTAAGCTTTCGCGTGGAGGCGAAAGATGCTTGCCATCGAAGTCGGGCCGGTCGACGTGGCGCACACCCGCTACGCGATCTCGCCGCTGGGTGAAGCAATGAACGCGCTGCGGGTCGCGGCGGGCAAGCAGCCGGTCGGGCCGCTGCGGCCCTGGGCGGAACGCATCGCGCCGCGGTACGCGCGGCTGCTCTGCGAGACGCCCGCGGTCGGGGCGCTGACAACGCTGTTCCGCCGCGGCGCCTACAACGCCGACTTCATCCATCCTCCGCCTTCGGGCCCCAGCGACGACTTCGCCGTCGAACTCGCCGCGGTGCGGGCGACCCCGCTGCGCCAGGTTCGCGCGGAGATCGCCCGCAACCTGGTCGGGCTGCGTACGCCGCCGCGCCACGTCCAGCAGATCCTGGCCGCCCCGGACGTGCTCACCCGGCTTTCGGACGCGATCGAGGCGACCTGGCACGCGCTGGTCGAGCCCGACTGGCCGCGGCTGCGTACGGTGCTGGAGCGCGACCTGGTGCACCGCGCCGGACACCTCGCCATGTACGGCTGGGCCGCGGCGCTGTCCGACCTGGATCCGCGGGTGGGCTGGCGCTCCGAGGGGGCCGACGGTGTGATCGAGGTGCGCACCGGCCCCCGGAACGAGTGGGAGCGGCACCGGCTGGGCGGCAAGGGACTGCTGCTGATGCCGACCGTCTTCGGCACCCTCATCAGCTACGTCGAGCCGCCCTGGCCGTACGCCCTGGTGTATCCGGCGCGTGGCGCCGCGAACCTGCTCGGGCCGCCGCCCCCGCAGGGCGGTGCGGCGGTGCTGGCGCGGCTGGTCGGCCCGCACCGCGCGCAGGTGCTGCGGGCGCTCGAGGTGCCGGCGACGACCACGCAGTTGGTCCGCCAGCTGGGTCTCAGCCTGGGCGCAGTCGGCGGCCACCTGGCCGTGCTGCGCGAATCTGGCCTGGTCACGCGGACGCGGACCGGCCGATCTGTGCGCTACGAGCGCACCCCTCTGGGCGGGACCCTGGCCGGCGACTGAGCGCGGCCACCGGTGGCGGGCTGGATCCCAGCCCGCCACCATGAGTGCTAATGCGAAACATAGCCGAGAGCGCAGGCGCCGGGTCCCGGCGATGCAGAACGTCACCAACGGCGATGCCGGCCAAGCGCCCGCGGGCTACCCGCACCGCGCCCCCGACGGACATCGCCCAGACCTACTGGGCCCTGCACACCCCAACGCGAAGTCCCCGAGATCACCATCACGGCCTGAACCCCACCACTGGACCGTGCGCCGCCCGATCCAGTCATGTACGTGATAATGGACTATTATCACGTACATGAGCGTTGAACGATCTTCGCCGGGCTGGGGATCCGCCCTCGCGGCCGGTGCGCGACTCGGGCACGTTATCCGGTACATCGCCCCCGTGTCGGGCGGCGAGCGGTGAGCGCGGCCAACGCGAAGGTCACCGCGCTACGCGGCGCCGCGATCAACCTCGGCGACGCGGCCGACGAATTCCTGTCCACCCATCGGGTCGCCAACGACAACACCCGCCGCGCCTACGCCTCGGCCATCGACCGGACCATCGCCGCGGTCGGCGGCCGCGAGCGGCTCCTGGCCGACGTCGCCGACATCGAGATCGGCGATGCTCTCACCATCTTGTGGGGCGGGTGCGCGCCGGCCACCTGGAATCGCAACCGCGCCGCGGTCTCCTCCTGGCTCACCTGGTGCGCCACCAAGAAGAGGTGGGCGGCGCCGTCGGTCCCCGCCGACGCCGAACGTCGCCGCGAGAGCGTCGATCACACCAAGGCCGTCGCCAAGTCCAAGCTGGAGCGGTTGCTGTCGCGGCGCGACCTCCCGCTGCGGGACAAGACGCTCTATCGGATGCTGTACGAGACCGCCGCACGCGCCTTCGAAGTCCTCTCGTTGAACGTCGAGGACCTGGACCTGGAGAACCGGCGCGCGCCGCTGCGGTCCAAGGGCGGCGACATTGAGTGGGTGTACTGGGACGCCGGCACCGCCCGCCTCCTACCCCGCCTGCTCCGACTGCCCGACGGCCACCCCGACGGGCCTGTCCGAACGCGCGGCCCGCTGTTCCTCGCCGACCGGCGCCCTGTCCCCGCCCGGCGTCCCAGCCCCGAGCACATCTGCCCCCACACCGAACGGCCCCGTTTGGGCTACGACCGGGTGCGCGTGCTCATGGAGCGGCATCTCGGCCTCGACCCGCACCAGCTGCGCCATTCGGCCGCCACCCACCTGGGCGAACAGAAAGTGCCGCTCCAACTCATCATGGCCAAGACCCGCCACAAGAACCCCCGCACCGCCATGCGCTACACCCGCCCCGGCGGCGAGGCCGTGGCCGAGATCACCAGCATCCTCGCCCCGCCACGCCGAACCCACTAACCGCAGGTCAGATCCATATCCGTTGGATTTTCGCTGTTCGCTACGGGGACCCCTTCAAGGGCCTGATCTGGAGTGATACAAGTGCGAGAGATCGCACATGTGCGACGTTGCCCGATGGCAAGGCCTGACGAAGGAAGGCCGCGGCAGTCGATCGCCCCGACCCTGATCGGCGTCCGGCCCCGATGGGCGATCGTCACGGCATTCGCCGGCGTTTTCGACCTCTGCCCGCAACCATGGGGAGAAGGAGGCGATGCCGATGGCGACGCAGCTGCGCCGGGTCACGTTGTGGGGCGGGCCGATGGACGGGGAGGCGTTCCTCGTGACGGCCGACTGGGACGGCATGTACTTGCCCGTACCGGGCGAGGAACGACGGGCGATCTACGAGCCTGACACCGATGGCGATCCGGACCGGTGGCTGCATCGCGGATGGATCGCCTGATGTCGTAGGCGAGGCGGCCCCGAGTGAGCGGGACCGAGCGCGCACGGCGGCGGCGGTCGGGACCGGCCTCCAGGCCGCATGCCCGGCCGGCTGGCCGCCGGGCGCGCGGCGGGCCGCGCGCCCGAAGGGCCGCCTTGATCCCTATAAGAACAATTCGGCAATGCTCAGCGATGCGTCCTGCTCTGCCGGTGGGCGTTCTTGTCGGCGGCGGACTGAGCCCGCCGGTCGAACCCGTCCCGGGCGGTCTTGCTGTCCGGGTTCTTCGCGGCCGCGGACTGGATCCGGGCAGAGTCGCCCTTGCCTGTGCTTTTTCCCATGTCAGGGGGCATACCCCGCGCGCTCGGATTCTTTCGGCAACTGCTGGGCCACCGCCTCGGCGTGCCGCTAACCCTCAGCGAAACGCGGCCCGGCTACTCCTCCGGGTCACACTCCTCGCACCGGGTCTCCGAGTGCTCGCACAGGCCGAACGCGTCGATGAGCTCGGCTGCGAGGTACTCGGCGCTGATGTGTCCGGTGACTCGATCGGTCTGCGGGTCGAAGGTGGGGAGGGTGAAGGACTCCCGACGGACCACGCCGACGCGCTTGAGTACGCCGAAGATCACGGTCTCAGGTCTCATGTAAGGGAGTATCCGGCTGCGAGGCGCACCGCGCCTTGATGAATGAGCTACTGCCAAAGTCCGGTCCGATCCTTCCCGGAGGCCGGTCGCTGCGAACGATCCGGCGTATCTCTCCGTCTGAGGAAGCGGCGGGATGATCACTCGATCTCGTGGGGGTGGCGGTGCCGTCTACAGCGGTGCCCACGAGACTGAAGCGATGATCGGATGCTCCATCGCAGGTCACGAGGCGTCCAGTCAGACAATAGGACAGAGACGACAGAATGACATTGAAGGTACGAACATGTCATACTTGTGCTTCGTGCGCGTTGCGCCAGCAATGCGATAGATGCCACATGATGGGATCTACAGGACTCAATGACCGTTTTGGCTTGATTGCAACTCGCAAGAAGGGTTTACTTGGCTCGCCGGTGGACTGCATTCATTTAGCGTCCAACGGAGCACAGTCGTGGAAAAGAGGAAGCCCCCCGTGCCAAGGATGTGGCGTCCTGGGCGGCACGAAGGGCTTCCGGTGTACTGCGGTAGTGCGGGTGGTGCGTGGCTCCGGTTGACCAAGCCCCTTGTGGGGGGTTAGGCGCCGGGGCCGCCGCCATCGAACAACCCACGGATCACGTCGCTGACCTTCATCCTCAGCTCTCCATCGGCCAGTGCGCGGGCTCCCTCGATGAGAAAGCGCCCGACGGCCGCCGTGGCTTGAATGATCTGCCAGCGCTGTGACTCGTGTTTCCGGTTGCTCGGCCCGGGGCGTTTGTGGCGCCGACGAGGCATAGCGGTGCCTTCCTCTCCACCATCCCCTCGGAGTGAGGGGTGAGCGGCGACCGGGGGGGGACTCCGAGGGAGTTCCTGGTCGACCGCGCCGCCCTTCGGCCAACCCGGGTAGGTAGCCGAGAAGCCTGGCGAAGATGAGGCATGAATTACGGTACACGTTCGAGCCGCCTCAGAAAGGCCCAGCGGCCTCCCTTTCGCCTGCAGCCCGGTACAACAACCGCAAAAGCGGCATTTTCCCTTCGAAAGAGGACACCCAATCGGCTTCCCAACGTCACTGACCATGGGTCTAAGCGCCGAGAACCGCTCTGGTCACAGTAAAGAAAAGCTGCACCCGCTAGTTGTCACGAGCGCGGCTTCCGAGAACCGCAGCCCGGCCCGCGAACGCCAGCGGCCCGCCGCAGGGCGGGCCGCCTTGAAGACGTAGAGAAAGTTCTCATTCACCACGTTGGCCAACGTGCCCTCTAGGCGCTAGAGGGCAGGTCAGGGACGATATCGGCCTCTAGGGGAGCCTCTAGGTCTAGAGGGGCCGGCCTCTAGACCTAGAGGGAGCGCTCGCGCTCGGCGCGGCCTTCGGCCAGCATGGCCAGCCAGGCCGGGTGATGGCCGGAGGCGATGAAGTCGGCCATCTCCTCGACCGGCCACTCCTCGGTCAGGCCCGCGCTGATCTCGGGGTCCTGGCCGCCGTCTCCGCAGACGCGGCAGGTGCGGATGTGGGTGGCCATGTCGAAGACCTGGGTGGCGGTCCAGCGGGTGGGGGTCGGCTCGGCGAGCGTGTCGGCGTCGGTGATCTCGTGGTGGACCGGCTCGTGCATGGTCGAAGCTCCTGGGGTCGGGGGCATCAGTACAGGAACCGGGCCAGCGGGGAGCTCAGCGACCACATCGCGGTGAAGCGGTCGGCCAGGCTCTGGTAGGCGCTCTCCTCCTCGGCGGTCAAGACGATGTCGGCCGCGGGGTCGGCGTCGGCCAGGCGCTCGCGCAGCAGGGTCGTGCTGGGGGTCTCGGCCAGGTCCAGCAGCCCGGTCAGCTGCGCCAGGCGCACCACGAGCTGCGGGCCGGGGATGGCGGTGTCGGTCTCGGACAGGGCGGCCTCGACCCACTCGCCCGGATAGGGGGCACCGAGCGCGCGGGCCGCGGCGGCCAGGGCCTCGACGTCGCCCATCTCGACGTGGGCCAGGCGCAGCGGGACGTGCTCGTAGGTGCCGCCGGGGGCCAGCAGGCGGCCGGTACGGCCAGCCTCGACGGCGTGACGTCCCTGGGTCGGGCGGACGGCCGCAGCGATCCGGCGCAACGCCTCCAGGGCGGC
>NZ_BAAAWD010000026.1:0-83442 GCF_039534895.1 Streptosporangium longisporum | reverse complement strand
AGCATGCCGAGGGTGAGCAGGCTGATCCCGACGAGCAGCGGCAGCATGAAGTCCATCCCTCTGCGCCGCCGTCGGCGCGGAGTGCCGTGCACGCTGACGTCCAGGGCGAACATGCCGGTGTAGTGATCCGTTCACCGCGACGCCATCAGCAGGGCGGCGCCGTCGTGGCGGCGGCCCCGCGTACCCGCAGGCTGAACCACAGGGCCGTCGTCGCCGCGGGCCACCGCGATGACCAGGGACAGCGCGACCAGCAGGGGGTCGTAGCTCACGTGGGCGGACATGTTCATGGCCGCCATGCCCAGGTAGTGCATGCCCGCCACGCCCCAGGCCGTCAGCGCCCGCCGGCCAGGAGCGCGCCGTGCCGCTGTCGGGCCGCGAGACCAGGAAGAGGCCTGCGCCGACGACGACACGACGGCGAGAGCGCGGAGGCGACGGTCAGCGGGACTCGTAGGCGGATCGACGTCCCCCGGACGTCGAAGCCCATCATCGCTATGAAGTGCATCACCCAGATACCGGGGCCGCCGATGGACAGGGCCGCGCCGATGAGCCAGAGTGCGCGTGAGCCGCCCTGCGCCCCGCGGGCCCGTGCGGCGAGCAGCAGTCCCAGCAGCGAGCCGATGCTCGACATGATGTAGGAGGCGACCGGAGTGACGAGCCCGTAGGCGAAGTGATCGATGGGGGACATGACGGGCTCCTGGCGGAAGCGGAGGAATGGAACGTGCCAATACGGGCCGAGCGACCGGCGCGTGTGACGTCGACGGAGGTCTCCGCATGTGACGAGCCGACCGCCCGGGCAGTACGAGGAGTGCTCACCTTACAGTTGTCACGTTCCGAAAGGCCATAATGGAGTTATTGACAATGCCTTAACTGATCACTGTACGTATGTTCCGTTCACACCTTGTCAGACTCAGGAAGGAGGCGGGTCGATGGCCCCGCCCGCCGCTCGAGGCCTGGAGGCACTGCCTCCGATATGGCCGGAAGATCGATACGAGGTCGTCTGCGAACGCGACGACCCGCCCGGCGCCACCCGTGACCGCTACCGGTTCCCGCAGTACGCGGGTGCGTTCCGCCCGCGAGCTGGAGACGGCGGGACTCGCCAGGCGGGTGCGCGTGGTCAGGCTGACGGACGGGGTGGTGATCTACGACCGGGTCGAGGGGCGTCGAGCTGTCCGCCGACCGCTGGTGACCCCCCGGTGCCCATCCGATGATCACTCGGTGTGCGCGCGGTGCCGGCCGCCCGTCGCGGCCGGGGGATGGGGCTGCCCGGCGGTGAGCGGTTGCCGAGTACTGTCGGACGGTGATGAGTCACGACACGCGGACGGGTGAGCGCTGGGAGTTGCCGTGGGCGGATCCGTGCCGCGACCCGGGACTGAGGGGGACGGCGGACCGGTTTCGAGGGGCGGGCGAGGATGCTCGCCGGGCTGGCCGAGGCCAGCCACCTGAGCGCGCTGGAGCAGCTCCCCGCCCTCATCGCGGAACACGCCGCCTACGCCGGCCTGCGGGACGTGCTGATCTACCTTGCCGACCTCCAGCAGGAGGTGCTCCGGCTGGTGACCGGCAAGGGACTCGCCGCCGGCGCCGACGCGGAGCCGGGGCGGCCGAGCTGCGGATCGACGGGACGCTGGCCGGGCGCGCCTTCCAGGAGGTGCGCATGCTGGCCGGGCGGGCTCGGGGAGCGAGGAGCACCGGTGGTGGGTGCCGCTGCTGGACGGCACCGAACGCCTCGGCGTGCTGCGGATCAGCGCCCCTCCGGGTGACGGGCGCGCTCAGGAGGACATGCGGCACCTGGCGTCGATGGCCGCGCTCCTGCTGGCCAGCAAACGCCAGCAGAGCGACTCCTACGCCCGGATGGTACGGACCCGGCCGATGAACGTCGCGGCCGAGATGCAGTGGAACCTGCTGCCGGCGCCGATCTCGCCAACGACCAGGTGGTGATCGGGGCCGCGCTCGAACCGGCGTACGAGCTCGGCGGTGACGCCTTCGACTACGCGCTGGCCGGTGAGACCGTGCACCTGGCGGTCTTCGACGCGATGGGCCACGACGCCTCCGCCGGCTGACCGCCAACCTCGCGGTCGCGGCCTGCCGTAACCACCGTCGCCAGGGGGCCGACCTGATCGAGGTCAGCAAGGGCATCGAGAAGGTCCTGGTGGACGAGTTCGGCGCGGCCAACCGGTTCGCCACGGCCATCCTGGCCAGCCTGAACGTGCGGACCGGCGTGTTCACCTGGGTCAACCGCGGCCACCACCCGCCGGTGGTGATCAGGAACGGGCGCTGGGTCACCACCCTGCACTGCCCGCCCGCCCACCCGGTGGGCCTGGACCTCGACCTGCCGGTGACCCAGTGCAAGGAGCAGCTGGAGCCCGGCGACCGCGTGCTCATCTACACCGACGGCATGACCGAGGCCCGCAACCGGGACGGCGAGGAGTTCGGCCTGGAGCGTTTCATCGACTTCATCATCCGCTACAACGCCGACGGCCTGCCCGTGCCCGAGACCCTGCGCCGCCTGGTGCGCAACATCCTGAAATATCACGACGGGATGCTCCAGGACGACGCCACCGTGCTGCTCGTGGAGTGGCGCGGCGGGTCCCAGGACAGGCTGCACCTCTAACGGGGGACGCGGGCCCGACCAGGGGGTGGCGGGCCGATCAGGGGGTGGCGGGCCGATCGGGGTGGCTGGCCGATCAGGAGGTGGCGGACGCCGTGTAGGGGCTCTCGCCGTTCCTGATGGCCGCGAGCATCCGGTCCGTGTGCCCGCTCACGACCCGGTGCAGGCCGTGACCGAAACTCACCCGCGCCACCCCGAGATCCGCCAGCTCGGCCAGGGACGGCGTGCCGGGACGGAACAGGACGTTGACCGGTCCGTCGATCCGGCGGACCAGCTCGCGGATGATCCCCGCGTCGGCCGCGAAGATCGGGTAGACGCAGTCGGCGCCGGCCTCCAGGTAGAGGTTGCCCCGCCGTACCGCCTCCTCCAGCCGCTCCTCGTCGCCACCGGTGCCGTTGAGGAAGACATCGACCCGCGCGTTGATCACCAGGTCCGTCCCGGCGGCCACGGCCGCGGCCCCGGACGGCTCGCAGCAGACCGGCCTGCTCGTCCGCGCCGACCGGGGCTCCGGTACGGGGGTCGGAGTCCTCCAGGTTGCAGCCGCAGGCCCCGGCGGCGGCGAGCCGCCCGGCCAGCTCGGCGGGCTCCAGCCGGTAGCCGCGTTCCATGTCGGCGGTGACGGGCAGGCTCACCGACCGGCTGATCCTGGCCACCGCGGCCAGCATCTCCCCGGCCGGCGTCTCCTCCCCGTCCTCGTACCCGAGCACCGAGGCGACCGCGGCGCTGCCGGTGGCGATCACCGGGAAGCCCGCGGCCTCGACGGCACGGGCCGAGGCCGCGTCCCAGACGTTGGGCACCACCAGCGGGCGGCCCGGCACGTGCAGCGCGCGCAGCTCCGCGGCCTTTTCTCCGGCCGCCGGGACGCCGCCGCTCTCGTCGTCGATCGAAACGGTCATGGAGAAGACCCTAGGCCAGAGGGCGGGCCGCACCGAGAGCCAATCCCGCCCCGGCCGACCGGACCACTTCGGCCCGAGGAGACCCCGAGGACCCGGGACCCCGGGGCTCCGGGACTCCGCGGCCCGCCGGTGTCGTCCCGGGGGACCGGTCAGTCTTGTGAGCGCCGTACGGCGGACACGAAGAAACCCCCCGCCCCGGACAGGGGCGAGGGGTTCTTCGAGGCTCTCCGGGGCTCTCCGGGCGCGGTCAGGCGCTCTTGCGGCGCTGGGCTCGCAGGATCGCCAGGCGCTCGTTGAGCACCTCCTCCAGGTCCTCTATCGAGCGGCGCTCCAGCAACATGTCCCAGTGCGTCCGCGGGGGCTTGGCCTTCTTGGCCTCCGGCAGCTCGCCGTCCACCCGCAAAGCGGTCGCGCCGCACATACGGCACTCCCAGGTCGCCGGAATCTCGGCCTCGGCGGCGAGCGGAACGTCGAATCGATGGCCCTTCGGGCAGGTGTAGGACACCTCCTGGCGCGGGGCCAGATCGGTGTTGCGGTCGTTCTCGTAGCTGGTCGCCCCGAGCCGGGTACCGCGTAGCGCACGCTCGCCCATGTCTGAATGCCTCCTGAGGGCCCCGTCGTAGGGGTTCGTCTCCCACGGCGTACAACGCTTGATACCGTGTGTGGATTCCCACAGACGGGGTGATCCAATCGCACGTTCTTGACCCGGTCTGCGCGGAGCCCCTTTCCGGAGGCGTTCTCAGATGCGTTCGGGCACCTCGTTCCCGGCCGCCCTGATGGCCTTGGGCAGGTCGATCAGGGCGAGCAGCACCAGGCCGAGCACGAAGAAGATCACCAAAGAGATGATTCCCAGGCGATAGCTGTCGGTCAGCTGGAGCGCCAGGCCGAGGGTGAACGAGCCGAGGAACGTCGCCCCCTTGTCACTGATCTCGTACAGGCTGTAGTACTCCGCCTCCTTGCCCCGCGGGATCACGTGGGAGAACAGCGACCGCGACAGGGCCTGCGTGCCGCCCATCACGATCGCGATGGCGAAGCCCAGCCCGAAGAACGCCGCCGCCGACCCACGGGGCAGGAAGTAGGCCACGGCCACCACGACGATCCAGGCCACCAGCGCCACCATCACGACCCGCTTGGCCCCGTAGGAGGCGGCCAGCCGGCCCAGCAGCAGCGCCCCGAAGAACGCCACGAACTGCACCATCAGGATCGCCGCGATCCGCACCGTCTGGTCCAGCCCGAGCTCCTTGTCGGCGTAGGTGGCCGAGAAGGAGATGACGGTCTGCACGCCGTCGTTGTAGATCAGGTAGGCCACCAGGAAGCCCAGCGTCAGCGGGTAGCGCCGCAGCTCCCTGATCGTGCGGCCCAGCTGGCGGAGGCTGCCGGTCACGGCCCGGCCGGCCCTCTCGGTGCCGGGGGAGGCCACGTGCCGGTTGCGCAGCCGCAGCAGCGGGATGATCGTGAACCCGCCCCACCACAGGCCCGCGGACGCCAGGGCGATGCGCACGGCGTCGCCCTCGGTGACGCCGAAGGACTCGTGGTAGAGGAAGAGCCCCAGGTGGACGGCGAGCAGCAGGCCGCCGCCGAGGTAGCCGAACCCCCACCCCCGGGCGGAGACCCTGTCGCGCTCGTTCGCCGTGGCGATATCCGGCAGGAACGAGTTGTAGACCACGAACGCGGCCGCGAAGGCGACGCTGGAGACGAGGAACAGCGCGCCGCCCAGCAGGTAGCGGTCGCCGGAGAGGAACCAGAAGCACAGGGTGGCACCGGCGCCGAGGTAGGCGAACAGGCCCAGCAGTTCCTTCTTGCGGCCGGTGTGGTCGGCCAGCGCGCCCACGACGGGCATCAGGAGGATCTGCAGGATCGCCGCGGCCCCCACCACGAAGGAGTAGTAGGCGCTGGGCCGCACGTCGAACCCGAGCACGTCCACGTACGGGCGGCCCTGGGCGGCGGTCTCGGCGATCGTCGTCAGGTACGGGCCCAGGAAGACCGTCAGGACGGTGGTCGGGAAGGCGGAGTTCGCCCAGTCGTAGAAGTACCAGCCGCGCTGCTCCCGGAGGCGGGAGGCCGGGGTCTCCTCGACGGCCTGTGCTGAGGTCATGGGGGGTCCTCGGTTCGCTGGGGGAGAGGGATCACGATAGGAGCGGGGACGGGCCGGTCACGCGGCCATGCGGCCGGGATGCCACTGGCCCCGGGAGCTCAGCACGTCGCGCAGCCCGGAGATGTTGTCGGTCATCAGGCCGTCCACGCCCAGGTCGAGCAGGCGCCGCATCACCGCGGTGTCGTTGACGGTCCACACGTGGACCTGCATGCCCAGCGCGTGCGCCGTGCGGATCAGGGCGGGCGTGGTGATCCGCAGGCCGCGGAACCCCACCGGGACCTGCGCGCACGGCATCCCGGCGCGGGCCAGACGGGCGAGCAGGCGGCCGTACCCCGAGGTGGTGGCGGCGGCGCGCAGGGTCGCCACGCCGCGCGGTCCCAGCGCCGAGCACACGTCGCGGCCGACCGCGGCGCGGGCCCGCTGGAGCCGCTCCTCGGAGAAGGAGGTCAGGCAGATCCGGTCGTGCGAGGAGGTCCTGCGGATCGCCTCGGCGAGCGGGGCGATGGCCGCCGCCTCCTTGACGTCGATGTTGAAGCGCGCCTCGGGCCACGAGCCCAGCAGGTCCTCCATCAGGGGGATCTCGTCCACGCCGCCGATCCGCGCCTGGCGCACCAGCCGGTACGGCAGCTCCGCGATCCGGCCCCTGCGGTCGGTCACCCGGTCCAGGGTGTGGTCGTGGAAGGCCAGGAGCACCCCGTCGGCGGTGGCGTGCGCGTCGGTCTCCAGGTACGTGTAACCGAGCCTGACGGCGCGCTCGAACGCGGCGAGGGTGTTCTCCCTGCCCTCGGCGGCCCCGCCCCGGTGGGCGAAGGCCAGCGGGCCGGGGTGTTCGAGGAAGGCGTAACGGCGTTGCACGTGCAGGAGTATGCCCCCTGCGGGCCGGGCGCGTCATCGCGCGCGGGTGAACGTTTGGGTCACGGGCTCCGGAACCGGACCCTGAAACCCTCTTTGCCCGGTCCTGACCGGAGCCGGGAATGAAGAGAGGATCTGGGCGTCCACGGCGGGCTCCGCCGTGGGCCCGTTGCGGTTTTCCGGGGGCGCGGCGACGCCGGAGCCGGGATCCGTGGGAACGGAGACCACGCATGAGCAGAGCACACGACCGGACGAGGCTGGCGGGCACGGCGGGCTACTTCGACGACCGCCTCGGGGCGGGCAACTTCGTCAAGCGGAACATCCGGAAGGTCTTCCCCGACCACTGGTCGTTCCTGCTCGGCGAGATCCCGCTCTACTCGTTCATCATCCTGCTGCTGACCGGCACGTTCCTGACGTTCTTCTTCAAGGCCAGCATGCTGGAGATCCCCTACGAGGGGGCCTACGCCCCGCTGCGGGGCGTCACGATGTCCGAGGCGTACGCCTCGTCGCTGGAGATCAGCTTCAACGTGCGCGGCGGCCTGCTCATGCGCCAGATGCACCACTGGGCGGCCCTGCTGTTCATCGGCGGCATGATGATCCACATGCTCCGGGTCTTCTTCACCGGGGCCTACCGCAAGCCACGCGAGATCAACTGGCTGATCGGGGTGGCGCTGCTGGCGCTGTCGCTGTTCGAGGGCCTGACCGGGTACTCCCTGCTGGACGACCTGCTGTCGGGGGCGGGCCTGCGGATCACCGCGGGCGTGGCGCAGTCGCTGCCGATCGTCGGCACCTGGCTCACGTTCTTCCTGATCGGCGGCGAGTATCCCGGCGACGACGTCATCGGCCGGTTCTACACGATCCACATCCTGCTGCTGCCCGGTGTCCTGCTGGCGCTGATCACCGCGCACATGATCCTGACGTGGGTGCTCAAGCACACCCAGATGCACGGCAAGGGACGCACCAACGACAACGTGGTGGGCGGGCCGTTCCACCCGTCCTTCCTCGCCAAGTCGGGCGCGTACTTCATGTTCACCTTCGGGGTCATCGCGCTGCTGGGCACCTTCGCCCAGATCAACCCGGTCTGGCTGTTCGGGCCCTACCGCCCGTCCGACATCGGCGCCGGGTCCCAGCCCGACTTCTACCTGGCGTTCCTCGACGGGTCGCTCCGCCTGACACCCGGCTGGGAGATCAACTTCCTGGGCTTCACGCTGCCGATGAGCGTGATCCTGCCGGCGCTCGCCCCGATAGGCCTCATTCTGGCGGGCCTGGCCCTCTACCCCTTCGCCGAACGCTGGATCACCGGTGACAGCCGCGAGCACCACATCGCCGAGCGTCCCCGCGAGAACCCGCACCGCACCGCGATCGGCATGGCCGCGATCACCTTCTACGGCGTCCTGTGGCTGATGGCCTCCAACGACGTGATCTCCGCCTACTTCCGCCTCTCGCTGAACGTGATGATCGTCATCGGCCGGGGCCTGGTCTTCGTCGGCCCCGCCCTGGCGTACTACATCACCTACCGGATCTGCCTGGGCCTGCAGCGCAGGGACGCGGCGAGCCTGGGGCACGGCGTGGAGACGGGCGTGATCCAGCGCATGCCCACGGGCGAGTACGTCGAGGTGCACGTGCCGCCCAACGAGGCCGTCGAGGCCCGCATCCGGGGCAAGGAGCCGATCCCGGTGATCAGCCCGGCCTCCGGGGTCACCGGGGAACGTCACGGCGGCTCCGGCGACGGCGGCCAGGGGGTGGCGTCCGGTGAGGGACAGGGCCGCATCGCCCGCCTCCGTGCCCTGATGAGCAGGACCTACGGCGGCGAGAAGGTCCCGCTGGACGGCGAGCGGGACGGCCACGACGGGAACGGCCACGGCACGCGGAAGGCCGGTACCCGGGAGATCGGCATGGGGGAGGACGGGAGCGGCGGGCACGCGGCCGTCGGCTCGGGCCCGGGGGAGGACCGGCCCCCGCCCGGCTGACCGTTCAGGGCCGGGGTTCGGGACCTCGGATCGGGAACCGGATCCCCGGAGCGGGGGGCGTGGTGGGGTCCCCCGGAGCGGGAGCCGCGGCCGGGACCGTGCAGGATCTCGCGACGGGGGCCGTGGTGAAGTTCGCGGCCGGGGCCTCGCCGGGAGCGGGCCTCATTCCTGGGGCGCCGCCCTGCCGGCCCACTCCTGGCGCCGGACCTCCGCCAGCGCGATCGCCGCCGCGACCGCGACGTTGAACGAGCCGACCCGGCCGACCTGCGGGATGTAGCAGACGCCGTCGGCGGCCTCCAGCAGCGCGGGGGAGCAGCCGTGGTCCTCGCTGCCGACCACCAGGCAGACGTCGCCGCCGAGCTTCGCTGCCGACAGCGGGACCGCGTCACCGGTCAGTTCCACCGCGACCACGGTGAACCCGTCCTCCTTCGCGGCCCGTACGGCCTCCAGCACCGGGACCGGCTCCTCCCAGGCCACCAGGCGGTCGGTGCCCAGCGCGGTCTTCTGCGCCTTGGGGTTGGTCGGCGGGGTGGCGTTGCCCGCCAGCCAGATCCGCTCCACCCCGAAGGCCGCCGACGTGCGGAAGATGGAGCCGATGTTGAACGGGCCGGTCACCGACTCCACGATCAGCGCCAGCCGCCCCTCGGTGCTCCTCCGCCAGCCCCGGTTGAGGCGCTTGACATCGGTCGGGCGCAGCTGCCTGCGCGGGTTCGCCGTCATCGGTCGTTCACCGTTCCTCGTCGTTCCTCGTCGTCGCGCGGGCGTTCCGCGCCCCGCCCATGATCGTCCCGCTCGCCGTCACCGGGTCCCGTCACGGCCGCGCTCCGGCCTCCGCCCGGGCGTGCACCCGCAGGATCCGGTACGACGACCGGGAGGCCGCCCGCTCGGTGGGCCAGCCCCGCTCGTTCAGCCAGCGCTGCAGCGAGTCCGAACCCAGGTGCTTCTGGACCACCAGGTGGGCGACACCGTCCGGGGTGAGGCGCGACAGCCAGCGGGTCAGCATCTCGTGCATGGCGGCCTTGCCGATCCGGATCGCCGGGTTCGACCAGATGGCGGAGAACCGGACCTCGGGCGGGACCTCGTCGGCGTGCATGGACCTTACTTTGTCAAGGCCCGCGGCCCGGGCGTTGCGCGCGCACAGGTCCACCGACCTGCGGTTGACGTCCACCGCCCAGACGGTCGCACCCGGGGCACGCGAGGCCATGGTCAGCGCGATCGGCCCGTATCCGCAGCCCAGGTCGAGCAGGTCGCCCTCGGCGGGCGGCGCCGGGACGCTCTCCAGCAGGATCCGGGTGCCCTGGTCGACGCGCTCGGCCGAGAACACCCCGCTGTCGGTCTCCAGCCTCAGGTGAAGGTCGGGGAGCACGAGCGTGACCGAGCCGGGACGGCCGGCGGCCTCGGGACGCTCCTCGAAGTAATGTGCCACGGCGTAGAACGTTACCAACGGCCGGGACCGGCTCAGGGCAGCCGCGACCCCAGCAGCAGGGCCGCCGCCGCGGTCAGCAGCCCGGCCAGGATCGCCGCCACCACGAACCACTGGGTGATCTCCTGGCTGACCGTCCGGTACCCCAGCGAGGAGCCGATCTGCTCGTAGACCTCCTGCAGCTGGCTGCCCGACTCCGCCTCGTAGGCCCGGCCGCCCGTCCCGTCCGACAGGGTCTGCAGCGTGACCTTGTTCACCGGCACCTGCACGTCGCGGCCGTCGATCGAGACGGTCCCCTCCTGGGTGCCGTACGCGATCGTGGAGACCGGCACCCGCACGTTCTTCGCCGACTCGATCGCCTCGGCCACCGAGCGGCCCGAGGTGTTGTCCCCGTCGGAGAGCAGCACGACCGCGGCGGGCGGCGGGTCGGTCACCGCCTGCTGGTCGAAGGAGCGCAGCGCCTCCAGGGAGCTGAACACCGCCTCGCCGATGGCGGTGCCCGCCCGGGTGCCCAGGTTGCCGATGGAGGTCACCACCGCCTGGTGGTCGGTGGTCGGGGAGACCACGACCGAGGAGGAACGGGCGAAGGCAACCAGTCCGACGTTGAAGCGCTCCGGCAGGTCGGAGACGAACTTCTGCGCCGCCTCCTTGGCGGCGGTGATCCGGTTCGGCCGGACGTCGTCGGCCTCCATGGACAGCGAGACGTCCAGCGCGATGATGATCGTCGCACGGTCGCGGGGGACCCGCACCGAGTCGGCGGGACGGGCCGCGCCCACGATCAGCAGGATCATCATGACCATGAACAACGCGGGCGCCACGTGCCGGCGCCGGCCCGGCCCCGACGGCACCACCAGGTCCAGCAGCGGCAGGTTGGTGAAGCGCAGCGCGTAACGGCGCCGGGCGAACTGGGCCGCCACGTACCCCGCCACGAGCAGGGCCAGCGCGGCGAACAGCCAGAGCCATACCGGAGAGAGAAAGGTCACCGTGTCGCTCCCGACCTCGGAGGCCGATGGGTCACGTGCGCCATGCGCCGCTGCCGCAGGACGAACTGGGCGATGTCGAACACCCAGTCGCGGTCGGTGCGCAGCACCAGGTGGGCCACCCCGCAGCGGCGCAGCGCCACCTGGTTGGCCATGCGCTGCGTGGCGGCGGCCTCCGCGTACGCCCTGCGGATCCTGGGGGTCAGCCGCACCTGGCGGCTCCGCCCGGACTCCGGGTCGGTCAGGGTGACCAGGCCCACCGCGGGCAGTTCCAGCTCGCGCGGGTCGATCACCTCGACGGCCAGCACCTGGTGGTGGGCGGCCAGCCGGCGGATCGGCCGCTCCCAGGGCATCTCCAGGGTCGCGTCCAGGGTGGGCTCGGCGTCCAGGAAGTCGGAGACGATCACCCGCAGGCCGCGCCGGCGCCGCGCCGAGGCCAGCACCTCGATCCCCTCGGCCAGATCGGGGGCACCCGCCACGACCCGGCCCCTGGGGGCCTCCATCAGCGAGTGCAGCAGGCCGTACAGGGCCGGGCGCCCACCCCTGGCGGGCATCCGGTGAATGTACTCGTCGTGCAGGACGTAGGCGCCGAAGCGGTTGCCGATCCGGCCCGCCAGGAAGCCGATCGCCCCGACCGCGGCCACGGCCAGGTCGCGCTTCTCCATGCCCGAGGTGCCGAAGTCCATGCTGGGCGACAGGTCGGCCAGCGCCCAGGTCTCCAGCTCCCGGTCGGCGATCAGGTCCCGCACGTGCGGGACGGTCGTCCGGGCGGTCACCGCCCAGTCCATCCGCCGGATGTCGTCCTCCCCGGGCACGTACCCCCGGCTGTCGCCGAACTCGCTCCCCGGGCCCGGCAGGAGCCCCTGATGGGAGCCCTGCAGCAGGCCGTCCAGACGGCGGACGATGGTGAGCTCCAGGCGCCTCAGGGCGTGTTCTGTGTTCATGGCGCCGCTTCGCGTCGCGGTTCGGCCGCTCTTATCCGGCTCCTTCCCTCGTCGAGGGGAGTCGCTCGTTCCTCGCGATCCTCCTCTCCTCGGTCCAGTCGCCGGCGCGGCCTCACGGGGGTCCCCGGGGGAGGCGGGGGGCACGGCCTTGTTCATGGCGCCGCTTTGCGGCGCGGTGAGGCCGCTGGGATCCGGCTCCTTCCCTCGTCGAGAGGGATCGCTCGTTCCTCGCGAGCCCTCCCTCCTCGGTCCAGTCGCCGGCGCGGCCTCACGGGGGTCCCCGGGGGAGGCGTGGGGCGCGGCCTTGTTCATGGCGCCGCTTTGCGGCGCGGTGAGGCCGCTGGGATCCGGCTCCTTCCCTCGTCGAGAGGGATCGCTCGTTCCTCGCGAGCCCTCCCTCCTCGGTCCAGTCGCCGGCGCGGCCTCACGGGGGTCCCCGGGGAGGGGAGTGTGGGGCGCGGTCTCGGGGGCGGAGAAGTGGGGGGTGCCCTGGGGGTGATGCTCGGGGCGGGTCACCGGGGGCCCTGGTTCCAGACGACCAGGGGCGGGGGCACGGCGGTCAGGATCTGGCGGACCACGTCCTCGGGGTCGATCCCGTCGGCCAGGGCGTCGAAGGTGAGCATCAGCCGGTGGGACATCACGTCCACCGCCACGTCCCGGATGTCGTCGGGGAGGAGGTAGTCGCGGCCGCGCAGCAGGGCCAGGCCGCGCCCCGCGGCGACCAGGCCGAGGGTGGCGCGGGGGCTGACGCCGATCTCGATGTTCTCCTCCAGCTCGGCCAGGCCGTACTCGGCGGGGGAGCGGGTCGCCATCACGAGCCGTACCACGTAGTCCGCGACGAGTTGGTGGACCGAGACCTGGTCGGCCATCGCCTGTAGCGCGGACAGTCGTTCGGGGTCGAGCACCGCCCTGGGGGTGGGCGGGGTCACGCTCATCCGGTGCAGGATCTCCAGCTCCTCGTGGGCGCTGGGGTGGGTGACGCTCACCTTGAACAGGAACCGGTCGCGCTGCACCTCCGGCAGGGGGTAGACGCCCTCGGACTCGATCGGGTTCTGGGTGGCCAGCACGATGAACGGCCTGGGCAGCGGATGGGTCTGACCGGCCAGGGTCACCTGCCGCTCCGCCATCACCTCCAGCAGCGCCGACTGCACCTTGGCCGGGGCCCGGTTGATCTCGTCGGCGAGCAGGAAGTTCACGAACACCGGACCGAGCTCGACGTCGAAGGCCTCGCGGGAGGGGTGGTACACCCGGGTCCCCACGATGTCGCTGGGGACCAGGTCGGGGGTGAACTGGATACGGGCGAACTCCCCGCCGACCACGGTGGCCAGCGTCGAGGCGGCCAGGGTCTTGGCGACCCCGGGCACGCCCTCCAGCAGGCAGTGCCCCCGGGCGAGGAGTGCGACGAGCAATCGCTCCACCATGTGGTCCTGCCCCACGATGACCCGCCGGACCTCGGTCAGGGCGTCGCGCAGCAGTCCGGTGTCGGTCTCGCTCGGCAGTTCTTCGGCGACGGTCATGCCGGTATTCCATCAAATGAAATGACCGTTCGCACGGCGGGCCTGCCGGGTGTCCGGCGCGGCGCGCCCGGCGTGCCCCCGGCGTGTACCCGGCGGGCGTCGCGGGACGGGTTCCGCGCCGGTCCGGGGCCGTCGCGCCGGTGTGCTTTCATGTCAGACGTGGCCACTCCGCTGCAGTACGGCGACCCGCCCCGGCTGGGGCCCTTCCTCCTGCAGGCCCGCCTGCGCGTGGGACCCGCCGGGCTGGTCTACCTGGGGCTGGCGCCCGACGGCCGGGCGGTCTCGGTCGCGGTGCTGACCAAGGGGGCCGCGCTCGACCCGGCGGCCAGGGACCGCTTCGTCACCGGGGTGCGCGACGCGATGGCCAGCCGTTCCGGTGTACGGGGGTGGATGTCCAGGGCCTCGCGCGGGCGCACCGCGGTGGCCGACACGCTCCCGCAGGTGCTGGCCATGGACGGCGGGAACGCCCCCTGGGTGGTCACCCCGTACGAGCCGGAGCGGGCGGGGGCCGAGAGGTTCCTGGAGCCGGTGCTGGTCAGCGGCACGCTGATCGGTGAGCGGCACGGCCCGGACTTCGCCCCGCACTGGGTGGGCGACCGCTCGCCCGCGCTGCCCCCGCCGCCCGAGGGTGCGCCGCCCCTGACCGAGACGCGCCGGTCGGTGGTCCTGGCCGGGGTGGTGCTGACCGTGCTGCTGGCGCTGCTGGCCGTGATGGTCTGGCTCCTGCTGCGCGGGGACGAGGAGGTCGACGAGCCGCGCAGGCCGCTGCCGTCCACCGTGTTCGTGCCGACCCCGCCGCCGGTCCCGACGACCACCGCGCCCGGCCGGCCCACCCCGTCGCCGTCGCCCAGCCAGAGCGGGAGCGGTACCCCGGGCCCGCAGGAGGGGGAGGGCGGCGACGACGAGCCCATCTGAGGTCGCCGCCGGGGGTGCGGGACGGGGGATGAAGGCCGTCCGTCCGGGATGTGTCCTTCTGCGGATGGCCGGTTCACGAGGTGACCGGCGTGGCCGGAGGGTTCGGGGGGTTCGGGGGGTTCGGGGACGGGGCGGGGAGGTGGCCGGGGCGCCGGGAGGGCAGGAGCAGCGCGGGCAGCGCCGCGAGGGCCAGCAGCGCCACCGCCCACCAGTAGGTGTGCTGGAACGCGCCGGCCCGTCCGGCGGCGTCCACCATGCTCACCGTGCCCGCGGCGCCCGCGGCGCTCGCGGCGCTCGCGGTGCCGGCCGTACTCGCCGCGCTCTTGACGGCCGACGCCAGCACCACCGGCAGCAGCGCCGTGCCGAGCGAGGTCCCGACCTGGGAGACGATGTTCAGCAGGGTGCTGCCGGAGGGCACGTCGTCGGCGGGCAGGTTCCGGGTCGCGGCCGTGCTGACCGGCATCATCACCATGCCGACGCCGGCCCCCATGAGCATCATCGCCGCGCACAGCCACCAGTAGGACGTGTCCGGCCCGAGCAGGGCGGTGAAGGACGACAGGCCGAGGACGGCCAGCGCGATGCCGGAGACGACCACCAGCCGGGGGGAGACCCGGTCGATGCGCCTGGTGGCGACCTGCATCGAGACGCCGACGGCGACGGCCAGCGGGGCGCCCAGCAGACCGGCCTGGGTGGCCCCGAGGTCGCGGACCGTCTGGTAGTACATCGGCGTCAGCAGCATCGAGCCGAAGTAGCCGCAGGGGAACAGGGTCATCGTGGCCAGTCCCGCGGCGAAGGTGCGTTCGCGGAACAGGCGCAGCCGCAGCAGCGGGTCACGGGCGGTCAGGCCGCGGACGACGAACGCCGCGCAGAGCAGCAGCCCCGCGACGGCCGGCAGCAGCACCCCGGGCGCGGCCAGGTCGCCGCGCTCGCCACCGGTGGACAGGCCGTAGATGAGCAGGGCCAGTCCGGGCGAGAGCATCAGCAGCCCCGGCACGTCCAGCCGCCGGGCCGGTCGCGGCTCGCTTGGCGGCAGCAGGCGCGCGGCCAGCAGCAGCGCCACCGCGCCGACGGGCAGGTTGACCAGGAAGATCCAGTGCCAGGAGGCGGCGTCGATGAGCCAGCCGCCCAGCACCGGCCCGCTCACCGGCCCGACCAGGACCGGGATGCCGAGCATGGCCATCGCCCTGCCCATCCGTTCCCGCTGCGCGGTGCGGATGACCATCGCCATGCCGACCGGCATCAGCAGGCCGCCGCCGAGCCCCTGCAGCACCCGGAACAGCACCAGCGTCTCGATGCTCCACGCGAGCGAGGCCAGGACGGAACCGAGGGTGAACAGGACCAGCGCGGTGAGGTAGGCGCGCCTGGCGCCGAAGCGGTCCATGACCCAGGCCGCGGCCGGGACGACGGCGACGAGGGCGAGGGTGTAGCCGGTGGCCACCCACTGGACGGTGGCGAGCGGCGCGCCGAACGCCACCGCCAGCGGGTGCACGGCGACGTTGACGATGGTGATGTCCAGCACGGACATGATCGAGCCGGTGACGACGACCAGCAGGGTCCCGGCCAGGCCGGGGGTGGCCGCGGCCCCCCGGACGCGGCCGGTGGCGGTGCTCATCCCGCCGTCACTCGCCGTACGGGTGCTCGGCGCGGGCGGCGCGCAGGGCGCGGCCCCACCACAGCAGCTGGTCGACCATGTTCTTGGCGGCGCTCTCGCACACGGCCGCGTCCAGCGGCCTGCCGTCCTCGTCCAGCCCGGACCAGGGCCCGTGCAGGCTGACCGTCTCCCGTACGGTCATGGCGTGCAGTTCGGCGAATACCTGCCGGAGCTGTTCGACGGCGCGCAGCCCGCCGCCCACCCCGCCGTAGGAGACGAAGCCGATCGGCTTGGCCTGCCACTGGGTGAAGTGCCAGTCGACGAGGTTCTTCAGCGAGGCCGGGAAGCTGTGGTTGTACTCCGGGGTGACGATCACGAAGGCCTCGGCGTCGGCGAGCCGGGGGGTGACCTCGGCCAGCGCCGCCTGGGTCGAGGGGGCGGGGACGGGCAGGCCGTCCCAGTCGGGCATGGACACCGGAAGGTCCAGGCCGGCGACGTCGATGACGTCGAGTTCGAGATCGGTGCGTTGCCCCGCCTGGCGGACGAACCACTCGGCGACCGACGGGCCGACGCGGCCCCCGCGGGCGCTTCCGACGATGACGGCGACCCGCAGGGGGGCCTGGTGGCCGGTCGCGGGCTCGGTGACGTGGACGGTTGTGGACATGGATGTCTCCTGGATCGTTCTCGTGGTGACGCGGCCGATCGCGCTCGCTCCGCTAAGATACAACGGTGGTTGCACTAATAACAACGAGCGTTGTAAAAAGCTGCGTCGTACGGGAGGGGGAGCGATGAGCGACACGGAGCCCGCGGGCCGGGAGACGGCCCGGCCCCGGCGTGGCCGGGCGGACAAGGCGGCGGCGATCGTGCGGGCGGGATGCGAGGTCTTCGGGCGGGACGGGTACTCCCGGGCCACCGTCGACCTCATCGCCGCCCAGGCGGGCGCCTCGACCCGCACCCTCTACAACCACTTCCCCGGGGGGAAGGAGGAGCTGTTCCGCTCCGTGATGCAGTGGAGCGCGGGCCGGGTCAGGGACGAGCAGCTGGCACGGCTGCGCAGGTACCTGGATCCGGAGCGTCCCCCCCGTCCCGAGGACCTGGAGCGCGACCTGCTCGCCCTGGCCCGTTCCTGGGTGAGCCTGATGGCGGACTTCCGCGACCACTTCTCGATGGTGCGGCACATCTACGCCGAGGCCGGGCACGTCCCGGCCGAGGCGCTGGAGGCCTGGCAGGAGGCCGGGCCGCGCGCGGTCATGCGCGGGGTGACCGAGGCCATGACCGTGCTGGCCGGGCACGGCCTGATCGACGCGCACGGCGACCCGGCGCAGGCCGGGGAGCACTTCATCGCGCTGGTCACGACCGACATCCCGCCCCGGTCCTACTGGGGTCTCAGTCCGCTTCCGCGCGAGGAGACCGACCGGCTGACCGCCTCGGGGGTGCGGGCCTTCCTGCGGGCGTACGGCGCGGCCCGCTGAGGAGGCCGCCCCAGGCCGAACCGGGCTGCCCTAGGTCCTGTTTCGTGGATCATCTGAGCCAGAGCAGTAGGCAGGCGATGATCACGGCCGATCGGTAGTGGGCGGCGAGCTTGTCGTAGCGGGTGGCGATGCCTTTGAAGTGCTTGAGCCGGTTGAAGCAGCGTTCGACGACGTTGCGCCGCTTGTAGCGGATCGGGTCGAAGGCGTGGCGGCGGTGTCCGCGGCGGGCTCGTCCGGCCAGTTGGTCGGCGCGCTCTGGGATGGTTGCACCGATCTTGCGTCGACGGAGGTAGGTGCGGATGGTGCGGGAGCTGTAGCCCTTGTCGGCGATCACATGGGCGGGCCCGGGGCCGGCCGGCGCCGGTGCGGGGCACGCGAATGGCCTCCATCACGGCGGTGAACTGGGTGCAGTCGTTGATGTTGCCGCCGGTGAGGACGAACGCCATCGGCAGGCCGCGCCCGTCGACAGCCAGGTGGATCTTGGTGGTCAGTCCGCCGCGCGAGCGCCCGAGCGCCTGTCGGCCCTGATGGATCTGACCGGGTTGCTGCCCCGGTGTGCCGTGATGGGTCCCCCTTTACGGGCACCGGCGGCGTGCTGGTGGGCGCGCACGATGGTGGAGTCCACGCAGATGACCGACCAGTCGACCTGGCCGATCGCATCGTCATGGACCTGGACGTATTCCAGCAGCCGGGCGAAGGTCCCATCGGCTGACCAGCGGCGAAACCGCTGATAGATGGTCTGCCAGGGACCATAACGCTCGGGGACGTCGCGCCAGTCGGCGCCGGTGCGGATCTTCCAGACGATGCCGTTGAGCACCTGGCGGTGATCACGCCAGCGGCCACCACGCTCGGGATTGGCCGGTAGCAGGGGCTCAATACGCGCCCAGGCGTCATCGGTGAGTTCATGGCGACGGACCATGGGCTCTATCGAGCCACACCATCGAGCTTTTAGCAGGAAAACCCGTCAATAGCCGGGAGTGCGAGGGGGCGGAAGGTTCCTCATTCGAGGTCCAGGCGATGGCCTCACAAGCACGGCGCGAGCGCGAGCCGCACGCAGCACAAAAGCTGTGTGAGGCTCATGCTCAGCGTTCAGTGATCCACGAAACAGAACCTAGGCCGAACCGGGTCGAACCGGGCCGGGGCGGGTGAACGGTGGCGAGGCCGCCGGGACGGGACGGATCGTGACGCGCGGCCCGTGCCCGGAAGGTGGGGAGTGGAGGCTGTACCTACTGGTATGTACACTCGTCGTATGAGCGCGTCGGAAGATCTCATCGCCAGCACCCGCGAACTGCTGTGGGAGCGCGGCTACGTGGGCACCAGCCCGCGGGCCATCCAGCAGCGGGCCGGGGTCGGCCAGGGCAGTATGTACCACCACTTCTCCGGCAAGCCGGACCTGGCGCTGGCCGCGATCGGCCGTACCGCCGAGGAGATGCGGGCCGCGGCCGAGGCCCGGCTCTCCGGTCCCGGTACGGCGGTCGAGCGGATCACCGCCTACCTGCGGCGCGAGCGCGACGTCCTGAAGGGTTGCCCGATCGGCCGCCTCACCCAGGACCCGGACGTGATCGCCGACCCGGCGCTGCGCCGTCCGGTCGAGGAGACCTTCGCCTGGCTGCGCGACCGGCTCGCCGGGGTCCTGGCCGAGGGCCGCGACCGCGGCGAGCTGGCGGCCGGGCTCGATCCGGTCGCCACGGCCTGCGCCGTCGTGGCGGTGCTCCAGGGCGGCTACGTGCTGGCCCGTGCCGCGGGCTCCGCCGAACCGTTCGGCCAGGCCGTCGACGGCGTGCTGGGGCTGCTCGCCGCCCACGCCCGTCCCGGCGCCTGACCCGCGCGTCCCCTCCACCCCGGCGACGAGACGAAGGCAGGCACATTCCGTGTACGCCGAGCAGTACGAGATCACCCTGCCCGCCGACTACGACATGCGGATCATCCGCGAGCGGGTCGCCCGCGCCGGTCACCTGCTGGACGACCGGGCCGGGCTGGGGCTGAAGGCCTACCTGATCCGCGAACGCGGCGTCGACGGCTCCCCGGTCAACCAGTACGCCCCGTTCTACCTGTGGAACGACGCCGGCGCGATGGCCCACTTCCTGGTCGGCGGGGGCGGTTTCCAGGGCATCGTCCGCGACTTCGGCCGCCCGCCCGTCCACCACTGGACGGGCCTGGCCGTCGTGGCCGGGCCCGCCCGCGCCACGGTCCCGGCGGCCGCCTCGCGCCACCTGGCCGCGCTCCCCGCCGGCCCGGACCCGGACGCCACCGGCCTGGGCCTGGCAGAGCGGATCGCGCGGGAGACCGAACGGCTGCACACCCTGGCGCGGCGCGAGGGCGTGCACACCGCGGCCCTCGCCCTCGACCCCCGGGACTGGCGGCTGCTGAGGTTCGTGCTGTGGCAGGACGCGGTCCCCGGCGACGAGGACGCCGCCGAGCGGTACCAGGTGCTGCACCTGTCGGCGCCCGGCCTGGACGATCTGGCCGGTATGACCGACATCACCGTCCCACGGTAGGCCGGTGCCGACGGGCGGCGGGGCCGGAGTCCCACGGGGGCCTGCCCCGCCGGTGGCGGCGCCGCGAGGACGACGGAGCGGTGATTCCGGCCGAAGAGGCTGGTAAGGAGCCTCTGACGGGGTAGAGGCGCGCCCGTGAGCGAACTGACGCAGAGTGACCCGGCCGAGCCCGGCATCACGCGCAGGCGGCGCGGCAGGGGCTTCAGCTACCACCACCCCAACGGGACCGCGGTGCGCGACCGCCGTACCCTCGACCGGATCAGGGCGCTGGCCCTGCCGCCGGCCTGGACCGACGTGTGGATCTGCCGGTCACCCGGCGGCCACATCCAGGCACTCGGCACCGACGCGGCGGGACGCAGGCAGTACCGCTACCACGACCGGTGGCGCCAGGAGCAGGACCGGGCCAAGTTCGACCGGGTACGGCGGATGGCCGAGCGGCTGCCGAAGTTCAGGGAGCGGGTGGCCGAGCACCTGGAGCAGGAGGGGCCGACCCGCGAGCGGGTGCTCGCCGCCGCCGCGCGGATGCTCGACATCGGGTTCTTCCGGGTGGGCGGGGAGGCGTACGAGTCGTTCGGGCTGGCCACGCTCAGGATGGAGCACGTCACCTGCTCGGCGGGCCGGGTCTCGTGCGCCTACCCGGCCAAGAGCGGCAGATTCCGCGAGCTGGAGATCATCGACGCGGACGTGTGCAAGGTGATCACCGAGCTGCACGACGCCGCGGACGATGGGGAGCTGCTGCGCTACCGGGACGGCTCCCGCTGGGTCGACGTGCGCAGTGACGACATCAACGCCTACCTGCGCGAGACGCTCGACTTCGAGACCTCGGCCAAGGACTTCAGGACCTGGCACGCCACGGTGCTGGCCGCCGTGGGCCTGGCCGTGTCGGCCCGGGCCCGGTCCAGGACCGGCAGGATACGGGCGGTCAACCGGGTGATCGCCGAGGTGGCCGAGTACCTGGGCAACACCCCCGCGGTGGCGCGCGCCTCGTACGTGGACCCGCGCGTGATCGACGCCTACCACCGGGGCAGGACCGTCGCCCGGGCGCTCGGACGGCTGGGCGCCGAGAGCGACTTCGGCCAGCTGGCCACGCACGGCGCCATGGAGCGGGCCGTGCTGGCCCTGCTGCGCGGGCGGTGAGGAGGCTCTCGGCGCCACGCGGACGCCGAGGGCATGATCGGCGATCGTGCGGGAATGGGGCCGGAGAGATCGAGACCCGACACGGGAGAGGTGATCGAGCGATGCCGGCACGTGAGGAGCTTCCGACCACTCTGCAGCGGTCGCCGAAGAAGGCGCAGGAGACGTGGATCAAGGCCCATGACTCCGCGGTGGAGAGCTACGGCGAGGGGGAACGGGCGCACCGCACGGCGTTCGCGGCGCTCAAGCACTCCTTCGAGAAGGTCGGCGACCACTGGGAGGCCAAGGAGAGCAAGGGCCCCTCGGACGCCCGCGCCGCCAAGACCAGGCCCACCTCGGGAAAGACCGCCGAGGGAGTGGACGCCAACGCCTCCAAGCGTCACCTGTACGAGGTGGCCAAGCGGCTCGGGGTCGAGGGGCGCTCCACCATGACGAAGGAGGAGCTGGTCTCGGCCATCCAGAAGGCCAACCGGCGGGCCACGGCGAAGGCCCGCTGAGACCGCGCCGGCTCGTCCGGCACAGACCGGGCCGGCCCGTCCGTCCGGCACAAATCGGGCCGGTCCGTCCGGCACAGAGCGGGCCGGCTGACCCGCAAGCGCATCCCCCGTACCGAGGTCTACACCCAGGCGCGCCGACGGAGGACGAGGGGCCGGGGCGGGATTCCTGCGTCCCGGCTCCTCGTTCTCATGTCCCCCGCGGGCCCCTCTGCGCACGGGAGGGCCTTCCGGCCTGAGAGAAACCATCGGTCAAGGCCGCCCGATTTTTCTCCTCAAAAGGTATGAATGCCAATACAGCGGGCACGCGATCCTCACCTTGAGCTATCGGTATTGAGCCTTTCTCACCCACCTGGATCGCCATGCCTCTTAAGAGCAACGTCATCCCGATCATCCACTGGTCCCGCCGCTCGTCCTGTCTGAACGAGGATCCCGAGCTGTTCTTCCCGGTGTCCTACGAGGGGCCGGGCCGGGAGCAGTACGAGCAGGCCAGGGCCGTGTGCCGCCGCTGCCCGGTGCGGGGACGCTGCCTTGAGTACGCCATGAACACCCAGCAGATGGACGGCGTCTGGGGCGGCACCACCCCCGAGGAGCGCAGGGCCGCGCTGGCCGGGTCGAGGCGCCGCCAGGCCAGCAGGTAGCGTCCCGGGACCGGCGTCGAGGGCGGCGTCCCGGACCGGCGGCGGTGGTGTCCCCGAGCCGGTGACGACCGTCCTCGGCCGGTGCCGATCACCCCGTATGGCGCCCCCGTACGGTGCCGTGCGGCGTCAGCCGGTCTCCAGTATCGTCTGCTCGCCCGCTCCCGAGGTGCCTGCCGCGTCCGGCCCGTCCCATTCGCCCGGCCCGGCGGGGGCGCCGACGAGTTCGCGGAACCGGGAGGCGTTGCGCTGGGAGTTGTCCTCGCAGCAGTTGTTGAACAGGACGTGGGTGACCTCCGCCTTCTCGGAGAACTCCCCGATCCTGGCCGCCCACCCTTCGAGCTCGGCCTCGGAGTACAGGTAGGCGAAGCGCTCGTCGATGTTCTTGCTGGTCCACTTGTCGGAGTGCCCGTGCAGCCGCACCACGGCGAGGTCGGAGGTCGCGGCCAGGATCGGCGGGATCGACGAGGGATGCCCCTGCGGCATGTCCACGCCCACGTACGGGAGATCGTGCTCGGCCAGGAAGGCCAGGGTCTCCTCGCGGTTGTCCTCGTCCATCCAGGTGTGGTTGCGGAACTCTACGCTGATCCGCATCGGCGCGCAGCGCCGGGCACACTCCAGGACGTAGCGCCTGGCGCTCTCACCGATCGGGAACCACGGCGGGAACTGGAAGAGCACCGCCCCCAGCCGTCCCGACGCGTGCAGCGGCTCCAGGGTGCCCAGGAAGCGCCGCCACACCTCCTCGGTGACCTCCGGTGGCACGTCCTTGAGGTAGAGGTTGCGCTGCGGGGGCGCCCCCAGCGCGTCCCGCAGGTCCTTGTACAGCGAGGCCGGACGGGTGGGATGCCCGGTGAGCAGGGAGAACGCCTTGATGTCGAAGGTGAAGCCGGGCGGGGTGCGGTCCCGCCAGCCCTGCACGGTGCTCAGCGACGGCGGGTGGTAGTAGGTGGCGTCCACCTCCACCACCGGGAAGCGGGACGCGTAGTAGGCCAGGCGTTTCGCCGGGGTCGAGGCGCCGTCGGGGTACCAGCCCGACTCCACCAGCGACCGGTGCGTCCACGAGGCCGTGCCCACGAGGATCCTGCCCATTCCCTGCCCTCCCTGAGAAGCCCGCCGGTCCGTGCCCGGCGCGGCCTCCCACGGGCGGGACCGCCGCGCCGGGCACCTCCTGCCCGTCCGGGCGGGACGATCACCTAGGGACGACCGCCGATGCCGGTGCGCAGCTCGCCCAGGCGGGCGGGGCCGCCGGTGTGCGGCGCCAGCGGCGGGGTGTTCATTCCCTCGGGGTGACGCAGCCCCTCGAAGAGGTCCAGCATGGCCTCGACCGAGGTGTGGCGCGGCTCCCAGCCCAGCTCGGAACGGGCCCGGCCGATGTCCATGATCGGCATCCTGAGCACCAGGTCCACCAGGCCCGGCGAGGCGGGCACCAGCCGCAGGTGCCAGGCCGCCGCGACGGTGCTCCGGAGCGCCCACCCCGAGACGGGCACCAGCTTGGCGCCGAGCATCTCGGCCAGCACCGAGGGCTCGATCACCGGATCCGCGGCGATGTTGAAGGCGCCGGAGACCGGGCGGGTCACCGCCAGCCGGAAGGCCTCGCCGATGTCGGCGCTGTGGACCACCTGGAACCGCAGCCCGGGGGTGTCCGGCACGATCGGGATCAGGTTCGGCCGTACCAGCCGCTGCGGGATGAACGGCCCCCCGAACAGCCGGCGCTGCCCGACCGACGCCTCCCGCTTGAAGATGAAGCCCGGCCGCATCCGCACCACCCTGATACCCGGATGATCGCGTTCGAGCACGTCGAGCACCCGCTCCAGGTACGCCTTCTCCCGGCCGTAGGAGGCGCCGGGCCAGCCGTGCGTCGGCCAGTCCTCGGTGACGGGCCGGTCCTTGGGCGCCGAGGAGTAGGCGCCGACCGAGGAGGCGTACACCAGCGCGGGCACCCCGGCCCGCGCGACGGCCTCGAAGACCCGGATGGCGCCCAGGACGTTGTTCCGCCAGGTGGTGATCGGATCACGGGTGGGCTGGAACAGCCACGCCAGGTGGACGACCGCGTCGGCGCCCTCCAGCTGCGCGGTCAGGTCACCGGTGGTGATGTCCACGGCTTGCCAGGTGGTCTTGGGCGGGTGCCAGTCCGGCGGTCTCCGGGCCAGGCCCACGATGGATGTGACGCTCTGATCGGCGGCGAGGGCCGAGACCACGCTCGTGCCCACGTTTCCCGTCGCGCCGACGACTACTACTCGCATGCCTACCGGGTGCCCCGGTGAGAGGCGGCGAATCCCTTCCGGCCACGGCTTTGCCCTACGGTGAAACCGGCACGTACCGTGCATACCCCTTACGAGGTACGGGAAGAGCGCGCGCCGGGGAACGGCCAGGGGTTGGGGCGGCAGCCGGACAGGGACTTGGTCTGCTGGAGCATCAGCGGCGCCCGCCGGCCGGGTCCCGGGCAGGGCACGTGCCCGTGCCCGAGGGCGTGGCCGACCTCGTGGTTGACGACGTACTCGCGGTAGGAGGCCACGTCCCGGCCGTAGCCCCAGGCGCCGGTGTTCCACCGGTCGGCGTTGATGACGGCGCGCTCGCCGTTCCAGCAGGACAGCACGGAGACGACCCGCAGCGGCAGGCAGCGCCGGTCGGCGGTCCGGGGGCTGGTCAGCGAGACCCTGAAGCTGACCGGGCCGCGCGCCACCCGCCGGAACCGGAACCCCCACCCGCGGGGGTCGTTGAGGATGCGGTGCACCTCGGAGGCGAACTCCGCCACGTCGAAGGGCAGGCCGCGCTCGACCTCCACCGCGTACCGGATCACCTTGCCCTTGCGGCCGGGGGGCCGGGCCCCGCCGGGGGCGACGGCGTAGCGGCCCTTGGCCCTGCGGGGGACCTTCACCCGCAGCGGCTGCTGCCTGCCGTTGGCGAGCAGGAGCGGTTTGTCGGCAGGGGCCAGGGCGGGGTCGCCCGCGTCGGTGTTCGTGCCGGTGTTCGTGTCGGCGGGGCCGGGTGTCCGGGACGGTCGCGGCGGCGGGGTCGGGGTCACCGGGGCCGGCGGGAGGGCGACGGCGGGCACGGGCCCGGCCGGGACCGGGTCGAGGTGGCCGCTCAGCAGCGTGACGAAGCCGACCGCGATGGTGGACGCGATGCCGACGGCGATGAGCCGCACGAGGATGGCAGGTCCACGTCGACCTTCGTTCCTGGACATAGACCGTAAACCTTATTGCCCCACGACAGTAACCGATCAATCGGGGAAAACCATCGTATGACCGCCTTCGATGGGATCGGCGGGCGGGTGGCCGGAAGAGGCGGGACGCCTTACCGGGACGGGCACGCGGACGGGCCGGACGCGCGGACGGCGGCCGCGGGGTGCGGCCGCCGTCCGGGGTCGAAGACGGGTTCACCGGGCGCCGGGGGACGGCGCCGGGCCTGCTATGAGTGCGGGCAGGTGCCCAGGTAGGCGGAGATGGTCGTGCCGGTCGACGGCACCGGGCAGAGGAACTGGTCGTAGCGGACGTCGTCGTCGATGAAGCGCTTCATCCACGCGACGCTGTACTTGGCGATCGTGGTGTTGGAGGTGTTCGGCGCGGTGTGGCCGGCGTTGTTCAGCTCCAGGTAGGCCTTCTCCGAGGAGGCCGGGATGCTGTTGTAGAACGGGCGGGCGTGCTGGCTCACCGAGGCGATCGCGTCGTTCTCCGCGCCGATCACCATCGTCGGGACCCGGATGCCCGTCCAGCTCTTGGTGGTGTGCCAGGGGGTCAGCGGGATGGCCGCCTGCAGGTCCGGCCGGCTGTTCGCGGCCGACAGGGTGCCGCCGCCGCCCATGGAGTGCCCGGCCACGCCGAGCCGGTTGGGGTCGACCCGAGAGGCGGCCGAGCTGCGCTGGGTCAGGTAGTCCAGCGCGGCCAGCAGCTGCCGGCCGCGGCTGGCGGGCTGGTCGGAGCGGGTGAGGGTGTCGATGTTGAAGACCACGAAGCCGTGGGAGGCCAGGCGCGAGGCGAACGAGGCCATGGTCGACCTGCTCGCGGTGTAGCCGGGGGAGACGGCGACCCCGCCGAACGTCCCCTCGCTCGTGCTGGTCGGGTAGTAGATCGTCCCCCCGCCGAAGCCGGTCACCTGCAGGGAGGAGACGGTGGTCTCGGCGATCGTGAACGGTCCCCTGGCGGCCTCGAGGATGGCGTTGGTCGGGTTGGGACCCCGGTCGTAGGGGCCCAGGGCGGCGGTCTGGGCGGCGGGAGCCGCGACGGCCTGTGCGGCGGGGGCGAGGGTCCCGCCGGTGCCGAGCAGAGCGAGTGCGAGGGTCAGCGTGGCGGCCACGGTCGCCCGGCGCGAACGCCTGGGCGCGGAGACCTGGGGGGTGGTGCTGTACGACTGCACGTTGCTGTACTCCGTTTCCTGTGGGGGAGACCACGGCGATACGGCGATCGGAGCGACGGCCGTTCGTCGCGCTTCGGCCCGCCGGTGACGGTGATCACGGCCTGGCGCCACCGGGTGACCCCTCGGGTTTCTGACAGATGTCACTTTCTCCGTGTCAGGCCCGGAGTGCATCGGTGAAATCACCCGTCCTCGCGCATACTGGCGAATTCGGGATAGATCACGACATGAGACGGACCAGCTCCACCCGCGAGCGGATGTCGAGCTTGGCGAAGATGTTCCTCAGGTGGTGCTCGACCGTTCGCGGGCTCAGGTAGAGCAGGGCCGCCACCTCCCGGTTGGTGGCGCCGTCGGCGACGATCCGCGCGATCTGGTACTGCTGCACGGTCAGCTTCTCCACCCCGCCCGGACGGTGCGTCCGCACGGCCTCGCCCGCCCCGCGCAGCTCGGCCCGCGCCTGCTCGGCCCAGCGGCGGGCACCGGACCGCTCGAACGTCTCCAGTGCGCTGTGCAGGTGCTCCCTGGCCGCGCCGGGACGGCGGTTCCTGCGCAGCGCGCTGCCGAAGAGCAGCTGGGTGCGGGCCGTCTCGAACTCGGAGAAGCCCTGGCGGTGCAGTTCGAGGGCGGCGCGGTAGCGCTCCTCGGCGTCGCCGGGGGCGGCCAGCAGCGCGTGGCAGCGGGTCACCACCGCGAGCCGGTCGGGACTGCGGGTGCTGCCCGCCCAGCGGTCCAGCACCCGCAGCGCCTGCCGGGCCTCCTCCCGGTCACCGGTGCGCACGGCGGCCTCGACGAACTGGGGCGTGGACAGCACCTGCATCACGAGATGGCCCCTGGTGCCCTGCCCCCGGGGTGTGGTGGCCCGCAGCCGCTTGGCCGCGTCGGCGTACCGCCCGGCCGCGAGGTCGGCGTGGGCCAGCGCCCAGTTGCCCAGCGCCTCCGTCGCCCCCAGTCCGTGCGCACCCGCCAGCTCGATGGCGCCCGCGGCCCTGATCGCGCACGTCTCCTCGTCCCCCTCCACGGCCGCGGTCAGGGCCAGCCACCCCAGGTGCTGACCGGCGCTGTTGGGCCGGCCGCACTCCTGGGCGAGCCGCAGCCCCTCGACCGCGTTGGCGGTGATGGAGGCGTGACGTCCCGTCCAGATCTCGGCCTGGATCATGAAGTCCAGCACCTGCGGGACCGTGGAGAGCGCCCCGCGGGCGCGGGCCGTCTCCACCGCCCGGTTGCACAGCCGCACCGCCCGCACGTCGTCACCGAGCAGCATGCTGGCCACCCCCGCCCACACCAGCACCGATGGGGTACGCGCCAGGGGCGCCAGCTCCAGCACCCGGCGGAGCGGGGCCGCCGCCGCCCGGTGCCGGCCGCAGAAGGTCGCCGCCGTACCGGCCAGGTACTCGAACATCAGCTGCACGGCCGCCGGGTCGTCCGGGCGGCGCATGGCCTCGGCGCGGCGCGCGATGTCCAGGTAGCGCGTGTTGTCACCGGCCAGGTAGCTCGCCTCGCCCGCCCGGATCAGCACCCGGACGGCCTGCTCGCGGTCCCTGTCCGCCAGCGACTCGGCCACCGCCATGAAGTCGTCCCCGGCGCTGCCGGTCTTCCCGCCGCGCAGCTCCAGGTTGCCGCGGATCAGCTCGGCCTGGCCGCGTACCTCGTCGGAGATCGTCAGCGAGTTCAGGCGGGTGAGCAGCGAGCGGGCGCGCCCGGGGAGCCCGGCGTGCCAGGCGCGGCGGGCCGCGGCGGCCAGGCGCGCGGCCCTGACGTCGCCGTGCGCGGTCAGCTCGGCCGCCCGCTCGAACGCCAGGAAGGGGGGCGGGTGACCGCCCTGGGAGCCCGCCGCCGTCGCGGCCGCGGCCAGCTCGTCGGCCAGCGGCCCGGCGGGACCGTCCAGGGCGGCGGCCCGGTGCCAGGCGCGCCGCAGCCGCTGGTCGTCCCGGCCGAGCACGTCCGCGAGCAGCCGGTGCGCGGCGCGGCGCCGGGCCGGGGAGGCGTGGGCGTAGACCACCGCCCGCATCGCGGGCTCGCGGAAGTCGTAGCGGTCACCGGCGGGCCCGGGCACGCGCACGACCACACCGGCGCACTCGGCGGGCTCCAGCGCGGTCAGCGCGCACTCCGGCCCGGCCGCCGCGGCCAGCGTGGCCGTCTCCAGGTCGGGGTCGGCCGCGAGCAGCAGGAGCACGTCCGCGGTCCCGGCGGGCAGCCGCGCCAGCCGGTCGGCGTACGCGCGCCAGAGCCTGCCGTTCCTGGGCAGCGTCTCGGGCGGGGCGGCGGCACCGGAGATCTGGTCGGGGCCGAGCGAGCGGGCCAGCTCGCCCAGGGCGAGCGGGTTGCCGCGGGCGGTCCGCAGCAGGGACGCCCGCACGTCCTCCGGCAGGCCCGGCACCAGGTCGTCCACCACCCGCCCGGCCGCGCCGGCGTCCAGGGCGCCGAGCTCGAACACCGGTATGTCGCCGGGGACGGTGACGTCGTCGTCGGCCCCGAACAGCAGCACGACCGGTTCCCCCGCCAGCCGCCGGGCCGCGAAGAACAGCGCCTCCCGGCTGGGTGCGTCGAGATGCTGGACGTCGTCGACGCAGGCCAGCACCGGCCCGCCGGTGGCCGTCAGCAGGTTGAGCACCGCCGCGGGCAGCACCAGCCCGTCGGTGGCCGCGCCCAGCTCCAGCGCCCGCGCCAGCTCCTCGGCCTGGGACGCGGGCAGCTTCGGCAGCCGGTCGGCGATCGGGCGGAGCAGGCCGTGCAGCCCGGCGTACGGCAGGCGCGCCTCGGCCTCGGTGCCGCGCACCCTGAGCACGACGAACCCGTCCCTGTCCCCGTCCCCGCTCGCGCGATCCGCCGCGACGTCCAGCAGCGCGCTCTTCCCCGTTCCCCGCGCCCCCCGCAGAATCGCGGATCCCCCGGATCCGTCGCGGGCGGCGTCGAGTAATCGCAGCAGCGCGTCCTGCTCGGCGTCACGGCCGTGCAACGCCCCTGACGGGGAGGCCGGGGAGGGTGAGGGCATGCCCCAGTGTTACGCCCGCATGTCGGGACTGGAAAGAGTGTGTGACGGAGTTCTGTGCCGTTCTGTATAGATCTGTGCCGGTGCACTCCGTGGCCCGGGGAGGCCGGTGATTTCACCGATACACACTGGGTCCCGCGCCCACCGGCCCGGGGGTTTCGGGGGTGCCGGGGGTGGTCCCCGAGGGTTCCGTGCTCGCCGTGCGGGCCGTGCTCGCCGTGCGGGCCGTGCTCGCCGTGCCGGTCGCACTCGCTGTGCCGATTGTGTTCACCGGGCCGGTCGCGTTCGCCGTGTCCGTCACGGGCGGGGCGCTTCCCGTCCCCGGGGGCCCGGCACGGCGGTCCGGTCGCGCCGGGCGCTCCCGTTGACATGATCATGCCAGCGTCCGGCAACTTGCTGACGGCACGCTTTATGGATCGCGCGCCGGGTAATGCACAGAATCAATTGTGCGGGAAAGAGGAGCACAGATCAAGAACTGGAGCTGGAAATGGAGAACGTGACCATTCCGCCGGCGCTGCCGGGCGGTGACGGCACCACGTGGGACTGACCACGACCCGACGGTGATCTCACCGTCGAACGGATCAGGGCCGAGGTGTCCGCGATTCTCGAAGACCCCTCGGCCGGGCATCCGGAAATCGTGCCATGCGACATCCTGTATTCCGATCACCTGGCTTGGGGAACGAAATGAGCATTCCGGTTCTGCGGCGTTCCGAATGTCATGTCTGGTGGGCGGATCCCCGGCCGCAGCCGGTCGGGGAACTCGCCGCCGTGCTCAGCGAGACCGAGGCGGACAGGGCCGCGCGGCTGCACCGCGAGGAGGACCGGCGCCGCTTCGTCACGGCCTGCTGGCTGCTGAGGACCGTGGTGGCCGCCCAGCTCGGCGTCACCCCCGGCGCCGTCCCCGTCCACCGCCGCTGCCCGGACTGCGGCGGACCGCACGGACGGCCCCGGATCCTCGGCGCGGAGGGGGCGGCCGACCCGCTGCACGTCTCGGTCACCCACGCCGGGGACCGCGTCGCCGTCGCCGTCTGCCCCGCCGCCCCCGTCGGGGTCGACGTGGAGCCGGTCGAGTCGGCCCCGGTCACGCGGGCGTCCATGTCGCCGGCCGAGCAGGCCGCGCTGCGGGTGCTCCCGCCGTACGGCCGCAGGGCGGGGTTCGCGCGGCTGTGGGTGCGCAAGGAGGCGGCGCTCAAGGCGACCGGGCACGGGCTGCGGGTCCCCCCGGGACGGATCACCGTCAGCGGGCCGCTGGAGCCGCCCGCGCTGATCACCTGGCCGCTCGAGATCTCGCCAGCCGAGGTGAAACTCCATACGCTTGACCCCGGCGACGGGTACGTCGGCGCCCTGGCACTCCTGCCGGGTGATCACGTGATCACGGTGTCGGAGTCCGACGCCACCGACCTGCACCGGACCGCCGTCCCGGCCCCGGTGGGAGCGGGGGCCCGATGACCGATGCCGTTCGCTGACAGGAGGTGATCACCACCGTGAAGAGAGACTTCGTGCTGATTCCCGGCCTGTGGGCGGGCGCCTGGATCTGGGAGCGGGTCACCGGCCCGCTGAGGGATCTCGGCCACCGGGTCCACCCCGTCACCCTGTCCGGGCTGGCCCCCGGGCAGGGCGACCCCGCCGGCGTCGGCCCGGCGACCCACGTCGACGACGTGATACGCGTCCTGAAGGACGAGGGGCTGCGTGACGTCGTCCTGGTGGCCCACTGCTACGGCGGCGTCGTCGCCGGTCAGGTCGCCGAGCGGGAACCCGGGCTGGTGGCCCACACCGTGTTCGTGGAGGCGTTCCTGCCGCACGACGGCCGGTCGGTCCTGCACACCTTCCCCGAGAGCATCCGTGCCGGGGAGCTGAGCCTGATCGAGGAGGGCGGGGGCCGCTGGCCGCCTCCCGACGTCTCCGAGGTCGCGGAGGGACAGGACCTGTCCGAACAGGACGCCCGGCGGCTGGCCGGGCGCCTCGTCGGGCATCCCGGGCGTACGGTGTCCGAGCCCGTGACCCTGCGGCGTCCGCTGTCCGAGCGGCGGGCCACCTACGTCGTGTGCCTGCAGGACCACTTCGGCGAGAACCTCTCCCCGGACGTCGAGGCCATGCGGGACGAGCCCGCGTGGACCTTCCGGACCCTCGACACCGGGCACTGGCCCATGGTCTCGGCGCCCGACGAGCTGGTCGTGATCCTGGACGAGGTCGCCGGGCAGACGCCCGGGGAGCACCCGGGCGCCGGTCCCGGGCCTAGATCCAGTTCTGCTCCTTGGCCCGCAGCGCCGCCTGGAAGCGGTTGGTCGCGCCGAGGCGGGCCATGAGGTCGGCGACGTAGCGGCGGTAGGTGCGGACGGACACGTCCATCTGGCGGGCCGCGACCTCGTCCTTGTCGGCGGTGGCGAGCGCGGACAGCACGCGTCTCTCCAGGTCCGACAGGGCGGGGAGCTCCCGGCGCGGCCCGGCGAGGTCGCGGGGAGGCTCGCTGGCCTGCCAGAGGCCGTCGAAGTGGGTGGCCAGCCGGGAGACCAGCCCGGGCTCGCGCACCAGCAGCGCTCCCCGGGAGCTCTCCCGGGGGTCCATGGGGACGACCGCCACGCTCCGGTCGAAGATCACCATGCGGTCCATGGGCTCCTGGGTGACGTGGACCAGCCCTCCCAGGTCGACGACGTCCCGCACGTACGCGGCCATCGCCGGGTGGCGGAGCGCCCGGGGGTGGTAGATCGACTTCACCGTCACGCCGCGCCGCAGCGACCGGGTGTCCAGCGTCCGCGCCGTCTCGATGGCCGCGTCCGACAGCGGTCCGCCCGGGTGCAGGCAGAGGGTCTCCTCGTGGGTGAAGAAGGACAGGTCGTCCAGCTTGCGGCGGACCCGTTCCAGCCCCTCGACCCGCTCGATGAGCGCGGTCGCCGGGGCCTCGCCCCACCGGTGGTCCTCGAAGAAGGAGGCGATGGAGTCGCGCGTCGCCAGGACGCGGCGGATCTCCGCGTTGAGCTCGTCGAGGCGTGCCTCGATCAGCCGCTCGATCCCGATCTGCGGCTCGGTGGCCACCACCCGGTGCCGGTCGGACACGTCGAGCAGCGAGAGCGCGCGCAGGGTCGCGACCGCCGCCTCGGCCGCCTCCGGGCCGAGGGGGAGTGCCCGCCCGGCCGCGTCGACGTCCTCGCCGGGGTGCCGCAGGAAGTAGCGGTAGACCTCCTCGGCCTCGGCGGTCATGCCGAGGGCGGAGAAGGCGGACGTCCACCTGGCGGTCCTGTTCTCGTCCGGAGTCCGCGCGGTGGTCGTGTCCGGGTCGGGACGCGCGGTGGTCCCGTTCCGGTCGGGTCGCGCGGCGGTCCCCTCCCGGTCGGGCCACGCGGCGCTTCTGTCCGGGTCGGGTCGTGGGGCGGAGGGCACCGGGCCGGGCCGTTCGCGCGGGCCGCCCGGGGGCGTCTCGCCCGGCACGGTCCGCGGACCGCTCCGGCGATGCTCGCGGATCACCGGCCGGTGCCGCACGGGTTCGGTCACGGATCCGGCGTGGTCACGGTCTTCGCGGGTGAGGGGGCTCATGGCGTGGTCCCGAACTCCGGCCGGCGGCTCACGAGAGGCCCGCGCGGTGCGCGCGGCGCGTGCGGTGCGCGGGAGACCGGTGCCACGGCCGTGCCGCCCGATTCCGTGCGGAGCCGTTCCGGACGGGCCCGGAGGGACCGGGCCGACGCTCGCTCATGGAGGTTCCTCCTTCCACGGATGGGCGTCTCACGGCGGGAACGCCTGTGAGCGCCCTTCGGCGGGCCGGTGCGCCGCTCGCGCCCCGCCGGTTCCCCAGGCCGATTCCCCGCAACGGGCGGGGAATCGGCCGCGGGAATCGTGGCGCCTGATGTCGCGGGTACGATCCCCGCCGTCACGATGATGATTGCGCCAGTTGCCGCGGAACCATTACAGCACGCCCCCCGGACCGGACGTCAACGCGGGAAACCGTTCCGGCAATCCAGAAGAAACGCGCGCCCGGCGGTTCCGGCTCGGCAAGCCAGGAGATGCCGGGGAAATGCACCTCCATGACGATGAAGCGGCAACCCGAGAACCGCACGGACGTTTCTTCGGACACTCTCGTAACGAAGACCAAAGAATGACCGGGAGACGGTCCGGCCCTGGGGAAGGGCACCGCCCGGTCGGTTCCACGCATCACCGAGTCAAACGTGCGGAAATGTGCATCGGTGCGAGAACGGAAGGGTGGAGGGCGGGACATGAACGAGGCCAGATGGAGGATGGTCGTCGACCCCGAGGGCGTGACGATCGCGGGAGACCGCTTCCGGCTCACGGCGACGCGGCCGTCCCGGGAGCGGGCGGGCACCGTCCCGGGTACTGCCCCGGGTACCGCCTCGGGCACCGTCCCGGACGACGCGGACGCGCTGCTCGCGGAGATCGGCCCGCTCGGTTCCGTCGTCGACCTGGAGGGCGTCCTGTCCGAGCTCCAGACCGTGACCCGGGGTTCCTACGGGCAGTTCTGCGGGCTCTCCCGCGCGCTGGAGATGGTCGGCGAGCGCTGGGGGCTGCTGATCGTCCGTGACCTCTTCACCGGTCCCAAGAGCCTGCCGGAGCTGCGCCGGGGGCTGCCGCGGATGCCGGCCGAGACCCTGACCGTCCGCCTGCGGGAGCTCGAACACGCCGGGGTCGTCCGGCGCCGGGCCTCGGAGCCGGTGGACGGCCACGACGCGGACGCACCCGTCTACGAGCTCACCGAGTACGGCGGCCAGCTGGAGCGGGCCGTCGTCGAGCTCAGCCGGTGGGGCGCCCGGTCGCTCGGCGAGCCCCGGCCGGAGGACGTCGTGACGGTGAACTCGATGATCATGGCGTTGCGGACGACGTTCCACCCCGAGGCGGCCCGCGGCCTCACGGCCGGGTACGAGCTGCGCCTCGGTGAGATGGTGCTGCACGCGCGCATCGAGGACGGCGTCCTCAGCGTCGGCGAGGGTGCCCTTCCCGGTGCCGACCTCGTCGTCGAGCCGGGCCCGCTGCTCCGGGCGCTCATGGCCGGTGAGATCGACCCGGCCGAGGCGATCGAGAACGGAACCCTCCGGATCACCGGCGACCCCGCCCTGATGACCCGCTTCGTGGAGATCTTCACCTTCCGTCCCGAGCCCTCTCTCGTCGGCTCCTGACCCGCGCCGGACCGCGCTTCCCCGGCGCACCACACCCGCACGCTTCCAGGTCCGAGGACACCGCACCCTTTCAGGTCCGGGGTAGACCGCACCGCACCCGCACGCTTCCAGGGCACCGCCGGAGATTCTCCGGCGGTGCCCTCGTTCGTGCGCGTCCGGGGAATTCGCTCGTGTCCTCGGTCGTGCGGACAGGGAAGATGCGTGCACGTCCTCGTTCGTGCGCGTCCCTGTTCGTACGTGTCCTCGTTCCTGCGCGTCCTCGGTCGTGGGGGCAGGGGGAGCGGCACGCGGACGGCGGCGGGTCCGCCCGGCCGGATCGCTCCGGCCGGGCGGACCCGTGTACCGGGGTGGTCACCCCGTGGTGCCGCCCGAGGAGGCCATCCGGTCCGCCGTCCGGGCACCGTCGCGGGCACCGCCGGTCCCGGAGGCGCTACCGGCATCGACGGCTCCGACGGTCTCGGCGGTGCCGCCGACTCCACCGGCACCGCCGGTCCCCGTCGTACGGCTCACCGCCGCACGGTCCGCTACCGCACGGTCCGCTGTCGTGCGGCCCACCGCCGTCCGGTCTTCCGCGGTGCGGTCCCGCGAGTTGCGCAGCACCCGGAGCACCAGCCCGGGGCGGAAGAGCCTCTGCGGGGGGTCGACCAGGCCGGCCACCCGGAAGAACGCCTCCGTGACGTCCCCGTCGCGGGCGGCCGCGGCGTGCAGGCGGCTCATGTAGACGTTGCCCAGCCGGGTCTTGAGGCTCCGCGGGCCCTCCACCCCGGGGAAGGCGAGGTCCCCGCCCGCCGAGATCTCCCAGGGCACGTCGATGACGGGGGAGATGTCGCGGAAGAACCGCTGCGGACGCGGCGGCACGCCGAGGCGCAGGTGCTCGCGCAGGACCATCGCCTCCAGTGCCGCCACGGTCATGCCCTGGCCGTACACCGGGTTGAAGCTGCACACCCCGTCGCCCATCACCAGCAGGCCCTCGGGGAAGCGGCGCAGCCGCTCGTAGCGGCGGCGCACGCTCGCCGGGAAGCGGAAGGTCACCGGGTCGTCGAGCGGTTCGGCGTCCCGGACCGCCTCGTAGATCTCGGGCGCCGACAGCGACCGGACGAAGTCCAGGAAGCCGTCCGGGTCGGTCGGCGGGTGGTCGCCCAGGATGCCGGTGAGCGAGAGCTGGGAGCTGCCGTCGTGCAACCGGGGGAAGAACGCGCCGCGCGGGTTCGCCGGCGAGGCGACGGGGTTGATGGACAGGTCGTCGCCGTACGGGTCGGACGAGAGGCGGTAGTGGCGGGTCGTGTAGGCCAGGCCGACCTTGACGCGCTCCTCGCCGGGGCGGTCGTAGCCGAGCTCCTCCAGCCAGACCGGGGTCCGTGAGCCCCGTCCGGTGGCGTCCACCACCAGGTCGGCCTCCAGCACCCGTCCCGGACCGGTCTCGTCCTCGGCGGCCACGCGCACGCCGGTGATCCGCCCCCCGTCCGCGGTGCTGCTCAGGGAGAGCACGGCGTGCCGCTCCAGGAAGGCGACGTTGGGCAGGGCGGCCACCCGGGCGCGGACGCGGGCCTCCAGCACGGGGCGGGTGGCCGAGACGCTCATCAGGCCGCTGCGGGCCGGACGGAGCCGGCGGCCGTTGAAGTACCAGCGCAGGTCGCCCGCGAGGTCGCCGGCGGGCACCCCGGCCGCCGCGAACTCGTCGCCCAGCCCGGGGAAGAGCTCCTCCAGGATCTGCTGGCCGCGCGCGAGCAACGCGTGGGCGTGCCGCCCCTGGGGGACGCCGCGGCGCGGGCCCGTGACCCCCGTCAGGGTGTCGCGGTCCACCACGAGCACGTCGGTGTACGCCTCGGAGAGCACGCGCGCGGCCAGTAGCCCCGCCATTCCTCCGCCGAGCACCACCGCGCGGTTTCCGATATGATCGCTCATCGCTGTCGCCTCCGATGACGCAGGGATAAAGGGCACACAGAGGTGAACGCCGATGACAGGGGATGGCGAGACCTCGGCGAAGGCATCGTCACACCGGGCGCGGGCGTGCCGCATCTCCTGACGTGCCGGTGGCCGGGCGGCGCGGCGGCACGGCAACGGGGAAGTTGAACGACGGCGCGCGCCGGTGTGGCCTGGATCGGCGGGGCCCGGCACCACGGACGGCCCGGGCCCGCACATGACCGCGGCCGTTCGAATGGAGGACCCATGGCCGAGTCCCGCGCATCGGCGGACACAATCGAGATCAACGTCTGGCTCGCCGACTACCCGTTCCCCACCTACGACGGTGAGGACTTCCTGGCACCCGTGCGCAGGAGGGCGGAGGAGTTCGGCGTGGCGCACCCGGAGTACCGCGTCGTCATCCGCGAGGTGCCGTTCCCGGCGATGGCCCAGGAGGTCGCCAGGGCCGTCGAGGACGGCACCCCGCCGGACGTCGCCGGCTACTACGCGAGCGCTGGCCGCACGGCCCTGGACACGCTCGGCCCGGACGGCCGGCCGCTGTTCACGCCCGTGGGCCGGGCCATCGGCGGGCGCACCGAGATCCTCGGCGAGCCGGTCGTGGTCGACGACCTGATCCCCGCCGTCCGCGCCCACCACTCGCGGGGCGGGGAGCTGCTGTCCATGCCGGTGAGCGCCACGACGTTCCTGCTCTACGCCAACCGCACGCTGCTGGCCGAGGCCGGCGTGACCGGGATCCCGCGGACCTGGGAGGAGGTCGAGGAGGCGTGCGCGGCGGTCGCCCGGCTGCGCGGGGGCCCGGCCGTCACCTGGGCCGACCACGGCTGGCTGTTCCAGCAGGCGCTCGCGGCGCAGGGCGGCCCGCTGGCCGACAACGACAACGGCCGCTCCGGGCGGGCACGGACCGTCGACCTCGCCTCCAAGGAGATGCTGGCCTGGGTGGAGTGGTGGCGGAGCATGCACGCGCGGGGGTACTACCTGCACACCGGGGCCGTCGCCGACTGGATGGGCACCTTCCAGGCGTTCGCCGGCGGGCGGGTCGCGTTCCTCCTCGACTCCTCCAAGTCCGCCCAGGAGATCGTCGGGGCCGGTGCGGCGGCCGGGTTCGAGGTGGCGGTGGGCCGCATGCCGTACAACGGGGACGTCCCGTACGTGGGCAGCGCGGTCTCGGGCGACTCCCTGTGGCTGGCCGACGGCCTCGACGAGGCCAGGCGGGACGGGGCTCTCGCGTTCATGCAGTACCTCGCCTCTCCCGCCAACGCCGCGGCCTGGCACCGGGCCACCGGCTTCGTCCCGGTCACCGGCGCCTCGGCCGATTTGCTGGAGAAGGAGGGCTGGTTCGACGAGCACCCGCACCAGCGCGTGGCGGTCGAGCAGCTGCGGGCGTCGGACTGCTCGCCGGCGGCGCTGGGCCCGCTGGTCGGTGACGTCGCCGCGATCCACACCGCCCTGACCGGGGCCATGGAGGACGTGCTCACCGGGGACGCCGACCCGGCCGCCCGCTTCGTCCGCGCCACCGAGGAGGCGCAGCGGGCGCTCGACGACTACAACGCCGACTGCGACGGGCCCACCCCCCGGACGCCCCGGCGCCTGGTCATCGACTGACCCTCCCGGGAGCGTCGTGCGGCTCCGTCCGGCACCCTCACCGAGGGCCGGACGGAGCCGCGGGCCGTACAGGCCGAGGACGGGAAGCGGGTGAGGCCGCCCGTCACGCCCAGGGGGCCATCGGGTACCAGGGGATGATCTCCCGGCGGGCCAGGATCCGCACGTCCCAGTACAGCAGGGTGAAGACGCCCGCCACGATGAACGCCGCCCCGGTGACCACCGCGATCCGGCCGGGCCGGGCGGTCAGCCAGCGGTGCGCGCGCCCGCCCGTGCCGAGCGCCAGGATCAGGAAGAGCACCGCCACGACCACGATGTTGCCGACCGACTGGAGCATGAAGGCCAGCGCCCCGTACAGCGGGTCGTGTCTCTCGGCGGTGTCGCGGAACAGCTGCCGGAACAGGCCGAACGGCCGGCCGACGAGGAACGCCCCGATCAGCGCGCCCATGACGACCATGCGGGCGTGGGGGAAGCGGCGCGAGATCCGCTCCAGCGGGTCCCGGACGAGGCCCAGCGCGGCCAGCCCCTGGTAGAGCAGGATCAGGCCGATCACGCCGAAGACCACCATCGCCTGGACCAGCCGGGGGGACATCCCCGGGCCCGAGGGGGTGGTGAGGAACTGCGGCATGCCGGTACCGGCCAGGGCGGCCACGATCCCGTAGATCCCCGAGACGGTCAGCATGCCGGCCGCCAGCCAGCCCAGCGGGCGCAGCGTCCCGAGCAGCCGGGCCTTCAGCGGGCGCCCGGCGCCCAGCAGCGGCGCGACCGCTCCCAGGGCGGCGATGTTGCAGGCGGTGAACGTACCGGCCAGGCCGGTGGCGAACGCGAACGCGATCCCGGACAGCAGGCCCGTGATCGGGGTGGCGTCGGCGTCGCGGCCGAGGACGGCGTCGGCGACGGTCCCGCCGATCGCGTGGTCGACGAACTCGGCCGACCAGACGACGGTGAGCAGGAACCCGGCCAGCGCGCTGAGCAGGACCACCTTCCACGGGCGCCGGACGGCGGGCCCGGCGGGGAGCGGGGCGGACGGCTCCGGCGTGGCGGACTGCCCGGACTGCCCGGGTGGTCTGGACGTGGGGGACGTGGTGGACGTGGGGAAGGTGGTCGACACGGTCGTGCTCCCTTCGAAGCGGTTCTCGGACAGGGCGGGACGGGCCCGGCCGTGGGGACCCGGCCCGGGTGCGGGCCGCGGGGCACCCGGGCCGGACGCGAGCGGGGCGAGGGCAGGGCGAGGGCGGGGGCACCGGTGGTCCGGTGCGGATCAAAGGGGGATGTTGCCGTGCTTGCGTTGCGGCTGGGCCGCGCGCTTGTCCTCCAGGGCGGCCAGCCACCGGGCGACCACGGCCCGGGTCTCCACGGGGTCGATGACGTCGTCGACCAGCCCTCGCTCGGCGGCGTAGTGCGGGTGGACGAGCCGCTCGGTGTACTCGCGCACCAGCTCGGCGCGCAGCGCCACCGGGTCCTCGGCGGCGGCCAGTTCCCTGCGGTGGATCACGTTCACCGCGCCTTCGGCGCCCATGACCGCTATCTCGTTGGTCGGCCAGGCCAGGGAGACGTCGGTGCCGATGGAACGCGAGTCCATCACGATGTAGGCGCCGCCGTACGCCTTGCGCAGGATCACCTGGATGCGCGGCACGGTGGCCTCGCAGTAGGCGTACAGCAGCTTGGCGCCGTGACGGATGATCCCGGAGTGCTCCTGGTCGACGCCGGGCAGGAAGCCGGGCACGTCGACGAGGGTCACCAGCGGGATCCCGAAGGCATCGCAGAACCGGACGAACCGAGCGGCCTTCTGCGAGGCGGCGGAGTCGAGCGCGCCGGCGAGCGTCCGGGGCTGGTTGCCGACCAGGCCGACCACCCGGCCGTCGAGGCGCGCCAGGGCACAGACGACGTTCTTCGCCCAGCCCTCGCCGATCTCCAGGTACTCGCCGTCGTCCACCAGCTCCGCGATGACCTCCCCCATGTCGTACGGCCTGTTCGGCTCCACCGGGACGATCTCGGCCAGGCGGGGCCGCAGGTCCTCGGTGGCGCCGCGGGACGGCCCGGCCGGCGGGAGGTCCAGGTTGTTGGAGGGCAGCAGCGACAGCAGGTACCGCAGGTCGTCGAAGCAGCTCTCCTCGTCGTCGTGGACGAACGTGGCCACTCCCGAGCTGCCGCCGTGCACCTCGGCGCCGCCGAGCTCGGCGTGGGTGACGCGCCGGCCGCTGACCGCGGCGACGACGTCCGGGCCGGTCAGGTACATCTGCGCGGTGTCGCGCACCATGAAGGTGAAGTCGGTCAGCGCGGGGGAGTAGGCGGCGCCGCCCGCGCACGGGCCCAGCACGACGCTGATCTGGGGGATCACGCCGGAGGCGGCGACGTTGCGGCGGAAGATGCCCCCGTAGCCGTCGAGGGCCGTCACGCCCTCCTGGATGCGGGCGCCGCCGCTGTCGTTCAGCGCGATGAGCGGTGACCCGGTGGCCAGCGCCAGGTCCATCACCTTGTGGATCTTCGCGGCGTGCGCCTCGCCGAGCGATCCGCCGAAGACCGTGAAGTCCTGGGCGTAGACGAACACCCTGCGGCCGTCCACCGTGCCGGACCCCGCCACCACCCCGTCGGTGTACGGCCGGTCGTCACGCCCGGCCGGGTCCTGCCCCCGGCGGCGGCGGTACATCTCGATCTCGGTGAAGGATCCCTCGTCCAGCAGCAGGCCGAGCCGCTCGCGGGCGGTCCGCTTGCCGAGGCGGTGCTGCCGCGCGACGGCCTCGCCCCGGCCGGCGACGATGCCGTCGCGCAGTTCCCGGTGCCGCCGGCGGAGCAGCGGCATCGAGCGGGGGAGCGGGTCCGTGGCCGCGCCGTCCGCGCTCACCCGCCCGGAGCGCTGCCCGTTCGTCACCGTCCCGTCGCCCGCCGTCCCGTTGACCGGTACGCCGTTCTGCGGGGTCCCGTCGCCCACCGTCCCGTGGCCCACCGTCCCGTCGTCCGGGGTGCGGCCGGCCGGTGTCCCGGTGGCGGGTCTTCCGTTCGCCGGTCTCCCGGGGGGCCGCGCGGCGGGCTCGTCCGGCCGTACGCCGGGTCCGGCCGGACGGGCGGCAGGTGCGAGATCGACCTCGGAGACGGTCATCGGGGGCACTCCTTCCTCGGTTGCCTGCGGCGTCCCGGGCGTCCCCAGCATCGGCCGTCCCGCGCGGGCCGGGCATCTCGGCGCATGCTCAGCCGCGGGAGGCGGCCCGGGTTCGGCACGCGGGAAGTTGTCGGCCCGTACGGGGCGGCCCACAATCCCAGGCGATGGATCGGCGAGGCGCCGCGGCCCGCGGATCGGACGGGCCGCCCGGCGCGACACGGACGGAGGTCGACGCATGACGTCTCACTCGGTTCTCGTGAACCGTCCCGCAGGACGGCTCGCGAGTCTCAACGCCGAGTACCACAGGGTGGCGCTGGGCGCGTTCATGGTGGTGGTCGTGGCCCACTGGGCCGAGCACCTCGCCCAGGCGGTCCAGGTGTACGTGCTGGGCTGGCCGCTCCCCGAGGCCCGCGGGGTGCTCGGGGTGCCGTTCCCCTGGCTGGTCACCTCGGAGTGGATGCACTACGGCTACGCGCTGCTGATGCTGGCCGGTTTCCTCCTGCTGCGGACGGGCTTCACCGGCAGGGCCCGCACGTGGTGGAACGTGGCGCTCGGCATCCAGGTCTGGCACCACTTCGAGCACCTGCTGCTGCTCCTGCAGGCGCTGACCGGCGCCCACCTGCTGGGCCGTCCCACCCCGGTCAGCATCCTCCAGCTCGCCTTCCCCCGCATGGAGCTCCACCTGTTCTACAACGCGGTGGTCTTCGCGCCCATGGTGGTCGCGATGATCATGCACCGTAGGCCCCGTCCCGCCGAGCGCTCCCTGATGCGGTGCGCCTGCGCGGTACAGGCCGGGTGATGAGCACCGCGACCCGCGGACGCCCCCCGGCGCCGGGCCAGGTGCGCCCGCCGGCGTCCGGGAGCGGGCGCCTCTCGGCCTTCGGCGTGCTCACGGCGCTGGTCGGGGTGTTCCTGCTCTACCTGACGGTGCCCGGTATCGGCCCCGCCCTGCGGGCCGCGCGGGCCGACGGCGTCGCGGGCCACTTCACGGCCCGGGAGGTGACCTGCGTGCGGCACCCCGGGCACGAGTCGTGCACGTGGACGGGGGAGTTCCGCTCCGGTGACGGCACGATCCACCGGCGGGGGGTCGCGCTGTACGGCAGCGACCGGGAGTCGCTGCGTCCCGGGCAGGTGACCGCGGCCGTCGACGTGGGACGGCCGTACCGGGTGTACGGCCCCGGCGGCTCGCGCGAGTGGGTGTTCACCGCGCTGCTGCTGGCGGCCGGTCTCGGCCTCCTCGCCCACCCCTTCGTGCGGGCCCGGCGCGGGGCGTGACCCGCGCAGTCTGCGAGATGCGCGCCGGCGGCCCGGCGGACGACGATCGCTGGGTCGCCATCGGCGATCCGTCCGGTGGCGGGCCGTCCGGTTGTGAAGGAGGCATGATGCCGACCGTTCTCGGATCCCTGCGCAGGCTCCTGCTGACCCCCTCGCTGCGCGACGTGACCTTCGAAAGGCGCGGTTTCCCCGTCACCCCCTCGGAGACCACGCGGCGGCTGGAGATGATCCCGCAGAGCGTCGTCTGCGGATTCGAGTGGGGCATCGACTGCCGCGAACCGTGGGAGGTCGAGCGCCGGGTGGACCTCGTCGACCCGGAACTGCGCGGTTTCGCGTACGAGGGGGTGACGATGGCCTTCACCGTCCTGGACGCCATGGGGCCCGGGCGCGGGACCCGCACCCGGGACCTGCTGCTCGGGGCGGGAGCGCCGCACCTCTTCCTGGCCTACATCGGGATCGGCTTCGCCATGGCCAGGCTTCCCCGGCCGCTGTGGAGCAAGGTGGTCCCCGACATCGACGGCTCGCCGTACCACCCGACGATGACCTGGCTGGCGGTCGACGGCTACGGGTTCGACCGGGCCTACTTCGACACGCGGCGCTGGATCGGCGAGCAGCGGGTGCCCGAGCCGTACCCGTGGGCCGGGGCGCCGGAGTACTTCCCCCGGGCCGTCGACCAGGGGATCGGCCGCGCGCTGTGGTTCGTGCACGGGGCACGGCCGGACGCCGTCGCCTCGGCGGTGGAGCGGTTCGCCTCCCACCGCCGGGCCGACCTGTGGAGCGGCGCCGGGCTGGCGGCGGCCTTCGCCGGGGGCTGCGACGCCGAGGGGCTGGCGGCGCTGCGCCACGCGGCCGGGGAGTACCGGCCGGAGCTCGCCCAGGGTGCGGTGTTCGCGGTCAAGGCCCGCCACCACGCGGGGCCGGTGCCCGCGCACACCGAGACGGCCGCGGCGGTGCTGGCGGACCTGTCGGTCGAGTCGGCCGCCGCGCTCGCCGACGCGGGGGTGGCCGAGTACGGGACGGCGGCCGTGGCGGGCCGGGAGGTCCCCTACGAGCTGTGGCGCCGTCGCGTGCACGCCCACTTCCGGGACACCGCCCGCACCCCGCGCTGAGCCCCGTCCCGCACCGTACCCGCGTCCGGCCCGCGCCGGGTCCGTACCGGAGCGCGTGTCGGCGTCCGATGTGGGCCGAATTCGCGCCGAAGTATGGGGCGGCGTCCGCGCCGAGGCGCGGGCGTGCCGGCGCCGATGCCATTCATAGACGTCGTGGTTCGTGCGCCTTTTATGCGGTTTCTCCGGTCAGCACATTCGAAGTAGACGGAATATCCCCATAAACACGTACATTCCCGTTGGATCACCCAATGCGACATGAAGGGTCGGGGAGAACATTGGCCGGTTCATGGCGCGCGTTGAGGCGAAAGGTAATCACCCCGAACGCCTCCGCCGCATCACTCGAAGTCCGGGGATTTCACCGGAAGAACGCCGACGCCCAGGAATTGCTGGAGACGATCGGCCGTACATTCCTGGCCGGTTACGCGCACGCGGCCGAGGCCCGCACGCCCGCCGAGGCGGAGAGGGACCTGGAGGGGGTGCCGGTCCGCTTCCGCGGCTTCGCCTACGAGGGCGCCGCGATGGCCATGGCCGTCATGGACGGCCTGTCGGTCGGGCGCGGCGGCCGGTTCGCCCGGTTCGTGGAAGGCCCTGGCCGTGACCACGTCTACATGGCCTACGTCGGGGCCGGATGGGCCATGGCCCGGCTGCCCCGGTTCCGCTGGTCCAGGATCGGCGCGTTCGACCCCCTGCTGCAGTGGCTCGTCCTGGACGGCTACGGCTTCCACCAGGCCTACTTCCACACCCGCAGGTACGTGCACGAGCAGTACCGGCCCGACCGCTTCCCCTGGCCGTCCGGCGGCCCCGGATGGTACGTGCCCCGTGCCATCGACCAGGGCATCGGGCGGGCCATGTGGTTCGTCGGCGGCGCCGACGCGAAGGTCGTCGCCGACATGATCGACCGGTTCCCCGAGGCCCGCCACGCCGACCTGTACAGCGGCGCCGGGCTGGCCGCCACCTACGCCGGCGGCGCCGGCGAGGAGGAGCTCGCCGAGTTCCTGCGGCGGTCCGGGACCCACCGCCCCCAGGTCGCGCAGGCCTGCGTGTTCGCGGCCGAGGCCCGCGTCCGCGCCGGCCTCGTCGTACCGCACACCGGGGTCGCGACCGAGGTCTTCTGCGGCATGACGCCGGAACAGGCCGCGCAGGTCAGCCGCGACGTCCGGCCCGACGGGCCCGCCCCCGAGGGGGAGACGCCCGCCTACGAAGTCTGGCGGCAGCGCGTCGCCGCCCAGTTCCTGTCCGCAGGGAGGTGCTAACACGTGTCCGCGACAACCGGCCTGCTCCGCAGGTACGCGGCCAGCGTCGTCGCCGTCGTGCTCGCGGCGACCATGTTCGTCCTGGCCCGCCAGCCCGAGCCGTCCTCGGCCGAGACCTCGGCCATGAGCGGCAGGTACGGCTTCACGCCCATGTCGATCTCCATGCCCGGAGGGTTCCCGCAGAAGACGATCCGCAAGGTCAACAAGGCCTACAAGGACATCAACGCCTGGATCTCCTCGGTGGGTGCGGGGATCGCCATGAACGACCTCGACGGTGACGGCCTGTCCAACGACCTGTGCGTCACCGACCCGCGCATCGACCAGGTCGTGGTGACGCCGGCCCCCGGACGGGGAGCCGAGCGGTACGCGCCCTTCGCGCTGGACGCCGCCCCGCTGCCGATGAACGACGTCATCGCCCCGATGGGCTGCGCCCCCGGCGACTTCAACGAGGACGGCCGCACCGACCTGTTCGTCTACTACTGGGGCCGCACCCCGGTGATCTTCCTGGCCGAGGCCGCGCAGGGCGAGGGGGTGAAACTCGCCAAGGACGCCTACCGGCCGGTCGAGGCCGTCCCCGGCGCCAACTCCACCGCGGGCCGCTACACCGGACCGCAGTGGAACTCCAACGCCGTCGCGATCGCCGACTTCGACGGCGACGGCCACGAGGACGTCTACGTCGGCAACTACTTCCCGCACGGCCCGGTCCTGGACGAGACCAAGGACGGCGGGGTGATGAACCGCTCGCTGTCCAACGCCTCCAACGGCGGCAAGGACTACATCCTGCGCCGGTCGGCCGCGGGCCCCGGCGGCGCTCCCGCCTACCAGGTGCTCGACGACGTCCTGCCGGACGAGATCTCCGGCGGCTGGGTGCTGGCCTCCACCGCGGGCGACCTCGACGGCGACATGCGTCCCGAGCTGTACATCGCCCAGGACCACGGGCCCGACGCGCTGCTGCACAACCGCTCCAGCGCCGGGAAGATCGTCTTCGCCCCGGTGCGCACCCCCCGCGACGGCACGGTGCCCAAGTCCAAGCGGGTCGGCGCCGACTCCTTCAAGGGCATGGGCATCGACTTCGGCGACCTGAACGGCGACGGCGTGTACGACATGTTCGTCAGCAACATCACCACGCCGTTCGGCATCCAGGAGAGCAACTTCCACTTCCTGTCCACGGCCCGCACCACCGACGAGCTGCGCACGGCGCTGTCCCGCGGCGAGGCACCCTGGAAGGACCACAGCACCGAGGCCGGCACCGCCTGGTCCGGCTGGGCCTGGGACGTCAAGACGGCCGACTTCGACAACGACGGCGCGCTGGAGATCGCCCAGACGAACGGGTTCGTCAAGGGCGAGGTCAACCGCTGGCCGCAGCTGCAGGAGCTCGCCGCGGCCAACGACGGCGTCGTGGAGAACCCGCGCTCGTGGCCCAACGTCCGCGAGGGCGACGACATCGCCGGCAGCCAGCGGCTGGCCTTCTTCGCCAAGGGCGAGAACGGCCGCTACGCCAACCTGTCCGAGAGCCTGGGCCTCGCCGTCCCGGTGCCCACCCGCGGCATCGCCGTGGGCGACGCCGACGGTGACGGCCGGCTCGACCTCGCCGTCGCCCGGCAGTGGGACGCGCCCGTCTTCTACCACAACCAGAGCCCGTCCCCCGGCGCCTTCCTGGGCCTCCGGCTGACCCACGACGGGCCCGAGCAGGCACCGGGCTCCCCGGTGGTCGGCGCGCAGGTGACCGTGACCACGCAGGACGGCCGAAAGCTCCTCGGCCGGGTCGACGGCGGCAGCGGTCACTCCGGCAAGCGCAGCCACGACGTCCACATCGGCCTGGGCGAGAACGTCACCGGGCCGGTCCAGGTGCACCTGTGCTGGCGCGACCGGAGCGGCCAGGTGCGCGAGCAGGTTCTCCGGCTGAGCCCCGGGTGGCACTCCCTGCGGCTCGGCGAGCAGGCAAGGGAGAGGTGAACATGTCCCCGACGAGTCCCAGCGCGCCGCCGCGGCACGACCCCAAGGTCACCACCGCGCTGCGCAGGTTCGCGATCTCGATCACGATCTTCAACATCTTCGGCTACACGCTGCTCGGCTTCGAGCAGCCCTGGACCTGGCCCTTCGTCGCCCTCGCCACCGGGTACGCCGTGGAGATCGGCCTGGAGTACATCGGCGCGCGCGGCGAGGGGCGGGCGCCGCGCTACCGGGGCGGCGGGTTCAAGGGCCTGATGGAGTTCCTCTACCCGGCCCACATCACCTCCATCGCCATGAACATGCTGATCTACGTCAACGACCAGATCCTCACGATGATGTTCGGCGTGGTCGTGGCGGTCGGCGCCAAGTGGGTGCTGCGCGCCCCGGTCAAGGGCCGGCTGCGGCACTTCATGAACCCGTCCAACTTCGGCATCGCCGTGCTGCTGCTGCTGTTCCCCTGGGTCAGCATCGCCCCGCCGTACCACTTCACCGAGAACGTCTCCGGCCCGGTCGACTGGCTGGTTCCGCTGATCATCATCACCACCGGCACTCTGCTCAACGCCAAGCTCACCGGCCGGATGTGGCTGATCGCCGGATGGCTGGGCGGCTTCGTGCTGCAGGCGGTCGTGCGCGGCGTTGTCCTCGACAACTCCATCACCGGGACGCTGGCCACCATGACCGGCGTGGCGTTCATCCTCTTCACCAACTACATGATCACCGACCCGGGCACGACGCCGTCCAGGCCGCACTCCCAGGTCGCCTTCGGCCTCGGCGTCGCGGTGCTGTACGGAGCCGTCACCGGCGCGGGCATCGCCTACGGACTGTTCTTCGCCACCGCGGCCGTCTGCCTGATCCGCGGCCTGTTCCTGTGGTCGCTGCACTTCGTCGAGCGGGCCGGTGAGCGGCGCGCGATGGAGGGCCTCGGCCTGGGCGACCGCCTGCCCGCCCCCGGGACCGTGGTCCCCGCGGCCGACGGCGGCACCGGCGGACGGGGTTCGGTGAACGGTCACCGGGAGGTCGTGTCAGCATGACGCGGATAGCGGTCGTTGGAATGGCGTGCCGGTACCCGGACGCCACCTCGCCCAGGCAGCTGTGGGAGAACGCGCTGGCGGGCCGGCGTGCCTTCCGCCGGTTGCCCGACGAGCGCATGCGGCTCGACGACTACTGGGACGCCGCCCCGTCCACCCCCGACCGGACCTACGCCCGCCACGCCGCGGTCATCGAGGGCTACGAGTTCGACCGGGTCGCGTACAAGATCCCGGGGAGCACGTACCGCTCGACCGACCTGACGCACTGGCTGGCGCTGGACATGGCCGCGCAGGCCCTCACCGACGCCGGGTTCACCGGCGGGGAGGGCCTGCCCAGGGAGCGGACCGGCGTGGTCGTGGGCAACACCCTCACCGGCGAGTTCACCCGGGCCAACCTCATGCGGCTGCGCTGGCCGTACGTGCGGCGCGTCGTCGGCGCCGCCCTGCGCGAGGCCGGCTGGGAGGACGAGCGCACGGCGGCCTTCCTCGCGGACGTGGAGGAGGCCTACAAGCGGCCCTTCCCGCCGGTGGACGAGGACACCCTCGCCGGCGGGCTGGCCAACACCATCGCCGGGCGCATCTGCAACCACTTCGACCTGGGCGGCGGCGGGTTCATCGTCGACGGGGCGTGCTCGTCGTCGCTGCTGTCGGTGTCCACCGCGTGCCGGATGCTGGCCGACGGCGAGCTGGACGTCGCCGTCGCCGGAGGGGTCGACCTGTCCATCGACCCCTTCGAGATCATCGGGTTCGCCAAGACCGGCGCCCTGGCCAAGGGGGAGATGCGGGTCTACGACCGCGGCTCCAACGGCTTCTGGCCGGGCGAGGGCTGCGGGATGCTCGTGCTGATGCGCGAGGCCGACGCCGCCGACCGGCGGGTCTACGCCTCCATCGCCGGCTGGGGCATCTCCTCCGACGGCAAGGGCGGCATCACCCGGCCCGAGGCCGAGGGCTACCGGCGCGCGCTGCGCCGTGCCTACGACAAGGCCGGCTTCGGCATCGGCACCGTGGAGCTGTTCGAGGGCCACGGCACCGGTACCCCGGTCGGCGACGCCAACGAGCTCACCGCGCTGTCGGAGGCGGTCCGGGAGAGCCGGTCCGGTGACGGCCCCGCCCGGCCCCCGGTGATCGGCTCCATCAAGGGGATGATCGGGCACACCAAGGCCGCGGCCGGGGTGGCGGGCCTGATCAAGGCCGTGATGGCCGTGCACGAGGAGGTGCTGCCCCCCGCCACCGGCTGCGTCGAGCCCCACCCCCTGCTGACCGAGGAGCCCGCGCTGCGCGTGCTGCGCAAGGCCGAGCCGTGGCCCGAGGGCGCCCCGGTGCGGGCCGGTGTCACCGCGATGGGCTTCGGCGGCATCAACACCCACATCGTCCTGGACAAGGCCGGTCCGCGTCGCCGCGCCGTCCTGTCCGCCCGCACCAGGGAGCTGGCGGCGTCGGTGCAGGACACCGAGCTGCTGCTGGTCGACGCGGCCACCCCCGGGGAGCTGCGCGACCGGCTGACGCGGCTGGCCGGTTTCGTGCCGAAGCTGTCCTACGCCGAGCTGGCCGACCTGGCCGTCGGCCTCCAGCGGGACCTGCGCGACCTGCCCTGGCGGGCGGCCGTGGTCGCCACCTCCCCCGACGACGCCGAGGCCCAGCTGACGAAGGTGCTCACCGCGCTGGAGGCGGGCGAGAGCACCCTGTTCGCGCCGGACGGCCGGGCGTTCCTCGGCAGGACCTCCGGCGTGGGCCGGGTCGGCTACCTCTTTCCCGGCCAGGGGTCGGGCCGCGGCACCGGCGGCGGGGCCCTGCGGCGCCGCTTCGCCGAGGTCGAGGAGGTCTACGCCAAGGCGGCCCTGCCCGGTGGCGGCGACACCGTGGCGACCGCGGTCGCCCAGCCCCGGATCGTCACCGGCTCGACGGCCGGGCTGCGGGCCCTGTCGCTGCTGGGCATCGACGCCACCGTCGGCGTCGGGCACAGCCTCGGGGAGATCTCCGCCCTGCACTGGGCCGGGGCGATGGACGAGGACACCCTGCTGCGCACGGCCGCCCTGCGCGGCCGGCTGATGACCGAGCACAGCACCCCCGGCGCGATGGCCGGCATCGCCGCGGCACCGGACACGGTGACGGCCCTGGCCGCGGACCTGCCCGTCGTGATCGCCGGGTACAACGGCCCCGCCCAGACGGTGGTGGCCGGACCGGTCGACGCGATCGAGGCCATGGGCCGCCGGGCCGGGAACGCGGGCCTGCGGTGGACCCGGCTCGCGGTCTCGCACGCCTTCCACTCGCCGCTGGTGGCCCCCGCGGCCGACGCCCTGGGCGCCGCCCTGACCGGGGAGACCTTCCGCCCGGTCGAACGGCGCGTCGTCTCGACCGTGACCGAGCGGGAGCTGCCGGCCGACACCGACGTCGTGGCGCTGCTGCGGCGGCAGATCACCGAACCGGTCCGGTTCGTCCAGGCGGTGGAGATCGCCGCCAAGGACGTGGACCTGTTCGTCGAGGTCGGCCCGGGGCGGGTGCTCACCGGGCTGGCGTCCGCGGCGACCGGCGTGCCGTCGGTGGCGCTGGACACCGACGACGAGTCGATCCGCGGGCTGCTGAGGGTGGCCGCCGCCGCCTACGTCACCGGCGTCCCCCTCGACCACGGGGCCCTGTTCCACGGCCGGCCGAACCGGCCGCTGGAGGTCGGTGCCGAGCTGACGTTCTTCGCCAGCCCGTGCGAGCAGGCACCGCAGGTCCGCATCGGCGCCGCCGGGCCGGTCGTCCCGGCGGACGCGCCGGCCCTGACGTCCCCCGGCACCCCGGCGTCCCCTGCGGTCCCGGCGTCCCCGCCGGAGCCGGGGGCGGACGACGAGGGCCTCTCGCCGCTCGAACTGCTGCGGCGCCTGGCGGCCGAGCGGGCCGAGCTGCCGCCGGAGATGGTCCGCGACGACAGCCGGCTCCTGGACGACCTGCACCTGAGCTCGATCACCGTCGGGAAGGTCGTGGAGGAGGTCGTCCAGCGGCTCGGCGGCGCGGCCGGGGTGATGCCCGGCAACTACGCCACCGCCACCGTCGGGGAACTGGCCGAGGCCATCGGTGAGCTGGCCGGGAACGAGCCGGGCGCCGGAAGCGGCCAGGCACCCCAGGTTGAGGGGGCCGCGCCGTGGGCCCGCGCCTTCGCCGTGGAGCTCGGCGAGGCACCGCCACCGGCGCGCACCGAGTACCGGGAGCCGGGCGGATGGCGGGTGCACGCACCCGGCGGCCACCCGTTCGCCGACGAGCTGCGCCGCGCCCTGCAGGAGGCGGGCGTCGGCCGGGGCACCCTCGTCTGCCTGCCCCCCGGCTGCGCCGAGCACGACCTGCCCCTGGCGCTCCAGGGGGCCAAGGCGGCGCTCGGCGACGAGCCGGGCAGCCGGTTCGTCCTGGTCCAGCACGGCCTCGGGGCGGCCGGCCTGGCCAAGACGCTCCGCCAGGAGGCCCCCCACCTGGCGGTGACCGTCGTGCACCTGCCCGAGACGGGCCTGCCCGCGCGCACGGCCGTCGAGCGGGTGGTCGCGGAGGTGGCCGCCACCTCGTCCTACGCCGAGGCCCACTACGACGCCGACGGCGCGCGACGGGTGCCGAGGCTGCGGACCCTGCCGGTCAGGGCGATCGACCCGAGGCCGCCGCTCGACGGCACGGACGTGCTGCTGGTCACCGGGGGAGGCAAGGGCATCACCGCCGAATGCGCGCTGGCCACCGCCTCCGCCTACGGCGCCAGGCTGGCCGTGCTGGGCCGCTCCGACCCCGCCCGGGACGAGGAACTGGCCGCCAACCTGCGCCGGATGACCGACGCCGGTGTGACCGTACGGTACGTGCGGGCCGACGTGACCGACCCCGCCCAGGTGCGCCGGGCGGTCGCCGAGGTGGTCGCGGAGCTGGGGCCGGTCACCGCCGTGCTGCACGGCTCCGGCCGCAACGAGCCCGGCGCGCTCGCCGGCCTCGACGCCGAGGCGTTCCGGCGTACCTTCGCCCCCAAGGTCGGCGGCCTGCGGGCCGTGCTGGACGCGGTCGACCCGCAGTCCCTGCGGCTGCTCGTCACGTTCGGCAGCATCATCGGCCGGGCCGGGCTGCGCGGCGAGGCGCACTACGCGACCGCGAACGAGTGGCTGGCCCACCTCACCGAGGAGTGGGGCCGCACCCACCCGCACTGCCGCACCCTGTGCATGGAGTGGTCGGTCTGGTCGGACGTCGGGATGGGCGAGCGGCTGTCGGTGATCGAACCGCTGATCCGCGAGGGCATCACCCCGATCTCCCCCGAGCAGGGGGTGCGGATCATGCGCCGGCTGCTGGAGGACCCCGGGACACCCGCCACGGTGGTGATCAGCGGCCGTACCGGGACGATCGACACGATCGGCCACGTCCGGCAGGACCTGCCCCTGCTGCGCTTCACCGAGCGTCCGCTGGTGCACTACCCCGGTGTCGAGCTGGTCACCGAGGCCGAGCTCAATCCCGGCACCGACCTCTACCTCGCCGACCACGGCCTCGACGGGAACCTGCTGTTCCCGGCGGTGTTCGGCATGGAGGCCATGGCGCAGGCCGCGGCGGCGGTGACCGGCCGCGACACGCTCCCGGTGATCGAGGAGGCCGAGTTCCTGCGGCCCATCGTCGTATCGCCGGACGCGTCCACCACGATCAGGATCGCGGTGACCGTCACCGACGACGACACCGTCCAGGCGGCCGTCCGCAGCGCGGAGAGCGTGTTCGCCACCGACCACTTCCGGGCCCGGCTGCGCTTCGGCGACACCGCCGTGCCGCAGGGCCCGCCCGAGCAGGCCGGCGACGACCTGCCGGACGTGCCGCTGGACCCGGCGAGCGAGCTGTACGACGGCCTGCTGTTCCAGGGACGTCGCTTCCAGCGCCTGCGGCGCTACCACCGGGCCGCGGCGCGCCACGTCGACGCCGACGTCGAGGCGACCGACGCCACCGACTGGTTCGCCGGCTTCCTGTCCGGGGAACTGCTCCTGGGCGACCCGGGTGCCCGTGACGTCTTCATGCACGGCAACCAGGTCTGCGTGCCGGACGCGACGCTCCTGCCGACCGGCATCGAGCGGCTCCACCCCGGCGGCGCCGCGCTGGCCGAGGCCGGGACGGTGCGCTACTGCGCCACCGAGCGGTGGCACGAGGGCGACGTCTACGTCTACGACATCGCGGTGCGCACCCCGGACGGCCGGGTCGTCGAACGCTGGGAGGGACTGCGCCTGCAGGCCGTGCGCAAGCAGGACGGCCGCGGCCCCTGGCCCGCGCCGCTCCTCGGCCCCTACCTGGAGCGGACGGCGGAGAGCCTGCTCGGCACCCGGGTGGCGGTCGCCGTCGAACCCGGCGGGCAGGCCGACCCGGACGCCGCGGCGGCACTGGCCGTACGGCGCGCGCTCGGCCGCGACGTACCGCACGTGCCGGGGTCCGGACCGGACGGCGGCGTGCCGGCCGCGGTGTCCCACGGGGCCGGTCTCACGCTGGCGGCCGTCGTAGAAGGAGGGGACGGCGAGGCCGGCGCGAGGGTCGCCTGCCACGTGGAGGCGGTGGCCGAACGGCCCGAGCGGGAGTGGGCCGGGCTGCTCGGACCGCACGCGGCGGCGCTCGCGCGGCTGGCCGACGAGACCGGGGAGGCGGCCGCCTCCGCCGGGACCCGGCTGCTGGCGGCCCTGCGCTGCCTGCGGGACGCCGGCGTCCCCCCGCGGGACCCGCTCACCGTGGTCCCGGGGCGGCGCGGCCCGTGGGTGGTCCTCACCTGCGGCTCCCTGCGGGTCGCGACGCTCGTCACGACACTGCGGGACCTGCCGGAACCGGTCGCGTTCGCGGTCCTCACCGACGTCGTCACCGAAGGAGGAGGGGTGTAGCCCGTGTCGAAATACTTCGAATACCTGCACACGGTCGGCTTCGAGGAGACCAACCTCGTCGGCAACGTCTACTACGTCAACTACCTGCGCTGGCAGGGACGGTGCCGGGAGATGTTCCTCAAGACGCACGCCCCGGACGTGCTCACCGAACTGCAGGAGGACCTGAAGCTGTTCACGCTCCACGTGGACTGCGAGTTCTTCGCCGAGCTGACCGCGTTCGACGAGCTGTCGATCCGGATGCGCCTGACGGAGATGACGCAGACCCAGCTGGAGTTCGGCTTCGACTACGTCCGGCTCGGCGCGGACGGCGGGGAGACACTGGTCGGCCGCGGGCGGCAACGGGTGGCGTGCATGCGCGGGCCCAACAACCGCACGGTGCCGGCCCGGGTCCCCGAGGCGCTCGTCCGCGCCCTTGGGCCCTACATGCCGCAGACCGTGCCCGTCCGATGACGCGGGAGGCCAGAGATGAACGTCGACGTGACATCCCCGCCGGTGATGGACCGCCCGTCCGCACCGGCGGTGCCCCACCCGTCCCCGCCGTCGGGCCACCGCCCGTTCCCGGCGGCGGTGGACCGCGACGCGATGCGCCGGGCGTGCGGCGCGTTCGCCACCGGCGTCACGGTCGTGACGACCGGCGGCCAGGCGGTGCACGGCATGACCGCCAACTCCTTCACCTCGGTCTCCCTGGATCCGCCACTGGTGCTGGTGTGCATCGGCCGGGACGCGGTCATGCACGCCAGGCTCTCCGAGACCGCCCACTTCGGGGTGTCGGTGCTCGCCGACGACCAGGAGGGTGTGGCGCGCTACTTCGCGCACCGGTCACGGAAGCTGGGGGCGGCCCAGTTCGAGACCGTCGCCTGGACACCCGGGCGGTTGACCGGGGTGCCCCTCATCGAGGGGGCCCTGGCCCACTTCGAGTGTGAGATCCGCTACGCCTACGGCGGCGGAGACCACACGATCTTCGTCGGTGGCGTCCTGTCGCTGGACCGCCACGCGGGCGGGGACGGGCTGGTCTTCGCCGACGGGAGGTTCCGCAGACTGGGGGAGAGGACGGTGACGGCATGAGCCTCACGACGTCGCCCCCGGCGGCCCCGGTACGCCGGAGGCCGCCGGGGTCACCGGGACGGCCCCGGGAAAGAAGGATGCCGGGACCGCCCCGGCGGGAGACCCCGGGGTTGTTCGTGAAGCTGGTCCGCGACCGGCTGGGGATGCTGACCGAGGCCGCGCGGCGCTACGGCGACGAGGTCCGCATCTCCGTCGGTCCGCAGACGCTGTACTACTTCAACCACCCCGACCACGCCAAGCACGTGCTGGCCGACAACGCCGAGAACTACAACAAGGGGATCGGGCTCGTCCAGGCCAGGCGTGCCCTCGGCGAGGGGCTGCTGACCAGCGACGGAGAGCTGTGGCGGGCCCAGCGCAAGGTGATCCAGCCGGTGTTCCAGCACCGGCGGATCGCCGGCTACGCCGGGGTGGTCGCCGAGGAGGCCGAAAGGCTGGTGACCCGGCTGCGGGAGCGGGCCGGCGGCGAGCCCGTCGACGTGCTGGGCGAGATGACCGGCCTGACCCTCGGCGTGCTCGGCCGCACGCTGCTGGACGCCGACCTGACCGCGTTCGCCTCGATCGGCCACTCGTTCGAGGCCGTGCAGGACCAGGCGATGTTCGAGATGGTGACCCTGAGCAAGGTCCCGCTCTGGCTGCCGCTGCCCAAGCAGCTCCGCTTCCGGCGCGCCCGCCGGGACCTGCAGCGCGTCGTCGACGCGCTGGTCGCCGAGCGTGCCGGCCGGGCCGGTGAGCACGGCGAGCCCGGCGGGGTCGGCGAGGACGCGGTGTCCCGGCTGATCGCCGCGAACCGGGGGGCGGCCGACATGCGGGGCAGGCTCCGCGACGAGCTGGTCACCCTGCTGCTCGCCGGGCACGAGACGACGGCCAGCACGCTGTCGTGGACCTTCCACCTCCTGGACCGCCATCCCGAGGTCTTCGAGCGGTTGCACGCCGAGGCGGTCGAGGTGCTCGGCGACCGGTCGCCGGCCTTCGAGGACCTGCGCCGCCTGAGGTACACGACCATGGTCGTGAGCGAGGCGATGCGGCTGTACCCGCCGGTGTGGATCCTGACCCGCCAGGCCAGGGCGGACGACGAGGTCGCCGGGTACCGAGTGCCGGCCGGGGCCGACGTCCTGATCTGCCCCTACACCCTGCACCGGCATCCGGCCTTCTGGGACCGGCCCGAGCGGTTCGACCCCGAGCGGTTCGCCCCGGACCGCTCGTCGGGCCGGCCGCGCTACGCCTACATCCCGTTCGGCGCAGGGCCGCGGGTCTGCGTCGGCAGCAACCTCGGGATGATGGAGGCGGTCTTCGTGACCGCCGTGGTCGCCCGGGAACTGCGGCTGACCGGCGTGCCGGGCCGCAGGGTGGTCCCCGAGCCCATGCTCTCGCTGCGGGTACGGGGCGGGCTGCCGATGACGGTGCACCGGCTCGGCTGAGCGCCACCGTTCCCCGTGTGAGACGACGGTCCGCCGCCGAGGTCGAGATCCTCGGCGGCGGACCGTCGTCTCCCGGAGGTGTCTCCCGGCGTCGTTCCCGTCGTCTCCCGCGGTCGTCTTCCGGGACCGCGGACACCCGGCGGCACCCGGCGGCGATACCGCCGGGTGCCGGAGGCGGTTGAGCATTTTACGGTGTCACCACGGTTGAGCGTTTTATGGCGTCACCACAGGTCGGACTCCCGGAACGGGCTGCTCGCGGCATCACATTCCGTTCCCGGGACCCGGCGCGCGGCCGGGCCCGGGGTCAGCTCGCGACCAGGTCCCGGGTGCCGGCCCGCGACCAGTCCATGACCTCGCCGGCGGGGACGACCGGGTCCACGGCCTCGTCGGGCCGGGCGTCGAACACGGCGGGCAGCACGGGCGGGTCGAACACCCGCCTCGGCCGCAGCGGCAGATCCACCGTCCGGGTGGTGCCGGACCGCACGGTGATCGGCCCGCGCACGCACAGCAGGGCGGACTCGGACTCGCCGCGGCTCCCCGGCGCCGTGTCGTGACGGACCAGGGAGTGCGCCACGAGGTACCACGAGCCCGGGGGCACGCGGTCCAGCGTGTACGAGCCGCTGGAGCGGACGATGGTGGAGCGCACCGGCCAGCCCTCCGGGACGGGGTCGGGGAACAGGCCGACGCAGACGAGGTCGGAGCCCCCGTCCGGCGGTGCCAGGAGGTCGCCGCGGACGACCGCGTCCGCCGCCGTGGCGGCGCCCTCGTGCACCGGGGCCCGCATCCCGGCACCGCGGTCCCTGCGGTACTGGGTGGGGGCGACGCCGACGCTGTACTTGAACCGCGTGCTGAAGGTGCCGACCGCGGAGTAGCCGACCTGCGTGCAGACGTCGGCGACGCACAACGGGGTCGACAACAGCAGCGACTTCGCCTCCTGCAGGCGTACCGCCGACAGGAAACGGCCCGGCGGTACTCCGGTGAGCCGCCGGAAGATACGGGAGAAATGGAACTTACTGAACATGGCGACACGCGCCAGGTCATCGATGGTGAGTTGCTCGCCGGGGCTGTCGCACATCGTCTCGATGACTCGTCTCACAGCCCGCTCGATCTCGTCTTCCATCTCTTTTCCGTTTCGCGAAGAGGTGGCCAGCCGATTCCCGCGGTGGAGCGTGACCGGCTCGCCGAGGCTTCCTTTCGTATCGGTTTCCGGACCGGGAAGGCCGCACTGTCCTGGCGGCCGGCCCGGCCCGTGGTTCGCGTCCCTGGGCCGGACGGCATTCCCGAAGTGCCGTACAGACCGATGGGATTGAACGTACGCTTTCTCCTCGTATTCCAAGGCCGTTGACGGCAGGGGAATACGATTCGAATGAGCATTTTATGGTGTCACCATAGGTCGGCCTCCCGGAACGGGCTACTCGCGGCATCACATTCCCTATGTGAATAATTCACATCGAGAACGTGATCCGGTGACTACCGGCGCGGGGAGGTCTGGTGCATCCTCTGCGTGGACCTGACGGGACGGACCCCGCGGGATCGGCCCGCGGGTCCGTCGCGTGAGGGAGCAGGAGGAGCCATGAGCGCCGTGGACACCGTCGAGGCGCCCCGCCCGGACCCCGCCCGCCGCTGATGTCCGCTTCCGGTGACGACGGCGCGCGAGCGCCCGCGAGGGTCGACCTGTGGTCGCTGCGGGAGGACGTCCACGTCGAGACCGACGACGACGGGAACGTCGTGCTGCGCGGCCGCTGGGGCGACACGACCGTCCCGGCCCCCGGCAGGGCCGTCCTGGAGGCGCTCCGGCGCATGGGCTTCGGCCCGGTGTCCCTGGGGAACATCGCCTACGGCGACGGCGAGCGGCGGGAGCTGGACCGGCTGCTCGACAGGATCCAGCCGATGGTCATCCGATCGTTCGCGGTCGATCCGGAGCGGCCGCTCATCTCCGTCGTCCCGATGGCGCAGCAGGCGCGCTTCACCCCCGTCACGCCGGCCGCCGGGACGCCCATCCGCCTGTCGCGGTTCGCGGTCCTGCGCACCGACGGCGAGCGCTACTTCCTGGAGTCCCCCCTCAGCCTGCACCGCGTGGACCTGCACCACGCCGACGCCGTACGGCTGATCGGGGCGCTGGGCCGGGCCGTCCTGCCCGCGGAGGTGGCTGCGGCGCTGCCCTACCCCGTCGACCTCGTCCTCGACCTGCTCGGCCACCTGGCCGGGGCGGGGATGGTGGTGACGGCCGAGGCGGGTGACCGCCCCCGCGGCGCGGTGTTCGCCGAGGACACCGCGCCGGCGCTGGCCGCGTGGACCCCCCTCGACCTGATGTTCCACACGCGCTCCACCCTGGGGCGGCACGACAACGACTTCGGGGCGACCTACCCCCTGGGGGACCGCTGGGACGTCGAGCCCGCGGTCAAGCGGTCGCCGGACCTGCCGGGCATCGCCCTTCCCCGGCCGCGCTGGGGGGAACTGCTGGCGGACGACCCCCCGCTGACCGTGGCGGTCGAGGCGGGCGGCCCGGCGACGCGCTTCGCCGACGCCCCGCTGACCGGACGGGAGATCGGGCAGCTGCTCTACCGGGCGGCGCGGGTGCGTGCCCTCGTCCCGCCGGACCGGGACGGCTCGACGGTCGCGACCAGCGACCGGCCCTACCTGAACCTGGGGGGCTGCTACGAGTTCGAGTTCTACCTGGCGATCGGCGACTGCACCGGGATCCCCCGGGGGGTGTACCACTACGACCCCCTCGGCCACCGGCTGGAACAGGTCAATCCCGACCCCGAGGCCGTGGCCGAGCTGCTGGAGGGCGGCCGGCTGGCCGCGAACCTCGCCGAGGCGCCACCCGTCCTCATCGCCGTCACGGCGCGGTTCCGCAGGCTGTCGCGCAAGTACAACGGGCTGAGCTACGCGCTGGTGCTCAAGAACGTCGGGGCGGTGCTGCAGACCCTGCACCTGGTCGGCACGGCCATGGGCCTGGCCGCGTGCTGGACGGAGATCATCGACATCGACGTCTCCGCGCGCGTGCTCGGGCTCGACTGGCGCGTCGAGTCGGGGGTGGGCGGCTTCCTGGTGGGCCGGCCCGCCGGTCCCTCGCCCGCCCGGCCGGACATGCGCCCGGCCAACGACGCGCGGTGGGGCGACCGGGCCAGGACGCGCCTCTCCCGAGGACCCGACAGGAAGCCGTTCATGTCTGGATCCGCCTGATATACAGTGCATTGAGCTTCGAGCGTCACCGAGTCGATACAGTCCGCACCGGGGAGGCAGGGTTCGATGGCGGGGAGCGCGCCGGATCGGCGTCGGCCGTCGTCCCCGCGCAGGCTCACCGGTCTGCTGCCCTGGCACCGCGGCATGTTCGAGGGCGCCGCCGCCGACGTGTGGGCCCCGCCGATGGGCCTGTCGCTCTCCGTCGCGGTCCTGTGCGGGTACGTCCTGATGACGCTGATCAACCTGCTGAGCGGGCTGTGGGCGTTCCCCGACGGCTTCGAGCCGCTGGGGTTCGTCCTGTTCGCCGGTGTCCTCGCCCTGCAGCTCGCGCACTCCTCGCGGCAGCCGAGACGGTGGCCGGTGCGCCGCCGCGCGCTGACCCTCTCGGCCCAGGCGCTCGCGACCTATCTGCCGTACGCGTGGTTCGGGCCGCCCTGGTCGGTGCTGGGCGGTTTCCTGGCCGCGGCCGTGCTGCAGACGCTGGGGACGGTCGCGTCGCGCTGGGCGCTGTACCTCCTGGTGGGGGTGACGTTCCCGCTGGTCCCGCTGGCGGCGGGGATGGCGCTGCCCGACGCGGCGCAGCTGGCCGGGGTGACGCTGCAGACCGGCCTGGTGATCTACGGGGTGAGCTCGCTGTCCGGCGTGGTGGCGGAGGTGCACGCGGCGCGCAGGGACGTGGCGCGCATGGCGGTGGTGCGGGAGCGGCTGCGGGTGGCGCGCGACCTGCACGACCTGTTCGGCTACCACCTGTCGGCGATGGCGCTCAAGGGCGAGCTGGCCTGCCGGCTGCTGCCGCGGTTCGCCGACCGCGCGCGGACCGAGCTGGAGGAGGTGCTGGGCATCGCCCGGCGCGCGCTGGCCGACGTGCGGGTGGTGGCGGGCGGGTACCGCGACATCTCCCTGCGGGAGGAGGCGAGGACGGCGGTCTCGACGCTGTCGTCCGCCGGGATCGACGTCCGGGTGAGCGTCCCCCCTCGCGCTCTGGCCGGGGAGATCGACGCGGTGATGGCGATCGTGCTGCGCGAGGCGGTCACCAACACGCTGCGGCACAGCAGGGCACGGCGGTGCGTCATCGAGGTCGCCCACGACGACGGTACGGGGGAGGCCGGGAACGCGGGGGAGGGCGGCGAGGCCGAGGAGACCGGGGACACCGGGGACACCGGGAACACCGACGGTGCCGGGGAGGCCGGGGCGGGGGGCACGGTCCGGCTGCGGGTGACCAACGACGGGGTCGTGGCCGTCCCCGAGGCCGCCTCCCAGGGCAGCGGCCTGGGGAACCTGGCCTGCCGGCTGGAGGACGTCGGCGGCGGCCTGACGGTGACGACGCGGGAGGAGTGGTTCGAGCTGGTGGCCGAGGCCCCGGCGGCCCCGGCCGTACCGGCGGGGAGCACCGGCACGGCGGGGGCTGCGCGGACCCGGCGCGGCCCCCGTGGCCCCCGCGGCCCCCGCGGCCCCCGCGGCCCCCGCGGCCCGGTGTGGCCGCTGCACAGGTACGGGACGCGGGAGAACCGGTCCGAGACGCAGGCGCTGCGGATGGCGATGCTGCTCACCTTCGGGACGCTGGGCGGCTACACGCTGCTGACCGTGGTCAACGTCCTGAGGCTGGCACCGGACCGGGGCGCGTTGCTGGCGTCCGTGCCGTGCCTGCTCGCCGTCCTGGGCCTGCAGATCGCCCACTCCGTCTACCGGCCGCGACGCTGGCCGCGGCGCGTCCGGGCGCTGACGCTGTCGGCCCTGACGCTGGCGACGTTCCTGCCCCCGCTGTGGCTCGGCGCCGCGTGGGAGTCGATGGCGGGCTTCCTGGCGGGTTCGGTCCTGCTGGTCGTGACCGGGTGGGCGCGCTGGGTCCTGTACGCCGCGGTGGGCGCGGCCGTCCTGGCGGTCTCCGCGTTCTGGGGGCACGAGACCGCCCTGATCGGGTACGTGACCGTCTCCAGCCTGCTGACCGGCCTGGTGGTCTTCGGGGTGAGCTCGCTGTCGGGTCTGGTGGACCAGGTGCACGCGGCACGGGGGCAGGTGACGCGCATGGCGGTGGAGCGGGAGCGGCTGCGGGTGGCGCGCGACCTGCACGAGGTGCTCGGCCGCAACCTGTCCGAGGTGACGATGAGGAGCGAGCTGGCCCGCCGCTTCCTCCCGGAGAGCCCGGAGCGGGCCCGGGAGGAGGCGCGCGAGATCGCGAACATCGCCCGCCGGGCGCTCTCCGACGTGCGGGTGGCGGCCAGCGGCTACCGCGACATGTCCCTGGCCGCCGAGGCGGAGACGGCGGCGGCGTCGCTGTCGTCGGCGGGCATCGACGTGAGCCTGGACATCCGCTGCGGGACGCCGCCCAGGGAGCTGGACACGATGATGGCGATCGTGCTCCACGAGACGGTCACCAACGTGCTGCGCCACAGCAGGGCACGGCGGTGCGCCATCGAGGCCTCCGCGGGCCGGGACGCGCTGCGGCTGCGCGTCAGCAACGACAGGGCACGGGACGGCGAGCCGCCCGACCTCGCCGGTGCCGACGCCGAGGACGACAGCGGGCTGGGGGACCTGCGGGCACGGCTGGAGGGGGTCGGCGGCCGGCTGACGGCCCTGGTGCGTGACGGCAGGTTCGAGGTGACGGCGGAGGTCCCGCTCTCCGCGGGGCGCGCGGGGGGTACGGGGGGCCCCGGGGGCACAGGAGACGCTGACGCAGGGCGGCGGACGGCGCAGGCGTCGCAGGCACCGCGGGCGGTGCCGCCCGCAACGGTCCGGACACTCCGCGCATCCGTTGATGAGGAATCCTGACTGATTCGACCCTTGCCTGTCAGGTATTGCGCCTTGTCATGCGATAAGTAACCTTCGTACCAGGCGCACCCCAGATTCAGCGTATCCACCGCGGACGGCTGTTCTGCGGGCCCGGAGAACCGGCCGCACCGTGCCACGGCGGCGACCGGAACGGGACCGCCGGGCCGTACGCGCCGACGGGCGCCGCAGGCCGGGCCGGAGGCGATGCTCACGGAAAAAGGCTGGGACGGGCGGTTTGCGGAATCTGAAGGTTCTCCTGGCGGAGGACGTGCGCATGGTGCGCGGGGCGCTGGCCGCCCTGCTCGACCTCGAGGACGACCTGACCGTCGTAGCCCAGGTCGAGCGCGGCGACACGATCGTGCCGACCGCGCTCGAATGCCGGCCCGACGTCGCGGTCATCGACATCGACCTGCCCGGACTCGACGGCCTGGCGGCGGCGGAGATCCTGCACGGCAAGCTGCCCTCGTGCCGCACGCTCATCCTGACCGGCCTGGGCCGACCGGGGACCCTGCGCCGCGCGCTGTCGGTCTCGGTCTCCGGCTTCATCCTCAAGGACGCCCCCTTCGAGGACCTGGCCGCGGCGATCCGCGGGGTGGCCGCGGGACGGCGGGTCATCGACCCGCAGCTCGCCCTGACCGCCTGGGACGTGGGGGAGAACCCCCTCTCCGAACGGGAGGTGCAGATCCTGAAGCTGGCCGCCGGAGGGGCCGAGGCCCCGGAGATCGCCGCCACCCTGCACCTGTCGGTCGGCACCGTGCGCAACTACCTGACCAGGATCCTGACCAAGCTGAACGCGCGCAACCGGGTCGACGCCATCCGGATCGCCACCGAGGCCGGCTGGGTGTCGTAGGGGCCGCCTCCCGGGAACGGGCACGCGGCACGCGGCACGCGGCACGCGGCGTGCGGCGTGCGGCACGCGGCGTGCGGCGTGCGGCACGCGGCGTGCGGCGTGCGGCGTGCGGCGTGCGACATGCGGCGGAAACGGTGCCCGGCACGACACCGGACCCGCACGACACCGGACCCGCACGGCACCGGACCCGCACGGCACCTGCCCGCACGGCACCGGAGCGGTGGCGCGCCGGTCCGGTACCGTGCCGCGCCGGTCCGGTGCCGTGCCGATCGCATGCGAGAAGATGCCCCGGTGTCCGGGCCGTCCCATGATGGGGGAGTCGGCAGGCCGTCGTCCTGCCCCCCTACCTGCGCATCTCCCGGGAGGCGACACCGTGCGACCCGGTACCCAGTCCCCAGAGCGGACCGCGACGCTGGAGGCGTTCGCGGACACGTTGATCCCAGGGGAGAAGAGATCCCCCGACGACCGCGCGATCGCGGGCGCCGCCGCCGGCGGTGGCGCGGTCGCGGCCGGCGCCATCGAACTGCTGGAGTGGCCGGCGACCGGGGTGAGCGACGCCCTGGACGACTTCACCCGCGACCTGAACGCGCACGCCCGAGCGTACGCGGCCGAGCACGACCTGGAGCTCGACGCGTCGGTGCCGCCGTTCGTCGCGCTCTCCTTCGACCACCGGACCGCCCTGGTGGAGCGGCTGACCGCGGCCGACCACCCGGAGCGGGAACTGTGGGTCCTGCTCGCGATCTTCAGTTACATGGCCTTCGACTCGGCCGCCCACCTGCACACCCGCGACGCGCTCGCCGCGGGCCACCCCGGCCTGACCGCGATGGGGCTCCTCCCGCCCGACCCCGACGGCCTGTGGCGGTTCCCGGAGAACTCCTACGGCCGCGCGCTGGCGTCGCCCCACCCGGCCACGACCGCCTCAGGGAGCCCGGCATGAACAGCATCGAACGCACCGACGTCCTCGTGGTGGGAAGCGGCTTCGGCGGCGCGATCACCGCGTACCACCTGGCCGCGGGCGGCGCCAAGGTGGTGATCCTGGAGCGCGGGCCGTGGCTGCGGCCCGAGGAGGTCGAGCACGACTACAAGCTCGGCTCCTCCTGCACCCGGATCTTCGACTTCGTCGTGGGCGACGGCATGAACGTGCTGGGCGGCAACTGCGTCGGCGGCGGCAGCATGGTGTACTTCGCCGCGCTGCCCCGGGCACCGCGCTTCGTGTTCGAGCGGCACGGCTCCATCGGCAGGCGCATGTGGCCGGCCGCCCTCAGCCGCGACACCCTCGACCCCTGGTACGACCGCGTCGCCGAGTCGATCCCGGTCAGCACGCAGGACTGGAAGGACGTCACGTACGCGGGCGGCCTGTGGGCGGCGGCCTGCGACCACGCCGGCCGCACGGCCAACCCGGTCCCGGTCGGCGTCGACAACGCCACCTGCGTCCGGTGCAACTGGATGATGGCCGGATGCCGTTTCGGCGCCAAGCGGTCGCTGCAGACCAACTACCTGCCGGCCGCCCTGGCCCACGGCGCGCAGATCCGCCCGCTGCACGAGGTGCAGCGCATCTCCCGCACCGACGACGGCGGTTACCGCGTGCACTACGACCTCATCGACGGCGAGGACTACCGGGTGCGGACCGGGAGCGGGCGGATCGACGCGAAGATCGTGGTGCTGGCGGCGGGCGCCGGGGCCACCCCGGTCATCCTGCAGCGCAGCGAGGCCGTCCTGGGCCGGATGCCGCACGCGGTGGGCCGCTACTTCTCCGGCAACGGCGAGCGGCTCAGCACCGCCGTGATGAACGAGGACCGGGTCCGCGAGGTGCTCGGCCTCAGCCGCGGCGACGGCGCCGCCTACGAGGCGTTCCACATCGGCAAGGGGCCGTGCGTGGCCAACTGGGACCGGCTCGACGCCTCCCTGCCGGAGTTCACCCGCTACTCGCTGGAGCAGCTCTACTTCCCGCCCGGCCTCGGCACCATCCTCGCCCAGGCCCCGGGCGTGGACGGGCCGGGCGCCTGGTTCGGCCCGCACAAGAAGGAGATGCTCAAGCGCTGGCGCTCCTGGCTGATCATCTTCGAGATGGTCGAGGACGACAACGAGGGCCTGTTCGGGCCGCCGCCCCCCACCGGCAACGCCGTGCGCATCTCCCAGCAGCTCCTGGGACGCGGCTCGCTGCGCTACCGGCCGTCGCCGACCACCCGGCGCGCCTGGGAGATGGCCGACGCCGACGTCAAGGACATCCTGGAGCGCGACGGGCTGGCCGAGGTGGCGCCGTGGACGGGCGACCTCGTCGGCGCCTACACCGTCCACCCGCTGGCCTCGTGCCGCATCGGCGACGACCCGGCCACCTCGGCGCTCGACGACCGCCACGAGCTGCGCGGCCACCCCGGCATCTTCGTCACCGACGGCTCGGCCGTCCCCGGCGCGCTGACCGTCAACCCCGCCATGACCATCGCCGCGCTCGCCGAACGCGCCGTCCCCGGCATCGTGCGGGCCGCGCGGGAACGGGGCGTGGAGGTGACCTACGGCGCGTCCGCGCCGGACGGGTCGACCGCGGGACGGCGCGGCGTGGCGGCGCAGATCCCGCTGCTCGTGAACGGCTGAGCACGATGCCGGCACCGCTCGACCGCCTCGTCCGCCACGGCGCGCGCAGGCACGTCCGCCACCTCGCCCCGGTCGCGCCGGGCGGGGCCCCGCCCCTGGTGGCCGGGGTCTACGCGCAGGTGGAACGGGACTTCGGCATGCTCGCGCCGCCGGTGGCCCTGCACGCGCCCGCACCGGAGACGCTGGCGGCCTGCTGGGCGATGCTCCGCGAGACCCTCGTCGTCCCCGGGCTGCTCGGCCGGGCCGCCAAGGAGGTCGTCGCCACCGTGGTGTCGCTCGGCAACGCCTGCCCCTACTGCGTGGACGTCCACGGGGCGATGCTGCACGGCCTGGTCGGCGCCGCCGACCCGCTCGCCGTCACCGGCGGGCGGGACGGGGCGGTCGCCGACCCCGGCCACCGCGCGCTCGCCGCCTGGGCACGGGCCGCCGGGACGGCAAAGGACGCGGCCCGGCACGGCCTCCCGTTCCCGCCGGAGTGGTTCCCCGAGCAGGCCGGGGTGCTGGTGACGTTCGAGTACCTCAACCGCATGGTGAACGTGTTCCTGACCGGGGAGCTCGTGCCGCGCGCGCTGCCGGAGACGCTCCGCGCGGGCCTGACGCGCCTGGCAGGCCGGGCCATGCGGCCGGTCGCGCTCAGGAAGGCGGCGCCGGGCGACTCCCTGGCCCTGCTGCCCGCGGCCCCGTTGCCCGCGGACCTGTCGTGGGCCGCGCCGTCCCCGGCGATCGCCGGAGCCCTCGCGCGCGCCTCGGCCGCGATCGAGGAGGCCGGGCGCCGCTCGGTGCCCGCCGGGGTCCGCCGGCTGGTCCTGGCCGAGCTGGAGACCTGGAACGGGGAACGGCGCGGCCCGAGCCGCGCCTGGGTGAACGAGGCGGTGTCCGGGCTGCCCGCCGCCGAACGGCCCGCCGGGCGGCTGGCGCTGCTGACCGCGTTCGCCTCCTACCAGGTCGGCGCGGCCGTGATCGAGGAGCTGCGCCGGCACGGCGCCGGGGACCGGGCGCTCGTGGAGACCGCCGCCTGGGCGAGCCTGGCGGCGGCGCGGCGGGTGGCCCGCTGGACGTGGCGGCCCGGCCCGCCGATCGGACCCGGCCGCGACCCACGCCGCGAGCCAGGCCGCACCTGTCGTCAATCGCACATGTCGTCAACGTGAAGGACGGAGAGATGATCGGACTGAAGGAAGTGATCGCGGACCTGACCGCGGAGTGCGACGAGCTCGACGCCCTGGTGGCCGGTCTCGACGACTCCCGCTGGGACACCGAGACCCCGGCCCCCGGCTGGACGATCAGGCACCAGATCGGCCACCTGTCGTTCGTGTTCCGCATCGCCGGCCTGGCGGCCTCGGAACCGGAGACGTTCAAGGCGGTGACGTCGGGCGCCGGAGCGGACTTCAACGGCGCCGTCAACGCCGCGCTCGCCGAGTACCTGCGCCTCACGCCGACCGAGCTGCTCGACCGGTGGCGCAAGGAGCGCGGCGCCTGCATCGAGGCGCTTGCCGCGGCGCCGCCGGAGAGGCCGGTGCCGTGGCTGGTGCGCCCGCTGCCGCCCGCGGTGCTGGCGTGCGCGGGGCTCATGGAGACGTTCGCGCACGGCCAGGACGTCCGCGACGCCCTCGGCGTGACCCGCACGGCGCACGACCGGCTCCGCCACGTGTGCGGCTTCGCCGCGCTGACCTGGGAGTTCGGCTACCAGGCCCGAGGGCTGACCCCTCCGGCGACGGCGTTCCGGTACGAGCTCACCGGCCCCTCGGGCGAGACGTGGGCCTTCGGCCCCGAGGACGCCGAGCAGCGGATCACCGGGCCCGCGCTGGACTTCTGCCTGCTCGTGACCAGGCGACGGCACCGTGACGACCTCGCGGTCACCGCGACCGGCACCGACGCCGACCAGTGGCTGGACATCGCCCAGGCCTACCGCGGCCCGGCCGGTCCGGGACGCCGTCCCGGCCAGTTCGCGGCCCGGCAGGCCTGACGGCTCACCGCCGCGCGGGACGGGCCACCCGGCCCGTCCCGCGCAGGAGTCGAAACGCAGAGGGAGGACCACGCACGATGATGGTCGTCATGTCCGGTGACGCCACCCACCAGGACGCCCACCAGGTCGTCGCCCTGGTGCGGTCGGCCGGGGGAGAGGCGTTCGTCAGCCGCGGCGGGAACCGGACCGTCATCGGCCTGACCGGCGACGCGGAGCTCCTCGGCTCGATCGGCCTGCACCGGATGCGCGGGGTGGAGCGCGTCGCCCGTACCTCGGACGGGTACCGGCTGGTCAGCCGGGTGCCCGGGGTGGAGCGGTCCGTGGTGGACGTCGCCGGGGTGCCCATCGGCCCGGGGACGATGACGCTGATCGCCGGGCCGTGCGCGGTCGAGACCCCCGAGCAGACGCTCCAGGCGGCCAGGCTGGCCCTGGCGGCCGGTGCCGTGCTGCTGAGAGGCGGCGCCTTCAAGCCGCGCACCTCGCCGTACTCGTTCCAGGGACTGGGGGAGCGGGGCCTGCGGATCCTCGCCGACGTGCGGGAGGAGACCGGGCTGCCGGTCGTCACCGAGGTGCTGTCGGCGGGCGACGTCGAGCTGGTGGCCGGGTACGCCGACATGCTGCAGATCGGGACCCGCAACATGCAGAACTTCCCGCTGCTGCAGGCGGTGGGGGAGGCGGGCCGGCCGGTGCTGCTCAAGCGGGGCATGAACGCGACGGTCGAGGAGTGGCTGATGGCGGCCGAGTACATCGCCCAGCGCGGCACCCTCGACATCGTGCTGTGCGAGCGCGGAATCCGCACCTTCGAGACCTCGACCCGCAACACCCTGGACATCTCCGCGGTGCCGGTCGCGCAGGGCCTGTCCCACCTGCCGGTCGTCGTCGACCCGTCGCACTCGGCCGGCCGGCGCGACCTCGTGGTGCCGCTGAGCCGGGCGGCCGTCGCCGCGGGCGCCGACGGTGTCATCGTCGACCTGCACCCCCGGCCCGAGACCTCGCTCTGCGACGGCCCGCAGGCACTGGGCGGCCAGGACGTCCCCGAGCTGGCCCGCGCGGTCGAGGACGCGGCCCGCCTGATGGGCCGCCGACCGGCCCGGGACCTCACGGGCCGCAGGGAGTCCGGGGAGTCCGGGGACCTCACGGGCCGCAGGGAGTCCGGGGAGTCCGGGGAGCTCACCGGTGGCGAGGCGTCGGAGGACCGGGGGCTGGTGACCGTCTGACGTTCCCTTCGAGGCAGGAAGGCGAGGAGGCCGGGCCGCCGACGGAGATTCGGCCTCCTCGCGTCCGTCGTTCACACCCGCGATTGCACCCGGCCGTGATCGGGGCGAGGATCTGCGGATGGACGCTCATCGTGATCTCGCCGTGCGGGTCGCCGGGGAACTCGGCGCGCGTGACGACGTGCTGGCCGTTCTGATCGGCGGCTCGGTGGCGCGTGGTGAGCACCTGGCGGCCTCCGACGTCGACCTGCTGGTGGTCACCGGTGAGCGGACGTCCCTCCCCGTCTCGCGACGCACCGTCCGCGACGGTCTGCTGGTCGAGTGGATCGCCCACACCGAGGACGCCTGGCTCGCCCGGTTCGACCGGCCACGCACGTCGTGGCTCTTCGCGTTCCTGGAAGGCGAGGCGGTGCACGACTCGGGACCGGCGAGACGACTGGCCGCGCAGGCGCGGGCGGTGCTGGAGACCTACCGGACCTCGGCCGAGCTCCGCCAGGAGCTGGCCTCGTCCCTGTGGCACGGGCAGGCCAAGCTCGACCGGGCGGCCTCCGCGGACGACGCCCGAGAACAGGGTTTCTGGGCCTCGGCGCTCACCGAGACGGTCGTCGACGCGCTGTTCGCGATCCACGACGTCCCCCGGCCGGCGGGCTCGCGGCGCATGGCCTACCTGCACAGGGTCCCGCTCTCGGCGAGCGAGAGGCGACTGCTGGACGTCCTCCTGACCGCCCGCGCCCCGGAACGCTTCCGCGCCCTGCGCAGCCTGGTGGCCCACGTACGGGCGGAACTCGGCGAACCCGACCTGGAACTGCCGTAGACGACATCGTCCCGGACAGGGGGCCGACTCGCTCCGGCGGCCTCGGTGGAGCCGAACCTGACGAGCGGCGTGCCGCCGGGGCGCGAGCGGGGCGTGCCCGGAGGTGCCGGCGGGGCGGTCCCGCCCGCGCCTTCGCGGGACGGCCCGGTGAGCCGTGATCATGCCGCTCATGCGTCCTCTGCCGTATCGTCGCCGGATGAATCGAGCCTTCGCAGACCGTTCACGAGGACGGACACGTCGTTCTCACCGGCCTCGGAGGGGCGGCCGGAGGCCACAGGCGCCGGCCGGGCTCCGCAGGGTCACAAGGAGAGTCGCGAGGTGACCGCGCCGCCGACCGCCGAGGACGTCTGGGTCCTTCACCGAACGGGTCAGCGGTGCCCCGGCCGCCGGATCGGAGAGGTCGTCGCCTACGACGCGCGGCTCCTGCCCGAGTACCAGGTGGCCGGGCGGCCGACCGTCGACCGCAGCTTCCTGCTGCTCGACCAGGGTGTCCAGCTGACCAGGCCCGTCGCGTTCGAGGGTGCGGTGGAGGGGTGGTGGTACGTCGACCTGGTCGAGGTCGAGCCGACCGAGGACGGTCTCGTCGTCCGCGACCTTTACGTCGACTTCCTGGTGCCGCCCGGAGCCGATCGTTACCACGTCCTGGATCTGGACGAGCTCGCCGACGCCCTCTGCCAGGGGAAGATCACGGCCGCCCAGTGCGCCACGGTCCTCGGCAGGACGCAACGCTTCATCGACCGGCACCTGCGCGCGAGCGAGAAGGATTCCGTCGGCCCTCCGCACCGGTTCCCTCCGGCCGACATCGCGGTGCTGGAGTCGCTTCCCTGCTTCTTCGAACGGTCGCCGGGGACATGACCTCGTCCCCGGCCCTCCCTCGCCGCCACCCGGCCTCCTCGACGGGAACCCGTTGAAGCCGGGCGGGGTGACGGCGGGCCGCCCTGTGACGCGGGGGAGGTCCTCCCGGGGAGACTCCGGCTCACTGCGACGGCCTTGACAGAGCCGGACCGGGCCGTCCGCGTGGACCCGGCCGGAGCACGACCCCGGCCGGGTCGTGTCACGCGGGCGGGTTCACACGGACGGCTTCAGAGGTGCGGATTCTCGCGGGCGGGTCACGCGGGCGACGTCGGACGTACCGATTCTCGCGGGCCGGGTCACGTGGACCGGGTCATGCGGACCGGGTCACGCGGCGCCGGCGTGCTCGGTGGCGTACGCGGCGGTGTGTCCGCCGGTCGCGGTGCCGTCGGTCCGTCCGGCCGCGCCGGGTTCGACCGGCCGCGGCTCCTCCGGCTCAGCCGGGAGGGAGAAGAACGGGAAGTCCACCGCCTGGGAGTCGAGGGCGGCGCGCAGTTCCGCCAGCGCGGCCCGCACCGCCGCCCGTACGGCGGGCACCTCGCAGGACTCCTCCAGGCGCCGGAGCATGGCGAGGCACTCCAGCAACCGCCGCTCCAGGGCAGCGGAGTCTCCCGTGCCGGACGACCCCGTGCCGGACGGTCCGACGCCGGACGGTCCGACACCGGACGGCCTCGTGCCCGACGGCTCAGTGAGAACGTTCATCGTGGAACCTCGCAGCCTTGATCTCGAAGCGGGGGAGGGTGCCGGGAGCGACGAGCTCCACGTCGGGCCGTATGCCGATCTGGCGCTTCACCTCGTCGGCGACGCGCTCGCACAGCCCGGAGGGGTCGGCCACCGAACCGGCCCGCGGCTCTAGCCGCAGGACGATCGTGTCGAGCCCGCGGACCGTCCGCAGCACCGTCTGGAACTCGTTCACCTCGCCGAAGCCGCGCATCACGTCCTCGATCATCACGGGGGTGACCGAGACGCCGCGGATCTTCCGCATGTCGTCGGCCCGGCGCAGGATGCCGCCGTCGTACCAGTCCCACGTCCGGCCGCAGTCGCACTCGTGCCACGGACGCCGTACGACCAGGTCCTCGGTCCAGTGCCGGAACAGCTGCATGCCCTCGCGTCCCAGGCCCGTGCTGACGCGGATCCCCGGCTCGCCGTAGCCCACGGGCCGTCCGGTGTCCGGGTCGAGGACCTCGTCGATCACGCCTCGTTCGATGATGTGGCAGCTTCCCGACCGGCACTCGAACATGTTGACGATGCCGGTCTCGGTGGTCCCGGCCGCGTTGAACACCCGGGCGCCGAACCCGGCCTCGATCGCCCGGGTCGTCGACTCGGGCCGCGGCTCGGCCCCGGCCAGGATGATCTGGACGTTGCCCTCCTTGGCCAGGTCCACCCCCATCTCGCGGGCCGTCTCCAGCAGCCGCATCGCGTAGCTCGGCGTGCAGCCCAGGACCTCGATCCGGTGCTCCAGGAGGAAGCGGATACGGGTCCTGGAGTCCAGCCCGCCCGAGGGCACCACCAGGCACCCCATCCGCTCCAGCGCGTAGTGCATCGCCCAGAAGCCCATGAACAGGCTGTATCCGAAGGCGACCATGCCGCGGTGCCCGGGGCGGACCCCCATGCCGTGGAGCGCGGTGCAGAACAGGTCGACCGACCACGCCCAGTCGCGCGCGGTGTCGAAGGTCCGCAGCGGCGGGTTGCCGCTCGTGCCGCTGGTCTGGTGGTACCGGACGCCCAGCCCGGGGTCCGCCGACGGCCAGGTGCCGTACGGCGGCGCCTGCAGCTGCGCGGTCATCAGGTCCGCCTTGCGCACCAGCGGGACGCGTTCGGTGTACTCCCGCAGGGACCGGATGCCCTCGGGGAGCCGTTCGCGCCAGAACGGTGAGTTCCTCCGGGCGTGCTCCATGGCATGCCGCAACCGTCGCCACTGCCAGTCGGCCAGTTCCTCCCGCGGCATGGTCTCGATTCGCGGGCTCCAGTACTCCGTCTGGCCGGCACGGATTCGTTCGAGCGTTCTCATCTCGTCTCCTGCATCGTGGCGCGCCACCCGCCGGCGGGCGGCGCGCTCACTGGCCATGGCATGTGCTGCCACATGCGTTTCCCCGCCATCGTTCCAGCCGGACGAATGCCCTTCTTCTTCGTGAATGCTGCTTTTCGCGTTTACCGCTGACAGTGGAATTTCGTCGGCATTTCAGAAGATGCCGGTAAAGGGAGGCGAAGTCAGGATTCTGTGCTGATGGTCGGCGAGGGATGCGCCGGGGTGACGTCCCGGCGCGAGCCGGCCTGACGGAACGATTACCGAGGGAGCACCCGATGGTGGCTACAGACGGCCTCAATGGTGTGGGCACCGGCAGCGGCAAGCGCATTCCCCGGCTGGAAGGACTGCGAGGACTTCTGGCGGCGGGCGTGCTCGTCTATCACGTCGCTTTCATGGCCGGGATCACCAGCTTCATCCAGCAGCCGGGCGACGGCGTCTGGGGAGTGCTGACCGACGGCCTGGGGGTCATGCTGCCCCCGTTCTTCGTGCTGTCGGGAATGTTCCTCTACCGCCCGTTCGCCCGCGCGACCCTCGCGGAGGGCGACCGGCCGGCGGTGGGGCACTTCCTGCTCCGGCGCGCGCTGCGGATCCTGCCGCTGTACTGGCTGGTCGCGGTCGTGGGACTGCTGACGATCAACTTCTTCAACATCGACTCGGTCGGTGACGTCCTCCGCCCGCTCCTGCTGGTCCACTTCTTCTGGGCCGCAGGCCAGCCGATGTTCGGCCTGGAGCACACCTGGACGGTGCCCGCCGAGATCTCCTTCTACCTCGTCCTGCCGATCCTGGCCTGGCTGGGACACCGGTACGCGCGGCGGACCGGCGACGTGGCCCGGCGCGCCCGCAGGATGCTGCTCCCGGTCGCGGGCTTCGCGCTCATCGGGCTCGCCTGGGTGGTCTACAGCCGGATCCCGTCCCTGGTCGCGTCCCGGGTCTTCTCCTTCGAGCAGTACTTCTGGCCGCTGCACTTCCTGCACTACTTCGCCGGCGGCATGGCGCTGGCGGTGGCGTCCGCCTACGCCGAGGCGACCTCCCGGCAGCCGTCGCTCCACCGGCTGACGGCCCGCTGGCCGAGCCTGCTGTGGCTGGTGGCCCTGGTGACCTACGTCGTGTACGGCCTCAAGCCCTTCGGCGCCCCCGTCCCCGGCGCCTGGTCGGGCTTCGTCTACGAGATGAGCGGGATCGTCGCGGCCTCGATCTTCTCGATGGCGATCGTCCTGCTGGTCACCGTGGCGAACTCGGGGACCCGGGCCCTGGACGCGGTGCTGGGCAACCGGCCGCTGCGCTACCTCGGGCGCGTCTCCTACGGCATCTACCTGTGGCACGTGCTCGTCATCGAGTACTGGTTCTCCAACGGCGCCCTGTTCGGCGTCCCGGCCGTCGCGAGCGTGCAGTGGCGCGGGACCGTGAACTTCTGGGTGCTGCTGGCCTTCACCGCGGCGCTCACGCTCCTGGCCGCGACGGCCTCCTACTACCTGGTCGAGCGCCCGCTGGCACGGCTGGCGAGCCGCCGCTCCTCCGGCACGGAGTCCATCGCCCCCAGCGCGACCGTCCCCACCGCGGACGCGCCCGGCACGGCCCCCGCCGCGCCCGGCACCGCCCCGGCCACCGGCACGACCACCGGTACGGACGCCCCGGCGCTCGCGGACAGCGGCTCCGGCGCCCGCCGCTGAACCCCTATCCGAGGAGAGGTCACCGAAATGTCGACCAGAGCGAGGATCGTCGCGATCAACGGCTCCGAGCGTGACGGGAACACCGCGGACGTCCTGCGGCACGCCGCCCGCGTGGCCGCCGAACGGCAGGCCGACCTGGAGGTCGTCGACCTCAGGAACATCCGGATGACCCGGTGCGGCCCCTGCGGGGACTGCAACGACCGGCCCGTGCCCTGCGCGGTGCAGGACGACGTCCCCGCGGTGGTGGAGAAGATGATCGCCGCAGACGGCATCATCTACGCCGCGCCGGTGCACGGCTTCGGCACCGCGGGCCTGATGCAGACGTTCATCGAGCGCTCGGGCGTCGGCTACCTGCGCTTCGACCGCCCGCTCAGCAACAAGGTGGCCGGTGTCATCGCGGTCGCCCGGCGCTACAGCGCCGGGGAGGTCTGGGCCCAGCTGACGGTCAACGCCCTGCTCAACCGGATGATCCTCGTCGGCAGCGGGTTCCCCGCCCAGGTGCACGCCCTGCACAAGGGCGACGCCTGGAAGGACGAGGAGGGCCTGACCAACGTGGCCCGGATGGTCGAGCGCATGATCGACATGATTCACATGATCAAGGAGTACCGGGCGGTGACCGGGCGGCGGGAGATCCTCGCCGTCAGCGAGCGCAACGAGCGCGTCGGCCTGGCCCTCGACGAGATGCGGGAGCGCGTGTGAACGCGCCGGCCGGCCTCCGGCGCGAGGAGGACTTCCGGCGCGAGTACGAGGAGGTCCTGCGCGCCTTCCACGCCGGCACGATGACCCCCGCGGACCGGGACCGCTGGTACGGCCGTCGCCTGACGGCCGTGCTGCGGCACGTCACCGCGCGCTCGCCGTTCTACCGGCGCCACCTCGCCGGGGTGGACGTGGAGAGCGTCACCCCGGACACGCTGCACACGCTGCCCTTCACCACCAAGGAGGACCTGCGCCGGGAGAAGTACGACGTGCTGTCGGGCACCCCGGCCGAGGCGTCGGTCTTCTACGAGACGACGGGCACGACCGGCCCGCCCACGCCCTGCCCGCGCGGCCCCAGGGACGTCTTCACCAGCAACGCCGCGGTCGAGGAGTCCTGGCGCCGGCTGTTCCGCGCCCGCTTCGGCGACCGCATGCCCGTCGTCGGCCTGATGGGCCCCTCCGAGCTGTACGCCTTCGGCGACGTGTTCGGCGCGGTCTCCGCGGCCCTGGGCACCTGCCACGTCAAGATCTGGCCCGAGTCGCCCCGGGTGGGGTTCCGCACGGCGCTGCGGCTCATCGGCGAGCTGGGCGTCGAGGTCGTCGTCTGCGCCCCGGCCATGTGCCTGAGCCTGGCCAAGGCCGCCCTGCACCACGGCCACGACCCGGCACGGCTGCCGATCTCGGCGTTCCTGGTCCTCGGCGAGGTCTGCACCCCGCAGTTCGCCGCGAACGTGGCGTCGGTGTGGCCGGGCGCGACCGTCTACCCGGCGCTGTACGGCTCCCAGGAGGCGTTGTGCGTCGCCACCGGCGCGGCCACCGGGCAGCTGCACCTGTCGGCGCTGAACTACCTGGTCGAACTCGTCGACCCCGACACCGGCCGCGTGCTCGGCGACACCGGGACCGGCGAGCTGGTCCTGACCATGCTCGTCGACGGCATCAAGCCGCTCATCCGCTACCGCACCGGGGACCTCGTCCGGATCACCCCCGCGACCGCGGGCGCCGCGCTGCCGGGACCGGTGGTGGAGGTGCTCGGCCGGGTCGGCGACCGGATCCCGCTGGGCTCGGCCACGCTGCTGCCGGCCGAGCTGGAGGCGACGGTCCTGGACGGGGTCCGCGGCTGCCTCGGGTACCAGATCGTCATCGACGAGCGCGACGGCGCCGACGAGGTGACGGTCCGCATGGACCTGCTCCCGCAGGCCGGCGACCCGGACGCGCTCGGCGCGGGGGTGGCCGCCCGGCTGCGCGAGCGCGCCGGCGTCCGCGCCCGGGTCGTCGCCGACCCCGGCCTGGACCCGGTGACCGCGACGGGCTCGTACGTGAGCTGGAAGGCGGCGCGCATCCTCGACAACCGCGTCGAGGCGGACGGCGCGTCGCTGGTCGCCCGCCGGGTCGCCCACCGCTACGCGGTCACCACCTGAGGCGCGGAGGTGGCCGCCATGACCGATCCGAGCGGGACGCCGCAGAGCGGGACGGGCCGCGTGCGGGTGCGCACCGTGCGGCGCACCCTGCCGCCGACCGAGGCTCTCCCGGCCTACCTCGCGCTGGCCGGGAGGTTCGGACGCGACCAGGTCTACCTCCTGGAGTCCGGGGAGGGGCCGGAGAACGACTGCCGCTACCACGTCACCGGGTTCGGGGCCCTGCTCACGTTCTCGGTGACGCGGGGCCGGGTGCGGGTCGAGGGGGTGCCCGCGCTGCGCGAGGCGGTGCTGCGCCGGGTCGGTCCCCTGCTGGCGGGCACCGGGGACCGGCTCGCCCTGCGCCGGCCCCGCGACCTGTGGCCGGTCCTGCGCGCGCTGCAGGAGGCGTTCCAGGCCGAGGGGTCGGCGTCGCGGTTCCGGTTCGGCTTCCTGGCCTACTTCGGCTACGACACCGCCCGCTACATCGAGGAGCTGCCCTGCCTGATCGAGCGGGGCCCGGACGTGCCCGACGTCCAGCTGGTGCTGCACCGGGGCTGCCTGGTGACCGACCGGGTGACCGGGAGCTCCGAGCTGCTGCTCCACGAGAGCGACGCCTGGCCCGGCCTGGATCCCGGCCCGCTGCTCGGCCTGCTGGCCGGGGCCGTACGGCCGCTGCCGGTGTGCTCCGACGCCGACCTGCCGCCCGCCTCCGCCCGGGGCGACACCGGCCGCGAGCACTACCTGCGCAACGTCCGCCGGTGCCTGGAGCACATCGCCGCGGGCGACATCTACCAGGTGCAGATCGGTCACGAGCTGACGATCCGCAGCCAGGCCGACCCGGTCGACGTCTACGGCAGGCTGCGGGCCCGCAACCCGTCGCCCTACATGTACCTGACGACGCTCGGCCCGCACACCGTCATCGGGGCCAGCCCCGAGGTGTTCGTGCGGATCGAGGACGGCCACGTGCTCATGCGGCCGATCGCCGGGACGGCCCCCCGGGGCGGGGGAGACGGAGAGGGGGACGAGGCCGTCGCCGGGCGGCTCCGCTCGGACCCCAAGGAGATCGCCGAGCACACGATGCTGGTCGACCTGTGCCGCAACGACATCGGCCGGATCTGCCGGGCGGGCACCCTGGAGGTGCCCGACCGGATGGCGGTCGAGCGCTACTCGCACGTCCTGCACCTGGTCTCCACCGTGGCCGGACGGGCCGAGGAGGGCGAGGACGCCTTCACGGTCATCCCGGCGCTCTTCCCCGCGGGCACCGTGACCGGCGCCCCGAAGATCCGCGCGATGGAGATCATCGAGGAGGTCGAGACCAGCCGCAGGGGACTGTACGCCGGGGCGCTGGGCCTGATCGACGTCGGCGGCTACGTCAACCTGGCCCTGTGCATCCGCACCCTCCTGCACCGCGACGGCGTCTACCGGACCCGGGCCTCGGCGGGCATCGTCGCCGACTCGGCCCCCGAACGGGAGTGGACCGAGACGCTCGCCAAGTCCACCGCCGCCTATTGGGCGGTGACCGGCGAGGAGCCGCCACGGGCCGGGCCCTCCGGCGTCCGGGGACGCGGGCGCGGCCACCGGCGCGACGTACGGTCCCCGCAGCGCCCCTGAGTCCGCCACCGACCCCGAGTCCGCCACCGCCCCTGAGACCGCCACCGACTCCGAGACCTTCACCGATCCCGAGACCCCCACCGACTCCGAGAGCCCCACCGACCCTGAGACCGCCAGACCCATGAGGACCATCGGGCCCATCGGGGGACCGTTCAAGGACCTTTCGGATCTGTGAGGGACTCCCGGGGGACCCCTGACGAGAGCGAGGGCGCCGTGAGTGATCCGACGCGCATCCTGGTCGTCGACGCGTTCGACAGTTTCGTCTACATCATCCGCCAGTACCTGATGTCGGCCGGGGCCGACCCCATGGTGGTACGCGCCAACGAGCTTCGCCCCGACGACGTGCGGCGGATGCGGCCCGGCGGGATCCTGCTGGGACCCGGACCCGGCCACCCGGCCGGGTCCGGCCACGTGGAGCTGGTGCGGGCCTTCGCGGGCCAGGTGCCGATGCTCGGCGTCTGCCTCGGGCACCAGGCGATCGGCCTGGCCTACGGCGCGGACGTGGTGCGGGCGCGGAACCTGATGCACGGCAAGACCAGCCGCGTCGTGCACGACGGCAGGGGGGTGTTCGCCGGGATGCGCGACGGCTTCCACGCGACCCGCTACCACTCGCTGATCGTGGCCGAGGAGACCGTCCCGGACTGCCTGGAGGTCAGCGCCCGCTCCCGCGACGACGGCTACGTCATGGGGCTGCGCCACCGCGACCTGCCGATCGAGTCCGTGCAGTTCCATCCCGAGAGCGTGCACACCGAGGACGGCATGCGGATGATCGGCTCCTTCACCGCCGCCTGCGCGGACTACCCGGCCTGGGACCGGCGCGCGACCGCCTCCGAGGCCGCGTGACGACGGGCCCGGCACGTCACACCCGGCACGTCACGCCCGGGACGACGGGCCTGGTCGTCACGCCCGGACCACCGGGTTTTTGAATCCACCCGGCCCGCCCGGCCTGCTCGGACCGGCCGGATCGCGCCTCCCGGCCCGCCCGTGCCTCTGCGCCGCACGGGCGGGCCGGGCCGCTGCGGCCCGAACCACCCGTACCACCAGGAACCGCGCAATAGCGGAGATGCGCCGCATCGGCCCGGGTGGGACCGTCCCAGTGATCGGCCGATCTCACCGCCCGACCCGAACGGTCACCGCCACGGCCGCGGTGCAGAAAGACAGGTGAAGCATGCGTCCCTTCCGTATCGACATCCCGCAAGCCGACCTCGACGACCTGCACCGCAGGCTGGACGCGGCCCGCTGGCCGGGCGAGGTGCCCGGCGTCGGCTGGGAGCGCGGCGTGCCCCTGGACTACCTCAGGGACCTGGCCGAGTACTGGCGGACGGAGTACGACTGGCGCGCGGCCGAGGCCCGCCTCAACCGGTACCCGCAGTTCGTCACCGAGATCGACGGCGCGAACGTGCACTTCCTGCACGTGCGGTCCCCGCACCCCGGGGCCGTGCCGCTGATCCTCACCCACGGCTGGCCCGGCTCCTTCGCCGAGTTCGTCGACGTGATCGAGCCGCTGACCACCGGCGACCCCGACAACGCCTTCCACGTGGTCGTCCCGTCGATCCCCGGATTCGGGTTCTCCGGGCCGGCTCCGGAGGCCGGCTGGGACGTGCCCCGCGTGGCGCGGGCGTGGGCCGAGCTCATGCACCGCCTCGGGTACGACCGCTACATCGCCCAGGGCGGCGACTGGGGCAAGGTGATCTCCCTCAACCTCGGCCTGGCCGACCCCGGGCACGTCATCGGCGTGCACCTGAACATGCTGGTGACGTTCCCGCCCGACGACCCCGCCGCGCTCGCCGGCCTCGACGAGGCCGACCTGGCCAAGCTGGGGCACGCCCAGTGGTTCGCCGACGACGGCCTGGGCTGGCAGAAGATCCAGTCGACCCGGCCGCAGACCCTGGCCTACGGCCTGACCGACTCCCCGATCGGCCAGCTCGCCTGGATCGTGGAGAAGTTCAAGGAGTGGACCGACTCGGACAAGTCCCCCGAGGACGCGATCGACCGGGACCGGCTCCTGACCAACGTCATGATCTACTGGCTCACCGCCACCGCGGGGTCCAGCGCGCAGATCTACTACGAGACCACCCACCTGGCGGCCGACTTCGTCCGTACCTGGGGAGGCCCCTGGCCGCTGGAGATGCCGGTCGGGGTGGCGGTCTTCCCGGCCGACGCCTCGCGGCCGGTCCGGCGCTTCGCCGAGCGGGTCCTGCCGACGCTCTCGCACTGGACCGAGTTCGACCGCGGCGGCCACTTCGCCGCCATGGAGCAGCCCGAGCTGTTCGTCGGTGACGTGCGCGCGTTCGCCCGTTCCCTGAGGTGAGGTACTACCACCTGCCCGAGTTCGGCGGCGTGGACGCGCTCCGGCTCGGCGAGCGCGACGAACCCCGGCCGGGACCGCGCCAGGTGCTGGTCCGCATGCGCGCCTGGTCGCTGAACCACCGCGACCTGCTGATCGCGCGTGCCGCGTACGGCCGCGACGTCCGGCCCGGGGTGGTCCCGCTCTCCGACGGCGCGGGCGAGGTCGCCGCGACCGGTGAGGGGGTGACGCGCTGGCGGACCGGCGACCGGGTGGTCTGCACCGTCATCCCGCGCTGGATCTCGGGCCCGCCGACCGCGGAGAAGGTCGCCGGGATGCTCGGCGGGTCGCTCGACGGGGTGCTGGCCGAGTACGTGGTCCTCGACGAGGAGGCCCTGGTCGCCGTCCCCGCGCACCTGAGCCTGGCCGAGGCCGCGACGCTGCCGTGCGCCGCCGTGACCGCCTGGCACGCGCTGGTCGAGGTGGGCGGCCTGCGGCCGGGACAGCGGCTGCTGACGCTGGGCACCGGCGGGGTCTCGCTGTTCGCGCTGCAGCTGGCCGTGGCCGGCGGTGCCCGCGTGACCGCCACCTCCGGCAGCGCGGCCAAGCTCGACCGGCTCCGCGACCTCGGCGCCGCCGACGTGATCGACCACGCCGCCGACCCCGCCTGGGGGGCGACGGTGTACGAGCGGTCCGGGGGCGGCGTGGACCACGTCATCGAGGTCGGCGGGTCCGGCACGCTGCGCCAGTCGATCGATGCCGTCCGGACCGGGGGCCGGATCAGCGTCATCGGGGTGCTGAGCCGGGGGGAGGGCATCGGCCCGGTCCCCCTGCTGCGCAAGGCCCTGTCCGTCCAGGGGGTGCTGGTGGGCAGCCGGGAGATGTTCGAGGAGATGAACCGGGCGCTGGAACGGCACCGGATCCGTCCCGTCGTCGACGGCGTGTTCCCCTTCTCCGACGCCGCCGACGCCTACCGCCGCCTCGCCTCCGGCCGGCACGTCGGCAAGGTCGTGATCGCCGCCGACTGACCGGCCGGCGGATCCCGGCAATCGAGAAGTAGTCCGGCGGACACGGCCGGTGTGATCCTGGGAAAAGGCGCCGCGAAAGGCAGAACAAAAGGCGCCTCAACAAATCACCATTTTTTATGAAAAGGAATAGGAAGCATGACGGGTTCCGCCACGCCGGAGCCACGGCTTCGCCGTTCCGTGGCGGCGACCGTGGTCGGCAACTTCGTCGAGTACTTCGACTGGCTGGCCTACGGGCTCTTCGCCCCCCTGTTCGCCGCGCAGTTCTTCCCGGCCGCCGACCCCGTCACGTCGCTGCTCGGCGCGTTCGCGGTGTTCGCCGCCGGCATGCTGTTCCGGCCGCTCGGGGGCGTGCTGTTCGGCAGGCTGGCCGACCGGCGCGGGCGCCGCCCCGCCCTGCTGCTCTCGATCGCCCTGATGGCCGCCGGGTCCACGCTCATCGGGATCGCCCCGACGTACGAGCAGATCGGTGTGTTCGCGGCGCTGCTGCTGCTGCTGGCCAGGGCGGCCCAGGGGCTGTCCTCCGGAGGGGAGTGGCCCGCCGCGGTCACGTACCTGATGGAGATGGCCGCGGAGAACCGCAAGTGCTTCTACGGCGGCCTGTTCTCGATGACCGCCTCGGCGGGGGCGTTCCTGGCCGCGCTGCTCGGCGGAGGGCTGTCGGACCTGCTGGGCCCGGCGGCCATGACCGAGTGGGGCTGGCGGGTGCCGTTCCTGCTCGGCGGGGTCTTCGGCGTCGTCCTGCTGCTGGCGCGCAACCGCCTGGCCGAGACCGCCGTCTTCGAGCGCGAGGTACGCCCCCGCCCGGCCCGCGGCTCCTTCCGCAAGGTCCTGGTCGAGTACCGGCGCCAGGTCCTGCTGGTGGTGCTGTTCGTGGCCGGGCTCACCACGGTCATCGGGACCTGGTCGACCGTGGTGCCGGCGATCGGGCACCGCATCGCCCCGCCCGGGACGATGTTCTGGGCCGTGGTCGTCGTCAACCTGATCTCGATGGCGACGATGCCGTTCCTCGGCCGCCTGGCCGACCGGGTCGGGGAGCGGCGCTTCCTGACCGCCGTCACCCTCGTCTTCCTGGTCGCCGGGCCGTTCGCCTACCTGGGCATGACGCCCGACCTCGCCGTCCTGACGGCCGCCTACGGCAGCGGCGTCCTGTACATGGGGTGCGTGACGGCCGTCATGCCCAAGATGCTCGCCGCGGTCTTCCCGCCCGAGGTGCGCGGCCTGGGCATCGGCCTGCCGCACGGGCTCACCACGGCGATCCTCGGCGGCCTCACCCCGTCGGTGGCCACCTACCTCGACGGGCGCGGCCTGTCCGGCTGGTACATCGCCGGGGTGATGGCGACGGTGCTGCTGGGATGGCTCGCCGCCGTCGTCGCCGTCCGCCGGCCCGCGGCCGCGCCCCCCGGGTCCTCCGCGCCGGCCCCGAGGCGGCGTGAACCCGCCGGACTGGCCGGGTGACCGGCCCACCGGCCACCGGGCACTTCCCGACCGATCCCGCTCTGGAGGAGAAATTGCTGACCATCGATGTCCCGACGAGGGACGAGCTCGTACGGCGCGTGGCCGAATCGGTGCCGGCGCTGCGGTCGAAGGCCGCCTGGTCGGAGGAGAACCGGCGGCTGCACGAGGAGACGATCACCACGCTGGCCGGGGCCGGGGTCTTCCGGCTCAGGACGCCGAAGCGCTACGGCGGCTACGAGTGCGACACCCGCACCCTGGTCGACGTGGCCGCCGAGCTGGCCCGCGCCGACGGCTCCACCGCGTGGACCGCCTCGGTCTACTGGATCCCCACCTGGATGGCGTGCCAGTTCCCCGACGAGGTGCAGGACGAGGTGTTCTCCACCCCTGACGTGCGGGTGTGCGGCACGCTGAGCCCGACCGCGATGGCCACCCCGGTCGACGGCGGCGTCGTGGTCAACGGCAGGTGGGGATTCGTCAGCGGCGCGCTGCACAGCCACTGGCAGGAGATCGTGGCCGTCCAGGTCGGTCCCGGCGCCGAACCCATGCCGATCATCGCGCTGGTGCCCGTCTCCGACCTGCAGATCGTCGACGACTGGCACACGGCCGGGCTGAAGGGCACCGGAAGCGTCACCACGGTGGCGCAGGAGGTGTTCGTGCCCGCCGCCCGGGTGCTCCCGCTGGGCGCCGTCCTGTCCGGGCAGCCCGCCTCCGCCGCGAGCGCCGCCTCCGCGATCTACCGGGCACCCCTGCTCCCGGTCGCCTCCGCCTCCTCCGTCGGCACCGCGATCGGGCTGGCCAAGGCCGCCCGCGAGGCGTTCTTCGAGCGGCTCCCGGAACGGAAGATCACCTACACCGACTACGAGAGCCAGCGGGTCGCGCCGCTGACCCACCTGCAGGTCGCCGACGCCACCATGAAGATCGACGAGGCCGAGTTCCACGCCCACCGCCTGGCCGCGACCGTGGACGCCAAGGCC
>NZ_BAAAWD010000025.1:0-25807 GCF_039534895.1 Streptosporangium longisporum | reverse complement strand
GGAGCGCGGGACCGGGATGATGGGCCGGCGCGGGACGGCGTAGGCTACGAGCGGTGATCTGCCGGAGAAGGGCCCGGCGGCGGTGAGAGAGGGTGGACGATGGCGTTTTTCCGACCGCGCGTGAGCCGGGAGGCGGAGGTTCGTCACCACGCCGACCAGGAGGTCGGGAAGGGCTTCCCGAGCTTCTGGAGAGGGCGCGCGCCGCCGAGGCGGAACTGCGCAGGGTGCAGGCCGCCGCGTCCCCGGTCGAGGTGGTGCGGGCGGCCGGTCTGGCCTTCGACAAGGCGCTGACCGAGGCCCTGCGCGCGGCCGAGGCCAACCAGCGCGCGACGTTCGGGGTCAGGTCCTACGACGACCGGATCCGCCGCCGCAGGGCCAGGGCCACCCCCGAGGGGGCCGGGTGGACCGACGAGGTCAACCGGCTGCGCACCATGCGCGAGCGGAACCGGCTGACCGGCATTCCCCGGGTCCCGCGCCCGGTCCAGGCCTCGGCCCGCTGACCCCTTCCCCGTCCCCCGCCGTCCGGACGGCGGGACCGGGTCGTTCGCTCCCCGTCGCGCCCGTCACGCGCTCCGCGCCGGCGGGCGGGCTTCGTCGTGCCCGGACGCCTGGACGTGGGCGTTTCCGGCACCGGGCGGAGGGCTGTGATCCGGCTCATGGCGGGGACGCTTGACATCGACGTCGATTCGGTCGATTTTAGGTAAGCCTTTCCTAATGACGGTGCGGCGAACCCGTGACCGCTCGCCCCGGTGTCACACCGGAAGAAGCGGGCCGCGGGCCTCACCGTGCCGTCGTGTCCTTTCGCCATGGCGTGCCCGGGTCCTCTCCCGGGCGCGCGTCCCACGCTCCCCGGCCCGGCCGTCCGGGAGCCCGTCGCCGGAGGTACCCGATGACCAACCCCTTCGAGGACGAGGACGCGTCCTACCTGGTGCTGGTAAACGCCGAGGGGCAGCACTCGCGTGTGGCCCGCGTTCGCCGACGTCCCCGCGGGCTGGGAGGTCGCCCACGCCGAGGACTCCCGCGCCGGATGCCTGTCCTACGTCGAGAGCTCCTGGGCCGACATGCGTCCCCGCAGCCTCGTCGCCCGGATGGAGGGCTGAGCCTCTCCCGGCACCCGGGCCCGGACCCCTGAGGGACCCGACGATCTCGAGGCCCGGGGTCCCTGGGGCACGGGAACCGCCGCAGGGAAGCCCCGTACACGACGAAGGGCGCCGTCGCGGACCGTGAGGTCTCGCGGCGGCGCCCTTCGCGACGGGTCAGGAGACCCGGGGGCCGGTCGTCAGCTCGCCCAGTCGAGCAGCGGGCGGGTGTTGCTGGGGTGACGGAGCTTGGACAGCGACTCCTTCTCCAGCTGGCGGATGCGCTCGCGCGTCAGGCCGAGGTGCTTGCCGATCTCGTCGAGGGTGTGGGGCTTGCCGTCGACGAGGCCGAAGCGCAGGGGCCATGATCTTGGCCTCCCTGGGGGAGAGGTTGCCGAGCACCCCGCGAAGCTGCTCGCCCAGGAGCTGGCGGTCGACGACCTCCGACGCCTCGGGCGAGTCGACGTCCTCGATCAGGTCGCCGATGGTGGTCTCGCCGTCGTCGCCGATGGTGGCGTTGAGGCTGATCGGCTGGCGGCTGGTGCGCAGCAGCTCCTCGATCTGGTCGGGGGTCTTGTCCAGCTCGACGCCCAGCTCCTCCGGCGTGGGTTCGCGGCCCAGCCGCTGGTGCATGTCGCGCTCGACGCGCGAGAGCTTGGAGAGCATCTCCAGCACGTGCACCGGCAGCCTGATGGTGCGGGCCGAGTCGGCGAAACCGCGCTGGATGGCCTGGCGGATCCACCACATGGCGTAGGTGGAGAACTTGTAGCCCTTGGTGTAGTCGAACTTCTCCACCGCGCGGATCAGGCCCAGGTTTGCCCTCCTGGACCACGTCGAGCAGGGCCATGCCCCGGTCGGTGTACTTCTTGGCGACGGAGACCACCAGGCGGAGGTTGGCCTCCAGCATGTGGTTCTTGGCCCGGCGGCCGTCCTCGGCGATCCACTCCAGGTCGTCGCGGGCGGAGGCGGACAGGCCCGGCTCGGCCTCCAGCTTGGCCTCGGCGTACAGCCGCGGCCTCGATCCGCTTGGCCAGCTCGACCTCCTGGGCGGCGGTGAGCAGGGTGCGGCGGCCGATCGACTTGAGGTAGGTGTGCACCGAGTCGCCCATGACCGAGGACTGGTCGTCCAGGTCCATCGCCGGCTCCGCCTCGAGCTCCTCCACGGCCTGCACGGCTTCCACGGCCTCCAGCTCGGCGGCCTCGGGCACGTTCAGCTCGTCCAGGTCGGCAGGGACGCCGTCGACACCGTCGACGGTCTCGGCGGTCTTGTCCGTACCCGCGGCGGCCTTGACGGCCGCCTTGGTCGCGGTCCTGCTCTTGGCGGGAGACGCGGCCGGCTCGGTCGCGGTCTTCCTGGCGGGGGCGGCCTTGGCCTTGCGGTCGGCGGTCTTGCGAGGGGCCTTGGCCTTGCGGCCGGCCGTCGAGGAGAGCGCGGGCTCGTTCTCGGCGGCCAGGCTGACGCCCGCCTCGGTGAGGCCGCGCAGGATCGACCTGCCCTCGGCGGGGCTGATACCGGCCTCGGCGAAGGCGTGGCGCAGCTCCGCGAGTGAGAGATGGCCCTGGACTCGCCCTCGGTCGAGGAACTGTTCGAGGGTCGACGGGGCCTCAGATGAGGTCGCCACGGCGGTTGGGGGCATGAGGACACCTCCTCCATCACGGAGTCGTCTGATGAAACGGTCTGCTTGGTCGTGGGGTGGGGCGGTCTGGGGGGCCGCTCAGCGCACCGGTATCAATAACCCCAGCGAGAAACGTTCTGTTCCCGGCTCGACCGGGAAAATGCAAGGAGCGGACCACCTTTTTCCGTGACCGGCCGGGGGTCCGCCCGTGACCGGCCACCGCGCCGGCCCGCGTCCGGCAGGGTTTCCGGCGCGCGGGCCCGGGGCGGGGACGTGCCGGGGGGAACGGGCGCGGAGCCTACTCGGCGACCTCGAGCGGGCCCTCGACGATCGGCATCGGGAAGGGCTCCGCCTCCTCCATCCGGTCCTCGGTCCAGTAGCCGACGATCTTCTCGGGGTCGGGGTTGATCTCCCTGGAGACCACGTGGTCCTCCGCGGGCGGGACCGGAGCGGTGGGGGAGGGTTCCTGGGAGGGGCGGGGGTCGCCGGACGGGAGGGGGTCGTGCGGGGCGACCGGCGCCGGCTCGCTCGAAGGTGTGCTCACCGGTTCGGCCGTCCGGCCGATCCCGCCCGATGCGGCGGCCGCCGTGACGGAGATGCCGCCGGCGAGGACCAGGCCCACGACTCCGGCCGAGACCCATGTCCTGTGCGTGACGTTCATCGGCTGGTCCTTCCTGCTTCGGCTGTCCCTTGGACGTGTGACCCTACCCCTGTGGTTCCCGATCATGACCATGACGCAGGGCCTCCAGATCGGGCTTGCCGTTGGCCAGAAGCGGTATCCCGGGCACGACGACCAGCTCGGCGGGGGCGGCGTAGGCGGGCAGCCGCTCCTTGACGAAGGCCCGGATCTCGGCCAGGGAGGGCGGGTCCGCCGCGACCACGACGGCCGTCACCCGCTGCCCCCACTCGGGGTCGGGGCGGCCGACCACCACGGCGTCGGAGACCGCGGGATGGGCGGCCACCGCCTCGGCCACCACCGCGGCGACCACCTTCTCGCCCCCGGTGTTGATCACGTCGTCGGCCCGTCCCAGCACGCGCAGCCGCCCGTCCTCCACGACCCCCCAGGTCCGAGGTGAGGAACAGGTCGCCGTCGCGGGCGGCCTCGGTCAGGTCGGGACGCAGGCGGTAGCCGGAGAACAGCACCGGCCCGCCCAGCCGGATCCGGCCGTCGCCGCCGACGCGCAGATCCACCCCGTCCAGGGGCTCGCCGTCGTAGACGCACCCGCCGCAGGTCTCGCTCATGCCGTACGTGGTGACCACCCGGGCCCCTGCCGCGCGGGCCTGCGCGAGCAGGTCCGGCGGCGCGGCGGCCCCGCCGAGCAGGACGGTCGCGAACCTCGACAGGTCCGGCGGGCCGGACGGGCCCGCGCCGAGCAGCCGGCGCAGCTGGGTGGGCACCAGCGAGACGTGGTCGGCGCCGGAGGCGAGCACCGCCCCGGCGGAGAAGCCCTCGTGCACGATCGGCTCGCTCCCGGCCAGCAGCGACCTGACCAGGACCTGGAGGCCGGACACGTGGGAGGGGGGCAGGCAGCACAGCCACCGCTCGCCGGGCCGGGCGCCCAGGCGGCGCAGCGAGGCCGACGCGGAGGCGCGCAGGGCCGCGGCCGAGAGCTGCACGCCCTTGGGGGCGCCGGTCGAGCCGCTGGTGGCGATGACCACCGCCACGTCGGCGGGGACGCCGATCCCGTCCGCCCGGCGTACCCCGTCGACGTGGGTGGGACGCAGCGCCTCCAGCGTCGCCCGCAGCGCGGGGGCGGGAAGCGTGGGGGGGCAGGGGCAGGACGGCGGGGCCGTCGCCGTCCAGGGCCGCGCGGACGGCGCGCAGCAGCTCCGGCCCGGTCGCCGAGACCACGGCGTGCAGCTCCCGTGGCACGGAAAGCCACTCCTCGTGCACAGGAACGGTCATCACGGTCGTAAGGTTAGTGCCGGAAGCCGGACGACGGCCGGGGACGGTCCCGGCGCAGTGGAGAGGGTGAAGCGATCGTGGGCACGGAGCGGGTCGGGCCGGGCGCGGACGAGCGGGCGGGGACGCCCCTCGGGGAGAGCGTCACGGTCGACTGGAAGAGGTCCGGCGAGTACGAGGACATCATCTACGAGACCGCCGAGGGCATCGCCAAGATCACGATCAACCGCCCGGAGCGGCACAACGCGTTCCGCCCGACGACGCTCTTCGAGCTCAAGGACGCCTTCAACGCCGCCCAGGAGGACGCCGAGGTCGGTGTGATCATCTTCACCGGCGCGGGCGAGCGGGCCTTCTGCTCCGGCGGCGACCAGAAGATCCGCGGCGACGACGGCTACGTCGACAAGTCCACACCGCACGTCGGCCGGCTCAACGTGCTCGACCTGCAGGTGCAGATCCGCCGCTGCCCCAAGCCGATCATCGCGATGATCGCCGGTTACGCCATCGGCGGCGGCCACGTGCTGCACGTCTGCTGCGACCTGTCCATCGCCGCCGACAACGCGGTCTTCGGCCAGACCGGCCCCAAGGTCGGCTCCTTCGACGGCGGCTACGGCTCCTGGCTGCTGGCCGAGACGGTCGGCCTCAAGCGGGCCCGCGAGATCTGGTACCTGTGCCGCCAGTACGACGCGCAGACCGCCCTGGACTGGGGCCTGGTCAACGCCGTCGTGCCGCTGGCCGAGCTGGAGGCCGAGACGGTCAAGTGGGCCCGCGAGCTGCTGGAGAAGTCGCCGCTGGCGCTGCGCATGCTCAAGGGAGCGCTGAACGCGGTGACCGACGGCGCCGCCGGGATGCAGCAGTTCGCCGGGGACGCCACCCTGCTCTACTACATGAGCGAGGAGGCGCAGGAGGGCCGCGACGCGTTCAAGGAGAAGCGTGCCCCCGACTTCGGCAGGTTCCCGCGCCGTCCGTAGCGGTCACCGGCATCCGGGAGGGCGCGGTCCCGCGGCGCGTCGTCCCGGACGGACGAGACCGGCCCGGCGCGCCCTTCGGATGCGACTCACCCCGGACGGGGGTTAAGGAGGCGGTGCGGTGAATCCCGCGACCGCGCTCGCGGCCGTGCTGGTCGACGAGCTGGCCCGCTGCGGTCTCACCGACGTGGTGCTCGCCCCCGGATCGCGCTCGACGCCGCTGGCCCTGGCCGTGCACGCCGACAGCCGCGTCCGGCTGCACGTGCGGGTGGACGAGCGCTCGGCGTCCTTCCTGGCGGTCGGCCTGGCCCGCCGCGGCGGGCGCCCGGTCGCCCTGATCTGCACCTCCGGTACGGCCGCCGCCAACTTCCACCCGGCCGTCATCGAGGCGCACGAGTCGGGGGTGCCGCTGCTGGTGCTCACCGCCGACCGCCCGCCCGAGCTGCGCGACACCGGCGCCAGCCAGACCGTCGACCAGGTCAAGATGTACGGCACGGCCGTGCGCTGGTTCAGCGAGATCGGCGTGCCCGAGGAACGCCCCGGCCAGGTCGCCTACTGGCGGTCGCTGGCCTGCCGGGCCTACCAGCGCGCGCTGGGCCCCTACGACCCCGGCCCGGTCCACCTCAACGTGGCCTTCCGCGAGCCGCTGATCCCCGACGGCGACGAGTCCTGGTGCGAGTCCCTGGAGGGCGACGCCCAGGGCCCGTGGGTCCGCGCCCGGGTGGCCTCGCCGCCGGTGGCGCTGCACCTGCCGCCGACCCGGCGGGGCGTGCTGGTCGTCGGCGACGGCGCGACCGGGACACGCCGGTACGTGGCGGCCGCGGGCATGGCCGGGTGGCCGGTCCTGTCGGAGCCCAGCGGCGGCGCCCGCTACGGCGACCACGCCGTGTCGGCCTACCACTTCCTGCTCGGCACGCCGGAGTTCGCCGACGCCCACCGCCCGGACGTGGTGGTGACCCTGGGCCGCCCGAGCCTGTCGCGGCCCCTGCTGAACTGGCTCAGGCACGCCGGCGAGCACATCGTGGTCGCCGCCGACATGACCCGCTGGCCCGACCCGACCCGCTCGGCCACCCAGGTCGCCCAGGTGGTGGAGATCCCGGTCGCCGCGGGCGACGACGCCTGGCTGCACTCCTGGCGGCGCGCCGAGTCGGCCGCCAGGGGCGCCATCGACGAGGTGATGGACGCCTCCGGGCTGAGCGAGCCGCGCCTGGCCCGGGACCTGGCCGGGACGCTGCCCAACGGGTCGCTGCTGTTCTCCGGCTCGTCCATGCCGATCCGCGACCTGGACCAGGCGATGCGGCCCCGCAGGGGATTGCGGATCATGGCCAACCGGGGGGCGGCGGGGATCGACGGCGTGGTGTCGTCCGCCATGGGCGCCGCGCTGGCCCACACCGGGCCCTCCTACGCCCTGATGGGCGACCTGACCTTCCTGCACGACCAGAACGGCCTGCTGCTGGGCCCCCGCGAGCCGCGCCCCGACCTGTGCCTGGTGGTGGTGAACAACGACGGCGGCGGGATCTTCTCGCTGCTGCCCCAGGCCGCGCTGCGCGACCCCTTCGAGCGGCTCTTCGGCACCGCGCACGGGGTGGACCTGGGCCACGTGGCCGCCGCCACCGGCACGCCGTACACGTTCGTGGACGAGCCCGGGCGGCTGGAGCGGGCGTTGCGCGGGGAGGGGCCGCGCCTGGTCGAGGTGCGGACCGACCGTGAGTCCAACGCGATGCTGCACGTCGCGATGCGCGACGCGGCCCAGGCCGCCGTCCGCGCCACCCTGGCCTGACCGTCCTCGCAGGGCCCGGGCAGGGGACGGCCGGGACGGGTGCGGGGTGCCGCGCTCAGGTGACGTCGCGGCGGAGCGTCAGGGCACGGGCGGCGAGCACGAGCACCGCGACGTAGCCGGCGAACAGCAGCCCGCCCGCCCAGACGGGCAGAAGCTCGGCGCCTTGCAGCGGCATGCCGCTCAGCGCGCGGGCCGCCCCGGTCGGCAGCCACCTGCCCAGGACGGGAAGGAAGCTGATCAGCACGTAGTCGGCGTACATGAACCACATCAGCGCCACCGCCACCGCCGCGACCTGGTTGCGGATCAGCGCGCCCAGCGCCACCCCGAACGTCCCGTACAGGGTGACGGCCAGCATCGAGCCGAGCAGGATCGCGGGCGCCCGGGGAGACCACACCTGCTGGCCGGCCGCCCCCAGCATGAGCAGGCCCGCTCCCAGCGTGACCAGCGCGGACAGGGCGCCGATCAGCAGCCCGACGATGCCGTGCACGACCAGCTTGGCGCCCACCACCCGCTCGCGCCGGGGAGTGACCAGGAACTGCCAGGTGATCGTGCGGTGGCGGTTCTCCCCGGCCATGCCGAGGACGCCGAGCAGCAGGGCGAAGACGTAGGCCTGCTGGGCCATGCTGTACACGGACTCGGCCCGGCGGCCGGGCGGCGCACCCTCCACCCCGGGCAGGATCACCATCAGCGCCGCCCAGGCCACGCACATCACGGGCGCGAGGGCGGCCAGGATCCAGGTGACGCGGCTCGCGCGCACCTTGAGCAGCTCGGCGCGGATCAGGCGGTTCATCGCGTCACCTCCAGGTAGAGCTCCTCCAGGTCGGTCCGGGAGGTGAGCGGGCCCTGCCAGGCGAGCCGGCCGCCCCCGATGATGATCGCCTGATCGGCGATCTGCCCGATCTCGGCGAGGACGTGGGTGGAGACCAGGACCGTGCGGCCCCGGTGGACGCAGGCCTGCAGGAAGCCCCGCAGCCAGCGCATGCCGGCCGGGTCCAGGCCGTTCGCGGGCTCGTCGAGGATGAGGATCTCCGGATCGCCGAGCATGGCGGAGGCCAGGGCGAGCCGCTGGCGCATCCCCAGCGAGAACCCCTTGGTCCTGCGGTCGGCCGCGCCGGTGAGGTCGACCTGCTCCAGCACGTGCGCCACGCGCCCGGCCTCCAGGCCCGCGGCGATCCGGAGCGCCTCCAGGTGGGTACGGGCGCTGAGCCCGGGATGGAAGGCCGTCGCCTCCAGGACGGCCCCGACCGTCGAGACGGGGCGCTCCAGGTCGCGGTAGGCCGTGCCGCCGATCACGGCGGTGCCGTCGGTGGGGGTGACCAGGCCGAGGATCATGCGCAGGGTGGTGGTCTTGCCCGCTCCGTTGGGGCCGAGGAAGGCCGTGAGCGTTCCCCGCTCCACCGTGAAGGACAGATCGTCCACGGCGCGGACCGCGCCGAACGACTTGCCGAGGTGGGTGACACTGATCGCTGACATACCTCGACGATGGCCCCGCGGAGGGTGGGAGCACACGGTCCCGGGGGTGGACCGCGCGATGTCCACCCGGGGGGAGGTGGCCGGGGGCCCGGGGTGGAGACGATCTCCACCCCGGGGCCGATGGCCGCCCGGGGGAGGCCGCGGGTAGCTTGTCGTTCGTGACCCTCCTCCGTCGCCCCGCGGTGCGCCGGTTCCTTGCCGTCCTGCTGGGGGCGTACCTGCTGTACGGCCCGGTCCTGGTCGCGGTCCAGGTCGGCCTGCCGTGGGCACCGCCGGTCCTCGTGCTCGGCGCGGTCGCCACCGGCTGTTTCCTGTGGGCGCTCCGGGACGACGACCCGCGGCGCGCCGCCCTGCTGCTGGCGGTCCCGCTCGCCGCGGGCCTCGCCCTGAACACGATCGAGCACTACACCGGCCTGGGACTGCTCTACCCCCTGCTGTTCGCCGCACCGGCCAGGGCCCGCACGAGGCCCGCGGTGCTGCTGGTGGTAGCCGCGGTCGCCGGCACGGCCGCCGTGGGCCTGCTGTCGGGCCTGCAGGGCTGGGAGGTGATGGGCAACGTCTTCGGGATGGCCTACGCGGCCGTCATCATGTTCCTCGTACGGCACATGAGGGTGATCCGCAAGCAGGGCGCGGCGCTGGCCGAGGCGCGGGCGGGGGAGGCGGTGCTGGCCGACCGGGCGCGGCTGGCCAGGGAGGTCCACGACATTCTGGCGCACTCGCAGTCGGCGCAGATCGTCCACCTGGAGGGGGCGCGGCTGCTGCTGGAGCGGGGTGACGACCCCGCCGCGGCCCTCGACCGGGTCAACCGGGCCGTGCGGCTGGCCCGGACCGGGCTGGAGGAGACCCGCCGGGCGCTCGACGCGCTGCGCGGGCAGGAACTGCCGCTGGCCGAGCGGCTGGAACGGCTGGCCGTGGAGTTCCGGTCGGCGACCGGGGCGCCCTGCGCGGTCTCGGTCACCGGCGACCTCGGCTCGCTGACGGCCGGGGCCCGGCTGGCGGTGGCCAGGACCGCCCAGGAGGCGCTGACGAACGTGCGCAGGCACGCGCCGGGCGCCGCGGTCTCGGTGGCGCTGTGCCGTACCGGGGAGTGGTGCGAGCTGCGGGTGTGCGACACGGGAGGCGCGCCGGACCGGCCGGCGCCCTCGGAGGGAGGGTACGGGCTGGTGGGGATGCGTGAGCGGGCCGAGCTGATCGGCGGGTCGCTGGCCGCCCGGCCGGGCGCGGAGGGCTTCGAGGTCCTCCTGCGGGTTCCGGCGTGAGCCGCCCGCGGCGCGGTGCCGCCGTGGGGGCGGGCACCGCGCCGCGGACGGTTCACGCCGGCGGGCCGGGGGCGTTCGACGTGGCGGGGGTGCCGGGGTGAGCGTGCGGGTGCTGGTGGCCGACGACCAGACGGTGGTGCGCGAGGGGCTGGTGCTGCTGCTCGGGCTGCTGCCGGGCATCGAGGTCGCCGGGGCGGCCGCCGACGGACGCGAGGCGGTCCTGCTGGCCGGGTCCCTCAGGCCCGACGTGGTCCTGATGGACCTGCGCATGCCCCGGATGGACGGGGTGGAGGCGACCCGCAGGATCAGGGCGGAGCATCCGGAGATCCACGTGGTGGTCCTGACCACCTACTCCGACGACGAGTCGGTCTTCGCCGCCCTGGCCGCCGGAGCACGCGGGTACCTGACCAAGGACGCCGACGCCGAGGCGCTGGCTTCGGCGATCACCACCGTGGTACGGGGGGACGCCCAGTTCGACCCGGCCATCCAGCGCCGGCTGGCCGAGGCGGTGGCCGGGAACCGCCGGGCACCGGACCTGCCCGACGGGCTCACCCGCCGCGAGGCGGAGGTGCTGCGGTTGATAGCGGAGGGCCGTTCGAACGCGGAGATCGCCGGGACGCTGTTCATCTCCGAGGCGACCGTCAAGACGCACATCAACAACCTCTTCGCCAAGGCGGGCCTGCGCGACCGGGCCCAGGCGGTGACGTACGCTTTCCGGCACGGCCTGATGCCCGACTGAGCCCGGTGGCCCTGAGCCCGGTGGCCCGGTGCGTGAGGGTCCGGAGCGTGAGGGACCTGAGGGTGAGGGCCCGGGAGGCGGCGTCCGGTCGCCGGGGTCCGGGCGGAAGAACCGTCAGGTCTGGGGATGTGGGGGACGCCGTCGCGAGGCAAGGGTGATTCGGGTACGGACCTGCGTCGCAGGTACCCGTCGAAGGGAAGTGCCATGCGACCTGACGTCAACCTGACCACCCACGAGACCGTGGCCGGTTTCGGCACCTACGCCGAGGCCCAGCGTGCCGTGGACCAGCTGTCGGACCAGAAGTTCCCGGTCGAGCACACGATGATCGTCGGGGTCGGTCTCCGGCTCGTCGAGCAGGTGCTCGGGCGGCTGACCTACCTGCGCGCGGCCGCGATGGGCGCGGGGACCGGCGCCTGGTTCGGCCTGCTGATCGGCCTGTTCTTCGCGATCTTCGCTCCCGGGCCCTTCCCCGTCGTCCTGGCCCTGTGGGGGCTGGTGTGGGGTGCCGTGGCCGGAGCGGTCTTCGGGTTGATCAGCCACGCGTTCACCGGCGGCAAGCGGGACTTCCTCTCCTCCAGCGCGATCATCGCCGACCGCTACGAGGTGCTGGTCGCGACTCCCCAGGCGGCCGAGGCCCGCAGGCTGCTCAACGTGGGCACCTCCGAGCAGATGCCCCGGCAGCAGATCTGATCGGCCGGGCCCGCTCACCGGGTGGCCCGGGTTCGCTCATCCGACGGGATCGGCTCGTCCGATCGATCGGATCACTCGTCGGATCGGCCGGCCCCGTTCATCCGACCGCCCGGACCCGCTCCTCGGATCGGCCGGGCCTGTTCAGCGCAGGCTCCGGTCGTTCTCCTGCACGGCGAGCCTGGCCAGCTCGACCCGTGAGCGGATGCCCAGCTTGCGGAAGACCTGCCGCAGGTGGAAGGCGACCGTGTGCTCGCTGATGAACATCTGCTCGGCGGCGTGCCGGTTCGTCAGCCCCTGCGCGACCAAGGCGCAGACGGCCCGTTCGGTGCCGGTCAGGCTGGCCCATCCCGACACGGGACGGTCGGTCCTGGTCCAGTGGCGGCGCCGCTCGCCCAGCAGGCGCAGCCTGCCCCGCACCCGTGCGGCGTCGCGGGTGGCCTCCACGGCCCCGTAACAGGCCAGGGCGGTCCGCAGGCTCTCCACGACCGGCTCCCGGTGGCAGCCTCCCGCGCCGAGCAGCACGCCGAGATCCTCGGCGGCCGAACCCCTGGCCCACGGGTCGGCGTACCCGGCGACGGCACGGCCCAGGGCCTCGGGGTCGCCCTCACGCAGGCCCCGCGCGTGGCCGGCCGCCACCGATGGTCCCGGCAGGCCGGGGTTGCGCCAGGCCAGCCCCTCGGCCGCCTCGACCACGGCGTCGGCCCTGTCCGGCTCGCCCGCCGCCACCGCCACCCGTACCAGCCACGCCGCCGCGGCGGGCTCGCAGGTCAGTGCCGCGGTGTGCCGGGGCAGCGCCGCGTAGACGCCGCCGAGCGCGGCCGTCGCGTCCACCGGCCCGGTACGTGCCTCGCCGATCCGCGCGGCCGCCAGCTCCGCACGAAGCCGCGCGTACGGCGGCAGGCCCCACGACCATCGGGCCGGTCTCCTCGCCATGTACCCGACGGCTCCCGGCAGGTCGCCCGCGCGCAGTGCCGCGATGCCGAGCACCGACAGGGCCGAGCAGGCCAGACCGGCCGCGTCCGGGCCCCGGGCGGCGGCCAGCGCGCTCCCGGCGTGCTCGACCACGCGGTCGAACCGGCCCGCGGCCAGGGCGAGACGCGCGCGGAGCACCCCGATTTCGGCGGTCAGGGCGGGCTCGCTCGCGGCCCTGGACCCGGCCTCGGCGGCGGCCTCCTCCGTCACCGTCTCGGCGTCGTCGAGCAGCCACAGGTCGATCAGCATGGACGCCAGGACGGCCCGCGGCCACCGGTGCCGTCCACGGCCGGGCCGGTCCACGGCCTCGCGGGCCAGTTCCAGCCCGCGCGAGAGCAGCCCCTCGTCCCAGGCGAGCAGGGCCGGGCCGCCCGGCGTTCCGGAACCGGGGGCGAAAGCGGCACCGGCACCGGCACCGGCGCCGACGCCGACGCCGACATCGAGAACGGGTCCGAGGCCGAGATCGAAACCGACGTCGAGGTCGAGGTCGGAACCGAGGTCGAGGCCGGGTCCGAGGGGCGGTCCGGGGGCGGGAGCGAGGACGGTTGCCGGGCCGGTCCCGGGGCCGGGAGCGATGCCGCCGACGTCGTGGGGCGGGCAGGCCGATCGCGTCCGGCAGGCATGCCCGGCCCGTTCCCGCAGTGCCCGTCGCACCGGCTCCGGCATGCCTTCGGCGACCGACCGCCACAGCACCTCCTGGCGGAACGCGAGCCCATCGGGGGTGGTGACGAGCACGCCGGAGGTCAGGGCCTCCTCCAGGGCGGGGAGCAACGCCCCCGGGGTCTCGCCGAACAGCCCGGCGACGTGCTCCGGCGAGAACGAGCGCCCGAGCACCGCCGCCGCCTCCAGCAGGTGGCGGGTCCCACCGCCCAGCTCGTCCAGCCGCCGCCGGACGGCGACGTGCAGACGCACGGGAAGCGCGATCCCGTCCGGTGCGGGCTCCACCGGGATGCCGATCGCGGGTGTGGCCGGGGCCGGCAGGGTCCCGGCCAGGTGGGCGAGGCCGCCCTCCAGCCGTACGGCACCCTCCTCGCGCAGCCCGATGAGGAGCTCCGACAGCAGCAGCGGGTCACCGCCGGCCTGGGCGGCTAGGGCCGCCAGGCCCGGTCCGGGCGGTGCGCCCAGCAGGTCGGCGCAGACCCCGGCCACCGCCTCCCGGCCGAGCGGGCCGAGGGTGATCCGTACGGCCCCGTCCGCCTCCAGCAGGTCGAACAGCCGCCCGGGGGCGTCACGCGGCGGCGCGCCACGGCAGGCCAGCAGCCAGGCCACCGCCCGGTCGGCCAGCCTCGCGGGCAGCGTGCGCAGCACCATGAGCGTGGCCGGGTCGGCCCACTGGAGGTCGTCCAGGACCACCAGCAGCGGCCCCGAGCGGAGCCTGTCCTCCAGCGAGGCCCGTACCCGGCCGTCCGGCCACAGCAGCCGGCCGGATCCGTCACAGAGGGCGTTCCCGGCCTCGATCGCCGGCAGCGCGGACAGCAACGGGCCCAGGGGGGTCAGCCGTCCCAGCTCGTCGGCCCGCCCGGTGACGACCGCCATTCCCAGCGCGGACGCGGCTCCGGTGGCCTCGTCGAGCAGCAGCGTCCTGCCCGTCCCCGGCCTGCCCTGGACGAGCAGCACGTTCCCCGTACGGGAGGCGACGCCGCCCAGCAGGGTGAGCACCGCCGCCCACTCATCTCCCCGGCCGCGCATCGTCTCGCCCCGCGCCCGCTCCCGGGGTCGCGGTCGTGGGCCCGGTCCTCTCAACGGTGGTCACCCGTAGGGCATCCCCGCGGGACGAATCACCACGCGCCGGTGATCCCGGTTGTCCCGGTGGTTTGGCCGAGATTTGACCATGAAACGACGTCGAGGCCGGACCGCGGGGAAACCGGGCTGCGGGGAGCCGGGTCGTGGAGAAACTGGGCAACAGGGAGCGGGGCCGCGGGGGAACCGGACCGCGGGGAGTCGGACCGTGGGGAAACCGGGCTGCGGGGGAGCCGGGCCCTTCTCAGCGCTCGATGAGCGTGACCTCGAGGAAGTAGTGCGAGGCGCGGTAGACGTGGGAACCGTGCTCGACGGCCCTGCCCTGGTCGTCGTAGGTGGTGCGGACCATGGTGAGCAGCGGCGCGCCACGCCGCTCGCCGAGCAGCCGCGCCTCGGCCGCGCTGGCGGCCCGGGCGCCCATCCGCTGGTTCGCCACGCGCATCCGTACCCCGGCGGAGCGGAGCAGCTCGTACAGCCCCCGCTGCTGGAGGCTCTCGGCGCTCAGCGAGGCGAGCGGCACGGGCAGCCAGTTGTGCAGCAGGGCCAGCGGCTCCCCGGCGGCGTAGCGGATCCGCTCCAGGTGCGTCACCTCGGTCCCGGGCGCCACGCCGAGGATCCCGGCGATCTCCTCGTTCACCGGGACGGACCGCAGCAGCAGCACCTTGGTCGCGGGCTCCTGACCGGCCCTGCGCAGGTCGTCGTAGAGGCTGGTCAGCTCGACCGATCGCCTGACCTGGCCGTGCACGACCTGGGTGCCCACGCCCCGCTTGCGGACCAGCTGGCCCTTGTCGACGAGGTAGCGGATCGCCTGGCGGACGGTCGGCCGCGACACTCCCAGCCGGTCGGCGAGCAGGATCTCGTTGTCGAGACGGGACCCGGGCGGCAGGTCGCCCCGGCGGATGGCCTCGGAGATCTGCTCGGCCACCTGGTAGTAGAGGGGGACCGGGCTGGACCGGTCAAGCTCGATGGCGAGCCGCGCCGTCATTCGCCCTCCTGGTTGCCGCACCTCGCCGTCAGGGTAGCGGACATCAGAATGTCCTGACAAAAACCGGTCGCGACCCGTCTGACCGTGTCACCGGCGTCATCCGGTGTTGTCCGGTGTCTTCGTGGGCTCTCTCCTCCTGCACTATGGGACGGGGCATCCGACCCGTGCCCGCACCCGACCCCCACCTGCAACCGACTCCGGCCCCGCCCGCACCCCCGCCCCCGTCCGCCCCGGACGATCCCCGATCCGCCCCCGTACGACCGGCGCCGGTTCGCGCCACTGGAGGAAGCCCATGGACCCCAATGCCTCGGCAGATCTCGCCGCCGTCGCGGTGGAGGCCGCCCGCACCGCCGGAGACCGGCTGCGCGAGGTGTTCCGATCGCGTCCCGCCGTCGAGACCAAGAGCGATTTCCACGACCCGGTGACCGAGCACGACCACGCCTCGGAGCACATCATCAGGGAGATCATCGAAAGGCGCGTGCCGGGCAGCACGGTCATCGGCGAGGAGGGCGGCAGCGAGGGCTCGGGCGAGATCCGCTGGTACGTCGACCCGATCGACGGGACCGCGAACTTCGCCGTGGGGCTGCCGTTCTTCTGCGTGTCGATCGCCGCCGCCGTCGGCGACGAGGTGGTCGCCGGGGTGATCTACGACCCGGCGCGCGACGACGAGTTCCGCGCCGACCTCACCGGGGCCTGGTGCAACGGGGTGCCGCTGCGCAGCGCCGGTGCCGTACGCGACCGCGAGGCGGTGCTGCTGACCAGCTACCCCTTCCCCGCCGAGGTGACCGACGGCGGGCAGGAGACGCTGCAGCGCTTCGGCCGGATGCTGACGTCCTTCGCCTCGACCCGCCGTCCCGGCAGCACCGCGCTCAAGCTGGCGCATGTCGCGGCGGGGTGGGCGGACGTCGCCTACGGCAGTAGGGTCAGTCCGTGGGACATGGCGGCGGGCTCGCTGCTGATCCGTCAGGCGGGAGGCGTCTTCATCCCGCTGAAGGGGTCGGTCTTCGAACCCGGTGGCTACCTCGCCCACGTCGGAGGGTTCGACCTGGCGGGATCGGTCATGAGCGAGCTGGTCCTCGACGGCCGCCCGGCCTGAGCAGGGGCGGGCAGGGGGCCCTGGCACGGCCTGTCCCGGAGTTCCCGACCACATTACCAATTGATCCTGTAGGAAATAAGGGTAAGGTGGTCGTGTCGCCGTACGAAGGAGCCGACATGAGCATGGAGCCGGAGGACGAGAGCCCGCTGGCCACCGCCGTCGAGGCCGCGCGCTGGATCCGGTCGGCGGCCGTGGACGACGAGCGGGGGCGGCACTGGCGGGCCAACCCCGATCCGCACGGCCGGGCCGCCATGCCCGACCACCCGCTCTCGCTGTACTCGGGGGCCGCCGGGATCGTGCTGTTCTTCCTGGAGGTCGCCGCCGCCACCGGTGACGACGGCTACCTCGGCGACGTCCGGGCCGGTGCCCGCCACCTCATGGCCACCTGGCGCGAGCAGGCCGACCTCTCCCTCCACCACGGCCTGGCCGGGGTGATGTTCGTCCTGTCCGAGGCCGGGTGGGCCACCGGCGAGCGGGAGTTCGAGGTCGAGGCCGCCGCGATCGCCGATCACATCGTGCGCAGCGCCCGTCCCGTCGACGGCGGCCTGGGCTGGACCGGTGACCCCGCCCAGCGGGGCGACGGCGGCACCATCCTCGGGCTGCTGCACGCCGGGGGCATCCTGGGGGTGCCCGCCTACCAGGAGATCGCGGTCGAGGCCGGGGACCGCATCGCCGCGCTGGTGGTCCCCGGGCACCGGTTCGGCGAGGAGGCCTGCGCCGACCTGCCGATGGACGCGGTCACCCCGGGCTTCCTGTCCGGCACGGCCGGCACCGCCTTCGTGCTCGCCCGCCTGTACGGGGTCACCGGCGAGAGCCGCTTCCTGGACGCCGCCCGCAGGGGAGCCGACTTCGTCCGGGCGGTCAGCACCGTGACCGAGCGGTGCGCCCTGGTGCCGCACCACATCCCGCAGGGACGCGACCTGCACTACCTGGGCTTCTGCTCCGGCTCGGCCGGGGTCGCCCGGATGTTCTACGAACTGCACCGCGTCTCGGACGACGCCGGGGACCTCGACTGGGCCGAGCGGCTGGCCAGGGGGATCGTCCGCAGCGGCGCCCCGCCCGTGCAGAGCGGCGGCTACTGGAACTCGGCCTGCCAGTGCTGCGGCACCGCCGGGCTGGTGGAGCTGTTCGTCGGCCTCTGGGCGGCGACCGGCGAGCAGCGGCACCTGGACTACGCCAGGACCCTGGGCCGGGACCTGGTCACCCGGGCCACCCGCCACGACGGCCGGGGCTCCCGCTGGTACCAGGCCTACCGCCGATTACGGCCCGGAGAGGTGACCGCCGACACCGGGTACATGGTCGGCGCGGCGGGCATCGGATCGGCGCTCCTGCACCTGGACGCCACCGCGCGCCCGCGGGAGGCACGGCGCCTGATCCTGCCGCCGGACAACCCGTTCCCGGCCATCCCGCTGCCCAGCTCGACGCTCCGCAGGACCTGAGGACCGGTCGCCGGGATGATCGGAAGACGGCCCCCGGGGCCGGAACGTCGCGCCTCACAGACTTCGGACGATATGCCCTTTGCCTGTCAAGGGGTGACAAAGCTCGTGATGATGATTGGTGATTCCCCGTGAGTGCTGCCCAGAGCCTGCCTAGTCTCGGTCCCGTGACAATCCAGGATTTCCTTCCCGACCCCGACCGCTCCGTCGTCGCGATCGAGCCCGCCCAGTCGGCCGCGGGCCACTGGGCCGGTGCCCCGAGCGCGGTGTGGAGCGACGGGATGATCTACCTCGCCTACCGGCTCCGCCGCCCCGTCGGCCAGGGACGCGGCTACGCGGTCGCCATCGCCCGTTCCGCCGACGGTGAGCACTTCGAGACCCTGCTCACCATCGGCAGGGAGGAGATGGACACCGAGTCGCTGGAGCGGCCGACCATGGTCCGCACCCTCGAGGGCCGGTGGCGGCTCTACCTCAGCTGCGCGACCTACGGCACCAAGCACTGGCGGGTCGAGGTGCTGGAGGCCGACGAGCCGTCGGGCTTCCGCGCCTCGCAGCGGCAGGTCGTGCTGCCGGGCGACCCCAAGACCGGCGTCAAGGACCCGGTGATCGTGCTCCGGGACGGCGTGTGGCACCTGTGGGCCTCCTGCCACCCGCTGGACGCGGCCGAGGAGGCCGACCAGATGGTGTCGGACTACGCCACCAGCGCCGACGGCATCGAGTGGACCTGGCAGGGCACCGCGCTCAGCGGCCGGCCCGGCACCTGGGACGCCCGGGGCGCGCGGGTGGCGGCGGTCCGCTTCGTGGGCGATCAGGTGGTGGCCTTCTACGACGGAAGGGCCACGGCCGGGGAGAACTACGAGGAGAAGACCGGGGTCGCGATCGGCACCGACCCCGCCGAGCTGACCCCGGTCGGCACCGAGCCCGTGGCGGTCTCGCCGCACGCCGGCGGTGGCCTGCGCTACCTCGACATCGTGGACCTGCCCGGCGGCGGGCGCCGGCTGTACTACGAGTACACCCGTGCGGACGGGGCCCACGACCTCCGCACCGAGCTGCGCTGACGACGGCCCCGGGTGCGCCCGCGCACCCGGGGTCCCTCCCGGCCGTCGTGCCGGTGCCGTCCCCGCTCGATTCCGCCGGTTCTCGTGCTCGGGGCTGAGTTCTCGTGCTCAGGGCTGGGGACGGCCGTTGCGCGCCTGGCGCTGGCCGTCGGGACGGGTGCCCACCAGGCCTCCCGAGCGCTCGCGCGGACGCAGCCAGTCGCTGAAGTCCTCCCCGGTCACCCGCTGCAGCAGCGCCACGTCCTCGGTGAAGTAGGGGATCAGCTTCTCGCGCTGGTCCCAGGTCAGCGGCTGGCGGGGGCGGGCCTGCTCCTGCAGCCTGCGCTCCAGCGGGTCGGTCAGGGCCACGTTCACCCGGTCCGGCAGGAACCGTCCCATCGCCGTACCCACCCGCAGTGCCCGGGACAGCAGCCGGTGCCCCCGGGTCGGCTCGGGGTGGGCGGTCACGTTCTCCCGGGGCACCTCGGTCACCACGCCGCTCTCCACCCCGAGGAAGCGGAAGATCCGGTCCAGGGTGTCGACCGGGCGGTCGACCAGGTCGCGGTAGCGGTAGACGAGCACCTGCTCGCGCGGGAAGAGCGTGTAGAGGTGTTCGAGCTGCTCGCCGTACCTGCCGAGCCGGAGGTAGTGCCAGAACGGCGCCCAGCCGGCCCTGACCCGCCGCTCCTCCTCGGCGCAGGCCCTCAGCACGTCGCCGATGGGCTCCAGCCCGGCCGACCACAGGTGCGTCCAGTTGGAGTGCGCGCGCTCCACCGGGTCGCGCAGCACCACGATGAGCCTGGCGTCGGGGATGGTCTCCCTGATCCGCCGCTGCGCAGCCCGGTCGTAGAGGTAGAACGGGGTGGACTCGCCGGTGAGCGTTCCCGGCGGGGCCTCGCTGAACAGCGCCTCGTAGTCCTCGCGCCGCCAGACGTGCTCACGGTAGGTCTGGGCGTCTCCCGGCCCGCCCTTGGTCGGCGGCGGGCCGTCGCTGAGGAAGAACTTGGGCTCCTTCACCGGGGACATGAACAGTCGCGGGTGCCGGGCGAGAGCCGAGTGCAGCGCGGTGGTCCCGGCCTTGGGGGCACCGATGGTCAGGAAGTTCGGCAGCGGCATCGTTATTACCCTTAATCCCTACTGTCATTATTGGTAAATATAACCCCTTCTCGGACGAAGGCAAGTGTCCGGCCGCGAGGTCGTGACATTCCCGGACAGAATTCCCGGAAATCCGGGCTTCAGTCGTCGGCCCCTCCCGGAACGGCAGGGGCCGACGACGCGATTCCGCCCGGTGACCCCCCGGGGGGCCTTCCGGATGCTTCTCGATCGTGCACGGGTTCCGCACTTCTGTGACCGGGAAGATTACCGAGACCGTGTTAACGGGGGGTTGCCGGGGCGTTCCCGTTCGCCGTTCCGGTGCCGCGATGCCGTGTACGCGTGCCGCCGAGCCGAGCCGAGCCGTGTGCCGCGGCCCCGGTGGACATGGCACGTTCCTACCCTCGCGTCACGTCGTGATGTCACGACAAATCATTGACACGTAGGTAATGCATTAGTTACAAACCAGGGACGGGGAGATCCGGCGAGGCGACGCGCGGAGGTACCGAATGAAGTGGACGACAGTCCCGATCCTGGCGGCGGTTCTGGGCCTCTCCGTCCTGACCGGCTGCTCGGCCGGGCAGGCCGGCGGGGAGCCCTCGGTGGAGCAGCCGGCAAGCGCTCCCGCCCCCGCGGCCGGCGACGGCACCTTCGCGGTGGTCACCCACGCGGGCACGGGCGACGCCTTCTGGGACGTGGTCAAGAACGGCGCCGAGGCGGCGGGCAGGCGCTACGGCGTCACCGTGACCTACCAGGGCGACGGCGACCCCGGGCGCCAGTCCCAGCTCATCGACCAGGCCGTCAGCCAGAAGGTGAACGGGCTCGTGGTCTCCATGGCCAACCCCGACGCTCTCAAGGAGTCGATCGGGAAGGCCGTGACCGCGGGCATCCCGGTGATCACCATCAACTCCGGCGGGGACGTCTCCCGGGAGTTCGGCGCGATCACGCACGTCGGCCAGTCCGAGGACGTCGCCGGCCGGGGAGCGGGGGAGAGGCTCAAGGCCCAGGGGGTTGCCAAGCTGCTCTGCGTGATCCACGAGGCCGGGAACGTCGGCCTGGACCAGCGCTGCAACGGCGCGACCCAGGGGCTGGGCGGCACGGTCGAACGGCTCCAGGTGGACGTGGGCAACCTCGCCGACGCCACCTCCAAGATCAAGGCGAGGCTCCAGTCGGACCCCTCGCTCGACGGCGTGCTGACCCTGAACCCGGCCGTGGCCGTCGCGGCCCGCGACGCCATCGCCGACGGGGGGTCCAAGGCCGTGCTGGGCACCTTCGACCTCTCGGCCGACGTGGTGACCGCGATCAAGGACGGTGAGATCGCGTTCGCGGTCGACCAGCAGCAGTACCTGCAGGGCTGGCTGCCGATCACGTTCCTGACCCTCCACCGGGACAACCTCAACACCGTCGGAGGCGGCCTGCCGGTCAACACCGGCCCCGGCTTCGTCACCAAGGAGAACGCCGAGAAGGTGGCGCAGCTGGCCGAGAAGGGCACCCGGTGACGGTGCCCACCGGCATCGGTGACACCCCCGGCACGGACGACACGGCCGGCGGGACCGGCGCGGCCGGTGGGACCGGCAAGGCCGGTGCGGCCGACGAGCGGCTGGCCCGCAGCGGGCCGGCCCGCCGGTTGCTGATCAGGCCGGAGCTCGGCGCGGTGGTGGGCGCCCTGGTGGTCTTCGCGTTCTTCGCCGCCCAGTCGCCGGTCTTCCGCTCGGTCGAGGGCGTGGCCAACTGGCTGGACCCGGCCTCCACCCTGGGGATCATGGCGGTCGCCATCGCGCTGCTGATGATCGGGGGCGAGTTCGACCTGTCGGCGGGCGTGCTGACCGGCACCGTCGGCCTGGTCACGGTCGTCCTCTCCACCCGCTACGGCCTGCCGCTGTGGGCGGCGATGGGCGTGGCCCTGGCCGTGGCGCTGCTCGTCGGACTCCTCAACGGCCTGGTGGTCGTCCGCACCGGGTTGCCGAGCTTCATCGTCACCCTGGCCACCTTCCTGATGCTCCAGGGCGTCAACCTGGGCGCCACCAAGGCCCTCACCGGCACCGTGCAGGTCGGCGGGCTGCGCAGGGTCGAGGGGTACGAGGAGGCCAGGGCCGTGCTGGGCGGGACGATCACGGTGGCCGGAGCCGAGTTCCGGGTGTCCGTCCTGTGGTGGCTGGCCGTCACCGCCGTGGCCACCTGGGTGCTGGCCAGGACCAGGGCCGGAAACTGGATCTTCGCGGTGGGCGGCGACGAGCGGGCCGCCCGCGCGGTCGGGGTCCCCGCGGAACGGACCAAGATCGCCCTGTTCATGACCACCGCCGGGGCGGCCTGGCTGGTCGGCTCGATCATGGCGCTCCGCTTCACCTCGGTGCAGGCCGGTTCCGGAGTGGGCCAGGAGTTCGTCTACATCATCGCGGCGGTCATCGGCGGCTGCCTGCTGACCGGCGGCCACGGCTCCGCGATCGGCGCCGCCGTGGGTGCGGTGATCTTCGGTATGGCGGACAAGGGCATCGTCTTCGCCGGGTGGGACGCCGACTGGTTCACCTTCTTCCTCGGGGCCATGCTGCTGCTGGCCACGCTCGCCAACCGGTTCGTACGCCGCTACGCCGAGGAGATGAGGCATTGACCGGGACGGACGACACCCCGCTGCTGGAGGTGCGCGGCGTGGGCAAGACGTTCGGCGGGGTGATCGCGCTGCGCGACGTCTCCCTGCGGGTGCGCGCGGGACAGGTCGGCTGCGTCCTCGGCGACAACGGCGCGGGCAAGTCCACGCTGATCAAGATCCTGTCGGGCGTGCACGCCCCCGACACCGGCGCGTACCTGGTGGACGGCGCCCCCGCGGATTTCGGCAGCCCCCGTGACGCGCTGGAGCGGGGCATCGCCACCGTCTACCAGGATCTGGCGATGATCCCGCTGATGTCGGTCTGGCGGAACTTCTTCCTCGGGTCGGAGCCCGTGCTGGGCCGGGGGCCGCTGCGCCGCTTCGACGTGGCCCTGGCCCGGCGGACGGTCCGCGAGGAGCTGCGCTCGATGGGCATCGACATCCGTGACGTCGACCAGCCGGTGGGGACCCTGTCCGGCGGTGAGCGCCAGTCCGTGGCCATCGCCCGCGCGGTCCACTTCGGGGCCCGCGTGCTCATCCTGGACGAGCCGACCTCGGCCCTGGGGGTCAAGCAGGCCGGGGTCGTGCTGCGCTACATCGCCCAGGCCCGCGACCGGGGCGTGGGCGTGGTCTTCATCACCCACAACCCGCACCACGCCTACCCGATCGGGGACCGCTTCCTGGTGCTCAACCGGGGCACGAGCCTGGGGGAGTACGCCAAGGACGAGATCACCCGCGAGGAGCTGACCTCCCTGATGGCGGGTGGCGCAGAGCTGGAGCAGCTCGCCCACGAGCTGAGCCGGTCCGAGGACCCGCCGGGCTGAACCCCCCGTGCGGGCGCCGGTGGGTCCACCGCGCGGGCCCGGTGAGCCCGCGGCGCCGCTCACAGGCCCCGGGGTGCTCACCGGCCTGTGACGTCCCGGCCGGTGACCGTCTCCCGCGGCCCTCGGTGCCGCTCGCGGGCCCACGACGTCCCGGACGGGGGCGCGGCGCGGTTCAGGGGTCCAGCCGGGCGAGCTGGTCGGTGTGGGCCTTGGCGGTGGCCGCGGCGAACGCCTTGGTGGCCGGGTCGGCCCCGGACCGTCCCTCGCCCTTGGCCACCAGCACGGACTGGGTCAGGTACTCCCGCGCGTTCCCGGTGAAGAGCCGGTCGAAGGCCGGGCCGTCCGCGCGGTCCAGGGCGGCGAAGTCGGCCGGGGTCGTCATGCCCGGCATGTCGTGTCCCTCGTGCTCGCGGCTCTGCGGCACCCCGGCCCGCCGCAGCAGGTCGCGCAGCCCCTTGAGCGTCGCCCGGCGGGCGGGCACGGTCTCGGTGGCGAACCGCGTGATCGCGGGGTTCGAGGTCTTGCCGGGGGCCAGCTCCAGCAGGCGTACCGACTGCTCGGTCATCGGGATCATCAGCTGCAGCCAGGCCAGGTCGGTGGCGTTGAAGGGACCGGCCGGGGTGGCGGCCTCGGTGGAGGGCGTGCCGGAGGGGGCCGTGGAGGGGAGGGGGGAGCTCACGGCCACGGCCGGTCCGGCCCGGTGGTGACCCGCGGCCGGATGGGACTCGGGCCCGGCCGCCATGCAGCGCGAGACCAGCAGGACGGTGAGCACCGCGAGTACCGGGACACCGACGACGGACGCTCTCATGTCGCTCCCTTCACCCGGGCCGTGCCGGAGGGGGGACCCGGGGTGGGGCGGGGCCCGGGACCGGGCCCCGCCCGCCGTTCGGATGAGGGTGGGGGTGAGACAGACGTACGGTGCCGCATGCCCCGCCGTCAACCGGTCATGTCAAACGATCGCCACCGGACGGCCGGCGGTGACCGGCCGCCATGGGCCGGTCACCGTGGGGCGATAACCGTGGGGCGGTGGCCGTGCTCCGGTCACCGCCTTCCGGGCGTCGTCTCGGTGTCAGGGGGTGCCGTCGGCGCCGCACTTGACGATCGGGCGGATGCAGTCGCGCACCCGGCGCTCCATCTCGGCCTCGGGCCAGGCGTTGAAGAAGTCGCCGTGCATGGTGAAGCCCGGACCGGACGCGAGCCGGAACTTCGCCGGGTCGCCGCTGACCGGGTAGCGCAGCACCTGGCGCAGCTTGGGCACGATCACCGGGTGCGAGGCCGGGCAGGCGCCGTTCACCGGGTAGGACATGTGGCTCTTGTGGTCGGCCGAGTCCAGGTCCTTGCCGTTCCAGCAGTGCGGGAAGTCCAGGTAGGACTCCAGCATCGTGCCCGAGGGGCACTCGACGAAGTCCTTCGAGGAGCCCACGTGCCCGGCGTGCAGGCACGACCAGCGCGCGTTGCTGGAGGCGTCGGGCTTGGTGGCCTTGGCGTTGCCGGCCACGATCCGCAGTCCCAGCGGCAGCGGCCGGGTCTTGGCCATCAGCTCGTCCCGCACGCCCTCGCCCAGGTAGTAGAACGTGGTGCCGGTCGGCTCGACCGGCTTGTCGCCGCTGTAGAGGGTCGGCACCCAGTACGACGACAGGTCGGTCTTCGGGCTGCAGGTGGTGCCGCCCTTGAGCAGGCTCGTGACGTCGGAGTCGGCGTCGGTCGTGGTGTTGCCGAAGAAGCTGTGCATGTGCGACCCGCCGGGCAGGCCCGGCACCACGATCGGGTCGTCGGGCAGCCGGTGGGTGTACGGGCACTCGGCCACGAACTCCGCCACCCGCACCGCGCCCGGCGGCACCGGGCCCCTTGGGCAGGTCGCCCCCGGGCCCGGAGGGCGTCTGCGAGGGGACGGGCCTGGTCGGGGAGGCGCTCGGGGTGGTGCGGGTGGGGGTGGCACTCGGGGAGGCGCTCGGGGACGTGCGGGTGGGGGAGGCGCTGGGCCGGGGGGTCGCGGTGCTCCCGCCGGTGCCGTGGACCTCGAACTCCCACAGCGACACCCCGTACTCCGAGGAGCGCGCGGTGGCGTTCAGCCGCACGTAGCGGCCGGTGGCCGAGACGTTCAGCGTCTGCGTCCCGCCCTTGCCCGCGGTCGTGGCGTGGATCGTCTTCCACTGGCCGCCGCCGGAGGAGGTCTGGATCGTGAAGGCGGTGGCGTGGGCGCGTTCCCAGTTCAGCACGATCTTCGTGATCGACGCGGAGGCGCCCAGGTCGACCTGGAACCACTGGGGGTCGTCGAAGGCGCTCGACCAGCGGGTGTCGTCCCTGCCGTCGATCGCGGCCGAGGGGGACAGGTCGCCCCTCTCGGACGAGGAGGCGGTGGCCTTGCCCGACCGTGACAGCGGCGCCTCGGCCGCCTCGGCCGGCAGGACGCCGTTCACCAGGCAGGCGCCCAGAAGGGTCGCGAGGGCACCGGTGAGCGCGAGGCGGCGCGTTCGCCGGCGAGGTGCCGTGGTGCGCGGAGCGGTCTCACTCATGTGGATGAAGGTCCTTAGGGG
>NZ_BAAAWD010000024.1:0-113069 GCF_039534895.1 Streptosporangium longisporum | reverse complement strand
TCGTGGTCAGCCACCCTGGATCACCACCTTCCTGCGGGCCGCGGCGGTGACCAGGGCTCCCAGGGCCATCAGGGCCACCGCCCAGGCGGCCTGGAATCCCAGCGCCCCGAGGACGTCCCGTTTGCCCAGGTAGAGGTCGGCGGGGACCTGCACCATGGCCGACCAGGGAAGGACCGAGGCGAGGGTACCGAGCCAGCCGGGGAAGAGGTTCAACGGCAGGATCATGCCGCTGAAGAAGAGCGTCAGCACCAGCGAGAGCGACTGCACGCCCCGGTCGTCGAGCACCCAGCAGGACGACAGCGCGATCAGGTAGCGCAGGGCGAAGCTGACGATCACCGCCAGCAGGAACCCGGCCGCGAAGGACAGCCAGGTCACCGGGTCGGCCGGGACGACGAACCCGAACAGCGCGGCGCCGACGATCGTCGGGGGCAGGCTGCGCAGCAGCAACAGGTAGGCGGCCCGGCCGAGGTCGTCGGCGAGGCTCCACAGCTGCAGGGACGCGGGGCGGACCAGGTCGAGGGCGACGTCACCGTTGCGCACGCGTTCGGACAGCTCCAGGCCGCCCCCGAACACCTGCATGGGACCGATGAACGCCTGGCTGAGGAAGCAGAAGGTGACGGCGTCGAGGACGTCGTACCCGGCGAGACCGGGCCGGGCCTCCCAGAGGGCGATGAGGACGTAGGCGCGGAGGATGCCGAAGACCGTGTTGGTGAAGGCTCCGGCGACGGCCGCGGCGCGGTAGGCGGAATGGCGGCGGAAACCGTACCCGGCGATGCGCATGTAGAGCAGGAAGACTGCCTCCCGAAGGGGATGAGGGCAACCCTCCTATCTTCCTGAGTGCCCGTACGGCGGGCAACGGGTTTTCAAGAACGGCAGGTCAGGGTGGGTGCGCGGTACGCGACGGTCACCGTCCCGGCATACCTACTCGCCGGTAGAAAAGGGCGTGACGGGGAATATCTCCTCAAGGAGGTCCCATGCGCGACGAGATCGATGTGGACGTCAACCCGGCCTACCCCTTCAGCTGGCAGGCTGCGGCCCTCACCGCGATGATGCGCGGCACCTTCAAGCCCATGTCCGGCCTGCTGCTCAGGACCGACCTGGGGTTCGTCGCGGCCTCCAGGATCGTCTCGCTGGCGGGCAGGATCCCGCTCCGGCTGCCCGCCGGCGTCCGGGTGACGCCCGCCGCGGCGGGCTCCTGCCCGGGGGAGTGGGTACGGGCCGGGGAGGACCTCGACGAGGACAGGGTCCTGCTCTACTTCCACGGCGGCGGCTACTTCTCCTGCTCCCCGGCGACCCACCGGCCGATCACCTGGCGGCTGTCGGCCGCGACTCGGCGCCCGGTACTGGCCGTCGACTACCGCCAGGGCCCGGTGCACCGGCCCGCCGAGGCGCTCCAGGACGCGACCGCCGCCTACCTGTGCCTGCTGGAGCACGGCCGCCGGCCCTGCGACGTGGTCTTCGCCGGGGACTCCGCGGGCGGCCACCTCACCCTGGCCACGCTCCTGGCGCTCCGCGACCGTGGGTTGCCGCTGCCGGCCGCCGCCGTGTGCCTGTCGCCGTGGGCCGACCTCACCGGTGACCCCCGTACGGTCAACCGCCTGCTGGACCCGATGATCTCGGCCGGCCGGGTCGCCTGGCTCGCCCGCCGCTGGACCTCCGGCCTCGACCCCCGGGACCCCCTGCTCTCCCCGGTGCTCGGCGACTACACCGGCCTGCCCCCGTTGATGGTCGTCACCGGCTCCACCGAGGTCCTGCGGGACGAGGGCCGCCGGGTGGTCGAGCGGGCCCGCGCGGCCGGGGTGCCGGTCACGTACGAGGAGTGGTCGCGCATGCCGCACGTCTTCGCGATCCTGGCCGACGTCGTCCCCGAGGCCCGCGAGGTCTACCCGCACATCGCCCGGTTCGTCGTGGCCGCCCAGAACCTGTCGGCGGTCCGCGAGTCCTCCGCCCGCGCGTCCTCCGTCGGCCGTGAGCCCGTCCTTGGCGGGTCCTCCGCCCGTGAGCCCGTCGGCCGTGAGCCCGTGGGGCGTGAGTCCTCCGCTCGCGAGCCCGTCCTTCCCGAGCCCTCCGTCCGCGAGTCCTCCGCCCCGGCGTCCCCCGTCCGGCGCGACTCCGCCGCCTGAGGCCCTCCCCCCGGAGCCCTCACGGGGAGCCCTCGCCCGGGTTCCCGGCCGGGCCCCGGTGCCCTCTTCCCGCCGGTCACGGGGTTCCGTCCCGTCCCAGGGGGCATCCTCCGCCCCGGGGGTGCCTTACCCCGAGGGATCATTCGCCTTACCTCTCATATCCCTTCCGGCCGGTCGGGAGCGAACGGCACCGTGATCCCGCCACAGTGTGCTTGCAGTGGCCCGCGCACGAGAGGCTCAACGAGGATGGCACGTGGGGGAACAGGTCCCGTGAACGGCATGCCGCCCGGTGTGCGGCCGCTGACCGTCGGGGACCCGGTCATCATCGGCCGCTACCTTCTGCTCGGCCGCCTGGGAGCGGGCGGCATGGGCGTCGTCTACCTGGCCGAACACCCGCAGGGCGGGGTGGTGGCGCTCAAGACGCCGCACCCGGTGCATCTCAACGATGCCACGCTCCGCGCCCGGTTCGCCGAGGAAGTGAGATTCTCCCGGCGGGTGGTGCCCTTCTGCACCGCGGCGGTGGTCGAGGACGGCACCGACCGGGACCGCCCCTACCTGGTCTCGGAGTACGTGCCCGGGCCCGCGCTCTCGCAGGTGGTCTCCACGCACGGCCCGCTCACCCCCGACCTGGCCTACGGCGTCGCCCTGGGGGTGGCGGGCGCGCTGGTGGCGGTGCACGAGGCCGGACTGGTCCACCGCGACCTGAAACCGGCCAACGTGCTGCTGTCGCACACCGGCCCCCGGGTGATCGACTTCGGTATCGCCAGGGACGTCGACGTCCTCGGCGCGCACACCCAGGCCGGGCAGGTCATGGGAAGCCCCGGCTGGGTCGCGCCGGAACGGCTCACCGGGGGGCTCGCGCTGCCCGCCTCCGACGTCTTCGCCTGGGGCTGCCTGATCGCCTACGCGGCCACCGGCCATCATCCCTTCGGTGCCGGGGAGACGGACGTGCTGACCCGTCGCATCCTGGTCGAGCCCCCCAGGACGGCCTCGGTCCCCGCGCTGCTGCGCCCGGCCGTGGAGGCGTCCCTGACCAAGGACCCGGCCGACCGTCCCGGGGCCGCCGACCTGCTCGGCGCGCTGCTCGCCGCGGGCGGGGTGGGCGACCCGTGGGACCTGCGCGAGGCGGTCGCCGAGGTGCTGGCGGAGATCTGGACGCCGGTGCCGCACACTCCCGGAGCGGGCAGGCGACGGCTCACGGCCATGCCTCCGGCGCCCGCCGATCCGTCCGATCCGTCCGATCCGTCCGCGCCGTCGGCGGCCTCGCGGTTCTCGCCGGTGCCGCCGTCGGCGTCGTCGGCGTCGCGCGTGTCCTCGGCGGTGCCGTCGGTGTCGCCGGTGTCGCCGGTGTCGTCGCTCCATGACGAGCCCTCGGTCCCGGCGGGGATCGCCCGGCGCCCCCGGCGGGCCGCGCCGAGCCGGGGCGCGTACCTCCCGCAGGCCGGGTTCGCGGCGCTGGCCACGATCTCCATGGCGGCGGTGACCGTGGCGCTGGCGGCCGGTGGCGGTGGCGGGACGGGTTCCTTCGGCGACTTCGGGGTCCCCGAACGGGTGCCGGTGGTCCTGCCCGCGGAGACGCCCTCCGCCTCGGTCTTCCGCGACCGTGCCCGGCCGCCGGTCGGCAGGGTGCGCACCCCCTCCCCGGTCACCCCCTCCACGGTGCAGGTCACCGCGACCAGGACCGTCCCGCCGCCCGACGTGGAGGGCGACGACGGCGACCGCGGTGGCGACGGCGGAGAACGCGCGCCGGAGCGTCCGCGCGACCCCGGTGGCCCGCGCGGCGACGGGGACCCGCCACCGGACTGCGCGGACGCCACCGCCAGGCGCAGGGGCGGGGCAGGCGGCTGCCCGACGGCCTCGAACGGCCCCCGGCCCTCGTTCACCCAGATCCCGCAGACCGGTGACGGGGAGAGCCCGTCCCCGACGCCCACCGCCCCCGCGCCGTCGGGGACGACCATCACCCCCGTCCCCAGCTCCGGCCCCTCGCTGCAGATCGGCTGAACGCCTGATCCGGCGATGAGCGGACAGGTGCGCCACATCGGTTAAAGTGAGCGCCGCGAACCGAGGCGGAGGGGGTACCGATGGGCGAGCCCATGCCGGGCGCGGTGGAACTGGCCGGCGTCGGTGTCCGGGTGGTCGGCCGGACCCTGCTGAACGACATCGGCTGGCGGGTCGCGTACGGGGAGCACTGGGTGGTGCTGGGTCCCAACGGGGCGGGCAAGACCACCCTGCTCTCGCTGGCCGCGGCCGTGCGGCATCCCACCGAGGGGACCGTCACCGTGCTGGGCCAGCGGCTGGGCCGGGTCGACATGCGGGAGCTGCGCCGCCACCTCGGCCTCGTCGCGGCCAGTCAGCGGCTCGTCGACGAGGAGCTGCTGGAGGAGGAGGGCGCCACCGCGCACACCGTCGTGCTGACCGGTCACACCGGGAGCAGCGTCCCGCTGTGGGACCGTTACGGTCCCGCCGAGCACGAGCGCGCCCACCGGCTGCTGGCCGACATGGGCTGCAAGGACCTGGCCGACCGGCTCTTCCGCGTCTGCTCCCAGGGGGAGCGGGCCCGCGTCCGCGTCGCCAGGGCGTTGATGGCCAACCCGGTGATCCTGCTGCTGGACGAGCCGTTCGCCGGGCTCGACCTGCCCGCCCGCGAGGATCTGATCACCGCCGTGGAGGACCTGGCGGCGACCCGCCCCGCGCTGACCACGGTCACCGTCACGCACCACCTGGAGGAGGTCCCGGCCACCACCACCCACGCCCTGCTGCTGCGCGACACCCGCGTCCAGGCGACCGGCCCGGTGGAGGAGGTGCTGACCGCGGAGAACCTGTCGGAGTGCTTCGGCCGCGCGCTGCGCGTCGACCACCTCGACGGCCGCTGGTCCGCCCGCGCCGTCCGTGCCGCCGACCCCACCGGGGGCTGACGCCCACGCCTGCGGGGCCGAGGGTCCGCGCCGCCGGGGCTGACGCCCGCGCCGACGGGGCCGGGTCGCCGGGGCCGAGGAGCCGGGCCGTCACCCGGCCTCACGCTGCCGGATCGTACGCGTCGTGATCGCGCCGATTCACATCAAAGCCACAAAAGCAGTGTGATTACCGGTGATCTTCCCGGTACGGTGGCACGCATGGCGACCAAGCTGAACCAGATCCTCGCCGTGGAGAAGGGCGTCAAGTCCGACACCCAGCGCAAGGTGACCGACGCGTACCACACGATCCAGAAGAACGCCCTGCTGTCGGGCATCTCGCGGACCTACCAGCCCATCGACGACGAGGGCGAACGGCTGCCCCCGGAGTCGACCCGGGTGCAGGTGCAGGGGGAGGACCTGCTCAAGCAGGTCGGCTCCGCGCTGGTCCGGCTGTTCGACGTCACGGCCACCAAGGACTGGGCCAACTGCTCGGCGCGGGCCGACGTGAAGGTCGACGGCTCCACCCTCCTGGAGGACGTGCCCGTCACCTACCTGCTCTTCCTGGAGAAGCAGCTGGTCGACCTGCAGACGTTCGTCGCCAAGCTGCCCGTCCTGGACGCGGCCGAGACCTGGACGCCGGACCAGTCCACCGACTGCTGGCGGACCGAGCCGGTCAAGACGACCCGTACCAAGAAGGTGCCCCGCAACCACGTCAAGGCCGAGGCCACCGACAAGCACCCGGCCCAGGTCGAGGTCTACCACGAGGACGTCGTGGTGGGCTTCTGGACGAAGGTCACCTTCTCCGGGGCCGTACCGCAGAAGCGGGTCAACGAGCTCCTGGAGCGGATCGGCAGGCTGCAGAACGCCGTGAAGTTCGCCCGTGAGGAGGCCAACGGCACCGAGATCACCTATCAGCGCGTCGGTGAGAAGGTGCTGGGCTACCTGCTCGGGTAGACTCCGAGAACTCCCCGTTTGAGCGCGGGGACGCGTGAGAGCGCGAAAAACTGAAACTGAAACGTCAGACTGACACGCGGTTCAGTGGGGGTTCGATTCCCTCTCCCGGCACCATCGCGCCGGGATGGCCCAACCGGTAGAGGCGCCGCTCAAGCTCAGGCTCTCGCTCCAGATTCAGTATTCGCCGCCGGGCGCCGGATCGACCGGGGGCGGGCGAAGATGGTCGAGTGCGGGTTCGAGTCCCGCTGGATGCTCTCCATGCGTCCATAACTTAATGGCAGAGTGCGACATCATCATGAATGACCCGCGCCCTTAAACGCGCCGGTGCCGCGATATGGCGGCACTCCAGGCCCCCGGGGAATGGATACTTCCCCGGGGGCCGCCGCTGTTGTCGGCCCATGCGCCGTCCGCGGGTCAGTCCTTCTTGCGCTGGCGGATCAGGCCCATGAACCCGGGGCTGGGCTTGAACTTCGCCGTCCAGGTCTCCGCGATCTCCAGCGGCTCGCCGGTCTGCGGGTTACGCCCGGTGCGGGCGGGCTTGTGCACGATCTCGAAGGCCCCGAAACCCGGGATCGCCACCTTCTCCTCGGCCGCCACGGCCATCTGGATCGTCTCCAGGATCGCATCGAGAGCCGCGGCCGTCTGCCGCCGGGTCAGCCCGGCCTCGGCGGCGGCCTTCTCGATCAGCTCGCGCTTGTTCATAGGGGACAGTTAACGCCATCGGGCCCCCGCCCGGTACAGGGGCGAGGGCGGGCGTCCGCCGGCCTCGATCAGGTGACGGGCGCCCGCCCCGGCTCAGCGTTCGGACTGGGCGGCCAGTCGTTCCGCTTCGGTGTGCAGTGCCTCGACGAGGATGAGCTCCAGGCGGAGCTCCTCGTCGACGAGGCCGATCAGGACATCCATCGAGCCTCCCTGATACACGGACGCCCCGGCTGTCACGGAAGTTGACACGCGCACCGGACAAGACCCGGCCGTGACGCAAACTTGATCGTCGGCGTGCGATCGCGCGCGTGCGCCGATGGCCTACGCGGGGACCAGTTCGGCCAGGTCGACGAGCTCTCCCACCTCGCGGATGTTCATGCAGTACGCCACCAGAACCCGCCGCCCGTCGATCCGGCGGGTGACGAGCAGGCAGGGACCGCCGGAGGCGACGATGGCCTCGACCTCGATGCCCTGGGGGCTTCGCCAGATACCCATGAGCTCGAGGCTACGGAGCCGGGGGTAAGGGCGGGGTAACCAAACGGGCATATCGTGATGCACAGTGCGAGGCCAGAGATCTATCCCGAGGGCCGGTTGATGATTAATCCAGTCGCCATGGGTAACAGGACGCTGGAATTACCATCATCAGGGAGATAACACCATGGCTTTGCCCAAGCTCACCCCCGAACAGCGTCAGGCCGCCCTGGTCAAGGCCGCCGAGACCCGAACGGCCCGCGCCAAGCTGCTCGCCGAGGTCAAAGCCGGCTCGCTCAGCCTGGAGCAGCTTCTCGGCCGCGAGGACGACATCGCCAAGCGCATCAAGGTGTCGCAGGCGCTGCGCGCCCTGCCCGGCGTCGGCACGGTCAAGGCCGCGCAGCTGATGGCGCAGGCCGACGTGGACGAGGCGCGTCGTCTGGGCGGCCTCGGCGCCCAGCAGCGTCGTAAGCTCATCGAGGCCGTCAGCCGCTGAGATGCCGTCCGCCGTGCCCGCGGCCCCGCTCCCGCCACCAGGCCGGGAGCGGAGCCGCGGGCGGACGGCCCGAAGACCACCGGGCACGCGGGCCGCGAACGGCCCGACGATCCGGAACACACCGGGCATTCAGGTCGCGAACGACGTGGCGGCCCGGGAACACACCGGGCACGCGGGCCGCGAACGGCCGGACGGCCCGGGAACGGCCGAGCCCCGCCACACGGACCGGGGGGACGTCCGCGCGACGGGGCCTTTCGACGACCTGGTCGTCAGGCTCACCCGGGGAACCGTCCCATGCCCTGGAATCCGTCCTGGCGAGCCCTGTCCGAGAGTCAGTGAGCCTCTGCGAACTGCTCCTCCTCCGTCGACCCCTTCAGGGCCGTGGTGGAGGAATCCGGCGCGATGGCCGTACTGACCAGGTCGAAGTATCCGGTGCCGACCTCGCGCTGGTGGCGGGTGGCGGTGTAGCCGCGCGCCTCGGAGGCGAACTCGGCCTCCTGCAGCTCGACGTAGGAGGTCATGCCGTCCTCGGCGTAGCCGCGGGCGAGGGTGAACATCGAGTGGTTCAGCGAGTGGAAACCCGCCAGCGTGATGAACTGGAACTTGTACCCCATGTGGCCGAGCTCGCGCTGGAACTTGGCGATGGTGGAGTCGTCCAGGTGCTTCTTCCAGTTGAACGAGGGCGAGCAGTTGTAGGAGAGCATCTGGTCGGGGTACTCCGCCTTGACGGCCTCGGCGAACGCGCGGGCCACGTCCAGGTCCGGGGTCGAGGTCTCCATCCACAGCAGGTCGGCGTGGGGTGCGTAGGCCAGCCCGCGGGCGATGCAGGCGTCCACGCCGTTGCGCACCCGGTAGAAGCCCTCGGCGGTACGGTCGCCGGTGGTGAAGGCCCGGTCGCGGGGGTCGACGTCGGTGGTCAGCAGCGTCGCGGCCTGAGCGTCGGTCCGCGCGATGACCAGGGTCGGCACGCCCAGCACGTCCGCGGCGAGCCGCGCGGCGCTGAGGGTCTTGACGTGCTGGGAGGTGGGGACGAGCACCTTGCCCCCCAGGTGGCCGCACTTCTTCTCGGAGGCGAGCTGGTCCTCCCAGTGCACCCCGGCAGCACCGGCGACGATCATCCCCTTCATCAGCTCGAAGGCGTTCAGCACGCCGCCGAAGCCCGCCTCGGCGTCGGCCACGATCGGCGCGAGCCAGTGCGGCGCGTCCGCGTCCCCCTCCGACCAGGTGATCTGGTCGGCGCGCAGCAGCGCGTTGTTGATACGGCGCACCACGGCCGGGACCGAGTTGGCCGGGTACAGGCTCTGGTCGGGGTAGGTCTGCCCGCCCAGGTTGGCGTCGGCGGCGACCTGCCAGCCGGACAGGTAGATGGCCTTGAGCCCGGCCTTGACCTGCTGCACGGCCTGGTTGCCGGTCAGCGCTCCCAGCGCGTGCACGTAGTCCTCGGTGTTCAGCAGGTGCCACAGCCGCTCGGCGCCGAGCCGGGCCAGGGTGTGCTCCTCCTGGACCGAACCCCGTAGCCGGATCACGTCCTCGGCCGTGTAGGTGCGCTCGGTGCCCTTCCAGCGAGGGTCGTTCTCCCACTCGCGCCGCAGCTCGTCTGCGGCTCCCTTGAGGCGATCATTCATCGGTGAACTCCTTTTCGTCCCCTGGGTGCCTTACTCCGAGTGTGTGCTCCGTTCGAACGCGTGAACAAGGTGGATATGTCCGAAAAAATCGATATTTTTCTCTTAGCATCAATACCAGTCGGTATTCGACTGAGAAGAAACTCGGAGTTTTCGCTATGGACTAGACCAATCCTGAGGGGGCACCGGACGGCAGGTGCGAAGGTGGGAAATTTCCGGGGAAATTTCGTTTAGCATCGGGACATGGCATCTTTGGTGGGTGAAGAACCGCTGTCCTTGACGCAGGAGCTCGATCTCATCGCCTTCGGTCAGCGGTTGAGGCACCTGCGCAAGCAGCGCGGTCTCACCCTCGCCGACCTGGGCGAACGGGTGAACCGCGCACCCAGCCAGCTCTCGCTGCTGGAGAACGGCAAGCGCGAGCCCAAGCTCTCGCTGCTGAAGTCGCTGGCCGCCGCGCTCAACGTGCCGGTCGAGGAGCTGCTGCGCAGGCAGGCCCCCAACCGGCGGGCCCAGCTGGAGATGGCCCTGGAGGAGGCGCAGCGCGACCCTCTGTACGCCGGGCTCGGCCTGGCCCGGCTCAAGCTCTCCGCGCGCGTCCCCAACGACGTGCTCGAACACATCCTGGGCCTGTACGAGGAGCTGCGCTCACGCCAGGCCAGGGGGACCGCCACCCCCGAGGAGGCGCGCGCCGCCAACGCCGAGCTCCGCCGCAAGCAGCGCGAGCAGGGCAACTACTTCGCCGAGATCGAGCAGGCCGCGGCCGAGGCGCTGGCCGCGGTCGGCTACCGTTCCGGAGCGCTCTCGCAGAGCACCGTCCAGGCGCTGGTCGGCCACTTCGGCTACACCGTGCAGACGGTTCAGGACCTGCCGCGTACCGTGCGCTCCATCTCCGACCTGCGCAACCGGCGCATCTACGTCAAGCACGAGCAGGTCGGCATGCACACCCCGCGCACGATCCTGCTGCAGACCCTCGGCCACCTCTCCCTGGGGCACCACAAGCCGCGCGACTTCGCCGACTTCCTGCGCCAGCGGACCGAGGCCAACTACTTCGCCGCCGCCGTCCTGGTGCCCGAGGCCGCCGCCGTGCCGTACCTGCGCGAGGCCAAGAAGGACCGCGCGCTGAGCGTGGAGGACCTGCGTGACGTCTTCGCCGTCTCCTACGAGATGGCCGCGCACCGCTTCACCAACCTGGCCACCCACTTTCTCGACCTGACCTGCCACTTCGTCCGCAACAACGCGGGCGGGATCATCTACAAGGCGTACGAGAACGACGGCATCGTCTTCCCCGCCGACGAGCAGGGTGCGATCGAGGGACAGCGCATGTGCCTGCACTGGTCCGGGCGCCAGGTCTTCGCGCTGCCCGACCGCTTCTCCGTGCACTACCAGTACTCCGACTCGCCCACCGGCACCTACTTCTGCATCGCCCACGTGGACCCGTCGCGCGAGCGCGACTTCGCCATCACCCTCGGCGTGCCGTACCGGGAGTCGCGCTGGTTCCGCGGGCGCGAGACCACCAACCGGACCAGGTCGGACTGCCCCAGCGGCGACTGCTGCCGCCGCCCGCCCGCCGAGCTGGCCCAGCGCTGGGAGGGGTACGCCTGGCCCTCGGCCCGCGGCAACTCCCACGTCCTGGCCGCGCTGCCGCCGGGCTCCTTTCCCGGTGTCGACGAGGCCGACGTGTACACCTTCCTGGAGCGCCACGCCGCGGGCTGAGCAGGAGGGGCCGGCACTTCTCCCCGGATGAAGGACGGTGCTACGGGCGGATGAGGACCTTGAGTGCCTCGCGGTCGTCCATGGCGCGGTAGCCGTCGGGCACCTCGTCCAAGCCGATGGTGCGGTCGAAGACCTTGCCCGGCAGGACCGAGCCGTCCAGCACGGCGGGCATCAGCTCCTCGATGTAGGCGCGCACCGGGGCCGGGCCACCGGTCAGCGTGACGTTCGGGCCGAACAGGCTGCCGAACCCGACGGGAGCCTCCTCGTACTGCGGGGCACCGACCCGGGAGACGATCCCGCCGGGCCGGACCACGCCGACGGCTTGGGTGTAGGCGGGCATGTGGCCGACCGCCTCCAGCACCTTGGGCGCTCCGTGTCCGCCGGTCAGCTCCCGGACCTTCGCGATCCCCTCCTGTCCGCGCTCGGCGACCACGTCGGTGGCGCCGAACTCCCGGCCCAGGTCGGTCCGGGCCCTGTGCCGTCCCATCAGCACGATCCGCTCCGCGCCCAGCCGCTTCGCCGCCAGCACCGCCAGCAGGCCGACCGCGCCGTCACCGATCACCACGACCGTGTCGCCCGGGCCGACGCGCGCCTGCCTGGCGGCGTGGTGGCCCGTCCCGTACACGTCCGACAACGTCAGCAGGTGCGGCAGGAGCTCGGAGTCCTCGCCGACCGGCGCCTTGACCAGCGTCCCGTCCGCCAGCGGCACCCGCACGGCCTCGGCCTGGCCGCCACCGACCCCGTCCCGCGCCCAGAACCCGCCGTGCAGGCAGGAGGTCTGCAGGCCCTCGCGGCAGAACTCGCACGTGCCGTCCGACCACGCGAACGGCGCGATCACCAGATCGCCCCGCCGCACCGTGGAGACCTCCGGGCCGGTCTCCTCGACCACGCCGATGAACTCGTGGCCCATCGGGCTCACCTCGCCGGCGGGCATCGAGTGGTAGGGGTGCAGGTCCGACCCGCAGATACAGGACGTCACCACCCGTACCAGCGCGTCCGTCGGCCGCTGGATCTCCGGGTCCGGGACCGTGTCGATCCGTACGTCTCCCGCCCCGTACATGAATGCTGCTCGCATATCGCTGTCCTCGCATGTCGTCGCTGGTCGATCCCCTACCCCGGCGCCCGTCGGGTCAGGGGCCGGCGGGATCGCGTCTCCAGCAAACGTTCTTTTGCCCGCTTCCGGTGGTACCCGGCGCTTCCGGTGGTACCCGGCGCTCCGGGTGACGCCGGTATCCGCCTCGTCCGGGCGCCGCGCGGGTTCTCCACGCCGAGGACACCGGACGCGGGCACCCGTCCGCCCTCAGCCCGCGGGCGGGGCCGTCCGGTGCAGCCTCAGCGCCGGGTGGCCGTGGAACCGGTAGGCGCCCGCGTCGTCGGGCGACCGGCCGCGCATCGACCGCAGCACCTCGGCGACGGGCTCACCGGCGAAGCAGCGCCGGTAGAACTCCCGCGCCACGCCGTCACCACCGGCCGGCCAGAGCGGGGCCACGACGGCGCAGGCCCCCGCGAGCAGGAAGGACTGCGCGTCCCCCGGCTCCTCCAGGAAGACGAACGGCGCGCCGGGCAGGTCGCGTCCCAGCACCTCCGGCGCGGAGCCTCCGGCCGCGAAGTGGACGATGTCGGCGCCCTGGTCGAGCACCCCCAGGACGTCCCCCAGCGCGGGCGAGACCGGCGTGGCGCCGTACTCGGTGACCAGCGGGTGCGTCGCGCTCTCGGCGCCCACCACCGCGACGCGGTCGGCGCGGGCGCCCGTGGCCGGAACCGGTTCGGGACGCCTGCCGCCGAGCGGCCAGCGTCCGGTCACCGTCTGGCAACCGAGAAAGGGCGGGACCGACGGGTCGTAGGGGCGGTCCAGCACGGCCAGTTCCCAGGGCACGTGCGGTTCCTGGGAGAGGATCAGCACGCTGGGGCGCCGCGGCGCCACCCGGGCGGCCACCGCGTCCAGCAGTTCCCAGAACCCCCACGGCACGCGCGAGCCGACCTCCCTGCCCGTCTCCTCCGAGAGGTGTCCCCGCCCGGTCAGCCGCCGGCCGAACTCCGAGGCCCGCACGCCGAGGTCGCAGGGCTCGGCCCGGTCGGGGGTGATGAAGTGCGGCGACCGGTAGGTCCACCAGAGCCTGCCGGGCTCGTCGCCGTGCACGATGACCGCCGTGACGTCCGAGGGCTCTCCCAGCAGGGCCGGGCGGATCCGGGTGCCCGCGACCGGCCCGGGAGCCTCCTGGCCGCCGAGCCTGCCGGGCGAGTCGTGGATCGTGACCGCGCGCACGCCGAACCCGGCCACCTGGCCGCCCACCGAGTAGACGGCCTGGATCTGCCGGGCGACCTCGGGTTCCTCCTGGGCCGGCGCGACCAGGCCGACCGTCGCCCGCGGGTACGGTGACGCCTTGTCGGCGCGCAGCCGCACCCGCCATCCGCCGGGCGCGTCGAACCCCTCGGCGACGATCTGGACCTCCAGCTCCACGGGCTCACCCGGTGCCACCTCACCGGCCGTCCCCTGGCCGGGGGCGACGCCGACCGACACCTCGACGCCCCAGCCGGCCACCGCCTCGGCGGGCGCCTCGATCAGCGGGACCGCCTCCCACGCCGGTCCCGGCGATCCGGCGGGCGCCTCCTTGCGCCGCCTGCGGAACGCCCCGGCCAGCCGGTCCAGCACCGAGGGGCTCTTGTCCCCGGCCGGCCCTTGCCGCGGTCCTTGCGGGGGTCCGTGCTGCGGTCCCTGATGTGGTCCCTGCGGGAGTCCTTGCGCGGGTCCTTGCTGCGGTCCTTGGGCGGGTCCTTGGGCGGACGAGGCGAACGGCACGGGGGACGCGGACGACGCGTGCGGATCGTGCGGGTCGCCGGACGGCACGGGCGCCTCGAAGGGCACGGGCGACGGGTGCGGACCGTACGGGTCGTGCGGACGGTGCAGATCGTGCGGGCCGTACGGGTCGTACGGCCGGTGCGCACCGGACGGGTCGTGCGGGCCGGACGGCGCGGGCATGTCGAAGGGCGCGCCCGGGACCGGTGACGGCGGTACTCCGGGCCCCTGCGGCCCCTGCGGCCCCTGCGGCTCCCGGCCCCCCGGGGACATCGGGAACGAGGCCCCTTCCTGGGGTGGCGGCGCGTACGGTGCCTGACCGGGAAGGGACGGCGACGTCCAGGGCGAGGAGACCTCCGCGGGCGGGGCCGTCTGCGGGAACGGGGGGTCCATCGGGCGGTCCACCGGGCCGGGACGCATCCAGTCGAAGCTCATCGCACCGGTGGACGGCATGCCGTCCCCGCCGCCGTGCCCGGCCCGGTTCCCCCCGGCGGCCTCGCCCTGCTCCGGGAGCCCGTACCCGCCGGAGCCCGTCCCGGCACCCGCGCCGTTCCCACCACCGGACCCCGTCCCCGAGCCCGCGCCACCGCCTCCCGTACCCGTACCTCCAGAACCCGTGCCGCCGGGACCGGTGTCGCCGGAGCCGGGGAGCAGCCAGTCCGGGGTGTAGGAGGCGGTCGAGGGCGCGTCGAGCGCGTCCGATCCGCGCGGGACGGCACCGGAGGGGTTTGTGCCCCCAGCCGCGGGCGACCCGGTCTCCGCCGCACCCCAGGACGGCGGCGCGAAACCCGTACCGGACCCGGTTCCGGCCGGGCGGGAGAGCAGGGGGATCACCTGCTCGGCGGTGAGGCTCCGGTCCAGGCTCAGCAGCGCGGTGAACCGGTCCCAGGCCGGGCCGTACTCGGCGACCAGCAGGATGACCGCGTCGGCCAGCCGCTCGGGAGGCCTGCTCCCCGCCTCGGCCAGCAGCGGATCCAGCCGCTCGCGGAGCCCGCCGGCGGCACCGCCCATCAGGCTGTCGAGCTCGTCACGGACGGTACGCGCCGCCCGCATCACGACCACCGGGTTCATGCCGTCCCCCCTCGTTCCGGACTGACCGATCTTCCCACCTGTACGGCGGGGGTGGGAGCCCGGTACCTCCGCCGAATCGAGCCACATAGGGTGATACCCCTAGGAGTCGAGGTGATGGGAAGGATCGGTCGTGCTGCCTGAGGTCGAGGCATGGCTACGCGGGCGCACCTCATCCTCGGGTGATCGGTCGCTCCCGGAGCTGCTGGAGGCCAAGGGCGAGACGACCGTCAGCGTCGTTCTGCCCGCCCGGGACGAGGAGGAGACGGTCGGAGGGATCGTCGCCGCGATCCGGCACGACCTCATGGAGGCCGCCCCGCTCGTCGACGAGCTGGTGGTCATCGACTCCCGTTCCGTCGACGACACCGCAGGACGGGCCGCGCGGGCCGGGGCCAGGGTGATCGCCCAGGACGAGATCCTGCCCGACCTCAAGCCGCTGGACGGCAAGGGCGAGGCCCTGTGGAAGTCCCTCGCCGCCACCTCCGGGGACCTGCTGGTCTTCGTCGACGCCGACCTGCTGGAGTTCCGCACGTCCTTCGTGACCGGCCTGCTCGGCCCGCTGCTCACCGACCCCTCGGTCGTCTACGTCAAGGGCTGCTACGACCGGCCCCTGCAGAACGTGCAGGGCGGGGGCGGCCGGGTCACCGAGCTGGTCGCGCGCCCGCTGATCAACCTGCACTGGCCGCTGCTGGCCGGGTTCGTGCAACCGCTGGCGGGGGAGTACGCCGGGCGCAGGTCGGTGCTGGAGGCGGTGCCGTTCGTCACCGGGTACGGGGTGGAGCTCGCCCTGCTGATCGACCTGCTGGACCTGGCCGGGCTGGACGCCCTGGCCCAGGTCGATCTGGGCCGCCGGGTGCACTCCCACCAGTCGACCGAGGCGCTCGGCGGGATGGCCGCCCAGATCCTGCAGACCTCCTGGTCGCGCCTGGAACGACAGAACATGATGATCTCCCTGCACCGGCTCTCGACCGGCCTGGTCCAGTTCCGCCGGAGCGCGAACGGCCACCAGGTGAACGTCCGGGACGTGGCGGTCGCCGAGCGCCCGCCCATGATCACGGTCCCCGGCTACCGGCCGTCCCGCTGACCCGCTCGTCCCGCCTGTCCTGTCGGTCCGCCCGTTCCGTCGGCCCGCTCACCCCTGCGGAGGACCGTCCGCCCCTGCGGGGGACCGTCCCCGTTCGGCGCTGGCGGACCACTCGAAAAACCGGACAACATATCCGCTTCCAGGCACACGGGACACCTTGAGCGTCGGTAAAGTACCGGTGTTACCGGTGGTAACGCACGCCGAGGAGGAACGGACGATGAGCGAGAGCGGCTTCTGCCCGGAGCTGAGCGACGACGTGCGCGAGGTGCGCGACTGGGTGCACGACTTCGCCCGTTCGGTCGTCCGCCCGGCCGGTGCCGAGTGGGACGAGCGCGAGGAGACCCCCTGGCCCGTCATCGAGGAGGCCGCGCGGATCGGGCTCTACTCCCTCGACTTCTTCGCCCAGCAGTGGTTCGAGCCGAGCGGGCTCGGCCTGGCCGTCGCCTTCGAGGAGCTCTTCTGGGGGGACGCGGGCATCGGCCTGTCCATCACCGGAACCGGCCTGGCCGCCGCCGCCCTGTCGGCCGGCGGCACCCCCGAGCAGCTGGGGGAGTGGCTCCCGCAGATGTTCGGCACCCCCGGTGACGTCAAGCTCGGGGCGTTCTGCGCCTCCGAGCCCGACGCCGGCTCCGACATCGGCGCCATCCGCACCCGGGCCGTCCGCTCGGGCGGCGACTGGGTCCTGAACGGCGTGAAGACCTGGGCCACCAACGGCGGCATCGCCGACGTCCACGTCATCGTCGCCTCCGTCGACCCGGCGCTGGGCACCCGCGGCCAGGCGTCCTTCGTCGTGCCGCCCGGCACCCCCGGCCTGTCGATGGGGCAGAAGTTCAAGAAGCACGGCATCCGCGCCTCGCACACCGCAGAGGTGGTCCTGGACGACGTCCGCCTGCCGTCCTCGTGCCTGCTCGGCGGCGAGGAGAAACTGGAGGCCAGGCTCGCCCGCGTCCGCGCCGGTGGGCGGGCCGGGGAGCAGGGCGCGCTGCGCACCTTCGAGACCACCCGCCCCTCGGTGGCGGCCATGGCCGTCGGCATCGCCCGCGCCGCGTACGAGTACGCCCGCGACTACGCCCGCGAGCGTGAGCAGTTCGGCCGCAAGATCGGCGAGAACCAGGCCATCGCCTTCATGCTGGCCGACATGGCCACCCGGGTGGCCATCGCCCGCCTGATGACCTGGCGCGCCGCCTGGATGGCCCGCAACGGCCGCGCCTTCGGCCAGGCCGAGGGGTCGATGTCCAAGCTGGTCGCGGGCGAGACCGCGGTCTGGGTCACCGACCGCGCCATCCAGATCCTCGGCGGCGCCGGCTACACCCGCGAGCACCCGGTCGAACGCTTCCACCGCGACGCCAAGATCTACACCATTTTCGAGGGGACGAGCGAGATCCAGCGCCTGATCATCGGCCGCGCGGTCACCGGGCTGCCGGTGCGGTGACGTTCGGTGGCGCATGACGGAGGCCGCGCCGGCCCGGAGTTCGGCCGTTCCCGGTGGCGCTGCACTCCTGCGGGGAAATCGATCGACAAAAAAGCCATTATGTACTGAAAATCTATGGTAAGGCCGCCTCGCAGTTCTTTCGTGGCCCAGCGTAAACGAGAATGCGCTTTCGCGTTCGGTGAAGGCCTTGAAAAACCTGCGTGCACTGGTGAAAACCAGATCAGATTAGGGTCAAGCGCCTGGACGCGCCGAAAAGCCGAACCCCATGGTGGGGGGTAGCGCGTCGTCCCGCGCCGGCATGCGATGCCGGAGGGCATCACCGGCGGACGGCGACGGTAATCGAAAAGGGCCGCAGCGAGACGCCCTCCTCCGAGAGGGCGAGGAAGCAGGAACTCCCAAGGTTCGCCTTAACGGGGATCGGCTCTCCTGAGCCATCCCTGGACGTCATTTCCTCGGATGGGGTTGCGGTTGCCGAGTTGGCCTCATCAGGAAGGAAATGAAGGTGCAGAGAGAACGTCTGATCATCGCCGGTCCGCTGATCGCCGCCCTCATGTTCGGGATGGTCGATATGTCACAGGCCTCTGTCGTCCCGGCGTCCGTACGTGCCGGTGACGGCCATGTGGCGGCGACCTCGAAGGTCGCGCCGCCCGTGTGCACCCGCGCGTTCAACGGCGAGCTCAGGGAGCTGTGTTCGAGAGGCTGGAGCGACGGATACGCGGACGGGTTCGCCCAATGCCGGAAGAGCACGCAACAGCAGGGGCAGGGGTTCTCCATCGCCCCCGATCTTCAGGACGCCGCATACGTGCACGGCTACAACGACGGCTTCCAGGCGGGCCTGTCCGCGTGTTGACCGCCGCCGGGATGCGGCCGTACAGGGATTCGTGACCCCGTGAGGGGTCTCGGGCCGCGGGGCGGGCCTGTCCGGGACTCGGGCGGGCCCGTCCCCCGTCGAGCCGCCGACCTGGGCGGTGAACCCGGGAACGGGCGGGGCCCCGGCGAGTCGACGGTATGAGAGGTCCCGCCCGGCACGGCGGTTCTCAGCCGCGTGGCCGGCGGGGCCCCGGAGGGCGTCTCGCGCGAGGTCGTACTGGCGCCGGTCCTCGTCGAAGGCGCGCCAGCCGCCGTGGTCGGTGAGCCGCCGGTCGAGGGCCAGTGCCGCCCGCAGGATCGGGATCGCCGCGACGGCGGGCGGCCCGATCTCGGCGAGGTAGCGGGTCGCGGTCCGCATGACCGGCAGGGCCCTGCCCTCGGCGAGCGGCTCGACGACCCGGGTCAGCACCCGGACCACGTCACGCTCGTCCCCGGTGATCCGCCAGAGGGCGTGGACGGCCTCCACCCGCTTGCGGTCGTCCTCGGAGGCCGACGCCTCGTCGAGGCCCTCCGTCACGGCCGGGTGCGGGCGGCCGCGGTGAGGTGGTGCAGGCGGGCGAGGAACGCCTGCCCGTCCGGGCCGGAGCCCAGGGGCAGCAGGGACTCGCGCAGGTCGCCGATGAGGTGCTGCCCGGCGTGGCCGTCGAGGAGCACCTGCAGCCGCAGGTCGAGGTCGAGGTCGCGCACGGTCGCGTCGACCTGGTGCAGGCAGGCGTGATCATGCGGGGAGCGTAGGGGCCGGGACTTGACGGCCGCTTGAATCGGGGAGGTCAGGGCGTGGGCACGCGGGTCCGCCGGACGGCGTCGGCGACCGCCGCGGCACCGGCGGGACCGAGCGTGATCGTGTAGTGGTTGACGCCCTCCACCGTCGTCTCGGCGGTGCCGGGCAGCCACTCGGCGGCCCTGCCCGGGGAGTACAGGGGGGCGCCGGGTTCGTCGAGCATGCCCCGGGCCGCGCGCAGGAACACCGCGGGCACCGGAAGGGGCCGGGGGAGCACGCCGGGCAGCGCGTACACCTCGGGGGCGTCGGCGAGCGCGGCCTCGATCCGGCACGCCGCCACGAACCGCCCTCCCGTGCCCGCCGCGTCACGGCCGGGTGGGGAGGCGTCCGTCACCTCGACCAGGTCGTAGTCGGCGTAGGCCGCGCACGCCTCGGTCCAGTCGGCGAACGCCGGGTGCGCGCGCCACAGGTCACGGTACTCGGCGCGGCTCGCGAAGGTCCGCCGCAGGCGTGCCAGCACCGGTCCCGTGGTGCGCTCGATCGCCTCGGGCACGTCGCCCGCGCCGGGAGGCAGGGGCAGGGGCGCGCCGCCGTCCACCAGGACCAGCCGCTCGACCAGTCCCGGATGGCGACGGGCGACCTCGGCCACCACGAAGCCGCCCATCGAGTGCCCGGCCAGCACGGCGGGCCCGCCCCCGTAGTGGCCGATCACCCGGGCCAGGTCCTCGGCGTGCGCCGCCATGCCGTACGGCGCGGGCAGGTCCCTGCTGCCTCCCCGGCCGCGCAGGTCCACCGCGACGAAGCGGTGGTCGCGTCCCAGATCCGGGCCGATCAACGTCCAGGCCAGGTGCGAGGAGGTGATGCCGTGGGCGGCCACGACCAGGGGTCCCCGCTCCCCCCACACGCCGACCCGGAGATGACCGCCCCGGACGGGGACGTCCTCTCGCCGGTGGCCCGGCTCCTGTCCGTGGTCCGGCACCGGCTACCGTCCCGCCGTGCCGCTCGCGGCGCCGCTGCCGGCGCCCTCCACGACGCGGCGCAGCACGCCGGCGAAGTCGGAGGCGCGTTCGATGTGCGGGCTGTGCCCCACCCCGGTGTAGACGATCTCCTCGTAGGAGCCTCCGGCCTCGGCGTACCGCTCCAGCACCTCTCTGGTCTGGGCGATCATCGGCTGCGGCGGGCAGCGCTCCTCACCCGGCCAGCCGGGCACCAGGCCGAGGCTGCCGAGGTTGGCCAGGTCGAACAGCGACGCGTCCGAGACGATCACGTCGCCGTCGCCGCGTACCCAGGTCACCGGGGGCTTGGCCGGGACCGCGACCAGGTCGTCGGCGACGTTGAACCAGCGCGGGGCCATGGCGTTGAGCACGCCGCGCTCACCGGGTGCGGCGCCGGGCCACTCCTCGGAGGCGACCGCGTCACCGGGGTAGTTGCCCTCGCCGGTCGCGGTGGACAGCACGGTGTCCAGCAGCATCTCCTCGTCCGCGCCGAGGCTCGCCGGGTCGGCCACGTAGCAGGTCCGCAGGATCGTCCGGGGGCTGGCCGGGGCGTCGGCGGTACGGTCACCGGCCGCCAGGCGCGCCACGAAGTCGGGGTTCGCCGCGCCCGCACCGCCCACACCCAGGCCGTACGGGGACAGCGGCGCCTCCAGTACCAGCGCGGAGACCCGCTCGGGGGCGTCGATCAGCAGGTGCATCGCCACACCGCAGCCCATCGAGTGCCCGGCCACCACCGGGCGCGTGCCCGCGGGGAAGACCTCCTCGGCGTCCAGCAGCGCGAGCAGGTCGTCGGAGAAGTCGCGCAGCCCCCGGGTGGCATCGACGGGGGCCGTCTCGGTCTCGCCGTAACCGCGCAGGTCCGGGGCGACGATGCGCCAGTGCTCGGGCAGCAGCCGTACCAGAGGCTCCCAGAACGCCCCCGAGGAGCAGTTGCCGTGGACGAGCAACACGGGCGGGCCGTCGATCGGCCCGCGGACCAGCAGGTTCTGCCGGATGCCACGCGCGGTGAGTTTCATGCATGGCATCCTGGCAGGTGCGTTCCACCGGGCAATGTGACCGAACGCCACCTTTTCCACCGAACATATGTCGGTCGGAAGGGTCTCAGGTCCCGATCGGCGACGGACCGGCGCGGTGCCCGTCCGCCGCGAGACCGTGATCCCCGTGATCCCCGCGTTCCCCACCTTCCCTGTGTTCCCCGTCCAGCAGCGGGGCCAGCGCCCCGCGCAGGTCCGCGACCTCGCGATAGAGCACGCCGGTCATGCCCAGCGCGCGGGCGGCCTCGACGTTCTCCCGGCGGTCGTCCACGAACAGGCACCGCGCCGCCGTCGTGCCCGCCCGCTCCGCCGCGATCTCGTAGATCCGCCGCTCGGGCTTGACCGCCCCGACCCGGGCGCTGCTGACGACCTCGTCGAAGGCGTACGCCAGGCCCAGTGCCCGCAGGTCGTCCTCCAGCTGGACCGTCGCGTTGGTCACCAGCACCACCGGCACCCGCGCCTGGACCCGGCGCAGCAGGCCGAGGACCTCCTCGTCGAGGTGGGCGCCGGTCTCGGTGAACGCCCGTCCCAGCGCCGCGGCCCGCTCGCCGTCGCCGAGCAGGCGCTCCAGCTCGGCGACGATCGAGGCCGTCCACTCGCCGACCGTGATCTTCCCCCGGCTCACGGGATCCAGCAGCCCGGGTGCCAGCGCGATCCCCAGCGTGGTGCCCTCGGTCAGGCCGCAGGCACGTTCGAGGTCGTTCAGCGCACCGGTGTCGTGGTGACGGATCACGCCGTCGAAGTCGCACAGCACCGCGTCATAGGACGGTTCCACCGATTCTCCCGTTCATCCAGTTCGCCGGCACGCCGGGGTCGTGCCCGTACGCGATCACCGGGGCCTCCGGCGGCGATGTCGTCCCGGTGAGGACCGGTTCGTCCGTCGACGATAATCGGCGGATGATCGATGAGAACGCGCGGGCCTACCTCGCCGAGCGGATCCGGATGGCCGTCGCGCTCGGCACCCTCGACCACCGGGGGATGGTCGCCGGGGCCGTGGACAGCCGGGAGAAGGACGAGGACCCGCTCGCCGTCGCCGAGCTCGCCGGCCGGTTCGCCGACGAGGAGCTCGCCCGCCACCTGCGGGAGCAGCGGACCTGGCCCGCCGTCACCGACTGCGACCGGCTGGCCGCCGCGTTCCGTGACCTCGACCTGGCCGGGATCGTGGCCAGGGAGGACCACGCCTGCTGCCAGACGTGCGGGGTGGCGGAGATCGGGGCGGAGGTACGCGCCCAGGAGGGCGCCCGCGGCTACGTGTTCTACCACCGGCAGGACGCCGAGCACGCCGCACAGGGAGGCGACCTGTTCCTGGCCTTCGGCGGCACCGGCGGCACCGGCGCGGCCGGCACCACGGCGGTCGGGCACGACGCCGTCGCCGTCCTGCGCCGTCACGGTTTCGAGGCCGACTGGAGCGGCGACGCGGAGAAGCGGATCCGCCTCCCGATCGTCTGGCGGCGCCGTCGCCGGGGCCGCCTGGCCGCGCACCTCGGCGGGTCCTCGTCCGCTGACGCGCGCGTGAGGGTGCGGCCGCTGGACGCGTGGTCCGGCGGGCCGTACCCGGCCACCGGCGAACCGGCCGAGGTCGCGCTCCTGCCGCTGGCCCGCTTCGAGCTGCCGTGGCTGCCGACGGGGGTACGGCTGCTGCTGTCGGCCGATCACGGGAACGAGCTGACGCTGCACCGGGACTGGGACCGGCTCCGCGGGGTCCTGCGTACTGCCGACGGCACGGTGACGGACGTCGACGTTCCCCGGGAACGGGCGTCACGAGCTCTGGCGGCCCTGGTTGCGCCTCCGGCGTTCCCGGCGTCTCCGGAGCTTCCGGCGGGGGAGCGGCCGGCCGCCGACCCCGCCGACCCCGCCGACCCCATGGCCGTGGAGGCCGAGGAGACCGTGGACCTGGAGGTCACCTTCCACCGCTACGGCAGCCGTGACGGCGAGGTGCCGGTGCCGATGACCCTCGAGGAGTGCCGCGACCTGCTGGTACGGCTGCCACCCCGCACCGAGAACTTCGCCGTCTTCGCGGCCCGCTCGGGGGTGATCGTCCAGTTCGCCTGGCAGGAGGGGCCGCGGCTGTGGGTGGAGTCCCCGGACGTGGCCGCGCGGTGCTCGCGGGGACGGTTCGTCTCCCTGGCCGAGGCCGGAGAGATGATCACGATCCTGGCGTGGGAGGGCCGGTCCGGGCTGGGGGAGCTGGGCGGCCTGGAGACCGTGCGGTGGTCGTGACGGCCGTCACGGACGGTCGGCGAGGGTACGTGCCGGCGACGCCCGCTCGCTCGCATCCTCGTCACGGCCCGGTTCCGGCCCGGCGACCTGACCGGGGACCTTCGGGGCCGGCGCTCCTCGGAGATCATGCCCCGGCGGACGGGACCCGGTCGAGCGTGATCCCGAAGCGGTCCAGGTAGGCGGGAAGGAGCTCGCCCTCCTCGAGGACGCGTTCGGTGCGCTCGCCGTGCGCGGTGCGGATCAGCCTGCGGCCACTGATCGTGGTCCGGCCCTCGGCGGTACGGATCGTGCAGACCGGTGACCGGGTGAAGTGCGACTCCGGAGAGGTCGTCTGCCACCAGCAGGTCGGCACGAAGTCCACCAGCTCGTACGGCCGCGCGGTCAGCCGGTAGCCCTGCTCGCCCCGGTGCGTGACGTCGAGGTCACCGTGCTCACCGGCGGCCCCGGGCGCGGGAGCGATCCGGAACGTCCCGCCGCCGTCCTCCTGCTCGGCGCGCTCGTCGAGCCGCAGCGGCTCGTCGGCGAAATCACCGAAACCGACGTCGACGAGCCACGGCTCGTCGAGATCGACGCGGAGCGCCAGATGATCGAACAGCGGACCCGGCGTGCGGCCGTTGAAGACCCTGGCGGCCAGCAGTGTCACTCGGTAGCCGAGCGCGGTCAGCAACTCGGCGAGCAACCCGTTCAGCTCATAACAGAAGCCACCACGACGACGATCGACGATCTTGTTGAACAGCGCGCCGGACTCCAGCGGGACCGGCTCGCCGAGATGGATGCTCAGGTTCTCGAACGGCACCGCCCTCAGGTGCGCGAGCTGCAGGGTACGCAGGCCCTGGGCGTCCTGCTCCGCGGGCCGGGCCGCGCCGATTCTCTCCAGATAGCGGGTGATGTGCGGCTCGTCCATGAGGCAAGCAAACCACGCACCGCGCGGGCCGGTGCCCGTCGAACCCCCTGCCGGACGGGCGGCCTCCTCCCGGCGTACCGTACCGGTCCGCCGATCTCCGACCCCCGGAGCCCGGACCTCGGTCATGGGCCGACGTTCGCCGGGCCCGTTCGTCGGACGGCCTGGCGGCGGCTCCCTCCGGCGTCCGATAGCGTCGAGCGCATGCGGCTTCATGTGGGGTGCGCGATGTGGACGCACAAACCCTGGCAGGGGCGCCTCCTGCCCCATCCGCTTCCCCCGGAGGAGCGCCTGCGCGCCTACGCGACCTGGTGCAACGCGGTGGAGGGCAACACGACCTTCTACGCGACCCCGTCCAGGAGCACGGTGGAGTCGTGGGCGCGGCAGACCGATCCGGACTTCCGGCTCGTGGCCAAGCTGCCCAAGACGATCACGCACGGGCGCCGTCTCACCGGGGCCGAGGAGGAGCTCCGGTCGTTCCTGGAGGCGATCGAGCCGCTCGGGCCGCGGGCCCACGCCCTGTGGGTGCAGCTTCCGGGCTCCTTCGGCCCGGCCGATCTCGGCGTCCTCGCGGCCTTCCTCCGCGGGCTTCCCGGCTCGTACCGGTACGCCGTCGAGGTACGCCATCCCGCGTTCTTCGAGGATGCCAGGGCCGAGGGGCTGCTGGAGAGGGTGCTCTCCGGGGCCGGGGCCGAGTGGGTCCCGTTCGACACCACCGTGCTGTTCCGGAACCCTCCGGCGAGCGACGCCGAGCGGGAGGCGTGGACGAGGAAACCGCGCATGCCCCGCCGCTCCCGCGCGCTCACCGACCGGCCGATCGTCCGCTACCTCGGCCGGGACGACACGGAGAGCACGGTCGAGGGCTGGCAGGGCTGGGTCGGCACGGTCGCCGGATGGCTGCGTGAGGGCCGCTCACCGACGATGTTCGTCCACACTCCCGGCAACGCCGACGCCCTCACGCTCGCCCGCCGTTTCCACGACGAGGTACGGGCCCGCCTGCCGGAGCTGGAGCCGCTGCCCGAGCCGCTGCCCGAGCCGCTGCCCGAGCCGCTGCCGGACGAGCCGCTGACCCTCTTCTGACCGGCGGACCCGCCGCCCTCGGTGGTTCCTCACGGGACCCGGCGGGCCCCGGCGGGAGTCACGGTGCGATGTCCGGCGGCGCGCGGACCGTGCGGACCGCGCGGGTCCGGACCGTGCAGATCATGCGGGCCCGGACCATGCGGGCCGTGCGGACCGTGTACGGCGACCGTCCGTGTCTCCCCGCAGGTCCACCCCGCCGGCGTCCTGTCGGTGGTGTCCGGCATGGTGGTGCCCCGTGACTCACTTCGTCTACCGCACCCACTACGAGGGCCCGCTCGGCAAGCGCGTCCGCCGTCTCCCCGACGCCACGGTGCTCGACTGGTTCCGCCGGGGCTGGCGCACCGTCGTGGACGACCCCGCAGGGGACGCCCGCGCCTGGGTCGCCGCCGAGCTGGGAGGGGACGTCTACGGCCTCTCCACGATCTTCGAGGACGCCCGCGAGCACCGCCTCCCCGCCCCGCGTTCCTGGCGCGACCTCGCCGACATGCTGCCCGAGCACCTGTACCACGAGGGCGACCTGCTGGTCGACGAGCACAGCGTGCGGGTCCACACCGACGACGACGAGGTGGAACTGCCCTACTTCTTCTTCGACGACACCCTCGCCGCCCGGCACCCGGAGCGGGTGGCCTACCTGCTGCACGACGGCTGGCCGCTGCCCGACGACACCCGCGAGGGCGGCGGAACGGGCGCGGGCACCACCCGCGATCCGGACGCGGGACCGGACGCGGACGCCCCGCACGGGCCGGACGCGGTCGCCACCCACGCGGTCCTGCTGACCTTCTACGACAGCGAGAGCATCTGCTGGCAGCCCCCGTTCTCCTTCCCGGGCGTCAGGCTGCCCGCGCTGGCGGCGCACCTGCGCGCCACGGCCGAGGACCTCACGGAGTGGCCGCACGAGCTGCTCGTCCTGCGGGCGCTGGTGGCGCCCGGGGACGACGACCTCGGCCCGGCGCTGCGCCGGTGCAACCATTGGCCGTCGTACGACGGGGAGCTTCCGCCCGAGCTGCTCGGCGAGCACGCCCCGGCCCACGCGTTCGCGCTCGGCCGGCTGGAGGAGAGCGCGTCCGGCGGCGACCTCGGCGGCGGCCGCGACCCCTCCAGGACGCTGCTGGAGTGCGGCGCGCACCTGGCCCAGATGTCGATCCACCTGGACGGTCACTTCGGCCACCAGCAGTGGTTCGTCTTCGACGACGTGTGGGCCGGCCGGCACGGAGACCTCGCGGCCTCGCTGCTGCGCTATGCCACCGACTGGGACCCGTTCGGCCCCGAGGAGGACTGACCGGCCGGGCCGCGGCCGGGCGGCGCGCGATCACGCGCCGTACCGGCCCGCCCGGAGGTCCCGGCGGGCGGCGGATTTCCAACGCGTTCCAAAATCCGGGTCTGCCGCGCGTCCACGTCCCCCACACTCTTCCCACCCCGGGTAACGACCTGGGGTTTTTTGGTTCTATACCGGCTTTGCGGCGATATCAACCCATTGACCTTCCAACACATACGGGTGTAGATAAAGCTGAAACAACACGGAAACGGCGGTGAATCAACAGCATGTACGCCGAGGAACGGCAGCAGGAGATCCTGCGCCGGGCGCGGACGGTCGGCCGGGTGGACGTGGTGACGCTGGCGGAGGAGTTCGCCGTCACCACCGAGACCATCCGCCGCGACCTGACCGCGCTGGAGCGCTCCGGGGTGCTGCGGCGCGTGCACGGCGGTGCGATACCGGTCGAGCGGCTGGGGTTCGAGCCCGAGCTGGCCGCCCGCGACGAGGTGATGACCGGCGAGAAGGAGCGCATCGCCAAGGCCGCCCTGGCCGAGCTCCCCGAGGACGGCGCGATCATCATCGACGCCGGGTCGACGACCGGCAGGCTGGTCCAGGCGCTGCCGATCGACCGGGAGCTGACCGTGATCGTGAACTCCCCCCCGCTGGCCACGGTGCTGGCCACCCGCGCCAACCTGACAGTGATCATGCTGGGCGGGCGGGTGCGCGGCCGGACCCTGGCCACCGTCGACGACTGGGCGCTGCGGCCCCTGGCCGACCTGCACGTGGACGTGGCCTTCATGGCGGCCAACGGGTGCTCGGTGGCCAAGGGCCTGACCACGCCCGATCCGGCCGAGGCCGCCATCAAGCGGGCGATGATCCGCGCCGCGCAGCGCTGCGTGCTGCTCGCCGACCACACCAAGTTCGCCAACACCTATCTGGCGCGCTTCGCCGCGATCCAGGAGATCGACGTGGTGATCAGCGACACGGGCCTGGACACCGGGGTCGCGGCCGAGCTGGCCGCGGCGGGGGCGGAGGTGGTCCGGGCATGATCGTCACCCTCACCCTCAACCCCAGCCTGGACCGTACGATCGAGATCGGCTCGCTGACCCGCGGGGCCGTCATCCGCGCCGCAGCCGCCCACCTGGACCCGGGCGGCAAGGGCGTCAACGTCTCGCGGGCGCTGCTGGCCAACCGGATCCGTTCCTGCGCGGTCGTCCCGTTCGGCGGCGACGAGGGGCGGAGGCTGGTGAGCCTGCTCTCCATCGAGGGCATCGACATGATCACCGTGCCGGTCGCCGGGTCCACCCGCTCCAACGTCTCCCTGGCCGAACCCGACGGCACGGTCACCAAGATCAACGAGCCGGGTACCGCCCTGTCCCCGGCCGAGCTCGACACCATCGCCGAGGCCGTGCTCGGCGCGGCCAGCTCCGCGGACTGGGTGGTCGCCTCCGGCAGCCTCCCGCCCCAGGTGCCCAGCGACGTCTACGCGCGCCTGTGCCACCGCTTCGCCGGCGCGGGCATCAACGTCGCGGTCGACACCAGCGGCCCCGCGCTCGTCTCGGCGCTCGCCGGGGCACCGGCGCTGGTCAAGCCGAACCGGGAGGAGCTGGGAGAGGCCACCGGGATGGTGATCGCCTCCGTGGGCGACGCCGTCGCCGCCGCCCGGAACCTGCGGGCGCGCGGGGCGGGCACCGTCCTGGCCAGCCTCGGCGCCGACGGCGCGATCCTCCTGCAGGACGACCAGGTCTGGTACGGCGAGTGCCCGGTCGCCGAGCCGCGCAGCACCGTGGGGGCCGGCGACGCCATGCTCGCCGGGTTCCTGGCCGCCGGGGCCCGGGGCGAGGCCGCCCTGGTCGAGGCGCTGGCCTGGGCGACCGCCGCGGTCGGGCTGCCGGGGAGCCGGATGCCGTCACCGCACCACATACGACGCGACGAGGTCCGCGTCACCAGAGCCGACCCCGCCCTGCCGCTGCGGTCCGGGGGCTGACGGCGGCGCGGTACCACCTCCCAGGCCGGCTCAGCCCCGGCCACCCCGGAAGGAGCAGCACATGAGCACCGACTACACCCCGACCGTCACAGGGACGGGGATGAAGGCGACCATCCAGCGGTTCGGCGGGTACCTGGCCGGAATGATCATGCCGAACATCGGCGCGTTCATCGCCTGGGGCCTGATCACCGCACTGTTCATCCCCACCGGCTGGCTGCCCAACAAGGAGTTCGCCGCCCTGGTCGACCCGATCATCAAGTCGCTGCTGCCCATCCTGATCGGCTACACCGGCGGCCGGATGGTGCACGGCCAGCGCGGCGCCGTGGTGGGCGCCGTCGCGACCATGGGCGTGGTCGTCGGGGCCGAGATGCCGATGTTCCTCGGCGCGATGGTCATGGGCCCGCTGGCGGCCTTCGTCCTCAAGCTGGTCGACGGCTTCACCGTCGAGCGGACCAGGGCCGGGTTCGAGATGCTGGTGGACAACTTCACCGCCGGCATCATCGGCGGCGCCATGGCCCTGCTGGGCCTCAAGGCCATCGGCCCGGTGGTCACCGAGATCACCGGCGCCGCGAGCACCGCGGTCGCCTGGCTGATCGGCCACAACCTGCTGCCACTGGCCTCGATACTGATCGAACCCGCCAAGGTCCTGTTCCTCAACAACGCCATCAACCACGGCGTGCTCGGGCCGCTGGGCGTGGCGCAGGCGGCCGAGCAGGGCAAGTCGATCCTGTTCATGCTGGAGTCCAACCCCGGCCCCGGGCTCGGCCTGCTCCTGGCCTACCTGTTCTTCGGCCCCCGCCAGCTCCGCCCCAGCACCCCCGCCGCGATCATCATCCAGTTCTTCGGCGGCATCCACGAGATCTACTTCCCGTACGTGCTCATGAAGCCCCGCCTGATCCTCGCGGTCATCGCGGGCGGCGCCACCGGCGTCATGATCTTCATTCTGACCGGGTCCGGGCTGGTGGCCACGCCGGCGCCCGGCAGCATCTTCGCCTACCTCGCGGTGACGCCCAGGGGCGGGTGGGTCGGCGTCCTCGCCGGCGTCCTGGCCGCGACCCTCGTCTCCTTCGCCGTGGCGTCGGCGCTCCTCGGCTTCGGCCGTGGTGAGAGGAACGAGGTCGAGGAGAGCCCCGCAGAGAGCCCCGGACAGACCCGCGCAGAACCCGGAACCACACCCGTCGTCAAGGAGGCCTGACCGATGGCCAGCATCGAGAGCAAGGACATCCACAAGATCGTCGTAGCCTGCGACGCGGGCATGGGCAGCAGCGTCATGCTCGCCACCCAGCTCCGCAAGCAGCTCAAGGACCAGAACGTGCGGGTGGAGCACGCCCCGGTCAACGCGATCCCCGCCGACGCCGACGTGGTGGTCTGCCACGCGGGCCTGGCGAACCGCGCCAGGGCCACCGTCCCGGACACCGTGCTGATCCCCTTCCAGGTCTTCATCGGGGACCCGGCGGTGACCAGGCTGGTCGCCGCGATCAAGAGCGGAGGCACCGTCGATGCCTGAGACGGCGCCGCTGCCGCTGGACCCGCGCGCCATCCACCTGACGGCGTCGGCCACCGGCCGCCAGGACGCGATCCGCCAGTGCGGTCGGGCACTGCTCGCGGTCGGCGCGGTGGACGGCTCCTACATCGACACCATGCTCGAACGAGAGCGCTCGATCTCCACCTACGTCGGCGAGGGGGTCGCCATCCCGCACGGCACCGCGGCGGCCAAGGACGCCGTCCGGCACGACGCCGTCAGCGTCCTGCGCTTTCCCGGCGGGGTGGACTGGGACGGCGAGCGGGTGACGGTCTGCGTCGGCATCGCCGCCAGGGGCGACGGTCACGTACGGCTGCTCGCCGAGCTCGCCCGGATCCTGATGGACCCCGACCGCGCGCGGGCCCTGCGCGAGGCGACGGAGGTCGCCGAGGTGGTCCGGCTGCTGCAACCGAGTGAAGAGGACGAAGCACTGTGAAGGTCGCCCGTTTCCACACCCCCGGTGACATCCGCGTCGAGGAGGCGCCGGAGCCGGTCGCCGGGCCCGGTGAGATCACGATACGCGTGCGCAACTGCTCGACCTGCGGCACCGACGCGAAGATCTACCGGCACGGTCACCACCACATCCGGCCGCCCAGGGTGATGGGGCACGAGATCGCCGGTGAGGTGGTCGAGGGCACCGGCCCGTGGGCCCCGGGGGACCGGGTGCAGGTGATCGCCGCCATCCCGTGCGGTGAGTGCCGCGAGTGCCGCCGGGGCCGGATGACCGTCTGCCCGAACCAGGAGTCGATGGGCTACCACTACGACGGCGGTTTCGCCGAGTACATGGCCGTCCCGGCGAAGGTCCTCGCGGTCGACGGCGTCAACCGCATCCCGGACGGGGTCGGTTTCGCCGAGGCGTCCGTGGCCGAGCCGCTGGCCTGCGTGCTCAACGGCCAGGAACTGGCCCGGGTGGGCGAGGGCGACGACGTGGTGGTCATGGGCTCGGGCCCGATCGGCTGCCTGCACGTACGGCTGGCGCGCTCGCGGGGCGCCGCGCGCGTCGTCCTCGTCGACATCAACGCCGGGCGGCTGGAGATGGCCGCCGGTCTGGTCCACCCGGACGCGGCCGTGCACGGCGAGGACGTGGTGGAGCAGGTGCTCAAGCTGACCGAGGGCAGGGGGGCCGACGTCGTCATCACGGCCGCGGCCTCGGGCGCCGCGCAGGAGCAGGCGCTGCGGATGGCGGCCCGGCAGGGGCGGATCAGCTTCTTCGGCGGCCTGCCCAAGGACGACCCGATCATCCGCTGCGACTCCAACCTGGTCCACTACCGGGAGCTGACGATCGTCGGCGCCAACGGGTCCAGCCCCGCGCACAACGCGCGGGCCCTGGGGCTGATCGCCGACGGCTCGGTGCCGGTCACCGACCTGATCACGCACCGGCTGCCGCTGGAGGAGGTCCTGGAGGGGATCGCCGTCGTCGGCAGGGGCGAGGCCATCAAGGTGACCATCGAGCCGTGACCATCGAGCCGTGACCATCGGGCCGTGACCGCCGGACGGCGACCACCGGGACCCGGCCGCCGAGCCTGACCGTCGAGCCCTGAGCGGCGCACCCGCCCGTACCGCTTCCAGAACGCGCAGAAGGAGAACCGGAGATGCCGGAGAGGACAGTGGTCATCGCGTCGAGCTCGGGTCTGCACGCCCGGCCCGCGAAGATCTTCGTGCAGGCCGCGGCCAGGCAGGGGACGCCCGTGCGGATCCGCGTCGGGGACGGCAAGCCCGTACCGGCCAACAGCATGCTCGGCGTGCTGGCGCTGGGAGCGACGCACGGCACCGCGGTCACACTCGACGCGGAGGGGCCGGGCGCCGACGAGGCGCTCGACGCGCTGGCCGAGGTGCTCGCCCGCGACCTCGACGCCGAGGAGAGCGCGGGCGGGAACGCCGGTGGGAACGCCGGTGGGAACGTCCATGACTGAGACGCTGACCGGCCTGGGGGTGAGCCCCGGGCGGGCGGCCGGGCGGACGTGCCGGATGGCCGGTCCGCCCGCGCTGCCGGGCCGCGTCCCTGTCGCCGACCCCGGGGCCGAGCTCGAACGGGCCCTGGGGGCGCTGCGGGCCACGGCCGCCGAGCTGGCGGCACGCGCGGAGAAGGCCTCCGGTGCCGAGGCGAAGGCGATCCTGGAGGCGCAGTCCTTCATCGCCGACGACCCCGGCCTGCACGCGTCCGTCGAGACGGCCGTCGGGTCGGGGGCGGACGCGGCGCACGCCATCGACGAGGCCTGCGCCCACCACCGGGGCGAGCTGCTGGCGGCGGGCGGTCACTTCGCCGAGCGCGCCGCCGACCTCGACGACATCCGCAACCGGGCCGTCGCGACGGTGCTGGGCCTGCCCGTCCCCGGCCTGCCCGACCCCGGCCACCCGTTCGTCCTGCTCGCCGAGGACCTCTCCCCGGCCGACACGGTGAACCTCGATCCCGCCTCCGTCCTGGCGCTCGTCACCTCCGGTGGAGGCCCGACCAGCCACACCGCCATCCTGGCCCGTGCCCGGGGCCTGCCCGCCGTGGTGGCCTGCCGGGACGCGGGCGAGATCCCCGACGGGACGTGGGTGTCGGTCGACGGCCTGCGCGGCGAGGTGGAGACCGGGATCGGAGAGGAGGCCGCGGACGGGATCCAGCGCCGGGCCGAGGACGCCCGGCGCCGCCCGTCCGCGAGCAGCGGCCCCGGCCGGACCGCCGACGGCCATCCGGTCGCGCTCCTGCTCAACATCGGCTCGGCCGCCGACCTCGGATCACCCGGCGCGGGCCACGCCTCCGCGGCGCGGGGAGCCGGGCAGGTGGACGCCGAGGGGGTGGGACTGTTCCGCACCGAGTTCCTCTTCCTGGACCGGCGCGAGGCTCCGGGACACGAGGAGCAGGTGGCCGCGTACGCGGCGGTCCTCCGGACCGCGCCGGGCGGTCACGTGGTGATCCGCACCCTGGACGCGGGCACGGACAAACCGCTGCCGTTCCTGGGCCTGGCCGAGGAGACCAACCCGGCCCTGGGCGTACGGGGGCTGCGGGTGTCGCGGGTCAGGCCCGAGGTGCTCGACGCCCAGCTCGACGCCATCGCCGAGGCCGCCCGGACGACCGGGGTCGAGCCGTGGGTGATGGCGCCCATGGTGACGACGGTGGGGGAGGCGGCCGACTTCGCCGGCCGGGCCCGCGACCGGGGGATCGCGCGGGTCGGGGCGATGGTGGAGGTCCCCGCCGCCGCGCTGCGCGCCGGGCGCCTGCTGGACGAGCTGGACTTCCTGAGCGTCGGCACCAACGACCTGAGCCAGTACGCCTTCGCCGCCGACCGGCAGCACGGCGAGCTCGCCGACCTGCTCGACCCCTGGCAGGCGGCACTGCTGCGGCTGGTCGCGGACTGCGCGGCGGCCGGGCGGGAGGCGGGCAGACCCGTGGGGGTGTGCGGGGAGGCGGCCGCGGACCCGCTGCTGGCGACCGTCCTGGCCGGGCTGGGCGTCACCAGCCTGTCGATGTCCGCGTCCGCCGTGCCCGCGGTGCGGGAGAGCCTCGCCGCCCACTCCCTGGCGCGGTGCCGCGAGCACGCCAGGATCGCCCTGGACGCCGACGACCCGGCCCAGGCCAGAAGGCTGGTCGCCGGGGACCGGTGAACGCGGCCCGGGGCCGTCCTTCCCGAAGGCGGGACCCGGGCGCCGGGGTCAGTGGGAGTGGGCCTCGTGGAGCGGTGATCCGGCCAGGCGCGCCGCGACCACTCTCGCGCGGTTGGGGCAGTCGAAGATGTCCTCGTGCGGGCAGGCCAGGGCGTGGGCGACGGCGGTACGCGCCGCCTGGGCCCGTGCGATCCGCTCGTCCAGCTCGGCGAGCTTGCGCCGGTGCAGCTCCCGCCGGCCGTCGTCGGCCGATGAGCGGGACGCGAGGAGCGTCTTGAGCTCGCGCAGCGTGAAGCCGGCCTCCCGCAGGAGCAGGATCGTCCCCACCAGCTCGACGGCCGACGGCGGATAACGCCGTTGACCCGAGACCCGGACCGGTGCCGTGAGCAGCCCGAGGCTCTCCCAGTAACGCAGTGCGGAGGTGGCGACACCGGTGCGGTGCGCCAGTTCGCCGATCGTCAGCAAGTCGTCCATCGTGACCTCGATCGTACGGGAAACCACCGGCCCGGTGATCGTGACGACGACCGGCGCAGGGACCCGAAGGGCACCGGGCCGCGGCCCCGACCGCGGCCCCGACCGCGGCCCCGACCGCGGCCCCGACCGCGGCCCGTCGTGCGTCCTCCGGCGTAGGCTTACGGTCACGGCGCGATCGATCCTCGTTCACCGAGGCCGGCCTGGGAGGACCCGTGACGCACGGCAGCACGTTCCCCCCCTCGGCGCTCGGTCCCGCGCCGTGAGGAGGGGGAAGAGGGAACGGGACGACCCCGGCGACCCCGGCGACCCCGGCGACCCCGGCGACGCCGACGACCCCGGCGACTTCGGGGGGATCGGTCGCGGTGGCACGGCCCTCGTCATGGCCGTCGTGGCCCTGGGCCGCCCCCGGGAGGCGCTCGGGGAGCTCTTCGGGCTGGTCGGCCGCCTGGGCCGCCGGGTCCTCAGGCTCGTGTCGCTCCCCTTCCGGCTGGTCGCCCTGACCGTGTGGTCGCGTTCGGCGGACCGGCGCCCCACCTTCGAGGACCACCTGCGCCGCGTCGGCGAGGACCGGGATCCCTCATGACCGGGACGGCGCCGGAGCACGGACCGTCGTCGACGAGACCGCCGGTCGCCGCGTGCCGGGACGGCGTGCCCTGCCCGGGCACGGCTCGTTCGGAAGGTCAAGGCGAACGCCGAGGCCAAGGCGGGTCACGGCCGTGACCGCGTGCGCCGGTACCGTCCGGGTGGCATGCCGAACTCCCGCTTGAACGCCCTGGCGAAGGCGAACTCCGAGGAGTACCCGCTGCTCTCCGCGACCACCCGCAGCGGCGCCTCGCCCGTGGCCAGGAGCCTTCCGGCCACGGTCATCCGCCACCACGTCAGGTACGCCAGCGGCGGCTGCCCCACGACGGCCGCGAACCGCCTGGCGAAGGCCGCCCGCGACAGCCCGGCGCGGGCGCCGAGCGCCTGCACGGTCCACGCGTGGGCGGGGTCGCGGTGCAGGGCGTGCAGCGCGCCGGCGATCGCCGGGTCGGCCAGCGCCGCCGCCCAGCCGGTGACGGCCTGTCCGGCGTGCTCGTGCAGCCAGGCCCGCAGGATGTAGAGCAGCATCGCGTCGAGCAGCGCGGGCACCAGCGCTCCGGAGCCGGGACCGGGACGGTCGAGTTCGGCGCCCAGCAGGTCGACGGTGGCGCGCAGCGCCGGGTGCGCGCCGACCCTGGCCGGCAGGTGCACCAGGTCGGGCAGTCCCGACAGCAGCGGGTGCGCCCGCGCACGGCTCAGCCGGTAGGCGCCGCACAGCAGCACGGAAGCCGGTCCCGGGCCCGGCGGCGCCTCCTCGGTCAGCACCCACTCCCCGCTCTCGTCCTGGACGACGTCCACCGGCGGTGTCGCCGGGTCGTCGGCGATGACGTGGCCGCGGCCGTGGGCCAGGAACACCACGTCGCCGACGTTGAGCCGGATCGCCTCCCGCTCCGGCATCAGCAGCCAGCAGGACCCCTGCAGCACGACGTGGAAGCCCGCCCCTCCGGAGGGGGCGAAGCGCAGGCCCCACGGGGCGGGCAGGCAGGTGCGCGAGGAGTGCGGCACACCGGTGCGCATGGCCATGATCGCGTCGCTCAGCACGTCCATGACGGGAGCCTAGCCCTTCGTCCATCGGAGAAGACGAACGGACAAGAAGGACAGATTCTGCGGCATGGAGCGTCTCCGGAAGGTCTCGTAGCGTCGTGGCATGACGACATACGCGCGCACCGTGCGCTTCGACGAGCTCGGCGGCCCTGACGTGCTGAGGATCGAGGAGGTCGAGCTCCCCGGGCCCGGGCCGGGTGAGGTCAGGGTCCGGATCGAGGCCATCGGGATCAACCGGGCCGAGGCGATGTTCCGTTCCGGCGGTTACTACTACGCACCCACGCTGCCCGGCTCCCGGATCGGTTTCGAGGCGGCGGGGACGGTCGAGGAGGTCGGGCCGGGCACGACGGGGTTCGCGCCGGGCGACGCGGTGTGCGTCGTCAGCGACGAGGAGATGTCGCGGCACGGCGTGTACGCCGAGCGGGTGAACGTCGCGGCGCGCCGGCTCCTGCACCGTCCCGGCACGATCGACGCGGTCACCGGCGCGGCCGTGTGGACCACGTACCTGACCGCCTACGGCGCCCTGGTCGAGGTGGGACGGCTCAGGGCGGGCGACGCGGTGATGATCAACGCCGCGTCCAGCGGGGTCGGGCTGGCGGCGATCCAGGTCGCAGGGCAGCTGGGAGCCGTGCCCGTCGCGGTCACCCGGAGCGCGGACAAGGCCGCCCGGCTGCTGGAGGCGGGGGCGGCCCACGTGCTCGTCGAGGGGGAGGGCGGCGACATCCCCGGCCGGGTTCGGGAGCTCACCGGTGGCCGGGGCGCGCGCATCGTCCTCGACGCGGTCGCCGGTCCGGGCCTGAGCGAGACCGCGCTCGCGGTGGCGCCGGACGGGCTGCTGATCGTGTACGGCTGGCTGGACCCGCGACCGGCCCCCCTGCCCCTGAACTGGCCGCTGACCGTGCACGGCTTCACCGTGGACCTCGTCACCGCCGACCCCGAACGCCTGGCGCGCGCCAGGGCCTTCATCGGGGCGGGCCTGCGCTCCGGGACACTGGCCCCCGTCGTCGACCGCACGTTCGACCTGGCCGACATCGTCGAGGCCCACCGCCACCTGGAGTCGAACACCCGGTTCGGCAAGATCGTCGTCACCGTACGGCACTGACGGCCGATCCCGCGTACGGCGGACCGGGTGACGACCGGCGGTCACCGGAGCGGTCACCGGGTCCGGCGGCTCAGGGTGATCACCGTCAGGACGGCCGGCGCGTCAGGAGCGCGGCTCCGATCCAGGCGACGGTGGTCACTCCGGTGGTGAAGGAGTGCTCACGCTGCAGGAGCGTGCCGACGCTGCCCGGCACGGCGACGCCGAGGGCGAGCCGTGCCCGGGTTCCGGCGTCGCTGTTGACGTGACCTGCGTCCTTCGCCCAGACTACGACAACCGGACAGCTTTGTCCGGTTGGGTGGAGGATCACCTTCCGAGCCGCCCCCGGCAGACCGGAGGAAACCGCGATGACCGATATCGATCAGTGGGACAACCTCGTCGACGTGCTCGTGGCGGGCTCTGGCGCGGCCGGTCTGTCCGCGGCCGTCGCGGCGGCCGACAGCGGTCTGGACGTCCTGGTGGTGGAGAGCACCCCACTGTGGGGCGGCACCACCGCCGTCTCCGGGGGCGGGCTCTGGATGCCCGCCAACCCGCTCATGCTCCGCGACGGCGTCCGGGACTCCGCCGAGGAGGCCCTGCGGTACATGGACGACGTCATCGCAGACGCCGGACCGGCCTCCTCCCCCGAGCGCAGGACGGCCTTCGTGCGGACCGTCCCCGAGGTCACGGCCTTCCTCGGCCGCAAGGGCGTCAGGTGGCGCAGGTCCCCCGACTACCCCGACTACTACCCGGACCGGCCGGGCGGCAAGGTGGGACGCTCGATCGAGGCCGCGTCGTTCGACACCCGGCTGCTCGGCGAGTGGTACGCCGTCTCACGCGCCAAGGAGAGCGGCATCCCGCTCCCGCTGATGACCGACGACGTGTGGCTGCTGTCCCGTGCCTGGTCCACCCCCTCCGGCTTCGTCCGCGGCGCGCGCTTCGTCCTCCGCTCGCTCGGCGCGTACGCCGGTGGCAGGCGGCCGGTCGGCATCGGCGGCGCGCTCGCCTCCTCGCTCATGCACATCGTCCGCGGCCGGCAGACCCCCGTCTGGCTGTCGGCGCCGATCGTCGACCTCGTCGTGGAGGACGGCGCCGTGGTGGGCGCGGTGGTCGAGCGGGACGGGCGGCGGCGCAGGATCCGTGCCCGGCGCGGCGTCGTCCTGGCCGGTGGAGGCTTCGCGAACAACACCGAGTGGCGCCGGAAGTACCACGGCGTCCCCGGGTACTCCTCCGCCCCCGAAGGCGACCTGGGCACCGCCATCGAGGTGGGCGTCCGCGCGGGCGGCACGCTGGCGCTGATGGACGACGCCTGGTGGGGCGCCTCCCTGGTCGGGCCCGACGGCAAGAGCAGCTTCCTGGTCTCGGAACGCTCCTTCCCCTTCTCCCTCATCGTGGACGCGAACGGCGAACGCTTCACCAACGAGTCGGCCTCCTACATCGACGTCGGCCACGCCATGCTCGAACACGGCGTGCCCGGGCCGATGTGGCTGATCAGCGACGTCAGGCACGCGCGCCGCTACCTGAACACCGCTCTCCTCGGCCACCGGAAGGAGTGGGTACGGGCGGGCCTCCTCGTCGAGGCCCCCTCCCTGCACGCCCTGGCCACGGAGATCGGCCTCGATCCGGAGCGGCTGGACGCGACCGTCGGGCGGTTCAACGGTTTCGCCCGCTCGGGCGTCGACGAGGACTTCGGTCGCGGACGTACCGTCTACGACAACTACTACGGTGACCCGCGGGTCAGGCCCAACCCCAACCTCGGCCCGCTGGAGAAGGGGCCCTTCCGCGCCGTCCGCGTCCACCCGGGCGACCTGGGAACCAAGGGCGGCCTGCTCACCGACGAGCACGCCCGCGTCCTGCGCGAGGACGGCTCGGAGATCCCGGGCCTGTACGCCGCGGGCAACACCACCGCCTCGGTCATGGGCCGCACCTATCCCGGCCCCGGGTCGACGATCGCCCCGGCCGTCGTCTTCGGCTACCGCGCCGCACGGCACGCCGCGTCCCGCTGAACCGGAACCGGAAGCGGGAGCGGCGCGCCGCGTCCCGGTGACCGGGGAGGCGTCGCTGCCGGAACGCTCACGGTCACCGGGCGGGCCCGGACGCTCACGACGATCGGGCGAGGCGGAACCCGAGGTCGTCGATGCGCAGGGTCGGGTGGCTCTTGCGGCGGCAGGAGGCCCGGCATCCCCGGGGCGGGTCGTACGCGCTCCCGCCGCGGAAGACCCGGTAAGGGCCGTAGACGCCGGGATCGTAGAGGTCCCAGCACCACTCCCACACGTTGCCGATCATGTCGTACAGGCCCCACGCGTTGGGCGCCCTGGTCGCGACGTCGTGCAGCCGGTCGCCGGAGTTGCCCCGGTACCAGGCGATCTCGTCCAGCTCTCCGTAGCGGACGCCGGAGCTCCCGGCCCGGCAGGCGTACTCCCACTCGGCCTCGGTCGGGAGACGGTACCCGCCGGCCGCCTCGTCGCGGACCACGTCCCGCCCGTCGGGGTCGTCACCCGTCGTGTAGCACGGGTCGAGACCGGTGGCCCGTGAGAGCAGGTTGCAGAACAGGACGGCGTCCTTCCAGGACACCTCGGTCACCGGCGTCCGCGGCCCCGCCGGGCTCGCCGGGGCCTCGCCCGCGACGGCGCGGTACAACTCACGGGTCACGGGACGGGACGCCAGCCGGAAGGCGCCGAGCTCGACCTTCCAGGTCGCCCTGGTGCCCTCGTCGCGCAGGAAGACGTTCCCGGCGGGGATCTCGGCCATGTGCCCGGTGTGCTCGGTGATCGTCTGGTGCAGCGTCGGTTCGTGCCTCATCGCGGGCCTCACCCTATACGTCCGGTGACCGGGGCCTCCCCGCTCGCGCGGGTGAGCGCGGGCCGGCCCCCTGCCGGCCGCCGCACACCGGCGGCCCTCGTGTCCGGCGGCCCTGGTGTCCGGCGGTCCCGCCGGCCCCGTGCCGCCGTCCCACGGCACGGGTGGCCCCGCCGGCGCCGTGATCCCTCAGGTGCGGTTTTTGTCCTTTTTGAGGGTTCGTGGAGGTGGGCGCTGGTCCCGGCCGGGTACGCGGCGTTCATGAGCGACGAACGCGGGCCCGAAGAACCGCAGGTGGGCGACGCCGTCACCTGGCAGAGCCATGGGGTCACCACCTCGGGCCGGGTGGAAGAGAAGATCACGCGACGGACCGAGAAGGCCGGGCGCACCGTCGACGCCTCCGCCGACGATCCCCAGTACCTCGTCCGCAGCGACAAGAGCGGCAGGACCGCCGTGCACAAGCCGTCGGCGCTGCGGAAGAAGGATCATGAAGACTGAGGGCAGGGACCGGATCGCCGCGGATTTCGACCAGGCGGTCAACATGACGGCCGCCGAGCTGGAGGGCTGGCTCGGCACCGACGAGTCCAAGGCGGTCGGTGACAGCTCCGGCGGCGGCGAGTCGACGGGCCACCGTTCCGGCCGCCGGATCATCGAGATCCTGCGCAAGCGCCGGAGCGACCTGGACGACGACGACTACGCCCACATGCGGAAGGTCGTCGGGTACGTCCACCGCCACCTGGCCCAGCGCCCCGGGGGAGACGTCGCCGAGACCCCCTGGCGGCGCTCCCTGATGAACTGGGGGCACGACCCGCTCAAGTGAGGCCGGGCTCCGGCTCGTGTGATCGAGGCGCTCCGGGGGGCCGGAGACACGACCGGCGGATGAGCGGGCGCCCTCGCCGGGAACGCCCGCGGGAGCGCGGGACGACGATCTCCAGAAGGTGGCCCGGGACGGCTTCCCGCGGCATCGTCCCAGCTCAGGAAGGGTGTCGTGGTTTCGGTGAGACCCCCCGGGGTAATGCACATAATGCATTAATTCAGACCCCAGCACCTTCCAGAGAGCAGGGGAGACGAGACACATGAGCAACCCTCAGACAGTCCCGAGCCAGTCGACCGGCCGTCCGAACGTGGCACGTCACGAGGACCACACGACGGAGACGCGACCGGCCTTCAAGACGACCGAGTTCATGGTCTACATCGCCGCGGTGGTCGCGGTCGTCATCACGGCCCTGGTCGTCGGCGACGACGTCCGCCGTGGCCTCGGCGACCCCTTCGGGGCCGAGCAGGCCATCCGGTACATCACCTTCCTGACCATCGGCTACATGGTGGCCCGCGGGCTGGCGAAGGCCGGGAGCTGGGCCCGGCACGACGACCGCCGCTGAGGCGGCCGCCGTACCGGCTCGAAGACCACCGGGCACGTCCGGCACCGTGAACACACCTCGGCGGTTCGGGGAGCCCGGAAAGGGGCCTCGGGGGAGAAGTTCCTCGCGAGGACGTCGCGTGAGTCCCGCACGGGCCGCGCGGCGATCCCGCGAGATCGCCCGAAGGCCGTGACGGCCGTGCGGCGGCGCGGACGGGGGTCACCGCCCCGTGCCGCGCCGCTCACGTGCTCCGGCGCGCCGGTCTCAGGAGGTCAGCAGTGCCGCGTAGCGGTCGAGGTCGACGTTGCCGCCACTGACGATCACTCCCACCCGCCGCCCGCGCAGCCCCTCCGCGCTTCTTCTGACGGCCGCGAACCCCAGGCACCCGGTGGGCTCGACGATGATCTTCATGACGGTCCCGAAGACCCGCATGCTCCCGACCAGCTCGGCGTCGGTGACGGTGAGGACGTCGTTGACCTCACGACGGATGATCTCGAACGGGTGGGCGCCGAGGTGCTGGGTCTGCGCACCGTCCGCGATGGTCCTCGGGGTGTCTATGTGCACGATGGAGCCCTGGATCAGCGACCTCCGGCCGTCGTCGCCCGCCTCGGGCTCGACGCCGTACAGTGCGCAGCCGGGTGAGAGCGCGCGCGTCGATAGCGCGGTGCCCGCCAGCAGCCCGCCCCCGCCCAGCGGGACGAAGAGCGCGTCGAGGTCACCGACCTCCTCGAAGAGCTCCGCGGCGGCGGTGCCCTGACCGGCGATCACGTCCGGGTGGTCGTACGGCGGGATCAGGGTGAGACCGCGCTCGGCGGCCAGCGCGCGGCCGATCTCCTCGCGGTCCTCGGTGTAGCGGTCGTAGACGACGACCTGCCCGCCGTAGCCCTTGGTGGCCTGCACCTTCGAGGCCGGCGCGTCGTGCGGCATGATGATCGTGGCCGGGATGTCCAGCAGCCGGGCCGACAGGGCGATCGCCTGGGCGTGGTTGCCCGAGGAGTAGGTCACCACGCCCGCGCGGCGCTGGTCCGGGGTGAACCGGGACAGGGCGTTGAACGCCCCGCGGAACTTGAAGGCGCCCATGCGCTGGAAGTTCTCGCACTTGAACACGACGTCGGCGCCGAGCTCCTCGTTGATCCGCCGCGAGCGCAGCACCGGGGTGCGATGGGCGTACGGCGCGATGCGGGCGGCGGCACCCCGCACGTCCTGGTACGTCGTTGACCGGAGCATCGATCCGCCTTTCCTGGTTCTCCTCGGAGGAAATCGTATGTTCCCGGGATCGATGCGACGCCCCTGCCCTCCGTACCGCCGTCCGGCGCTCCCCCGCAGGACAGGGCGTGGATCCCCTGCGCGCCGGCGACCGGGACGCGGCACGGCCTTCGGGCGCGGGAGCCGGCCGATTCGACAGGCGATTAGCTAATTGCCATAATGCCGTAGTGATCGACGTGGATCTGGTCAAGGCGCTGGCCAGCGACAGGCGGCTGCTGATCCTGGAGTGGCTGCGCGACCCCGAGCGGCACTTCCCGCCGCAACGCGACGGCGATCTGGTCCGTGACGGGGTCTGCTCGCTGTTCATCGCCGAGAAGCTGGGAGTGAGCCAGCCGACCTGTGGTGAGCACCTGAAGGTGCTGGGCCGGGCGGGGCTGATCCGCGGCACGAAGATCAAGCAGTGGGTGTTCTACCGGCGTGACGAGGACCGTATCGCGGAGGCCAAGGAGTTGTTGAGCGGTGACTGGTGATGTGCGGGGCGGTGCCGCGCCGGCCGTGGCGGCGGGCCTCGATCCCTACGAACGCCTGATCGCGGACCTGGAGGCCGGTGGCGCGCGCTACCGGCTGATCGACCATCCGCCAGAAGGACGTACCGACCTGGTCAGCGCTCTGCGCGGGCACGACGTCGCGCAGGCCGCGAAATGCCTGATCGTCATGGTCAAGGTCGGTAAGAGGCAGACCCGGCACGTGCTGGCCGTGGTGCCCGGCGACGCCCGCCTGGACCTTCAGGCGATCAAGGTCCTGCTGGGCGGGACCTACGTGGCCTTCGCGGCCAGGGACAGGGCCGAGGAGCTGGCCGGCAGTGTGAGCGGCACCGTGCTGCCGTTCTCCTACGACCCCCGGCTGGAGCTCGTCGCCGACCCGGCGCTGCTCGCGTCGCCGGAGTTGTTCTTCAACGCCGCCCGGCTGGACCGCTCGATCGCGCTGGCCACCGACGACTACGTGCGCCTGGCCGCCCCCCGGATGGAGTCCGTCACCGCCGCACCCTGACCGCTCCTGGCCGGATCCGGCCGGGAGCGTCCGCGTCAGCGGAACGAGCGCCGGTAGGCGGCGGGCGTGGTGTTCAGCGCGTTGTGGAAGCGGCGGCGCAGGTTCACCGCCGAGGACAGCCCGACGCGCTGGGCGATCGTCTCGACGGGCAGGTCGGTCTCCTCCAGCAGGGCGCGGGTGCTGGCGATGCGGCGGTCGAGCAGCCAGCGTCCCGGGGAGACGCCGAGCTGGTCGGTGAAGTGACGGCTGAGGGTGCGGCGGGAGAGACCGGAGCGGGCCGCCATGTCCTCGACCGTCAGCGGCCGGTCCAGGTTGGCGGTGATCCAGTCGAGCAGCGGGGCGAGCGAGTCGGGGACCGGGCCGGTGGTCGGCAGCCCGGGGTACTGGCGCTGGCCGCCCTCCCGGTGCGGCGCGGCCGACAGCTGCCGGCCGATCCGCATCGCCAGGGCCGCGCCGTGGTCGCGCCGCACCTGGTTCAGGCACAGGTCGACGGTCGTGGCCGAGGCGCCGGCCGTCGCCACGTCACCGTGGTCCACGTACAGCACGGACGCGTCCGGCCGGATCCGGGGGTAGCGGACGGCGAGCTCGTCGGCCAGCTCCCAGTGGGTGGCGGCGGCGCGGCCGTCCAGGAGGCCGAGGCTCGCCGGGACGTATACGCCCGAGCAGATGGCCATGATCCGCATGCCGCGGGCATGGGCCGCCAGGACGGCCGCGCCGAGCTCGGGGGAGACCTCCGGGCCCGCGCACCAGCCGGAGACGAGCAGGGTGTCGGCCTCGGCCAGGGCCTCCAGCCCGCGCTCGACGATCACGTCGACGCCCATGGTCGTCCGTACGGGCCCCGGACGCTCGGCGCAGAGCGAGAACGTGTAGTGCTCGGGGATGTCCGGGCCGTGGTAGCCGAAGACGGCGGAGGCGCTGGTCACCGGGTACATCTCCTGGACCGGGCCGACCAGGGTGACGACGCGGTGTCTCATGGCACGAATGTACCTAATGATGTCATTGTGGACGCCTGTGGTCGGCTTCCGGGATGTCCAGGATGGGAGCTCATGGAGCTCAGGACATGACCGCGCTCGTCGGTCGCGAACCGTCCCTCGCCGTGCCGGACAGGCTCTGGACCAGGGACTTCACGCTGTATTTCGGTGCCCGCGTGGTGTCGCTGCTCGGTGACGCGATGATGCCCGTCGCGACGGCGCTGGCCGTCGGCGCGATCTACGGGGTGGCCGGCGTCGGCTACGTGCTGGCCGTCTGGACCGCCCCGTTCGTGATCTTCGTGTTGTTCGGCGGGGTGTTCGCCGACCGGGTGGGCGCCCGGACCATGATGGTCGGCGCGGACGTCGTCCGGATCTTCACCCAGACCGCGGTGGCCGTCGCCTTCTTCACCGGCGTCCCGCCGCTGTGGCTGCTGATGTCCGCCTCGTTCCTGTCCGGGGTGGCCGCCGCGATGTTCCAGCCCGGCGTCAACGGCATGGTCCCCCTCGTCGCCAGGGACCCGCAGCGCGCCAACGGCACCCTGAAGATCGCCGACGCGGCCACCCAGCTCGGCGGGCCCGTCCTCGCCGGCCTGCTGATGGCGCTGACCGGCGCGGGCGCCGTGTACGCCGTGGACGCGGGGACCTTCCTGCTCAGCGGCCTGTGCCTGGTCTTCATCCGGCTCGCACCGGCCGCCGGGGCCGCGGAGCGCTCGACGGTCCTGCGCGACCTGCGCCGGGGCTGGACGGAGTTCCGCTCCCGGAGCTGGATGTGGTCGGTGATCCTCATCTGGGTGTTCTTCGGCATCCTGGTCTTCGGCCCCTACATCCCGCTGAGCTCGAGCCTGATCGGCGACCGTCTCGGCGAGGCCGCCTACGGCTGGGTGATGGCCGGTCTCGGCGCGGGCACGGTCGTCGGCGGGCTGATCGCGATCCGGTTCCGGCCCTCGCGGCCGCTCGCCGCGGGCGGGGCGGCCATGGCCGGGTTCGCGTTCATCCCGCTGTCGGTGACGCTGGAGCTGCCGTTGCCGCTGCTCATGGCGGGCCACCTGGTGGGCGGGATGTCCTGGGCGTTCTGGTCGGTGATGTGGTCGACGAGCGTCCAGACGCAGGTCACCCCCGACGTCCTCAACCGGGTCACCGCCTACGAGGTGGCCGGGTCGGTGGCCGGGGTCGCCGTCGGGCAGGCGCTGGTGGGGCCGGTCTCCGCACTCGTCGACCCCCTGGACCTGCTGCTCGTCTCCACCGGCGTCAGTTTCGCGGTCTGCGCGGCCCTGCTGCTGACGCCACCGATCCGGCGGCTGCGCCGCGTCTGAACCCCGCGGGATCCTCGCGTGATCCCCGCGTGACCGGCGCGCCGGGCGGGTCCGCGGGCTACCATCGGACGGTCCGGCGCGACGGGTGTGCCGGGCCCTCGTCCGGGCGGTTCCGGCGAGGCAGGGTAGAGCGTCGTGATTCTCTGTGCAGGCGGTGTTGTGGTGGCAGTCGGTACGATTCTCCGTTTCGACGAGGTGCGCGGATACGGTTTCATCGCCGCGCTGGGTGGTGGCGAGGACGTGTTCTTCCACGCCAACGACTTCGGTGAGAACAGGCATGTGGTCCAGCCCGGTCTCCGGGTCGAGTACGAGGTCATGGAGGGCGAGCGCGGGCTGAAGGTGTCGACCGTCAGCCTGCTGGACCCGCCCCCGGTCCGGCGGCCGGTCACGGTGGCGCCGATCCCGGGGGCGACGGCGCAGGCGTCGCCCGTCACGGGTGCCTCCGGGCAGGCCGGTGACGACGAGGGCGTGTGCGACGTGCTGTCGGCGAAGTCGTTCAACGGAGCGGTCACCGAGCTGCTCATCGAGCACGCGCCCACGCTGACGGGTGCGCAGATCGGCCAGGTCAGGCAGCGTTTCCTCGCGTTCGCCCGGTCCCACGGCTGGGTCGACGACTGACGTCCCGCGCGACCGGCACGTCCCGGCCGAAAGGCCCGCGGCCCGGACGAGAGCCGGGGCCGCGGGCCACGGGCCGCAGGGGTCCGGAGGGCTCAGGTGCCGAAGGAGAACCAGTTGAGGTTCACGAAGTCGGCCGGTTGCCCGCTGCTGAAGGTGATGTAGACCGTGTGGGTCCCGGTCACCCCGGAGATGTTGGCCGGGACCGTACGCCAGCTCTGCCAGCCTCCCGTGTTGCCGAGCGCGAAGTCACCGATCGGCGGGGCCGTCGGGCTGCCCAGGCGCACCTGCACCAGCCCGCTGACCCCGGCCGCCGCACCGGACGCGACCCGGGCCTTGAACTGCGTGGCGGCCGCGGAGCCGAAGTTCACGCCGTCGAAGCGCAGCCAGTCGCCGTTGCCGATCTGCGCGACGTTCTGCCCGCCGCCGGTGTCGGTCGTGGTCTCCACCGACGTGCCCGACTGCGCCTGGTACCGCTCGGCCTGGATGGTCGAGCGGGCGTCCACCCCGCCCGGAGGGGGAGTGGGCGTCGGGCTCGGGCCGGGGCCGGAGCCGCTCTGCCAGACGGCCACGTAGTCGACGAGCATCGGGCGGCCGGGGACCGTGGCGGCGGTCGGCGTCTGCCCGGCCAGGGCGTTGGGGAAGGCCCCGCCCATGGCCACGTTGAGCAGCAGGAAGTACCCCTGGTGGCCGGTCATGGTGTTCCAGGTGGTGGCGTCGAACTGTGCCTGGCTGACGCTGTGGAACTGCTGGCCGTCGACGTACCAGCGCAACTGGTTCGGGCTGACGCTGCGGTCCCACTCGAAGCGGTAGGTGTGGAACGCCGACTGGCAGGTGGAGCCGGGGCACGGCCTGCTGGCGCCCAGGCCGGTGGTCTCGTTGCAGGGCCCGCCGGGGTTCACGCCGCAGTGCAGCACGCCCCAGACGGAGTTGATGCCGTTGACGTTCTCCATGATGTCGAACTCGCCGATGCCCGGCCAGTTCCAGTAGCTGCCCCGGTACGGCGCGCCCAGCGCCCAGAAGGCGGGCCAGTAGCCCAGCGCGGCGTCACCGGTGACGTTGGGCATCTGGATGCGGCCCTCGATGCGCAGGATGCGCCCGTCGGCCGGCTTGAAGTCCGAACGGCGGGTCTCGATGCGGGCCGACGTCCACTCGTTGCCGTTCTTCAGCGGCGTGATCCGCAGGTTCCCGCCGCCGTCGAGGCTCAGGTTGGCGGGATTGTCGGTGTAGCGCTGGATCTCACCGGTGCCCCAGTTGGCGGGACCGCCGGGGTAGGCGTGACCGAGGTCGACGATCCAGTTGGCGGAGGAGGGCGGCGACCCGGCGCCGCCGTTGAAGTCGTCGCTCCAGACCAGCGACCACCCCGAGGGCGGTGGCGGGACGGAGGCGTGGGCGGCGATGGCGAGCACCGTCGGCACCAGGGCGGCGAGGATCACCGAGATCCACCTGAGAGAGCGCTTTCTTGCTGGGGGGTGACTCATCCGGAACCTCTCACAAGGCCAATGAGGGGGACGGCCGAACGTTCGCTGCAGCGTGCAGACCGTTTGATAATCACTGTTACGCGAAGGTAAAGTCCGGGTCAACACCGTAAGGTGAAAAATCAGAGAGCGCTCTCAGAGATCGGCGGGCCGTCGCCGGGGCATCGCGGGACACCCGGCCGGTGTCGTCGTGGAGCGCCTGGCCGGTGCCTCGTCCGGCGTCCCGCCCGGTGTCTCGTCAGGCGTCCGTCCGTCCGGCGTTCGGCGCCGGGCCGTCTACCGGGCCACCCCGGTGGCGGAGACGGTCAGCAGGGACAGGCCGTAGGACGTGAGGATCTTCTCCACCGGCTGGAAGTAGGTGACGCCTCCGACCTCACAGTCACCCGCACCGCCGGAGGTGACGCCCTGGGCCTGGTCGATCGAGACGAACGGGCCGCCGGAGTCGCCGCGCTCCGCGCAGACGTTGGTGCGGACCAGCCCGAAGATCTTGCCGCTCGGGTACACGGCGCTGGCGTCACGCTGCTGGATGGTGCCGCAGTGCCATCCGGTGGTGGAACCGGACCGGCAGACCGAGGCCCCCTCGATCACGGCGCGGGTGCCGTTCAGTGCGGTGATGGCGCCGGTCGTCGCGTCGGTCACGGCACGGATCGCGCTGTCGGCCTCGGCGGCGTGCCCGGAGAGTGCGGTGGGCGTGGGAAGTGCGGTGGGTGCGGGAAGTGCCGCGGGCGGGGTGGGGGGAGTGTCCGCGACGGGTGTGGCGGGCGGGGGACCGCCGGATCCGACGGTGCCGTCTCCCACCACCCCCTTGGGAGTCCAGTCGTCGTTCACCGCCACCCAGGCGTAGTCGCCGACCGGGAAGGTCGACTCCTTGAAGACGCCCTGGGAGGTCCGGTTGAAGCCGGTGGTGCGGTCGCCCTTCCTGCCGCAGTGGCCGGAGGTGACGAACCCCTTCTCGGTGCCCTTGGCCACGGAGAAACCGACCGAGCACCGCCCCTTGGGCACGAGATGGTAGGCGTCGCCGCCCCGCAGGTCGTACAGGGGGCGGGGGGTCTCCGCCGAGGCCACCACCCTCACCTCGGCCGTGTCCACCCCGATGCCCTTGATGACGTTCTCGGTCATGGCGGCACGCCCGGACAGGACGACCACCTTGTTGCTCCGCACGTCGACATAGCGCACCCGGCCCCCGGCCGAGCGGGCCGGCAGGGTCTGGTCGAGTCTCCGCTTCACCGCCTGCAACCGTGTCAGCGGTGTGGCGACGACCTCGGCCTGGGCGCCCGCGGCGATGATCAGGGGGATGTCGGCGGCGTTGGTGGTGGCCACCACCAGTTTCCGGGCGGTGACCCCGATGAACCAGGAACCGCCGAAACGGTCACCGAGGCTCTTGCGCAACCGCTCCTCCACCGGTGCCAGCCGGACCTCGTTGGACAGCCGGGTCCGCACCTGTTCCGCGCTCAGCCGCAGGTCGCGCTGGAGCGCCTCGAACATGGTCGGCGGTGACTTCCCGGGCGGGACCGAGGGCGACGCGCCCGGGGAAGGCGCAGGGGGCGGGGCATCCGTCGCCCGGGGCGGGGCGGCGGCCGGTACGGCCGTCGCGATCAGCGTGACGATCGCCAGTACGTATCCCGTGGTGACGGTACGGCTGCGGGACATGTGCTCTCCTCGACCTCGGCTCTCATGCGGGAGGGGGGAGATCGGTCCGTGTCGCCGGTCGCTCACGCGGACGGACGGCACCACCTTAATTCAGCCGCCCCCGGTCACGGCCTCAACGATGAGGCGCCACGCGGACGGCGCCGTCACCCGGCCCGCTCTCCGCGCCGTCCCAGGGAGAGGTGGCGGCCCCGTTCCCGCGGCCCACGGCCCGCGGACCGCCCGGCTGTAGCGTGGTGCCGAGATCAGGCAACCACGCTGGGAGTACGCCGCATGCGCTGGCAGGTCAACTCCGAAGAATCCCTCTACACCGACCAGTGGCTCGACCTCCGGATGGCGGACGTGGAGCTTCCCGACGGCAGCCACCTGGACCACCGCTTGATCCGTATCGCGGCAGGGGCCGGCGCCGTCGTCACCGACGACCGGCAGCGGGTGCTGATGATCTGGAGGCATCGCTTCATCACCGACTCGTGGGGCTGGGAGATCCCCATCGGCAAGGTCGACGCCGGTGAGGAGCCGATGGCGGCCGCCGCGCGGGAGGTCGAGGAGGAGACGGGCTGGCGGCCCGGACCGCTGCGTCCCCTGCTGAGCGTCCAGCCGAGCAACGGCATCTCCGACTCGGTCCACCACATCTTCCGTGCCGACCACGCCGTTCACATCGGAGCCCCGACCGACCCCTGGGAGGCCGAGCGCGTCGAGTGGGTCCCCCTGGCCGACGTCCGCGGGCTGATCGGCAAGGGCGACCTGGTGAGCGGGACCTGCGTGGCCGCGCTGCTCTACGTCCTCACCGAGCCGCGGCGCCCCTGAGCCACGGGCCGGGACGGAGCGCATGCGGGACGGGACGCGTGCGGTACGGGGCGCGTGCGGGACGCACGGCCCCGGGTGGTGCGCGGAAGGGCCGGACCGGCGTGACCGGAGCCGGACGGCCCGTTCCCGGCGGCCCGTGAGCCCCGTGTTCGCCGGGACAGCGTCCTGACAGATCCCTCGACCTTTCCTGACCGGATCGTTTACCGTTAGGAAACTTTCTTTTATATTGGAGGCACCCCCCAGCGAAGGAGCAGGACATGCGGAGAACGCTCACCTTCCTCGCGACAGCGATCATCGCCATCGCCTCCACCGTGGTCATCGCCTCACCGGCGAACGCGCACGGTTACATCTCGTCCCCGCCGAGCCGGCAGGCCATGTGCGCGCAGGGCCGCGTGGCCAACTGCGGGGACATCATCTACGAGCCGCAGAGCGTGGAGGGACCCAAGGGCCTGCGGAGCTGCCACGGTGGCGTCGGCCGGTTCTCCCAGCTCAGCGACGAGAGCAAGGGCTGGCCGGCCACGAGCGTGGGCAACTCGGTCACCTTCAACTGGGTGCTCACCGCCCGCCATGCCACCAGCACGTGGGAGTACTACGTCGGCAACACCCGGATCGCGGTCTTCAACGACGGAGGCAGGCAGCCGGGCGCGACGGTCTCGCACAACGTGAACCTGGGCGGCAGGACCGGCCGCCTGAAGGTGCTCGCGGTCTGGAACATCGCCGACACCGCCAACGCCTTCTACTCCTGCGTGGACCTGCAGCGCTGACGACGGCGCTGACCCGGGGCCGGACCACCGGCCGGTGCGCGACCCGAACGGGCCCCGCCACGACGTCCGTCGTGGCGGGGCCCTCGCGCGTGACCTCCCGCCGTGACCTTGCGCGCCCGGGACCCGCGCGAGGCCCGTCGTGTCCCGTTCCGGTACGCGACACTCCCGGAATGGGAATCGGAATGGCCGGCAGATGACATCGGACATAGCCGATCAAAGCACGGGACGTCGCATTATGCGCGGGCGACAATGGTAAGGACCTCGGCGATTCAGCTCAAAGAAGGAGGGGAACAGATATCGTGCGACCGGGGTTCCCGATACCCGTCGGGGCAGGAGTCGGCAGTGTCGAGGTGATCCATGGCTCGTCGCATAAAGAAAACAGCCGATATGGTCACGGCACTTCTGATTGTCTCCGGAATACTGGTCGGAATGCCGGCCGGAATGGTCACCGAACATCTGCCCGACGTGGTCGGTGAGCACAGGATCGCCTGGGTCGCCCTCTCCGGGCTGACCGCCTCCTCCGTCGCCCTGCTGACCTGGGTGACCCCGAGGCTGAGGGGCACCCGGGCCCGCGGCAGGCTCTTCCGGGTGCCGGACAGGCAGCCGGGATGGGTCCGCAGGACCGAGCTGGGCGACGTGGTCTCCGCCCTGACCATGCGGACCTCGGGAACCATCGGCCTGACCACGGGGCTGGCCGGTACGGGCGGGTTCGGCAAGACGTCCCTGGCGGTGGAGGTCTGTCACGACGACGAGACGACGGGACGGTTCACCGGCGGCGTCTTCTGGGTGACCGTGGGCCGCGAGCGTACCGGCGCGGACGTCGCGCGGCTCGCCGACGACGTCACCGAGGCCGCGACCGGCGTCCGGCCGGAGCCCCGCGGCCCCGAGCAGGCCGGTCACCGGATGGCCGAGGCCCTGGCGGAGCGCGGACGCGCGCTGCTGGTGGTCGACGACGTGTGGAGCCCCCAGCAGCTCAGGCCCTTCCTGGCGGCGGCCTCCAGGTCGCGGGTGCTGGTGACCACCCGCCTGCCCCGGGCCCTGCCGCCCGACGGGATCGCGATGATCGTCGACGAGATGGCGCCGCGGGTGGCCGTACGGCTGCTGAGCCGGGGGCTGCCGCCGATGAGTCCCGGCGTGGTCAACGTCCTGATGGCCATGACCGGACGCTGGCCGCTGCTGATGGCACTGGTCAACGCGCGCCTGCGCGACGAGCACCGGGCCGGGACGAACATCGAGGTCGCCGCCAGGCGGGCGGTCGAGCGGCTCGGCCGGATCGGGCCCGCGGACCTGGACGTCACCGTCCCCCGCCAGCGGGAGGCCGCGGTGCGCGCGGCCGTCGAGTACGGGCTCGACGCCCTCGGCGCGGCCGACCGTGCCCGCTTCCTGGAGCTCGGCGTCTTCCCCGAGGACGCCGACGTACCGGCCGACCTCGTCGGGCTTCTGTGGCGCCGCACCGGCGGGCTCACCCCCGAGCGGTCCCAGGCCCTCTGCGCGAGGCTGCGGGAGCTGTCCCTCATCGGCGGGCGCCCCGCGGACCCGGCCGTGTCACCGTCGTCCTCGCCGTCGCCGCAGGTGTCGCAGGTGTCGCCGGTGACATCGACGGCGTCGGTGACATCGATGGCGTCGGTGACATCGATGGCGTCGGTCACGCTGCACGACGTCGTCCGCTCCTGCGTACGGTCGGAGGACGGGCTGGGAAGGGACCGCCTGGCGGCCGCCCAGCGGGCCTTCCTCGACGAGGCCCGGACCCTGATCCCCGGTGACGACCCGGAGGCGGAGGCCGAGTGGTGGAGGCTGCCCCCGGACGCGGCCTACCTCTGGAACAACCTGCTGCCCCATCTCGGCGAGGGGAGAAGGACCCAGGAGCTGGAGGCGCTCCTGCACGACGTGCGCTGGCTCGTCGCCCGGATCCGCGGTTCGGGGATCGCCGCGGCCGAGTCTGACCTGGCGCTGTCGGCCTCCCGCTCCGTCGCCGGGGTCCGCGGGCTCATCGCGCGGAGCGCGCACCTGCTCGTCCCCTTCGAGTCCGAGGCCGTCTCCACGGCGAACCTGCTGGCCCGCCTGTACGCGTTCCCGCCGATGCGGGCCTCGGTCGAGCGCTACAGCAGGCAGAACGACGTCCGTTTCCTCAGGCCCCGCTGGCCGTTCCCGGACGACGGCGCCACCTGGCTGTTGCAGACCCTCGCCTCCGCGCCGGGACGGCCGGACGACGTGTCGATCACCCCGGACGGGTCGCGGTTCGTGGTCCACGTCCGCGACGGGGGCGTGCAGGTCTGGAAGGCCGACGGCACCACCCGTACCCGGCTGGCGACCCACCGCGGTCCGGTCCGCGAGGTCGCCACGGCCGCGGACGGCTCCTGGCTGGTGACCCGTTCCGGGCGCGGGAGGGTGCAGATCTGGGAGATCGGGGGCACGGAGCGGGCCGTACTGCAGACCGGTGTCCGCAGGATCGCCGGGATGGCGGCCTCCCCGGACGGTTCCTGGCTGGCGACCCTCTCGGCGAGCGGGCGGATCCGTCTGTGGAACCCGGACGGGACCGGGCGCGCCACGCTGAGGAACGGGTTCGGCCGGTTCACCGGGATGGTGGCCTCGCCCGACGGTTCCTGGCTGGCGGCCCTGTCCGCGTCGGGAGAGGTCGGCCTGTGGACTCCCGCGGGTACGAGGCGCGCGGTCCTGCGCAGCCCGGTCAGGGTGCGTGCCAGGCCGCGCCCCCTGCGCCAGGCCCTGCTGATGCGCGGCGGGAAAGGCGGGAGCACCCGCAACACCGGGAGCGCCGGGAGCGCCGGGAGCGGGGACGAGGAGACGGTGACCGGCCGCGTCAGGCCGGTGCGCAAGGTCACCGGGATGGCGGCCTCCCCGGACGGCTCCTGGCTGGCGACCCTCTCCAGGGACGGCACCGTACGGCTCTGGGGGGCCGACGGCGCCGAGCGGGCCGTCCTGACGGGCCACGCCGGAACGGTGCCCGGAATGCGGATCTCCCCCGACGGCTCCTGGCTGGCCACCTGGTCCGCCACCGGGACCGTACGGTTGTGGGAGTCGGACGGCAGGCCGCGGGCGGTCCTGACCGGGCATGACGGGACGGTGCGTCAGGTGGTGATCGCGCCGGACGGCGGGTGGCTGGTGACGGTGTCGGGGGAGCGGAGCGTACGGCTGTGGGAGTCGGACGGCAGGCCGCGGGCGGTCCTGACCGGGCATGACGGGACGGTGCGTCAGGTGGTGATCGCGCCGGACGGCGGGTGGCTGGTGACGGTGTCGGGGGAGCGGAGCGTACGGCTGTGGGAGTCCGACGGCGCCGAGCGGGCCGCTCTGGCGGGGCATGCCGGGACGGTGCGTCAGGTGGTGATCACACCTGACAGCGGGCGGCTGGCCATCTGCTCCGACGACGGGACGATCCGCGTCTGGCGGTCGGAGGGGCCCGGGTCGCAGGAGCGGGGATCGAGGGTGCCGGGACGGCAGAACCCGGGATCGCAGGACCGCAGGGGAAGGGCCGGGCTGATCCGCCGGGTGACGATCTCCCCCCAGGGGAACTGGATCGCCACGCACTCCGGTGACGGGTCGGTGAAACTCTGGAACGAGGACAGGATGGAGCGGGCGGCCCTCACCGTCCCCGTCGAGGACGGCCGGTACGCCGCGGTCGCGCCGGACACGACGTGGCTGGCCGTCTGGTCCGGTGACCAGGTCGTCCGGATACACGGGGCCGGTGGGCGGCGGCGGGCCGTCCCGACCGGCCACTCGGGCCGCCTGCGGGGGGTGGCCGTCGCCCCCGACAGCACCTGGCTGGCCACCTGGTCGTCCGACCGGACCGTACGGCTGTGGGGCGCCGGCGGCAGCCGGAGAGCGGTGCTGAACGGTCACACCGGGCCGGTGCGCGAGGTGGTGATCGCCCCCGACGGCACCTGGCTGGTCACCTGCTCCGAGGACGGCACCGCGCGCGTGTGGTGGGCCGACGGCGGGCAGCGGGCCGTGCTGGTCGCCGGCGTCAGGGCCACCGCGCACGCCCTGATCTCCCCGGACGGCGCCTGGCTGGCCACCCTGTCCGTCTACGGCCGGATCCAGCTCTGGACACCGGACGGACGCAGGTACGCGACCCTGAAGAGCCGGGTGGAGACCATGGACGAGATCACCATGGCGCCGAACGGCAGATGGTTCGCCATCCTCTCGGCCAACGGCACCGCGGGCCTGTGGGGCGCCGACGGCGCGGCGCGGGCCCCGCTGAGGGGATGCCCCGGTCCGGCGCGCGAGGTGACGATCGCCCCCGACGGCACCTGGCTGGCGGCCTGCTTCGACGACGGCACCGCGCGCGTCTGGTCGGCCGGGGGCGGGGAACGCGCGACGCTGGCGTCCGGTACGGGAAGGATCCGCGCCGTGGCCGTCTCCCCGGACAGCAACCTGCTCGCCACCTGCTCCGACGACGGTGTCATCCGGATGTGGGACCGCTACGGCGACCCCTGTCCCGCGGCGGCCCGGGTGGACGCGGGCCTGAACTGCCTCGCCTGGTTCCCCGACGGCTCCGGCGTGGCCGCCGGTGGCGACCAGGGCCTGTACGGGTTCGACCTCTACCCGCCGCCGGACTGAACCGCCGGACCGAACCGCCGATCCGGCACGCGCGAAGCCTTCCGGCGCGACCGTCAGCGCGACCGCCGGTGCGACCGCCGTCGTGACCGGCGGTCGCGGACGGGAGACCCCGGCCGGCGTCAGAAGCCGGTCGAGTAACCGCTGGAGTACCCGCTCGGGTATCCGCCCGGGTAGCGACTCGGGTACCGGGTCGGGTAGCGGTCCGGGTACTGGTCCCGGCCGTAGCAGAACCGGGCGTAGCCGGCGTCGTAGCCGTTCAGCCAGCCCCGGTCGTAGTCGCTCGGCGGCCCGAAGGACCTTCTCGAGCTCCTTCTCGAGCAGTCCTGCCCGGCGGCACGGTAACCGTCCCGGTAGCCCCGCCAGTAGTCCATGGGGTCGTGCGCCGTCGTGCTCTGCGGGGCGCTCGCCGCCTGCACGGGAGCCGGCGCGGCCGAGGCCTGTGAGACCGGGGCCGGGGTCAGGGCGAGGGCGGCGAGAAGTGCGGGACCGAGCAGCAGCGACTGTCGCTTGCCGTACATGTTTCCTCCTTCGGTCGGACCGTGAGCACGGATCGCTCACGGTCGTAACTGAGAGTCACGATATAAGGCGAGTCATATTGAACAAGGGATTTAAGCGCTTATCTCCCCGGCTTTGGTGTAAGACTGAACGAGGGCTTCTTTGTTCATTCTCTACGCTTTCCCGGGTTTTCCTATCACGCTCATCGTTATTCTTGATATAAGGTGTCATTCTGCATAAGTCGTAAATACGATTAATTATCCAAAGGGAATCGGTCGTATTCCGTGCCGGCGGCCGGCCGGGCGGAACGGGCGAGGGTGTCCCGGCGACCGTGGTGCCCGGGGCGGGTGACCTCCGGGTATCGCGTTCGTAGATCTTGATCCGTTCGGTCTCGTGTCCGGGTCCGGCCGGTTCATCGTGTCCACGTGACCCGCTCGCCTCACTTACGATCTCGCCGCGTCCCGGAATGCGTGACCACCCGCGTCCCGGAACGCGTGACCACCCGCGTCCGCCGGACGGGCTCCGCGGAACGGCCACCGGCCTCCCACGAGCCTGCCCGGCCGGGGCGTCGCCCGTACGGGACGAGGAACCCGGGGGCGCGACCGTGCGCCCCGATGGCCGCGCGGCCGACCCCGCCGGTGCCCGAGCCGGTGCCCGGACCGACGATCGAGCCGGTGACCCAGCCGACAATCGAGCCGACGATCGAGCCGGTGACCCAGCCGACGATCGGGCCGGTGACCGGGCTGCAGGCCGGGTCGTCGGCCGGGCCGGTGACCGCCGACGACCGGGGCCGGGCCCGCGGTCTCCTCCGGAGGCGAGCCGGTGACGACCCCGCCCCTCGGTAGGTACGAGGCCAGGGAGCCCAGGGTGCCGCGGACGATCGGTGCGATCTCCGCCGCGCTGCGCGCCGGCCGGCGGGCGCAGTTCTTCGCCGAGCTGCTGGACGCCCGGCGGGGGCCGGAGCTGGACGGCGTCCTGAGCGTGTGGTGGGGCAGGGCGATGCGCGACACCGACCCCGCGCGCGGCCTTCCGGCCGCCGTCGAGGCGGTCGCCCTTCGGGGCCGGATCGTCCGCGCCCTTCCGGTGCGATCGGCGCGGTCGGCGCGGTCGAGAGGAACGCCGGGATCGGACGGGTCGCCGGTGTCGAACGGGTCGCGGCCACAGGACGGGCCCGCGCAGGCGGTCGACCGGGGAAAGGCACTGATCACGGTCACCGTGGAGGCGTGGCTGGGCGCCTACGCCGAGGAGCTCGTCGAGGCGGGCCGTGCCCCCTCGGTCTCCGCCGTCGTCAGCGAGGCGCTGACCGAGAGGTTCCGGCGGGAGCAGCGCGCCCGCCGCGTCCGGGCCGCGAAGACCGCGGTGATCCCGGTCGTCGCCGTCCGCGATCGGGCCGAGCCGGTCGCGCAGGACGGGACGGGCACCGCCGTCCGCGACCGGACCGGCCCGGCCGGACAGGACGGGACGGCACGGACCGGCGCGGGACGGTGAAAGACGGCTCGGGACGGTGAGAGACGGTGGGGGACAGCCAGGACCGGCGCGGGACGGTGAAGGACGGCGCGGGACGGCGCAGGACGGCGCGGGACTCGCGGGGAACCGGCGAGGGACCGGTCGTCCCAGCGACGGCGTGCCGACCGGCAGCTTGTTGCCGATCGGCACACCGTCCGGCAGCTTGGGGCCGACCCCTCGGGGACGGGCGGGGAACTGCCTATAGTCGTCGGCATCCGCCCCCGGTGCGTCGGTCCCGGGGGTGCCCACCCTGGTCCCGTCCGAGGAGTCGTCCATGCGGTATGTCGTTGTCGCCCTGCTCTCGATCGGCGCGATGCTCGTGAGCGTTCCCGCTCACGCGGCCCCGGCGCGTACGTCCGCCCAGGAGGCCGTCGTCGGCTCGCCCGAGGGGCCGCACTGCCCGGACCAGGCGCCGGAGGGCGCGGAGTTCGTGGAGCACGTCCGGACCCGCGGCATCCCCTACGACCTGTACGTGGTGACCGAGGCGGACGGCTCGAAGCGCCACATCCAGGTGTTCTGCTGGGCCTGACCCCCGCCGAGCCCGCGACGACCCGGCCTACCCGCGCTCCCCGGCGGTGCGCAGGTAGTGCTCGGCGATCTCGTCGCTGGTGGTCAGCCAGACGCCGGGCCGCGTCGCGAGGTACTCCAGCGCCTCGTCCAGGTACCTGGCCCGGAACGCCTGGCCGATCACGAACGGGTGCAGGGCCAGCGCCATCACCCGGCCGCCGTGCTCGGAGTCGGCGTGCAACTGCTCGTACTGGTCCTTGACGATCCGTACGAACTCCGGCCCGGTGGTGCCCTTGCCGAACAGCAGGAGGTCGTTGAGTTCGACCGAGTAGGGCACGCTGAGCATCCCGGGCACGTTCAACGCGTACGGCTGGTCGTCGTTGGTCCAGTCCAGCACGTAGCTCAGGCCGAGCTCGGCGAGCAGCTCCGGGGTGTTGAACGTCTCGGTCAGTCCGGGTCCCATCCAGCCGCGCGGACGCCGTCCGGTGGCGTCGGTGATGGTGTCGACGACGTCGGCGAGGAAGCGGCGCTCCTCGTCGCGGGTCATGCCGGCCTGGAGGATCGAGTTGGTCCGCCCGTGCGCGAGCCAGGCCCAGTCCCGTTCCAGGCCCGCCTTGATGATCTGGGGGTAGTGCTCGGCGGCCGCGGAGTTCAGCAGCGCGCTCGCCCGGACGCCGTGCCGGTCCAGGCTCTCGATCGTGCGCCAGATGCCGACCCGGGGCCCGTAGTCGCGCCAGCCGTGGTTGAGCGCGTCGGGGACCAGGTCCGCCGTGCCGGGCCAGATGCTGGTGGAGGGGCGATCGATGAGGAAGTGCTCGATGTTGAGCCCGATGTAGACGGCGACCCTGGCGCCTCCGGGCCATTCGATCGGCGGGCGTTCGGTGATGGGGCTGTAGGTGAAGAGCTCGTTCTCCGTCGGCTTCGTCATGCCGACACGGTAGAAGTTAACATCGGTGTCAGTTTCAAGTCCGGGACGTGCGGGGGTGGAGATGCGGATCGGTGAGCTCGCGGGGCGTACCGGGGTGAGCGAACGGTCGCTGCGCTACTACGAGCAGCAGGGGCTGCTGGTGGCCGGCCGCACGCCCGGCGGTCACCGCGACTATCCCGAGCAGGCGGTCGACCGGGTCATCCGCATCCAGGAACTGTTCGCCGCGGGCCTGCACAGCAGGAAGATCGCGCGACTGCTGCCGTGCATGCGGGACGCGGACGGCGGCCCGTCCGAGCGCGCCACCCCCCGGCTGGTCGCCGAGCTCGCCGCCGAACGGGACCGCATCGACCGGATGATGACGCAACTGGCGGGCTCCCGTGACGTGCTCGACGACGTGATCAACGCGGCGTCGGAACCCGACCGGCGGGCGGCGGGAGCCGACGGCGCACCGGGAGAGCCCGCGGCCTGAGGCGCGCCCGCGCGACCGCTTGAGGAGCGGTGGCGAGACGCCGCCCGGGCGACGGGACCGCGCCTCCTTCCGCGGATGAAAGTGTACCGGTCGACCGGTATAGTTTCTGTCATGCCACGACCGAGTTCGAAGGAACGGCTGCTCGATGCCGCCGCCGAGGTTCTGCTCTCCGAAGGGGCCGAGTCGCTCACCCTTGAGGCCGTCGCCCAGCGGGCAGGCGTCTCCAAGGGGGGCCTCTTCTACCATTTCCCAACCAAGCAGGCGTTGGTCGCCGCCATGGTCGAGCGGCTGACGAAGGCCTTCGACGACGCGCTGGCCCAGGCGGGCGACGCGCCGGGTGACTTCCTGCGCGCCTACGTCCGGGCCACGATCCCCGAACGCCACACCACCGCCGCTCCCGCCGACCGCGTCACCGCGGCACTTCTGGCGGGCGTGCTGGTCCATCCGGCCGGTCTGGAACCGCTCCGCGAGCGGTTCGCGGCCTGGCAGGTCCGGCTCACCGAGGACGGCGTCGACCCGGCCGCCGCGACGGCCGTACGGCTGGCGGTCGACGGCTGGTGGGCCGTCAGGCTGCTCGGGCTGAGCGAACCCGGGCCGGAACTGCACGAGGGGACCCGCCGCTACCTCATGGAGGCGATCGACCGTGCTGCGCGTCACTAAGGCGTTGATGCTGGTGACCGACCTCGGCTTCGTGGTCTACTTCACCGTCACCGGCATCGGCCTGATCCCGCCGGAGTGGGCGTTCGCCGACTACGCCGACCCGTTGATGGCCGACTGGAACTGGTCCTTCCTCTGGATCGACCTGCCGGCCAGTGTCACCGGTCTGACCAGCCTCTGCCTTTTGCGCCGCGGCTCGCCGAGCGGTCCGCCGCTGATGCTGGTCTCCCTCGTGCTGACGACGGCCTCCGGGCTGATGGCGATCGCGTTCTGGACCCTGCGCGGGGACTTCTCCCTCGCCTGGTGGATACCGAACCTCTACCTCATGCTCTTCCCGCTGCCGGCGATCATCCGTCTCACGGCTCACGCGAGGGAATGGGCACCACGACCCCCGGCCGTCGCGGACGGTGACTGATCCCGGTACGAGCGGCATCGGGCGCGTCGGCGTCCTCTCGCGAAGGCGGCCGGTGACGGGCTCCCGCCCCGGAGGACGTCAGGCCACCGGTGCGGGACCCGCGGCCGTCGCGCGGCGGAGGGCACGGCGGCTGGCGTGGCGCTGGGCGCGGCCGGTGGCGGCGTACCACTGGGCGGCGACGACGGCGGCCAGGAGCAGTTCGACCGCGTCGCCGCCGTAGTACATCAGCTGGGCCCCGGCCCGCAGGTCGGCGGCGGCGAAGGCGGTGCCGGGCGGCGGTACGGCGTACAGGGTCTTGGCCAGCACGGCGTGCGCGGTGCCACCGGCCAGCAGCGCGCCCGCGCGCCAGGGCACGCTCCAGCCCCGGCGCACCGGGTCCAGCCGGCAGACGGCGAAGGCGAACAGCGTCCCGGCCGCCACCACGTGCACGTGCACGGCGACGTGCAGCCACTCGTGGTGGCCGGTGGCCGCCAGCAGCGGCGTGCGGTACAGCAGCCACAACCCGCCCATGTCCAGTACCACCGCCGTCGCGGGGGAGACCAGCAGTCCGATCGGGCGGGAGTGCGCCACGGCCAGCACGGCGCGTCGTGCCCGGCCCGGACGCAGCCCGCGCAGCGCCAGCCTCAGCGGGCGGCCGAGGACCAGCAGCACGGGGGCGAGCATCCCGGCCAGCAGGTGCCGGCCCATGTGCGCGGTGAACGGGCCCGCCGGCATCGGCACGACGAAGGCGGCCGCCAGCAGCGCGGTGCCCGCGACGAAACACGCCTGCCACGTCCACGGCCACGGATGCCCGCGGCGGCGCAGCCGATGCGCGGCCAGCGCGTAGACCACGGCCACCGAGGCCAGCGAGGCCACCGAGGCCGCGAGCAAGGGCGACCACGCCACCCCCGGCCCCCCGGTGTGGTGGTGCCTCGGCGACTCCGGCAGCGGCAGCACCGGCAGCACCGGCAGCACCGGCAGCGCGGGTAGCGCGGGTAGCGCGGGTAGCGCCGCCAGTGCCGTCTGCACCGCCGTCACCGGCCCCCCGCCTCCGACCCTGCCTCCGGCCCCGCACCCGAACCGGAACCCGTACCCGAACCGGAACCCGTGCCGGGGCCGGTGGCCGGTCGCGGGTGCGGGTCGGCGCGGCGGGCACGGAGGGCCAGGACCAGCCCGGCACCCAGCAGCACCAGCGCGGCGCCGTTCCAGACGAGGTCGTAGGGCAGCAGGTCCGGTACGTCGTAGCGGATCTGGTGCACCCGCAGCACCTTGTGGTCGATCAGGCCGTCGAACAGCTGGAAGCCGCCCGCCCCGATCAGCAGCCCGGCCCGTGCGTGCGCCGCCGACAGGGCCCGGCGGCGGCGCAGGTCCGCCCACATCACGAACCCCGCCACCAGCGCCAGCAGCTCGGCGGTGTGCAGCAGCCCGTCCGACAGCAGCCCGATCGCCGGGGTGGAGCGGTCGAAGAAGTGGTGCCACCCCAGCAGCTGGTGGAAGACGATCTCGTCGACCGCGGCCATCACCGCCACCCCGATCAGCGCCGCCGACACCAGCGACCGGCCACGCTCCCTCGACGTCTCCGGTCCGGCCGACGGCCGCGCCTGGCTCATGATCGGATACCTCTTCCCGGACGTCCCTGCAAGCCTGGCATGGCCCTACCCCTCGCGCGGGCGATCACTCACGCCCCGGACCGGTCCTGACGCCCTCGTGACCCGGCGTACCGGAAGCCGGTACGCCGGGGGAGAGGCGGTCCTTCCGGTTTTCGTCGACCCCGGTCGGCCGCCGAGACGCCCCCGACCGGCCGACGATGCGCTCGCGGCCGGCCGCCGAGGCGCCCGTGGTCAGCCGCCGAGGCGTTCGTGGGCCGCCGTCGCGACGACCAGGTCCTGCCAGGACATCCCGGTGGACTTGAACAGCACCGGCCGGTCGAGGTCCACCGACGCGGGATCGGTCACGATCCGGCGCATCGGGATGAGGCGCGCGGCGTCGAGGTTGCCCTCCCCGATCGCCTGGACGACGTCGCCGGCCTCGCGCAGCGCGGTCGCGACGTCGTCGACCACGACGTGCGCCCGGCCCGTCAGCGCGCCGTCGACCTCGCGGGCGCCGGGTTCGTGCGAGCCGACGGCGATGACGACGGCCCGGTCGTGGAGCAGGGCCGAGTCGAAGAGCGGTTCGCGCGCGGTCGTGGCGCAGACGACGACGTCCGCGCGGGAGACGGCCCGCGTGGCCCGCTCGCCACCGGAGGCGGCGACCGTGACCGGCACCGCGCCGTGGCCGGGCACCCCGGCGCGCCGCGGATCGCGTACGAGATAGGTCACCTCGGCGAGCCGGCGGTGTCCCGAGAGGGTGTCGAGGAGGGTGTCGACATGCCCGCGTCCCTGCGGGCCCGCGCCGAAGACGGCGACGCGCAGCGGGTCGCGCGCACGGCGCAGCAGGGGCAGGACCGCGGCGACCGACACCGCGGGCGTGCGCAGCGTGGTCAGCGCGATGCCGTCGATCAGGGCCACCGGGGACAGGGTCCGGGCGTCGAAGAGGAGGTAGAAGCCCTGGATGCGGGGCCGGCCGTGTGCCGGGTTGTCCGGTGCCACGGTCACGACCTTCACCCCCGTGCGGGCGCCGCTCTCGGCGGGCATCAGCAGCAGGTGCCCGTGGGCGGTGGGCACGACGGTACGCGCGGGGTCGGCGGCCGGGTCGAGGCCGCCGCGCAGCGCGTCGGTGACGACCCGGACGGCCTGGCGGGGGCCGAGCAGCCGCCGCAGGTGGTCCCCGGTGATCAGCGGGACGTGCTCGGTCATCGCAGGACGAACCCGGGGAAGAGCTCGTCGGCGGGGTCGGCCGTGAACAGGTGCTCGCCGGTCCTGTGGGCGCTGCCGGAGACGACGGGGACGACCGCCGCCCTCCCGTCGGCCGTCACGTGCCGCAGGACCCGGGCGTGGAAGCGCGATCCCACGATGGAGTCGTGCACGAGGCGGCGGTCGTCGCGCAGGCGGCCGGTGGCGCTCAGCACGGCGACGCGGGAGGCCGTGCCCGACCCGCACGGGGAGCGGTCGGCCTCCCCGTCCGCGAAGATCGTGACGTTGCGCTGGTGCAGGTTCCCCTCGGCGTCCTCGCCCAGGTCGTCGTAGAAGATCGTGCCGTAGACGCCGCTGAGCCGGTCGTCGGCGGGGTGGCGGGCGTGCGGGCCGTCGTCGAGCGCCCACTTGATCTCACGGCCGAGGGCGATGAGCCGGTCGAGGGAGCGCGGCTCCACCTCCAGCCCGACCGACGAGGCCGCCACGTGCGCGTAGATGGCCCCGCCGTAGGCGATGTCCGCCCGGACCTCGCCCCGCGTGGTCGGCACGGCGACGTCGTACGCGATCGGGTAGCTGGGCACGCTGACGAAGTCGGCGCCCCTGACCCGGCCGTCCGCGGTGTGCACCCGTGCCGTCACCCGGCCGGACGGCACGTCGATCACCACGTCCGTGAGGCCGGAGGGGTCGGCCTCGACCAGTCCCGACTCCACGGCCCACGTCCCGAGCGCGATCGTGCCGTGCCCGCACGCGGTGGAGAACCCGTCCTTGTGCCAGAACAGCACGCCGAACAGCGCGCCGTCGTCGTCGGGCGGGGTGATGAACCCCCCGTACATGTCGGCGTGCCCGCGCGGCTCGAAGCACAGCATCCGGCGCAGCCCGTCGACGGCCGGATCCGAGACGGCGAAGACCCTGCGGTCGGCCACCGACGCGCCGGTGATGGCGACCGGCGGGTCGGCGACGATGCGGAAGGGTTCACCACCGGTGTGGTAGTCGACGGTGCGGACGTCGGACTGCGGCATCGCGGGGCCCATCTGCTGGTGACCAGGTCTTTCCGGATCGTACGTGCCCGTGCCCGGTGGTGGTGCCGTCCCGGTCGCCACCGTGCCCGGCGTCGCCGGGCGGCGTCCGGCCCGCTTCGGCCGGTCCCCTCCATTGCCCACCGGCCGTCGCGATGACACGATCATGCCGATATCTCACACGAAAGGGGCATCATGGTGGAAAACCACGGCCGCGTCGCCCTGGTGGTGCGGGGCGGCTGGGAAGGGCACGTGCCGGTGGCGGCCACCGACCTGTTCATCCCCTTCCTGGAACGGAACGGGTTCGACGTGCACGTGGCCGACTCCCCGGCACGGTACGCGGACGCCGGCTACATGGCCGGGGTGGACCTGATCGTGCAGTGCTACACGATGGGGACGATCGAGCCCGATCAGCTGGACGGCCTGCAGGTGGCGATCCGCGCCGGGACCGGCATGGCCGGCTGGCACGGCGGCATCGCCGACTCCTTCCGGAACTCCTCCGACTACCTTCACCTCATCGGCGGCCAGTTCGCCTGCCACCCCGGCAAGGATCCGGCCGAGCGGGTCGAGGGTGCCACGGACCACGACTTCGTGCCGTACACGGTGAACATCCGGCCCGAGGCCGCCGACCACCCGATCGTCCAGGGCATCGAGGACTTCGACCTCGTCACCGAGCAGTACTGGGTGCTGTCGGACGACTACAACGACGTGCTGGCGACCACGACCCAGAAGGTGCGTCCCTGGGACCCCTGGCACCGCGAGGTCACCTCCCCGGCCGTGTGGACCCGGCAGTGGGGCGAGGGCAGGATCTTCGTCACCACCCCCGGTCACAGCCTGGACGTCCTGGAGCACCCGAGCGTGCGCACCCTGGTGGAGAGGGGGATGCTGTGGGCGAGCCGGTGAACGTCGGCCTCGTCGGGTGCGGCACCATCGCGGGCCAGTACCTGGAGACGATCGAGCGCCTGCCCGGTCTCAGGCTGGCGGCGGCGGCCGACCTGGACCCCGCGCGGGCCCGGGAGACGGTGCGCTCCCACCCGGGCGCGCGGGCGCTGTCCGTGGACGAGCTGGTCGCCGACCCCGAGGTGCACGTCGTGCTGAACCTCACCATTCCCGCCGCCCACGCCGAGGTGGCCCACAAGGCCGTCGCCGCCGGCAAGGACGTCTACTGCGAGAAACCGCTGACCGTCACGACCGCCGAGGCGCGCGAGCTGCTGGCCGCGGCCGACGCCGCGGGGGTGCGGGTGGGGTGCGCGCCCGACACCGTCCTGGGCACGGGGACGCAGACCGCGCGCAAGGCGATCGACGACGGGCTGATCGGCCGCCCGGTCGCGGCGACGGCGATCATGGTCACCCCCGGGCACGAACGCTGGCACCATCACCCCGACTTCTACTACGCCCCGGGCGGGGGACCCCTGATGGACATGGGCCCCTACTACATCACCTCGCTGGTCACCCTGCTCGGGCCGGTGACGACGGTCATCGGGGCGGCCGGTCGCCCGCGCGCCGAGCGCACGATCGGCACCGGTCCCCGGCGGGGCGAGACCGTCCCGGTGAACGTGGACACGCACGTCACGGGCGTGCTCGTGCACGACTCGGGCGCGCTGTCGACCCTGGTGATGAGCTTCGACGTCGTCTCCACCCGATGCCCCGAACTGGAGGTCCACGGCGACCGGGGGTCGCTGGTGCTCCCCGACCCCAACTACTTCGACGGGGACGTCCTGATCCAGAACCTCGGCGACGAGGACGACCGGTGGCGGACCCTCCCGGTGAGCGCCGGGTACGAACCCGCGGGCCGGGGCGACGGCCTGGCCGACTTCGTGCTGACCCCGCCCGGGGTCGAGCCCCGCACGAGCGGCCGGCTGGCCTACCACGTCCTGGACGTCATGGAGTCGCTGCTCGCCTCGGCGGGCTCGGGGCAGGCGCTGAACGTCGCCGGAAGGTGCGAGCGGCCACGCCCCGTCACCTGGGACGCCGGCCGCTGACCCCGCCGGGCGGGCCGGGCGGGCCGGGCGGGCCGGGCGTCACCGTCCGGCCCGTACCGCCCGGGGAGGAGGGACCCGGAGCCCGGCCCTGCCGCCCGCGTTCACGCCACGGATCCCCGCGGGTCCTGTGAGTCCTGTAGGTCCCGTGGGGCGGGGGGCGGCACGGCACCGGCCAGCTCGTGGGCCCGCTCGGCGGTGAGCCGCCCGTCGGCGACCACGACGGTGATCGCCCGGTCCAGCCGGTCGGGGACGCCGAGCGGTTCCTCCCAGGCCAGGGCCGGTCCGACGCCCGGGTACTCGGCCACCCGCACGAACCACGGGTCGAGCCCGATGGTCTGCACGAACAGCAGGCTCCAGTCGTCGGAGGTCAGCGCCAGCCAGGGCGAGAGGCTGCCGTGCACGGCCCGCTCGCCGGAGGCGTCGGCGGTGAAGGCGTCCAGCCCGGGGGAGTCCTTGGGCGCCCGCCAGAAGAACCCGCCGTAACCGGCTCCGGTCCTGCCCTTGCAGGCCGAGCTCTGGATCGACAGCGGCTCGCCGGTCCGGTTGTGCAGCGTGAAGGCGACGTCCAGCGCCCAGGCGCCGGGCACGGTACGGGCCACCAGGGTCCGCTCCTCGGCGGCCAGGACGGTGCCGTCCGGCCCGACCCAGTCCAGCAGCTCGGCGAAGCCCCCGTCCACGGGACGCAGGAGGCGCCGCCGCTGCCGCCCGTGGTTGGGCAGGACCACCGGCCCGGTGCCGGGCACGTAGGTGGAGCCGCCCCAGAAGTTGACCCCGTTGACATCGGAGATCGCCACGCTCGCCCCGAAGTGGTGCACGTGGTCGGCGGGCTGGGTCTCGGTCACGACCGTCCCGCCGAGGGTGCGGACCGGGTGCAGATGCGGCCGTGGCGCGTCCGTCGGCCGCAGGTCCCCGCGCCGGACGTAGGTCGCGACCTCCCGCGGACCGGCGCGCAGCAGCGACTCGGGCCAGATCACCGGTTCCGCCGCCACGATCGGCACGGCCGGTCCCGCCGCCGGTTCCGCCGCCTCTGCCACCGGTTCCGTGGGAGTGGCCGGCGCGGTCGTCCGGGCACCGAGGACGCCGGGGAAGCCGAGTTCCGACAGGGTCTTCAGCTCCGCCGCCGCGCGCACCGCCAGGCCCTCGACGCCGGGGAGCACCAGCCGGGACGGTTCGGTGCGGGAACCCTCGACGCGCAGCGGGTCGGGGGCGCGGCGGATCTCGTCGAGCAGCCGGGTGAAACCGCCGGTCCGCTCCAGCGGCACCAGCAGCTCCTCGCCCTCCCTGACGTGCGCCAGGAGGTTGGCCAGCAGGTCGGCCCGGTCGAAACCGGTGCGCACGCCGTCCACCTCGACCTCGTCGAGGGTGTAGAAGAGCAGCGCCGAGCGGGTGTCGCCGTGCAGGTGGAGGTAGGGCTCGGTCCGGCGTCCGGCGCACAGGCTCACGGTGATCGCGATGACGGTGCCGTCGGCGAGGCGGAGCCGGGCGCTGGAGGTGTCGTCGGAGGAGATCGCGTTGGCCCGGTACAGCTCCAGCTCGATCCCCTCGACCGAGGAGACCGCGTCGGCCCCGGCGACGGCCAGCGCGGTGGCCACCGCGTGCGCGAACGGGTTGGTCAGCGCGCCGTCCATGACGTCCACGCCGTCCAGCCGGCGCCGCCCCGCCCAGGGCGCGCGCGTGTAGTAGGAGAACGGCCGCGTCCAGGCCCCGGCGACGCCGATGGCGCGGATCGGTTCCCCCAGCAGCCCGGCCGCCGCACCGACGGCCGCCGAGCCGAGCGACTGGAAGCCGACCTGGCAGGCCAGCCCGGTCTCGGCCACGGCCACGGAGATCTGCTCGAACTCCTCGACCGAGGGGGTGGGGGGCTTCTCCAGCAGCACGTGCGCCCCGGCCCGCAGGGCCGCGACGGCCAGCGGCGCGTGGGTGTGGATCGGCGTCGCGATCACCGCCACCTCCGCGCCGGTCTCGGTGATCAGCGACGGCAGGTCCGCCGACCACGGCACGTCCAGGCCGGGCGCCGGGCGGGTGTCGCAGACCCCGGCGAGCTCGGCCCGCCCGGTCGCGGCCAGGCGCCGCACGTTCTCCACGTGGTTGCGCCCGTGACCGTGGATCCCGGCGACCACCACGCGCACCGGCTTCACGGCGCCCACCTCGTCGGCGCCCCGGTCGCCCGCAGCTCCGGCCCGGTGATCTCCACCGGGAGCGGGGAGGCGAGCAGGCCGAGATCGGCCAGCGCGGCGTCCTCGACCCTCTCCACCATCGCGGGATGGTGCAGCGTCAGGGCGAGCTGGCCGGACAGCTCGGTGAGCAGGTGCGGGTAGACCGGGACGCCGAAGGCGCGGGCCAGCTCGGCGATCCGCAGGAACGGGGTGATCCCGCCGACCCGTACCAGGTTCGGCTGGACGACGTCGCAGGCGCCCGCCGTCAGCAGGTCGCGGAACCCGTGGACGGTGGCGACGTTCTCGCCGACCGCGACCGGGACGCCGACACTGCGCCGCAGCTCCACCTGGGCTGCCAGGTCGTCGGCGGGAAGCGGCTCCTCGATCCAGAACAGGTCGTACCGCTCCAGGGCGCGCAGCGCGACGCGGGCCCGGTGCAGGTCCCACCGCTGGTTGGCGTCGATCATCAGCACCCGGTCCGGCCCGATCACCTCGCGGACCGCCGCCACCCGCTCGACGTCCTCGGCCAGCGACGGACGCCCGACCTTGATCTTGACGGCGGTGTAGCCGGCGTCGACCCACCGCCCGGCCTGCGCGCGCAGCTCGTCCAGCGTGTAGTGGCGGTTGATGCCGCTGCCGTAGACGGGGACGCTCTCGCGCCGCGCGCCGAGCACCTCGACCAGCGGGCGCTCGCCGCAGCGCAGGTCCCACAGCGCCAGATCCACCCCGGCCAGGGCGATCGGCACGATCCCGGACCGTCCCGCCTCGCCCAGGTGGGCCGACAGCCGGTCCCACACCAGCTCCGGATGCGCCGGCAGGCCGATCACCGCGTCGCGGACGTCGTGCTCCAGCAGCGCCTTGACCGCCCGCGCCCCGATCTGCGGCGTCCAGGAGATCCCGGTGCCGCTCCGCCCGTCCTCCAGCGTGACCGTGACGAGCAGCACGTGGTTGAAGGGCACGTCCGCGCCCCAGGGCCGGGCCAGGGGCACCGACCGCAGCGTGACCGCCAAATCCTTGATCACGAAGCCACCAGGGCGAGTCCCGAGGTGATCAGCGCCTGCAGCTCGGCCTCGTGCTCGGGCGTCACCGCCACCAGCGGAGGCCGTACCCCGCCCACGTCCAGCCCGCGCAACCGCACCCCGGCCTTGACCAGCGACACCGCGTACCCCGGCACCTTGGAGCGCAGCCGCACCAGCGGCGCGTAGAACTCGGCGATCAGCCGCTCGTCGCCGTTCAGGTACGCCGTGGCGATCTCGGGCGCGAAGCAGAACACCGCGCTGGAGTACAGGCCGACGCCGAGGGCCCGGTAGGCGGGCTGGGTCAGCTCGGCGGTCGGCAGCCCGTTGAAGAACAGGAAGTCCGGGCGGCTCTCCCGGACGGCCAGCACGATCCGCTGCATCCGGTCGATGTCGCCCAGGCCGTCCTTGAGACCGATGACGCCGGGGATCGCGGCCAGCTCGACCGCGGCCTCCGGTTCGAGCGCGATCGGCCCGCGCTGGTAGATGATCACCGGGAGCTCGGCGGCGACGGCCCGCACGTACTCGGGGAAACCGGGGCCCTGGACGAGGTAGGGCGGCATGAGCAGCAGCCCGTCGGCGCCCGCCTCGCGGGCGGCCCGCGCCTGGGCGAGCGCCGCGCCGATCGGCCCGCCGGCTCCGGCGAGCACCGGCACGGCCCCGGCCGTCGTCTTCACCGCGACCCGGACGACCTCGGCGTGCTCGGCCTCCGACAGCGCGGTGAACTCGCCGGTCCCGCAGGCGGCGAACACCCCGCCGGGCCCGTGCTCCAGCCCCTGCCGGACGTGGTCGGCCAGCACCCCGGACGCGAGCTCGCCGTCCGGGCCGAAGGGGGTCACCGGGAAGAACAGGACACCATCGAGATTCATGATCAGAGTTTCTTTCAGGAGAGTTCGGTGCGCCAGCTGCGCTTGGCGGTCCAGCCGAGCAGCCGCTCGGCCTTGGCGGAGGAGAACGCCGGGGAGGTTCCGGTCAGGGGGGCGGCGAACGCCTTCGTCTCCGGCATGACGGTCGGCAGCAGCTCGGCCAGCGGCTCGCGCGCCAGGGCGTCGGCCGCGCCCGCGAAGAAGATCTCCCCGTTGGTCTCCAGCAGCGGGAGCCTGGTCAGCAGCGTGTCGATGAAGTCACCGGCGTCACGGGCGTCGAGGTAGTTGAACAGGGAGACCCCGCCGATCTCGGGCCGGTCCAGCCGCTCGGTGATCGTGTGCCCGGACTGGGTGGGTGCGCCATCCCACTCCTCGGGCGCGACGACGAAGCAGGGCCGGAACGCGGCCATCCGGGTGGTGTCACCGGCCCGCGCGAACGTCTGCACGGTCTGCTCGGCCACGACCTTCGACAGGTTGTAGGCGTGCCAGGGCCGCACCGGATGGTCCTCGTCCAGCGGCAGGTAGTCCGGGGTCCAGCCGCCCGGCGCGCCGTACCCGATCACCGTGGGGCTGCTGGCCACGACGAGCCTCTCCACCCCCAGGGCGACCGAGGCCGCGCAGACGTTGAAGGCGAGCTGGGTGTTGACGCGGAACGTGGTGGCCTCGGAACGGCTGAACGGCACCGCGATGGCCGCCAGGTGGACCACCGCCCCGGGCCGGAACCGCGCGATCACCGAGTGGGCCTCACCCAGGTCGGTGAGGTCCGCAGGAAGGGTCGAGGCGGCCTCGCGCGGGGTCCCCGGCGCGCTGTCCACGCCGATCACCTCGTGTCCGGCCGCCGCGAGCGAGGTGACCACGCTGCGGCCGAGCCGGCCCGCGCTACCGGTGACGAGCACTCTGCTCACCGTGTGGGCTCCTTCTGAAGACTGCAATCAGTTGCAGTAAACAATCGCGCCAGGCGAGACAATACGTCAAGTGAGCGGGCCTAAGCACCGGCAACCGGTCTCAGAATGATTGACCCACCTGCAAACGGTTGCGTTAGGGTGTGCGGCATGTCAGTGACCATCCGGGACGTCGCCCACGCGTCAGGCGTTCATGTGTCGACGGTCTCCCGGACCTTCTCGGCTCCCCATCTGGTCAACGCCGAGACCCGGACCCGGGTGCTGGCGGTGGCCGAGGAGCTCGACTACCGGCCCAACCGGGCGGCCCGCTCGCTCAAGACGGGCCGGACCAACAACATCGGGCTGATCGTTCCCGATCTGGCCAACCCGTTCTTCTCGTCGCTGATCAAGGCCGCCCAGGCGGCCGCCCGCCGCCAGGACTACCACCTGTTCGTGGCCGACACCGACGAGAACCCCTCGGAGGAGGAGGAGCTCATCCTGGCCTTCTCCAAACAGGTCGACGGCATCGTGCTGTGCGGCCCGCGCCTGTCCAACAAGGCGCTGGAGAAGCTCTCCGAGAGCGTCTCGTTCGTGCTGGTCAACCGGCTCATCCGCGGGCTGACCACGGTCGTGATGGACGTCGCCCACGGTGCCCGCGTGGCCATGGAGCACCTGGCCGGGCTCGGCCACCGGCGCGTCGCCCTGGTGACGGGCCCGGCCGGTTCGTGGACCAGCGGCGAGATCCGCAGGGCCGTCGCGGAGATCCCCGGGCTCGACGCGGTCGTCATCGGCCCCAACCCTCCCACCGAGGAGGGCGGCATCGCCGCGGCGGCCAGGGTCGCCGAGGCGGGCGTGACCGGCGTGCTCGCCTACAACGACCTGCTCGCCATCGGCATCATCGAGGGACTGGAGGCGCTCGGGGTCGACGTGCCGGGCGACGTCAGCGTGATCGGCTTCGACGACAGCGCCACCGGCCGGCTGTACCGCCCCAAGCTCACCACGGTCGCGATGCCCGCCGGCGCCGCAGGCCGGATGGCGGTCGACCTCCTCATCCAGTCGATGAGCGCCGCGACCGTCCTGGAGACCCACCTGGTGGTCCGTGACTCCACCGCGCCCCCGAAGGGGACCGCCTGAGCGACGGTCCCGCCGGGAGGCCACCGGCACCGGAGACCGTCGCTCGCGCCCCGGCATCGGGGGGCCGCCCGTCCGCGGGGAGCCGGGACGGTGGTCCGCGCCCCGGCGCCGGAAAGCCGCCCGTCCGCGGTAGGCCGGGGGCCGCCCGTCCGCGACGGGAGGCGGCCGGGCCTACGTCGCGCAGAACTCGTTGCCCTCGGGGTCCCGCATGAGCCACCAGTGCCCGGCGGGGCCCTTGTCGATCTCGCGCACGCGGGTCGCCCCCAGCTCCTCCAGCCGGGTCACCAGCTTGTCGAGACCGCCGGGCCCGGAGTGGACGTCGATGTGCAGGCGGTTCTTGCCGGACTTCTTCTCGGGCACGTCCTGGAAGAGCAGCCGCCGGCCGTGGCCGATCCCGCTGACCTCGTCGAACGGGTCCTCGGGGTGGCGGATCGCGGCGTAGCCGCGGAAGATCCTGCGCCCGCGGTGCTCGATGACCGCCTCCTCGCCGAGGTGACCGGCGGCCAGCAGCCGCTCGATGAGCGCGCCGGGATCCTCCACCTCGTACTCCAGGGCCGCGGCCCAGAAGTCCGCCAAGGCGGGCGCGTCCGTGCTGTCGATGACCAGTTTCCACGTCAATGCCATGTAACCAGTTATAAGGGTTACGCAAACGCGGCCGCAACCGACGGGCCGGCGAGGCCGGTGCGGGGGTTCCTCCGGGGGCGGCCACCAGGCGATTCCCGCCCGGAGCACGGGGGAACGATCACCGTCCGTTACTGCAATCGGTTGTATTAACTGGTATTGGAACGAGATTTTTCCGCTCGTCCTCCGGCCGCCGGAAGGTGGCTTGAACTGGGAAAACGTGAAAAGCCTGCGCTGCGACTCGTGAGCCAGCTCACTGCAAAGGGTTGACGTCCCGGCTGGTAAAGCTATAGGAAAAGCGCTACCAATTCACCGACTCCCCGAAGGGCCAGTGATGACGCTGAGTCCCGCAACGGCGGGGACGACCGAAGTGCCGGTCACGCCCCCCGAAAAGGTGGATCCTCCCGACCACCGGCGCATCAAGAGCTCCCGCAGCCGATCGCAGGCGCGGGCGGCCTATCTGTTCCTGGCCCCTTGGTTCATCGGCCTGTTCGCGATCACGCTCGGACCGATGATCGCCTCGCTCTACCTGTCCTTCACCGACTACAGCCTCCTGACCGAGGCGAAGTGGGTCGGCTGGGACAACTACGTGAAGATGTTCACCCAGGACGAGCGGTTCATGACCTCGCTGCAGGTGACGACCACCTACGTCGTGGTGTCCGTCCCGCTGCAGCTCGCCTTCGCGCTGGGACTGGCGCTCGTGCTGGACCGGGGGCTGCGCGGCCTGCCGTTCTACCGCTCGGTCTTCTACCTGCCGTCGCTGCTGGGAGGCAGCGTGGCGATCTCGATCCTGTGGCGGAAGATCTTCGGCACCGACGGCATCGTGAACTCGTTCCTGGGCCTGTTCGGCTACGAGGGCCAGGGTTGGGTGACGAGCCCGGACACCGCGCTGTGGACGCTGATCATCCTGCACGTGTGGACGTTCGGGGCCCCGATGGTCATCTTCCTGGCCGGGCTCCGCCAGATCCCGCAGAACCTCTACGAGGCGGCCTCGGTCGACGGCGCCGGCAGGTGGCGGAAGTTCCGCTCGATCACCCTGCCGCTGCTCACCCCGATCATCTTCTTCAACCTGGTGCTGGAGGTGATCAAGTCCTTCCAGTCCTTCACCCAGTCGTTCATCGTCAGCGGCGGCAACGGCGGGCCGGTCGACTCGACCCTCTTCTACACGCTCTACCTCTACATCAAGGGCTTCAAGAACTACGAGATGGGCTACGCGGCCGGCATGGCCTGGGTGCTGCTGCTCATCATCGCGGTCCTGACCGGTGTCAACTTCCTCATGTCTCGATTCTGGGTCTTCTATGGCGACGACAAGTAAGCGCGTGCCGGTCCTGTTCCGGCCCGCCCCGCGCCTGGTCAGGCACGTACTGCTGATCGCCTTCGGGCTGTTCATGCTCTACCCGCTGCTGTGGATGATCTCCAGCTCGATCAAGCCGGAAGAGCTGATCTTCCGGGAGCCCGGGCTGGTGCCGACCGAGGTGACGGGTGCCAACTACACCGAGGGCTGGGCCGCGCTCAAGCACACCTTCGGCTACTACCTGTGGAACTCGGCCGTCATCACGGTCCTGGCGGTCGTCGGCAACCTGCTCGCCTGCTCGCTCGCGGCATACGCCTTCGCCCGGCTGGAGTTCCCGCTGAAGAAGGTGTGGTTCGCGATCATGCTCGGCTCGATCATGCTGCCGCACCACGTCACGGTCGTCCCGCAGTACATCATGTTCGCCAAGTTCGACTGGATCAACACGATCTGGCCGATCATCGCGCCGAAGTTCCTCGCCACCGACGCGTTCTTCATCTTCCTGATGGTCCAGTTCATCCGGACCCTGCCCAGGGAGCTGGACGAGGCGGCGGCGATCGACGGCGCGGGCCACTGGCGCACGTTCATCCGGGTGATCATGCCGCTGTGCGTGCCGGCGCTGGCGACCACCGCGATCTTCACCTTCATCTGGACCTGGAACGACTTCTTCACCCAGAACCTCTACCTGACCAACTCCGACAACCTCACCGTGCCCGTCGCGCTCCGCCAGTTCATGGACTCCAGCGGTGAGTCCTCCTGGGGGCCGCTGTTCGCGATGTCGATCATCTCCCTCGGCCCGATCTTCGGCTTCTTCCTCGCGGGCCAGAAGTATCTCGTCCGGGGCATGGCGACCACCGGTCTCAAGTAGTCCCGACGATCACCTCATATCCACCCCCCATCCTCCCCACCTCTATCCTTCGAGGCGTCTCATGAAGATCATCAAGGCGGCCACCGCCATCACCCTGCTCGCGATATCGGCCACCGCCTGCGGCAGCGGCGGCGGCGGTGAGGCCGGCGAATCCGGCGGGAAGACGAAGGTCGTCTTCTCGTACTGGGGCAGCGACGCCCGGCAGAAGCTGACGGAGTCGGCCATCGCCGCGTTCGAGAAGAAGAACCCGACGATCGACATCGAAGGTGACTTCTCCGACTGGGACAGCTACTACGAGAAGCTGGCCACCAAGTCCGCGGCCGGCGACGCCCCCGACGTCATGTCCATCGAGATCCGCGGCCTGGCCGAGTACGCCGGCCGGGGCACCCTCGCCGACCTCAACGGCAAGGTCAACACCACCGACCTCGACCAGGACGTGCTCAAGGCCGGCCAGGTCGAGGGCAAGCAGTTCGCCATCCCCACCGGCGTCAACACCTTCCCGATGATCGTCAACAAGGCGACGGTGGAGAAGGCCGGCGAGAAGGTCCCGGACGACACGAGCTGGACCTGGGACGACTACATCGCGCTCTCCCAGAAGATCACCGAGAAGGGGGACGGCAAGGTCTGGGGGACCGAGTACAACGAGAACCCCGCCTTCCTGCAGCTGTACGCCGCCCAGCGCGGGGAGCAGTTCTACAAGGACGGCAAGATCGGCCTGTCGGAGCAGACCATCAAGGACTGGTGGACCCTCCTTCAGAAGATCATCTCCACCAAGGCCGGCCCTGACGCCGCCCAGATGCTGGAGACCGGCACCAAGGTCGACCAGGCCCTGCTCGCCACGAACGCCAGTGCGTTCGGCAGCTGGTGGAGCAACCAGCTCACCGCGCTGAGCAAGGGCGCCGGCCAGGACCTCGACCTGCTGCGGATGCCGAAGTCCGAGGGTGCGACCACCGCCGGCATGTTCCTCCAGCCCGCGATGTACTACACGATCTCCGCCAAGACCGAGAAGGCCGACGCCGCCCAGAAGTTCGTCGACTTCCTCGTCAACGACCCCGAGGCGGGCGGCATCCTGCTCAGCGACCGCGGCATGCCGACCAACGCCAAGGTCGTCACCGCCATCAAGGACAAGCTGACCCCGGCCGACCAGAAGGTCCTCACCTTCATCGACTCGATCAAGAGCGAGCTGAGCCCGATCACCGTTCCGCCGAAGGGCGCCATGGAGATGGAGGACATCCTCAAGCGCGCCACCGACTCCGTCCTCTTCGGCAAGGCCACCGCGGACGACGCCGCGAAGGCCTTCATCACCGAGGCCAACGCCACCCTCACCAAGTGACGATGATTCCCGCCTGACGTGCCGTACGGCTCACACCGAGCCGTACGGCACGGTCGTCTCCACCATTCTCTTCATGGGGTTCTGATGCGATACGCCTTCGTCGGACTCGGCCACCGGGTACAGCTGTACATCGACGCGCTGCTCGGGGAGTGGAGCGACACCGGCGAGATCGTCGCCCTCTGCGACGTCAACCGGACCCGGATCGGCTACTACCTCGACCGCATCGGCCACGACGTCCCGTCCTTCGCGCCGCACGAGTTCGACAAGATGCTCGAACTCGCCGACGCGGTCGTGGTCGCCACCGTCGACGCCACCCACGCCCGCTACGTCGTCGCCGCGCTGGAGGCGGGCAAGAACGTCATCGTGGAGAAGCCGCTGTGCACCACCGCCGAGGACTGCGCGGCCATCGTCGAGGCCGCCGAGCGGAGCACCGGCCGGCTCGTCGTCACCTTCAACTACCGCTACTCCCCGCGCAACAGCGCCGTCCGCCGGCTGATCGCCGACGGGGCGATCGGTGACGTCACCTCCGTGCACTTCGAGTGGGTCCTGGACACCATCCACGGCGCCGACTACTTCCGCCGCTGGCACCGCGACAAGGCCAGCTCCGGCGGCCTGCTGGTGCACAAGTCCACCCACCACTTCGATCTGGCCAACTGGTGGCTGGCCGACACCGCCACCTCGGTCTACGCCCGCTCGGCGCTGCGGTTCTACGGGGCCGACAACGCCCGCGCCCGCGGCCTGGGCGACCGCCCGGAACGCGCCGCCGGCGCGCCGGGGCTCGGCACCGACCCCTACCTGCTCGACATCTCCGCCGACCCCCGGCTCAAGCGCCTGTACCTGGACGCCGAGCACGAGGACGGCTACCACCGCGACCAGGACGTGTTCGGCGAGGGCGTGACCATCGAGGACAACATGGCCGTCCTCGTCGGCTACTCCCGCGGGGCGATGCTCACCTACTCCCTCAACGCCCACGGCCCCTTCGAGGGCTACCGGGTGGCCGTCAACGGCACCGGGGGACGGCTGGAGCTGGAGGTCGTCGAACGCGCCTGGACCCCGCCGCAGGCCGCGATCGACCCGACCGCCGCCGACAAGTCCCGCGCCCCCGGCGCCTCCGAGCGGCTCGTCCTGCACCGGCACTGGAACGAGCCGGAGGAGATCGCCATCTCCTCGGGCGCGGGCGGCCACGGCGGCGGCGACGCCCTGATGCTGAACGACATCTTCCGCGGCGCCGGAGAGGACCCCCTGGGCCGCCAGGCCGGGCACCGCGCCGGTGTCGCCAGCGTGATGGTCGGGGTCTCGGCCAACCTGTCCGCCGCGAGCGGCGCTCCCGTCCTGCTGGAGGACGGCGGCACCCGGCACGCGGGCTGACTCCGGGCGAGAGGCCGGACACGACGTCTCACGATATTTGGTGATATCGAGCGATATCAGGCGGTCGTGGGCGGCACCGCCAGGCACGCCACCGGCAGCTTGCTGCCGGTCGGCACGCCGTCCGGCAGCTTGGGGCCGACCCCTCGGGGACGGGCGGGGAACTGCCTATAGTCGTCGGCATCCGCCCCCGGTGCGTTGATCCCGGGGGCGTCCGCTCTCATCTCACCCGAGGAGTCGGTTCATGCGGTATGTCGTTGTCGCCCTGCTCTCGATCGGCGCGATGCTCGCGAGCGCTCCCGCGCACGCCACCACGGCGCGTACGTCCGCCCAGGAGGCCGTCGTCAGCCTGCCCTCCGGGCCGCGCTGCCCGGAGCGTGCCCCGGAGGGCGCGCAGTTCGTCCGGCACGTCCAGCCGCCGCTCGGCATCGGCTACGACCTCTACGTGGTGACCGGCCCGGACGGCTCGCAGCGCTACGTCCAGGTGTACTGCCTGGGCGGCTGACCCACCGCGCGGGCGGCCGTCACGACGGCCCACGGGCGACCCGCGGACCGATCGGGGAGACTCCTGCGGCTGACCCGGGCACCGGTCGGCGTCGGCCGTGGGCCTCGCCTCCGGCACACGTGCGGTGGACAAGAAGACTGAAAGCGCGCTGCAGGCGGACCGGGTTACCACTGTGGACAGAACCCGACGACACGTCGTCCGCGGCCGGGCCCACCGGTTCACCACGGACGGCGTCGTCCTCACCGAAGGAGACCCGGTGAACCGTACCATCCGCTTCCTCGGAATCAGCGCCACCACCGGGGTCCTGTCCCTGGGCATTCTCGCTCAGAGCGCCACGGCGACGACCGCCCGGGCGACCTCGCAGCAGAACTGGCACGCGACCGGCACCGTCGTGTTCGACATGATGGACTACGAGCGGTTCGGCAGGAACGAGCGGTGCACCCACAGAATCCCGATCACCAACACCGGACGCATCGGCGGACCGCCGGTGAACCACTTTTACTTCGGGAAGTGCGGCGGGGAGATCCGGACCGAGATCCACTACCGGCTCCAGCGCTCCGGCCACGTGCTGACGCTGGACAACATCAGCGTCAGGTTCTTCGAGGGTGACAGCGCGGAGACCAACGCGCTGAAGGGCGTGGGGACCATGTCCAGATCCTTGATCTGGCCGGGCCAGGGCGTCACCAAGCAGGTCCGCGTGCAGAACGACGTGGACAGGGTGCGCGACGACCGGACCATCGTGACGTTCACCCTGCACAATCGGTGAGGCGTGACGGGCGCGAGCCGTCCCCCGAGCGGCTCGCGCCCCGCGTCCCATCGCCCGCCGGTAGCGCACCGGTCGCCCCGTACGGCCTCTACTGCTGCGACCAGCGGTCGGTGAAGAGTTCCCCGCCCGGAGGTGAACCGGGCAGCGGGTCATGTCCCGGTCGCAACCCGTCGAGCGCTATCGCGATCAGACGTCGACGAGCCTCGGCGGCGGCGGGCAGCAGGTCGTCCCTGCCCTGCTTGCGCAGCTGATCGACCAGCGGGGAACGACCGAGCTGCTCGATGAGCAGGGAGATGTCGACCGAGGTCACCTCCCCGCGCAGGACGCCGGCCCGGTGCGCTCGCCGCACCAGCTCGTCGAGCAGTTCGTCGCCGCGGCGGGCCTTGGCGCTCATCTCCCGGGTCACCTCGATGGTGCCGGCCACGGGCGCCAGCGAGCCCTGCCCGAACTCGACGCAGCCGCGGATGAAGACCGCCAGCCCCGCCCACGGGTCGGAGTCGGCCAGGCCCTGCTCGGCCGCTTCGTTCCAGTGGTCGAGGGAGAGGAGGCTGAGCTGCTGGAACAGCTCTTCCTTGGTCTTGTAACGGCGGTAGAGGCTGCCGATGCCGACGCCCGCCCGGGTCGCGATGGCGGCGACGGAGGCGTGCGCGCCGTCTTCGGCGAGCACGTCGCGGGCGGCCTGGAGCAGTGCGCGGTCGTTGCGTTCCGTGAGGTCTTTGCGTGTGGTCATCGCCACGGAGTCTAACAGTTGCGGAGCGATTCGCTCCGATATACCTTCAAAGCGGAGCGAATCGCTCCGTTAGTTGAGGAGATGCGACATGAACCCCGACATCGAGGCGATCGAGCACGTCGTCCGCGACGCCGAAGAGCTGCAGAGCGACGTGGCCGGTTTCACCGGGCTGCTGACCGAGGAGGTGTCCTTGGTCAACTTCGTCGGGATCCGGCTGCGTGGCCGCGACCGGGTCAGGGAGGCCATGGCCACGGCGCTGCGCACCCCGCTGAAGGACGTGCTGACCAGGAACGAGCTGCTCGACGTCACCTTCCTGCGACCGGACGTGGCGATCGCGGGCCTGATCAAGCACGTCAACGACGGCCGTACCGGAGCACTGACGTTCGTGCTGGTCAAAGAGGACGGCACCTGGCGGATCGCACTGGCTCAGACCACCCCGGTGATGACGTCGTGAGCGCGGCCCCGGTCGTCGGCGCCACCGGCCGGCAGGGCGGTGCCACCGCGCGTCACCTGTCGGGCCCCGGCCGGCAGGTCCGTGCCGGAGGCTGACGAACAGCGGTCTCGCGCGGCGCGGCCCGGTGTGACGGACGCGCCGGCGCTCTTGATCTCAGGCTTCGGGACGGCGGGTGTCCTCACACCGGGACGGCTCCGAGGAGTCGTCGCCGTCTCCGCCACCCGGCTGCCGGACGCTCCGCGCGGCCGGGCTCCGCCGCCACTGCTCGATGACCTGCCGGAAGGCCTCGCTCACGAGGAGAAGGAGCTCGGCGGAGGACGCGAAGCGGGCGCCCGCCGGGGTCGCGGCCCCGAGAATCTCGGCTCCGCGCCGTGATACGGCCGCAAGGGCCTCGTTCATCTGCAGGGCCGCGAGGAGGGACCGGAGCCAGATCTCATCGTCGGCGACATAGCGTTCGCGCCGTACGCCGGGATCCCGTTCCCGGCGGAGCATGCCCTGCCGTTCGAGGTAGGCGACGGCGTGCGAGACCGACGCCGGGCTGACGCGAAGCCGCTGGACCAGGTCGGCGGCGGTGAGGGCACCGGAGTCGGCGGTGTACAGGCAGGCCAGCACCCTGGCCTCCATCCGGGGCAGCCCCTGCTGGACGAGGAGGGCGGTGAAGGACTCCGCAAAGTCCTGGACCGCCTGGGGGTCCCGCCCGTGGCCGCTGTCGGGGATCGGCGGCGCCGGAGGCCGGGCCTGCCCGTGACGGCGCGCGCGACGCCGTGTGGCCTCCTGCGCCCGGTCCGCGCTGTAGCCGTCGGGTCCGCCGTTGCGGGTGACCTCCCGCATGACGGTCGAGGCGGGGCGTCCCAGGCGCCGGCCGATCTCCGCGTATCCGAGTCCCTCGGCCAGTCCCGCGGTGATGTGCCGTCGGTCCTCGTCGGTGAGTCTGCCTCCGGGCATCGGCGCTCGTCTCCTGTCTGTCGGCACGCTCGGGGCTTCTGTGCCCGCGTGCTCGCTGCACAGTATGCATTCACGCGCACCTCATTGCAATGCAAGCCCGGCTTGATCATTGCATTCAGCTCCACACTCATTGCAAAGACGGATCGATTCCCCAGATAAAGCGGAAGTCATGCCCTCCCTTCTATGTTGACGAATTTATAAACGCAATGTAGCGTCATAGACGTTCAGGGATTCCCGAACGACGGTGGACGCCGGTGGCGCCGCCCGGGGATCTCGTGACCGAGTTCGACCCGACCCCGTGCGCCGCTCGTCCAAGCCACGAGCGCCAGGCCTGGGGCGGGCCCGGCGGACCGAACGCTGTACGCAAGGAGATTCATGATGGGACAGGGCAACGGCGGCTTCTCCGAAGCGGGGCTGCGCAGGCTGCGCGAGGTGCTGACGCGGCACGTCGACTCCGGGAGGGTCCCCGGGCTCGTCGCCCTGGTCGGCCGGGGCGACCATACGCACGTCGAAGCGATCGGGACGATGCGCCACGACGGTGGCGCGCCGATGCGCCGGGACACGATCTTCCGGATGGCCTCGACGTCCAAGCCGGTCGCGATGGCGGCGGCGATGGTCCTGCTGGACGAGTGCAGGCTGCGGCTGGACGACCCGGTGGATCCGTGGCTGCCCGAGCTGGCCGACCGGCGGGTGCTGAAGCGGATCGACGGCCCGCTGGACGACACCGTGCCGGCGCGGCGGCCGATCACCGTACGGGACCTGCTGACCTCCACGTTCGGGCTCGGCATGGACATGACGGCGCTGGGCGCCCCGATCATGGGAGCGATCTTCGAGCAGGGGCTCACGCCCGATCTCCCGGAGCCGATGCCCGGGCCGGACGAGTGGATGCGCCGCCTGGGCACACTGCCGCTGATGCGCCAGCCCGGGGAGCACTGGCAGTACCAGATCAGCCACGACGTGCTCAGCGTGCTGGTGGCCAGGGTCGCCGGCCGGTCGTTCGAGACGTTCCTGCGCGAACGCGTCCTCGACCCGCTGGGCATGAAGGACACCGCCTTCCACGTGCCCGCCGACAAGATCGACCGGCTGCCGGTCCTGTACGCCCCGGACCCGCAGAGCGGCGAGTTCCACGTGTGGGACGAGGCCGAGGGCGGACGCTGGAGCAGCCCTCCGGCGTTCCAGGGCAGCGGCGGCGGGCTGGTCTCCACCGCCGACGACTACCACGCCTACTTCCGGATGCTGCTGAACCAGGGGATGCACGGGAGCGAACGGATCCTGTCCCGGCCCGCCGTCCGGCTGATGACCACCAACCGCCTCACAGCCGAGCAGCAGGCCGCCCGGCACGCCATGGCCGTCAACAACGTCCATCTGTCGTTCGGCCAGGGCCAGCACGGCGGCTGGGGCTTCGGGATGGCGGTGCGCACCCACCGCGGTGACTACGCGCCCGTCGGCCAGTTCGGCTGGGACGGCGGAAGCGGCACCTCGACCTACGCCGACCCGGAGAACCGGCTCACCGGGATCCTGCTCACCCAGGTCGGGATGTCCGTCCCGAATTCGGCTCACGTCATCCACGACTTCTGGACCACGCTCTACCAGGCGATCGACGACTGACGGTGAGCCGCCGACGGCCGGGTGGGGTTTCCCGGGCCGTGCCCGGCCGGCGCGGCGCCCGGGTGGGCGTCGTCGCCGCATCCGGCATCGGCCACCGATCCGGCCCGTCCTCACCGGGAACGGCGCCTCCCGGCCGGGGTGTGACCGGCCGTCGTCGTTCAGGTGCTCCACCTGCCGCCCGGGGTTGTCGGAGGGCCGCCGTAGAGTGGGCCGATCCGCAGCGCTTTCTCGAACGAACGGGTGGAGATCATGAGCGAGAAGTTGACCTTGATGGCGGTGCACGCCCATCCTGACGACGAGGTCCTCGGGACGGGCGGGATCTTCGCCCGGTACGCCGAGGAGGGCGTCCGCACCGTCCTGGTCACCTGCACGAACGGGGAGCAGGGGGACGCCCCCGGCGGGGTCAAGCCCGGCGAGCCGGGCCATGACGAGGCGGCGGTGAGCGCGCTGCGCCTGGAGGAGCTCCGCGCGTCCGTGGCCCACCTGGGGATCGAGCACGTGGAACTGCTCGGCTACCGCGACTCGGGCATGGACGGCTGGGACGGGAACAAGGCCGAGGACGCCTTCGCCAACGTCCCGGTGGAGCGGGCCGCCGCGCGGCTGGCCGAGCTGATGAAGCACTACCGCCCGCAGGTCGTGGTCACCTACGACGAGAACGGCGGCTACGGCCACCCCGACCACATCCAGGCGCACCGGATCGCCATGGCCGCGACCGAGGCCTGCAAGATCCCCGCCAAGCTGTACTACACCGCGGTGCCCCGCGAGGGGATCGCCGAGCTGTTCGAGCTCCTCCGCGCGGCCGGGGTCCCGTCCGAGGAGCTCGAGCTTCCCGACGACTTCGGGGTCCCGCGGGAGCAGATCACCGCGATGATCGACGTGGCGCCGTACGTGGAGCGCAAGCGCAAGGCCCTGGAGGCGCACGCGAGCCAGGGGGACAGCATCTTCATGCTGCGCATGCCCCCCGAGGCGCAGCAGCAGGTCCTGGGGACCGAGGCGTTCATCCGCGTGATCAACCACGTTCCCGGGGCGGCCGACCAGGAGGACGACCTCTTCGACGGCCTCCGCTGAGGGTCGCGTCCCCAGCCGTCCCCCATCGTCCCTGACCGTCCTAGGCCGGGGGACGGCCGGGCACGCCGAAGCTACGCTCCGGTACCGATGTCCGGAAAAGCCTGGTTCGCCATGACGCCCGCCTTTACGATCTTTTCTCTGGTGAGCAACCGTGGAAACCCAGGGGAGTAAACGGTATGCGGGATCGACGGCTCCTCGCGCTGATCGTGTCAGCGGTCATGATCGTCATCTTCGGTGCGTACGCGGTGGTGGCGGCTCCCGGCAGGGGCGTGGCCTCCCCGTCGCCCCGTCCCCTGCCCGCCGACGCGGCCGGGGCCGCCGAAGACGCGGCCGGGGACGCCGAGGAGAACGGAGAGGCGGAGGAGGCCGAGGGGGCACCGTCCTCCGCGGCGGCTGCCCCGCTCTCGCCGGCCCCACCCCCGTCGACCCCGCTCACGCCGGCCCCGCTCACGCCGAACCCGGTCACGCCCGCCCCGCAGGAGGGACCCGAGTGGGCCGGGCGGGGCTACCTCACCGCCTGGCAGGCCGGTGATCTGGCCGCCATGACCGCCCTGGTCGCCGACCCCCCGGCCGACTTCGCCGACCGGCACCGCCGGTTCGACACCGAGCTGCGGGTCACCTCGCTCTCCCTCACCGCGGGTGAGCTGCGCGCGCAGGAGGCGGAGACGGCCGAGCTGTCCTTCAACGGGGTACGGGAGGTCACCGGGCTGGGCCGGTGGCCCTTCGTCTCGGTGCTGCGTCTGGCGCTGCGCGACGGGACGTGGAAGGTGCTCTGGGCCCCGGAGACGATGCACCCCTCGCTCAGGGACGGCGGGAGCCTGCGGCTGAAGGAGAGGGAGGTCCGGACCCCGGCCACGCTCACCCGCGAGGGACGGCCGTTCCCCCGGGAGAGCAGGGCGGGCGACTACTTCACCGGCCTGGACGGGATCGCCGTCGAGGTGAAGCTGCTGGAGGAGCCGTCGGGCAGGACGCTGCAGTCCTCCCGGCCCGAGAAGCGCTCCGGGACCAGGACCACGATCTCCCAGCCCGTGCAGGCCGCCGCGGCCCGGGCCCTGGACGGGAGCGTGCGGCCCTCCGCGATCGTGGCCGTGGACGTCCGGACGGGCCAGGTGCGCGCGGTGGCGGACTCGCTGGGCGGCCGGAAGGCCTTCAACGGCCTGTACCCCCCGGGATCGACGTTCAAGGTGGTGACGGCCGCCGCGCTGCTGCGCTCCGGACTGAGCCCGGACTCACCGGTCGCCTGCCCGGCCTCCTACACCCTCCCGAACGGCAGGCCCTTCACCGACTCCGACGGGATCGACCACGGCACCGTCCCCCTCGGCACGGCCTTCGCGCTGTCCTGCAACACCACCTTCGCCCAGCAGACGTACGAGCGGCTGCGCGACGACCGGTTGCGCGCGGAGGCCGCCGACCGGTTCGGCTTCCGGGAGAAGCCGGGACTGAGCACCTGCCGGATCCGGCCGTACACGACCCCCGACGAGCTGGGGTCCGACGCCATCGGCCAGAACTCCGTACAGGCCAGCCCGCTCTGCATGGCGGAGACCGCCGCCGCGGTGGCGAGCGGTGTCTGGAGGCCCGCCATCATGACCGAGCGGCCTCCCGCGGACTCGCCGCAGCCGGTGCCGCTGGACGAGGGCGTGGCCGGGGGCCTGCGGACGATGATGGACGCCGTGGTCGCCCGCGGCACGGCCGCCCAGGCAGGCCTGCCCGCGGGTACGGCGGGCAAGACCGGCACCGCCGAGGTCGAGGGCGGCGAGGACCACGCCTGGTTCATCGGGTACCGGGACTTTCTGGCCTTCGCGGTGTTCGTGGAGCACGGCGGCGCCGGGGGACAGGTCGCGGCACCGCTCGCCGCCAGGTTCCTGAACGCGCTGTGACCCCCTCCCGCGCCGACCCCGGCCCGTCACGACGGCGGGAGCGGGCGGACGGGGGACGGGCTACCGTACACAGGGTGTACGTGAAGATCTGCGGGCTCCGCGAGCCCGGACATGTGACGGCCGCCGTCGAGGCGGGTGCCGACGCCATCGGATTCGTCCTCACCAAGAGCTCGCGGCGGGTCACCCCCGCGCGGGCGCGGGAGCTGGCCTCGGCGGTCCCGGAGCACGTGCTGACCGTGGCGGTGTTCGCCGGGGAGCCGTCCGGGGAGGTCCGCGCCGCCGCGCTGGAGGCGGGCGTGCGCGGGATCCAGCTCCACGGCGACCACCCGCACGAGGACTTCACCGCGCTCAAGGACCTGGGCCTCACCCTGGTCCGGGCCGGGGCGGCCGGCACCGACCTGCGCTGCGGCGCCTTCGACGAGGACCTGCTCATCGTCGACGCGCCCAGGCCCGGTTCGGGGGAGCCGTGGGACTGGTCGGCGGTGCGCGGGCGCCCGCAGGGCCGCTGGATGCTGGCCGGAGGGCTGGACCCGTCGAACGTGGCCGGGGCGATCGCCGCCGCCCGTCCGTGGGGGGTGGACGTGTCGAGCGGGGTGGAGCTCGCGCCCGGGGTCAAGGACGCCGGGCTCATCGCGGACTTCGTCACCGCCGCCCGCGGCGCGGCCGGGACGGCGGTGGGGGAGGGCGAAGGCCGGGCGACGCCCCGGTGAGGAACGGCGGCGTCGACGGGCTCGGAGCAAGAACGGGTTCAGAGCAGGGACGGGCTCGCAGCAGGGTCAGAGGAGGGACGGGGTCAGCGTGACCGGTCCCGCCGCGATGTGCCGCCCGCGCGGGGCCGCGTCGGCGAGCATGCCGTCGTGCACCACCACCCGCCCGCCCACCAGCACGGTCCGCGGGCGCCCGGTCAGCGTCATGCCCTCGTACGGGGTGTAGTCGGTGGCCATGTGCAGGTCGCCGGAGGTCACCGTCCAGCGCACCGAGGGATCCCAGATCGCGATGTCGGCGTCCGCCCCCGGCATCAGCGTGCCCTTGCGGGGATAGAGGCCGTTCGTCCGGGCGGGGTTGGCCGCGGTGAGCTCGACGAACCGGGTGGCCGGCAGCCCGCGTCCCGCGACGAACTCCGAGAAGATCACCGGGAGCCTGGTCTCCACCCCGGGCAGCCCGTTCGGCATGACCCGCACGTCGGAGCGGCGCGACTCCTTCTGCGCCACGTCGTAGCAGCAGTGGTCGCTGCCGATCGTGGTGATCTCCCCGGTGAACAGGTGGCGGGCCAGCGCGTCGACCGCGCCGCGGGGACGCAGCGGAGGGCAGCAGACGAACCGCTCCGGAACCGGCCCGCCGTACAGGCCGTCGTCCAGCACCAGGTGGTGGGCGACCGACTCGGTGAAGGCGGCCACCCCGCGGCGCCTGGCGGCGGCCACCAGCTCCACCGCCTCCGCGGTCGACTGGTGGACGAAGTAGACCGGGGCGCGCAGCGACTCGGCGATGGCCAGCACCTCGGCCACCGACGCCGTCTCGGCCAGTTCCGGCCGGGTCGCCGCCATGTGCTCGGCGCCGATCCGGCCGGAGGCCGCGCAGCGCTCCTGGGCGTCCCCGATGATGTGGTCGGCCTCGCAGTGGATCACCACCAGGCCGCCCAGGTCGCGCAGCACCGTCATGGTCCGCAGGATCGTGTCCTCGTTCGCCATGGTCTCGCCGCGGTAGGTGGTGAACATCTTCACCGTCGGCATGCCGTCGGCGACCAGCGCGGCGAGCTGGTCGGGCACGGTCGCGTCCCACTCCACCACGCAGGCGTGCAGGGCGCTGTCGCACAGTCCCTGCGACGCCTTGGCCCGCTGGGCGTATGCCACGTCGGCGGGCCTCTGGCCGGGGCGCGGGATCGCGAAGTCCACGATCGTGGTGGTGCCGCCGAACACCGCCGCCGTGGTGCACCGCGCGTAGTCGTCCAGCGAGGTGAAGTCGCCGGAGGTGAAGCCGACGTGGCAGTGCGGGTCGACGCCGCCGGGCATCACCAGCGCGCCGCCCGCGTCGATCTCGACGGTGCCGGAGGGGGCGGGCGTGCCCGGCTCGGCCAGGGCGACGACGACGCCGCCCGCCACGAACACGTCCGCCCGCGCCGACCACCCGGCCTCCACCACGGTGCCGCCGCGCACCACCAGCGAGGCCCTCACCGGGAGCTCCGCCCGAGGTGGGCCCGCCAGCCGCCGGCCTCGCTGATGTCGGTCACTCCCGGCGCGGAGATCGCCTCGGCGCGCATCCGCATGCAGAGCGACCCGCTCCCGTCCGACAGTTCGATCACCCCCAGCTCCAGCTCGGGCGGTTCCCCCGGCAGCAGGCGCTCGCGCAGGATCTCGTAGGTCACCTCGTACAGCTCGCCGGGCACCGCGTGCCCGCCGTCGGGGACGGGCGACAGGCCGGGGAACTCGTCGCGTACCGAGTAGAACCGGTAGCGGGGGGCGGTCTCGGCCGGGCCGAGGAACCTCGCCCCGGCCAGCGCGTCGTTCAGGCTGCCGCCCGACATCGCCTGACCGTTGACGAACATGCGCAGACTCTCCACCTGGTCCTCCTTCATCGGGTGCTCCGGCCGCCGCGAGGGCTCGCGGCGAGCGGGTCGAGCGGGTCTCGCATCAGCCGGTCCGGGCCCAGGTCGGCGACGTTCACCGGCGGTGGCGTCCCCGCGACCAGGTGGCGCAGCGTCTCGCCCCACAGGGGGGCGAAGGTGAAGGAGTACGTGCCGCCCGCCACCAGGAAGCCCGGCGCGCCCGGCACCTCGCCGATCACCGGCATCTCGTCGGGGGTGGCCGCCAGCGGTCCCGCCCACATGCGCAGCAGCCGCAGGTCCCTGACGAACGGCAGGATCCGCACGGCGAGCGCCATGTTGCCGACCAGACCGTCCACGCCCGCCTCGCTGCGGCCGTCCAGGTCCATGGTCCTGGCCGGCCAGCCGCCGCCGACCAGCAGGTTGCCCGCGGTGACCTGCTTGACCGACAGGCCCTCGCCGATGTGCTGGACCAGGTGCGGCAGGACGGGGGCCGAGCGCACGGTGGCGTGCATCTGGATCGCCACCGGTGTCATCCGCAGCCCGATCCCGGCCATCGCCGCGATCCCGCCCAGCCAGGGACCGGCGACGTCGACGACCACCGGGGCCTGGACGACCTCCCCGCCCGCCTCGACCCGCCAGGTCCCGCCGCTCCGGGTGACCGCGGTGACCGGCGCGAACGGCACCAGCCGGGCCCCGTGCCGCGCCGCGTCGGCCAGGTAGGCGGGGGTGACCTTCAACGGGTTGGCGTACCCGTCGAGGCCGCACCAGGTGGCCGCGGCGACGGTCGGGCCCAGCGACGGCAGCGCCGAACGGGCCGCGTCGCCGTCCATGACCTCGGTCGCGATCCCGGCCGCGGTCTCCCAGCCGTGCTTGTCGTGCAGTTCCCGTACCTGGGCCTCGGTCTCGGCGATGGTGAACCCGCCGCTGCGGCGCAGCTCGACGGAGGTCTCCAGCTCGTCCTCGACGGTCTCCCACAGGTCGCTGGCGGCCCGCTGCAACGGCAGGAACCGCGCGCTGTCCAGCGGTACGGCCTGCCCCGGGCGGCGGGTGTGCACGGCCTGCATGTGCAGGTTGCCCGCGGTGGTGCCCGACCCCTCGCGGCCGGGGGCCCCGCGTTCCAGCACCGTCACCCGATGCCCGTCGCGTGCCAGCCGGCTCGCCGTGGCGGCGCCCAGCACCCCGGCGCCGACGATCACCACGTCCGACGTCCTCACGTCGTCGTCCCGTCGTCGCTGTCCCTGTCGCTGCCTTTGCCGGTGTCCTCGTCGTCTCCGATGACGTCGCCGCGGGTGCCTGTGCCGGTGACGTCGCCGCCGTGAAGGCCCCTGCCGATACCGGAACCGGCACCGCTGCCGTCAGTGTCGGCGGTGGCGCCGTTGCCGGCGCGGCTCTCCGCGATCTCCAGCAGTGTCGCCACCGGTACGGGCCGGACCGGTGTCCGGGAGGGGAACGCCTCCACCGGCCGGTCCGCGGTCTCCCCGGGCCGGGTGGCCCTGACCAGCGCGGAGACCGCGAAGCCGCACTCGCGGCCCTGGCAGGGACCCATCCCGGCGCGGGTCCACGCCTTGGTGGCGTTCAGGTCGCCCCCGGCACGCGCGGCCGCGGTCTCGCGGATCTCTCCCGCGGTGATCGCCTCGCACCGGCAGACCGGGGTCTCGTCGGGTACGGAGGCGGCCAGCGTGTCCAGGAGCAGGGCGGGACCCGGGTAGATCGAGCCGGTGAGGGCCGCGAAGTGTTCCGCCCGCCGCCGTGCCCTGGCCCACCGCCGGATCTCGGAGGCGGGAACCGGCTCCCGTCCCTTCCCGAGGGCCGGGGCGCTCGGGCCACCGCGGCCTCCGGCGTCGTCGTGTCCGCGGGTGTCGCCGTGCTCCCGGGCCAGGGTGCCGTGCTCCCGGGTCGGCGTGCCGTCTTCCCGGGTCAGGGTGCCGTGTTCCCGGGTCAGGGTGTCGTGTTCCCGGGTCGGGGTGTCGTGTTCCCGGGCCAGGATGTCGTGGGCGGCGGTCATGCCCCGGGCGACGGCCGCGTGCACCCCGCCGACGCTCGCGGCCTCGCCCACGACGTAGACCTCGTCGCGCGAGGAACGCCCGGCCGGGCCGGTGAGCGGCGACACCTCCCCGGTCACGGCGTCGGTGCCGGTCGCGCAGCCCAGCATGCGGGCGAGGTCGGTCTGCGGCCGGAAGCCGTACCCGACGCAGAGCGCGTCCACCTCGACGGTGCGGATCGGGCGTCCCGGTGTCGTGGCCGAGGCCAGCGTCACCGACGAGACACGCTCCCGGCCGTCCGCGCGCAGCACCACGGTCCTCTGCCAGAGCGGCACCCGGGCGCGGGCGAGCCGCGCCGCGTACCCGGCGAGCTCGCGCAGCCGGGCCGGGTGCAGCAGCGCGCCGGACGCGCGCGGACCCGGACGGTACGGCGCGCCGACCTCGGCGATCCCCGCGACCGTCACCCCGAGGGCGAGCAGCGAGCAGGCGACCGGCAGCAGGAAGGGACCCGAACCGGCCAGCACCACCCGGTCGCCGACCGAGGTGTGGTCGGCGGCCAGATGCTGGGCGAAACCGGGAGTGGTCACGCCGGGAAGCCGCCAGCCGGGAAAGGGGAACACCCGCTCGTAGGCCCCGGTCGCCAGGATCACGTACCGGCCGCGCAGCCGCACCGCCCGGCCCGCCGCGTCGGACGCCAGCAGCGTGCGCCCGTCGTCGGCCACCCCCCACACCAGGTGGCCGGTGCGGCACTCGACGCCCGCCGCGCGCACCCGGCCGATCAGCCGCCCGCCCTCGGGGCGGTGGTCTCCCCACACCCGCGCGACCTCGGGTGCGGGACGCCGGTAGTACTGGCCGCCCAGCTCGGGTTGCTCGTCCAGGATCGTCACGGTCAGCCCGGACGCGGCCAGCCGGGCCGCCGCGGTCAGACCGGCCGGGCCGCCCCCGACGATCACCACGTCCCGCCGCACGACCCCGCCGTCGACGTCAGCCGCCATCGGAACCCTCCGCGGGGGCGGCCGTGTCGACCCGCATGCCCGGGTGGATCCTGGTGAGGCAGGCGCGGACCCCGGCCCGGCCGTCCACGGTCACCTCGCACTCGAAGCACACGCCCATCCCGCAGAACGGCCCACGGAGCGCGCCGTCGACCGGGTTGCGGCCCAGCGTCCAGTGGCGCTCGCCCACGAGGGCGGCGGCCAGGGTGACGCCCTCGACGGCGCTGATCACCCGCCCGTCGACCACGATCGCCGCCCTCCTGGCGGTCACCGGCCCCGTCCCGTCCGCCGAGCCCTTTCCCCGCTCCGGACTCGCTCCGCGTGCCGAGCCTGGTCCGGGTGCCAGGCCCGTCCGGTCCGCCGAGCCTGCCCGGCCCGCCGAGCCCGTCACGCGGGGGTCTCCTCGCGGGCCGCGCCGGCACCGGGCGTCGCCGCCACCGCGGCGACCGGACCAGGCTTCCGCGCGGCCGGACCGGACTCCCGCGCGGCCGGACCGGACTCCTCCAGTGCCGCGACCAGGCCGGACTCCTCCAGTACGGTTCTGATCGCGCGGAGCGTCCCCGGGTCGGAGATCGGCAGCAGGGGCGGGCGCACGTGCCCCCCGGGCTGGCCGAGCAGGGACATCGCGGCCTTGAGCTGGGCGATGGGGGAGCCGTACACGCCGCTGTAGTCGGGAGCGACGAGACGGCCGGACAGGACCGCGTACCGGTCGGCCCAGGCGCGGGCGGACTCGCGGTCGCCGGCCGCCACCGCCTCGTAGCAGGGGACCGCGAACGGCGCCCCGACGCCGCCGCCGTCGATGTTGCCGTCACCGCCGAGTTCCAGCAGGACGGCGAGGCCGCGCCGGTGCAGGAAGCTGCCGAACACCCGGACACGGTCGCAGACCGCCTCGACCGTGCCGAGCATCCTCATCCAGTCGCCGGTGCTGTCCTTGATCGCGACCACGTTGCCGAGGTCGGCCAGCCGTCCGGTCAGCCCCGGATGGGCGGAGATGTCGACGGCGACGCCGCGCGGCCAGTTGTAGACCATGAACGGCAGGTCCGTGGCCGAGCTGACCCGGTCGTAGAAGGCCACGATCTCCTCGGGGCCGGGATGCACGTACGGAGGCGGTGTGGCGAGCAGGCCGTCGGCGCCGGTCTCGGCGGCGTGCCGGGCGAGGTCGATCACCTCGCCGGGCGTGTAGGCGGTGACGCCGACGACCACCGGAAAACGGCCGGCGACCTCTTGTACCGCGATCTCGGTGACGCGGCGGCGCTCGGCCGGCGTCTGGCTGAACCACTCGCCGGTGCTCCCGTTGACCAGGACGCCGTGCACCCCCTGGGCGGCGTACAGCCGGAGCAGCGCCCGCCAGGCCCCCTCGTCCAGCGCGCCGTCGGCGGTGAAGGGGGTGGGGGCGGCTGGCCAGTAGCCGTGCCAGGTGACGTCGTCGCGGTCCATGGGGTTCCCGGGGGTCGGTGCGAGGAGCAATCTGCAGATTTTACGGAATCGATTGCACCAGGTTGCTGTACGACCGTCTTTCCGGTCAAGCAGGAAATATGTTCTTAACAGGTGTTATTTCCGGAAGCCGTCGGTGCGGGGTGCTGGAGGAAGGGACGGTCCAGGGGTTTCCGGGATCGATTCCATGGATGAGACGCCTCCCGGCACCCGGCCGGTCGCGTGCCCCGGGCCCGGATTCCGGTCGCGTGACCGACCGGCCGCGCATGAGCCGACGGGGGAGTCGGCCGCGCACGAGCCGGCCGCGTATGAGCCGGTGAGTCGGCCGTGCACGAACGGGCGAGCCGGCCGCGCACGAACCGGTGAGTCAGCCGCGCATGAACCGGCGCAGGAGGGAGCGTCGCCGGGGAGGGGGTTCGGGGGCCGGTCTCTCCACGACGGGATGGCGGGCCCGCCAGTCGGCGACGACCTCGTCCACGTCGAAGAGCGGCTGGAGGAGCGGCGGGCCCGACAGGGTCCTGCCGTGGCTCTCGCGGATCCGGCCGTTGATCTCCTCGATGATCCGGCGCGCCTCGGCCTCCGTCCGCGCGTCCGCCGCGGCCGCCCGCGCCTCCTCGGCGTCCTTGCGCAGCGCGAGCGTCCCGGGAAGCGGGAACGACAGGTTCTCCGCTCTCATCTTCTGCTTGACCCACCACATCTCGTCGGGCTGTCTGCCCGCGTCGGGGAGGGGCTTGCCGGCCCCCGGCAGGTTGTCGAACTCCCCGCGTTCGGTGGCCTCGCGGATCTGCCGGTCGATCCACGTCTCGAAGCTGACCCCGGGCGGTTTGCGGTCCGTCACGGTCGGGCCTCCTGTCGCGATCGGTGACACCTTCGAGGGTAATCGGCGGTGCCCGGTGGAACCCTTCACGGCCGTTGTGGTGCGCGGCCCCGGCCTTGCCAAAATGGTCAACCATGTTTACGGTATGGACAACCACGTTGACTGTTTCTGGCGCGTGCGGACGCCGACCCCGGCTCCGGCGCCCGGCGAGCCCCGCAGAGAGAAGGTCCCCATGCCCTCCGACGTCTTCGTCGCCCACACCGCCGAGAGCGCGCCGCCCGAGATCCGCCCCACCGTCGAGGGCGTGACGCGGAAGTTCGGTCACCTTCCCTCGGCGGTGGCCCTGATGGCCGGGTCCCCGCAGCTGCTCAAGGGGTTCCTGGCGGCCTCGGCGTCGTTCGAGCAGTCCACCCTCGGCCCGCTCGAACGAGAGATCGTCATCCTGACGGTCGCCACCCGGAACCGTTGCCATGTCTGCGTGGCGCTCCACACCGCCACGCTGGCCGGGCTGGACGCCCCGCCGGAGGTCGTCGAGGCGCTACGGTCCCGGACGCCCCTGGCCGACACGCGGCTGGAGGCGGTACGGCTCTTCACCCTGGCGGTCATGGACCGCCAGGGTGCCGTGGACGAGAAGGAGATGCGGGCCTTCCTCGACGCCGGCCACACCGCGCGGAACGCGCTCGAGGTCGTTCTCGGGGTGGGGGCCTACACCATCTCCACGTTCGCCAACCGGCTCGTCGACGCGCCCCTCGACCCCCAGATGAGCGCCTTTGCCTGGGACGGCGGAGAGGCCTGACCGGACGGCCCGGGCAAGGCGGCCCAGGCCAGGCGGCCCAGGCCAGGCGTCAGTTCAGGCGGCTCAGACCGTCGGTGATCGCCTGACGGAGCATGTCACCGTACGCACCCTCGGGAAGGTCGTGGACCCGGTCCGAGGCCAGCCGGAAGTGACGGCGGGCCTCGTCGGGATCGCCCAGCAGCTCGTGGGCGGCTCCCATGTTGACGTGGAGCGAGGGATAGAACGGGAGCACCCGCTCGTCCGCCACCGCGTCGGCGTGCTTGAGCGAGATCTCGTTCCAGCGCAGGGTCTCCTCGGCGGACTCCTGGTGGCGCGCGACGTAGTGGGCCGCCACGCAGGCGTCGAAGTCGTCGGCCCGCTCCAGCCACGCCTGCTCGAACAACCGCAGCGCGTCCTCGGGGCGGCCGTCGGCCTCGGCCTCCATGCCCTCGGCGCAGAGCTTGATCACCGGGTTGTCAGGATCCACGATCCCCACCTTCCTGTCGTACGGGACCGGCAGACTACGGGCCGGGACCGACAGAACCGCGACCGGCGGGACCCGGTCAGGTCGCTCCGCCCGCCGGGTGCCCGCGCGCCCGTCCAAGAGTTCCCCAACTCCCCGTCAGGACACCGTCACCCGGCGGGGAGAACGCCGTCCCCCGCGTCCGCTCCCGCACAATGACCACGATCCCGCGTTCACGCCGCCCGGCGCGGGGACGGAGACGCCCCGGTGGGCGGGGCGACGCGCCAGGGACCCTGCCGGGCGACACGGTGGAGCGGCGCCCCGTCCCGCCGTCCGGCCGGGCGGCGCACGCGGGGGCGGTTCCACGACGGGCATCAAGGACGTGACGCATGCACATCGATCTCACCGGCAAGACGGCGCTGGTCACCGGATCCACCCAGGGGATCGGGGCGGCCATCGCCACCGGCCTGGCCCGGGCGGGCGCGACGGTGGCCGTGAACGGCCGTACCCCCCAGACGGTGGAGGCCGCCGTCGGCGCGCTGCGCCTGAAGGTCCCCGGCGCGCGGGTCGTCCCGGTCGCCGCCGATCTCGCCACCCAGGCGGGTGCGGACCGGGCCGTCGGCCTCGTACCGGAGGTCGACATCCTGATCAACAATCTCGGCGTCTTCGGGACACAGGACGCCCTGGAGATCACCGACGACGAGTGGCGGCGCTTCTTCGAGGTGAACGTCCTGGCGGCGATCCGCCTCACCCGCGCCTACCTGCCGGGGATGACGGCGCGCTCCTGGGGCCGCGTCCAGTACATCGCCAGCGACTCCGCGATCGTCACGCCCCTGGAGATGATCCACTACGGGATGTCCAAGACCGCGCTCCTGGCGGTCTCGCGCGGCTTCGCCAAGAAGGCCGCGGGCAGCGGCGTCACGGTCAACTCCGTCATCGCCGGTCCCACGCACACCGAGGGGGTGGAGGACTTCGTGTACGAGCTCGTCGAACGTGACCTGCCCTGGGAGGAGGCCCAGCGCGCCTTCATGCGGGGACACCGCCCCCAGTCGCTGCTGCAACGGCTGATCGAACCGGAGGAGATCGCCGCCATGGTCGTCTACCTCAGCTCCCCGCAGGCCTCGGCCACCACCGGCGGCGCGCTCCGGGTCGACGGGGGGTACGTCGACGCCATCGTCCCCTGACGCTCCCGAGGTCCCCGACGTCCCTGATGTCCCCGACACCCTTGACGCCCCCGACCGGTGCCCGGATGAGCGGCCGCCCTCCTGGCCGGTGGCCCGCGGACGGGCCCGGCCGAGGGGAAGGCGCCGAGGTCAAGCGTTCGTCGGTGAACCCGGGGATAGTCCGGGCGACCCCGCGGGTACGGACGCTCCGTGAACGATCAGGAGACCATCCCGGCACCGGACACGCCCGGCGTGCCCGCGTACTGAGCACGGCGAACGGTGTCCCCGTCGTTCCCGTCGCTCCCGTTCCTCCGGCGGGCCGCCGACCGGCTGACCGACGCCGCCCCCGGCTGGCTGGTGGAGACGGTACGGCCGGCGCCCGCGGCCCTCGAATGGTGGCCGATGCTGCGCATGGCGGTGGCGGTGACCACCCCTCTCGCCGCGGGGTTCGCCACCGGGCACGTCGTGGCCGGTCTGCTGCCGGCCATCGGCGCGATGAACGCCGGCATGGCCGACCGCGGGGGGCCGTACCGGGTCAGGGTCATCCGGATGGCGGCGGCCGGTACCGCCGGAGCGGTCGGGTACCTCGTCGGCGCCGCGATCCGCGACCACGGCTGGTGGGCGGTGCTCGTCGTGGTGGCCGTCTCCGTGGTGTCCGCGCTGATCAGCACGAGCGGCGCCACCGGATCGGCGGCCGGGCTGCAGCTGCTGGTCATGACCGTGCTCTCCATCGGCATAGCGCTGCCGGGATCGCCCCTGCTGAACGCGCTGGCGTTCCTGCTGGGAGTGGGATGGGTGATCGCCCTGGGGGCCGCGGAGTGGCCGTTCCATCCCCGCGCGCCCGAGGAGGCCGCGGTGGTCACGGTCTACCGGGCCCTGGGCACCCTCCTCGCCGCCCGCACGCGCTCCGCCGACGACACCGGAACCGGCGCGCTGACCGCGTTCGACGCCGCCCTCAAGAGCGGGTACGACACCGTCCTGGCGGCACGCTCCCCGGCGGCGGGCCTGGACGCGGGACGCACCCGGCTGGTCGCCCTGCTGAACCAGGCCTCGCTGATCCGCAACGCGCTGCTGTCGCTCTCCCACGAGGGACGCGAACCGCCCGCGGAGCTCGTCGCGGACGTCGAGGAGGTCACCGCCTCGCTCACCGGCGGGCCCGCGCCGCGGACGCTGCGCCACGAGTGCGACTCGCCCGCCGTGCGCGCCCTGTGCTCCGCGGTGGAGGGCGCCGTGGCCCTGGCCTCCGGCGGCGACGTGGCGGCCGAGCAGCTGCCGTACGAGAGGATCGGCCGCCGGGCCCGGCTCCGGGCCGCCCTGAAGGACATGTGGTACGGCCACCTCGTCCGCGTCTACACGGTCAGGCTCGGGCTCTGCATGGGCGTCGCCGCCGCGATCGGCAGGTTCGGCTGGTTCGAGCGGTCCTACTGGATGATGCTGACCGTCGCGCTGGTGCTCAAGCCCGACTTCGGCTCGGTGTTCGCCCGCGCCGTGCAGCGCGCGCTCGGGACCGTCGCGGGCACGCTGATCGGCACCCTGATGCTCGTCGTGGTCCCGTACGGGATGCCGCTCCTGGTGCCCGTCGCGGTGTGCGCGGCGCTGCTGCCGTACGGCGTGCAGCGCAACTGGGGTCTGCTCTCGGCCTTCCAGGCGCCGCTGGTGCTGCTCCTGGTGGACCTGCTGACCCGCGGGGGGCCCGGGCTGGGCGTCATCCGGCTGGTCGACACGCTGGCCGGATGCCTGATCGTCCTGCTGCTGGGCTACCTGCCGTGGCCGACCAGCTGGGAGGCGCCGGTCGGGCCGCGGTTCGCCGACGCCGTCTCGGCCACCGCGAACTACCTCCGGCACGCGTTCGACCCCGGGCACACCGGCAGGGCGCTGCTCCGCCGGGGGGTGTACGACGCCCTGGCCGACCTGCGGACGGTGTTCCAGCGGGCGATGACCGAGCCGGCCGTGGTCAGCCGGCGCGTCACCACCTGGATGCCCGCGATGACCGCCCTGGAGCAGGTGGCGAACGCGACCGTCGCCACGGTCGCGCGGACCGAGCGCGGCGCGCCGCCGCCCCCGGACACCGCGGTCCAGGCTCTGGCCGGTCGCCTGGACGACCTCGCCAGGGACGTCCGCGCCGGGCGGGAACCCGCCGATCCGGCGTTCTGCGAGGAGAAGAGCCTGGAGCGGGTCGACTCCGCGGTGCGCGGCCTGCGCGACACGGTCTCGGCCAACCGTCCGGGCTGACCGTCCGGGCTGACCGGCCCGGTCCGGCCGCTCCGGGGACCGAAGGCCAGGGGACCAGAGGACACGCTTGACCCTGACACGGTGACAAGGTCTTCACTGTGGTCGAGGAGGTGGTCCCGATGACCATGCAGGAACAGGACACGGACATGATCCGGGCGCTGGAGGACGGCCGCGCGTCGGTGCGGCTGCGGGCGGCGATGGCGATCGGCACGACCCCCGACCCGCGGTTCGTCGGCCCGCTCGTCGAACGGTGCGCGGTCGAACCCGAGTTCCACGTGCGCGACATGCTGACCTGGGCGCTCACCCGGCACCCGGCCTCCCTGACGCTCCCGCGTCTTCTCGGGGAGCTCCGCTCGGAGCGCGCGCAGGCACGGAGCCAGGCGCTGCACACGCTGTCCAAGATCGGGGACCGGCGGGCGTGGCCGGCGATCACCCGGGAGCTCCTGTCCGACGCCGACGACGAGGTGGCGCGGAGCGCGTGGCGGGCGGCGGTCGTGCTCGTGCCCGAGGGCGAGGAGCACGAGCTGGCCGCGGCGCTGGCGGCACAGCTCGGACGCGGCGGACGCGACACGCAGCTGAGCCTCGGCCGGGCACTGGTCGCGCTCGGTGAGATGATCGTGCCGACCCTGCGCGCCGCCGCGGAGGATCCCGACCCTCGCGTACGCGCGCACGCGATCGCCACGGAACGGCTGCTGCGCGACCCGGAGGCCGGGTTCGCGTTCGCGATCGAGGAGGCCAAGCGCGTCGTCGCCCTCGGCGACACCGGCCGGAAGGAGTGACGGCCAGTGCTGATCGGTGACGTGGCGCGGCGGTCCGGGGTCAGTGCCCGCATGCTCAGGCACTACGACACGCTCGGCCTGGTGCGGCCGACGGGTCGTACCGGCGCCGGCTACCGCGAGTACTCCGAGGAGGACATCCGGCGGATCTTCCACATCGAGAGCCTGCGCTCCCTGGGGCTGTCGCTGCGCGACGTCGGGCGCGCGCTCGACGATCCCGCCTTCACGCCCGCGGATCTCGTCGACGACCTCATCCGCCGGACGCGCGAGCGCATCGCGGCCGAGACGGAGCTGCTCACGCGGCTGCGCCGGATCGACGCCGCGGAACCGGCCGGCTGGGAGGACGTCCTGCAGATCGTCGCGCTCCTGCAGGAGCTGGGGTCGGCCAGCGCGGGCAGGCGGCAGCGCGCGGCCCTGTCCTCGGTCGAGGAGGCCGCGGTGCCGGTGGAGGCACTGGTCGAGGCGGCGCTGAGCGAGACGGACCCGAACGTCGCCGGGGCCCTTCGCTGGGCTCTGGCGCGGTCGGGCGACGACGGCCCGGCGCTGCTGGCGAGGGGACTCGGCTCACCCTCGGCCGAGGTGCGCGAGCGCGCCGTCCGGGCCATCGCCGAGATCCCGGACGACCGGGCGACCGCGCTGCTGCGCGAGGCCCTCGCGAGCCCCGACCCCGTGGTGCGCAGGTACGCGGCCCTGGCGCTGGGGGCACGGGGGGTGGCCGACGCGATCCCGGTGCTCGTCGACACCGTCGTCGAGGGGACGAACGACGTGGACGCGGCCGACGCCCTGGGGGCGCTGGCGAGCCGTCCCGCGCTGGCGGACCGGATCGCCACCGGGCTCGTCGACCGCCTCGCCCACGGGGGTGTGGAACCGCCCGCGCGCCGACGGCTGACCCAGGCGCTCGCGGACGTCCCGGGGGCCACGGCGTCGCGGGCCCTCGCCGAGCTGTCCCGTGACGAGGACCGTGCCGTCGCGCTCACCGCGACGTACATCCTCCGGCTCCGCGAAGCGCGGTGACGGATGATCCTGCCGGCGCACCGCGCGACGCCGGGCCACGAGGTGCCCCTTCTCACGGTACGGCTCCCCGGCCCGGAGGCCGGGGAGCGCGCGTCATAGGAACAGGCTGAGCAGCAGGACGAACACCAGGCCGGTCACCGAGATGATCGTCTCCATCACCGACCAGGTCTTGATGTTCTGCCCCACGGTGAGCCCGAAGTACTCCTTGACCAGCCAGAAGCCCGCGTCGTTGACGTGCGAGAAGAACAGCGAGCCGGCGCCGATGGCGAGCACGAGCAGCGAGGTCTCGCCGACGCTGAGGTTGGCGACCAGCGGCGCCAGGATGCCGGAGGCCGTGACGGTCGCGACGGTCGCCGACCCCGTGGCCAGCCGGATGAGCACGGCGACGAACCAGGCCAGCAGCAGCACCGACAGGCCGCTGTTCTGCACCCAGGTGGCGATGAGGCCGCCGATCCCGGTGTCGATCAGGGTCTGCTTGAAACCGCCGCCCGCGGCCACGATCAGCAGGATGCCCGCGATCGGGGGCAACGACTGCTCCAGGGACTTCGCGACCGCCTTCCGGTCCATGCCCGCGCCGAGACCGAGGGTGAACATCGCCACGATGACGGCGATGAGCAGCGCGATCAGCGGCGTGCCGAGGAAGTCGAGGACGGAGCGGATCGCGTTCCCCTCGGGGAGGAGGATGGCGGCGAGCGCCTTGCCCATCATCAGCACCACGGGCAGCAGCACCGTGGCGAGGGTGACGCCGAACGAGGGCCTGCGGGTGTCCTCGGCCGCGGGCCGGGTCTCGTAGAGCTCCGGCGCCGGGACGTCCACCCAGCGGGCCGCGTACTTGGAGAACAGCGGCCCGGCGATGGCGACGGTCGGGATGGCGATGAGCACGCCCAGCCCCAGCGTGATGCCCAGGTCGGCCTTGAGGGCGTCGATGGCGACCAGCGGCCCGGGGTGGGGTGGGACCAGGCCGTGCATCACCGACAGGCCGGCGAGCGCGGGGATGCCCACCCGGATCAGCGAGACGCCGGAGCGGCGCGAGACCAGGAAGATGACCGGCATCAGCAGCACGAGGCCGATCTCGAAGAACATCGGCAACCCGATCAGGGCGCCCACCGCGGCCATCGCCCAGGGCAGCGAACGAGGGCTGGAGCGGCCGACGATCGTGTCCACGATCTCGTCGGCCCCGCCGGAGTCGGCGAGCAGCTTGCCGAACATCGCTCCCAGCGCGATGAGGGTGCCGACCCCGGCGGCCGTGCTGCCGAACCCGTCGGTGAAGGCGGAGATGGTGTCGGCCATCGACAGGCCCGCCACGGCTCCCACGGCCAGCGAGCCGATGGTCAGGCTCAGGAAGGGGTGCAGCTTGAAGTACGTGATCAGCAGCACGATCAGCGCGATGCCGATGAGCGCCGCCGGGATGAGCCTGCCGGCCGGGGCGGGGGGAGGAGCGGCCAGTACGGCCAGCACGGTGGTCATCGCGCGCTCCCGGGCTCGCCGGTGTTCCGGGGTCCGGCCGGATCGGCGGACGACGGGTCGCGGCCGGTCACGTTCGCGGCGTCGAGGTAGGCCTCCACGAGGTCGTCGACGGGCAGCGAGAAGTCGAGGACCATCCCGCGCTCGTCGGGCTCCAGGGGCTCCAGCGTCCTGAACTGCGAGTCGACCAGCGAGGTGGGCATGAAGTGCCCGGGACGACCGGCCACCCTGCGCCGTACGGCGTCGATGTCGCCGTGCAGGTGGACGAAGGTGACCGACGGCGCGGCCTGCCGCAGCAGGTCGCGGTAGCTTCGCTTGAGGGCCGAGCAGCTGGCCACGCCACCGGTGGCGACGTGGTCGGCGAGCCAGTCGCCGATGGCGCGCAGCCACGGCAGCCGGTCGTCGTCGTCCAGCGGGATGCCGGCCGACATCTTGGCGACGTTGGCCTCGCTGTGGAAGTCGTCGGCGTCGGCGAAGGGCAGCCGCAGGCGCTGGCCGAGAGCTGCGCCCACGGTGGTCTTGCCCGAGCCGGTCACGCCCATGACGACGAGCAGCGCGGCACCGGGAGCCGGTGCGGCGGGATCCTGGGTGGGGTTCGTGGCTCCTCCGCTCCCTGGGAGACGCGGCCCGCGGACGGATCGCTCACGCGACCCGGCGCCGAGACGGCCGCGCCTTGAGGATGTGTTGATGCCGCGTTCATATCGGCATGTCCCACATGCCCGCATGTCATGACCCGAAACTCACCCGTCACACCGGGCCCGGCGCTCCCCCTCAGGGCTTGCGGGCCACGCCGCAGAACTGGGAGACCTCAGCGGGCTCGCCCGGGAGATCGTGCTCCGGGCGCCAGCGCGAGCAGGAGACCACCCCGGGCTCCAGCAGCTCCAGGCCGTCGAAGAACGTGGCGACGTGGTCGCGCGAGCGGGCCACGATCGGCGTCCCGCCCCGCTCCATGAACCGCCGCATGGCCTCGTGCATGGCGTCGCCGTGCACCTCGGCGGTGGCGTGCGCGATCACCAGGTGGCTGCCGGAGGGGACGGCCTCGACCAGCTCCCGTACGACCTCCCTCGCCTCGTCGTCGTCGACGATGTGGTGCAGGATGCCCAGCAGCATCAGGGCCACCGGCTCGCCGAGGTCGAGGGTGGAGGCGGCCTCGCGCAGGATGTGCCCCGGCCGGCGGAGGTCGGCGTCGATGTAGTCGGTGGCGCCCTCGGGCGAACCGGTGAGCAGGGCGCGGGCGTGGGCGAGGACCAGCGGGTCGTTGTCGACGTAGACGATCCGGGACTCCGGGGCGATCCGCTGGGCCACCTGGTGGGTGTTCTCGGCGGTGGGCAGGCCGGTGCCGATGTCGAGGAACTGGCGGATCCCGGCCTCGGTGACGAGGTGGCGGACGCAGCGGCCGAGGAACGCCCGGTCGGCGCGGGCCGAATCCACGATGCCGGGAATGAGACCCTCCACCATGTCCCCGGCCTCCCGGTCGGCGGGGTAGTTGTCCTTTCCGCCCAGCCAGTAATTCCAGATGCGCGCCGAATGCGGATGCTCGGTGTCGAGCTCCACGGTTCGCCGGTCGGATTCGCGAGCGGTACTCATGAGGGTGGAGTCCATTCGTGAGGTGTTCGCGCGGAATAGGGAAGATGGTAACTATCACACGCCTGATGAACGTGGCAAATTGTGTTTATTGCTCATTCTGTATATATGAGTCGATATATCCGTAAAGGTGGAGATGACCGAAACTTCATAGGTGATGTCTCCCGTCACGGAACGCCACGGCCGCCGCCTCTCCTCGCCGACCTGCGGACCGCGCGGAGTCGCGCGTCCGGTCCGGGAGAGCTTTTTCCGATTCCATGGACGATCTCCGGAATAGCGCCGTACGGGCGGGGCACAGCCTGCCCATGGCTGACACCGCGATCGTCGACGTCGACGGCACCCTGGTCGACACCAACTATCAGCACGCGCTGGCCTGGTCCCGGGCGTTCGGCCGTTACGACGTGTGGCCGCCGTTATGGCGCATCCACCGGCACATCGGCATGGGCGGGGACCAGCTGGTGGCGGCGGTCGCCGGGGACGAGGTCGAGCGGCGGCACGGCGACGCCCTGCGGGACGCCTGGGTGGAGGAGTTCGACGTCTTCCTCGACGAGATCAGGCCGCTGGAGGGCGCCACCGCGTTCCTGGACGAGCTGGGCAGGCGCGGGTTCACCGTCGTGCTGGCCTCGTCCGGCAAGCCCCAGCACGTCGAGCGCTTCCTCGACCTCGTGGACGGCCGCTCGCACTGCGCGGCCTGGACCACCTCCGAGGACGTCGAGGCCACCAAGCCCGCGCCCGACCTGCTGAAGGTGGCGCTGGACAAGGTCAACGGGACCTCCGGGGTCATGGTGGGCGACTCGTCCTGGGACTTCGTCTCCGCCCGCAAGGCGGGTGTCCCCGGCATCGGCCTGCTGACCGGCGGGTTCCCGGTCGAGGACCTGCGCGAGGCCGGGGCGGACCAGGTCTTCGGCTCCCTGCCCGAGCTGACCGCCGGCCTCGACCGCACCTCGCTCTGCGCGCCCCGCTGACGGTGACGAAGGCTCAGCTCCAGGGCAGCGTGCCCCGGGTGGCCCAGTAGCTCCCGGGCTCCTCGGCCAGCCCGGCCAGCCGCTCGTCGAGCCCGGCGTCCCAGACGACGCCGACCGCGGCCAGGTTGTCGCGCAGCTGCCCGGCCGAGACCGCGCCGCTCAGCACCGTCCCGGCCCACGGGCGGGCCAGGACGGCCGCCAGCGCGAGCGCGTCCGGGGTGACGCCCCGCTCGCGCGCGGCGGCCGTGAGCGCGGCCGGTGCGGCGCGGGCGGTCAGCCGCCCGTTCGCCACCCCCTCCTTGACGATGACGCCCAGACCCGCCCGGTGCGCCCGCGCGAGCGCCTCACCGGCCGAGCGCTCCAGCAGGTTCCACGTCGACTGCACGGTGTCGAAGAGCCCGATGCCGACCGCGCGGTCGATCGTCTCGGCCTGGCGCGGCCCGCTCGTCGACAGGCCGACCGCCACCCCCTCGGCCCGCAGCGCGCGCAGCCGGCCGAGCACGTCCTCGTCGTCGAGAACGCCGCTCTCCAGCGTCGCCGAATGGATCTGGTAGAGCGACAGGTGGTCACCGAGCAGGACGCGGGTCTGCTCCAGCTGGACGGTGAACCGGTCGGCGGTGAGCTCCTTCACCTCGTGCCGCTCGGCGTCCATGCGCCAGCCGCCGACGTAGGCGTACCCCCACTTGGAGCCGACCGCGACCGCGTCCGGGGCGATCCCGCGCTCCCGCAGCCAGCCCGCGAGGAACTCCTCCGCGCGCCCGTACGAGCGCGCCGTGTCGAGGTAGCGCACACCCGCGGCCCACGCGGCGTCGAGCACGGCCCAGGTGCGCGCCCGCATCGCGGGGACGTCGCGGTCGGCGCCGAGGTCCTCGGCGCGGCCGAGCGTGATGTAGGCGGGACGGCCGAGCGCGGCCAGCCCCAGGCCGACCGGCGTCACGGCCGGGCCGCTCCGCCCCAGGGGACTCCTGACCAGCGCGTTCATGCGCGCCAATATAGCGGCCGTCCCCGCCCCGGATCCCGTCCCGGATCCCGGATCCCGGATCCGGCGGGCCCGGCGGGCCGGTCACCTGCGGCGCGACACGCCGTGATCTTCCTTGACGGGCGTACCGGTGGAACATAGGTTCGAATCCGGGGTGCGCGTGCCGGCGAAGGCGGCCGACGTCACCCCGCGGGCAGGACATCAGGGCAGGCGAAGACGGAGGGAGACGGGCATGCGCGGCGTGCTTCTCGCGATCGGCACTCGCAAGGGCCTGTTCCTGGCCCGTTCCTCCGGCGGCGGCCCGTTCGAGGTCGATCCGGTCCGGTTCTCCACCGTCGGGGTCCCCTCGGTCGCGATCGACACCCGCGGCCCGGTGCCCCGCATCCTCGCCGGGATCGAGTACGGCCACTTCGGCCCGTCCGTGCTGCGCTCCGACGACCTCGGCGAGAGCTGGCAGGAGGGTTCCGCCGTCCCGATCGCCTTTCCCGAGGCCACCGCGGCGACGCTCACCCGTGTCTGGCAGCTCCAGCCCTCCCCGTCGGAGCCGGAGGTGGTCTGGGCCGGCGCCGAGCCGGGGGCGCTGTTCCGCTCCGAGGACGGCGGCGCCACGTTCAAGCTGGTGGAGGGATTGTGGAACCACCCGCACCGGTCACGGTGGCAACCCGGTCTGGGCGGGCTCTGCCTGCACACCGTGCTGTCCCACCCCGGTGACGCCAAGACCCTGGTGGTCGCGGTCTCCGCGGCCGGCGTCTACCGCACCGGCGACGGAGGCGTCTCCTGGGAGGCGGCCAACCGGGGGATCCGCGCCCCGTTCCTTCCCGAGGGCGCGCAGTACCCGGAGTTCGGGCAGTGCGTGCACAAGGTGGACATGCACCCCTCCCGGCCCGAGCGGCTCTTCCTCCAGCACCACGGCGGCGTCTACCGCAGTGACGACTTCGGCGACTCCTGGACGTCCATCGGGGGCGGCCTTCCCTCCGACTTCGGCTTCCCGCTGGTCGTGCACCCCGATCGGCCCGACACGCTCTACGTCTTCCCGCTCCACGGCGACGATGACCGCACGCCCGTGGGCCACCGCTGCCGGGTCTTCCGCAGCGACGACGCGGGCGGATCGTGGCGGGCCCTGGACCGGGGGCTGCCCACCGGGCCGGTCCACGCCGCCGTGCTGCGCGACGCCATGTGCGCCTCGGCCGGAGGGGTGTTCTTCGGCACCCGCGACGGCGAGGTGTACGGCTCCTGGGACGACGGGGAGAGCTGGTTCCCGGTGGCCGGCCACCTGCCGGACGTGCTGACCGTGCGCGCCGCGTCGGTCTGAGGCGCCGCACCGGCCCGGCGGCCCGACGGCGCGCGGCGGCCCGACGGCGCGGCGGTGGGGACCGCCACGCCGCCGGCGCGGTGTTCCGGATGTGCCGGGGTCAGCTCGCGCTGCAGGAGACCGTCGGCCAGGTCGAGTTGCCGTTGCGCTGGATCGTCACGCCCCAGTTGTTGCCGCTGCCGTTGGGCGTGGCGGTCAGCACCTGGGCACTGGGATAACTCGCGCTGACGTTCCAGGTGGAGAGGACCTTCGCGGGGGAGGGGACGTTCATCGTGACGGTCCAGTTGCTCGAACCGCTGACCGAGACGTTGAGGTTGTAGCGGTCACTCCACTGCTCTCCCGCGGAGAGCGACGCGGTGCAACCGCCGCCCCCGCCGCCTCCACCACCGCCTCCACCGCCACCGGAGGAGCCGCCGACCGTTATGTTGGAGTTCCCGCTGCTCTGGTAACCCTCCGTCGCGAGGATCATGTAGTCGTGGTTGCCCAGGCTCATGCCGTTGCGGGCCCAGGCGTCGAAGTGGTTGCCGGAGGTTATGGTCCCGCCGGTCTTCTTCGACTGCCTGACGCTCCAGTACTGGTTGAAGGTCCTGACGCCGTCGATGGAGGGGGCGTTGACCCGCGTCGTCTGGTAGATGTCGTACGTACCGCCGTCGCTGGTGACCGTGCCCTTGTACGTCCCGGTGGGCCGGTAGGTGCCCCAGTTGTCGACGATGTAGTACTCCACGAGCGGATTCCTCGTCCACCCGTAGAGGGTGAGATAGGCGTTGCCGGACGGGTTGAAGCTGCCCGAGTAGTCCACGGTCCTGCGTCCGCCGGTCCTCCAGCCCTTACCGGCGACGAAGTTCCCGGTGTTCCTCCACGAGGTGCTGTAGTTGCCGCCGGATCCCAGCTCCATGGAGACGGTTCCCTGGCTGTCGGTCCAGAACGAGAAGAAGTAACCGTTGTTGGTGCCGGTCTGGTTGGTGGTGACGGCCGCGTGGGCGGGACCGGGCAGCACCGCCAGGGCCATGGCCAGCGCCACGGCGCAGACACGGCCGACGAGCAGCCTGGTGCCGCCACGTCCGCGGCCCCTCCGGGGGGCGGGGGCAGTGTTCATGTCGTGCTTCCTCCTCGTGAGCGCTGGGGCAGACGGCGTGATACGACCGGCGGGGCCGGTGGTGGCCACGGTGGGGCCGGTGAGGTCCACCGTGCGTGGGAAGTGGTGCACCGCGGCAGGCCGGCCGGTCGTCGGGCGGTCGGCGACCGGAGGGCCAGGCCCGCGTGGTGGGTGCCCCTGACCAATGGCGGTCAGGGGCTGTCGATGGTGAGAGTGTGGATTTGGCCCGTCGAACTGTCAACAACTTTCAGAAATGTATCGGTAATATGATCTTGAAAAGAATTCATCGAGGGAGCGTTGTGCCTGTTCATTGAGCTCGCTCTGCCGATCGAGTCCGGGATCGACCGATGAAAGCTTCCTTTTCATGATCAAATCTTGGCCGACGTACCGAAACATTTCGAGATCTCTTTGACGGCTTTCATGGCATGCGCGGGATGTCCAACCCCGGCGGACCTGATCGTTTTCCCGGGTGATCGGCGGCAGGGCCGCGACTCGGTTTTCACCGCACACGACGGCGCCCCGCTCCCCTTGCGCGGGGGAGCGGGGCGCCGTCGTCAGGTCAGGAGGCCTCGCATGTCAGTACCGGTGTGACAGCGGTTCCGTTGGCGGTGAATCCGAACGTGGTGGGTGGCCCCGGCGGCGAGGCTGGCCGTTCCAGGTCTCGTTCCGGACGGTGGCGTTCGCTCCCGAGCCGGACCGCACGCCTCCCCACAGCTGGGTGATGGACTGTGAGCCGGGCCAGGTCCAGCCCACCGCCCAGCCGTTGATCGCACCGGCGCCGGCACGCACGGTGACGCTGGACTGGAAGCCACCGCCCCAGGCGTTCGTCGTCTGGATCGTCGCCGCGCATCCACCGGGGACGGGCGTCGGCGTCGGCGTCGGCGTCGGCGTCGGCGTGGGGGTGGGAGTCGGGGTCGGCGTCGGGGTCGGCGTGGGAGTAGGCGCGTCGGCGTGGGAGTGGGGGGTCGGCGCGTCGATCACGACGGTCGTGAGCGAGCGCGGCCTGAGGGTGACGGCACCGCCCGTGACCGTGGCGCGCGCGTGAGCGAGTTGGAGTTGTCGGTGACGTACGCGGTGGTGCCGCCCTGCAGGCCGTCCCAGGTGACGGCCGAGGTGCCGGTGTTCAGCACCTCCACGACCTTCGATCCGTCGGAGTTGAGGAACGCCGACACCTTCAGCGACGAGTTGCCCGTCGACGTGCCGAGCCGGACCGCGCCCGGCCGGATGAACCGGCTGTACGCCGCCATCGCCCACAGCCGCTTGGACACGCGGTACGTCCGCGCCGCCGGGTCGATCTGGATCAGCGCCCGGGTGGCTCCCGAGGAGCCCCCCAGCCAGAAGAGGTAACCGCTGACGTTGCCGACGGTGAGGGCCTGGTGGATGGCCTGGGCCACGGTGAAGCCGTCCTGGCTGCTCCCGTCGTACCAGCTCTCGTTCCAGGTGCTCCCGTCGGGGCCCCACTCCGACATCCAGGTGCGCTTGTTCCCGGGTTGCGGGCTCGTTATCTGGCTGGCGTAGGTGTGACCCGTGTAGGTGGACACCCAGCGGCGGGCCTCGGGGTCCGCCTCGATGGCGTTGGTGTACGCCTTGGCCTGGTCCCAGCCGAAGGCGTCGCAGCACGCGAGCTTGACGTCGGTCGCGATCGGGCCGAGGACCTTGACGAAGGCGGCGGCCTGGGCCGGGGTGAAGCGCATGGACTCGTAGGTCGACGTGTAGTCGGGCTCGTTGGTGAACCCCAAGTCCGTGATCTTGATGCCTTCCTGCGCGTAGAACTTCGTGTACTGCGCCAGGTACCGGGCGTAGGCCGCGCGCCACTCGGGCTTGAGGGTGCCGCCGTTGTTCTCGCTCCCGTTGTCCTTCATGTAGCCGGGGGCGCTCCAGGCGTTGGCGTAGAAACGCTTGATGCCGTACGACTGGGCGACCTTGGCCGTCCACACCTGGGCGCCGTCGTCGCCGTCCCACACGTACCTCGGCGGCGCGTCGGGCCCACCCGGGTTCTGCGGCTGGATGGAGACCATCTTGTCGTACGGGCTGCCGGTCGGCGAGGCGCCGATGCCCAGGCGCAGGATGCTGAGCCCCGCGCCGGTCTCGCGGTCGAACCACAGGCGGAAGACGTCGTTCTGCTGCGCCGTCGACAGGTTGCGCAGCAGTTCACCCCGGCGGAACGCCGTGGAGACGCCGAAGCCGTCCATCTCCTGGTAGCGCACACCGTCCGAAACGGTGATGACCGGCGCGGGCCGCGACCTGCCCTGCCGCGCCCTGCCCGTTCACGGCCGCCAGTGATGCGCCGAGAAGAGCGATTGCCATGACGATCCGTGTCACGGACCCTCCCGAGATCGTGCCGTCCGGACGCTGCCGGCAGGTGGGGCCGGTCCGACCGAGGCGGCTCAATGGTTGCTACGGCTGTTCGTCCCGCTGCGTGCTCGGCCCGACGACGGGATCTCCTTCTCGCCGTCACCGTCCCGGACGTGATCGCCGCGACGACCGTCGTCGGCCCGAGATGAGCGATCACGGTATGTTTGCGTTAACAATCGTGCGACGGTGGTGGGTCCCGCCCGGCAACCAAGTGTGGGAAAGGGGCCGAAAGTTGTCAAGGACGCGACTGAAAGGTTTCTGGCGTCTCGCCTCCGCGCGGATGCGGTGACCCACCGGCAGCGCATCCTCCCGCGAAGGACATCGGCCCTTCCACCAGCGAGAATACGGAGTGGGGGCCGAGGCCGCCCGGCGTCGCCGTCCGATCGGCGCGAGGCCGGTGGTCCTGAACGTTTCACTCCCCGTGCCGTCCCGTCCTGCCCTCGGCCGGTCGAGGACGGCCGGTCCCGCAGGGCGGGAAATGAGCTCGGTGATACGTGTACGACATGTTCCGTCGCCCCTCGTCGTCGGCTCTCACCGGACGACGCCATCTTTCGCACCCTCCCCGTTCTCCCGGCCCGTAGAACGCTCCATACTCCTTTGTTTCATAAGTCCGTAATTTCGTGATTTTTACTGACGAAGCGATAAAAGTGGGAAACATCTGTTCGACAGTGATGCGGGGGAAGCCCGGCCGGAGCGCTCGTGGAGGGTGCATGAGAAAGTGGGGAGCCGCGGTCGTCGCGGTGCTTATGTCGCTCGTCCTGGGAGCCGCGGGGTCACAGGCGGCGACCGGCGCGACCGGCACGACCGGCGCGACCGGCACGACCGGCACGACCGGCACGGTCGCCAAGGATGCGTACGAGATCTGGCTCGTCGACCAGTCCAACAGCCCGGGGCTGGCCCACGGCGGCGCCGTGCACGTGTACTCCGGCGCCGGACGTCACCACGCGGCTGTCGGCAGCCCGGCCCGCGCACGTGATCGACCTCGGCGGCGCGACCTCCGCCCTCTGCCTGGCGAGCACCGGCAGCGTCCCGGTACGCCCCCACATGATCGTTTTCAACAAGGCCGACACCCACGCCGCGCTCGCCTTCGTCGCCAGCGGCCACGTGGTCGTCTTCAACGCCGCCACCCGCGCCCCGCTGGCCTGCCTGCGCACCGAACCCGGGGCGGGCGGGGCCCGGCAGGCCCACGCCGTCTGGCCCACCGAGGACGACAGGTACCTGATCGTCGCCAACCAGAACGGCAAGAAGCTGGAGCGCATCACCACCGACTACGCCTCCGGCGTCTTCACGACGCAACCGGCCGCCACGCTGGACATGGCCGGGTGCACCACGCCGAACGGCCTGCCCTGCCAGGCCCCGGCCATCCGCCCGGACAACGCGCCGATCTGCCCGTTCATCGCCTCCGACAACGGCCCGGTCTTCGTCAGCCTCCGCGGCGGCGGGCTGCTGGTGGTCGACTGGCGCACCACGCCGATGTCGATCGTGGGGGAGTACGACGTGACCCAGGTCCCGGCCAACGGCTGCGGCTTCATCGAGGCGGCGGGAACCGTCTTCGGGAACGGCGGTGGCGGCGTGCACGGCAACCTCGACCAGTTCAGCGTCTTCCGGCTGCCGATGAGCGGCTACTCGTCGATCGCCTCGCCGAACACCCCGGCCGTCCAGCGGCTCTTCGACGACGACTCGCCCGAGCGCGACGCCCACGGCGTGCTGGTCGCGGGCGAAGAGCGCCACGTCTGGGTCGGCGACCGTGACGCCAACGTCGCCGAGGTCTTCAACGGCACGAGCGGCGCCCACGTCGGCACCGTCGACCTGACCTCCCCGTTCAGCGCGGACCCGACGGTCGACCTCTTCGCGGTCTCGCCCGACGAGAAGTGGGCCTTCGCCTCGACGCGGGGGCCGAACCCGCTCTCCGGCGACCCGCACTCCTCGCACGGGACGAACCCGGGCATGCTCATCATCAAGCTGAACGGCAACGGCAAGCAGGGCAAGGTCGAGGGCCTGATCCCGATCTCCAACCTCGACTCCTCCGGTGTCCAGCGCGCCGACGCCCACGGCATCCGGATCCGCCGCACCGGCTGAGCCCGGCCCGCTCCATCCCCGGTCCTCGATGCCCGGCCCGCTGCCGAACGGCGGGCCGGGCACCGGGCGTCAGCCGGTCCGGACGCTCAGCGTGAGGTCGCGTCCCAGGACGACGCCGAGACGGTCGCGCTCGGCCTCCAGCCCGTTGCGGGGCACGTCGCACTCCTTCCACACCGTGACCGACAGGACGTCCTCCTCGGCGGCCCAGGTGCCGCAGACCCGGCCCCGGCTCACCACCACCGGCGAGATCCACCCGGCCGCCTTGCTGACCTCGCCGCGCCGGGACGAGGGCACGACCGTGGTCTCCCTGGTTCCGGGGCCCAGCACGTACTGGTCGAAGGCCGGCAGCAGGCGGACCGTGTCCGTGGGCGTGGCCGCACCCAGGTCGTCGAGGTCCTCGGCCCGCACGTAGGCGGTCCGGCCCTCGATCTCGACCGTGGTGATGCGGTCTCCCAGCGCGGCGACCCAGGCGCGCAGGTCGGCCTTCCTCAGGGTGCCGCGGTAGAGCCACTGGTCGAAGCCCTCGATCGGCGCGGGCCCGTAGGCGGCCAGGTAGGCCGGGATCGCGATCCCGGCGGCCTCGGCGGGGTCCATCGGGCCGCGCCACGCGGGCAGGTAGGTGTCGGGCCGGGTGAAGGTGACCGTGGCGCCGTCGGACGGCCCGTGGCAGAGCACCCCCTGGAAGGCCAGCGGCTTCAGCACGGCGCCCCAGCCCGATCGCAGGTGCTCGGCGATGCTCTCGTCACCGGTCTTGCCGATCACCTGCGCGGTCAGCTCCTCGCGGGTGAGCACGTGGCCGTCCAGGGCGTGACGGGCCGCCTCGCCGATGGCCTCCAGCCGGTCCCTGGTGACGAAGGTGCGCTGCCAGGACGCCTTCTCCCAGCTCCGGGTCGCCGCCAGCAGGCTCAGGTAGGCGGTGGCCTCCTCGACGGGCAGCAGGTGCAGCGTCCCGCGCATCGCCCAGGTCTTCACCAGCCGCCTGTCCGCCAGCGCCTCGTCGACGCTTCCGCGCCGGGGCTCGCGCTGCCGGACCCCCACGGCGGTCCTGGCGGAGGAGGCGACCTGCGCCTGTACGCCGCACAGGCGGCTCACGATCGCCACGGGGTCGTCGGTCTCGGGGCTCTCCAGCATCTGCCTGTTCATCCGCCAGGCGAGGGCACCGTCCCAGGTGATCTTCACACGGTCTCCTGAAGCGAGGGGGGCGTGCCGGGCGAGCCCTTCGACGGTCGGACCGGCCCGGGCGCGCGGTGACGTCCGCCCATCATCGACGATCGGGTCGCCGGCGTGGGCGCCCAGGGCGGGGAAGCGGTCCGGGCGGCCGGGCTCAGCGCACCGCCAGCTGGTCCGCCTCGCTCCTGGAGACACCGTAGGCGGCGCCGCAGAACGTGCACTGCGTCTCGTACCGGGTCCGGACCGGGAAGAGCGGGATGAAGAACAGGCTGAACTTGGTGACCCGCTTGGTCAGGATCTGGGCCGCGGTGTTGCCGCAGTTGGGGACAGGTGCGGGTCAGCACGCCGAGCC
>NZ_BAAAWD010000023.1:0-9871 GCF_039534895.1 Streptosporangium longisporum | reverse complement strand
ATTCTTTTTGTTCTTTCGTTATGCCCTTATTCTTTCAGCCCCGCTTTTTCGTGTCAAACCGACCCGATCAAGCTGGTCTTCCGGAATTCAGACGTCCCCTTTTCGGGGGAATCCCTTACTGTACTACCTCGTCCGATTCATGTCGAATCGCCCTCTTCCAGAACCGAAGCCCTGTGGAGGTTGAGATCGTCAGTGAGGGTTCCGAGGCCCGGCGTCAACGCCGTCTCCCTCGGGTCCGTGAAGCTTATGAACCTCGAACCACATCGTCAAATCAAGACCGCGTCGGGCGCCTCACCGGCGGCGAAAACCGATTGCCCCGTCCGGCCGGCGAACCGCACGCTTGCCTGGTGGTGATTCTTGAGGCTCTGGCGCTCGCGAAGAGGTTCGGCTCGGTGACCGCCGTGCGGGAGGTGAGCCTCACCGTCGGCAAGGGCGAGGTCGTCGGGCTGCTCGGTCCCAACGGTGCCGGCAAGTCGACGACACTGCACATGCTCCTCGGGCTGATCACACCGGACAGCGGCAGCATCCGCATGTTCGGCCTGGATCTGGACCGCCACCGGACCGAGGTGCTCAGCCAGATCAACTTCGCGGCGAGCTATGTCGATCTCCCCGGTGTCCTGCAGGTGCGGGAGGTGCTCGCCGCCTTCGCCCGGCTGTACGCCGTGCGCAGGCCCCGGGCCAGGGTCGAGGAGGTCGTCGAGCTGCTGGACCTGGGCCCGTTGCGCAGGCGCCGCGTGATGGAGCTCTCCTCCGGCCAGCGCACCCGTGTACAGCTGGCCAAGGCCCTGATCAACGAGCCGAGCCTGCTCATCCTGGACGAGCCCACCGCCAACCTCGACCCCGACGCCGGGGACCGGATCCGCAACCTGCTCGTCCGGGTGGCCTCGGAGAGCGGACGGGCGATGCTCATCACGTCGCACAACATGCAGGAGGTGGAACGGATGTGCCACCGGATCCATTTCATGTCCCAGGGAGGGATCGTGGCCAGCGGCAGTGCCGCCGAGCTCACGAACGTCTACGGGGCGGAGAACCTCGAGGAGGTCTTTCTCAAGGTGGCACGCTCATGACGGGGGGTGGCGCGACCATGACGGCGACCCTTCCCCCGCTCGGCATGGCCGCCCGCAGGCGGCGGATCAGCGGGGTGGTCTTCCGTGACCTCGCGGCGCTTCGCCGCAGCCCGGTCCGGATGTTCGAGATCATCTTCTGGCCCATGATCGAGCTGACCGTCTGGGGCTTCGTCACGGTCTTCCTGCAGTCGCAGCGGGTGCCCTTCGTCGCCACCTTCCTGCTCGGCGCGGTCCTGCTGTGGCAGGTGCTCCAGAAGGCCAGCAACGAGATCTCCATCGCCTTTTTGGAGGACATCTGGAGCAGGAATCTACTGAACGTGCAGGTGAGCCCGCTCTCCAACGTCGAGTACGTGATCGGGCTGATCGTGTTCTCGTTCAGCAAGGTCCTCTTCGCCGTCGCGTTCATCTCGGTGATGGCTCTCGCCCTCTACGGCTTCGGCATCACGAGCATGGGCGCGGGGTTGGTCCCGTTCATGGCGCTGCTGCTGGTGATGGGCTGGTCCCTGGGCCTGGTGGGAATCTGCGCGGTGCTGCGCTTCGGTCAGAACGCCCAGGTCATCGCCTGGTCGCTGGTCTTCGTCGTGCAACCGCTGTCGGGGATCTTCTACCCGGTCGAGACGCTTCCCGCTCCGCTCCGGGTCGTCGCGGAGTTCCTTCCGGCCACCCATGTCTTCACCGGGATGCGGACGGTCCTGGATGGCGGCGCCGTTCCGTGGCAGAGCCTGGCCTGGGCGACGTTGCTCGACGCCGTCTACCTCGTCGGCGCGCTGGCCCTGTTCGCGTGGGCGCTACGGCACGCCCGTACCCGCGGACGCCTGTCCCGGTTCGGCGAGTAGGGGCACGGACCGGCGGCCCCGCGTCGCCCTGCCAAGCTCCTCGCCCGTAGAACTCGCCCATGGAAGACGTCTTTCTGACAAGCGCCTCACCCGTGGAACCTGACAGGCGCCTCGCCCGTAGAAGACCCCGTCGGGGAGACGAGGGGCCGGACCGTGCAGGAGCACGGCGGAAAAAGCGGTCAGCGCGGCAGCGTGGCCGACATCGTCGCCACGATCACGGTGACCAGCCCTTCGACGACCTCGGCCCGGTCCACCTCGGGGTGCTCCAGCCACCAGTCACCGGTGGCCTGGACCATGCCGACGAAGGCGTGCCCGAGCACCTGCGCGCGGACCGGGTCGGGTACGGCTCCCTCGGCGGCGATCACCGTGCCGATCTCCTCCCCGAGGCCGCGCACGATCGCGGTCATCTGGGAGTGGGTACGGCTGTCCTCGGCCCCGGCGCGGTGGAACAGGAAACGGTAGAGGTTCAGGTTGGCCGCGATCATCTTCAGGTAGGCGTCGATCGTGGTGCGGGCACGGCTGCGCAGGTCGGTCCCGGCGCGGTCGAACTCCGGGCGGAGCAGGCCGGTCACGGTGCGCACGTGCCGGTTCGCCAGGGCCTGGTAGAGCCCGCTCTTGTCGCCGAAGTGCCGGTAGAGGATGGGTTTGGTGATCCCGGCCTCGGCGGCGATCGACGCCATGGACGCCTCGGGCCCCTCGCGCCGGATCACCCGGTCCGCGGCGTCGAGCAGTGCCCGCCGCCGATCCGGATCCCGTCCGCCCACCGCCGCTCCCCTCCCCCCCGGAGGGAACGGCACGCTCCCCTCGTCCGGAGGGAACAGCATAGGCCGGGGCCCCCGCATGGACCTCGTGTCCGGTCTGCACGCTTTGGGGTGGGCGGCTCGGGGAATGAGACGCAGGCAGGGCGAGACCGGCGGGGGGTTCTCAACATGTCGGGGAAGACTCGGGAGAGCGAAGGGCGCCTGGGACGGCACGTACCGGAGGCACTCCGGCGGGCGGCGCACCGGGGACGGGCGGTGTCCCGCCGTGTCGCGCGCCGGGAGACGGGCGTGCCGCGGCGCGTCGGGCGCCTGGGCAGGCGGGCAGTGCGCAGAGCGCTCGGGATCGGCCTGCGGGCGGCGTTCCTGCTGCTGCGGGTGCTCAACGCCAGGCGGGCTCGGCGTGCCCCGGCCGCGTCCACGGGAACGATCCGGATCCTGCTGCAGCACGCCTACGGGATGGGCGGCACCATCAGGACGGTGCTGAACCTGGCCGGTCATCTGGCGCGCGAGCGCGACGTGGAGATCGTCAGCGTGCTCCGGACCGCGGAGAAGCCGTTCTTCCCGATCCCGCCGGGCGTGCGGGTGTCGTTCCTGGACGACAGGACCCGGCCGCGGGGGATGGTGGCGACGCTGCTGGCGCGCGTGCCGAGCGTGCTGGTCCCGCGGGGGGGAGAACGCCTACCGGGCGCTCTCGCTCCTGACGGACCTGCGCACGGTCCGGTTCCTGCGGTCCATGCGCACCGGCGTGGTGATCTCCACCCGGCCGGGGTTCAACCTGATCACCGCGCTGTTCGCGCCACCCGGTGTGATCACCATCGGCCAGGAACACGTGGCCCTCGACATGCACTCCCCCGGGGTCGTCCGGCTCATCAAGCGGCGTTACGGCAGGCTGGACGCCTTCGTCACGCTCACCGAGAGGGACCTGGAGCGCTACCGCAGGGCGCTGAGGCCGCCGCCCCGGATGCTGCTGCGCATTCCCAACGCCGTGCCCCCGCTCGCCGGAGAGGTCTCGAAGCTGGACGAGAAGGTCGTGATCGCCATCGGCAGGCTGGTGCACGCCAAGGGCTTCGACCTGCTGGTGAAGGCCTGGCAGCCGGTCGCCACGGCGCATCCCGACTGGGTGCTGCGCGTCTACGGGCGGGGCAGGACCCAGGCCGAGCGCAAGCTGCGCGCCCGGATCAAGGAGGCCGGTCTGTCCGGGAGCATGCTGCTCATGGGCAGCTCGGCCGAGATCGGCCGGGAGCTGTCGCGAGCCTCGATCCACGTGGTCAGCTCGCGCCACGAGGGGTTCAGCATGACGATCCTGGAGGCGATGAGCAAAGGGGTGCCGGTGGTCAGCTTCGACTGCCCGCACGGTCCCAGGGAGATCGTCCGGGACGGGTACAACGGGTTCCTCGTCCCCCCGGGACGGCCGGAGGCGCTCGCCGAGGCGCTCTGCCGGGTGATCGAGGACCGGGAGCTGCGCGTCGCGCTCGGTGCCGGTGCCGTGCGGACGGCGGCGGGCTACGACCTCGGCACCATCGGTGCCCGCTGGGACGCGCTGCTGGCGCGGCTCGACGACGAGCACGCCGCCGGCCCGGGACGGACGGCCTCCGCGCGCCTGCTCGACCGGACCTGACGGGGACGGCGCACCCCGCACGGCCGCCCGGCCGGGGGTGACGGAACGCTCGGCCCAGCACGCCCCGGCACGCCCCGGCACGCTCCGCACAGCTCGGGACGGCTCGGGACGGCTCGGGACGGCTCGGGACGGCTCGGGACGGCTCGGGACGGCTCGGCCGGATCCGGCGAACGGCGCCCGGCACGGCCGCCGTCCCGCCGGACGGGAGGTCCAGAGCCCGCGAGGGCCGGGCTCTCCACCGGCACATCGTCGATGTCCGGTAATCTGCCGGTCGTCTCCAGGAGGTGGCAGGTGGCCGAAGCAGGCGCCTTTGCGGTGCCGGGCTACGAGGTGTCCGGCGTGCTCGGCCAGGGCGGTTTCGGGATCGTCTACCGGGCCAGGCAGCTGGCGGTGGAGCGCGAGGTGGCGCTCAAGGTGGACAACCGGGTGCTGGTCTCGGAGCGGGACCGGCGTCGTTTCATGCGCGAGGTGACCTCCGCGGGCGCCCTGTCCGGTCACCCGCACGTCGCCCACGTCTACGACGCCGGGGTGCTGCCGGACGGGCGGCCGTACATGGTCCTGGAGCTGTGCCCGGGCGGGTCGCTGCTCGACCGGATGCGGGCCGAGCAGCGGCTGCCTCCGGCCGAGGTCGCCGACATCGGCATCCGGATCGCCGACGCGCTGTCGGCCGCGCACGCCGCCGGGGTGCTGCACCGGGACATCAAGCCCGCCAACATCCTGATCAACCGGTACGGCAACGTGGTGCTCTCCGACTTCGGGCTGGCCACCATGCCGTCCTCGGGCGCCGAGGCGTCGGTGACGCGCGAGTCCCTCACCCCCGCCTACGCCCCGCCCGAGGCGTTCGAGCTCACCGAGCCGTCGGCCGCCGGGGACGTGTACTCCCTGGCCGCCACGCTGTACGCGCTGCTCTCGGGGCGTCCTCCGCGGTTCCCGGAGAGCGGCGTGGTCAACATCGCGGTCATCATGGCCCTGCACCGGCTGCCGATCCCCGAGATCCCGGGTGTGCCGCCGGAGCTGACCGCCGTGCTCAGGGCGGCGATGACGCCGGACCCGGCGCTCCGCACCCCGTCGGTGTCCGCGTTGCGCGACGCCCTCACCGACCTGCGCCTGGACCGGTCCGTCCCGGGCGGGTCCTCCACCCCGCGGGCCGGTCGCCTCGCCCGTCCCGCCCCCTGCCTCGACCCCGGTCCCGCCGCGTTCCGGGCCGGCCGGTGGCCTACGCCGAGGGGCACGAGGCGTTCTCCCCGCCGCGCGCCGGGGGCATCGTACGCGGGACCGGCGTACGCAGGACCGGTGGTCCGTGACGTCACCGGGGGTGCGCCGGCGCGCTCGCACTCGACGTCGCCGGGCCTGAGGGGAACGTCGAACACCCGGGCTCCGGGGGCGGTCGCCGGCACACGCCCCCGTCCAACGTGCGGGTCTTCGCCGCGCTGGCCGCGGCCTTCGTGATCCTGCTGCTGGTCGGGATCGGGTTGATCTTCATGGAGAACCGCGACTCCGCCCACCTCCCCGGCGGACGTCCCGGCGGTGCAGAACGGCGCCGCCGAGGACGACCAGGCCGCCAAGGACCCCGGAAGCACCGGGAGCGCCGAGAACGCGGCCCCGAGCACCGGCGCCTCCCAGGGGTTCGGGATCGCCACGGTCCACCCAGGGCTGCCCGGCCGCGAGGGTGGCGGGGGCGGGGGCCGCGTGCCCGGCGAAGGCGGAGTGCTGGGGCGGCCTGGTCTCGATCGCGGGCGACACCACGGCCCGGCGGATCGACTGCGGGCGACCGCACTCGTGGCAGACGTACGCGATCGCCCCGTTGCCGCAGGGCACGCGCATCGGCGACCTGGCCTCCCTGGAGGATCACCCGGCGGTGAGGAAGGTCTGCTCGGGCACGGTGATGTTCGCCTCCATGCACGACCAGCGCAACGACCGGGAGAGCAGGTGGCACGGGACGGTGCTTGCCGCCCTCCCAGGCGCGGTTCCAGGACGGGGTACGGGTCTACCGGTGCCTGGGCGGCCTCGTCGGCCGGGAGAGCTCGCTGTCCGGGTTCGGCCGCTGACCCCTCGCCGCCCGGGGCCAGAGCCGCCCGGAGTCTGAGCGGGCCCGGAATCTGAGCGGCCCGCAGCCTGAGCGGGGCCCGGGACCTGACCGGCCCGGGGCCGGGCGAGGTGCGTCCCCGCTCCCACCGGGTGCGGACGGTGCCGCGGAAGAGCGCTCCGTCCACCGGCCGGCACGGTTCCCGATGTCCTCTTGGTGCCTTTTGTTGGGGTAGGTGCACGGCGGAGATACCGGACGTGAAAAATTGGACGGGAGCGGAACGTGAACGCCCGTCGTGTGGTTCGCGTAGGTCATGGACAGTGGTGACGTCCGGAATCATTCGCTCAGGTTTTCGATGAATTCACCCACGGCATTCCGCCGTGTTCTGCTTTCCGGTCACGAGACCGGTTTCTCCGAGCTGGAGGTTTTCAATGACGCAGGCACAGATCGGTGTGGACAGGGCTGGCCGTCATGGGGGCGAACCTCGCCCGCAACCTGGCCAGGCACGGACATGCGGTGGCGGTGCACAACCGCTCCCAGTACAGGACGAAGGCACTGATCGAGGAGCACGGTGACGAGGGCACCTTCGTCCCCTGTGACACCCCGGAGGAGCTGGTCGCGGCACTGGAGCGCCCGCGCCGCATTCTGATCATGGTCAAGGCGGGGGCGCCGACCGACGCGGTGATCGAGGAGTTTCGCCCCCCTGCTGGAGCCGGGCGACATGCTGGTGGACGGCGGCAACGCCCATTTCGCCGACACCCGCCGGCGTGAGGCCGACCTGCGCGCGCGTGGCCTGCACTTCGTCGGGGCGGGGGTCTCCGGCGGGGAGGAGGGCGCGCTGCTCGGGCCCGAGCATCATGCCCGGCGGCTCGAAGGAGTCGTACCAGGCGCTGGGTCCGCTGCTGGAGGACATCGCGGCCAAGGTGGACGGTGTGCCCTGCTGCACGCACATCGGCCCCGACGGGGCCGGGCACTACGTGAAGATGGTGCACAACGGCATCGAGTACGCCGACATGCAGCTCATCGCCGAGGCCTACGACCTGCTCAGGCAGGGGCTCGGCCGGACCCCGGCGGAGCTGGCGGACATCTTCGCCGAGTGGAACGAGGAGCGAGCTGTCCTCGTACCTGATCGAGATCACCGCGGAGGTGCTCCGCCAGGTCGACGCGGTCACCGGTACGCCGCTGGTCGACGTGATCGCCGACCGGGCCGAGCAGAAGGGCACCGGCCGCTGGACGGTGCAGATCGCGCTTGACCTGGGCGTCCCGGTGAGCGGCATCGCCGAGGCGGTGTTCGCGCGCTCCCTGTCGGGGCACGCGGACCTGCGGGCCGCCGCGCGCGGCCTGCCCGGCCCCTCGGGCGTGCCGGCCGGGACCCTCGGCGAGGACTTCGCCGAGGACGTGCGGCGGGCGCTGTACGCCTCGAAGATCGTCGCCTACGCCCAGGGCTTCGACCAGCTCCGGGCCGGCAGCACCGAGTACGCGTGGGACCGTCGACCTCGGCGCGCTGGCCACGATCTGGCGGGGCGCTGCATCATCCGCGCCGTCTTCCTGGACCGCATCCGCGAGGCGTACGAGGCGGAGGAGAAGCCGGTCACCCTGCTCGCCGCCCCCTACTTCGCCGACGCGCTGACCCTGGCGCAGGACTCCTGGCGGCGGGTGGTGTCCAAGGCCGCGGAGCTGGGCATCCCGGCCCCCGTTTCGCGACCGCGCTGGCCTACTACGACGGGCTGCGCGCCGAGCGGCTGCCCGCGGCCCTGATCCAGGGGCAGCGCGACTTCTTCGGCGCGCACACCTACCAGCGGGTGGACCGCGAGGGCTCCTTCCACACCCTGTGGTCGGCCGACCTCGCACCGAGGTCGCGGGCTGAGCACCACGGCGGGGCGGCGCGTACGGGCCGCCCGCCCCCACGGGGGACGCGCCGCCGCCCCCGCACCGCCGGGCCGGGCCGGGCCGGGCCGGGCCGGCGGTGGTCAGCCGATCGCCGGGAGCAGGGCGAAGGCGTGGTCGGCGGCGGCGACGGCCGCGGGATGGGCCCGCTCGGCCGTCTCCCCCTCCACCAGCACCTGCCAGTTGCGCCGGGCCAGCACCCGCTGCACGGTCAGCACCTGCCGGCGACGAGCGCGGCGGTGAGGTCGTCGGTGACCCGTCGGTGAGCGCCACGGCGAGCGCCTCCTCGTCCAGGGCCATGTACCGGAAGACCCGCGCCCGCCATGGCGGGCGTGGTGAAGACCCATCCCGGTGGTAGCGAGCACTCGGATGGTCGTGAGGAGCCCCGTCACGGGGTCCCGACCGTTCCAGACCGGCCAGGAAGTGCCGGTGCCAGCCCTCCAGCGGCCGCCTGGCCCCGTCTCCGTCCGCACGAACCGGGCGGCCTCGCCCGAATGGTCGGAGATGCGGTCAGGACGGTCCTCCCTTGATCGGGAAGTACTTGAACAAGCGTCGCTTGGAGACCTCAGCCGACCGCCGCGACCCCTCCGAACGACCGACACCTCTCGAACCCCCCGCTCCAGGAAGAGCGAGACGGCCGTACGCCGAGATCGTCTACGCAGACTTCCTGCCGTCTCTTGGCGTTCACGAGCCCTGTCACGACGTTCCAGCCTACAGGCGGTAACTCGGTTATTATTTACCGAGTTAACACTTAGGGGGTGATGCGGATGACCGGTGCCGGACCCGGGCGGCGGGCCCGACGAGACCGACTCGACAGGGAAATCGACGGGTGGACTGCGGCGACGACTCGCGACGGACTCGACGTCGAGCGGCCTACCTGCGGAGGTGCGAGGGCGGCCGTCGCGGATGACGAGACGGGGCACTGTTGAACGGTCGTCGTCGGCGAGGCGGGTCGCGGGCGAACCGCTACATACAAGCGCCGAGAGCTGGGCTAAGACGCAGTAGCCCCAGGCCAAGGAGCTGGAGGAACGACCGGACGGCCGGGTTTTGTCGGTTCGGCCCCGTTGACTTCGGCCCCGCCGTCTTCCGGGCCGAGCACGGCGGGCAGCGCTACTCTACTACACTCATACATCGGACATCACATCGATCGGCCGGCGGCCAACTCTATGCCGGTGGTCCCGGACGGCAGCCGATGGTGATCGACTGGCGTGCCCCCCGGTCCTTCCACCGCGTTCTACCGGGCGATGCGCCCGCGAACCCGCGCGGGGTGGTCCGTACGGCGTCGTTTCGGCTGGTCGCCGGACGCCGGTGGCGGCTGACCGGCTTCGTAGGACGAGCTCCTCGATGACGCCAGGGCACCGGGGAGGATCCGGGAGAGGCGGGAGCGACGGCTGGGGTGGCGAGCCGGACGTGGCAGCCGAGTATCGAACGGCCCCGGGTCCGGGCCGATGCGGCGACATCGTGGTCCACCATCCAGCCGCGAGCAGGACGAGCTGGTCCGCGCCCGGCCTGAGAGTCGATCTGCGTCCAGGGGTGCGCCGGCACCGCAGACCGCGGTGGGGTTGCACCGGGCCGGGGCCGCCTATCTGCTCTACACCCACCGGCAGCGGCTCTCGCGGCGCGGCGTGCTGATCCTCGCCCGCAACCGGGTCCTTTCCTGGGGTACATCGGCGGGC